>NZ_CP167996.1:4800000-6101021 GCF_040224055.2 Pseudomonas sp. WHRI 8519 | reverse complement strand
GGATATCCCCTGAGTTTGAAAGCCGGATGAGGCTAAAACAAACGGCCATTGTACCGGTCAAGCGATCAGTTATCCACATGTGGAAACATTATGATCCATGGCAAAACAGCCATTTAGCGACCAAAAAGCCACGCGCGGACCGTGAATAAGCTCTGTGGATAACCAACCCTGAGGGCTATGCACAACCCTGGCCTGAAATCTGTTGATAAGTCACCTGTGCATAACATGACTTTTCATCCACAGGCTGTACTCAGGCGTGGCACAAGCACAGCACGGGTTGTGGACAACGTTTCAGGACGCTGGATGACGCGTGATCATGGGCCTCCAGAAGGTTATCCACAGATCTTTATCCACCTAAGATCTATAAGTTATTCAGAAAAGCTTTTTATATGTCTCTTCTTTTTTTTACTTTTGACATCCGTTTGGCTTACCGACCCGGCACCGCCCACCCGATCGCTCAAAGCACCTTCCATAAGGAAAGGCTGGTTGGAAATTGACCTATTGGCTTGCTTTCTCTAGAATCGCCGATCTCTTAAAAAGGGGGCCATTCCGGCCCGTTGTCGACAAACCAGGTAACACGCCATGAAACGTACTTTCCAACCAAGCACCATCAAGCGCGCTCGCACCCACGGCTTCCGTGCCCGTATGGCTACCAAGAACGGCCGTGCTGTTCTGTCGCGTCGTCGTGCCAAAGGCCGTAAGCGTCTGGCCATTTGATCTTTCGGCAAAGGTGGTGAGTCAGGACTTCAGTCGGGAAAAGCGACTGCTTACACCCCGGCATTTCAAAGCGGTCTTCGACTCCCCAACCGGCAAGGTTCCAGGGAAAAACCTGCTGATCCTTGCTCGCGAGAACGGTCTCGATCATCCACGCCTTGGCTTGGTGATCGGCAAGAAGAGCGTCAAGCTTGCCGTTCAACGCAATCGCCTCAAGCGCTTGATGCGCGATTCCTTCCGTCTGCACCAGCAAATGCTCGCTGGCCTGGACATAGTGATCGTAGCGCGCAAGGGATTGGGTGAGATAGAAAACCCGGAATTGCACCAACACTTTGGCAAGCTCTGGAAACGCCTGGCGCGCAGCCGGCCCACTCCAGCGGCTAACGCCGATTCCGCAGGGGTAGACAGTCAAGATGCGTAAACTGGTACTCGTTCCGATCCAGTTTTACCGTTATGCCATCAGTCCTCTGATGGCCAGCCACTGTCGTTTTTACCCCAGTTGCTCCTGTTATGCGTTAGAAGCCATTGAAACCCATGGCGTCTTGCGTGGCGGGTGGCTGACCGTTCGTCGCCTGGGGCGTTGTCATCCGTGGAACGACGGCGGTTTCGATCCCGTTCCCCCCGCTCCTTCCTCCCGAACTTCTTCGATAGCCGAGTAATCATGGATATTAAACGCACGATCCTGATCGCCGCCCTGGCAATCGTGTCCTACGTCATGGTCCTGAAGTGGAACGATGACTACGGCCAGGCTGCCTTGCCGACTCAGAATACTGCTGCCAGCACCGTTGCTCCGGGCCTGCCCGATGGCGTACCGGCCGCTAACAACGGCGCCAGCGCCGATGTACCGAGCGCCAACGCCGAGTCGAACGCTGCCGAACTGGCACCCGTTGCACTCAGCAAGGATCTGATCCGGGTCAAGACCGATGTCCTGGAACTGGCTATCGATCCAGTCGGCGGTGACATCGTCCAGCTGAACCTGCCGAAGTACCCACGCCGCCAGGACCATCCGGACATTCCGTTCCAGCTGTTCGACAACGGCGGCGAGCGCCTGTACCTGGCCCAAAGCGGCCTGACCGGTACCAATGGTCCGGATGCCCGCAGCACCGGCCGTCCACTGTACGCCGCCGAGCAGAAGGCCTACCAACTGGCTGATGGCCAGCAACAATTGGTAGTCGACCTGAAGTTCAGCGACAACGGTGTGAACTACATCAAGCGCTTCAGCTTCAAACGCGGTGAGTACGACCTGACCGTCAGCTACCTGATCGACAACCAGAGCGGCCAGGCCTGGAGCGGCAACATGTTTGCCCAGCTCAAGCGTGACGCCAGTGGTGATCCGTCCTCGAGCACCGCCACCGGTACCGCCACCTACCTGGGTGCTGCCCTGTGGACAGCTGGCGAGCCGTACAAGAAAGTGTCGATGAAGGACATCGACAAAGGTAGTTTGAAAGAAAATGTGTCTGGTGGCTGGGTTGCCTGGCTGCAGCACTACTTCGTGACTGCCTGGATCCCTGCCAAGTCGGACAACAACGTCGTCCAGACCCGCAAAGACAGCCAGGGCAACTACATCATCGGTTATACCGGCCCGGCCATCAGCGTACCTGCTGGCGGCAAGGTCGAAACCAGCGCCATGCTGTACGCCGGCCCGAAGATCCAGTCCAAGCTCAAGGAACTGTCCCCAGGCCTGGAACTGACTGTCGATTACGGCTTCCTGTGGTTCATCGCCCAGCCGATCTTCTGGTTGCTGCAACATATCCACAGCCTGCTGGGTAACTGGGGCTGGTCGATCATTGTGCTGACCATGCTCATCAAAGGCTTGTTCTTCCCACTGTCGGCCGCCAGCTACCGTTCGATGGCGCGCATGCGTGCCGTGGCGCCGAAGCTTGCCGCACTGAAGGAACGCTTCGGTGACGATCGCCAGAAGATGTCCCAGGCGATGATGGAGCTGTACAAGAAAGAGAAGATCAACCCGCTGGGCGGATGCTTGCCGATCCTGGTACAGATGCCGGTGTTCCTGGCCCTGTACTGGGTGTTGCTGGAAAGCGTCGAGATGCGCCAGGCGCCATGGATGCTGTGGATCACTGACCTGTCGATCAAGGACCCGTTCTTCATCCTGCCGATCATCATGGGCGCGACCATGTTCATCCAGCAGCGCCTGAACCCGACGCCGCCGGATCCAATGCAGGCCAAGGTGATGAAAATGATGCCGATCATCTTCACCTTCTTCTTCCTGTGGTTCCCAGCCGGCCTGGTGCTGTACTGGGTTGTGAACAACTGCCTGTCGATTTCGCAGCAGTGGTACATCACCCGCCGTATTGAAGCAGCCACCAAAAAAGCTGCTGCTTGACGGGCTACTGCGCTAGCCTGTGAATAAAAACGCCCCCTCGGGGGCGTTTTTGCTATCTGTCGTTTTTGTCGTAGAGGCTTTCGAGCATGAACACTGTGCGTGAAACCATCGCTGCCATCGCAACCGCACAAGGACGCGGAGGGGTGGGCATCGTCAGGCTGTCCGGGCCACTGGCGGCCAAGGCTGGCCAGCTCATCACCGGCCGCACACTGACGCCGCGCCATGCCCACTACGGGCCATTCCGCGACCAGGAAGGGCTGGTACTGGATGAAGGCATTGCGCTGTTCTTCCCCGGCCCTAACTCGTTCACCGGTGAGGACGTACTCGAGTTGCAGGGGCATGGTGGCCCGGTGGTACTGGACATGCTCTTGCAACGCTGTGTGCAGGTGGGTTGCCGCTTGGCCCGGCCGGGTGAGTTCAGTGAGCGGGCGTTCCTCAACGACAAGCTCGACCTGGCACAGGCCGAAGCGATTGCCGACCTGATCGAAGCCAGTTCCAGCCAGGCAGCACGCAACGCCCTGCGATCGCTGCAAGGCGAATTCTCCAAACGTGTGCATAGCTTGACTGAAGCACTGATCGCGCTGCGGATCTATGTCGAGGCCGCGATCGACTTCCCAGAGGAAGAGATCGACTTCCTTGCCGATGGCCACGTCCTGTCGATGCTCGACGCAGTGCGTGGCGAGTTGTCCACAGTACAGCGTGAGGCGGGGCAGGGTGCGCTGCTTCGTGACGGCATGACGGTGGTGATCGCCGGCAGACCCAATGCAGGTAAATCGAGCCTGTTGAATCAACTGGCCGGCCGTGAAGCGGCAATCGTCACCGACATCGCGGGGACCACGCGGGATATCCTGCGTGAACATATCCACATCGATGGCATGCCGCTGCACGTCGTCGATACGGCCGGTTTGCGCACTACCGACGACCATGTGGAAAAGATTGGCGTCGAGCGCGCGCTCAAGGCCATCGGGGAGGCCGATAGGGTGTTGCTGGTGGTCGACTCCACCGCCCCTGAGGCCAGTGATCCGTTCGCCTTGTGGCCGGAGTTTCTTGATCAACGGCCTGATCCGGGCAAGGTCACGCTGATTCGTAACAAAGCCGATCTCAGTGGCGAACCTGTAGCGCTGGAGCAGTGCGATGACGGTCATGTAACCATCACCCTGAGCGCCAAAGGTTCCGATCACGGCCTGCAGCTGCTACGGGACCACCTGAAAGCCTGCATGGGTTATGAACAGACTGCAGAGAGTGGCTTCAGCGCACGCCGGCGCCACCTCGATGCCCTGCGCCAGGCCAGTGCTCATCTGGAGCACGGTCGTGCGCAGTTGACCTTGGCCGGGGCCGGTGAGTTATTGGCTGAGGACCTGCGCCAGGCACAGCATGCGCTGGGTGAGATCACGGGTGCGTTCAGTTCGGATGACCTGCTGGGGCGGATCTTCTCGAGTTTCTGCATCGGTAAGTAGCTTTTCAACCACACCTTTCATGAGGCCGCTCTCCTTGGAGCGGCTTTTTTTTGCCCGAGATTTGATCAGCGGGCCTTAGGGACATGGATGGGAAATGCAGATTTTCAATCAACAGCCTGAAAAACACAGGCATGAGCCCTGTGGAAAAGTCGCCTTCAGCTCCGTTGATAACCCTGCTTTTTTTCTGAGGACAATCTGCCCTGTGGGTAAATAGGCATTTCATCCACAGGCTAAATCGGCTTATCCATAGCCCTCATGGTACTTCAGCCACAGGGTTCAATTTTGCTCTACACAGCGAATCTATGGGCCTGCATAACGTTATCCACAGATAGGTGCGTGCATAAGAATAAACATAAAAACAAAGCTTTTTTAAATTTCTTCTCTCTAGTTTCTGTTATCCGCCATTCATCCACAGCCTGGTCAAAATTTGCGCAAAAGGTTTCTTTAGGGGGGGTGAAGTCCCTATACTTGTCCGCTTACCTTCTCTATTCGCAAAAACAGGCACGAGGTGCGTGGTGGATTTCCCTTCCCGTTTTGAAGTGATCGTCATCGGCGGCGGCCATGCCGGTACCGAGGCTGCGCTTGCGTCTGCACGCATGGGTGTAAAAACCCTGCTGCTGACCCATAACGTGGAAACCCTCGGTCACATGAGCTGCAACCCAGCCATCGGTGGCATTGGCAAAAGCCATCTGGTCAAAGAGATCGATGCGCTCGGCGGTGCCATGGCACTGGCCACTGACAAGAGCGGCATTCAGTTCCGCGTGTTGAACAACCGCAAGGGCCCGGCTGTTCGCGCCACGCGTGCACAGGCCGACCGCGCCATCTACAAGGCTGTGGTTCGCGAAATCCTGGAAAACCAGCCGAATCTGTGGATATTCCAGCAGTCCTGTGACGACCTGATCGTCGAGCAAGACCAAGTCAAAGGCGTGGTTACGCAAATGGGCGTGCGGTTCTTCGCCGATTCCGTGGTGCTCACTACCGGTACTTTCCTGGGTGGCCTTATCCACATCGGCCTGCAGAATCATTCCGGCGGCCGCGCTGGTGATCCACCTTCGATCGCCTTGGCCCACCGCATGCGTGAACTACCGCTGCGCGTCGGTCGACTGAAAACCGGCACGCCTCCGCGCATCGATGGTCGTTCGGTGGACTTTTCGGTGATGACCGAGCAGCCGGGTGACACACCAATCCCGGTCATGTCGTTCATGGGCAATGCCGCGATGCACCCACGTCAGGTCAGCTGCTGGATTACCCATACCAATGCGCGGACCCACGAAATCATCGCTTCGAACCTCGACCGTTCGCCGATGTACTCGGGTGTCATCGAAGGTGTCGGCCCACGTTACTGCCCGTCGATCGAGGACAAGATCCATCGCTTTGCCGACAAGGAAAGCCATCAGGTGTTCATCGAGCCGGAAGGGCTGAACACCCACGAGCTGTACCCCAACGGTATCTCCACTTCTCTGCCGTTCGACGTGCAGCTGGAGCTGGTACGCTCGATTCGCGGCATGGAAAACGCGCACATCGTGCGCCCAGGCTACGCCATCGAGTACGACTACTTCGACCCGCGTGATCTCAAGTACAGCCTCGAAACCAAGGTGATCGGCGGCCTGTTCTTCGCTGGCCAGATCAACGGCACCACTGGTTACGAAGAAGCCGGCGCCCAGGGCCTGTTGGCCGGTACCAATGCCGCGCTGCGCGCGCAGGGCCGCGAAAGCTGGTGCCCGCGCCGTGACGAGGCCTACATCGGGGTGCTGGTCGACGACCTGATTACCCTGGGTACCCAAGAGCCGTACCGCATGTTCACCTCGCGGGCCGAATACCGCCTGATCCTGCGAGAAGACAACGCCGACCTGCGCCTGACCGAGAAAGGCCGTGAGCTTGGCTTGATCGACGACGAGCGCTGGGCTGCGTTCTGTGCCAAGCGTGATGGCATCGAGCGTGAGGAACAACGCTTGAAAACGACCTGGGTCCGTCCGAATACCCCACAGGGCCAGGCCGTTGTGGATAAGTTCGGTACTCCGCTGAGCCACGAATACAGCCTGCTCAACCTGCTTGCGCGACCAGAGGTGGATTACGCTGGGCTGATCGAAGCGACCGGCGGCGAACAAATCGATCCACAGGTTGCCGAACAGGTCGAAATCAAGACCAAATACGCCGGTTACATCGATCGCCAACAGGATGAGATCGCTCGCCTGCGCGCCAGCGAGGACACCCGCCTGCCTGTGGATATCGACTACACCTCGATTTCCGGCCTGTCCAAGGAAATCCAGGGCAAGCTCGGCCAGACCCGCCCGCAGACGCTCGGCCAGGCTTCGCGCATCCCTGGCGTGACACCAGCGGCCATTTCCCTGTTGTTGATTCATCTGAAAAAACGCGGCGCTGGCCGCGAATTGGAGCAAAGCGCTTGAGTTCCCTGGTCACCCCGCAACACGCTGAAGAGTTGTCCACAGGTGCACGCCAGCTTGGTGTCGAGCTGAGCGCCGAGCAGCACGAACGGCTGCTTGGCTACCTGGCCCTGTTGATCAAATGGAACAAGGCCTACAACCTGACCGCCGTGCGCGACCCGGACGAGATGGTTTCGCGGCATCTGCTGGACAGCCTCAGCGTCATGGGTTTTATCCACAGCGGTCGCGATACCTGGCTTGATGTCGGCAGCGGCGGTGGCATGCCAGGGATTCCATTGGCTATCCTGCATCCGCACAAACGCGTAACGGTGCTGGACGCCAATGGCAAGAAAACCCGCTTCCTCACCCAGGTGAAGATGGAGCTGAAACTGGACAACCTGACGGTTATCCACAGCCGGGTCGAGGCCTTCCAGCCAGCACAGCCGTTCAGCGGTATCATCTCTCGCGCCTTCAGCAGCATGGAGAACTTCACCAACTGGACCCGCCACTTGGGCGACACCGGGACGCAATGGCTTGCAATGAAGGGGCTGCATCCTGCCGATGAACTGGTAGCATTGCCCGCAGACTTCACAGTGGAAAGCGAGCAGGCCCTGACCGTTCCAGGTTGCCAGGGCCAGCGCCATCTGCTGATACTGCGCCGCAAGGCATGACTGGGAACACACGCAACAATGGCTAAGGTATTCGCAATCGCGAACCAGAAAGGTGGAGTGGGTAAAACCACCACCTGTATCAATCTCGCCGCATCGCTGGCTGCGACCAAGCGTCGTGTGCTGCTGATCGACCTCGATCCGCAGGGCAACGCCACCATGGGCAGCGGTGTGGACAAACACGAACTCGAACACTCGGTCTACGACCTGCTGATCGGGGAATGCGACCTTGCCCAGGCCATGCACTACTCCGAGCATGGTGGCTTCCAATTGCTGCCGGCCAACCGCGACCTGACTGCCGCGGAAGTGGTGCTGCTGGAAATGCAGGTCAAGGAGAGCCGCCTGCGCAATGCCTTGGCGCCGATCCGCGAGAATTACGACTTCATCCTCATCGATTGCCCCCCGTCGCTGTCGATGCTGACGCTCAATGCCTTGGTCGCCTCCGATGGCGTGATCATCCCCATGCAGTGTGAGTATTACGCACTGGAAGGCCTCAGCGATCTTGTGGATAACATCAAGCGTATCGCTGCCCGTCTGAACCCCGAGCTGAAGATCGAAGGGTTGCTGCGTACCATGTACGACCCGCGTCTGAGCCTGAACAACGATGTATCGGCGCAGCTCAAGGAGCACTTCGGCGAGCAGCTCTACGATACCGTCATTCCGCGCAACATCCGCTTGGCCGAGGCACCGAGTTTTGGCATGCCGGCGCTGGCCTACGACAAGCAATCGCGTGGCGCACTGGCCTATCTGGCCCTGGCCGGTGAACTGGTTCGCCGTCAACGCCGTCAATCACGCACTGCACAAACAACTTAAGGAATCCGCATGGCCGTTAAGAAACGAGGTCTCGGACGTGGGTTGGATGCACTGCTCAGTGGTCCTTCCGTCAGCGCGCTCGAAGAGCAGGCTGTCAAGATCGACCAGAAAGAACTGCAACACCTGCCGGTCGAGTTGATCCAGCGCGGTAAATACCAGCCGCGTCGTGACATGGATCCGCAGGCGCTGGAAGAACTGGCGCACTCGATTCGCACGCACGGCGTGATGCAGCCCATCGTGGTGCGCCCGATCGAGGGCAACCGCTACGAGATCATCGCGGGTGAGCGCCGCTGGCGTGCCACGCAGCAGGTCGGCCTGGACACCATCCCGGCGATGGTGCGCGAAGTGCCTGATGAAGCTGCCATCGCCATGGCCCTCATCGAGAACATCCAGCGAGAGGACCTCAACCCGTTGGAAGAGGCCCTGGCCCTGCAACGCCTGCAACAGGAGTTCGAGCTGACCCAGCAGCAGGTGGCCGATGCCGTCGGCAAGTCGCGGGTGACCGTGGCCAACCTGCTGCGCCTGATCTCGCTGCCTGAAGCGATCAAGACCATGCTTGCCCATGGTGATCTGGAGATGGGGCACGCACGTGCGCTGCTCGGTCTTGAGCAAGATCGCCAGGAAGAGGGGGCGCGTCATGTTGTCGCACGCGGGCTCACTGTGCGCCAAACTGAGGCACTGGTGCGCCAGTGGCTCAACGGCAAACCTGACCCGTTAGAGCCGAGCAAACCTGATCCGGATATCGAGCGCCTTGAACAGCGGCTTGCAGAGCGCCTGGGCTCCCCGGTGCAGATTCGTCACGGAAACAAGGGAAAAGGCCAGTTGGTTATTCGCTATAACTCGCTTGACGAGTTGCAGGGCGTCCTTGCTCACATCCGCTGAAACAATTCCAGTTGTAGCGCGCAGTCGGAAATCACTACCCAAGAGTTGAATAGGGGTTAATCCACCCCTATACTCTGCGCGCATTTTGTCGGCACAATTTATGCCAAGTCGTTACTGACTTGTTGGTCGACTTCGAGGAGCAGTTGTGATGGAAATACGCACGCCAAACCGCCTGCCTTTCCATCGCTGGGCGGTTTTTCCGGTACTGCTGGCTCAATGTGTAGTGCTTCTGCTGGCAACATTGGTGTTGTGGCAGTGGAAAGGGGCAGTCAGTGGATATTCAGGTCTCTGCGGAGGTTTGATTGCCTGGCTACCCAATATGTATTTCGCCTGGAAGGCTTTTCGCTTTAGCGGAGCCCGGGCGGCGCAGGCCATCGTCAAGTCGTTTTACGCAGGCGAGGCCGGCAAGATGATTTTGACGGCAGTGCTATTCGCACTGACCTTCGCAGGAGTGAAGCCACTGGCGCCGTTAGCAGTCTTCGGCGTCTTCGTGTTGACCCTTTTGGTCAGCTGGTTTGCGCCCCTGCTGATGAATAAAAGACTTTCGAGACCTTAGGGCGTTTGAGGCAACCATGGCAGCAGAAACCGCTTCGGGCTATATCCAGCACCACTTGCAGAACCTGACCTACGGTCAACTACCAGACGGCAGCTGGGGCTTCGCCCATTCGGCTGCAGAAGCCAAGGCAATGGGCTTCTGGGCGTTCCACCTGGACACCCTGGGTTGGTCCGTCGCGCTGGGTCTGATCTTCCTGTTCATCTTCCGCATGGCGGCGAAGAAGGCGACCTCCGGCCAGCCTGGCGGCCTGCAGAACTTCGTCGAAGTGATGGTCGATTTCGTCAACGGCAGCGTGAAGGACTCCTTCCACGGCCGTAGCCCGGTGATTGCGCCGCTGGCACTGACCATCTTCGTCTGGGTATTCCTGATGAACGCCGTCGACCTGGTACCGGTCGACTGGATTCCTCAGCTGGCCATCATGATCTCCGGTGATCCGCACATTCCGTTCCGCGCCGTGTCGACCACCGACCCGAACGCGACGCTGGCCATGGCCTTCTGCGTGTTCGCCCTGATCATCTTCTACAGCATCAAGGTCAAGGGCCTGGGCGGCTTCATCGGTGAGCTGACCCTGCACCCGTTCGGCAGCAAGAACATCTTCGTGCAGATCCTGCTGATTCCGGTCAACTTCCTGCTCGAATTCGTCACCCTGATCGCCAAGCCGATCTCGCTGGCGCTGCGACTGTTCGGCAACATGTACGCCGGTGAGCTGGTGTTCATCCTGATCGCCGTGATGTTCGGCTCCGGCCTGCTGTGGCTGAGCGGCCTGGGTGTGGTGCTGCAGTGGGCGTGGGCTGTGTTCCACATCCTGATCATCACCCTGCAAGCTTTCATCTTCATGATGCTCACCATCGTCTATCTGTCGATGGCTCACGAAGATAACCATTAAGACCGCCTGGCGTGTCTGATAGCCTTCCCCGCTCGTTTGGGGGGAGGGCTTTAAAAGTCCGCAAGGGCAGCTGTTCCAAACGATTTGTTTTACCGCTTCAAACTAAAAACCTAACCAATACGACGTAAAAGTCGGGAGGAAAGATGGAAACTGTAGTTGGTCTGACCGCTATCGCTGTTGCTCTGCTGATCGGCCTGGGTGCTCTGGGTACCGCCATTGGTTTCGGCCTGCTGGGCGGCAAATTCCTGGAAGGTGCTGCTCGTCAGCCTGAGATGGTTCCGATGCTGCAGGTCAAAATGTTCATCGTTGCCGGTCTGCTCGACGCCGTAACCATGATCGGTGTTGGTATCGCTCTGTTCTTCACCTTCGCGAATCCGTTCGTTGGTCAGATCGCCGGCTAATCACTCGTATTCACGAGTTGATGGCTGTATGAATTAAGACCGAGCGAGGTGTTGGCGTGAACATTAATGCAACCCTGATTGGCCAATCCGTTGCTTTCCTGATTTTTGTACTCTTCTGCATGAAGTATGTATGGCCTCCGGTCATCACTGCTCTGCAAGAGCGTCAAAAGAAGATTGCCGACGGCTTGGACGCTGCCAACCGCGCAGCTCGCGACCTGGAGCTGGCCCAAGAGAAAGCGGGTCAGCAACTGCGTGAAGCTAAAGCACAGGCAGCCGAAATCATTGAGCAAAGCAAGAAACGCGCTGCTCAGCTTGTCGAGGAAGCCCGTGACCAGGCCCGCGTCGAAGCTGACCGTGTGAAGGCTCAGGCTCTGGCCGAGATCGAGCAGGAACTGAACAGTGCCAAAGACGCCCTGCGTGCCCAAGTGGGTGCCCTGGCCGTTGGCGGTGCTGAAAAGATCCTTGGCGCCACAATCGATCAAAACGCGCATGCGGAGCTGGTTAACAAACTGGCCGCTGAAATTTAAGCGAGGGCGATCATGGCAGAACTGACCACGTTGGCCCGACCTTACGCTAAGGCTGCCTTCGAGCATGCCCAGGCCCATCAGCAACTGGCCAATTGGTCAGCCATGCTCGGCCTGGCTGCTGCGGTGTCGCAAGACGACACCATGCAGCGCCTGCTCAAGGCCCCGCGACTGACGAGCGCAGAAAAGGCCGCCACGTTCATTGACGTGTGCGGTGACAAGTTCAATGCACAGGCACAGAATTTCATTCGTGTTGCCGCGGAAAACGACCGTCTCCTGCTTCTGCCGGAGATTGCAGCTCTGTTCGACCTGTACAAGGCCGAGCAAGAGAAATCCGTGGACGTGGAAGTCACCAGTGCTTTTGCGTTGAACCAAGAACAGCAAGACAAACTCGCCAAGGTTCTCAGTGCACGGTTAGGCCAGGAAGTGCGCCTGCACGCGTCGGAGGATGCCAGCCTGATTGGTGGCGTCGTCATCCGCGCTGGTGACCTGGTAATCGATGGCTCTGTTCGCGGCAAAATCGCGAAACTGGCCGAAGCCTTGAAATCTTGAGTTTGAAGGGGCAGCAGAGCAATGCAGCAACTCAATCCTTCCGAAATTAGTGAAATCATCAAGGGCCGCATCGACAACCTCGATGTGAGCTCCCAAGCCCGTAACGAAGGTACCGTCGTTTCGGTTTCCGACGGTATCGTGCGGATCCACGGTCTGGCCGACGTCATGTACGGCGAAATGATCGAGTTCCCTGGCGGCGTCTACGGTATGGCCCTGAACCTGGAGCAAGACTCCGTAGGTGCAGTGGTCCTGGGTGCCTATGACACCCTCGCCGAAGGCATGAGCGCCAAGTGCACCGGCCGCATCCTGGAAGTTCCGGTTGGTAAGGAACTGCTGGGTCGCGTCGTCGACGCACTGGGCAACCCGATCGACGGCAAAGGTCCTCTGGGCAACACCGAGACCGACGCGGTCGAGAAAGTGGCTCCAGGCGTGATCTGGCGTAAGTCGGTAGACCAGCCTGTACAGACTGGCTACAAGTCCGTCGACGCCATGATCCCGGTCGGCCGTGGCCAGCGTGAGCTGATCATCGGTGACCGTCAGATCGGTAAGACCGCCATGGCCATCGATGCCATCATCAACCAGAAAGACTCCGGTATTTTCTGCGTTTATGTTGCTGTCGGCCAGAAGCGTTCCACCGTTGCCAACATCGTTCGCAAGCTGGAAGAAAACGGCGCCCTGGCCAACACCATCGTGGTGGTTGCCAGTGCTTCGGAATCCGCCGCACTGCAATTCCTGGCGCCATACGCCGGTTGCACCATGGGCGAGTTCTTCCGTGACCGCGGCGAAGACGCACTGATCGTTTACGATGACCTGTCCAAGCAGGCTGTTGCCTACCGTCAGATCTCCCTGCTGCTGCGCCGTCCACCAGGACGTGAAGCGTACCCAGGCGACGTGTTCTATCTCCACTCCCGTCTGCTGGAGCGTGCATCGCGCGTTTCGGAAGAGTACGTCGAGAAGTTCACCAACGGTGCTGTAACTGGCAAAACCGGTTCCCTGACCGCGCTGCCGATCATCGAAACCCAGGCTGGCGACGTTTCCGCGTTCGTTCCGACCAACGTGATTTCCATCACCGACGGTCAGATCTTCCTGGAATCGGCCATGTTCAACTCGGGCATCCGCCCTGCAGTGAACGCCGGTGTTTCGGTATCCCGCGTAGGTGGTGCCGCTCAGACCAAGATCATCAAGAAGCTCTCCGGTGGTATCCGTACCGCTCTGGCTCAGTACCGTGAACTGGCGGCATTCGCCCAGTTCGCTTCTGACCTGGACGAAGCCACCCGTAAGCAGCTCGAGCACGGTCAACGTGTTACCGAGCTGATGAAGCAGAAGCAATACGCTCCGATGTCCATCGCGGACATGGCGCTGTCGCTGTATGCCGCTGAGCGTGGGTTCCTGACCGACGTTGAAATCGCCAAGATCGGTAGCTTCGAACAAGCGCTGATTGCCTACTTCAACCGTGATCACGCCGAACTGATGGCCAAGATCAATGTGAAGGGTGACTTCAACGACGAAATCGACGCTGGTATCAAAGCCGGTATCGAGAAGTTCAAGGCCACCCAAACCTGGTAAGCCGCGGCGGGGGCTTTGGCCCCCGCTTGCTAACCTGATAGGTGATACATGGCAGGCGCAAAAGAGATTCGCAGTAAGATTGCGAGCATCAAAAGCACGCAAAAGATTACCAGCGCCATGGAAAAAGTGGCGGTCAGCAAAATGCGCAAGGCTCAAATGCGCATGGCTGCTAGCCGTCCTTATGCGGAGCGTATCCGCCAGGTGATCGGTCATCTGGCCAACGCCAACCCGGAGTACCGCCACCCCTTCATGATCGAGCGCCCTGTAAAGCGTGCCGGTTATATCGTGGTGAGCAGTGACCGTGGTCTGTGCGGTGGCTTGAACACCAACCTGTTCAAGGCCTTGGTCAAGGACATGAACGTCAACCGCGAACAGGGCGTGGAAATCGACCTGTGCGTGATCGGTAGCAAAGGTGCGACTTTCTTCCGCATCTTTGGCGGCAACGTCGTAGCAGCGATCAGCCACCTGGGCGAAGAGCCATCGATCAATGATCTGATCGGCTCCGTCAAAGTGATGCTGGACGCCTACCTGGACGGCCGTATCGATCGCCTCTCCGTGGTGTCGAACAAGTTCGTCAATACCATGACCCAAACTCCGACGGTCGAGCAGTTGGTACCGTTGGTGGCAACCCCGGATCAGGAACTCAAGCACCACTGGGATTACCTGTACGAACCCGACGCCAAAGAGCTGCTGGACGGCTTGATGGTGCGTTACGTGGAGTCGCAGGTGTACCAGGCGGTGGTCGAGAACAACGCTGCTGAACAAGCAGCCCGGATGATCGCCATGAAGAACGCCACAGACAACGCCGGTGACCTGATCAGCGAACTCCAGCTGATCTACAACAAGGCGCGTCAGGCTGCGATCACCCAGGAGATCTCGGAAATCGTCGGCGGCGCTGCCGCGGTTTAACGGTTCAAATATTCAGAGGATCCAGCTATGAGTAGCGGACGTATCGTGCAAATCATCGGCGCCGTCATCGACGTGGAATTCCCACGTGACGGCGTACCGAGTGTTTACAACGCGCTGAAAGTGGAAGGCGCGGAAACCACTCTGGAAGTTCAGCAGCAGCTGGGCGACGGCGTGGTTCGTACTATTGCGATGGGCTCGACCGAAGGCTTGAAGCGCGGTCTGAACGTCATCGACAGCGGCGCGGCCATTTCCGTCCCGGTCGGTAAAGCGACCCTGGGCCGTATCATGGACGTGCTCGGCAACCCGATCGACGAAGCTGGCCCGATCGGCGAAGAAGAGCGTTGGGGCATTCACCGCGACGCACCTTCCTTCGCTGACCAGGCAGGCGGCAACGACCTGCTGGAAACCGGCATCAAGGTTATCGACCTGGTTTGCCCGTTCGCCAAGGGTGGTAAGGTTGGTCTGTTCGGTGGTGCCGGCGTCGGCAAGACCGTAAACATGATGGAACTGATCCGTAACATCGCCATCGAGCACAGCGGTTATTCCGTGTTCGCTGGTGTGGGTGAGCGTACTCGTGAGGGTAACGACTTCTACCACGAGATGAAGGACTCCAACGTTCTCGACAAAGTAGCCTTGGTCTACGGTCAGATGAACGAGCCACCAGGAAACCGTCTGCGCGTAGCGCTGACCGGCCTGACCATGGCTGAGAAGTTCCGTGACGAAGGTAACGACGTTCTGCTGTTCGTCGACAACATCTATCGTTACACCCTGGCCGGTACCGAAGTATCCGCACTGCTGGGCCGTATGCCTTCGGCAGTAGGTTACCAGCCGACCCTGGCTGAAGAGATGGGCGTTCTGCAAGAGCGCATCACCTCCACCAAGGAAGGTTCGATCACCTCGATCCAGGCCGTATACGTACCTGCGGACGACTTGACCGACCCGTCGCCAGCGACCACCTTCGCCCACTTGGACGCCACCGTCGTTCTGTCCCGTGACATCGCCTCCCTGGGTATCTACCCAGCGGTCGACCCACTGGACTCGACTTCGCGCCAGCTGGACCCGAACGTCATCGGCAACGAGCACTACGAAACCGCTCGCGGTGTTCAGTACGTGCTGCAGCGTTACAAAGAGCTGAAGGACATCATTGCGATCCTGGGTATGGACGAACTGTCCGAATCCGACAAGCAGCTGGTATCCCGCGCTCGTAAGATTCAGCGCTTCCTGTCCCAGCCGTTCTTCGTGGCAGAAGTCTTCACTGGTTCCCCAGGTAAATACGTTTCCCTGAAAGACACCATTGCTGGCTTCAGCGGCATCCTCAAAGGTGACTACGACCACCTGCCAGAACAAGCGTTCTACATGGTCGGCAGCATCGAAGAAGCCGTCGAGAAAGCCAAGAAACTGTAATCCCGGCGCCCCGAGAGGGGCGCTAATCAGGTTGAGGCAAGCAGATGGCTATGACAGTCCATTGCGATATCGTCAGCGCGGAAGGAGAGATTTTCTCCGGTCTGGTCGAGATGGTGGTTGCGCACGGTAACCTGGGTGATCTTGGTATCGCTCCAGGCCACGCGCCGCTGATCACCAATCTGAAGCCAGGTCCGATCACGCTGACCAAGCAGGGTGGCGCCCAAGAGGTGTATTACATCTCTGGTGGTTTCCTCGAGGTTCAGCCGAACATGGTCAAGGTGCTTGCCGATACCGTGCAACGTGCTACAGACCTGGATGAAGCTCAGGCACAGGAAGCCCTCAAGGCTGCCGAGAATGCCCTGAGTCTGAAAGGCGCGGACTTCGATTACGGCGCCGCCGCCGCACGTCTGGCCGAGGCCGCAGCTCAGCTGCGTACCGTCCAGCAAATGCGCAAAGGCAAGTAATCGGCCCCGGCTGATCACTGCTGTTGCGATTGAGTAAAAGGGTAGCCTCGGCTACCCTTTTTCTTTTTCCGAATTCCCCTCTCGGTCATTTTTCTGACCGCCCAGGATTGGTAGCCAGTCAATGTCACTCGATATCGTTATTCTCGCCGCCGGCCAAGGTACCCGCATGCGCTCGGCGCTGCCCAAGGTGCTGCATCCGGTGGCCGGCAACTCCATGCTCGGTCATGTTATCCACAGCGCACGGCAGCTTGAGCCTCAAGGCATTCACGTAGTGATTGGCCATGGTGCGGAGCAGGTGCGTGAGCGCCTGGCAGCCGACGATCTGAATTTCGTGATGCAGGACAAGCAACTGGGTACCGGGCATGCCGTTGCCCAAGCCCTGCCGGCGATCACAGCCGACACGGTACTGGTGCTGTATGGGGACGTACCGCTGATTGAAGTGGAAACCCTGCAACGCCTGCTGGCCAAGGCCACAGACCAGCAGCTGGGCTTGCTCACCGTTAACCTGCAAGACCCGACCGGTTACGGGCGCATTGTGCGTGATGCCCAAGGCAAGGTGACTGCGATCGTCGAGCACAAGGACGCCAGCGATGCGCAGAAGGCGATCAAAGAAGGCAATACCGGTATTCTGGCCCTGCCAGCCGCTCGTCTTGCCGACTGGATGGGACGGTTGTCGAACAACAACGCCCAAGGCGAATACTACCTGACCGACGTCATCGCCATGGCGGTCGCTGATGGTCTCGTGGTGGCTACCGAGCAACCGCACGACCCCATGGAAGTGCAAGGTGCCAACGACCGGCGCCAGCTGTCCGAACTCGAGCGTCACTATCAATTGCGCGAAGGCCGTCGACTGATGGCCCAGGGTGTGACCCTGCGTGACCCGGCTCGCTTCGACGTGCGTGGTGAAGTGACCGTTGGCCGCGATGTGCTGATCGACATCAACGTCATCCTCGAAGGCAAGGTCGTGATCGAGGACGATGTTCAGATTGGCCCTAACTGCGTGATCAAGGACAGCACCCTGCGCAAAGGCGTGGTGGTCAAGGCCAACAGCCATATCGAAGGCGCTGTGATGGGCGAGGGTAGCGATGCTGGCCCGTTCGCGCGTCTGCGCCCAGGCAGCGTGCTGGATGCCAAGGCCCATGTGGGTAACTTTGTCGAGCTGAAGAATGCCCACCTGGGTGAAGGCGCCAAGGCGGGTCATTTGAGCTATCTGGGTGATGCCGAGATCGGTGCACGTACCAACATCGGAGCCGGCACCATCACCTGCAACTACGATGGCGCCAACAAGTTCAAGACCGTGATGGGCGAGGATGTATTCATCGGCTCGAACAACTCGTTGGTTGCGCCTGTGGATATCAAGGCGGGGGCCACGACCGCGGCGGGTTCGACGATTACCCAGACTGTCGAGGCTGACCAACTTGCCGTGGGACGTGCGCGTCAACGCAACATCGATGGCTGGAAGCGGCCGGAGAAGATCAAGAAGAGCTGATTATCCACAGCTGTTTCGATCGAAAGCCGACTTATGTGGATAAGTCGGCTTTTTTTTGCCTGCATAAATGATATCAGAGGGGCATGCTGGGGCGCGGTGGTCGGCGCTCGAAAACCAAGGCCACAATCATTTATCCACAAGCCAGTATTTTTTCGGATTGGCAGCCTTGACGAATGCTCTTCGATAGGTTTTGATTGCAATCATTATCTTTCGAATCGAAACTTAAGCGCCCATGTCGAAACGAAACACCCCCCAGCGCCGTCACAACATCCTGGCCATGCTCAGTGAGCAAGGCGAGGTTAGTGTGGACGCATTGGCCAAGCGCTTTGAAACCTCGGAAGTCACTATTCGCAAGGACCTCGCTGCCCTTGAGGCCAATGGCTTGTTGCTGCGTCGCTACGGCGGCGCGGTACCGGTTCCCCAGGAAATGCTTGGTGAAACTGCGCAGCCGGTGTCGGCTTATAAGAAAGCCATCGCCCGCGCTGCTGTCGGTCGTATTCGTGAACACGCTCGGATCATCATCGACAGTGGCAGTACCACCGCCGCGATGATCCCGGAGCTCGGTCGCCAGCCAGGCCTGGTGGTGATGACCAACTCGTTGAACGTGGCCCGCGCCATCAGCGAGCTTGAGCATGAACCGGTGCTGCTGATGACCGGCGGCACCTGGGACCCGCACTCCGAGTCTTTCCAGGGCCAGGTCGCCGAGCAGGTCCTGCGCTCATACGATTTCGACCAGTTGTTCATCGGCGCCGATGGCATCGACCTCAACCGCGGTACCACGACGTTCAATGAGCTGCTGGGCCTGAGCCGAGTCATGGCCGAGGTGGCCCGCGAGGTGATCGTGATGGTCGAATCGGACAAGGTCGGGCGCAAGATCCCTAATCTTGAACTGCCCTGGGGCAATGTCAGCACCCTCATTACAGACGAACGCCTGCCAGCTGTGGCACGCGAACAGATTCAAGCCCGCGGCGTCAACCTGATCTGCGCCGCGATCAGCCAGGAGAAATAATCATGTGTGGAATCGTTGGCGCCGTCGCCGAACGCAACATCACCGCCATTCTCATCGAAGGCCTGAAGCGGCTTGAGTACCGCGGGTACGATAGCGCTGGCCTTGCCGTTTATACCCAGCAGGGTGAACTGCAGCGCCGACGCCGCATCGGCAAAGTGGCTGAACTGGAAGCTGCCAACACTGCCGACCCGTTGATCGGCCAGTTGGGCATTGCACACACCCGTTGGGCCACCCACGGGGCACCGACCGAAGGCAATGCCCACCCGCATTTCTCGGGTGAAGAAGTGGCGGTGGTACACAACGGTATCATCGAGAACCATGAAGAGCTGCGCGAGGAGCTCAAAGGCCTGGGTTATGTGTTCAATTCGCAAACCGATACCGAGGTCATCGTCCACCTGATCCACCACACCCTCAAGGCCATCCCGGACCTGGCGGACGCACTGAAGTCTGCGGTCAAGCGCCTGCATGGGGCCTATGGCCTGGCACTGATCAGCGTGAAACAACCTGATCGCCTGGTTGCTGCGCGCAGTGGCAGCCCCTTGGTAATTGGCCTCGGCCATGGTGAGAATTTCCTGGCTTCCGACCAATTGGCGCTGCGCCAGGTCACTGACCGCTTCATGTACCTGGAAGAGGGCGACATCGCCGAGATCCGCCGTGACCAGGTGAAGGTCTGGGACCAGGCCGGCAACGCGGTACAACGCGAAACCGTGCAGTATCACGAAGGCGCCGAAGCCGCCGACAAGGGCGCATACCGCCACTTCATGCTCAAGGAGATTCATGAGCAGCCAAGCGTGGTCCAGCGCACGCTGGAAGGCCGCCTGGGCAAGGACCATGTGCTGGTCCAGGCCTTTGGCCCACAGGCCGCGGAGCTGTTCGCCAAGGTGCGCAACGTGCAGATCGTAGCCTGTGGTACCAGCTACCACGCCGGTATGGTTGCCCGTTATTGGCTGGAAAGCCTGGCCGGTATCCCTTGCCAGGTCGAAGTCGCCAGTGAGTTCCGCTACCGCAAGGTGGTGGTCCAGCCGGACACCCTGTTCGTTTCGATTTCCCAATCTGGCGAAACTGCCGACACCCTCGCGGCCCTGCGCAATGCCAAGGAACTGGGCTTCCTCGGCAGCCTGGCCATCTGCAACGTGGGTATCAGCTCGCTGGTACGCGAATCGGACCTTACCCTGCTGACACTGGCCGGCCCGGAAATCGGCGTGGCATCGACCAAGGCGTTCACGACCCAGCTGGTATCGCTGATGCTGCTGACCCTGGCCCTGGGCCAGGTGCGCGGCACCCTCGAGGCTGGTGTGGAAGCGGAGCTGGTCGAAGAGCTGCGTCGCCTGCCGGCACGCCTGGGCGAAGCCCTGGCCATGGACCACACCGTCGAAAAGATCGCCGAGCTGTTCGCCGACAAGCACCACACGCTGTTCCTGGGCCGAGGTGCGCAGTACCCGGTTGCGATGGAGGGTGCGCTCAAGCTCAAAGAGATTTCCTACATCCACGCCGAAGCGTACCCGGCAGGTGAGCTCAAGCATGGCCCGCTGGCGCTTGTGGATAACGACATGCCGGTGGTGACTGTGGCGCCGAACAACGAGCTGCTGGAAAAGCTCAAGTCGAACCTGCAGGAAGTCCGCGCCCGGGGTGGTGAGCTGGTGGTGTTCGCCGATGAGCACGCTGGTATGAGCAACGGCGAAGGTACTCATGTGATCAAGGTGCCGCACATCGCTGACGCACTGGCACCGATCCTGTACACCATCCCGCTGCAGTTGCTGTCGTATTACGTGGCGGTGCTCAAGGGCACGGATGTCGACCAACCACGTAACCTGGCTAAGTCGGTGACGGTGGAATGAGGGCGACGGCGGTCGACAATTTTGTTTTTGATTAATAAAGGTTGTCACAAAACAATAAAGGTTGTCACAACGTAATAAAGGTTGTCACAAGGCTGGCCCCGACCGCACATCAGGCCGGAGCCAGGCCTTGGAGATTTGGGTGACAATCCTCTACGCACCGCTGTGACTGTTGTCCTGGCTGAGCCCGCTCGCTGGCATGTCCTCTTTACACGACACACCAGCCTCGTTCCGTTCGAGTGGGTCGCCCAATCATGAGCGACTTGAACATGGCATCTGCGCCCGTAGCTCCGGTCAAGGCTGCCCACCGCCAGCTGATGACCCAATCAAAAATAGATAAAAAAATTAAATCAGGCCGTGGAAGTGGAGTGAGAGATTCCTATAAACCATGGATCAAGGTGTGGGAAATCAAATCAAAGGGTGTCTCCCATATGATTGCGGGAGTTAAGATTTTCCGCACTCATCACCTGCTGTCCAATGCGGAGCGAGATTACCTCACTGTACTTGAGCACGACGCCTCGATCATTGATATCCGAGAGCAGTACCCCCTGCTTACACAGGCTGAGACTCAAGCAATTGCCTCAAGCATAAATTGTCGTCACCCTGTATATCCTGGGACGCAGATACCTGTCGTTATGACGACGGACTTTCTCATCACCTTCTTGGATCCCTCTGGTGAAACGAGGTTAGCTGCTCGCTCAGTAAAATATAGAAAGGAATTTGAGCAGGCTGATCTTCATGTGCGGAATCGAATAGCTGAAAAGCTCGCTATTGAGGAAAAATACTGGTCAATGAGGGGCGTGGACTGGAAGCTGGTCCTGCACGAAAACCTCTCGAAGATTAGATTAGCGAACCTCAGAGTTCTCAGGACTTATGCCAATATCCATCCCTCGTTGCCGACTGAGAAAAATATAGGGAACTTACTTGAATACATCGCGGGGTCAAAGACGGATCAAATACCCTTAAAAGCTCTTTTGGAAAAGGCGTCACGTGATATCTATATTGACTATATGAGCGTGAAGCGGCTCTTCCATCACCTGCTATGGATCGGCCGTTTAGAGTCTGATATTACCTCGAAAATAATAAGCTTGTCGCAGCCGTTGCACGTATGGCCGAGCCATCGGTCAGCGGCTTTGTCTCCGCCAACCGAGGTTTCTCATCATGCTTGATTTTCAAATTAACAGCATTGTTTCTCCCGGCGAAGAACCGAGCTTACTAAAAAAGGCAGTTAGGGTCTTAGGCATAAATAATGATACTGTTATCGTGATTGAGCTGAAAATGAATCCAGGCAAGCCGTGGCAGATTGATAAGTCAGTTTTAATTGACGAAATTGATTCAGGGCGCGCGGTCTTAAGTCCAGAAATGGTTCCTTTACATCTGCTCAGAAGCGACGATGAAATTAGTGAAAATGAAAAGGCGAGCCGAAATCGAAATTGGAGTCTTATAAGAAGTTTAGTAGAAGATCGCTCTGCCTTGGATATTCTTGGTCCTGGTTTTGGGAAGCTTGTTGCGACGCATGCCATAGAGACAGGGGTAGAGCGTAAGCAGATATACCGGCTTCTATACCGCTATTGGAGTATGGGTCAGACACCTAACGCGTTTCTTTGGAACACAAGCGCTTGCGGCGGACGTGGGAAGAAAAAGGATCGGTCCTCAGGTATTATCCCCGGTCGGCCGCGTAAGTATCTTGGTGTCGTTGTCAATGATGGTGGTGCCATCCCGCTCGAACAGCGCCATCTCTCTCATATCCGTTTGGCTTACGGGCGAGTCGCTAGCGGCAAGTGTGGCACCCTGAAAGATGCACATAAGTGGATGTTAAACAAATTTTATAGAGCGACTCTCCCTGACGGATCGAAAGGAAATATTGTACGCGGCAGTTACCCGACTACTGCACAGCTTAGATATCACGGTAAATTATTTTTCGATGACCTGTATAAGCTCAAGGTGCGTGGCGGTTCTATCAGGTACAACAAAGACCATCGGGCTATCGTTGGCTCAGCATCCCAAGGCCTGATAGGCGCGACGCAGCGATATGAGATAGATTCCACCATCGCTGATGTCTATTTAGTGCATCGCGTTAATAGGCTGTGGCTCATTGGGCGTCCGATACTTTATGTAGTCGTCGATACCTACACCAGAATGATTGTAGGAATTCACGTGGGCCTTGAGGGGCCCAGCTGGAATGGGGCTAGACACGCGATATACAACGCTTGCACCTCAAAGGTTGAGTTTTGCAAACGATACAACGTAGACATTGAGGAAGCTGACTGGCCATGCTCGCATTTGCCAGTCGAAATTGTGGCTGACCGGGCTGAACTTCTAAGCGAGGCGGGGGCAACGCTCTCCCAAAGCTTGGGGCTTGGGGTGCAAATTTTGCCTCCTTTCAGGCCTGATTGGAAAGGGATCATCGAAAGCCGTTTCCGTCTGATCAATGAACACCTCGACTTGAAGTTCGTTCCAGGCGGAGTGGATGCTCGTAAAATGGAGCGCGGCGATAGGGACTACCAACTCGATGCCATTTTGGATATCGACGAGTTCACCGAAATGGTTATTGTAGGAGTCTTGGCTCACAATAAGAGCCTGCGGATACCACACCTTTTAAATCGCGAGATGATTGCCGGCGGAGTGGAAGCAACGCCTATAGCGATTTGGAATTGGTCGAAGGATAATAGCCCTATAAATTCAAAAGTAGTATCGCCGGCTGAGTTGAAAATCGCTCTATTGCCCTCTCAGCAGTGTCGTATAAGTCGAGGCGGT
The DNA here is from genome assembly GCF_040224055.2 of Pseudomonas sp. WHRI 8519. NCBI lineage: Bacteria > Pseudomonadati > Pseudomonadota > Gammaproteobacteria > Pseudomonadales > Pseudomonadaceae > Pseudomonas > Pseudomonas sp. WHRI 8519. The sequence continues at coordinate 6,077,407 of NZ_CP167996.1, read as the reverse complement.
ATTGTTTTCCAAGGCGTACAGTATACATGTCAAACAGCGTTACGCGAGGAGTGGTTGGAGCGCTCGCACAACCTGCGGACGAAATATGTTCGAGTATTCTATGATCCTAACTCTATTGAAAATTGTTGGATCAAGTCAGAAGCAGGTTTTGAGGCTTTAACTATTGTACCGCAGCAACGGCAGAAATATGGTGGACTCCGTATGGAGGAGGTTCTTGATATGATCCATGTCCTGAACCAAGTTTCGCCGGATGCCCGTTATGACAGTGATAATACTGCGGCGCTGGTAAGGGGGCGGCAAGAGGAAATCTTTGACCGGGCCAAATCCAAACGTGTCGCTCAGGGTGACCCGAAATCGAATGCAGATTTCAAGCGGGACAAACGTGCCAAGCGTGCTACCGAAGCTCAGACCGAGCGCGATTCCCATACCGCTGATCTGAATCAGCTACGCGTTGTGGATAACATACCTCCTGTGGCAGAAAATTCTAAGCTAGTCACCGGCAGGCCCAGTTCCGCGAGAAGCGCGGCGTTTCTGAAACTAGTCGTCAGCGAGGGAAGCGAGGCTGAGACATGAACGATTTGACGTTCTCCCCCGCAGAATACATTCCTACAGGCATGCCTCAGTACGATGGCAACCCGCTGATCGAATGCTTGCCTAGAATTCTGTCGGATGTAGATGTGGTCAGGCGCGTTGGGAACCTTCCGCCGAAGCCCGACGAGGCCGAACGAGCGTTGCCACCGAAGCTTCGCGGTCATGGGATCAACCGGCTGAAAGATGTTGTTGTTCCATTCGAAATTCACCTGCGCCTTGAAGACCTTTTCAGCCAGCTGATTCGCTACGGATATATGGGACGCAATCCGCTGTTGGCCTCATCTGTTAGGCATCGGCTGCCTTCCTCAGCGGAGGCCAAGGGCCACGGATTCATGTCCACCGCTGAGACGATGACGCTCATCGGCTTGAGTGGTATGGGTAAGACCACAGCGCTCAATTCCATCGCAAGGCTTTATCCGCAGGTGATCAGCCACAGCAGATATAAAGACGCCATTCTCATCGAAACCCAGGTCGTGTGGCTAAAGATTGAGTGCCCTCATGACGGCTCGTTGCGCGGTTTCTGTGCAGCATTCTTCTCAGCGTTGGATGCTGCGTTAGGAGTCGACAAATACTCGCGCAGGGGCGGTTCTGGCAACAGCATCAGCGTAATGCTCCAGCACATCAGTCAGCTGTGCAAAACCTTTTTCATTGGTGCTTTGATCATTGATGAAATGCAGCATCTTTGCTCCTCGCGGGGGGGACAGGATCGGGAAAAGTTGCTGAATTTCTTCGTAACTTTATCCAACGATGCAGGCGTTCCGCTGGTGTATGTAGGGACCAACGCAATGCTCCCGCTGTTTTCTGGTGTGCTGCGCAACGCCCGAAGAGCGGCGGGGATGGGACCCATCGCTTTTGACCGATTCAGCGAAGACGATCCGTTTTGGGAGCACTTGGTGTCCCAACTCTGGGCCTATGACTGGACGGCATCATGCGCCCCCCTGACGAAGGAGCTCTTGTCCAAGATCTATGATCTCGCCCAAGGCAATACTGATTTCCTAGCGAAACTGCTTATGCTTGCGCAGCGTCATGTAATTTGGGAGGGCCTCGACGCTATTACGCCAGCGGTGCTTCAGCAGGTGTATGACAATCAAATGAGGCTTCTACACAAGCCCATCGAGGCTCTACGAAGCGGTGATCCTCTTCAGATTGCTGACTTCGAGGACATGATGCCTACAAAAGACCAGATCGCCCAGATGATGAACTACGACTTGGCTCGCCGGGCCGACAGAGCTCATCTTTCGCTACTTACCCAGGCCGCGATCACTCCTCCACCTCAAGCCAAGGATAAATCGGCATCGAAGGCTACGGGTCGTACCGTGGTCCCGGTTGCTGACGGAGCATTAGCTAACGTGCATTTTTCGAAGGACGAAGACCTTCAGGCTCAGCTCGAACAGCGCGGCTGGGTGGATAGGGATTCCTCCTGGTGACATGAGGATCGGGAGCTCAAGGCAGTGGCTAACCTTCTGTTCTTCCCCCAGCCGTTCCCGGATGAGTCGCTCTACAGCCTGGCCGTGCGCTATCACAAGCTAGCGGCCAATCCAGGATACCGCGTGTCAAGCCACGAGCTCTTCGGTAGCTACTCGCGTACCTGTGGTTCCATTTTGCCATGCTGCTTAGGGGCTCTGTCTGAGCGTCTGGGAGGCGCCATTCCCGTAGGAGAGTTGATCAATCGCTTCACACTTTTACCGCTTTATTTGCCGTTTTTGAATGAACAGAAGGGCCGCGATGCCGTTGTTCTAATGGGAGGTAATCGGGGTACAGGACTCAAGATGGCCTTGGGCATAACAGCGTCGCGTTTCCTCCAACACGCCTCGTTTAGATATTGCGAGAGCTGCGTCGGACAGGACATGCTGGAGTGCGGCTTAGCCTACTGGCATCGTATTCATCAAGCTTCGGGCATTTGCGTCTGTCCGCGCCACAGCGAAGTGCTACAGGCGATGAGATTTCCCAAAGGGGCAGATTGGCGTTGCATGTTGCTACCGGGCGAATCAGGTGGAACGCCGGTTATGGACTGTGGAGAACACAGCGCGGCCATTGCGATTGCCCGTATGCAGCTATGGGGGCTCGACCACCCCGATGAGATCAAAGCGATCCAGGCTGGAAATTTTTTCAGGACCCGTTTGGACGAGATGAGTTTTATTAGGTCTGGTCGAATTAGAGAGGGAATGCTGAGAGAGTTCTTAACCAGGCGACTTCGGTGCAGTCCTAGCGCTGCCGAGTTTGAAGAAATGGTTCGGTCCTGTGACTGGGTTTTGCAGATCATACGGCGACGAGAGCGAATCGTGCAGCCCTTCAAGTTCTATTTCCTCTGCTGGCTCCTCGATCTGGAGCTGGAACACCTCAAGACCTACTGTCCAGAGGCCGATATATCCGCTGGTGTTATGGTCTGTCGTGATAGGCCGAATAACCTTACTGATGACAATGACCTCCAAGCCCGCCGGTTAGCCTTTGCAAACAGTGCTAACCCCAAATGTCATGACAAGCCGGGCTATCAGTGGTTGTACCGCCACGACAGGGAATGGTTGGTCAACTATGTTGCTGCAAACCCCTACCTCAGAGATCGAAAGATTCGAATCGACTGGCAATCCAGGGACTTCACCCTTGCGTCAGAGCTCGCTAAAGCTAGGGCGATCTTACTTTCTGTACACGGAAAGCCTCAGCAGGTCACCCGCGCTGCTCTATGCAGGCTTGTGGTAAACGCCCACGCTTTCCTTAAAATGCCGGAACATTTTCCGAGGAGCATAAGGTTGATGGCGGATTTGCTTGAGTCTACTCATGACCACCAGCTGCGTAAAATCCGGTGGGCAATCCGAGAATACTCTCTGACTGAACACTGTGCCATGAGTGTTCTCTACCGTTATGCCGGAATACGGATATCTCGCGTATCCGAAGATGAAATCCTCATGCAGATACGTGACGATATGGACTAGTTCTATTGGCTTCGTGCAAGAGTTTATTGAATATGGATTTTTTCTTCTCTCGCAGGAGGTCTTGCTCATCTTGGTTCGCTAGCAAATTTAAATAATTCTCAGCGGTGTGACATCCTAAAAATACATACATAGGAAATTTGTCACTGGTGGAGATACTGCTCGTGGTAAGTCTCGACGTAATCCCCATTTCTTTGTAAATCAGTTTGGAAATATCCAGCTCGGTGCGTTCGAATTCTCTAGTGCGATTAATCATGAGGCTTGCATATGCGATAAAGTCTGCCGTTCCATCATGTATCATCGGGCCGCGGTAGCCCAGAAGATCTGCGACAAATTTGGCGTACATATGACGGGTTGATCCGAATTCTCGCTTTTGACGTCTTGACCATTTGCCCTGCTTGCTGCACTTGGCTAGGTGACCAATCTCGTGCTTTTTCAGTGGCATTGAGCAGGCCGGACATGTTTCGATTAGAGTGCAAGCATGAGTACTGCAAACCTGTACGGAACCCAACACGTGCCTGCAATGAATATAGGGGCTTCCGCAGTTATTCAAGTCTTCGAGAACGCAATCTGGACAAACTTTCTGCCAAGTCTTTGGTGTGACGATTGCGGTCGCTCGATGACGACCAAGCGCAGCTATCATAGGATACAAAGTGTGGTCGTTTAGGACTAGTTCGGAAATTTTGTGGTCGTCTAGCAGTTTTGGGTAATAAAATTCTTGATGCGGCCGCCACTCTGCTTGCGCGGTGCTTAAGGTTTTACTAATCCCAAAGCCAACACGAGGTATCGGTTTTATATAGAAATCTTCAGTTTTTAGAGATTTAATACCTAGAAGCTCATTGCCTCGCTTAAGCGCTGATGCGACATATTCTCCAGGTAATGGTGCGAAAATTCTCATTAATTGAAGTGCTTGTACACGTTGCTAGACGGGCGGTATGCCATTTTAGTTAGAAGTCACCGGTATCGCATCCACATTGGTGACCGTATTGGGCTATTGTGAAGGTGGAAGGGCGCCGGACGTGCTTGGGAATCAAAATGGCTAGTCTGGCAGCCAACGCACAAGAGGAGGTCGATGCAGTGAATCCTACAAGCACTCGCCCACCTGTTGAATCGCAGGCCTTTCCACCAACGTTCCACCTGGTTCATACCCACCCCGACGGGTTGAGCCAGCTGGAGCTCCTGAGTCTAGTCCAAACAGGATTCTTTTTCAGCGACGTGAAGTGCATGGTCGAGTCATCGAGCCTGTTCAAGGCTCGTAACCTTGTCGGGCGAATCACAGGAAGATCGACCAGAAGCATTCACCGTCTGAGCCATCCCGCTCAGGCCCATCGTCTGGATGCCCAGCAGAGCGCGGTGGCGTTCCAGTATGCGAAAGGACTGGAGCTTGCATCGAAGGTATTTGGCTCTCAGATGCTCGCGGAGCAGTGGCTTTGTCGGCCGTGCGGCCGTTTGTTGGGGTTTGTACCCTTCGAGATGCTCGACACGTCGCTCGGGTTCAGCGTCGTAGCGGACTATCTTGAGCGTATACGCTTGGGTGTCTACCAGTAGCTTGCCTGAGGGCGAGGTTGGTATGCGGCGAGGAGGCAACGCTACCTCTTTTTACATGCGGGACTTACAACCTTGTAATTCCCGTATCACTCAATTGACAGCGATCAACCCCTAATCTTCAGTCACGTTTATTGGAGTGATTGAAATGAAAGTCATCAAAAGTATCACCGCTATCCTGGCCCTAGTGGCTTCGTCAGCCGTACTCGCCGAAGGAGGATCCGACCGTCTGCATGGAAAGATGATTCAGGCCAATGAGCAAGCTATGCGAGCTTATGCCGCTGCCAAGGGAAAGAACCCACCGGAGGTGATCCACTATCGCTACGGGATGCGGCTCGACGTGGCGAAGGTGATCAGCATGACGTCGACCAAGGCGAGCTGTGACGTGATGCCGGCACAGATGAATTACGAGGATTCCAACGGAGACGTGAAAATCCTTGAATACCGGACCGCTGGAGTCGGTTGCCGGGGCCAGAACTGAGCACTGAGCGAGTGGACAGGACTTACTCTGATAAAACGCCGGGTTGAAGCGTCAATTCCGGCAATAGATCGCCTGGTTACCGGCTTTCATGACTGGTGGAGTACGATGAGGACTGGTAGCTCAGGCAGGAGAGTCCAATGACTCAATCAGCGCGCACCACGGTAAAGTGCCTAGATCCCGGCGACGGCTCCGGCGATGTGATTGTGGAATTACCCGATGACATTTTGCGCGAGCTCGGGGTCACGACGGGCGACAGACTCTCCATCGAGCTCATCAACGGCGATATCGTACTCAAGCCAGTCCGCGAGCGCCGTGAATCTGACTAGCTACCCTTTGTAGCCCCTCTCTGTCGTCCTGTTGAGCTGATGAAGCTTTCTAGCGGGGGAATAAGGGACGGCAGTCAGCCTACCGCCGTCCTCCTGGTAGGTGCGTTATTTGGCTGGATAGTTGGCGACTACTTGGTCCTCGCCGCTTTTGATTAAACCAATGACTTGGTAGGCATGGCTTACGCCATCAACCTCCATGCCTGGGGACCCAGCTGGCATTCCTGGTACGGCGATCCCGACTAGATCGTTCCGCCCCCTGAGTTCTCGAATCTGCTCAGCTGGCACGTGACCTTCAACAAACTTTCCGTCGATCACAGCTGTGTGGCAGGACGCTAACCGTGGCGCTACGCCCAGCTTCTGTTTCACTGCGCTCATGTCCGTCTCAACATGGTCGGTCACTTTGAAACCATTGGCTTCCAGGTGCGCGATCCACTTCTTGCAGCAACCGCAGTTCGCGTCTCGGTGAACGTCGATGGACAATGGCTCGGCAGCATAGGCCGCCGAGGTCACCAGAAGCCCAGCGATAGCGGCTAGCCGAACGAATATCCGGTTAGTTGGCATGAGTGTGCTCCTTACCGTCTTTGTGAACATGCGTCTTTGGCGACGATGTCGGGTGGGCATCCGAATGGGCCTCGGCCGCATTGTGGTCACCGTGATGATCTGCCGCTTGAGCGGAGCCTGCGGGTGCAGCTCCATGGTCGTGAGCTGCCTGGGCATGATCGTCGTCTGCCGCTTCATCGTGATCACCATGCTCGGCACGACCGCTCCCGCCGTGCTGGCCCTCATGGTTGTGCATATCGCTTTCACCGCCGCCGTGCTGGTGGCCGCCGCTCGTGGCCACCAAGGCCTTGTACTGCTCGGCATTCATCTGGGGCAGTTGATCCAGGAACGCGACGATTCCCCAGATGTACTCATCGCCCATGCTCTTGCCCCAGGCGGGCATGCCCGTGGCTTTGATACCGTGCTTGATTGTCCAGAATGCGGCGGCTGGATCGCCTCCGACACCCACCTTGGTGAGGTCGGGTGGCGACGGGTATAGCGCTTGGCTTAGCTCAGTCTTCCCAACGCCAGGGGCAAGGTGACAGCCTATACACATGGCGTTGTAGTTGCCCGCCCCCGCTTTGATCAACGCGGCTTCCTTCAGATCAGGGACTTCGATGTCTCGCGCTCGAACCTCAATAGACCGATCACGAGCCATGGCGAGAAAGGAATGGACTGCCGGGAAGTGAGGATCATCAGCGCCGACATTCACCAGACCGAAATAGGCTGTGCCCAATACCGCAGCACTTCCGACAGCACCGGCCCCAAGCAGCGTTGTAATTGTTTTTTTCATGTTGGAATTCTCAGAACCACATCCGGATACCGGCAACGAAGCGTGCCTCATCAACATCTCCACCCTCGTCTCGGATGAAGTCAGCGGTGTTGCCGTAGGAGCGGCTCCAGGTAACGCCTATGTATGGAGCAAACTGGCGGACAATTTCATACCGTAGGCGCAGCCCGACTTCGGTATTGGCAAGGCCCGAGCCAACGCCGCGCTCAGGATCGTTCTTGCCATAGAAATTGACCTCGGCCGTGGGCTGCAAAATCAAGCGATTGGTCAGCAGGATGTCGTATTCGCCCTCAAGACGCGCAGCAGTCTGACCGTTCTCGCCTATAAACGCCGTGGCTTCGGCCTCGAAGTCATACAGAGCCATGCCCTGAATACCAAAGGCTGCCCAGGTCTGTGGGGATTCCGGTTTGAAATCCTGGCGGACCCCGGCGACCACATCCCACCAAGGGCTGACCGAGCGCCCGTACAGGAGTTGCAGCTCAGCATCTTCGGTTACCCCATTGGTGCGCTCGCCTTCCGAACGAACCCAGAGGCGATTAATGTCGCCGCCTATCCAGCCTGATGCGTCCCAGGCCAGGGTGCTGCCCTCATCGGCGTCCTGGTATTCGAGCTGGTCCAACAGGAAGAAGCTGTTGATTCCGCTGTCGTGCACTTGGTGGCCACCCAGGGGCGGAAAGGCCGACTCGCGATCCGCATCAGTGAGCACTGGAATCGGCGTGCGGCTCGTCGTGGTCGGAGAAGTCGCTGAGCTATGGTTCATCTGGGAATGGTCCATGCCCTTCATAGAGCCGTGATCCATGCCCTGCATGTTTCCATGGTTCATTTTGCTGTGGTCCATCTTGTTGTGGTCCACCGGGCTGGATTTACTCTTGCTTTGAGCATGCCCCATCTGGCTGTGATCAACAGGGGCAGGCTTTTTCTGCTGTTTGCCCATCCCCATCTTGCTGTGATCCATCGCCGGCATCGATTCGGATGGAGCAGCATCCATTTGCATGGAGCCGTGCCCCATTTTCGAATGATCCATGCCCGAGTGATCCATTTCTTCAGCAGCGAAGCTGGGCGTTACGCCCAGCATGCTGATCGAAACGGTCAGAGCCAGCAGCGAAGGCCGCCCGAGGCTATTGGCCATCTTTCCCTGCCTTAGCTTTGTCGCTGCCATGCGATTTCATCATTTTGTCGTGGTCCATGCCTTCCATCGAGCCATGGTCCATTCCCTTCATCGAGCCGTGGTCCATACCTTCCATGGAACCATGGTCCATGCCTTCATGGTTCATCCCCTGGCCCTGCTTGTCCTGCGAGCCTTTGGCTTTGCCGGCCTCTGTGGTTTTCTGGGAATGCTGATCATGATTGTCGCTGGACCACGACGACGGGGCATAAACAGCCAGAATGCCTACCATCGCAGCAGAAAGGAAAAAGGCGCTTCGTTTCATTGGTTTGCTCATCTCAAATCTCCAGTTCATTCGTCCACACGTACTTCTCGGAACATGCCCATTTCCATGTGGAACAGTAGGTGACAGTGATAGGCCCAACGTCCCAAGGCATCTGCGGTGACGCGATAGCTTCGTTTTGAGCCAGGTGGCATGTCGATGGTGTGCTTGCGAACCATGAAGTTGCCGTTCTCGTCCTCCAGATCACTCCACATACCGTGGAGGTGGATGGGGTGAGTCATCATGGTGTCGTTGACCAAGGTGATGCGAAGACGCTCGCCATATTTCAACCGCAGCGGTTCAGCGTCGGAGAATTTGATACCGTCGAACGACCACGCGAACTTCTCCATGTGGCCGGTAAGGTGCAGTTCGATTGTCCGTCCAGGCTCTCGACCATCGGGATCGATGAAGGTGCTCCGCAGATCGGCGTACGTCAGCACTCGACGCCCGTTGTTGCGTAGGCCAATTCCCGGATCGTTCAGCTTTGGCGTTGGCGACATAGTCTGCATATCGACCAGTGGGTTGTTGGTCTCGGAAGCCGGATGGCTTTGCATTGCGCCGCTCATGCCGGCCATGCCTTCATTGCCCATCCCAGTCATCTTGCTGTGGTCCATACCGGCCATGCTGCCGTGGTCCATTCCAGCCATCTTGCTGTGATCCATGCCGGCCATGCTGCCCTGGTCCATGCCAGCCATGCTGCCATGATCCATTCCGCCCATGCTGCCGTGGTCCATGCCCATATCGCTCATGGCGATGATCGGGCGTGGATCTACCGCCGGTACGGGCGCTTGCAAGCCTTCGCGAACTGCCAGGGTGCCTCGGGAATACCCGGTACGGTCCATGGATTGCGCGAAAATCGTATAGGCCTGTTCGTTTTCAGGCTCGACGATGACATCGTAGGTTTCAGCAACGGCGATCCGGAACTCATCGACCGATACGGGTTTGACGTACTGGCCGTCGGCAGCCACAACCGTCATCTTGAGCCCAGGAATCCGGACATCGAAATAGGTCATGGCCGAGCCGTTGATGAATCGCAGGCGGATCTTCTCGCCGGGCTTGAAGATACCCGTCCAGTTGCCGTTCGGAGCTTGGCCGTTCATGAGGTAGGTGTAGGTATACCCGCTCACATCTGCGAGGTCGGTGGGGCTCATCTTCATTTCAGCCCACATCTTCCGATCCGCTACAGCGGCCGACCAGCCTTTCTCGCTCACGTCGTCAACGAAGTCGCTGACCGTGCGCTTGTGGAAGTTGTAATAGTCGGACTGCTTCTTGAGTTTGGAGAGCACCCGCGCCGGGTCCTCATCCGTCCAATCGCTGAGCATGACGACGTAATCGCGGTCATATACAAACGGCTCGGGATCCTTAGCATCGATCACCAGTGCGCCATAGACCCCAGACTGCTCTTGGAGGCCTGAGTGGCTGTGATACCAGTAAGTGCCGTTCTGGTGGACCTTGAACTTGTATTCGTACATGCCATCGGGAGCGATGCCGTGAAAGCTCAAGCCCGGCACACCGTCCATATTGGCGGGCAGGATTATGCCGTGCCAGTGAATGGAGGTGTCCTGTTTCAACCGGTTGCGTACACGCAGCGTCACGGTGTCGCCTTCGCGCCATCGCAGGATCGGCCCAGGCACGGAGCCGTTGATGGCCATGGCCGTACGAGCTGCCCCCGTAATGTTGACGGGCAGTTCACCGATATACAGGTCGAATTCATTGCCGCTGAGCACGTTCGGTTGGCCAGGGCTGGTCACAGCCCAGACCGGCGCGCGCCACATGCCGAGCCCACCCAGAAGTCCGGTAGCGGCCAGGCCTTTGACGAATGATCGTCTCGTGGTTTTGCTTTGCATGCCGTTGCGTCCAGTCAGGTAGATCGCTGATATCCAGGCTGCTCGATGGCGCAGCCCTTGGGTTCGTTGGAGCTCTCACCAGTCTCGTAGACTTTCGCTACTGCGCGAGGCTGATGAGAGGCCGTAGTCTGAAACTGCCATAGTTCAGATTCCGGAGTGATTACATTTCTGTAAGCTCGGATCAGCAGCTCTCGTGGCCGACATGCTTGCTGGACTGTGCGGCGACCGGCGGCTGCTCTTTCTCCTGCTGCGCAACCTGATAGGCCTGCATGGAGTTTTGGCGAGCCGCTTCCATCCGCGCAAAGGTCCGGTCCGCGCCGCCCTCTGCCAGGGCGATGCCTGCCATGCCGAAGGTAACGACCACCACAATTGCTTTGACCATGTTCATCTGGAGATCCTCAGTGGGTTCTGCGCCTCATGGCGTCAGGTACAGGGTCAAATTAGCCTCGCGGTGCTGTCAGAAAACTGATCGCGACATTACTTTTCCGTCAGCTTCTGGTTGGGCGTCTTTTTTCCTGCAAACTGGAGATGCACTCCGCGTGGATGAGAGCAGATGAAATTACTCGTAGCCGAAGATGAGCCGAAAACCGGTGTCTACCTCCAGCAAGGCCTAACAGAGGCTGGCTTCACTGTAGACCGGGTGATGACAGGCACTGACGCCCTGCAACAGGCGCAGAGCGAAGCGTATGACTTGCTGATCTTGGACGTAATGATGCCGGGGCTCGATGGCTGGGAGGTCCTGCGCAAGATCCGGGCAGCGGGGAAAGACGTGCCGGTCCTCTTTCTCACGGCCCGTGATGGCGTAGATGATCGCGTTAAAGGCTTGGAGCTGGGTGCTGATGACTACCTTGTGAAGCCCTTTGCGTTCTCTGAGCTGTTGGCTCGGGTCCGCACACTGCTGCGCAGAGGCAACGGTGGTTCTGCTCAAACCACCATGAAGATGGCGGACCTTGAGGTTGACCTGCTCAAGCGCCGGGCTACGCGAAACGGCAAGCGGATCGACCTTACTGCCAAGGAGTTTGCCCTTTTGGAGCTGCTCATGCGCCGACGCGGGGAGGTGCTCCCCAAGTCGCTGATCGCTTCTCAGGTCTGGGACATGAACTTCGACAGTGACACCAACGTGATCGAGGTCGCGATTCGCCGACTGCGGGCCAAGATTGATGACGACTTCGCGCCAAAGCTCATCCATACCGCCCGAGGCATGGGCTACATGATGGATGTGGCAGAGTGATGCGCCCGCAATCATCGCTCGTCAAGCGACTGACCCTGATGTTCATGTTCGCGGTGACTGCTGTCTTGGTCGTTGCCGGCGTGGCTTTCTACGGGCTCAGCCAGCACCATTTCCGGATGCTGGATGAGCAGGCGCTCTCCGAAAAGCTGGAGTCAACGCGTCATATTCTGTCCATTTCAGCAGCGCGAGGCGAGCTCGGCGATCAGGAGCAGCAGCTGCGGGCATTGCTCGGCGCACATCAGGATCTTTCGGCGAAAATCACCAAGGCTGACGGAACGACCCTTTTTTCAGACTCCAAAGCCTCCCAAATTCCTCAGCGGTTCGAGCAGGCGCGCCAGGGTGCGGTCTGGGAGTGGCAGGATGAATCGCAGAACTTCCGCGGTATCACCGCCCAGATGACCATCGCGGGCGAAACGGAACCGGTGACGGCCGTGCTGATGCTCGATGTCACCACTCACGCGCATTTCTTTGTCACCCTGCAATGGTGGTTCGGCATCGGCTTGGTGATCAGCGCGATTGTGAGCGCAGGCTTGGGCTGGGTCGTTGCCAAGAGTGGGCTTCGGCCTGTCGGGCAAATCACCAAAGTGGCCACCGGGATGTCGGCAAGATCGCTCCGCGAGCGCATTCCGCTGGAGCCCGTACCGCTAGAGCTTCAGGAGCTCATCCTGTCTTTCAACGGGATGCTGGGACGGTTGGAGGATGCATTCGTTCGGTTGTCCAACTTCTCTGCCGATATCGCTCATGAGTTGAGAACGCCGGTCAGCAACCTACTTACCCATACCGAAGTGGTGCTCACCAAGAAGCGTGACCTGGATGCCTATGAGGAAAACCTCTATTCGAACCTTGAAGACCTCAAGCGCATGTCGCGCATGATCGACGACATGCTTTTCCTCGCGAAGGCGGATAACGGTCTGATCGTGCCTGAGCAGATTGATGTGGAGCTCTCCGAACTCGTATCCAAGCTGTTCGAGTACTACCAGTTTCTGGCTGAGGATCAAGGCATCCAGCTGACCCTCCAAGGTCGTGGCAAGGTTCGTGGCGATCTCTTGATGATTGACCGAGCGCTTTCCAACCTTTTATCGAACGCGTTGCGCTACACCCCGGAAGGCAACGAGATATCAGTGCAGATCGAGCAAACACGTGAAAACGTGACGTTGTCCATACGTAACAGCGGAGTAACCATCGATCCTCAGCACATTGGCAAGATCTTCGACCGGTTCTATCGGGCTGATCCAGCCAGACGCGAAGGCGGACCAAGCAATGCAGGCCTGGGCCTGTCGATAACACGCTCCATCATCGAGGCTCACAGCGGACGAATTTGGTGTACTTCAGCGGAGGGATTCACAACTTTTTACATCAGCCTTCCAGCCTCCAAGCGGTTGTTTGGTGAAGCCTCTTAATGCTGAATTCATCCCGGTAACCTATATTCGCCCATCATGAAACGCTTCATTCGACTGCTCACCATCCTGATGCTTATCGTGGCGCTTCCGCTTAACGGGATGGCGGGCATCGATTCGGCGACTGAACCTTGCCCAATGCAGACCATGGGCATGGAAATGATGGCGGGCATGGACCATGACTGCTGCCAGGACCAAGAGCCGGGCAAGACTGGTGACCATGCCAAATCCTGCAAGGTAGGCCAGGAGTGCAGAACTGCCAGCACAGTGCAGCTCAGCTTCCTGACGCCTGGACTGACCTATGCCAAGCCACGACCTGCCGATACCTACGCTGTAGGCATAGCAACAGGTTCTCCCCCCGATCCATGGCGTCCTCCCCGCGTCTGACTCCCTCTTAATTTCACACCATCGTTCTGCCTAGCAGCGGGCCGATGGCACGCGCCTGGGCGCTGATCTTTCGAGGAATCATTCTCATGACTCCCCAACGTTTTCAGGGACGAACTCCCACTGCCGTCCTTTTCATACTGCTGCCGGCTGTCTCAGCACAGGCGACAACGCTGCCGCTGGATGAAGCGCTGCAACTGGCTGAACGCAACGCTCCCTCTCTACAAGCCCGCCAAGAGCAGGCATCAGCTGCGCGCAACTTGGTCATTCCAGCGGGCGAACTACCCGATCCGCGCCTGAATCTTGGAGTACAAAACCTGCCGATTGAAGGCGCTGATCGCTGGAGCTTGAACAGAGACTTCATGACCATGCAGGTGGTTGGCCTGTCCCAGGACGTACCGAACCGGGACAAACGTAAAGCTCGCGTAGAGACAGCTCAGGCCACGGTCGAGCGAGCCGATGCTGAGGCGGTCTTCGAGCGCCTGAAGATTCGAGCGGCAACCGCGCAGGCTTGGGTTAATGCGTACACCGTGCAGCGAAAACTTGAACAGTTCGACGCTTTCTACAAAGAAAACCAGCTGCTGGCTTCTACGGTGCGGGCGCGCCTGGCCGGTGGCGCAGGCTCGACGACCGATACGCTGGCTCCGAAACAGGAATTGGCGCAGCTGGACGAGCAGAAGGATGTTTTATTGAGTCAGGCAGCTCAAGCGCGATCCGCGCTGAAGCGCTGGATTGGGCAGGACGCCGAAGTAGGGGCGCCGACGTTCCCACTCTGGCCTGTAGACGCAGCTGAATACCTGCACTCCGTACATGCCCACCCGGAGCTCAATACCTACAACGCCATGACACGCGAGGCGCAAGCCCAGGTACACCAGGCCCAGGCAGAAAAGAAGTCGGATTGGTCTTGGGGGGTGGATTATCAGCGTCGTGGCCCGGACTTCAGCAACATGGTCAGCTTGCAAGTCAGCTTCCAGCTGCCGTTGTTCACCGGCTCCCGGCAAGACCCGATGATTGCGGCACGACGCGCGCAAGTTCGTCAGTTGGAGGATGAGCAGGATGCAGCCCTGCGCGAGCATCAAGCCCAGCTTGAAACAGACCTTGCCGAGTACCAACGTTTGCAGCGGGCGGTGCGGCGCAGTCGCGAGACGCTTCTACCTCTGGCCGAGGACCGGGTACGCCTCGCTCTGGCGGACTACCGCGCCGGTAAGTCGCCGTTGAGTGAAGTGCTGTCGGCACGTCGGCAACGCGTGGAAGCGCTGTTACAGGATGTGGATCTGCAAGGACAGTTGGCTGCAACAGCAGCGCGTCTGCATTTCGTATATGGAGAGGTGCGGGCATGAGGAATAGGTCGATTGGGTTGGTTGTGGCTGCTGCCCTTGCTATTGGAGCAGGCGCGGGCTTCTGGCTAGGTGGACGGGGCACGGTTACCCCATCGCAGCCAGTAGGTGAGCAAAAAGCGCTGTATTGGTACGACCCGATGTATCCCCAGCAGCATTTCCCGGCACCCGGAAAGTCGCCGTTCATGGACATGCCGCTCGTGCCCAAGTATTCAGGCGAGACGGATGACAAGGGGCAGCCTGCGGTTCAGGTCTCGGCTGGGCTCCAGCAAAATCTCGGGATGCGATTGGCAACGGTGATGGCTGGCAGGCTTGAACGATCCCTGAGCGTGAGCGGCGTTCTGGCGTTCGACGAACGCGACTTCAGCGTGTTGCAGGCCCGTACTGGCGGTTACGTCGAACGCGTATATGGCCGGGCGGCGGGGGATATAGTTGCTAAAGGGGCTCCCCTAGCCGATGTGCTGACCCCGGAGTGGGCTGGTTTGCAGGAGGAATATCTGGCGTTGCGGCATTCCGGCGACGCTCAACTGACAGCGGCGGCACGACAGCGGCTCCTGCTCTCCGGCATGCCGGTCTACCTGATCAACCGGGTCGCGAGCACTGGAAAGGTACAGCTCTCGGTCACACTTTCCGCGCCCACTGCCGGTGTCATCCAGGTTCTCGATCTGCGACCCGGCATGACGCTGACGCCGGGGACTACCTTGGCAAGGATCAACGGAGTGGCCAACGTCTGGCTGGAAGCCGCTGTGCCAGAAGCCCAGGCTCAAGGCCTGCGCGAAGGCCAGCCTGTGCAAGCGCAATTGCCAGCTTTCCCAGGCGATCCGGTACCGGGCAAGTTGACCGCGCTGTTGGCTGATGCCGATTTGCAAAGCCGCACGTTGCGCCTGCGTATCGAGTTGCCCAACCCGGATGGACGGCTTCGTCCTGGGATGACCGCTCAAGTGGCTCTCAATCCCGGCGTGTCTGCCGAGCAGAGCCTCTTGGTGCCTGCCGAGGCGGTCATACGTACCGGCAAGCGGGATCTGGTGATGCTGGCTGAAGAAGGTGGTCGCTTCCGACCGGTGGAAGTCGTGTTGGGTCAGGAGAGCAAGGGGCAAGTTGCGGTGTTGCAGGGCCTTCAGGCAGGTCAGCGCATCGTAGCGTCGGGGCAATTCCTACTGGACTCCGAAGCTAATTTGAAAGGCATCGAAGCGGCGACGGCGCAAGACGCTCAGCCAAAAGCGGGGCCCGCCTTACATGAAGCGAACGGCCGTATCGTGCAGATAGACGGAGCCCAGCTCACCGTTGACCATGGTCCCTTCCTCACCCTGGGTATGCCTGGGATGACCATGACCTTCCCGGTGGCTGATCAGTCGCTCCTTGATGGCCTCAAGGTCGGTGCACAGATTCGCTTTGGGATACGCGAACGCGACGAGGGCATGGTGGTTGAGCAGATCAAAGTGTTGGAGGGCCAACCATGATTGCCAAACTGATCCGCTGGTCGGTAGGCAACCGGGTACTGGTGCTGCTCGCTACGCTGTTTCTGGTGGCATGGGGCTTCGTCTCGGTGCGCAGTCTGCCAATCGACGCCTTGCCCGACCTGTCGGATGTACAGGTGATCATCCGCACGTCCTACCCAGGTCAGGCTCCTCAGATCGTTGAGAATCAGGTGACCTATCCGCTGACCACGACAATGCTCTCGGTTCCGGAGGCCAAAACGGTACGCGGCTTCTCCGCCTTCGGTGACAGCTTCGTCTACGTGCTGTTCGAGGACGGCACCGATCTGTATTGGGCGCGCTCTCGGGTTCTTGAGTACCTGAGCCAGGCACAATCGCGATTACCTGCGGCAGCCAAGCCGGTACTCGGACCGGACGCCACCGGAGTCGGGTGGATTTTTCAGTATGCGCTGGTCGATCGCAACGGTGGCCATGACCTGTCGCAACTGCGCAGCCTGCAGGACTGGTTCCTGCGCTATGAGCTCAAGACCCTGCCGGATGTCGCTGAGGTGGCCACCATCGGCGGTATGGTCAAGCAATACCAAGTCCTCCTCGATCCGCTTCGCATGGCCAGCCTCGGTATCACCCAAGCTGAGGTGATAGAGGCTATAGGTAAGGCCAACCAGGAGACCGGCGGTGGTGTGCTGGAGCAAGGCGAAGCAGAATTCATGGTTCGTGCGGCCGGCTACCTAGGATCGCTGGACGATTTCAGAGCGATCCCTCTGCGACTGGCTACCAAGGGCGTGCCGGTGAACTTAGGCGATGTCGCTACGGTGCAGATAGGTCCGGAAGCCCGCAGAGGCATAGGTGAACTGGACGGCCTCGGTGAAGCCGTAGGTGGAGTGGTTATCCTGCGCAGCGGCAAGAATGCTCGTGAGGCCATCGCGCACGTCAAGGCCAAGCTCGAAACCCTGAAGAAAGGCCTGCCTGCCGGGGTGGAGCTTGTCACCGTCTACGACCGCAGCCAGCTGATCGACCGTGCTGTGGAGAACCTCAGTCACAAACTGGTCGAGGAGTTTGTGGTAGTGGCGTTGGTATGCGCAGCGTTTCTCTGGCACCTGCGCTCGTCGCTGGTGGCCATCGTGTCGCTGCCCGTGGGAATCCTGATTGCGCTGATCGTCATGCGTCATCAGGGCATCAACGCCAACATCATGTCCCTTGGCGGAATCGCTATTGCCATCGGTGCAATGGTGGACGCTGCCGTGGTCATGATCGAGAACGCCCACAAACGTGTAGAGGCCTGGCATGCCCAGCATCCTGGTCAACCTTTGCGGGGCGAAGCGCATTGGAACGTAATGACGGAGGCGGCCGTCGAGGTTGGACCAGCGCTGTTCTTCAGCCTCATGATCATCACGCTCTCGTTCATCCCGGTGTTCACGCTGCAAGCCCAGGAGGGCCGCCTCTTTGCCCCCCTGGCCTTTACCAAGACCTACGCGATGGCAGCGGCGGCTGCGCTATCGGTGACCCTGATACCGGTGCTGATGGGGTACTGGATCAGAGGGCCACTGCCTGCGGAACAGCGCAACCCGCTCAACCGGGGCCTCATCCGGCTGTACCGTCCGGCATTGGAGGTCGTCCTGCGCCGGCCCTTGCTTACCCTCGCTGGAGCATTGCTCATCCTGCTCAGCAGTCTGTGGCCCTTGAACCATCTGGGTGGCGAGTTTCTTCCCCCACTTGATGAAGGTGATCTGCTCTACATGCCTTCAGCCTTGCCTGGACTCTCCGCGCAGAAAGCTTCAGAGCTGTTGCAGCGAACGGATCGCTTGATTCGTACAGTCCCCGAGGTAGCCAGCGTCTTTGGTAAGGCCGGCCGCGCCGAATCGGCCACTGACCCTGCACCGCTGGAGATGTTCGAGACCACCGTGCGGCTCAAGCCCAAGAGTGAATGGCGTCCAGGTATGACCACTGAGAAGCTAATCGAAGAGCTTGACCGTATCGTGCGTGTGCCTGGGCTCACCAATATCTGGATTCCGCCTATCCGCAATCGGATTGACATGCTGGCCACCGGCATCAAGAGTCCGATCGGCGTCAAGGTTGCCGGCAGCGATCTGAACCAGATAGACCGGGCTACCCTTGCTGTAGAGCGGGCAGCGATAAAGGTGCCTGGAGTGACTTCGGCCCTGGCAGAGCGTTTGACTGGCGGTCGCTACATTGATTTGGACATCGACCGCCATGCCGCTGCGCGTTATGGCCTGAACATTACCGACGTACAGGCTATTGTAGCCGGTGCCATAGGTGGCGAAACCATTGGGGAAACGGTTGAAGGGTTAGCTCGCTTTCCCATTAGCGTGCGCTATCCACGTGAATGGCGTGATTCCGTGGAGGCGTTGCGTCAGCTGCCGATCTACACGTCGCAGGGGGGCCAGCTGACGCTTGGCACCGTGGCCCGCATACGTATTGCCGATGGCCCGCCCATGCTCAAGAGCGAAAATGCTCGCCCCTCGGGCTGGGTGTACGTCGATGTGCGCGGCAGAGACCTATCGTCTGTTGTGGCAGACCTGCGGCAGGTGATCGACACCGAGGTAAAGCTAGATCCGGGCATGAGCTTGAGTTACTCCGGGCAGTTCGAATACTTGGAGCGCGCTAACGCACGCCTGGCCTGGGTGGTGCCGGCGACGCTGGCCATCATCTTCGTGCTGCTCTACCTGACTTTTGGGCGCCTCGGTGAGGCGCTACTCATCATGGGCACGCTACCGTTCGCGCTAACCGGAGGCGTTTGGCTGCTGTACTTGCTGGGCTACAACCTGTCGGTGGCCACAGGCGTTGGTTTCATTGCCTTGGCCGGCGTAGCGGCGGAGTTTGGCGTGATTATGCTCATTTACCTGAATAACGCTTGGGCTGAGCGTCAGGCCAGTGGCGAAACCACACGAGCAGCGCTGCTCGGCGCAATCCGTGAGGGTGCGGTGCAGCGCATCAGACCCAAGGCAATGACCGTGGCGGTCATCGTTGCAGGCCTGCTGCCCATCCTCTGGAGCAGCGGTACCGGCAGCGAGGTCATGAGTCGCATCGCGGTGCCCATGGTCGGCGGCATGCTAACCGCTCCGTTGCTCTCCCTGTTTGTAATACCTGCGGCGTACTGGCTGATCCGTCGCCGCGAACTTACTGTCACTACCCCCAACCCCTCAGGAGAAAACCAATGAAAAAGCTAATCGTCATCGCAGCCCTGGTCACAGCTTTCGCCGCCAGTGTGCATGCCCAGGACATGGATGGTATGGACATGAAGAACATGCCAGCTTCCGCCGAAGGAGGCCAAGGCACCCAGGCGGCACCCACCGCGCATGCTGAAGGGGCAATAAAGGCGCTGGATCCTCAAAGCGGAAAAATCACATTGGCCCACGGCCCGGTAGCAGAGCTCAAATGGCCGGCGATGACCATGGGTTTCCATGCTGAGCCTGCACAGCTGAAGGGCTTGAACGTAGGAGACAAGGTGAAATTTGGGTTCCGTATGGAAGGAAGCGTCGCGAAGATCGTGAGCATTCATAAGCAGTGATGTTCCAGCCTTAAATGATCGGGCACGCCTTCACACCGAGAGGATTCGGACAAGCTTACAGAAATGTAATCAATCTTCAGGACCCCGTCAGGTCGAACGCTACATACCGTCATGAGACGGTGCACTGGCATCAAATCGACCCGATACCGGAGATATGACCATGAACAGTCGCTTTGAAGAATGCATCTCGGAATGCCTGCGCTGTGCGCTGGCCTGTGAAGGCTGTGCGTCAGCCTGCCTACAAGAACAAGATGTAAAAATGATGGCTGACTGCATCAAGCTGGACAGAGATTGCGCAGATATGTGCAACCTTGCGGCTACCTTGATGGCACGAGAAAGCATGCTGGCCAAAGAGCTTTGTGCCCTATGCGCCAAAATTTGCCGGGCCTGCGGGGAGGAGTGCGGTAAGCATAAGGCAGACCACTGTCAGCAATGCGCCCAGGCCTGCATGACCTGCGCAGAATCCTGCGAAGCAATGGCTGCGTAAGCGAATTTCGCCAAACCTCCGCCTGCTTTCCATGCGCCTGATTAAGGATTTGGGTACGTCGATAATCGTCGTGCTTAGGGAGGCGGGTAGACCGCTGATGGGCATGCGCCCTGGCAGAGCCTAGCTTGGGAAGCTAGCAAACCAAAGGCGCTGCGACCCGATAGCAAAGAAGCCCGCCTCAGCGGCGGGCTATCAGATGTCTCCAAGGGGAGGCTGTAGGCCAACAAGTCTCGGAGCAAGCACTTGTAGGATACGCCTGTTGGCTCACGCCCACCAGCCCGCTTCGGCGGAAGCGAATGGTCCTACGTTCTGACGGCCGGCATTGGGAGCGGCTTGGTGAAGGCCACGTCGATTTGTAGGGCAATCCACCAAGACAAAGCCGGCTGATTATCCCCAAGCGGTATACCCTCAGGAAGAGTCAAAGGCAAAGCTAGGGGTGAATCTAGCGGGTACCCACATTTGAGGGCAAAATCACCAGCTTCGCCTACAGTGCATTGGGTTGAGGGGAAAGGTGTGGGAGCAGAGCTAGATCGGGTAAAGGATCGCAAAAGGAGCAGAGCGTTAATCGAAGACCTCTACCTGGACGCGAACCGAGTTTACGTAATTCACTACTCCTGCGAATCGTTTTATGAAAATGATACGGGGGAGTCGAAACGTGTGACATCCATCGCCACACGGAACCTAAAAACCGGCCAAACCAAATCGTGGTCCATCCATAAAGAAGCAGAGCTCAGCAAACAGCTCTCCAGCATGCAAGCAGAGCTCAATAAATTCGAAAAGTCGATGCTGAAAGGTTTTTTCCAATGGCTTGATAAGCACAAGGATTGTCGGTTCCTGCATTGGAACATGCGAGACGAAAATTTCGGGTTCTTTGCGCTTGAGCATCGCTTTCGGGTGCTCGGGGGCAAACCCGTAGAGCTGCCGGATGACAAGAAGGTTGACCTTGCGCGTGAGCTGGTTGCGTTATATGGAAGAAACTATGCCCCGCATGCCGATAGTAGGGGAAGGAAAGGCAGGATCATGGCATTGGCTGAACTCAATAATGCCAGCGACCAAGACGCACTGCCCGGCGCTGATGAGGCTGCCGCCTTTGTGAACGCTGAGTACATAAAAATGCATCAATCGACCCTAAGGAAGCTCGATATGTTTGCGAACTTCTTCGAGCGTACACATGAAAAGTCCTTGAAGACAAAATCCAAATGGTACGAGCGGAACGGGGTGCATCCTGTTGTGTTAATTGAAATCGTCAAAGACCACCCGATCTACACGACAGTTATCGTACTGAGCGGCCTTGCCATTGCCGCTGTCAATTTCAGCCGTTTCTTGGCCCTTTTCAACTAGCCCCCTGTAGTGCAAGCACCATTTCACCAATCTTTGGGCATCATTATTAGGTTTGGAGGTGTCTACAAAACTGGGACGATTCAGGTTTACTCACATGTGTTGGAGGATTAGTGCTGTCGCAGCCAGCAACGGCGCGGGCTGGGACGCTCTAGCGTGGCATTCGGGTTTAGGATACGAAGCTCATTGGAGCCTCGGGTCGAAGGCCGTCGTCACCGAACTCAAACCGCCAATACCCCACATCATGCCAAGCATCGAGCTTGAATCCGACCTGCGGAAACGTACCGATGTGCTGAAAACCGAGTCGTTCGTGCAGCCCGACACTGCCTTCATTCGGCAAGGCGATACCGGCATACGCCGAGCGATATCCCAGACGCTTCAGAACCGGCAGCAGCACGTCATAGAGCTGCCGAGCAATTCCGCTGCGGCGCTGCCCCTCGGCGACATACACCGTCACATCCACCGCCCACCGGTACGCCGCACGCGCCCGGTGCTGACTGGCGTAGGCATAGCCGACTACCCGTCCTTCTCGCACAGCCACCAGATACGGATAGGTTTGCAGCGTCGTGGAGATACGCTCACACATTTGCTCCACGCTCGGCACTGCCTCTTCGAATGAGATGGCCGTGTTGAGTACGATGGGCGCGTAGATGATCTGGATCTCTTCTGCATCCTCTGGTCTGGCGACACGAATTTCGATTCCGCTATGCATCCGACTGCTCCAAGCTGTTCAGGTGTTCGACTACTTCGTTAACTGTGCTGCGCGCGGTACGGGTGACGCCAATCAACGTCGCCGAGGCCAAGCCGGTCCAGTCGCCATATCCGACCAGCCAGAGGCGCGGCTCGCGAATAGAACGCCCCCCATCAACCTCGACCCTTCCGTAGTCATCCAGCACGTCCAGTGCCTTAAGGTGATCCAGTGCCGGCCGGAATCCAGTACACCAGACCACCACATCGACCTGGGTTTTCTCACCGTTGGGCCAGACGACCCCATCCGACGTAAATGAGGTGAAAGGCCTTACAGCACGAAGGGCCCCGCGCTCGCGAGCCCGGACTACTGAGGGCACCATGACGATATCACCAAGCCCACCGACCTGTGCGTCGATAACACGGCCCTCCTGTTGAGCCTTGAGGCGCTCGGTAGCCCGTTCGAACAGCACCCGGCCATCCACGTCATCAGGCAGAAACGCCGGTTCCTTCGTGGTTACCCACGTTGCGTCGGCGATCTCGGACAGCTCCGCGTAGATTTGCGCCCCCGAGTTGCCACCACCAACGACCAGCACGCGTTTTCCTTGGAAAGCCTCTGGTAACTGGTACTGGGCGGAGTGAATCTGCTGCCCCTGGAACAGCTCTATCCCCGGATAGGCCGGAACATTGGGCTTGCTCCAGGTCCCCGTTGCGCTGATGACGGCACGGGCTTCCCAGTTGCGGTCCTTCGAGCGCACACGAAGACCACGTGCGGTCCGCTCCACCGCCGTGATGCTGACGGGGCGAACGATAGGAAACCCGTAGCGCGCCTCGTACTGCTCCAGGTAGCTGACCACGTGATCCCTATCAGGATTACCTTCGGTGACTGGCGGCATCGGCCAGCCCGCGATGGAGCTCCAAGCGGAGGGCGAGAACAGCGTCAGCGAGTGCCAGCCATGGCGCCACGCCCCGCCCGCAGCCTCTTCAGCGTCAAGCAGCAGGAACGAGAGCTTGGCCCGCTTGAGAAAATAGGCCACCGTCAGCGCGGACTGCCCGCCGCCAATCACGATGACATCGAGTAGCTCGCCTTCGGTGGCCATGGTTTCTCCTGTCTGGCTGGAGCGCTCAGCCTTCGCCGAACTGGTTGATGTAGTTGATGTGCGCAGGCTTCTGAATCGCCCGTGGGCGAAGATCCTGCACCCATGCAATCGCCTCGCGGCGCGGCATTCCGGACTCGATCAGCAGACGGGCAGCGAACAGCCCGGTGCGGCCGGAGCCGCCCTTGCAGTGGATGGCCAGGGCCTTGTTGGATGCGAGCAAAGCGTTCAACTGGTGGCGGATCTCTCCCAGCCCGACCTCGAAGTTTTTATCCGGAGCATGATCATCCTTGATCGGCAGTTGGTACCACTCCAACCCATGCTGCTTGGCCGCGACGCCAAGCTGGGCAACTCCGTTTTCCTGAAGCTCTGCGTCCGACATCAGCGTAACCAGCGCCACGGCACCGGCCTTCTTGAGCGTATCCAGGCTTTCAGCGAGACCGCTGGTCTGGGTGCCCGGACAAGGCGTAAAAATCAGCACACCCGGAGCATGGGGCAACGATTTCAATGAGTAAGGATGCGACATGCTCATGACCTCAGATAGACCGAATATTGACTCGCTTGGATAGTTCTTCCGCCGACTCTTTGCGCTCGGAGTAGCGGTCTACCAAATAATCCTGGCGATCACGCAGCAGGAGCGTGAACTTGGTCAGTTCCTCCATCACGTCGACCAGTCGATCGTAGAAAGAAGACGGCTTCATGCGCCCGGCTTCATCGAACTCCAGGAAGGCTTTCGGCACCGACGACTGGTTCGGGATGGTAAACATACGCATCCAGCGGCCAAGCACGCGCAGTTGGTTCACCACGTTAAAGGACTGCGAGCCTCCACATACCTGCATCACCGCGAGGGTCTTGCCCTGGGTTGGGCGAACCGCGCCCATGGCCAGCGGTACCCAATCGATCTGCGCCTTGAAGACAGCACTCATTGAGCCGTGACGCTCGGGCGAGCACCACACCTGGCCCTCGGACCATTGCATCAGCTCGCGGAGTTCCAGCACCTTCTCGTGAGAGTCCGGAGCGTCATCCGGCAGCGGTAGGCCGGAAGGATCAAAGATTCGGGTTTCGGCGCCGAACTCTTCCAGCAGGCGCGCAGCCTCCTGGACCATCAAGCGGCTGAATGAGCGTTCGCGGGTCGATCCGTACAGCAGCAGGATGCGCGGTTTGTGTGTGGAAGGATCCTTCGGCGCCAGCCGCTCCAGCGACGGCAGATCAATAAGTTCTGGTTGGACATTGGGCAGGTGGTCGTTCATTTCGGTCTCCATTGATCCAGGGCCTACAGCGCGCCGATGCGGGCAAGTTCGGCTTTCAGTTCGTCCTGGCTCAGTTGCGAGAAAGGCAGCGCAATGAAGGCGCGCACGCGCTCATCAATCTTCGCAAGTGTTGTCTGGAAGGCTTCTTCGATTTCTGCCTCACTCCCGGTGACCGCCGAAGGGTCGGCCAGGCCCCAGTGGGCTTTGAGCGATGGACCGAAGAAGATCGGGCAGGCTTCGCCGGCAGCGCGGTCGCACACGGTGACAACGATGTCGGGAGGAGAGCTCTCGAAGGCATCCGAGGCCTTGCTTGAAAGACCTGCGGTGGGGATACCGGCGGCTTCCAGGGTATTCAGTGCCCGCTCATTGACCTTGCCGCTTGGGAAGCTGCCCGAGCTCACAGCTTCCATACCCTCTGGGGCCAGGTGATTGAACAGCGCCTCGGACAGGATGCTGCGGCAGCTGTTGTGGGTGCACATGAACAAGACTTTCATCAGGTATCTCCGGTTCAAAAGCTCAGGCGGATGGCCAATGCGGCCAAGGTGGCAAGCAGGATCGGCAGCGTCAGGACGATGCCGGTGCGGAAGTAGTAACCCCAGGTGATGACGATGTTCTTGCGGGCCAGCACGTGTAGCCACAGCAAGGTGGCCAGGCTGCCGATGGGGGTGATTTTCGGACCGAGGTCACAGCCGATGACGTTGGCGTAGATCATGGCCTCGCGCACGATGCCGGTGGCCTCGGCGGAATGGATCGACAAGGCCCCTACCAACACAGTGGGCATGTTGTTCATGACCGACGACAGGCCAGCGGCGAGCAGCCCCGTCCCGAGGGATGCGCCCCAGATTCCGTAGCCAGCGAAGACATTGAGGATCTGCGTCAGGTAGTCGGTGAGGCCGGCGTTACGCAGGCCATACACCACAAGGTACATGCCAAGCGAGAACACCACGACCTGCCAAGGCGCGTCCTTGAGCACCTTGCGGGTTGAAATCACGTGCCCACGCGCGGCGATCAGGTAGAGGATCAGCGCACAGGCAGCAGCGATGGCGCTGATCGGAACGCCCAGCGGCTCGATGGCGAAGAAGCCAACCAGCAACAGCGCAAGCACCCACCAGCCGGCAACGAACGTCGCCTTGTCGCGGATAGCGGCTTCGGGAGCCTTCAGTTGGTCGAGTTCATAGGTACGCGGCAGGTCCTTGCGGAAGAACCACAGCAGCATTCCCAGGGTGGCGGCGATGCTGACCAGGTTCACCGGCACCATGACCGAGGCGTATTCGCTGAAGCCAATGCCAAAGTAGTCGGCGGAAACGATGTTCACCAGGTTGGACACCACCAGCGGCAAGCTCGCGGTATCGGCGATGAAGCCCGCCGCCATGACGAATGCCAGCGTCGCCGCCGGGGAGAAGCGCAGGGCCAGCAGCATGGCGATGACGATCGGGGTCAGGATCAGTGCCGCACCGTCGTTAGCGAACAGCGCCGAGACGGCGGCGCCCAGCAGGATGATGAAGGCGAACAGCTTGCGGCTGCTGCCATTGCCCCAGCGGGCCACGTGCAATGCCGCCCACTCGAAGAACCCCGCCTCATCCAGCAGCAGGCTGATGATGATGACGGCGATGAAAGTGGCGGTAGCGTTCCAGACGATCTGCCAGACCACGGGAATATCGGACAGGCTCACGACGCCCGCCAGCAGCGCCACGACGGCCCCCAGTGCGGCGCTCCAGCCCACGCCCAGGCCTTTGGGCTGCCAGATGACGAGAACGATCGTCACCAGGAAAATCAAAAATGCGATCAGCATGACTACAACTCAATCAGCGAAGGGAATTCTCAAGCACAAGCAACAGGGCTCTGCGGCCGCTCGCCCATTTCGGCAAGGCGCAATGCATCGGGGCTCAACCATTCCTGGTTGGCATCGACCACTCCCTTCAGCATCGCGTCCACCCACTGCGGCAGTTCGGGGTGCAGTCGGTAGTACACCCATTGACCCTTGCGGCGATCCATCAGGATTCCAGCCTCGCGCAACTGGGCAAGATGCCGGGAGATCTTCGGCTGGCTCAGCTCCAGCGCGTGGGTAAGTTCGCAGACACAGAGTTCGCCTTCACGGGCGATCAGCAGGGTCATCCGGGCCCGGGTGTCATCAGCCAGGCATTTGAAAACGATGGGGGGAGTCAGTGTTTCCCGCATGTGACCTCCTGGGGAATGCGTGTACGGCCAATATCTGGAAATCCGAATATATGCCAATTCGAATATACGGTAAAGCAGATATTTACACTCGCCTCGCCTTACGGGACGTCATAAAACTGGAAAAAGCCCTCGCTTTGGGCCCTATACTGGCCGTCGATACCATCCCCAGAGTCCCCAATGAACCAGTCTGATATCTCTGTCCGATTGCTTGGTACCGATCAAATCCAAGGCCTGGCTGCGCATCTGACTGCAGCGGGCTTGCCGACCCAAGACCTTTTGCAGCCCGACCGAATGTTCTATTCCTTTCATCGGGGAGAAACGGAGCTGGGATACGGGGGCATTGAAGGAACTGGCCGGACTCGTCTGATTCGCTCACTGGTTGTCGTACCGGCCCAGCGAAAGTCAGGGATCGGTACCCTGCTGCTCAGAGCACTTGAGCGAATAGCGGAAGCTGACGGAGCCCAGAGCCTTCATCTGCTGACCACAACAGCACCCGACTTCTTCGAGGCTCGGGGATATGAGCACAGAGACCGATCTCAAGCCCCAAAGGCAATTTCCAGTTCGGAGGAGTTCAAGAGCCTTTGTCCGACCTCTGCGGTCTATATGGTGAAGGATCTGGCGACATGAACTCGGTGTCACCTCAGGGAACTCGCCTCCACGAATTTCACTGAGTCCTGCGGCGCCCTGAAGATGGCGAGCCCTGGGCCCGGCATGATTGAGCGACTTCATGAGTGAGGATACAGGCGTATCCTTGGACGGTTTTAAACCTGCCTGGTAGCGGAAAACAGTCAGTCTGGTTGGCGCGTCTGCGCTCGGAAAAGCAGCAACCCCTCCAAGATGTATCTCAGAGAAATCCATGCCCAACCCAACGATTTGTAGGGGGCTCCCAGCCAGGAGCGCTCGCACCGGTTACCACGCCCCAAAAAGATACCATCATAATTTTTTTGGGGTTTTAGCACGGGGTCCTTCCTGTGATTTTTTCTGGCTGAACCTTTGCTGTGACAACCTTTATTAAACGAAAAAGCCCGAGAAATTTTGAAAAATTATGCTTTGTGACAACCTTTATTTTTGCTTCCCTAGAAGCAGCCTCCTCGCTAGGCCGCGAAATGCAAGAGACTTTGTGACAAAGTTTATTAATCGGCAACAAATTTTTTGCTGCCGTTGAGTTAAAACTGTCTTCGAAGATTCAAACTGTCGCCGGTAGATGGAAACGCCCACTTCCCTCTACCGGCGGCTCACCCGCCCTCAGCGTCACGCTCCTGATTCAGCCTGATGAGTATTCTCAGTCATGCTGTATTAGGCAGCCCCCTGATGATTTACACCAATTCCCCAAACGCTCTTCAGTTCACTGAATTCACAATGACAACCCCAGTGGGGAGGCGGTTGTTGCGGAGTGTCGAACCTCAGATCTGCATCGCCATCCCATCCACGTTCATCGCCGCCTGGCGCAAGGCCTCGGAGCGGGTGGGGTGCGGGTGGCAGGTGAGGGCGATGTCTTCAGCGGAGGCGGAGAACTCCATTGCCACGCAGAATTCGCCGATCATCTCGCTGACGCTTGGGCCGACCAGATGCACGCCCAGTACTTCATCGGTGTTGGCATCGGCGATGACTTTGGCGAAGCCTTCGGTTTCATGGTTGATCTTCGCGCGGCTGTTGGCGGTGAAGGGGAACTTGCCCACTTTGTAGGCGCGGCCTTCTGCCTTGAGCTGCTCTTCGGTCTTGCCGACGCTGGCCAACTCGGGGCGGGTATAGATCACCCCGGGGATCAGGTTGTAATTGACCTCGTGGGGTTTGCCGGCGATGCGCTCGATGCAGGCGACGGCTTCATCTTCGGCCTTGTGCGCCAGCATCGGGCCGGAGGTGACGTCGCCAATCACCCACACCCCCGGCACCGAGGTGCGATGGTGCTCGTTGGTGAGCATGCCGCGTTTATCGGTTTGCAGCCCGACGCTTTCCAGATTCAGGCCTTGGGTATAAGGGCGACGGCCGATGGCAACCAGCACGTAGTCGGCTTGCAGCGTTTCTGCAGTACCGCCTGCGGCCGGCTCCAGCGTCAGGCTCACGCCGTCGGGTGAGGCCGTCGCTTGGGTCACCTTGCTGCCGAGCTTGAAGGCCATGCCTTGCTTGGCGAGTGCCTTTTGCAGGGTCTTTGCCGTTTCCTCATCAGTACCGGGGCAGATGCGGTCCAGGTATTCGATGACGGTGACCTGGCTGCCCAGGCGGCGCCACACCGAACCCAGCTCCAGGCCGATCACGCCAGCGCCGATCACGATCAGGTGCTTGGGCACCTCGGGGAGGGCCAAGGCGCCCGTGGAGTCGATGATGCGTTGGTTATCGATAGTCACGCCGGGCAGGGGAGTGGGCTCGGAGCCGGTAGCGATGACGATGTCCTTGGCCTGCAACGCGGTTGCGCTGCCGTCCTGGGCTTTGACGATAACCTTGCCGACGCCATCCAGGCGGCCCCAGCCTTTGATCCACTCGACCTTGTTCTTGCGAAACAGGTACTCGATGCCCTTGGTCAGGCCAGTCACGCTCTCGTCCTTCTGTTTCATCATCTGGGCGAGGTTCAGGGTTGGCTTCACCTCGATGCCCAGGTGGGCAAACTCGTCACCGCTGGCGGCCTCATACAATTCGGAGGCATGCAGCAATGCCTTGGACGGCATGCAGCCCACATTGAGGCAGGTGCCGCCAAGGGTCGAGCGGCCTTCCACACAGGCCACACTCAAGCCCAGTTGCCCAGCACGAATCGCCGCGTTGTAGCCGCCGGGGCCACCGCCGATGATCACCACGTCATAGGATTTCATGGGTTTCTACTCCAGATGAGGAAGCGCGAGAGGGACACAAGGTTAAGCTGAGAACAGCAAGTTGTATACAATCCGAGGTGTTCATAGATCAGTTAGTTGTAGACCTTGGTCTCGTTCAGCGGAAATTTCGCACGGTTGAACTACCCTGTTTCGGTGGTGTTCGAAATTTCATGTATCGGGCCCAGAAGGAGGGTCGTTCATGCTTGCGCAACTTCCGCCGGCGCTGCAGAGCCTGCACTTGCCACTTCGTCTGAAGCTGTGGGACGGCAACCAGTTCGATCTGGGGCCCAGTCCGCAGGTCACTATCCTGGTCAAGGAGCCTCAGCTGATCGCCCAGCTGACCCATCCAAGCATGCACCAGCTGGGTGCTGCGTTCGTGGAAGGCAAGCTGGAGTTGGAGGGCGACATCGGGGAAGCCATTCGGGTGTGCGATGAGCTGAGCGAAGCCTTGCTGACGGAGGACGATGAGGCACCGCCACCACGTGTAGCTCACGACAAGCGCACAGACGCCGAGTCCATCTCCTACCACTACGACGTGTCCAACGCGTTTTATCAGCTCTGGCTCGATCAGGACATGGCGTATTCGTGTGCCTACTTCCGCGAGCCGGACAATACCCTCGATCAGGCACAGCAGGACAAGTTTGACCATCTGTGCCGCAAGCTGCGGCTGCAGGCCGATGACTACCTGCTGGATGTCGGCTGCGGTTGGGGTGGGCTGTCACGCTTCGCCGCACGCGAGTACGGTGCGAAGGTGTTCGGCATCACCTTGAGCAAGGAACAGCTCAAGCTGGCGCGGCAGCGCGTCAAGGCAGAGGGCCTGGCTGACAAGGTCGAGCTGCAGATCCTCGACTACCGCGACCTCCCTCAGGATGGCCGCTTCGACAAGGTCGTCAGCGTCGGCATGTTCGAGCATGTCGGGCACGCCAACCTGGCGCTGTACAGCCAGAAGCTGTTCGGCGCTGTGCGAGAGGGTGGCCTGGTGATGAACCATGGCATCACCGCCAAGCACGTCGATGGTCGTCCGGTGGGGCGAGGGGCGGGTGAATTCATCGACCATTATGTGTTCCCCAACGGTGAGCTGCCGCACCTGTCGATGATCAGTGCAAGCCTGTGTGCTGCGGGGCTGGAGGTCGTCGATGTCGAGAGCTTGCGCATGCATTACGCCAAGACCTTGCACCATTGGAGCGATAACCTGGAGAACCAGCTGCACAAGGCTGCTGCACTGGTACCGGAAAAAACCCTGCGCATTTGGCGCCTGTATCTCGCTGGCTGCGCCTATGCATTCCAGAAGGGCTGGATAAACCTGCACCAGATCCTTGCCGTCAAGCCTTACGCCGATGGGCATCATGACCTGCCCTGGACACGTGAAGACTTGTATCGCTGATTCACCCGGGGCGCGCTTCAGGCGGCCCCGGTCACCCATCAGAGGATCGGTGAAATCAACCGCGCTACACGCATCCCCAGCTGTTGAAGACGGTGGGTTTTGCTGCTGTCCTCAGGCGTAATTTCCCTGGCCTGCTCGAAGTCGGTGGTCAACATCTTCTCTACCTGATCGGCGAAATCCCGATCCACCGTCAGCAGGGTGATTTCGAAGTTCAGCCGGAATGAGCGGTTGTCCAGGTTGGCACTACCGATAGCACTGACCTCATCGTCCACCAACACCACCTTCTGATGAAGGAACCCTGGCTGATAGCGGTACATGCGTACCCCCGCGCGCACCGCCTCGAAGGCGAACAGGCTGGAGGCGGCGTAAACGACCCGATGGTCGGGGCGAGCTGGGATCAGGATGCGCACATCCACACCGCGCAGCACGGCCAGGCGCAGCGCGGCAAACACGGCCTCGTCGGGAATGAAGTAGGGGCTTGTGATCCACACGCGGCGAGTCGCGGAATGGATGGCTTCGATGAAAAACAGCGCGCAGGTCTCTTGCGGATCTGCCGGCCCGCTGGCCAGCGCCTGGCAAAGCACACCGTTGTCCGGATAGGTGTCGGGCAGGATCAGTGGCGGTAGCTGGCGCGTTGCCCAGTACCAGTCTTCGGCGAAGGACTCCTGTAGGCAAGCCAGCACCGGGCCGCCGATCTGTACATGGGTATCACGCCAGGGCGAGAGGTGAGGGTTGCCGCCCAGGTATTCATCACCGACGTTGTGCCCGCCGATGAAGCCGGTAACCCCATCGACCACGACAATCTTGCGGTGGTTACGGAAGTTCACCTGGAAGCGATTGAACCAGCCGCGGCGGGTGGCGAAGGCGTGGGTCTGCACCCCACCGTCTCTGAGGCTCTGGCTATAGCTGGCGGGCAAGGCATGGCTGCCAACCCTGTCATACAGCACGAACACCTTCACGCCCTCGGCCGCTTTGCGCAGCAACAGTTGCTGCAGTGCTTTGCCGATGGTGTCGTTGTGGATGATGAAGAACTGTACCAACACCACTTCTCGTGCTTGTTCGATAGCAGCGAAGATGGCGTCGAAGGTGGCCTGGCCATCGATCAGCAGCTTTACTTGGTTATTGGCCAGGCACGGCATTCGCCCAAGTTTTGGCATGGCACGCAAGGCGGTGTAGCTCTGCGACTCCCGAGCTGTGAGCGCTTCCTCTACCCAAGGCCGCCAGTTGAGGTTGGCCATCGCCACGTGCATTTCCTGGTTGGCCTGGCGCCGAGCCTTGATGTAGGCGTTGAAGGAGCGGGCACCGAACACCAGGTAGGGAATGAGTGTGAAGTAGGGAATGAAGAACAGCGACATGGCCCAGGCAATTGCCCCTTGGGCCGTACGCACGGTAAACACCGCATGCAGCGCGGCGATTATGCCAAGCAAGTGAACGAGCCCGAGCACATAGCCGAAGAAGTAGGGGCTGTGGTAATCCATACGCATCCTGCTTGGCAAATACACAGCAGATAACAGAACACTTCCACGGCCGCCTTGCAACCTGAAAGCGGATTTGCCGTCTAAGCCTGTGCCCGGCCATTGAGTCGGTTATTTTGAGGAGCGTTCGTCCATGAAGATTCGTCTGCCACTGCTGGCCCTGGCTTTTGGCCTGGCCAGCCCACTTGTGCATGCGCAGATGTTGCAGCCTGGTCTGTGGGAGCTCACCACCAGCAACATGCAGGTCGACGGTAAGCCATTGCCGGACATGCAGTTCATGCTCGGCCAACTGAAGAACCTGCCGCCCGAGCAGAGGGCCATGATGGAAGGGGCACTGGCCAAGCAGGGCATCGCGGTAGCAGGCAATGGCGTGCGTTCATGCCTGACGCCGGAGCAGGTGAAAACCAACGATATTCCCTTGCAGGACCCTCAGTCAGGCTGCACGCAAAAGATTACCGAGCGGACCGGCAATGTCTGGAAGTTTCAGTTCAGCTGCCCCAAAGCCCAAGGTGCCGGCCAGGCAACCTTCCTTAGTGACAAGGAGTTCACTACCCAAGTCAACGGGACATTCAATGCGTCGGGTGTGCAACAGCGCGGCAGTATGAATACCCGGGCGGTATGGTTGGGCAATGACTGTGGAACAGTAAAGCCGCGCACCTGACGCGCTCCCTCGTGTCGATCGTTGGCGGCTACTGCGTCGTGGGCATGCAGGCTTTCTGCATGTACCACGGGCAGCTCGATATCGGCTGGGTTCAGTGAATTGCCCGCCGCACTAGCAGGTCGCCCTATAAGCCAAGCGAACTGATAGTTCCACGTGGAACATTCCACTCCAATCCTGGCAGCCACGCTTATCGCTTACCCCTCCATGCCGCGAATGGTGGGCTGAGGAGCGCCTGCCTTCTCTATAAGTGATCGATGATGCCCACACAGGCCAGTGGCGTGCCGTGTCTCTGCGCGGAAATCGGTAGCGTCGGGCTAGATCAGCGTCAATGTCAGGCAAACGAACGATCACTGGCAGCCACCGACCAGGCTGCAACGCAGACTGAATCGTTCGCCGTTGGAGCTGGATACGCGGGTCAGGGAGGTCCAACCAACTCGGCGGCTATAGCCAACCCAGGCTTCACCATCGCTGGCCAGGCCGGTGAAGAATGTCAGCGCTCCATAGCGGCTGTTGGTTTGCGCCCATACGCGGTGCGTCGCACTATCGAAGCCGCGTAGGTAGATGTGGCTGCCCTCGGTACGCACGCTGTAGTAACTGCCAGTGGCGTCTTTACAGGCCACCAGCGTCGCGCTCCTCGTGCATGACGCCTGCGCGTTCTGCTGAGGTATCGCAAGCAACGGTGTTGGCGCAGCGAGCAGCAATAACAGTACTGCGGGTGACAGGTTCATTTTCCTTCCCGGGTAACCGTCCGACGAGAACGGCTTGGCGAAATTGTATTGTTACTTTATAACGTTGTGCAATGCATCGTTTCGAATGCGTCCGCCTGTAGAGGATCCGCCATGACCAATCGACTTCCTGTCACTGTACTTTCCGGCTTTTTGGGTGCCGGTAAAAGCACCTTGCTCAACCATGTGCTGCGTAATCGCGACAACCTGCGTGTCGCCGTCATCGTCAATGACATGAGCGAAATCAACATTGATGCCAGTGAGGTCCAGCGTAATGTCAGCCTAAACCGGGCGGAAGAAAAGCTGGTTGAGATGAGCAACGGCTGCATCTGCTGCACCCTGCGCGAGGACCTGTTGGAGGAAGTCGCACGGTTGGCGGATGAAGGCCGGTTCGATTATCTGCTGATCGAGTCGACGGGCATCTCCGAGCCGCTGCCCGTCGCAGAGACGTTCACCTTCCGCGATGAGCAGGGCCGTAGCCTTAGCGACATGGCACGGCTGGACACCATGGTGACGGTTGTCGACGGCTTGAACTTCCTGCGCGATTACCAGGCCGCCGACAGCCTGGCCAGCCGTGGTGAAACCTTGGGCGATGACGATGAGCGTTCCATCAGCGACCTGTTGATCGAACAGGTGGAGTTCGCGGATGTGCTGCTGCTGAGCAAGATCGACCTGATCAGCCAGCATGAGCGCGAGGAGCTCATCGCGATTTTGCGCAGCCTCAATGCCCGGGCGAAGATTTTGCCGATGGTCATGGGCCAAGTGCCGCTGGCACAGATCCTGGATACGGGCCTTTTCGATTTCGAACAGGCTGCGCAGGCACCTGGATGGCTTCAGGAACTGCGCGGTGAGCATGTGCCAGAAACCGAGGAATACGGCATTGCCGCTACCACCTGGCAAGCTCGCAGGCCGCTGCACCCGCAACGCTTTTTTGATTTCATCCACAAGCAATGGACTAATGGCCGGCTACTGCGCTCCAAAGGCTTTTTCTGGCTGGCCAGCAGGTTTCAGGAGGCCGGCAGCTGGTCGCAGGCTGGCGGCATGATGCGCTATGGGTTGGCCGGCCGGTGGTGGCGATTCGTGCCAAAGGAACATTGGCCGCAGGACGAACAGAGCTCTGCAGAAATTCTCAAACACTGGGTGCCTGAGAGTGGCGACTGCCGCCAGGAACTGGTGTTCATTGGGCAGAACATTGACTTCGTCCAGTTATCCACAGACCTGGATGCCTGTTTGTTGACCGATGATGAAATGGAAATGGGCCAGGCGGCCTGGCGGGACTTGCCGGATCCCTTCGGGCCCTGGCACGCCGAGGAGGCAGCATGACGCCCGCGGCTCAGCGTGTGGATATCCGCCAGGTCCATGGTGAATCGCCTCGGGTGCTCACCGACATTCTGCAAGACGGTGTCAACCTGGCAGTCTGGCAGCGACGCTTGCCTGCCCAGGTTGAAGACTTCGCGGCATTGGTGGTCAGCCTCGGCCAACCGTTCGCGGACCAGCGGGTCGTCGATGTGAATGAGCATGAGCCGCCAGTGCTACCAGATCTGTTGCGGGAAGCGGCCGATCTGCAGGGTTATGAGAGTTTCGTTGCGGATGTGTGCTGGCTGGTTTCGGCATATACATGTCTGGTGGGTGCCCGGCGCGTCGGTCTGCGCCTGCGGGTACTGCACAATGCGATGTGCCCGCGCTTCCATGTGGATAACGTGCCTGTGCGCCTGCTCACGACCTATGTGGGCTGCGGCAGCGAATGGCTGCCCGAAGGTGGCATCGAACGAGCGGGGCTGCAGCTCGCACCGGCACCTGTGGATAACATCCAACGGTTGCAAGCGGGTGATGTCGCGCTGCTGAAGGGCGAAAAATGGTCAGGCAACGAAGGAGCAGGCCTGATCCATCGCTCGCCCGCTGGCCCTGGCCCGCGCTTGTTGCTCAGCCTTGACTGGTTGGCGTGACGGGGCATAGTGGGGTGAATTCCGACCTGAAGTAAGCGCATGCTGCAGAATATTCCTACTCACGTTATCGCTGGCCCCTTGGGTGCAGGCAAGACCAGCCTCATCCGCCAGCTGATGGCTCAGCGCCCTGCCGACGAGCGTTGGGCGGTGCTGGTCAACGAGTTTGGCCAAGTCGGCCTGGATGCAGCGCTGCTCAGCTGTGATGAGGATGGTGTTGCCATTGCCGAAGTGGCGGGTGGGTGCCTGTGCTGCGTCAATGGCACACCGTTCCAGGTCGGGCTGGGGCGTCTGTTGCGCAAGGCCCAACCGGACCGGTTGTTCATTGAACCCTCTGGTCTTGGTCACCCCCTGCAGTTGATGACCCAACTTAATCAGGCACCTTGGGTTGGGGTTCTGGCGCTGCAGCCGATGGTGATGGTCGTGGATGCTCAAGCGCTGGCGCAAGATGAGCCGTTACCCGATGCTCAATTGCAGGCTCTGCAAGCGGCCGGACTGGTGGTTTTCAACAAGAGCGCGGCTGTGGATGAAAATCGCAGGCTGTTGATAAGTAAGGAAATTTCAGCGGAACAGGGCGTTTGGACAGAGCAGGGGCTGCTGGCTGTATCCAGCCTTCCTCGTTCTCCCATAGATGCAGTGGGCGAGCGTTCTGTGGATAAGGCCGTTGTGGATAATCGCCAGCCGGCCCTCGGCACCCTGTGGATAGACCCTCGTCAACCCATCTGTCATGCACAGCAAGGCGAAGGTGGCTGGAGTGTCGGCTGGCGTTGGCACCCCAGCCAGCAATTCGATCCACAAGCCTTGCGTGGCATGCTCGACGCTTATTCATGGCGCCGGGCCAAGGGTGTTATCCACAGCCCGGAGGGTTGGCAGTCTTTCAACGGCCTTGACGGCAACCTGCCGGCTTGGCAGCCGAGTGAGTGGCGCAAGGATACGCGCATCGAACTGATTTTCGACCAGCCCCAAGACCTGCCAGCGCTGCAGGCCGCGCTGGAGGGCTGTCGGGTGAGGTGATCAGTTGTGCCAGCGATTATGTTCCTGGCGCCATTGCTTCATTTCGATCACGTTGTCGGCCCGTGGCGGCGTATTGATCTCGAATGGGTAGGGCGCCAGTTCGATCTGCACGCTATGAGCGCCAAACTGAGTCACCGTGCCTGGGTGGCGCTGTTCGCCGGTGACTGTGAACTCGAAGGCATACACACGGGCCAGGCGCTTTCTGCCCTTGGCATCGCGCAAAAATGCGATGCGCTTGAGCGCGACGGCATCGTCTAGCAGCTCCAGATCCAGCTTTGCACAATGCTGTTTGACCCGTTCCAAGGCTTTCTCGCGCAGCCCGTGGTTGTGCCATAACCAAGCGCCTGCCGTGGCCACCAGCATCAGGACGAAGAGATTCTCCAGGGTCAACATTTGCGTATGCTCCAAACAGGTCGATCCAGCTTAACTGCGTCCCTGGTCTGTCGTACAGGTGGCAATCGAGTTCATACTGCGCGACGCACAATCCCTGAAACAGCTTTGGAAAACGCCCGCATGAAACGTACCCCGCACCTGCTCGCCATTCAGTCCCACGTGGTGTTCGGCCACGCCGGCAACAGCGCCGCGGTGTTTCCAATGCAGCGTATCGGGGTCAATGTCTGGCCGCTCAATACCGTGCAGTTCTCCAACCACACTCAGTATGGCCAGTGGGCGGGCGAAGTGCTTGCTCCAGCGCAAATTCCTGCGTTGGTGGAAGGCATTTCCAACATCGGTGAACTGGGGCATTGCGATGCCATTCTCTCGGGCTATCTGGGTAGCGCCGAGCAGGGGCGGGCGATACTGGCGGGTGTCGAGCGGATCAAGGCCGTCAACCCAAAGGCGCTGTATCTGTGCGACCCGGTCATGGGGCATTCGGAGAAAGGGTGCATCGTGCCACAGGAGGTGAGCGAGTTCCTGCTGGACGATGCGGTTGCCCAGGCTGACATCCTGTGCCCCAACCAGCTGGAACT
This sequence comes from Pseudomonas sp. WHRI 8519, assembly GCF_040224055.2. Lineage (NCBI taxonomy): Bacteria > Pseudomonadati > Pseudomonadota > Gammaproteobacteria > Pseudomonadales > Pseudomonadaceae > Pseudomonas > Pseudomonas sp. WHRI 8519. Next base: position 6,039,608 of record NZ_CP167996.1, on the reverse strand, counting down.
GGACAGTTTTTGTGGGCGGCGCGCGCAAAGCCTGGAAGATTGCGTGCATATGGCACGCGGCCTTCTTGAGCGCGGCCCGCAGGCTGTGCTGGTCAAGCACCTGGCCTACCCGGGGCGTTGCCCAGACACGTTCGAAATGTTGTTGGTCACCCGTGATCACAGCTGGCACTTGCGCCGCCCGCTGCTGGCTTTCCCTCGCCAGCCGGTCGGGGTGGGGGACTTGACCTCAGGGCTGTTCCTGGCCCGAGTGCTGTTGGGCGACAGTTGGGTACAAGCCTTTGAGTACACAGCGGCAGCTGTGCATGAGGTGCTGCTGGAAACCCAGGCCTGCGCCAGTTACGAACTGCAGCTGGTGCGGGCCCAGGACCGCATCGCTCACCCGCGTGTGCGCTTCGAGGCGCAACGCCTGGCGCTTTAAAGGGCGTCGGTCTTCAAATCCTGGTAACGCTTTTCCAGTTCCTGACGGATCTGCCGGCGTTGCTGGCCCTGGAGGAAGCGGCGCTTTTCTTCACTGGACTGCGGCTGACGCGCAGGGACCGGGACCGGGCGGCGGTTGTCGTCGACCGCGACCATGGTGAAAAAACAGCTGTTGGAATGACGCACCGAGCGTTCGCGAATGTTCTCGGTGACGACCTTGATGCCCACCTCCATGGAGGTAGTGCCGGTGTAGTTCACCGATGCCAGGAACGTGACGAGTTCGCCCACGTGCACCGGCTCGCGGAAAATCACCTGATCGACCGACAGGGTGACCACATAGCTGCCGGCATAGCGGCTAGCGCAGGCGTAGGCCACTTCATCGAGATACTTGAGCAAGGTGCCGCCATGTACGTTGCCCGAAAAGTTGGCCATGTCCGGGGTCATCAGTACGGTCATGCTCAGCTGGGCGTTTCCAGGTTCCATAGTGTGCTCACGGTGAGGTTGCGCTGAATCGGGGCGGGTATCTGCTGACACTTTCTGTTTCCCCTCTTGAAGTTTGCCTTCCTGATACGGGACGTTGACTGACGCTCCGTCGTCACGCCGATCATGCCATCAGCGGCCGTTGACCGGCCGATCTGTTTCTACATATTGCATCAGCAATATGCGGCGGGGTGCGATGTTAACCTGAGTACGCCCATGCAACATGGGCATTGCTGCATTCAATACAGCGTGTACTTGCCGCTCGCTCGGGTATGCCTTGGCAGAGGGGCGGTTTGCCCGGGCATCGAAAAGGAGTATCGCGCCATGCATGCCATCAGCTTCATCCAGGATCTGGCAGTGATCATGCTGGTCGCCGGGGTAGTGACGATTCTCTTTCATCGTTTCAAACAGCCAGTGGTGCTGGGCTACATCGTCGCCGGTTTCATCATCGGCCCACACACCCCGCCGTTCGGCCTGATTCACGATGAAGACACCATCAAGACCCTCGCCGAACTGGGCGTTATCTTCCTGATGTTCTGCCTGGGCCTTGAGTTCAGCCTGCGCAAGCTGTTCAAGGTGGGGGCCACGGCGTTCATTGCAGCGTTCCTGGAAATCGTCCTGATGATCTGGATCGGTTTCGAGATCGGCCGCTGGTTTGGCTGGAGCACCATGGATTCGCTGTTCCTCGGCGCGATCCTGGCGATTTCTTCGACCACCATCATCGTCAAGGCGCTCAATGACCTGAAGATGAAAAACGAGCGTTTCGCCCAACTCATCTTTGGCGTGCTGATCGTCGAGGATATCCTCGGCATCGGCATCATCGCCCTGCTGTCTGGCATTGCGGTCAGCGGTACGGTCAGTTCCGGGGAAGTCTTTTCCACCGTCGGCAAGCTTTCGCTGTTCATGATCGTGGCGCTGGTTATCGGCATTTTGCTGGTGCCGCGATTACTGGCCTACGTTGCGAAATTCGAGAGCAACGAGATGTTGCTGATCACCGTGCTGGGCCTGTGTTTCGGCTTCTGCCTGCTGGTGGTCAAACTCGAGTACAGCATGGTGCTGGGGGCGTTCCTGATCGGTGCGATCATGGCCGAATCCCGCCAGTTGCTGAAGATCGAACGGCTGATCGAGCCGGTGCGTGATTTGTTCAGCGCCATTTTCTTCGTCGCCATCGGCCTGATGATCGACCCGAACGTGCTGCTCGACTATGCCTGGCCGATCATGGTCATCACCGTTGCCGTGGTGCTGGGCAAGATGCTTTCTTGCGGTATGGGTGCGTTCATTGCCGGCAACGATGGCCGTACCTCGCTGCGGGTGGGCATGGGGCTATCCCAGATCGGCGAGTTCTCTTTCATCATTGCGGCCTTGGGTATGACGCTGCAAGTTACCAGCGACTTCCTTTATCCGGTTGCGGTGGCGGTTTCGGCCATCACCACGCTGCTTACGCCGTATCTGATCCGCGCGGCCGACCCGTTGTCGCTGAAGCTTGGCAACGTCATGCCCAGCCGGCTGTCACGCGTGCTTTCACTGTATGGCGAGTGGCTGCGCAGTATCCAGCCGCAAGGTGAGAGCGCGATGCTGGCTGCGATGATCCGGCGCATCCTGCTGCAGGTTGGTGTCAACCTGGCACTGGTGATCGCGATTTTCTTCAGCGGGGGGTATTTCGCCGTACGCATCGGTGCCTGGCTCAATGAGTGGGTCAGTGATGTCAGCCAGCAAAAGGCGCTAATCTGGGGGGCCGCGCTGTTGTTGTCGCTGCCCTTCCTTATCGCTGCCTATCGCAAGCTCAAGGCGTTGTCGATGTTGTTGGCGGAGATGGGCGTCAAGCCGGAAATGGCAGGGCGCCACACCCAGCGCGTTCGCCGTGTAGTGGCCGAAGTGATCCCGCTGCTGTCACTGCTGGTCATCTTCCTGCTGCTGTCGGCGTTGTCGGCAAGCATCCTGCCGACCAGTGAATTACTGCTGATCATCGCCGTGGTGGCCGCGATGGTAGTGGCGGTGCTGTGGCGATGGTTCATCCGTGTGCATTCGCGGATGCAGATCGCCTTGCTGGAGACGCTGGAAAACAGCCGGGAAAATACGCACTGAGGGCTCTGTGCACGGGATTGCGGCAACGTGCGCAAGGGAGCGGTAGCGATGTCGCCAGGCCACGAAGCCTGGCGACTGTGTGACTGATCAGCTTTCCAGCCAGACGTCCCGTGCCCAGTGCCAGACCGATTCCCAGCTGTCTTCGCCAACCCCTTCCTCGTCGCCATCCCACAGCACTACCGTGCCGTCTTCCTCGACGCAGTAGAAGTTGTCACCGTCCTGGCACAGCGGGATCAGGTCCCGCGGTACGCCGGCGTCCCAGGCATTGGCCGCCACATCGGGCAGGTAGGTATGGGACTGGGGATCGGTGACGGTCACCGGCTCCAGAGAGCCATACACCACGTCACTGACGGTCAAGAGGAACTCTTTGAACACGAACGGAATGTTGATGAACAGTTGTTCCTCGATCTCGACCAGTTGGTCCTCGTCGGGAAGCTCCAAGGGTACCGGCACCGGTTCATTGGCTTCACGGAGTTGTTCGATCACTTCTTCCACGGTTCATTTCCTCCAACCTTGATGTCATCGCTGCGCGTTATACCCTAGTAGGGCGGTCTGGCAAAAGCAAAAACCCCGGGGCTAGCCCGGGGTTTTTTGTGCAACGTGCGACGGTTAACCGTTTTGGCGGATACCGGCGACCAGCCAAGGCTGGTTCTCGCCCTGGGCACGAACCATGTGCCAGCTTTCGCTGAACGGTTCGCCCTGGTCGAAGCGCGAGGTCTTCGACACGCCACGGAAGGTCAGGGTGGCGTCGGTACGGTCGGCGCGATCGTCGACACCGTCCAGTTGCACATCGAGGTTATCGATGTAGGTCGCCTGGAAACCATCACCCAGGTCAGCACGCTCACGCTTGAGGAACTCCAGCATCTGCGGCGTGACGAACTCGGCGATCTTGTCCATCTCGTTGGCATCCCAGTGCTGCTGCAGCGCCTGGAAGTGGCTACGGGCTGCAGCCAGGAAGCTCTGCTCGTTGAACCAGGCCGGGGCATTGATGGCCGGTGCGGCTGGCGCTGCAGGTGCAGCCGAGCCACCGAAGATCGACGGCTGGGCAGGCTGGCCATGGGCTTCACGCTGGAACGGCGCATGGCCCGGAGCGGCCATTTGCGGCTGCTGCTGGCGGCGCCGTGCGGCGATGAAGCGGAACACCAGGAACGCGATCAGGGCGACGATCAGGAAGTCCATGATCTGCAGGCCCTCGAAGCCGTCACCCATGAACATGGAGGCCAGCAGGCCACCGGCGGCAAGGCCGGCCAATGGGCCCAGCCAGCGCGAAGCACCGCTGGCGGCGGCCGGGGCACGGCCAGGAGCGGTCGGTGCGGCGGCAGGCGTGGTTGGCGTAGCCTGGCGGGTCTGGTGGATTGGCGCGGAGCCCGAGCTCTTGCCGCCGCCGAAGCGCTTGGCGTTGGCGTCCAGGCTCAGCGTCAGGCCGACGCAAAGCGCCAGTGCGATGCTAAGAAAACGTTGCATAAATGGGATTTCCCCTGTTGTGGATTGCACGCGCGTCATGTTGCACAGGTTCCTGTGCACATGACCAGCGACATAATGTTTCCAGCTTTTGCCTAAATAGTTCAGCGCGCCCTGAAGGCCTCAGATAGCTTCGAGCTTGGCATAGCCGAGCATCAGCCACTTGCTGCCTTCGGCAAAGTTCACCTGCACACGGGCCTGTGCGCCGGAACCCTCGAAGTTGAGGATAACGCCTTCACCGAATACCGAATGCTGTACCCGCTGGCCTAGATTGAAAGCGGTCTGTGGAATGTTGGCATTGGCGAACATGCTGCTGGCGCTGGTGCTCTTGGCACCGCCGAACGGGCGGCTGACGCTGTTCGAAAGACGCACTTCCTGAACCAGGCCTGGTGGAATCTCCCGGACGAATCGTGACACCTTGTTGTAGGTCTCACTGCCATACAGCCGACGCGTTTCGGCATAGGTCATGAAGAGCTGGCGCATGGCACGGGTAATGCCCACGTACGCCAGGCGGCGTTCTTCTTCCAGGCGGCCTGGCTCTTCCAGGCTCATCTTGTGCGGGAACAGGCCTTCTTCCATGCCCACCAGGAACACGTAGGGGAACTCCAGGCCTTTGGCGCTGTGCAATGTCATCAGCTGAATGCTGTCTTCGTGCTCGTCAGCCTGGGCCTCGCCGGCTTCAAGCGAAGCATGACCGAGGAAGGCCGACAGAGGCGAAAGGTCGGCGTCATCGTCAGTGGCTTCGAAGTTGCGAGCGGCGCTTACCAGCTCCTCAAGGTTTTCTACCCGTGCCTGGCCCTTTTCACCCTTTTCTTCCTGGTGATAGATGATCAGACCGGACTGCTCGACGACTGTCTGCGTCATGGTATGCAGGGGCATGTCCGCGACTTTGCCAGCCAGGCTTTCAATCAGCTCGATGAACGCGCCCAGCGCACTGGCCGCCCGGCCTTTGAGCGCCTTGGCGGCGAGCAGTTGGCACATGGCTCCCCACATCGACAGTTGACTGTGGCGAGCATGTTCACGAATGGCCTCGACAGTTTTCTCGCCGATGCCACGCGGTGGCACATTGATGACCCTTTCGAGGGCGGCGTCGTTGCCACGGCCTTCTATCAAGCGCAGGTAGGCCATGGCGTTCTTGATCTCGGCGCGCTCGAAGAAGCGCTGGCCACCGTAGATGCGGTAGGGGATGCGCTCGCGCAACAGGGCTTCTTCCAGCACCCGCGACTGGGCGTTGGAGCGATACAGGATGGCGATCTCGCTACGCGAATGGCCTTGCTTGATCAGGCTCTCGATGGTCTCGACCACGTAGCGCGCTTCGTCATGCTCGTTGTAAGCCGCATAGAGGGTCAGAGGCTCTCCCTCGCCCAGGTCGGTCCACAACTCTTTGCCCAAGCGGCCGCTGTTGTTCGCGATCAGCGCGTTGGCAGCTTTGAGAATGCCCCCTGTGGAGCGGTAGTTCTGCTCCAGGCGGATCATCTCGGCGTCAGGGAAGTCAGCCGTGTACTGATGGATGTTTTCAATCTTGGCGCCGCGCCAGCCGTAAATCGACTGGTCGTCGTCGCCCACCGCCATCAAGCTGCCGCCGTCCTTGCCAGCCAGCAGTCGTAGCCAGGCGTACTGCACGGCGTTGGTGTCCTGGAACTCGTCCACCAGCAGGTGGCGGAAGCGCCGCTGGTAGTGTTCGAGCAGGCTCGGGTGGTCGCGCCACAAGTCCAAGGCACGCAGCAGCAGTTCGGAGAAGTCGATCACCCCGGCGCGTTCGCAGGCCTGTTCGTAGGCTTCATAGATGCTACGCATGGTCCCCAGGAACAGATCGCCGCCGGCCTGGATATGCTGCGGCCGCAGGCCTTCGTCCTTCTGCCCGTTGATGAACCACTGTGCCTGGCGCGCGGGCCAGCGCTGCTCGTCCAGACCCAGCTCGCGGATCACCCGCTTGACCAGGCGCTGCTGGTCGTCACTGTCGAGGATCTGGAAGTTCTGTACCAGGCGCGCTTCCTGCCAATGGGCGCGCAACAAGCGGTGCGCCAGGCCGTGGAAGGTCCCCACCCACATGCCGGCCGGGTTGATGCCCAGCAATTGCTCGATGCGCTGGCGCATTTCAGCGGCGGCCTTGTTGGTGAAGGTCACCGACAGGATCGAGTGCGGTGAGGCCTGCTCGACCTGGATCAGCCAGGCGATGCGATGCACCAGCACGCGGGTTTTACCGGAACCGGCGCCAGCAAGCACCAGCTGACGCCCGAGCGAGGCCGCGACGGCCTGGCGTTGGGCATCGTTGAGGGAGTTCAGCAGGAGGGAGAGGTCATCTGTGTGCATCCGGCCATTCTAGGGGCAGGCCGGTTACGGGGCAAACGCCTACTGTATAAATATTCACCTTCGAGGGCTGTCGCTCATCGGGTTCTGGTTACAGCACAATGCCAAACCGCTCGCAGCGCTCTGGCATTGTCAGGCTCAGTCGTTGACTACACGGTGCCCGATCTCGAACATTTGCGGACCGTCGTCCTTGATGATTTCCAGCCTTGTCCACGAGCTCGCACGTTCGCGCCGGAAAAATACTGGTTTCTCGGTAAGGACCTGCAGGTTGATCTCCCCGTTGTCCACCAGATGCAGCTCAAGCACTTCCCAGCCACCTCGGTGACGTACCCTGGGTTCTATCAGCACAGGCACAATACCCGGGTGGCCAACGGTCACCGTTCCCCGCACTTCAAAGCAGGCTGGTTGGCCTGGCGCTTCAATGTTGTACGCTTGCAGGTTTTCGATTTTGCTCATGATGAATCCTTGTCAGTTGAGTTTGCGCCCAATGGCGCAATGCAACTTTCTCCACTGCAAGGGAGCATTTGAACGGGGACGGCGTTCTTCTGTGCCAACGTTTGCCGCCACCTTCATGCTTGGGTGAAATCGGCAATGGCTTCAGCTGTGCCAGGTTCTGCCCTGGTGTGCCAGCAGGCTGTTGGCTTGATCCGGGCCTGTGCTACCTGCGGCATAGTGGCGGGGTGCTTGAAAATGATCCTCCCAACCTTGGATGATCGGGTCTATCCAGGCCCATGCCGCTTCAACTTCGTCGCGCCGCATGAACAGGGTAGAGTCCCCCTCGAGTACATCCAGCAGCAAGCGCTCATAGGCCTCCCAGCGACGGGTCTGGCCGAAGACTTGCGCCAGGTTCAGGTCGAGGTCGACCGGCTCCAGGCGCATGCCTTTGCCCGGGCTCTTGGTCATCATGCGCAGGCTGATACGCTCGTCTGGCTGCAACTGGATCAGTAGCTGGTTGACCTGGCCACCGATGAACAGCTCGTGCGGCACGGGCTTGAACTGGATGACGATCTGCGACGAGCGTCGTGCCATGCGTTTACCGGTGCGCAGATAGAAAGGCACGCCAGCCCAGCGCCAATTGTCGATGTGGGCGTGGACGGCGACGAATGTTTCAGTGTCGCTGTCATTGTCCACGTCCTTCTCGAAGTAGTAGGCGGGCACCTCCTGGCCGCCGATGTGCCCGGCACCGTACTGACCGCGCACGGTCTTGTCCTGAACGTCCTGGCCGGTGATCGGCTTGAGAGCGCGCAGAATCTTGACCTTCTCGTCGCGGACCGCCTCGGCCTCGAACTGCGCGGGCGGCTCCATGGCTACCAGGCACAGCAGCTGCAACAGGTGGTTCTGCAGCATGTCGCGGGTGGCACCGGCCCGGTCGTAGTAGCCGCCTCTGTTTTCTACACCGAGGGTTTCACACACACTGATCTGCACATGATCGACCTGACCGTTGCGCCATACCGGCTCCAGCAACGCGTTGGCGAACCGCAGGGCCATGAGGTTCTGCACGGTCTCCTTGCCCAGGTAGTGATCGATGCGAAACACCTGCGATTCCTCGAACACCGCACCGATCGCTTCGTTGATGGCGGTGGCTGACTCAAGCGAATGGCCGATCGGCTTCTCCAGCACGATGCGTGCCTCGTGGTCGGCCAGCCCCGCCACCCGCAGGTGGTTGGCAATCGGCACGAACAGATTGGGCGCGGTGGCCAGGTAATAGATGCGGGTCAGCCCGCCGGGCTCGCCGAGGTAGCGCGCCAGGCGCCCGAAGTCGGCACTTTGCGCGGCGTCCATGGGAAAGTAGTCAAGGCGTGCGCAAAAGCGTTGCCACACCTCTTCGTCGAACTCACTCCGGGCGATCTGCGCCCGGCAATGGCGTTCGGCGAGCTTCAAATAGTCGTTGCGCGACAGGTTGCGACGGGCCAGGGCAATGATGCGCACGGCAATGTTCAGACGTGCCTCGCGATACAGGTGATAGAGCGCCGGTAGCAGTTTGTGCAGGGCCAGATCGCCAGTGCCACCGAATACCAGAATGTCGCAAGGAATAGTCAAACCACCACTCTCCACGTTCGTTTAACTGGGCGGGTTGGCGTCCATGTAGTATAACTACAAGAAAGCTACATCCCGGCCAGCCGATCATAACCGAGTCCAGCCCGTGAATCTGTTGCAACATATCGCCCAATCGCGCCACCTGCTGCGCAAATCGGAACTGAAAGTGGCCGACCACGTGCTGCTGGACCCGGCCGCCGTCATGCACAGTTCGATGGCGGACCTTGCACACAGCGTGGGTATCAGCGAGCCGACCATCGTGCGGTTTTGCCGGGCGATCGGCTGTTCAGGTTTTCAGGACCTCAAGCTCAAGCTGGCGCAGAGCCTGGCTGCCGGCGCCAGCTTCGGGCAGTTCGCCATCCATGAGGACGACTCGGTTGCCGATTACAGCCTGAAGATTTTCGACACGACCTTGCACACCCTGATGGAAGTGCGAGAGCACCTCGACCCGCACGCGTTGCAGCAGGCAGTGAGTGCCATGGCGCAGGCGCAACGTGTGGAGTTCTATGGTTTTGGTGCATCCGGCGCGGTTGCTGCCGACGCGCAGCACAAGTTTTTCCGCCTGTTGCTCAGTGCCGCCGCCTACTCCGACCCGCACATGCAGGCCATGTCGGCGGTGACCCTCAAGCCGGGTGACGTGGCGGTGTGCATTTCCCAGTCCGGGCGTTCCAAAGACCTTTTGATCACCGCCAACCTCGTGCGTGAGAGCGGCGCCAACCTGATCACCTTGTGCCCCAGCCAGACCCCGCTGGCCGAGCTTTCGACCGTCAACCTGGCGATCGATGTGCACGAAGACACGGAAATCTACACCCCGCTGACCTCGCGTATCGCCCACCTGGTAGTCATCGACGTGCTCGCCATGGGCGTAGCCATGGCCCGTGGGCCAAGCCTGGTCAATCACCTCAAGAGTGTGAAGCGCAGCTTGCGCAGCCTGCGTTTGTCCCCCAAGTCGATCAAGGCGATGGATGACTGATCGACCCTTGCGCAAGGGGCTGCAAATTTCATCGATTTGTCACCAATCCTCAGCAGAACGGTAAAGCATTCAAGCGAGTCTGAACTCCCCGCACTCGATCAGGGAGACAGACATGGCTCGTGATTTCGATGGCTCTTACCTACCTAGCGCCAAGGCTCGCAAACAGCAGGAAAAAGATCAGCGCCGCATGGAGTACCGCCGTGCGATCGAAAGCTACTGCGACCAACGACAACTGCTGCGCGACCTCGCGGATTACCCGGAGTTGCAGGCCCTCACGGTGTGGCAGACTTCAGCGGCAAATTCCCCGAAAAGCGCTCAACAAGCGCGCTGATCAGCGCACGTTCGCTGCGGATGAATGCCAAAAAGGCCAAGGCTACCGGTGACTGCCGCTTGGCCTTTGCCTGCACCACACACCAGCTGCGGTACAGCGGCAGTTCCTCCACCGGCAACTCTTTCAGCACGCCCATGGCCAGTTCCATGTTCACGGCATGGCGGGTCAGCAAGGCAATGCCTAGGCCGGCGATGACGCATTCGCGCTGGGCATCGGCCGAGGCTACCTCCAGCGTCTGGGTGAAATGCACACGCTTGTCCTTGAAGTACTCTTCACAGGCTTTGCGGGTGCCTGAGCCCTGTTCACGGACCAGCAGGGTATGAGGCTCCAGGTCCTGCAGGCGCAAGTGCTCGAGTTTGCATAACGCATGGTCCGGCGGCGCCACGGCGATGATAGGGTTGTTGAGAAACGGCAGAAACTCCAGGCCCATGTCCTGCGGCACCATAGACATGATGATCAGGTCGTCACGGTTATCGGAAAGGCGCCGGATCGCTTGGGCGCGGTTGACGACGGTAAGGGTCAGGTTGACCTCAGGGTGACGTTGCTTGAAGGCGGCGAACAGGTGAGGAACGAAGTATTTGGCGCTGGACTCGATCGCCAGTTTCAGTTGCCCTTGCAGTGAGCCCTGCATGTCCGAAAGCTGCATGTCGAGGCTTTCCAGGCGCCCGAAAATATCCCGACTGGCGCGCTGCAGCGCCTCGGCGGCTTCGGTCAGGTAAAGCTTCTTGCCGACGTATTCGAACAGCGGCTGCCCCACCAGCTCTTCCAGCTGACGAATTTGCAGACTAACGGCGGGTTGCGTCAGCGCCATTTCTTCGGCAGCGCGGCTGTACGAGCGCAAATCGCACACCTCATTGAAGACCTGTAGCTGACGCAATGTCATACGCATCAAGGACTTACGCATTTTTATTATGGGCTCCGGTAAAACCTTGTTACCTAACTATAAGCTTTTGCTAATACAGCCCCTAACAAATATTGATTTTTGTTTATCGACCTACAGCGCTAGGGTGAATATGCGACTGGCCAACGACACTTGGTCACGCGCCGACCGGTAGAACCGGCTCGATTGTTCCTACGGCTTTGGGAAGACTCCAGTGATAAAAAAAATCCTGATCGCCAACCGGGGTGAAATCGCAGTTCGCATCGTGCGTGCCTGCGCTGAGATGGGCATTCGCTCTGTCGCGATCTATTCCGACGCCGACCGTCACGCTTTGCACGTCAAGCGCGCTGACGAGGCCTACAGCATTGGTGCCGAGCCGCTGGCGGGCTACCTGAACCCGCGCAAGCTGGTGAACCTCGCTGTGGAAACCGGCTGTGATGCCCTGCACCCGGGCTACGGTTTCCTGTCGGAAAACGCGGAGCTGGCAGAGATCTGCGCCGAGCGCGGTATCAAGTTCATCGGCCCTGCCGCTGAAGTCATTCGCCGGATGGGCGACAAGACAGAAGCGCGCCGCACCATGATTCAGGCCGGCGTGCCCGTGACCCCAGGCACCGAAGGCAACGTTGCCGACATTCACGAAGCGCTGAGCGAAGGCGAGCGTATCGGTTACCCGGTGATGCTCAAGGCCACCTCCGGCGGTGGCGGCCGGGGCATTCGCCGTTGCAATAGCCGTGAAGAGCTGGAGCAGAACTTCCCACGCGTCATCTCCGAAGCTACCAAGGCCTTTGGTTCAGCGGAAGTGTTCCTGGAAAAGTGCATCGTCAACCCCAAGCACATCGAGGCGCAGATCCTGGGCGACAGCTTCGGCAATGTGGTGCACCTGTTCGAGCGTGATTGCTCGATCCAGCGCCGCAACCAGAAGCTCATCGAAATTGCCCCAAGCCCTCAACTCACGCCCGAACAACGTGCCTACATCGGTGACCTGGCGGTCCGTGCAGCCAAGGCTGTGAACTACGAGAACGCCGGTACTGTGGAGTTCCTGCTCGCCGATGGCGAGGTGTATTTCATGGAAATGAACACCCGCGTGCAGGTCGAGCACACCATTACCGAAGAAATTACCGGTATCGATGTGGTTCGCGAGCAGATCCGTATCGCCTCGGGCCTGCCGCTGTCGGTCAAGCAGGAAGACATTCAGCACCGCGGCTACGCGTTGCAGTTCCGCATCAACGCTGAAGACCCGAAGAACAACTTTCTGCCCAGCTTCGGCAAGATCACCCGCTACTACGCCCCAGGCGGCCCGGGTGTGCGCACCGATACAGCGATCTACACCGGTTACACCATCCCACCGTTCTATGACTCCATGTGCCTGAAACTGGTGGTGTGGGCGTTGACCTGGGAAGAGGCCATGGATCGCGGTCTGCGGGCCCTTGACGACATGCGCGTGCAAGGGGTGAAGACCACCGCCGCGTACTACCAGGAAATCCTGCGCAATCCGGAATTCCGTAGCGGCCAGTTCAACACCAGCTTCGTCGAAAGCCACCCTGAACTGACCAACTACTCGATCAAGCGCAAACCCGAAGAGCTGGCCCTGGCCATCGCCGCCGCCATCGCCGCCCACGCAGGCCTATGAATGCAGCTGCAAGCTGTGAGCGACCCGCTGCAAGCTGAAGCGAATCGGCTTTATCTTGCGGCCTGTAGCTTGAAGCTTGTCGCCATGAGGAGATAAGAATGTCCAAGAAGATCTTTGTTACCGACACAATCCTGCGTGACGCCCACCAGTCCCTGCTGGCTACCCGCATGCGTACCGAAGACATGCTGCCGATCTGCGACAAGCTCGACAAGGTCGGCTACTGGTCGCTGGAAGTCTGGGGCGGCGCTACGTTCGATGCCTGCGTGCGCTTCCTCAAGGAAGACCCGTGGGAGCGCCTGCGCAAACTGCGCAATGCGCTGCCCAACACCCGCTTGCAGATGCTGCTGCGCGGGCAGAACCTGCTGGGCTACCGCCACTACAGCGATGACGTGGTCAAGGCGTTCGTCGCCAAAGCGGCGGTCAACGGTATCGATGTGTTCCGCATCTTCGATGCCATGAACGACGTGCGCAACCTGCGCGTGGCCATCGAGGCGGTCAAGGCTGCTGGTAAGCACGCCCAAGGTACCATCGCTTACACCACCAGCCCCGTGCACACCATCGAAGCCTTCGTGAACCAGGCCAAGCAGATGGAAGCCATGGGTTGCGACTCGGTGGCGATCAAGGACATGGCTGGCCTTCTGACCCCGTATGCCACCGGCGAGCTGGTCAAGGCGCTGAAGGCCGAGCAGTCGCTGCCGGTGTTCATCCATTCCCACGATACTGCAGGCCTGGCCGCCATGTGCCAGCTCAAGGCTGTGGAAAACGGTGCAGACCATATCGACACTGCCATTTCGAGCTTCGCCTGGGGCACCAGCCACCCGGGTACCGAATCGATGGTCGCCGCGCTCAAGGGCAGCGAGTTCGATACCGGTCTGGACCTGGAACTGCTGCAGGAAATCGGCCTGTACTTCTATGCCGTGCGCAAGAAGTACCACCAGTTCGAAAGCGAGTTCACTGCGGTGGACACCCGCGTGCAGGTCAACCAGGTGCCAGGGGGGATGATTTCCAACCTTGCCAACCAGCTCAAGGAGCAGGGCGCACTCAACCGCATGAACGAAGTGCTGGCCGAAATCCCACGGGTGCGAGAAGACCTGGGCTTCCCACCGCTGGTGACCCCGACCTCGCAGATCGTCGGTACCCAGGCGTTCTTCAACGTACTGGCCGGCGAACGCTACAAGACCATCACCAACGAAGTGAAGCTGTACCTGCAGGGCGGTTATGGCAAAGCGCCGGGTGTGGTCAACGAGCAACTGCGCCGCCAGGCGATCGGCAGCGAAGACGTGATCGATGTGCGCCCGGCCGATCTTCTCAAGCCGGAAATGACCAAACTGCGTGCCGATATCGGCGCCTTGGCGCGCAGCGAGGAAGATGTGCTTACCTTCGCCATGTTCCCGGATATCGGCCGTAAGTTCCTCGAGGAGCGTGAAGCCGGCACCCTGACGCCCGAAGCGCTGCTGCCGATCCCGGAAGCCGGTGCAGTCGCCGCCCCGGGTGGGGAAGGCGTGCCGACCGAGTTCGTCATCGACGTGCACGGTGAAACCTACCGCGTCGACATCACTGGCGTTGGCGTCAAGGCAGAAGGCAAACGCCACTTCTACCTGTCGATCGACGGCATGCCGGAAGAAGTGGTGTTCGAGCCCCTCAACGAATTTGTCGGCGGCGGCAGCAGCAAGCGCAAGCAGGCCAGCGCGCCAGGCCACGTCAGCACGACCATGCCGGGCAACATCGTCGATGTGCTGGTCAAGGAAGGCGACACCGTCAAGGCCGGCCAGGCGGTGCTGATCACCGAAGCGATGAAGATGGAAACCGAAGTGCAGGCGGCCATCGCCGGCAAGGTCGTAGCCATCCACGTGGCCAAGGGCGATCGCGTAACGCCGGGTGAGATCCTGATCGAGATCGAGGGCTGACATAAGCCCTCATCTACAAGCGGTTAACCTCTGGGGAGCGGATGCTCCCCTTTTTTTGCGTGGCTGTCAGGCCCTTGGCGAAGCGCGCGGCGCTCGATCTGAAGGCCAGCTCACGCATCACTCGGCGCAGCTGGGCCTAGCGCTGATAGCCCTTGCCAAAATGCCGCTCCAGCCTGGCCTGGGCCAGTTCGAGCAGGATCGACAACACCCAGTAGATCACCGCAGCTGTCGTCAGCATCTCCAGGTAGCGATAGCTTGAGCGCCCGTACGACTGGGCCAGGAACATCACTTCCCAGACACCCATCACCGAAATCAGCGACGAGTCCTTGAGCATCGAGATGAACTGGTTGGCGGTTGGCGGGATGATGGTGCGCATGGCCTGCGGCAGGGTGATGTGCCAGAAGATCGCCACCGGGCGCATGCCCAGGGCGAGCGCTGCCTGGCGTTGGCCCACGGCAACGCCAATGATGCCGGCCCGGAAGATTTCGCTCAGGTAAGCACCATAGTTGAGCGACAGGGCGATGATGCCCGCTGCGATTGCACCTGGCACCAGGCCCACTTGGGGCAAGCCGAGGTAGATCAACAGGATCTGGATCAGCAGTGGCGTGCCGCGGAAGAACGAGGTGTAGAAGCTCGCCACGCCGAACAGTAGCGCGCTGTTTGACAACCGCGCCAGGGCGGCGGCAAAGCCCAGCAGCACCGATATCACCATGGAGCACAAGCACAGGAACAGGGTCAGCGCAGCGCCCTGGAGGAACCCGTTGGGCCCTAGCTTGAAGCCTGCCAGGTTGGGGAATTTCTCGACGATGATCGAGAATTTCAGATCAAAACTGAGAAAGAAGCCCACGAACAGCAGCAGCAACACCAGCCACGTCAGGTACAGACGGGTACGAAAGCCGAAAAGGCTTGAACCCGTCGAGGCGGCGACGGGTTTGGGGGCAGGTTGATGGGCGCTCATTTACTGATGTCGGCGCCGATCCACTTCTGCGACAGCTTGGCCAGCGTGCCATCGGCCTTCAGCTCGGCGAACACCTGGCGCAGCTTGGCGTCCCACTCCGGGTCGCCTTTCTCGATGGCGACCGCGTTGGGCTCTTCGTACAGCGGCTCGCCTGCCAGTTTGAAGCGCTTGTCCTGGTCCAGGCGTGGTTGCGCGGTCACCAGGTTGGTCAGGATCGCATCCAGGCGCACGCCTGCTCCCAGGCCGAGGTCCTGGAAGGCGACGTTGTCGGTGTCATAGGGGGCAATCTGGACAAAATCGAAGGGGTACTCGATTTTCTTGTCTTCCGCGCCTTCGATCACCAGGTTCTTGTTCAGGTAGCTCTCGTAGCTGGAGGCACTGGTCAGGCCGACCTTGAGGCCGTTGAGGTCCTTGGCCGAGTGAATCCGCTCATCCTTGGCATTGACCACGATCACCGCAGGCGAAGCGTAGTACTCGACCGGGAAGTCGAACACCTGGGCGCGCGCCTTGCTTGGCGTCATCGAACAGATGCACAGGTCGTAGCGACCACTCCAGCGGCCCGCAGCAATGACATCCCAGGAGGGTGTTTCCAGCCGCAGCTTTACGCCGAGCTTGGCCGCGACCGCCTTGGCGACGTCGACGTCAAAACCATCGAGCTGGTTCTGGTCATTGAGGAAGGAGAACGGTGGGTAGCTCTCCATCAATACGTTGACGACTTCCTTGCGCGACTCGACGCGGTCCAGTGTGGCACCGGCAAAGGCTGCAGAGGTGGCGCTGAGGGCCAGAAGGCCTGCGCAAAGCAAGGAGGGCAAACGCATGAAGACACCTGAAAAAGTTGTTAAAAAAACAGATTTCGATATTTAATAGTTATAAGCTTAAAGCCACCAGTGAATATTATTCATATCAATATAAGCGGAAGTTATATGGGCGACCGGACGTTGGAAATTCTTGATGGCGGTATGGGTCGGGAGCTGCAGCGCCGAGGCGCGCCGTTCCGCCAGCCGGAGTGGTCGGCACTTGCACTGAGCGAAGCGCCGGACGCCGTAGTGGCGGTGCATGCCGCTTATATCGAAGCGGGTGCCGGGGTGATCACCAGCAACAGTTATGCAGTGGTGCCATTCCACATTGGTGAAGACCGCTTCGCCGATGAAGGCTTCGCCCTGGCCGCCACCGCTGGTCAGCTGGCGCGTACGGCGGCGGATGCCAGCCCACGGCCAGTGCGAGTTGCCGGTTCATTGCCACCGCTGTTCGGCTCCTACCGCCCTGACCTGTTCGAGCCGCAGCGTGTGGCCGAGGTCCTGCTCCCATTGGTGGTGGGCTTGGCACCGTATGTGGATCTGTGGCTGGCCGAGACCCAGAGTGCGATCGCAGAAGTGCAGGCAATTGCCGCCCAGCTGCCTGCAGACGGCAAGCCGCTGTGGGTGTCGTTCACCTTGCAGGATGAAGAGGTCGGCGACGTACCGATGCTGCGCTCTGGTGAAAGTGTGAGCGCAGCTGCCGAAGCGGTGGTAACGCTGGGCGTCAAAGCCATGCTGTTCAACTGCAGCCAGCCGGAAGTGATCGGTGCTGCCATCGACGCCGCGCGCGAAGTGTTCGAGCGCCAAGGTGTGGATATCGCCATCGGCGCCTATGCCAACGCGTTCCCGCCGCAACCCAAGGACGCCACCGCCAACGATGGCCTGGATGAGTTGCGCGAAGACCTCGACCCGCCGGGTTACCTGAGCTGGGCCCAGGACTGGCGCCAGCGTGGTGCCAGCCTGCTTGGCGGATGCTGTGGCATCGGCCCAGAGCACATCGCTGAGCTCAAGCGTAACCTGAGCTGAACTTCAGCCCTGCTCGCGACAGGCTTCCAGCGTTTTCGACTGACCTTCGGGGCGCTGGTTGTCGGCACTCAGCCAGCGCTCGAAAGCCGCCGCCACGGCAGGCCACTCCTCATCGATAATCGAGTACCAGGCCGTGTCGCGGTTCTGGCCCTTGATCACCATGTGATTGCGGAACACACCCTCGTAGGTGAAGCCAAAGCGCTCTGCTGCGCGCTTGGAGCGGGCATTGGCGTTGTTGCACTTCCATTCCAGCCGGCGATTACCCAGTTCAAACCCTAGCTTGCCCAGCAGGTATACCGCCTCGGTGCCTTTGGGGGAGCGCTGCATGGCTGCACCGAAGGCGATATGCCCGATCTCGATGCGGCCATGGGCAGGCACGATCGACATCAGGCTGAGCATGCCTTGTACCTGGCCGCTGCTGCGGTCGATGACGCTGTAAAAGAGCGGATCGCGGCTGGCAGCATTGTCTGCAAGCCATTGATCGAACGGACCACGCTCGGCGAACGGGCCATAGGGCAGGTAGTCCCACAGTGCGGGATCGCAGTGCGGACCTTGCAGCACCTCCCAGAGATCGTCGGCATGCCGCGCCGGGTCGAGCTTCTCCAGACGGATGAAACGCCCTTCAAGCGGCTCGGCCTGGGGCAGGGCTGCAGGTTGCCAGTGACTTGGTTGACTCATGCGTTGCTCCCGTCTCACAGCGTTTGGCGAAATTGGATGAAGCCGGGTCGCTCTGCGACCTGCTCGTACAAGCCGATGGCGGTCGTGTTGGTTTCATGCGTCAGCCAGTGCACCTTGCAGCAGCCGGCCGCTTTGGCACTGGCGTTGACCCGTTCGATCAGTTGACGGCCAACGCCCAGGCCGCGCTGCTCGCTGTCAACGTACAGGTCCTGCAGGTAGCAGGCGTTACCAATGCTCCAGTTGGTTCGATGATAGATCCAGTTGACCATGCCTACCGCCTTGCCATCGAGCCAGGCCAGGGCCGAGTGGGTCGGCTCCTGTGGGTCGAGGATGCGTTGCCATGTCACGGCGCTGACTTCATCGGCCAGTTCGGTTTGATAAAAGCGCAGGTAGGCCTGCCACAGGTGTAGCCATGCAGCATGGTCGTTGGCGCTGACGGGGCGCAGGATGATGTTCGGCATGGGGATGTTCCTTCAGGGCGTGCGCATCTGCGCTGCCAGTTGATTGTTGAGCGGGTCGGTACTGCTGGCCAAGCCTTGGCGCACACCTTCCATGTCCGGCGCCGAGCGGTTCTGGCTGAGTTTGCGCGCCCCCTGCAGCCGTGCGATGGGCAGACGGAAGCCGACGATGGCGCGCAGCATGCCTTCGATGTAATCGCTGGGTGCATCGGTGACTTTCCATGGGGCGCTGCGCCCTTGTTCGTGCAGGTCGGTCAGGCGGCTGACGATATCCAGCAGGCCCGGACCGCCTTGCACCACCTCAGCGGCGCCGTAGGCATGCACCGCCAGGTAGTTCCAGGTGGGTACCACCTTGGGGTTGTCGAGCTTGCTCGGGTAGTAGCTGGGGCTGACATAAGCGTCTGGGCCGGTGAATACCAACAAGGCTTCTACACCTTGCTCCAAGGCCTGCCACTGAGGGTTGGCACGGGCCAGATGGCCGTAAACGGTGCCCAACTCACCTTCGCTGGCATCGATCAACACGGGTATGTGACTGGCCAGCAGGCCGTGTTCGCCGTGGGTGACGAGCAGGGCCAGGCGGGTTTCGCGCATCTGTTGATGCAGGCGCTCAAGGTTGTGTTCCTGGTGCGGTTTGCTGTTGTACATGAGCCGATCCTTGTCGATTGACTCCATCGTAGGCAGGCTATTGGTTCAGGTTAAGAGCCATTGACGATGATTTTGATAGGTCCAATGCGATGAGCGAGCACCCTTTGGTATTGCCATTCGACCCTGCCGGGATCGTCCTTGATCAGCGCCGAGGGTTGAGTCAGCAGCTGTATAAAGCGCTGCGTGCTCGGGTGCTGGATGGACGCTTGAGCAGCGGCACGCGCCTGCCGGCGACACGAGACCTGGCAGGCATGCTCTCGCTCTCGCGCAACAGCGTGGTGCGTGCCTATGACCAGCTTTACGCCGAGGGCTACATAGAAAGCCGGGTAGGAGACGGCACCTACGTTTGTCATCTGCCAAAACTATCCACACAACTGTCCACACGGTTATCCCATGGCTTATCAACAGGGTTATCCACAAAACGCCCGGAAAGCACTGAGGATTTATCCAGCTGTGAACGCTCCAGTGAGCGCTTGGAGCGTCTGAAAAATAACCATCTGCCATCCCCAAAAGCCGGCCCGTCACGGGCATTTCGAGTAGGTGTTCCAGCGTTCGACCTGTTCCCTTTCAACGTCTGGGCCAAGCTGCAAGCGGGCTTCTGGCGAAACCCAGATCCAGCGCAGCTTGGTTATGGCGATCCGGCGGGCGAGCCATTGTTGCGTGAGTTGATCGCTGCGTATCTACGTCGGTCACGGGGCATGTCGTGCACGGCTGGACAAATTGTGATCACCAATGGTGCGCAGGAGGCCATAAGCCTTTGTGCACAGCTGTTGATGCAACCGCGGGATGAGGTGGCTGTGGAAAACCCCGGGTATCGTGCCGCCGGGCATGCCTTTGCCGTGGCGGGCGGGCGGGTGAGAGGCGTGCCGGTAGATGAAGAGGGCCTGGACTGCGCCAGGCTTGCCCACGCTGGCGACTGTCGCTTGGTTTACGTCACCCCAGCGTACCAGTATCCGACAGGGGTAACCATGAGCCTTGCCCGCCGCTTGGCGTTGCTGGCCTGGGCCGAGCGCCAGGATGGCTGGATCATCGAAGATGACTACGACGGTGAATACCGTTACAACGGAGCGCCGCTGGCTCCGTTGGCGGCTTTGGACCGACAAGGCCGAGTGCTGTATGTCGGTACCTTCGGCAAGATCGCTTTCCCAGCGCTGCGCCTTGGCTACTTGGTATTGCCGGAGCGGTTGGTGCAGGCTTTCAGCCAGGGCAGGGCGCTGGCAGTGCGGCATTCAGAAGTGGGAACCCAGTGTGTGATGGCTGAGTTCATGGCTCAGGGGCATTTTCAGCGGCACGTACGCCGCATGCGCCGTGCGGCGCTGAGCCGGCGCAACGTGCTGAAGGCCGGGTGGCCTGGTGATGTGTCGGGGCTGGCGGCGATGCCGGACGTTGCAGCGGGGCTGCATGTGAAGGTCGATGTGGATAACTTTGCGCGCGAGCAAGAGCTGGTGGCCAAGGCCGAGGCGGTGGGTGTGGAGGTGAATCCACTTAGCAGTTACTGGCTCGAGGACAGTGAGGTGCCTGTGGATAAACGTGCGGGGCTGGTGCTTGGGTTTGCGGCAGTACCAGAAGGGGAGATTGCCGAGGCGTTGATGCGCTTGCGCAAGGCTTGGAGATAAACCCCGCCTTGAATCGCGAACGGCCCGCAAAGCGGGCCTCGCAGTGTGGCATGCTGCTCACGGCGTCGGGCCGCAAAGCGGCCCGGGGGGCTGATCAGAACGCCGGAACCACAGCGCCTTTGTATTTCTCGGTGATGAACTGCTTCACCTCAGGCGAGTGCAGTGCAGCCGCCAGTTTCTTCATGTCTTGCGAATCCTTGTTGTCCGGGCGGGCAACGAGGATGTTCACGTACGGTGAGTCGCTGCCTTCGATGGCCAGAGCGTCTTTTTCCGGGTTCAGTTTGGCTTCCAGCGCGTAGTTGGTATTGATCAGGGCAGCATCGACCTGGGTCAGTACACGCGGGATGGTGGCCGCTTCGAGCTCACGGAACTTCACGTTCTTCGGGTTACCGACAACGTCTTTCACGGTCGACAGGATATTGCTGTTGTCCTTGAGCTTGATGACCCCGGCCTTGTCCAGCAGCAGCAAGGCACGGCCGCCGTTGGTGGCGTCGTTGGGGATGACCACGGTGGCGCCGGTAGGCAGTTCGTCGAGCTTCTTGATCTTGGTCGAGTAGACGCCCAGCGGCTCGATGTGCACGCCGGCAACGCTGACCAGGTCGGTACCCTTGGCCTTGTTGAACTCATCCAGGTACGGCTGGTGCTGGAAGAAGTTGGCATCCAGGCGCTTTTCGGCGACTTGTACGTTTGGCTGGATGTAGTCGGTGAATTCTTTCACCTTCAGGTTTACACCCTCTTTCTCCAGCTGCGGTTTGACGAAGTTGAGAATTTCGGCGTGCGGCACCGGGGTAGCGGCGACCGTCAGGTCACCGGCGTGGGCCGAAAACGCCGCGACAGCGGCAGCGACAGCAAGCAGCTTCTTCATGAATCACTCCTTGTGAGGGCCGCGACGGCCCCCGAACGGGTCGGCCAGGCCGACCCCATTGGGGTTACTTACGGGAAAAATGCACGACCAGTTTGTCGCCCACGCTCTGCAGTACTTGAACCAGAACCAGCAGCAGTACCACGGTGACTACCATTACATCGGTCTGGAAACGCTGGTAGCCGAAGCGGATGGCCAGGTCGCCAAGGCCGCCAGCGCCGACCACGCCGGCCATGGCGGTGTACGACACCAAGGTGATGGCAGTGACGGTAATGGCCGCGAAGATGCCCGGGCGGGCCTCTGGCAACAACGCACTGGTGATGATCTGGCGGGTGGTGGCGCCCATCGACTGGGTGGCCTCGATGATGCCGCGGTCCACTTCACGCAGGGCGGTTTCCACCAGGCGGGCGAAGAACGGCGTGGCACCCACCACCAGCGGGGGGATGGCACCGGCAACGCCCAGCGAGGTGCCGGTGATCAGCACGGTGATCGGGATCATCACGATCAGCAGGATGATGAACGGCAGCGAGCGCAGAATGTTGACCACCAGCGACAGCAGCGCATACACACCCCGCTGTTCGAACATCTGCTTCGGCCCGCAGAGGAACAGCAGCACGCCCAGTGGCAGGCCCAGCAGCACGGTGAAGAACAGCGAACCGAACAGCATGATCATGGTGTCGATGGTGGCCAGCCAGATTTCGGCCCAGTCGACGTTGGCGAAGAAATTCAGGGCGTCCATCAACGCAGTACCTCCATATGTACGTCAGCTGCCGAGAAGCGGTCGAACGCGGCTTGCATGTCGCCGCCGGTGACGGCCAGGGTCAGCTGCCCATAGGGCACATCCTTGATGCGGTCGATACGCCCGGCGAGGATGCTGTAGTCCACGCCGGTTTCGCGGGCCACGGTACCCAGCAGCGGCGCGTAGGTAGCGTCGCCCTGGAAGGTCAGGCGCACGATACGGCCCGGGACGTGGGCAAAATCGTCACGCTGTTCACCTTCATCGACCTGCTCGTCTTCCTGGACAAAGCGTTTGGTGGTGGGGTGCTGCGGGTGCAGGAACACGTCGGCCACCGAGCCTTGCTCGACTATGTGGCCGGCATCCATCACCGCGACGCGGTCGCAGACCCGGCGGATCACGTCCATCTCGTGGGTGATCAGCACGATGGTCAGCTTCAGCTCACGGTTGATCTCGGCCAGCAACTGCAGCACCGATGCGGTGGTCTGCGGGTCGAGGGCGCTGGTGGCTTCGTCGCACAGCAGAATCTTCGGGTTGGTCGACAGGGCGCGGGCGATGCCGACGCGCTGCTTCTGCCCGCCGGAGAGCTGTGCCGGGTACTTTTTGGCGTGATCCGACAGGCCCACCCGGGCCAGCAGCTGCGTGACACGCTTGTCGATTTCGGCCCGCGACAGCTCGCCCGCCAGCGTCAGCGGCAGGGCGACATTGTCGGCGACGGTCTTGGAGGCCAGCAGGTTGAAGTGCTGGAAGATCATCCCGACCTGCTGGCGGAAGCCGCGCAGCTGGGTGGCGTTGAAGGCGGTGACGTCTTCACCGTCGACGATGATCTTCCCGCCCGAGGGCTCTTCCAGCCGGTTGATCAGGCGCAGCATGGTGCTTTTGCCTGCCCCGGAGTGGCCGATCAGGCCGAACACCTGGCCGTCTTCGATGGTCAGGGTGGTTGGGTTCAGAGCGGGGATTTCCCTACCGGCGACGCGGTAGGTCTTGTGTACATGTTGGAACTCGATCACGTAGCGAACCTTGTGGGGCGCATGGAATTTGGGTCAGCGGTTGGCTGGGGTGGCGCATTTTAGCCTTTTCCAATAGGTGTTCTTAGCATTTATTTCGTAATGGACCAATCCATCAGGCATAACGCGACAACTGGTAATCCCGATTGAACGCTCGTCAAAGCCCTCTAGTCACTACTTGAACCAGCCCGAACAGGGCAAGCCTGAAGACTGATGAGGAAAGCCGACCATGACCAGCAAGAAAACGGACGCGCCCAAGCACAGTGAGGCCGCCGGCACGCAGACCCCCGACCGCGCCAATACCAACGCCAAGCTGCAGAGCCTGGAGGCGTTTCGCAGCGATGCCACTGGCCAGGCCTTGCGTACCAACCAGGGTGTGAAGGTAGCCGACAACCAGAACAGCCTGAAAGCTGGTGCTCGCGGGCCCTCGCTGCTCGAAGACTTCATCATGCGCGAGAAGATCACCCACTTCGACCACGAGCGCATTCCCGAGCGTATCGTCCACGCCCGGGGTACCGGTGCCCACGGTTACTTCCAGAGCTACGGCAACCATAGCGAACTGACCAAGGCCGGTTTCCTCCAGGACCCGGAAAAGATCACCCCGGTCTTCGTGCGGTTTTCTACCGTGCAGGGGCCACGTGGCTCGGGTGACACCGTACGCGACGTGCGTGGTTTCGCCGTCAAGTTTTACACCGATGAGGGCAATTTCGACCTCGTTGGCAACAACATGCCGGTATTTTTCATTCAGGATGCCATCAAGTTTCCCGACTTCGTACACGCGGTCAAACCTGAACCGCACAACGAAATTCCCACCGGCGGCTCGGCCCACGACACGTTCTGGGATTTTGTCTCGCTGGTACCAGAGTCGGCGCACATGGTCATCTGGGCCATGTCCGACCGCGCCATCCCGCGCAGCCTGCGGATGATGGAGGGCTTTGGCGTGCATACCTTCCGCCTGATCAATGCCCAAGGCGTGGCCAGCTTCGTCAAGTTCCACTGGAAGCCACGCCAGGGCGTGCATTCGGTACTGTGGGACGAAGCCCAGAAGCTGGCAGGCAAGGACACTGACTACCATCGCCGCGACCTGTGGGAAGCGATCGAGACGGGCGATTACCCCGAGTGGGAACTGGGTGTGCAGATCGTTCCGGAAGCTGATGAGCACAAGTTCGATTTCGACCTGCTGGATCCGACCAAGCTGATCCCCGAGGAGCTTGTGCCGGTGACGCCGCTTGGCAAGATGGTGCTCAACCGCAACCCGGACAACTTCTTCGCCGAGACCGAGCAGGTGGCGTTCTGCCCTGGCCATATCGTGCCGGGCATCGACTTCAGCAACGACCCGCTGCTGCAGGGCCGCCTGTTCTCCTATACCGACACCCAGATCAGCCGCCTTGGCGGGCCTAACTTCCACGAGATCCCGATCAACCGGCCGGTAGCGCCGAACCACAGTGGCCAGCGTGATGCCATGCATCGCATGACCATCGACAAGGGCCGTGCTTCCTACGAGCCCAACTCGATCGATGGCGGCTGGCCGCGGGAAACGCCGCCGGCGGCGCAAGATGGTGGCTTCGAGAGCTATCAGGAGCGCATCGAGGCACACAAGATCCGCCAGCGCAGCGAGTCGTTCGGCGATCACTTTTCGCAGGCGCGGCTGTTCTTCCAGAGCATGAGCCCGACCGAGCAGCAGCACATCATCAAGGCTTACAGCTTCGAATTGGGCAAGGTGGAGCGCGAAGCAATCCGCGCGCGTGAGGTCAATGAGATTCTGGCCAATATCGATTTGAAGCTGGCAGCGGCAGTGGCGGCCAACCTCGGTTTGCCGGCGCCCAAGCAGGGTACGGTTCAGGTCAAAGCAAGCAAGCTTGCGCAGTCCAAGGCCTTGAGCCAGATGAACCACCCTGGTGATGTGGGCATCAAGGGACGCAAGATTGCCCTTGTGGTCGCTGATGGCGTGGACTCCGCGAGCGTCGACAAACTGGTCAAGGCGCTCGAAGCACAAAGCGCGCGGCCCATGCTCTTGGGGCCATCTTCGGCGCCGGTGAAGAGCGCCGATGGCAAGCCACTGCCGGTGGACGCTTCGATCGAGGGTATGCCGTCGGTCATGTTCGACGCGATAGTGGTACCGGGAGGTAAGGCTTCAATCGATGCCTTGAGCGGCAGTGGCGTCGCCAAGCACTTCCTGCTTGAGGGTTACAAGCATTTGAAGGCGATGGTGTTGGCCAAAGAGGCCAAAGCGTTGGTCGGCAGCTTGGGCCTGAAAGAGGACAAGGGCCTGCTGCTAGGGGATGATCAGAAGACAGTGGATGCCTTCGTCAAAGCCGTGGAAGGGCATCGGGTCTGGGAGCGGGAGGCTGCTGCAGAAGCGATTCCTGCGTAGGGCGTCGCTGCGATACCCATCGCCGGTTGCCGGCGATGGGGCCCTGAAGTATCAACGCTGATGGGGTACCAACACCACCTGAGCGGGCAGCGTGCGCTGAATCTCGTGCTTTTGCTGGAGTTCGAACCCGCTGTCGATCTTGCGAACCCGCTTTTCCAGCAAGGTCTTCAACCAAGGTGCATCTTCGGTGCGAGGTACCTGGAACACCACTTCGCACTGATAATTCACCACATCAGTGGCAATCTCATCGAGCTGTCGGCGCATGGCACGGATGTCCGTGGTATTCAGCGCAATGACCGTGCTGGGCGCAGCCGGGTCAATCACCCGCGCCTTGGGCTTGGCCTCGGCAGCTTTCAAGGCAGCCTCGGCTTTTTCCAGCTCAGCCTTGCGTGCCTGCGAGACCGCGTCCCCGCCAGTCACGGCAGGGGCCTGTGGCATCAGGGCGCGGGCGCGTGCCAGAGCGGTTGCGGCAGCGTTTACGTCGCCCTTCTGAAGGACGATCTGGCTGCGTTTGAGGTAAGCCTCAGCCAGTTGCCGCTGGTAGTGTTCCAGGCGGGCATCGTCTGGCGATTGAGCCTGCAGCGAGGCCAGCTGATCTTCGGCTGTGGCCAATTCATTGCTGTTGATGCTTTGCTGCAGCTGCTGCCAGGCATCGGCTTGGGCAGGTGCACCTGTCTGCTCGACCGGCGCGCTCGAACAAGCGGCCAGGAACAGGGAAAACGCGGCAACAAGCAGATAACGGGATGCGAACGGCTTCATTCCTGCGACTCTCTATTTGCGCAAAAAGCGAGCAAGTCTACACCCAGGTGCGCACGCTCGAAAACAAGTCTTACAGACCCTTTACCCGCGAAAAGGTTGCAGGGTGTGCCATGGCGCACCCTGGAGTTCAACGTTTGGGCAGGGCCAGGCTCAGCAAGAATAGCACTGCCGCGCAGACCACGATCGACGGGCCGGCCGGGGTGTCCTTGAACCAGGACATGGCCAGGCCACCGCAGACGGCCGTGACGCCCAGCAGGCTGGCCCCCAATGCCATCTGCTCTGGCGAGCGCGCATGGCGCTGCGCCGCAGCGGCAGGGATGATCAGCAAAGAGGTGATCAACAGCACGCCGACGATCTTCATGGCGACGGCGATGACGACGGCAATCAGCAGCATCAGCGCCAGGCGCAGGCCTGCGACCGGCAGGCCTTCGACCATCGCCAGCTCTTCGTGAACGGTAACCGCCAGCAACGGTCGCCAAAGGACTGCCAGCAGCACCAGCACCAGCGCGCTGCCGGCCAGGATCCAGGCCAGGTCAGTGGTACTGATGGCCAGCAAGTCGCCGAACAGGTAGGCCATCAGGTCGATGCGTACATCGTGCATGAAGCTCAGCACCACCAGGCCCAGCGACAACGTACTGGGGGCGAGAATGCCGAGCAGCGTGTCGGAGGCCAATGGTTGGCGTTGCTGCAAGGTCACCAGAAGGATCGCCAGCAACAGGCACCCCACGGTTACCGCCAGCGCCGGGCTGACGTCCAGCACGAAGCCCATGGCCACGCCCAGCAGCGCTGCGTGGGACAAGGTATCGCCGAAGTAGGCCATGCGCCGCCACACCACGAAAGAGCCCAGCGGGCCCGCCACCAGCGCCAGGGAAAGACCCGCGAGCAGGGCGTAAAGAAGAAAATCAGCCATGCTTGCAGTGGTCTCCATGTACATGTGGGCCAGGGGCGACCACCGAGCCATGCAGGTCGTGGCTGTGATCATGGTGGTGGTGATAGACGGCCAGGCTCGGTGCGTTCTGGCCGAACAGTTCGACGAAGGCTGGGTCGTTGCTGACCTGCTCTGGGTGGCCGGAGCAGCAGACATGGCGGTTGAGGCAGACCACCTGGTCGGTGGCGCTCATGACCAGGTGCAAGTCGTGCGAGACCATCAATACACCGCAACCATGGCGGTCGCGCAGGCGGGTGATGAGGTTGTACAACTCGGTCTGGCCGACCACGTCCACGCCTTGTACCGGCTCATCCAGTACCAGCAGCTGGGGCTCGCGCAACAGCGCCCTGGCCAGCAGCACACGCTGCATCTCGCCGCCGGAGATGGTCTGGATCGGGCTGTCGATGACCTGTTCGGCGCCCACTTCCTGCAGTGCCGACAACGCGGCCTGCCGGCCAACACCGGGTACCAGGCGCAGAAAGCGCAGCACTGACAACGGCAGGGTCGCGTCCACCTGGATTTTTTGCGGCATGTAGCCGATACGCAGCTTCGGCTTGCGCCAGACGGTGCCGCGATGCGGCTTGAGCAGCCCGAGCACAGCGCGTACCAGGGTGGTCTTGCCTGCGCCATTGGGCCCGATCAGTGTAACGATCTGGCCGGGCGCCACCGACAGGTCGATGCTGTCGAGCACGGCCTCGCCACCGAACGTGACGCCAACCTGCTCCAGGCGGATCAGTGCATCACTCATGCCGCGCCCCGGCAATTGCCGCACAGGCCGACAATTTCCACCGTCTGCGTTTCTACGCTGAAGCCCACGCCCTTGGCGCTGGCGAGGATCGCATCGCTGATGCTGTCCTGCTCCAGTTCGATGGCGATGTGGCATTCGCGGCAGATCAGGAACTGGCCTTGGTGCACGTGCTCTGGGTGGCTGCAACCGATGAAGGCATTGAGTGAGGCGATGCGGTGTACCAGGCCGTTTTCCAGCAGGAAATCCAGCGCCCGATAAACGGTAGGTGGCGCAGCACGACGGCCATCCTGTTCGCTGAGCACGGCGAGGATGTCGTAGGCGCCCAGCGGCTTGTGGCTCTGCCACACCAGCTCCAGCACACGCCGGCGCAAGGCGGTCAAGCGCAGGCCCTGGCGCGTGCACAGCACCTCAGCCTCGGTCAGGGCGCTGTGCACGCAGTGAGAGTGATCGTGGGGGCGGTGGGCCAGCGGCGTGATGGACATGGGCAGCGACGGTTCTGGACAGAGACGTTATTATGTTACCCGTTTCTATCGATTCGAGTATTCACCGTGCCCCGATTGCTTGTGCTTTTTGTCGCTTTTATCGCCTGTTCGGCGCAAGCCGACGTCCGTGTGCTGACCAGTATCAAACCGTTGCAGCAGATTGCCGCCGCTGTGCAGGACGGGGTAGGCACCCCCGAAGTGCTGCTGCCTCCGGGTGCTTCGCCACACCACTACGCCCTGCGCCCATCCGACGTGCGCCGCGTCGGCGATGCCGATCTGCTGTACTGGATCGGCCCCGACATGGAAGGCTTCCTGCCGCGGGTGCTGGGCAGCCGCAGCAAGCCTGTCGTGGCTGTGCAGTCGTTACCGGGTATGCACCTGCGTCACTTTGGCGAGGACAGCCATTCACACGATGAAGAAGCGCATGACGATCATGATCATGATCATCGTCCGGGCAGCCTGGACGCGCATCTGTGGTTGTCGTCAGTCAACGCCAGGGTGATTGCGGCGAAGATGGCAGCGGACCTGGCGTCTGCGGACCCTGCCAACGCTGCGCGCTACCAGAGCAACCTGAAAGCCTTCACCGGGCGCCTCGATAGCCTGGATGCACGCATCAAGGCGCGGGTGGCGGGTATTGCCGACAAACCTTACTTCGTGTTCCACGAAGCCTTTGACTACTTTGAGTCTGCTTATGGGCTCAAGCACACGGGTGTGTTCAGTGTGGCCGCCGAGGTGCAGCCTGGCGCGCAGCATGTCGCGGCCATGCGCAAGCGCCTGCAGGAAGTGGGCAAAACCTGCGTGTTCAGTGAGCCGCCGCTGCGGCCGCGCTTGGCTGAAACGCTGACGGCCGGGCTGCCGGTGCGCTTGGCGGAGCTGGATGCATTGGGCGGGAATGACCCAGTGGATGCCCAGGGCTACGAGCATTTGCTGGAAAAGCTGGGCGGTGACCTGGCAGGCTGCCTGGAGCAGCTCTAGCGCCTGTACTGGCCTGTCGTCAGCAAGCCAGCCCCACTTCGACCGCATGGCATTCAAGCGCTGTGCGGCACCTGTGGGGCTGGCTTGCCAGCGTCAGGGCACGGAGATCAGAGTGCGAACGGCAGGTGCAAGGCCACTTGCTGGCGCTGCGCCAGACGCACTTCGAATTCGGCAGGGTCATGGATCATTACATCCATCCCGGCAAACGACTCGGCCGCGATCAAACGCGACAGCCAGAAACGCACGCACCCTACCCGCAACATCTGCGGCCAGAGCTCGGCCTCGGCTGCCGTGAACGGCCGTAGCGCGGCATAGGCTGCCAGCAGGGCCTGGGCACGAGGCATATCGATCGCACCGGTTTCATCCAGGCACCAGTCATTCACGGTGATGGCTATGTCGTACAGCATCGGCCCTGAGCAGGCATTGTAGAAGTCGATGACGCCGGTCAGGTGGGTGCCTTCGAACATCACGTTGTCGCGGAACAGGTCGGCATGCAGGTTGGCCCGGGGCAATGCCAGGATCTGCGCTTTGTGCGCGATGATTTCGTCCAGCGCGGGCTGCAGCAAGGCAACCTGGTCTGCCGAGAGCCGTGGCATCAGCTCGGCACCGTTGGCGAGCATCCAGTCCAGGCCGCGATCGGTCTTGCGCTCGATGACGTGCTCGCGGGTGGCCAGGTGGATGTGCGCCAGCAGCTCACCTACCTGGGCGCAGTGCTGGTTGTTCGGCGCCTTGATGTGCTTGCCCGACAGCCTCGGCTGCAGCAGTGCCGGCTTGCCGCACAGCTCGCGCAGGCCATTGCCGTCACGGTCACGTAGGGCGTAAGGCACCGGCATATCGGCGGCGTGCAGCGTGTCGAGCAGCTCGATGAAGAACGGCATGTCCTCGCTGGGGCCGCGCTCGATCAGCGTCAGGACGAACTCCCCCTGTTCGAGGCTGACGAAGAAATTGCTGTTTTCGGTGCCGGCGGCAATGCCCTGGAAGTCGAGCAGACGGCCCAGCTGATACGGCGCCAGAAAGGTTTCCAGCTCAGGCCGGGTCACGGGGGTGAAGACTGACATGATGAAAGAATGCCCATACGGGCACTTCCGCCGGGAAGTGCCAGGTTGATGTGAACGATACGCGTCAGATTACCACTCGAAGATCTTCCAGGACGGGATCAGCATGTCCGGTTGGTCGGAACGAATGAAATTGCCATCAGAGCCATCGGCGCGTACCAGAAAATAAGGCTTGCCGTTTTTCGGCGTGATCTTGATCGCATACAGGAAGCCGTTTTGCCGGTATTCCTGGATGGTTTTATCGCCTTCGGTGCGAATGGTTACCTCGGGATCTGCCGAGGGAGCGTCATCCGCTGCCAGGGTGACGACAGGCATGGTTGCCAACAGGCCGAGCAGTAACAGGCGATTGAGTGTACGCATGATAACCTTGTCCCTTTGTCGTCATTGATCCGGCTATTCTAGCTCCGGACCCGCCGAAAAGGTTGATTCTGCTCATGAGCCAAGCGCCCCTCGTCCTGGTGGACGGTTCCTCCTACCTTTACCGCGCCTTCCACGCGCTGCCGCCGTTGACCACTTCCAAGGGTATGCCCACCGGCGCGGTCAAGGGTGTGCTGAACATGCTCAAGAGCCTGCGCAAGCAATACCCCGACAGCCTGTTCGCCGTGGTGTTCGATGCCAAGGGCGGTACTTTCCGCGATGCCATGTTCGCCGAGTACAAGGCCAACCGCCCCAGCATGCCAGACGACCTGCGGGTACAGGTGGAGCCGCTGCATGCCAGCGTCAAGGCTTTGGGTTACCCGCTGCTGTGCGTCGAGGGGGTCGAGGCCGACGACGTGATCGGCACGCTGGCGCGCAGCAGTGCGGCAAAGGGGCGGCCAGTGATCATCTCGACCGGTGACAAGGACATGGCGCAGCTGGTAGACGGCCACGTTACCCTGGTCAACACCATGACCGGCAGTGTGCTGGATGTAGCTGGCGTGCATGAGAAGTTTGGCGTCGGCCCGGAGCACATCATCGACTTCCTCGCCCTGATGGGCGACAAGGTCGACAACATCCCGGGTGTACCTGGGGTCGGTGAAAAAACCGCAGTAGGGCTGCTGACCGGCATCGGTGGCGGCCTGAGAGACCTGTACGCCAACCTGGACAAGGTACCGGCGCTGGCGATCCGTGGCGCCAAGAGCCTGCCGGCCAAGCTCGAAGAGCACCGTGATGCGGCGTTCCTGTCCTACGAACTGGCGACCATCAAAGTCGACGTGCCGCTGGACATCGAGGTAGATGCGCTAGTGTGCGGCGAGCCGGACCGTGAAGCACTGCTGGCGCTTTATACCGAGATGGAATTCAAGAGCTGGATCGCCGACGTGCAGCGGGACGCGGCCAGGGCCGGCGATGAAGTTGCACCCGTGCAGGCGCCTGCGGCCAAGGTCGAGCCCAACTACGAAACCATCCTCGATCAGGCTCGCTTCGACGCCTGGCTGGAGAAGCTGCGTCAGGCACCGCTGTTCGCCTTCGACACCGAGACCACCAGCCTCGATGCGCAAAAGGCACAGCTGGTCGGCCTGTCCTTCGCTGTCGAACCCCATGAAGCGGCTTACGTACCGTTGGCTCACGACTACGAAGGCGCGCCGCTGCAGCTGGATCGCGAAGCCGTGTTGCTGGCGTTGCAGCCGCTTCTGCAAGACCCGGCCAAGGCAAAGGTAGGGCAGAACGCCAAGTACGATATCAACATCCTTGCCAATGGCTCGCCGGCGATCCACATGCAGGGCGTGGCCTATGACACCATGCTTGAATCGTATGTGCTCAACTCCACTGCGACCCGTCATGATATGGACAGCCTGGCGCAGAAGTACCTCGACCACGCCACCATCGCTTTCGAAGACATCGCCGGCAAAGGCGCCAAACAGCTGACCTTCAACCAGATCCACCTGGACAAGGCCGGCCCTTACGCTGCCGAAGACGCTGACATTACCCTCCGCTTGCATCAGGCGCTGCAGGCCCGCCTTGCGCAGACCCCTAGCGTGCAGCCGGTGCTGATGGATATCGAGATGCCGCTTGTGCCGGTGCTGGCCAAGATCGAGCGCCAGGGCGCGCTGGTCGATGCTGCGCTGTTACAGATTCAGAGCGGGGAGTTGGGCGTCAAAATGGCCGACCTCGAGCGTCGGGCCTATGAGTTGGCGGGTGAGGCATTCAACCTCGGTTCGCCCAAACAGCTCGGCTCGATCCTCTATGACAAGCTCGGCATGCCGGTGCTGAGCAAGACCGCCAAAGGCCAGCCATCCACGGCCGAAGCGGTACTGGACGAGTTGGCCGAGCAAGGCTACCCGTTGCCGGAGGTACTGATGCAGTACCGCAGCCTGAGCAAGCTCAAGAGCACTTACACCGACAAGTTGCCGGGCCAGATCAACCCGCGAACCGGGCGTATCCATACGTCTTACCAGCAGGCCGTGGCCGCCACCGGGCGCCTGTCGTCCAGCGACCCTAACCTGCAGAATATCCCTATCCGTACCGCCGAAGGCCGGCGTATCCGCCAGGCGTTCATCGCCAGCCCGGGCTACAAGTTGCTGGCGGCGGACTATTCGCAGATCGAACTACGCATCATGGCCCATCTGGCCAAGGACGAAGGCCTGCTGCATGCCTTCCGCAACAATCTGGATGTGCACCGTGCCACGGCGGCGGAAGTTTTTGGCGTGGCCCTGGAAGCGGTCACCACCGATCAGCGTCGTAGTGCGAAAGCCATCAACTTTGGCCTGATCTACGGTATGAGCGCCTTCGGCCTGGCCAAGCAGATCGGCGTAGACCGCAAGCAGTCGCAGGATTACATCGACCGCTATTTTGCCCGCTACCCGGGCGTCCTGGCCTACATGGAACGCACCCGGGCCCAGGCTGCCGAGCAAGGCTTCGTCGAGACCTTGTTCGGCCGCAGGCTTTACCTGCCGGACATCAACGCCAAGAACCCGGCCCTGCGCAAGGGCGCCGAGCGCACGGCGATCAACGCCCCGATGCAGGGTACCGCCGCCGACATCATCAAACGGGCGATGGTCAACGTGGACAACTGGCTCAGCGAAAGCGGCCTCGATGCGCGGGTGATCCTGCAGGTCCACGACGAACTGGTGCTTGAAGTGCGCGAGGACCTGGTCGAGCAGGTGAAAGATGAAATTCGCGGGCACATGAGCAAGGCCGCGCAACTGGATGTACCGCTGCTGGTCGAGGTTGGCGTTGGTTCGAATTGGGACGAAGCTCACTGATTGAGCAGAGAAACCTGTGTAGGATCCGGGTTGCAGTGACGCGGATCCTGGCATGGCTCGATGCCACTAGTACCACGGTTTCATGAAACTATCGCAAATAGTTTTGAGGGCTCTGGAACTAAACCGGTGAAGCGGGACTCAGAGTAACTGAATGGCTGGTGAAGCCCTTCGATGCTCCTATGTTGTGTTAAGTGTTGGCAGATACCTGGACCCCGCCCTAGCGGTCCAGACTTGAACCCCGAACTTCCCCCTCCCCATACGAAGTCCGGGGTTTTTTTTGCCCGGAATTTGCCCTGGCGATACCGGCCCTCGCCAGGAAGCCGGCGCCCACAGGGTGGGCAAGCCGGCCTGCCGGCGATGAAGTCGCCTCAGGCTACCGGCTTGTCTTCCAGCTCCATCCAGCCCGCCAGCACTTTGTAGGCCTCTTCCAGCCCCAGGCGCTTGGGTGCCGAGAACAGTTGGATGGTCACGCCATCCCCCCAACCTTTGCGGATCTCCGACTGCACCTTGAGCAGCGTGTTCTTGCCTGCGCCGTGGGTCAGCTTGTCGGCCTTGGTCAGCAGGATGTGCATCGGCATGCCGCTTGCCCGGGCCCAGTCGAGCATCATCTTGTCGAAGTCGGTCATCGGGTGGCGCACATCCATCATCAGGATGACGCCGCGCAGGCATTCGCGGCTGCCCAGGTAGGCCTCCAGGTGACGCTGCCAATGCTGCTTGAGTGGGATCGGGACTTTTGCATATCCGTAACCGGGCAGGTCGACCAAACGCCGTTCATCGTCCAGACTGAAGAAATTCAACAGCTGGGTGCGCCCTGGGGTTTTCGAGGTTCGCGCCAGGCTGGCATGAGTCAGGGTATTGAGGGCGCTGGATTTGCCGGCGTTGGAGCGGCCGGCGAAAGCCACCTCGTAACCCTGGTCGTCCGGGCATTGTTCGACCTTGGCAGCGCTGAGGGCGAAGGTGGCTTTCTGGCAGAGGCCGAGGATGGGGTTCTTGACTTGCATGGGATATCCGATGTGGGTGTTGCCAAAGCCTAGGCCGGCAAGCGGTGTCGTTTCCGTTTGGATGGCGGAAGTATATAATGCCCCAGTATTTGTGTGCTCATTCTCCCAGCGAAGGAGAACGGGCATGGGGTGTCGAACAATAGCTCGCGCATCAGAACGCAGCGCGTCCCCCAACCCTGTCAGGTCGTTTCGCATGGCGAAATGGCTGCTAGCTGTCGGTATGTTCCTGCCGTTTTTCAGCGCACAGGCTACACAGGATCCCGAGGCGTTGTACAACCGCACGTGTGCGGCCTGTCACGCCGGGCAGTTGCCACAGGCGCCCAGGAAGGGTGACCGGGCAGCTTGGGAGCCAAGGCTGGCGCAAGGCATGGAGGTGCTCACGGCTCATGTGACTCAGGGTTTCAAGGCTATGCCGCCGCGTGGATTGTGCATGGACTGCAGTGCCGAGGACTACCGTTTGGTCATCCTTTGGATGAGCGGCAGTCCCGCTACATAACATTTCACCCTTAGCCGTGTTGGATTAGCTGATGAACAAACTAGTCGTGAGTCTGCTGTTGACCATGGGCGTCGCAGGTGCGGCCACTGCTGCAGAAACTATCAAAGGCGATGCCGCCGCCGGCCAGGCCAAAACCGCCATCTGTGGTGCCTGCCACAACCCCGACGGCAATAGCCTGGCGCCCAACTTCCCCAAACTGGCCGGCCAGGGCCAGCGCTATCTCGAAAAACAGTTGCATGACATAAAGTCCGGCAAGCGTACCGTGCTGGAGATGACCGGCATGCTGGCCAACTTCAACGATCAGGACCTGGCCGACATCGCCGCGTACTTCGCCAGCCAGAAAGGCAGCGTCGGCGCCGCCGACCCCAAGTTGGTCGAGCGTGGCCGGGCGCTGTTCAATGGTGGCGATCTGGAAAAAGGCATGCCTGCCTGCACCGGTTGCCACTCCCCCAATGGCGCAGGCATCGCGCTGGCCGGCTTCCCGCACCTGAGTGGCCAGCATTCGCAATACGTGACCAAGCAGCTCACCGACTTCCGCGAGGGCAACCGCACCAACGATGGTGATGCCATGACCATGCGGACCATAGCCGGCAAGCTGAGCAACCATGATATCGAAGCGTTGGCCAGTTATATCCAGGGCCTTCACTGAGATAGCTGCGCATTAACATTCGGTTAATGCTGCAACGCTAAAGATGAAAGGGCGGCGCGGACCGCCCTTTTTTCGGTCCGCAGCCGGTACACTACAGAACTCGGGCCCGTCCCGACCTGTCTGAATACAGGTCGTGTAGAGGCGACCAAAGACTGCTCAGGAGTAAAGCATGCGTAAACTGATTCTCAGCGCTGCGCTGGTCGCCGCCAGCGTATTCGGTATGTCCGCCGTTCAGGCTGCGGAGCCTGCCACAGCCGGCAAGGAATACCTCGAGCTGAGCAACCCTGTTCCGGTGTCCGTCCCCGGCAAGATCGAAGTGGTCGAGCTGTTCTGGTACGGCTGCCCTCATTGCTACCACTTCGAGCCGGTGATCAACCCTTGGGTTGAAAAACTGCCGAAGGACGTTAACTTCAAACGCGTGCCGGCGATGTTCGGCGGGCCATGGGATGCCCACGGCCAGATGTTCCTGACCCTCGAAGCCATGGGCGTGGAGCACAAGGTTCACGCTGCGGTGTTCGATGCCATCCAGAACCAGCACAAGCGCCTGACCGATCCCGACGACATGGCTGACTTCCTCGCCACCCAGGGCGTCGACAAGGATAAATTCCTCGCCACCTTCAACTCGTTCGCCATCAAGGGCCAGGTCAATCAGGCCAAGGAGCTGGCGAAAAAGTACGAAATCACTGGCGTACCTAGCATGGTGGTGAACGGCAAATACCGTTTTGACCTCGGCACCGCTAAAGGCCCGGAAGGCGTGCTGAATGTCGCCGACCAGCTGATCGACAAGGAGCGCGCCGCTAAGTAAGCGGCGAACCCATGCCTCGGTTCAGAACCGCGCGTGGTGTTGGCCTGCACCAGCCGCAGGTCAACGAGCATCATCTGCAGGCCAATGGCCTGCCGGAAGATGGTCGCCTGCGGCTGCTCAGCTTCAATATCCAGGTCGGCATCAGTACCGAGCGCTATCGGCATTACCTGACCCGCAGTTGGCAGCACCTGCTGCCGCACACCGGGCGCGCCGGCAATCTGCAGAAAATCGGCGACCTGCTCAACGATTTCGACCTGGTGGCTTTGCAGGAGGTCGATGGCGGCAGCCTTCGTTCCGGTTACGTCAACCAGGTGGAGCACCTGGCCCAGTTGGGGGGCTTCCCTTACTGGTACCAGCAGCTCAACCGTAACCTTGGGCATTTCGCCCAGCACAGCAACGGCGTACTCAGCCGCCTCAAGCCGCACCTGTTGGAAGATCATCCTCTGCCCGGCCCCTCCGGTCGCGGTGCGATCCTGGTGCGCTTCGGTGAAGGCGAGGACGCCCTGATCGTGGTCATGATGCATCTTGCGCTGGGTGCCAAGACCCGCGCTCGCCAACTCGCCTACATCCGTGAACTGATCGGTGGATACCGCCACCAGGTTCTGATGGGCGACATGAACACCCATGCCAATGACTTGCTCGACCATTCCCCCCTGCGTGATCTGGGCCTGATCGCCCCGCAGGTCGAAGCGACCTTTCCCAGCTGGCGCCCGCAGCGTTGCCTGGACCACATCCTGCTCAGCCCGAGCCTGACCCTGGAGCGGGTCGAGGTACTGGCCCAGCCTATTTCCGACCATCTCCCGGTCGCCGTAGAGATCCGATTGCCTGATGCATTGACTGTGGATACGCTTCCGGTCCTGAGCTAGATCAGCAAAAGGCCATGGAGCATTCAAGAGTTCCCGCCGTGCGCCGACAGCGTGTAACCACAGCCCACCGATGCATCACCCGTTGCGGATCCAGGCATGACCGAAGAAGCCGAGCGCTGGAAAGAAAAATACCTTAAAAGCATCGAACAGCAGGAGAAGCTGGAGCGGCGATGGGCCGCGCGGCTTGACCTGCTGCGTCGAGGCCTGGTGCGCAGTACCTTGGCCGCTGAAGGCAGCGACAAGGCAGTGGACCAGTGCATGAAGGAAATGCGTGAGGTCATTCGCCGCGACGACATGGATGCCG
The DNA here is from genome assembly GCF_040224055.2 of Pseudomonas sp. WHRI 8519. Classification (NCBI taxonomy): domain Bacteria; kingdom Pseudomonadati; phylum Pseudomonadota; class Gammaproteobacteria; order Pseudomonadales; family Pseudomonadaceae; genus Pseudomonas; species Pseudomonas sp. WHRI 8519. The sequence goes on along the minus strand of NZ_CP167996.1, from coordinate 6,001,690 downwards.
GCCTTGCCGGGTTGATCCCGCGTCTTGAAAAGGCCGTGCTCGACTCCGAGCAGCGCCGCGAAACCCGCATGAACCAGGTCAGCGATGCCCTGACTGCGCTCGTGACGCAGCTGCAAGGCCTGCCGTTGTCCGGTGACGTGACGCGGTCGCTCAAGAAACTGGCGAAGAAACTCGACGGCGGCGTCAGCCAGTCGCGCGAGCTGCCGCCGCTGCTCGCAGAGCTGAGCGGTTTGCAGGGGAGGGCGCTGTCCTCTTTGGACAGGCCGGATGAGGAGGCCAGGCCGGGCTTTTTGCAACGTTTGTTCGGCAACCGCGATAGCGAACCAGGTGGGAGCGCTGTGGAGCCATCGGCCCCTTCTGCGATCGCTGAGCCTGAACTGCAGCCATTGCCGGACGGGCCGGTCCTGGTTGATCTGCCACCCCGGGATATCGACGAGCTGCAGCCGCTGGCAGCGCCTGAGGTTGATCACCCCGAACCTGTGGTGCCTGCAACGCCTGTTGTCGCACCGCCCGCCCCAAGCGAACCTGAGCCGCCGGCATCGGCCCCAGCAATGGACGATGTCGCACCCGACTGCGCTGAGGAGCCGCAGCGCCCCGAAGGCGTTCGGGCCGAGCTGCTACTGCAGGCCGATGAGCCACAAGCGCTGAAACCCCTGGAAGAAACCTTCGGCGAAGACGGGCCCTATTCGCTCCCTGACGCAGTCGAGCCGCCCTACAGCCAGGTTGCCGCGCATATCGAGCAAACCCTGATCGGCCTGCTCGATGACCTCAGCCTGCCGGAACGCCACAAAGCCCAGGCACTGCAGATGCGCGAGCGCGTGGCGCGGGGGCTGAACTGGTACGAGCTGATCCCGGTGCTCGATGACCTGGCCGTGCTTATGCTGGCGATCACCGACAGCGGGCAGCACGAATTCGAGACTTACCTGCAGCAGCTCAATGAGCGCCTGGAAAGCTTCCAGGGCCACCTTCATGAAGCCAGTGCCGGTCATGCCGACAACAGTTCTGCTGCTCGCGAACTGGACAGCCAGCTGCGTGAGCAGGTCGATGGCCTGCAAAGCAGCGTGCAAGGGGCAGTCGATGTGGACAGTCTCAAGCACATTCTCGAGAACCGCCTGGAAGGGCTGCTGGGCACGATGGATGAGCATCAGCATGAGCGTGACCGTCGCGAACAGGAGCTCGCCGGGCGACTACAGGGCTTGGCCGAGCGCGTCGCCAACATGGAGCAAGAGGCCCTCGGCTACCGCGAACACCTTGAGGAACAGCGGCAGAAGGCATTGATCGACCCGCTGACCGGGCTGCCCAATCGTGCGGCCTGGAGCGAGCAGGTAGAGCGCGAAATGCAGGCCTGGCAGGAGAACGGCGGCCATTTGGCGATGGCGATCCTGGACTTGGACCACTTCAAGCGCATCAATGACAGCTATGGCCATCTGGCGGGTGACAAGGTGCTGAAGATCGTCGCTGACCAGTTGCGCAAGCGCCTGCGTCCGCGCGATTTCATCGCCCGGTTCGGCGGCGAGGAGTTCGTACTGTTACTGGCGCAGACCTCACCCACCGTCGCTGCCCAAGTGGCCGAGGTGCTGCGTGCCGCGATCGAAGCGTGTCCGTTCCATTTCAAGGGCGAACGGGTGGTGATCACTGCCTCCATCGGTTTGAGCGCATTCCGCTCGGGTGAGCGCGGTGATCAGGTGCTCAAGCGTGCTGATGCGGCGCTGTACCGGGCCAAGGACCTGGGCCGTAATCGGGTGGAACAAAGCTGAGCGGGTGAGTCGGGGGCGCATACGTTATGCTAGAGCGTCACTGGCTAACCACCCTGGCTTCTTCCATGAAAGCGTTGTTCACTGCATTTTTGCTAATCGTTCTGGCCGGTTGTTCGACCGGCCTGCGTATCGACCGCAGCCACCCCTCGGCCAACCAGGACAACCGCATCCAGTTCGTCGTGCTGCATTACACCAATGCCTCGCTGGAGCGCTCGCTGGCGCTGCTGACCCACGGCGAGGTCAGCAGCCACTACCTGATCGGAGATGGCCCTGCCACGGTGTATCAACTGGTCGATGAAAGCCGCCGTGCCTGGCATGCCGGGGACAGCCAATGGCAGGGGCGAACCTGGCTGAATTCGAGCTCGATCGGTATCGAGATCGTCAACCCAGGCTTCGACACCACGCCCAACGGGCGAGTCTGGTACCCCTACAGCGAAGCGCAAATTCAGTCTCTGATCGCGCTGCTCAAGGACATCGTCAAACGTAACAACATCGACCCTAGCCATATCGTTGGCCACAGTGATATCGCACCCTTGCGCAAACTGGACCCGGGGCCGCTGTTCCCTTGGAAGCGTCTGGCCGATGCGGGGCTTGGGGTATGGCCAGAGCCCGACGCCGTGGCGCGCCAGCAGGCGTATTTCAACGTCAACCCGCCGAGCATAGGCTGGTACCAGCAAGAACTGGCACGCTTCGGCTACGCCATCGAACAGACCGGGCAGCTCGATGTCGCTACCCGCCATGTCATTGCGGCGTTCCAGATGCGTTTCCGGCCACAGCGCTTCGACGGGCTGCCCGATGCGCAGACAGCCGCCATGCTGCAAGTGCTCAACCGCAAGCGCTGAACCTTCGCGCCCTGGGCTCCGCCAAACGGCCAAGCCAATACGCCATTCAGTTGCTATACCCTGTATATCAACTGGATGCTGCCCATGTCGGCTCTGATAACTGCGTTGCGCCAATTTTTTTACCGTCCCTGGATGCTGGCCTCTTTGGCAGCGTTGGCCAGCGCCGCCGTGTTGCTGACTGCCAGTATCGGTATTGCGCTGCAGCAGATGAAGCAGAGCGAGAGTGCGCAGATGAATGCTCAGGGCGAGCGTTTTCTTGACCGCCTCGAGCAGGTTTTCGGCCAATTGCGTGAGGGGGTCGATGACCTGCAGGCGCAGCCATTGCGCGGATGCAGCCCGGCGATGCTGGCGTTGTTGCAGCAGGTTGGGCTGGGCTCGCGTTTCATTTATGAGGCGGCGTATGTAGACGTCAACGTCGCCTGCTCCAACCGCGGCGGGGCACGCGCTTTCGTGCCCACGCGGGCGCCGGACATCCAGGGCCCGACCTACAGCTATTGGCTCAATACCACCACCGAACCCAACGAGAACCTTGCCGCGTTGATGCTTGCACGCGGCAATTTCCTGGTCTCTACCTCGCGCGGGCACTTGACCGACGTGGTTGACCTGCCGCCGGGCGGTAGCCTGTTGGTGGTGCTGGACAATGGCACCAGAGCGATACCCGTGCTGGGCCCGCCACAAGTCTGGCCGCCCGCTGAGCATTGGCCGCCACCCAGCGGCAACTCGTTGTTCGAACTGCACGACCGCCTTGTCTATCGAATGCCGACCAAGTCGCCCGATTACCAGCTGGTGCTGATCGCTCCGCGTGCCAGCCTGCCACTGAGGATGAACGGCATGCTCTGGTTGCTGTTCCCCGGTAGTGTTCTGGCTGCCTGTTGTATCGGCTGGCTGGTGCTGCAACTGATCCTGCAGCGGCGCTCCATGAGTTCCGAGCTGCAGAACGCGCTGCGCCGTGGTGAACTGCAGGTGCTTTATCAGCCGATCATCGAACTCGACAGCCGGCGCTGCGTTGGCGCTGAGGCGCTGGTGCGCTGGCGGCGTCCGGACGGGACCCTGACCAGCCCGGACCTGTTCATTCCGCTGGCCGAAAATACCGGGCAGATTCGCCAGATCACCGATTTCGTGCTGCAACGGGTACTGGAGCAACTTGGCCAGTTGCTGCGTTCGCACCGCAACCTTTATATCTCGGTGAACCTGGCCGCCTGTGACGTGATGGTCCCGCGCATTGGCCGGGTGGCGGCGCGGTTGCTGGCACTGCACCGGGTGGCTGCCAGCCAGATCGCCTTCGAGGTTACCGAACGGGGGCTGATCGATGTGGTGGTGGCCCGTGACAACCTGCAAGCGCTTCGCTCGGTGGGGCATCAGGTGTTGATCGATGACTTCGGCACTGGCTACTGCAGCCTGGCTTATCTGCAGACCTTACCGGTGGACTGCCTGAAGATCGACAAGGCTTTCATCGACGCGCTTGGGCATGATGCTGCCAGCAGTGGTGTGGCGCCTCATATCATTCGCATGGCCCATGACCTGCATCTGCGGGTGATAGCCGAAGGCATAGAGTGCGAGGCCCAGGCGGTGCTGCTCAACAGTGAAGGTGTCAACTATGGTCAGGGCTGGCTGTTCGCCCATCCGCTCAATGCCCGGCAGTTCGTCGAGCTGGTGACGCGGGGGCGGCAGGTCCGAAGGCCGCGGCTAGACGACGAACCTTGAGCGAACGTGCAGGGGCCGGCCAGGCGTTGCCCCCAACGACCTTCAGCTCAAGCGTCAGACCGGAAGGGCCATGTAGAACTGCGTCCCCTGTCCAGGCCGGGAGAAGACCCCCATGCGGCCGCCGTGCAATTGCACGATTTCCTTGCACAATGCCAGCCCCAGCCCGGCCCCGCCCTTTTTGCGCCCGACCTGCACAAAGGGTTCGAAAATGCGCCCCTGCTGTCCGTAGGCAATGCCTTCGCCATTGTCCTCCACGCTGATGATGACGCGTTCCGCGTGGCGTCGCGCATGGAGACGGATTCGCCCGCCGCTGGCGGTATGCCGAATGGCGTTGTGCAGCAGGTTGTCGAGCACCCGATCCAGTTGGGCGATGTCGGCCTGGATCCGAGGCAGCGGTGGCTCCAGCGCCTTGATCAGCTCGATCTGCTTGACCGATGCCTGCTCGCTGAACCGTACCTGGGCACGTTCGAGCAGTTCGTCGATGGCGCAGGGGGCGAGTTCGAGTTTTTGCAGGCCGCTCTGGTAGCGAGAGAAATTCAACAGGTCGTTGATCAGCTGGGTCAGGCGTTGCATTTCCTCGCTGATGGTCTCCATCAGGTCATTTTCACGCGCCTGCGGTGGAAACTTCACGCGTTCTCGCAGCAAGCCGAAGGCCATGTGCATGCCGGTGACCGGCGTACGCAGTTCGTGTGAGGCGCGCAGCACGAATTCGCTACGCACACGTTCGAACGCGCGCTGCTCGGTCACATCGTGCAGCACCATCACGGCGCCGAGGATCGGCCCTTGCGGGTGGCTGACCGGGGTCAGGCTGTAGGACAGCAAGCGTGACTCGTCATCGACCTCTATGCTCAGGTCCTCAGGTGGACGGTCCAGGCTGCCGCCGCGCAGCACCTGACGCAGCTGTTGCTCCAGTTCTGGGCGCTGCAGCGCTTCTGCCAAAGGGCTGCCCAGGCGGTTGTTGCTCCAACCGAGCTGGCGCTGGGCGACTGGGTTGAGATGCTCCAGGTGGCCTTGGCGGTCTATGATCAGCAAGCCATCGTCGATGCTGTCGAGCACAGCCTGCAGGCGTTGTTGGCCAGCCAGCAGCTCATCGACATTGGTCTCCTGGTGCTTGCGCAACGCCTCTGCCATGACCCCGAAGCGGCGGGTCAGCTGGTTGACTTCTATGGCTTGGCTGACGGGTAAGGTGACATCGAAGTTACCTTGGCCGAGTTGATCTGCGGCCTTGGCCAAGGCTTCGATGGGTTGCCCGAAGCGGCGGGCGATGTTGTGTGCGGTAAAGAAGCCGAGCATCAGCACAACCAAGCCCGTCAGGCCGAGTACACCACTGACCAGCAAAGCGCGGTCGCGTGACATCTGTTCGCTGCGGGTGATGTAATCGATGGCAAGCTTGTGCGAATCGATCAGGTCGGTGCGCACCTGGTTGAACGCGGCGCCCAGTGGCTGGTCGGCACCCATGCTGTTTGCCGGGGCAGGGCTTTGGCGATAGGCACTCAGGAAGGCCTGGTAGTTGCTGCTGGCCTTGCTGAAGCCGGTACGTTCACCGCCTTGTGCGAGCCCTTGGTCAAGCAGGTCTTGGAAATTGTCTTGCAGCGCTCGCAGGCTCTGGGGCGAAGTTTGCGCATCGAGGATCAGCATCAGCTGCTCGCCCAGGTTCTGCCGTAGCTTCAAGCCTATTTCCAGAACATGGGTGGTATTGTGCACCGACGCTTGCTGGGCGGCGGTCATTTGCAAGACGCTGACCAAACCCAGCATCAGGCCCAGCAGAGCGACTGTTATCAGCGCTGAAATGCTGAGGAAGAGCCGCGTACGCAGCTTCATCGGCCATCTCATAGGTTGTACTGCTTACGCTTGCGGTACAGGGTCGAGGCATCGATACCCAAGGTCTTGGCGGCCTGGTCCAGTGTGTCACTGGCTGCCAGCACCGCGCCTATGTGGGCCCGCTCCAGTTCATCCAGGCTCAGCGCCGCACCTACACGGGGCGCGTTGCTTGCCGGTTGCTCGCCCATACCCAAGTGGACGATTTCCACGCGCTCCTGGGGGCAGATGATGCTGGCGCGTTCGACCACGTTGCGCAGTTCGCGAATGTTGCCCGGCCAGCGGTAATTGAGCAGTGCGGCGCGGGCTTCGTCGCTGAAGCCGCGCGCAGGTCGCGCGTAATCCTTGACGAACCGGGCGAGGAAGCGATCGGCCAGGGTAAGGATGTCCTCACTGCGCTCGCGCAGGGGCGGCAGGTGCAAGGTGATGACGTTCAGGCGGTAGAGCAAGTCCTCACGGAAGCGGCCTTCGCGGACCATCTCTTCCAGGTTCAGGTTGGTCGCCGCGAGGATGCGCACATCGGCGCGCCGGGTGACAGGGTCGCCCACCCGCTCATACTCTTTATCCTGGATGAAACGCAGCAATTTGGGCTGCAATGTCAGAGGGAAATCGCCGATCTCGTCGAGGAACAGCGTGCCACCATCGGCCTGGTTGACGCGGCCCAGCGTGCTTTCACTGGCGCCCGTGAACGCGCCGCGGGTGTGGCCGAACAGTTCGCTCTCCATCAGCTCGGCGTTCAGCGACGGGCAGTTGATGGTCACGCAGGCCTTGCGTGTCCGCTTGCTCCAGCTATGAATGGCGCGAGCCAGTTCGCCCTTGCCGGTGCCCGATTCGCCAAGGATGAGGATGTTGGCATCGGTGGTCGCCACCTGGCGTGCGGTCTCCAGCACGGCCATCATTGCCGGGCTGTGCGAGTCCAGGCCGTCCTTGGGCTTTCGTATTTCACCTTCGAGCGCCTCCAGGCGTGCCGACAACTGGCGGACTTCCAGCTGCTTGGCAGTGGCCAGGCGCAACTGGTCGGGGCTGCAGGGTTTTACCAGGTAGTCGGCGGCACCGGCCTGGATCGCGTCGACCGCAGTGTCGATGGCCGAATGCGCCGTGACGATCACCACCCGCATCCACGGTGCCTGAATGCGCATCTGTGCCAGGACATCCAGGCCGTTGTCTTCACCCAGGCGCAGGTCGAGGAAGCACAGGTCGAACACCTGGCGCTGGAGCAAGGCTTCGGCCTGCGCGGCACTGTTGGCCGTGGCCACGCTGTAGCCCTCATCTTCGAGGCAGTAGCGGAAGGTACGCAGGATCGCGGACTCGTCATCCACGAGCAGAATACGGCCTTGGTTGTCCTGGGCTGATTCCATTTCCAGCGCTCCTTTGGGAAAGATCTTCATTTAGTGTGGGAAAAATCGGGCAAGTTGCATGGTCAATTCTGAAGGATTCTGTCCTATGCATGCTAGCCAATGGCCGAAGAATGCCGTGAACCCGCGTATCTCAATGATTGCCTTAGAGCATTGCGGTGGCACATTGGTTGCGATGATTCGTGGATTTAGCCTACAGAAGGAGTGCAGTCATGTCCTTTACCACTCGAACGGCTGTGTTGGCAGCCAGCCTGTTATCCATTTGCGGCCCAGCGTTCGCTGACCCGCTTCAGGACGCGCGCCTGGAGGGCTCGTTGCAGACGGCGCTGGCGCTCAATCGCATGCTCAACCCGTTTCGCATCGAAGTCGAGGTGGATGGAAAGCGGGCACGCCTGACAGGGGAGGTCGAGAATGAGGTCGAGCGTCAGCTGGCCGAACACGTCGCGCAGGCCACTCTGGGCATCGAACAGATAGACAACCAGTTGCAGGTCAACCCCGGCCTGGTAGAGCGCCCGCTCGAATTGAGGGCTTACGCTCAGCGTCTTGAGGATGCCACATTGGCTGCCGTCATCCGTGCGCGGCTGTTGTGGAGCCGTACGACAGAGAAGGCGCCTATCGAGGTGCAGAGCAGTGAGGGTGTGATTACCCTGCGCGGCAAGGTCGACAGCGCTGAAGCCAAGGACCTGGCTGGTGTGATAGCGCGTACCACGGACGGTGTGTACCTGGTCAATAACCTGGTCAGTCTGGATTCGGCTGCCATGGCCCAGGCTCGCGAAACGCCTGTGGGGGTGTCCACCGCGGCGCAGCCAACCGACAGTTGGGTGATCGACAAGATCCAGACCAGCTTGCGCTTCAGCCGCAACCTTGATGGGCTGAACATTCGGGTAGCCAGTGATCAAGGCATGGTGCGGCTGTCCGGTGAGGTGGTCAGCAGCGAGCAGAAAACCATCGCTGTCGAGATCGCGCGCCAGATCATTGGAGTGCGGGGGGTGGACGCCGATCTGCTGAAGGTGGCCACCAAGGTTGAAGGATGAATCGTGCAATACGCACGACCCCACGGCGGGCATCGTGCAGGATACGTCCTTCAGCTTAACGCTATTGATGTGTAAGTAACTGATTTATAAGGATTTATCTGAAATTGAAAGGCTGGCATGCAGGCTGCAATTACCTGTTCAGGTTTGAATAGAAAAATTACAGCAGGAGAAGCCGGCATGAACCGCCAATCCGTCAACCGTTCGCAGATCGCCGCACTGCCACTGCGCCAGTTCCTGTTACTTGGGATGGCGTTGCTGCTGACTTTGGCCACAGGCCTTTTTTACTACAGCTGGCAGACCGCGCGACTGACTGAGCAGGTTGCGGCGCAGACTGCGCTGATAGCGCAGATCCAGGCGACACGTGCCACTACTTTGGTGAGGACAGCCCAAACGCTGCCTTCTGCCAATACCTCGCCAGCCACCGTTGAAAAAGTAGTGCCCCAGCAACGCTGGGTATTTTAAGGCGCTGCAGTTTTGACAGCGGCCGGATCGATTTCAAAAAAGAAAGGAGAAGCATCATGCTGAGTTGGGCTATCACTTTCCTCATCATCGCCATCATCGCCGCTGTACTGGGCTTCGGTGGTATCGCCGGCGCTGCCACGGGTATCGCGAAGATCCTGTTCATTGTCTTCCTGGTCCTGTTCGTAGCCTCCTTCTTCTTTGGACGTGGTCGAGGTTGACGATGAGCAGGAAGCTCTGCAACGCCATGGCTGCGGCCCTGCTGTTGGGTAGCAGCGCACTGGCGATGGCGGCCAATGATGGCCAGGTCAGGGTCGACCAGCTGCTTGGCTCTGACCCTGAATACCGGGAAACCTGGCAGGACGCCATCGAAGGCGAGGAACGCCTGCCCGACTGGGTGATCAACCTGACGGGCAGTGCGCAGGAGCAGATGTCTGCAGTGACCGAGGATGGTGATAAATACCTCGTCGGCCCGCTGTGTGAATCCAAGGACAACTGCACCTACAAACGCCTGATCGTAGCGTTCAGCTGGGACAAGGATGACGCCTACGGAATGCTGGTAGAGGTACCCGAAGGCCTGCCGAGCGACAAGTCTCCCACCCGCCATGCGCAGTATCGTTGGCTGGGTGAGCCGGACGAAGGCATGCAGGCGATGCTGAAGGAACAGCTCAAGCGTGACCCGAACTGGTACTGAGTGTCAGGGAAGATAGGTCGCGCACTGTCACGTAATAGAAGCGGAACCTTTCTATAGTTCTCGCTTCTATGATGCGCCGCCCCGAGGAGGGGTTGCACATGACCAAGGGGCCGGGCTGTTCTGATTGTTGCAGGATCGGAGTGGCCTAGGGGTACAGGGAGTACCTCCAATAATGGGCCGGGTCAGGCAAGGCAAAATCGGAGGTTCAGGTCAGGACAGAGTTTTCCCACTCAAACCTGGCCTGGCTTCCGAGATGCCATCCTCGTTTCAAAGCCCACCTTTCAGCTTTTTCTCGTTGAGACACATTTTGTCTCGACCGCACATCATTTTTTTTGCCTCCAGGCCGGTCATGGCCAAGTGTCATTTCGGCCATTCGGATTGTCGAACAGGCCATCAATGCCCGCTTCTGCACACTGCCAAATCGGCCTAGATCTGGCGGTTTGGTCTTGTTCGGGTTTCCGAACGTTATAAATCAATGACTTGCGAATGCCTCATTTTGTCGCATTTCACTATGCCGAAACGGTATGGGGTATGCGCTTCCGGCATTAGATTTCGTCCGTGCCCATCGCAATAGTTGCCGCCTTTTCGCTGGCCCGAGCGCCTTGTCGCTCGCTTGCGGTGTCCTTACATGAGGCCTCCGGACGGAAGCTGTACGATGCCCGTGACGTTGCCAACGGCTCTGTTACGTGCTTTTCCGGTCGGTGCCCGTGACCACTAGAACAAAGGGTAAAGACATGAAGAAGGCAAAACTGAGCCTCGCCTGGCAGATCGTCATCGGTCTGGTCCTGGGCGTTGCAATCGGCGCGCTACTGAACCATTTCAGTGCGGAAAAGGCATGGTGGATCAGCAACGTTCTCCAGCCCGCCGGTGACATCTTCATTCGCCTGATCAAGATGATCGTCGTCCCGATCGTGATTTCTTCGCTGATCGTGGGCATCGCCGGGGTTGGCGATGCGAAGAAACTGGGCAGCATCGGCCTGAAGACCATCATCTACTTCGAGGTGGTCACGACGATCGCCATCGTTGTCGGCCTGGTCCTGGCAAACCTGTTCCACCCGGGCGCCGGCATCGACATGAGCACCTTGGGCACCGTGGACATCTCCAAGTACCAGGCGACCGCCGCCGAGGTGCAGCATGAGCATGCGTTCATCGAAACCCTGCTGAACCTGATTCCGTCGAACATCTTCGCGGCGCTGATGCGTGGCGAGATGCTGCCGATCATCTTCTTCTCGGTGCTGTTCGGCCTGGGCCTTTCCAGCCTCCAGGCAGACCTGCGCGAGCCACTGGTGCGTACCTTCCAGGGCGTGTCGGAGACCATGTTCAAGGTCACCCACATGATCATGAACTACGCCCCGATCGGCGTATTCGCCCTGATCGCCGTGACGGTCGCCAACTTCGGTTTCAGCTCGCTGCTGCCGCTGGCCAAGCTGGTGCTGCTGGTGTACTTCGCCATCGCCTTCTTCGCCTTCATGGTGCTGGGCCTTGTAGCCCGCCTGTTCGGCTTCTCGGTAATCAAGATCATGCGCATCATGAAAGATGAGCTGATCCTGGCCTACTCCACGTCCAGCTCCGAGACCGTGCTGCCACGCGTCATCGAGAAGATGGAAAAGTACGGTGCACCGAAGTCGATCTGCTCGTTCGTGGTACCGACCGGTTACTCGTTCAACCTCGACGGCTCTACCCTGTACCAGAGCATCGCGGCGATCTTCATCGCCCAGCTGTACGGCATCGACCTGTCCTGGAGCCAGCAATTGCTGCTGGTGCTGACCCTGATGGTGACCTCCAAGGGTATTGCCGGTGTGCCGGGCGTATCGTTCGTGGTCTTGTTGGCGACCCTGGGCAGCGTGGGCATCCCGCTGGAAGGCCTGGCCTTCATCGCAGGTGTCGACCGCATCATGGACATGGCGCGTACCGCGCTGAACGTGGTCGGCAATGCCCTGGCTGCACTGGTGATCGCGCGTTGGGAAGGCATGTACGACGCCGCCAAGGGCGAGCAGTACTACGCCTCGCTGATCGCCGACAAGAAGGAAGCGGCGCTGGTTGGCGAGACCGCCAAGCGCTGAACCTGACGCGTCGCACAATGAGCCCCGATTTATTCGGGGCTTTTTGCTGTCTGTCTGGTCCATATCGTCAGCGAACCGGTGATATCGCCAGCGCAGGCTAAAGCAGCCGTCGGTGCGTTATCATTCAGGCACTTTTCAGGGGGAACACACGGATGCTGAACGGCCTTTGGCTTGGCTTTTTCCTGGTGGCGGCCGTATCGGCCCTGGCCCAATGGCTGCTGGCCGGCAATGCCGGCATTTTCGCGGCGATGGTCGAAAGCATCTTCGCCATGGCCAAGCTGTCGGTCGAAGTCATGGTCCTGCTGTTTGGCACCCTTACCCTCTGGCTGGGTTTCCTCAAGATCGCAGAACAGGCCGGTATCGTGGAATGGCTGGCCAAAATGCTTGGCCCGCTATTCGCCCGGCTGATGCCAGAAGTACCGCCCGGGCACCCAGCACTGGGCCTGATCACCATGAACTTTGCTGCCAACGGCCTGGGCCTGGACAACGCTGCTACGCCGATCGGCCTGAAAGCCATGCGCGCCCTGCAGGAGCTCAACCCCAGCAGCACCACCGCGAGCAATGCACAGATCCTGTTTCTGGTGCTCAATGCCTCATCGCTGACCCTGCTGCCGGTGACCATTTTCATGTACCGCGCCCAGCAGGGCGCTACTGACCCGACCCTGGTGTTCCTGCCGATCCTGCTGGCGACCAGCGTCTCGACCCTGGTCGGGCTGCTGTCGGTGGCGGTGATGCAGCGCTTGCGCCTGTGGGACCCGGTGGTGCTCGCCTACATGATCCCGGGTGCGCTGTTGCTGGGCGGCTTCATGGCCTTCCTCGGTACCCTGTCGGCTGCGGCGCTGGCCAGCCTCTCATCCGTACTCGGCAACCTCACGCTGTTTGGGGTGATCATGCTGTTCCTGGTGATCGGCGCGCTGAAGCGGGTGAAGGTGTATGAAGCTTTCGTCGAAGGCGCCAAGGAAGGGTTCGACGTGGCCAAGAGCCTGTTGCCCTACCTGGTGGCCATGCTGGTCGCCGTTGGTGTGCTGCGCGCCTCCGGTGCCCTGGAGCTGGCATTGGATGGCATTCGCCATGTGGTGAACTGGATGGGCATGGACACCCGCTTCGTCGAAGGCTTGCCAACCGCATTGGTCAAGCCGTTCTCCGGCAGTGCGGCGCGGGCGATGCTGATCGAGACCATGCAGACCCATGGCGTGGACAGCTTCCCGGCACTGGTAGCGGCCACCGTTCAGGGCAGCACTGAAACCACGTTCTACGTGCTGGCGGTGTATTTCGGCGCTGTCGGCATCCAGCGCGTACGCCATGCAGTCGGTTGCGCCTTGTTGGCCGAACTGTCCGGTGTCATTGCTGCCATCCTGGTCTGCTACTGGTTCTTTGCCTGAGCCTGATCGCTTTGCGCAACGGTCCAGTTCACCACCTGCGCGACAAGTCGATCGTTGGCCGCGCCGAAGCCGGCCACCACGGCCGAAACCTGTGGATCTGCCAGCGGCTGACGCACCTCGAAGCGCTTGCTGGCCAGGATTCGCTGGCTGCGCCCCTGAACCAGACGCGCGTCATAGCGGATCACGACCTCCACCGTACCGTTGGGTTGGTACTCGCTCTGAAACGCCTGCAGCTCACCGGCCAGTTCGTAATCGGCCTGCAGGTTGCTGTCGTCGGCGCTCAGGCGCTGCACACGCCCGTCACGCTGGAAGCCATCGAGCAGGCGGTTGCGGACGAGCAACGGCACCGGGTCGCTCCAGCGGGCGCCTTTGTAGCTGCTGACCACGTTGCCCTCGGGGATCACCGCGATGCGTGGCCCGGCCAGCACTTCGCTTGCCAGCGGCTTGTTCAAGCGTAACGACCAAGGCACCGGTGTCGCACTGTGGCTGGGCTGGTTGACCGCAAGCCGGTAGATATCCACAGGCTCCTGCTGCGGCAGTATCGAGCAGGCGGCAGACAGGCTCAGCGCGGCCGTCAGGGCCAGCAGGCGCAACGACAGCTTCATGGCTGGAACTCCTTGTTGTTGTCGCGGCCAAGCAGGTAGCCGCTGGGGTCAGCTTCCAGGCGCCGGGAAATGCCCTTGAGTGAGTTGAGGGTTTCACGCAGTTCGCGAATGGCCGGTGTCAGCTGGTTGAGGCCTTGCGCGCCGTCGTCGATGGACTCACGGTTGTCATTGAGCAGGCTGTTGATGGTCGCAGTGCTGGCGGCCAGCGATTGCATGGCCTGCTCGGCGCTGCCGATGGCCTGCTTGCCCTGGGTGCCGAGCAAGGTGTTGGCATTGCGCATCAGCGCTTGGGTTTCGGCCAGCGTGGCGTTGGCCTGTTTGCCGACATGCGCCAGCTGATCCATGACCTGGGAAATGCCACCTTTTTGGTTGGTGAACGCACGGGTGGTCTGTTCCAGGTTGGCCAGGGTGTTGCTCAGGCGGTCGATATTGGTTTCCGAAAACATCTGGTTGGCGTTGTGCAGCAGCAGGTTGATGTTAGTGACCAGGTCGCTGCTGTCATTGAGCAATTGCGAGATGGGCGAGGGCGAGGCGATGATCACCGGCAACTTGCCGTTCTCTCCCTTGAGCTCGGGGCTTTTCGGTGTGCCGCCGCTGAGCTGGATGAATGAGTTGCCGGTGACGCCGGCGAGGGTAAGTTTCGCCTGAGTGTCTTCCTTGACCGGCGTATCGCCGCTCAGGCGAACCCGGGCCAGCACCCGGCGCGGGTCCTTGGGGTCCAGGCGCAGGCTGGTCACGTCACCGACCTTGATGCCGTTGTATTGCACGGGGCTGCCGCGGGACAACCCTGAAACGGCTTCGTTGAAGATCACTTCGTAGTCCTTGAAGGCGTCGTCGACGCTGGACTTGGTCAGCCACAGGCCAAACAGCATGGCACCGGCCACTACCAGCACGGTGACCAGGCCGATGAGGACGTGATGAGCTCGGGTTTCCATCGTTCAGCGCTCCTGCCCGGCACGGCGGGCGGCCTGTTCAGCCGCCCGCCCGCGTGGGCCGTGAAAGTAATCGTGAATCCACGGGTCGTCGGTCTTTGCGACTTGGGCCAGCGGGCCTGCAACCAGCACCTTCTTCTGCGACAGCACCGCAATACGGTCAGTGATGGTGTAGAGCGTGTCCAGATCGTGGGTAATGAGGAACACGCTCAGGCCCAGGGCATCGCGCAGCGTGAGGATCAGCTGGTCGAAGGCGGCAGCGCCGATTGGGTCGAGGCCGGCAGTGGGTTCGTCAAGGAACAGGATGTCCGGGTCCAGGGCCAGTGCACGGGCCAGTGCGGCGCGCTTGATCATGCCGCCAGACAGTGAAGAGGGGTATTTGTCTGCGGCCGAAATCGGCAGGCCGGCCAAGGCCAGCTTCACCCCGGCCAGATGTTCTGCATCGGCGCGCGACAGGCCTGCATGCTCAATCAGTGGTAACGCGACGTTCTCGGTGACGGTCAGCGAAGAAAACAGCGCTCCCTTCTGGAACAGCACACCAAAGCGTCGTTCGACCAATGAGCGTTGCTCTTCATGCAGGCCGGCCAGGTCTTGGTCAAACACCTTGATCTGGCCTTCATTCGGCAGCCTTAACCCAATGATGCTGCGTAGCAGCACCGACTTGCCGCTGCCCGAACCGCCAACCACGGCCAGGATTTCACCGCGGTAAAGGTCCAGGTCGAGGTTCTCGTGCACGCTCTGGCTGCCGAAGCGGTTGCAGATGCCCCGCGCCTGGATCACTGCCTTCTGCTCACTCACCAGCCCATCTCCATGCAGAACAATGCGGCCACGGCATCCAGTACGATGACCACGAAGATCGACTGAACCACGCTGGAGGTGGTGTGGGCGCCTACCGACTCAGCGCTGCCACTGACCTTGAAGCCTTCCAGGCAGCCAATGGCCGCGATCAGGAACGCAAAGAAGGGTGCCTTGGCCAGGCCGACGAGAAAGTGCTGCACACCGATGTCACTTTGCAGCAGCGAGAGGAACATGGCCGGCGAGATATCCAGTGAAAGCGCGCAGACGACAGCCCCCCCGACGATGCCGCAGATCATCGCGACGAAGGTCAGCAGCGGCAGCGAGACCAGCAGCGCCAACACCCGGGGTACGACCAGCAGCTCGATCGGGTTCAGGCCCAGGGTTCGGATGGCATCGATTTCCTCGTTGGCCTTCATCGAGCCGATCTGCGCAGTGAAGGCACTGGCTGTGCGGCCGGCCATCAGGATGGCCGTGAGCAACACGGCGAATTCGCGCAGGAACGAGAACGCCACCAGGTCGACAGTGAATACGGTTGCGCCGAAATCGGCCAGCACGGTCGCCCCGAGGAAGGCGACCACCGCGCCTACCAGAAACGTCAGCAACGCGACGATAGGCGCGGCGTCCAGGCCGGTCTGCTCGATGTGCGAGACAACCGGGGTGAGCCGCCAGCGATGCGGTTGCAGGGCCCGGCGCAGCAGGGTTTCGAGGATCAGGCCGATGAAGCCGAGCAGCTGCAGGGTGTCTTGCCACAAGGTACTGACCGCGCGGCCGATGCGCTCCAGTAGCAGAAGCAGTACATGGCGCTCAGGTTCCTTAACCGGGATGCAGTAGTCCTGAACCGAGCAGTAGACGTTCTTGAGCAGGGCGCGGCTGGCATCGGGCAGCCCTTGAGTGCAGTGCGACAGGCGCTCAGAGCCCAGCAGCTCAGCCAGCAGCGAGGCACCGGCGGTATCGAGCTGGCCCAGTTGGCTGAGGTCGGCTACGGCATCGGCACCGTACTGGGTGCGCAGGCGTTCGCTGTCACGCTTGAGGCTGGCGTAGTGGGCCAGGGTCCAGTCACCGACAATGCGCAGGCAGGCCGGTTGGCTACTGGTATCCAGGGTGGCGCTGGGGGTGGTCATAAGCTCCATGCATCTGACAGGCGTAGAGACTGATCATAGCGCAGCAGGCATGGCGGGGTTTGTTGAGAATGTGCTGAGTGTTGTGGGGCCGCGTTGCGGCCCATCGCCGGCAAGCCGGCTCGCCCACGAGCGCTTATTGCTTCGCCGGCGCGTCGTCTACCACCTTGAAGCGCAGCACACCGATCACTTGGCCATCCTCGGTCAGCACGCGAACTTGCCATTTACCCGCAGGGTTAGGCGGGAAGTTCTGCTTGTGGGTCCACGCGCGGTAGCCCTCCTTGCGCCCGCCATGGATATCCAGGGCGATACGGTCCACTTCTTTGCCATCCTTCTGCCACACATGGTAAATGCGCTCATTGAGCCCACGCGGTGCGTTGATGGCGGTGTAGGCATAAAGGCCGCTGCTGCGAATGCGGCTGGCGGCTACTTCATCCAGCGATTCACCGGGCTGGCGGTTCGATACCTCGGTGCTGACCGCCACTTCGGTCATCCACAGGGTGGCCGGTGGTACCCACGAGCGCAGTAACCAACCGCCGCCGCCCACCGCCAGGGTCATCATCACCAGCGCCACGCCACGGCGCCAGGTGTTGATCGGGAAACTGCTGGCCAGGCTTGGGAACGACAGCACCATGGCGGCGACCAGTGCCAGCTTGAAGCTTTGTGCAGTGGTCAGGTGCAGGATGATCGGCAGTGCCGTCAGCAGTGCGGCGAACAGGGTGAGGGTGTGCAACGCCATGAACAGCCAGCGCCGCGGTGCCAGCCACTTGTAGTACAGCGGGTCGACGATCGAAACCAGCCCGGCTGCACCGAGCAGGCCAGTGAACACCAGTTGGCCACTGTTCCAGGTGGTGGTGATGAAAAAGAACGGCAGTACGAAGAACAGGCTTTCCTGGTGGATCATCTGCGTCGCGTAGCGCAGCAGCGGCTGAGGAATTTCCCGGTTGAAGGTGCGGGCGAACAGGCCTGTCAGGGTGTTTTCCAGCATCAGCCAGATCCAGCTGACCAGCATGAGAATGGCGATCCAGCTGGCCAGGCTGGCCTGGCGGTCGACCAGAATGAAGCTGCCGATACCGGAGAGAAAACCGCCGAGCGCGATGATGCCGGGGTAGCGTTTGAGCAGTTCGATGACGCGCTGAACGATATGGGGAATAGGGGGCATGGGTATACAACAGAGTGATAGGGTGACTGTGCCGCCCCGTCGCGGGTAAACCCGCGAAGCGGCCGGTACTGTCGAAAGGATACCGCCGAATCACCGCTGCCGTGTAGCACCGCTCGGTGGTTGCGGTGAAGTACGCCGGCGACGCAGTAGCCCGGCGGCCAGGATCACGCCAAGCCCCAACGCAATCAGCCCGTACAGCTCGTCATACCCAAGCAACGGCTTCTCGATGCGCAGGTAACCCTCGTCCTTGAGCAATGCCTTCAACGCGTCATTGGCCTGGTCCAGGCTGACCTGTCGCAGCTGCCGGGCGGGGTCGGCAAAGCGCCCGTTGCTGTAGGCGTTGAGTGCCCCCCAGTAGTAATCGGCCAGCGCGCTGTTGCCCTGGGTACTCCAGCTTTCCTTGGCGACGGCGGCCTCCTTGATGCGGGCGAATATATCCGGGTCGAGGCCGTCCTCCCGCAAGTGGTCGAACAGTTTCTGCATCACCTTGACGGCCTCGTCGACGTCGTCGCGCTCAAGGTCAGCGTTCAAGCTGAGCAGGCCGCTGTCACCAAAGCTTTCCCGCTGTACCGAAGGCCCGTAGGAAAGGCCGTGACGCAGGCGCATTTGATCGTACAGGGCCCAGTCCAGATAGCGTGAGAGCAGGTCGAGTGTCGACTGGTGGTCGTTGTCCAGTACCGGCTCGATGAATAGCCAGTGCAGTTTGACGCTGTCGCCCAGAAAGCCCCGGGTCAGGTCGCGCCGCTGTTCGGCCTGCTGGCTGATGCTATCCAGGTTGCGCCGCTCTTGCGGCTCGGTGGCCGGCAGTTCGCCGTAGGTGCGCTCCAGGTAGGCCGGCAGCAGCCGATCGAGGCCGCCCACCATGATCAGGGTCATGTTGTTGGCGGCGTACCAGCGATCACGCAGTGCTTGTACCTGCTCCAGTGTCATGTCATCGAGGTTGGAGCGTTCCGGGCATTTGAGGCCCAGCTCGGTCGCCAACTGATCGCTGGCTGGATGGCCGATGTCCTGGCGGTCGAGCCAGCGTTGCAGGTGGCCATAGTGGCCGCCGTCTTCACGTTCGATGATGCGCTTGGCCGTGGCCAGGGCCTTGGCGTCGATGCGGGTGTCACGCACTACCGCCAGGAGCAGGTCCAGCACCTTGCGCTGGTTGCGCGCCGGGGCCTCGATGACGAAGGTGGTGTCGGCGCTGCTGGTGAAGGCGTTCCATTCGCCACCCAACGCCTGCAGGCGCTCTTCCAGGCCGCCCTCTCCGGTCTCGTCGATGCCGCTGAACAGCAAGTGCTCGAGCAGGTGCGGCAACTCTTTCTGCTCGCAGTCGAAGTCGTCCAGGCCCACACCTACCACCAGGCGGATCGCCACATGATCCCGTTCGTAGCCGGATTTAAGGATAACCTGCAGGCCGTTGGGCAGCAGGTAGCCCTCGACACGCGAGCGATCGAGGGCGAATGAATGCAGGCTACAGATCAACAGGCAAACGAAGGTCAGGCAACGCATGGGCGAGCTTGGGTCTCCAGGTAGGCGAGATCAGGGTAGGCGGGCTTCGTCCGGCACGCTGTCGAGCAATAGCCCGCCAGTGTCCGAGCCACCCAGTACCACATAGGCACTGCTGCAGAACAAAGAGTTCAACCGCTTCATGTCCGCGATCAGCTCCAAGTGTAGCGAACTGGTCTCGATACTTTGCACCACCTTGCGTTGCAAACGGCTGACATGGGCATGGGCCAGGCGCCTTTCCTGGGCACGGAAGCGGCGTTTTTCCCGCAACAGCAAGCGCGCGCTCTCTGGGTCTGCGCTGAGAAATACCGAAAGGCCCAAGCGCAGGTTGGTCAGCAATTGCTCTTGCAGGCCGGTGAGCTCCTGCAGGCCGACTTGGGAAAACTCCCGGCGTTGGCTGGTCTTCTGCTGTTGGACCTTGCGCAGCATGCGTTCGACCAGGTCACTGGCCAGCTTGAGGTTGATCGCCAGTTCGATGATTTCGGCCCAGCGCCTGTTGTCCTGATCGCTGAGGTCTTCCCGAGGCATTTGCGCCAGGTACAGTTTTATGGCGCTGTACAGCGCTTCGGCGTCTTCGCCCAAGGCGCGGACCTGCTGTGGCAGGGCGGCCTGGGTGCCGCGCAGGGCGTTGAGCATGGCTTCGAGCAGGCTGTCGACGATATCGCCCAGGCGCAAGGTCTCGCGGGCAGCGTTGGCCAGGGCCAGGCTCGGCGTTGTGAGCGCCGAGGCGTCCAGATGGCGTGGGCGCACTTGGCCGTTACCGTTCTCGCGCTCTGGCAACAACGCGTTGCACAGGCGCCCCATGGGCTTGACGGTGGGCAGCAGGATCAGACAACGCAGTGTGTTGTAGAGCAGGTGGAAGCCGATCACCAGCTCCTGGGGGCTGAAGCTGAGCGAGTCCATCCACGCCACCAGTGGGTGCAGCACCGGTATGATCAGTACCAGCCCGATCAGCTTGTACAAAAGGCTGCCCAAGGCCACCCGCCGGCCCGCAGCGTTCTGCATGCTGGTGCTGAGAAACGCCAGCAGCCCGCTGCCGATGTTGGCGCCGACCACCAGGCCGATGGCCACTGGCAGGCTGATGAGCTCAGCGCCGGCCAGGGTGGCGGTCAGCAGCACTGCCGCCAGGCTGGAGTACGACACCATGGCGAACACCGCGCCAACCAAAGCATCGAGCAGGATGTCCCCGGTCAGTGAGGCGAACAGTACCTTCACGCCCTGAGCCTGGGTGATCGGGGTGGCCGCCTGAACGATCAGCTGCAGCGCCAGAATGATCAGGCCCAGGCCGATGCCTACCCGGCCCAGTTGGCCTGCACGCGTCTGCTTGCGCGACAGGAAAAAGATCACACCCAGGAACACCAGCAGTGGTGAGAGCCAGGAAAGGTCCAGGGTAAGCACCCTGGCCATCAGTGCGGTGCCGACGTCTGCACCGAGCATGATGGCCAAGGCGGGGGTCATGGCCATCAAGCCCTGGCCGACGAATGACGTCACCAGCATGGCGGTGGCGTTGCTGCTTTGAACCACGGCCGTGACCAGGATGCCGGCGATGAACGCCAATGGCCG
The DNA here is from genome assembly GCF_040224055.2 of Pseudomonas sp. WHRI 8519. Classification (NCBI taxonomy): domain Bacteria; kingdom Pseudomonadati; phylum Pseudomonadota; class Gammaproteobacteria; order Pseudomonadales; family Pseudomonadaceae; genus Pseudomonas; species Pseudomonas sp. WHRI 8519. The sequence continues at coordinate 5,980,910 of NZ_CP167996.1, read as the reverse complement.
CCGGTCCATGTTCTGGCTCAGAACCCGGCGCAGGTTGGAGCCGAACACTCTCAGGATGCCGGTTCGCACGATGTGCGTGCCCCATACCAGCAACGCGACGGCGGAAAGCAGGTTGAGCAGGGTCAGCATGGTGTAGCCCCCCTCTTATCCGGGCTCCAAGGGCGGAGCCAATGGGTGAAACGGTAAGCCTGGCCCGGGGGTGGGTGTTTTTATCCAGTGCTTACTCAAGCTTTAGTTGTTTTGCGGACCTGTCGCCAGCTTGGCATGCTCGGCCAGCATTTGAAACCTGCCTGTCATGAAATCCAAGGCATGAAAAAGGGCCCTGATGAGGGCCCTCGACTACGGCGTTCGCGGTGCTTACTGGCCCGGAATGTCCTTGCGCAATTTCACTGCGTCCTGCTCCTTGCCGCGCTTGCGCGCCATGGCGGTGCGCATGCGGATGTTGATGGCCTCCACCCCAAGGGAGAACGCCATGGCGAAGTAGACATAGCCCTTGGGCACATGTACATCGAAAGATTCGGCGATCAGCACAGTACCCACAACGATCAGGAACGAAAGTGCGAGCATCTTCAGCGAAGGGTGCTTGTCGATGAAGTTGCTGATGGCACCGGCGCACAGCATCATCACCAGTACTGCAACGATGATTGCCGCGACCATCACGGGCACATGCGAAACCATGCCGACAGCGGTGATCACCGAGTCCAGGGAGAACACGATGTCGATGATGGCGATCTGAATGATCGTGAAGAGGAAGGTGCCGCCCTTGCCCTTGGGCTCCTCACCGCTTTCGTCCTCACCTTCCAGGCCGTGGTAGATCTCCTGGGAGCTTTTCCACAGCAGGAACAGGCCGCCACAGAACAGAATCAGGTCGCGGCCCGAGATGCCTTGGCCGAATACCACGAAAAGGTCGGCAGTCAGGCGCATGACCCAGGTGATCGATAGCAACAGCATAATGCGGGTGACCATGGCCAGGGCCAGGCCGAAGATTCGGGTGCGCGCCTGCATGTGCTTGGGCATGCGGCTGACCAGAATCGAGATCATGATGATGTTGTCGATACCGAGAACGATCTCAAGCGCAGTGAGGGTGAAAAAGGCAACCCAGATTTCCGGGCTGGTCAGCCATTCCATGTGTATTCCTTCGAGCGATAGTGGCGAAGCGCCCTTGCACAGGGCACTTCGCGTTGCGGTGACAGGCGTTTATTTAAAGACTGCTGAACAGCGGAAAAATGCCCATCAGCAGTGCGGCGAGCATTATGCACATGCACACCAGTACTGCCCACTTGAGGGTGAAGCGCTGATGATCACCGAATTCGATGCCTGCCAGCGCCACCAGCAGGTAGGTCGAGGGTACCAGCGGGCTCAGCAGGTGTACCGGTTGACCGACGATCGACGCGCGGGCCATTTCCACCGGGCTGATGCCGTAGTGGCTGGCCGCTTCCGCCAGCACCGGCAGCACCCCGTAATAGAAGGCGTCATTGGACATGAAGAAGGTGAACGGCATGCTCACGATCGCGGTGATCACCGCCAGGTAAGGGCCCAGCGCCTCGGGAATGACCGCCAGCAAGCTTTTGGACATGGCCTCGACCATGCCGGTACCCGACAGGATGCCGGTGAAGATACCTGCAGCGAAGATCAGCCCGGTTACGGCGAGCACGCTGCCAGCGTGGGCGGCGATACGGTCCTTCTGCTGCTGAAGGCAGGGGTAGTTGACGATCATGGCGATGCTGAAGGCGATCATGAACAGCACCGGCAGTGGCAGCAGGCCTGCGATCAGTGCAGCCATCAGCGCGGCGGTGAGCGCACCGTTGAACCACAGAAGCTTGGGCCGGCGTGCGTCGGGGAACTGCGACACGGTAATTTCGCTGTGATCGATGTCGTCGGTAGGCAGGTGCAGCTCACCCAGGCGGGCACGCTCACGCTTGCCGTACATGTAGGCGATGGCGAGGATCGCCAGCACGCCGAAGACCATGGCCGGGATCATCGGTACGAAAATGTCCGACGGGTCTACGTGCAGGGCACTGGCTGCGCGGGCAGTGGGGCCGCCCCATGGGGTCATGTTCATGACCCCACCGGCGAGTATGATCAAGCCGGCCATGATCCGCGGGCTCATGCCCAGGCGGCTATACAGGGGCAGCATGGCGGCGCAGCAGATCATGTAGGTGGTGGCGCCGTCACCGTCCAGCGAGACCACCAGGGCCAGGACAGCGGTGCCGACCGAGACTTTCAGCGGGTCGCCCTTGACCAGCTTGAGGATCTTGCGCACCGCCGGGTCGAACAGGCCGGAGTCGATCATCAGGGCGAAGTAAAGGATGGCGAACATCAGCATGACGCCTGTGGGCGCGAGCTTGCTGATGCCTTCGAGCATCATCGGGCCGATCTTGGCGGAAAAACCACCGAACAGGGCGAACAGGATCGGTACCAGGATCAGTGCGATCAAGGCCGACAGGCGCTTGGTCATGATCAGGTACATGAAGGTGATGACCATGGCAAAGCCGAGGAAGGTCAGCATGGCAATACTCCAGGCGTGGCGCGGCGAAAGGAAAGTCGATCGGGGCGAATCAGCGCGTCAAGCGCTGCACGGGGAGCAAGCGGAGGGGTACTGCGAAAGGGCGGGCACAGGAATACATCAGAATCACCATTGTTGTTGTTGATTGGGCCGGGCGCGGAATAGTCCGGGTGCCCTGGCTGACCGGTCTTGTGCCGGTAGTGGTGGCTATCCTATGGGTGCAAGCTTTCAGCCAGCTTTCGCCAGAAAAAGGGCGACGGGAGGTAGGAGATGTCTGATGTAACTGAAGGTGGCTGCCATTGCGGCGCCTTGCGCTATTGCTTGAAGGGTGAGTTGGCCAATATCGCCCATTGCCATTGTTCGATCTGCCGGCGGGTCAGCGGGGGCCTGCTGGTGACCTGGCTCACCGTGCCGCGCTCCGGTTTCCAATGGGTGGCGGGCAGGCCGCAGTGCTATGTGGCACCGGCCAGTTGCAAGCGCTACTTCTGTGGTGATTGTGGTGCACATGTGGCATTGGTGACGTCGCATAGCCCGGGCAGCATCGATGTGACGGTAGCGACGCTGGACCACCCGGAACGGGTGCGGCCCACGCGGCACATCTGGACCGGGAGCCGGTTACCTTGGCTGCATGTGGATGAAGGTTTGCCTGAGGAGCAAGAGGAAAAACCCTAGCGTATGGACGCATTACTACCCTGTCGCCGGCAATTGGCCCTCATACATGACCCATGGTGCACGCTGGGGGAGCCGCCTTGCCGGCGATAGGGCCAGAAGGGCGATCAAGGTAGTTGCAGGCCGCCTGCTGCCTTGTGCAGCGCCCGCAGGTGTTCACCGATCTGCTTCACATTGGCCTCGACCGCTGCAATTTCCTTGGCCCGCGAAGGCTCCAGCAGAGCCCTGACTTCTCTGTCGAGGTCAGTGCTCAAACGCAGCAGCTGCGACTGCCGTTCACTACTGACTTTCTCCAGATGCTCGCGCTCATCCGGCTGCGGCAGCCCGTATCCCTTGGTATCCAGCAGTTCGGCCGGGCGGCTGAGGAAGCCACTGTTGGCGAGCATCTGTTTGAGTGTCTGGTCGGCCTTGTTGACACTGCCGTCTTTCAGCGCGGCCGCATTCAGATAGCGCTGTTTCACTTCATCCTGAGCCAGCAGCAGTTGGCGGCGCAGGCTGGCCTGTTCCAGCAGCAGCAAGGCGGCGCTGGTGCGCAGGTCGGCTTGCGAGAACCAGCCGCGGCGTTGTTCGGCGTCCTGGGCCAGCCAGTCCTCGACCTTGTCCTGCTTGACTGGCAGCTGTTTCTTCAGCACATCGAACATCGCCTGGTAGCGGTCGCGATAGGAGTCGAAACGGTAGCCCAGGCGCAAGGCTTCGCGCGGGTCGTCGAGCACGCTGGTATCGGCCAGTCCGCGACCTTTCAATACGGCGAGCAAACCGTTGGGCATGATGCTGTCGAGGTCGTTCAGGCGCGGGTTGGCGGTGCCGCTGCGCAACAGTTTCAAGGACTCTACCGCACAGTTGTTGGACAGGAACCAGTAGTTGCCGTCATAACTCCAGTGCATCTCTGCGGCCTGGCGTACCAGGTTTTCTACTTCGTCGCGGTTGAGCTTCAACGGCACCGACGCCAGGCTGCGCAGTTCGGTCTTGGTGTATTCGTCGATCACCTGGGCCAGCGGTAGCACGAACAGCCTTGACGGATAGGCTCCAACCAGGCCATCCCAGCTGGACAGTTGAACGTCGTTGACGAACGCCCGGTAGGAGAGCACCAGGTGCTGGTCGAGGTCCAGGCGGCAGTCTGGCCCCCTTGGGCGGCCGGGTTTGCAGATCACCAGGCGCAACATGCTGTGGCCCCAGCGGCTTACCAGGTTCTGGTTGGCCTCGGCCAGGAGAAAGTCCACCTCGTAGACCCGCTCTGGGTCGATTTCGCCCAACGGCTGGCGGGCGAAGTCGCTGCCGGCGTTGAGGAATGGCAATCCCTTGGCGCACGTTGTCTGCTTGGGCGCCCAGCCGAAATGATCAGTCAGGTACTGATTGAGCGCTGGCCGACGGCAGCCATAGCTCGGGTCCAGGAGGAAGTACTCCATGTTGACCGCGATGTATTCCTTGGGGCTGCTCAGCTCATAGCTGTCGGGGCTGCGCAGGAACTGGCCATTGTGCTGTTCGCGCTCACCGCGGCGGCCGACGTATTGCGGCCAGCCGGCCAGGTCGAGCAGGCGCGGGTCATCGCTCAGGGTAAAGCGGCGCTCGGCCTGGCCGCGACACTGCTCGGGCAGGCCGACCTTACCCACGGTGCCTTGCTGGCGTTTGCAGCGGGCGATCAACGAGTGTTCAGCACTGGGCCAGAGTCGGGCTCGGTCGTATATGTGGGTAAGTTCGTGCAGGACTGTAGCCAGCAACTCCTCACGCACCGTGCCATGCGGACGGTTGGTGCGCTCTTTGGCGGCACTGCCGTCCGCCAGGCTGGGCAGCAGGCGCCGGTTGAGCTGCAGGGTCGAGACCAAGGAGGCCTGGCCGTAGGCGTCAGCTGGCATGTTGTCGTTCCAGCTGACTTCGACGCGCCGGTTGAGCTGTTGCTTGAAGCGGGGAGGGAGCTTGGCCAGAGCCTCATCAAGCAGAGTTTGGGTGGCTTGAGCCTGCTGTGGGGTCAAGCCGGCTGCCTGCAGCTCGAGCTGCAGGTCAGCCAGGGCGGGCGTGCCCAGCAGCGTCAGGGCGCAGCCGAGCAACCAGGCACGTACGCGGTTCACAGCGCCAGGATGGCTTCGGCCAGCACCTGGTCGCTGGCGTCGCGCGCTTCAGGCACGCGTTCGCGCAGTGTGTTGAAAGCGGCCTCAAGCTGGGCGCCACGAATATCACCGTTGCTGGCGACGAAGCTTGCGGCGTCGTCATGGGCTTCACGCACGACCTTGGAGTCGCGGATCGAGGTGGTGGTGTCAGAGGTGAAGTCGATCGAGCGGCCGAAGGCTCGCACGATGATGTTGCTGGTGGCCACCAGAGTTTGTGCCTGGGCCAGGTCGGCCAGCAGCAGCATGCCGAGGGTAGCGGCGATCAGCGGTTTACGCATGGAGCATCTCCGGAAATACAGGGAGTCAGATTTAGTGATTGGACGAGAATTGCTTCTGCCAGTTCACGGTCGCCGATAGATTGACGAATGTCGTCGTGTCGTAGCGACTTGAACGCTGCTTCCAGGCGTGCTCCGTGAATCAGGCCGTCGCTGGCGACGAAGGCTGCGGCATCATCGCGAGCCTGCCTGACCAGCTTGCGGTCGAATGGGGCAGTCGTGACCTGGCTGGTGACGTAGCCTGTGATGACCAGGCCTTGCGTGGTGGTGTCCATGGCATGGGCACTGCCCATGGTGACTACGCAGAACAGTAGCGGCAACAGATAACGCATTGGCTTTCTTACGACAGGAACAGGAACGTCGAAGGCTAGCCCACAAGTACCGGCCAGGGCCAGCGCTTGTGGGCTGTAGCAGGTCAGAGCGCCAGGATGGCCTGAGCCAACTGCGCATCGCTGGCCTGCAGGGCTGGCATGTTCGAGCGGATGTGCAGCAAAGCGCTTTCGAGCTTGGCGCCGCGAATGGCGCCCTGGCTACCCACGTAGCTGGCCGCGTCGTCGCGCGCGGCCTGCACGATCTTGTCATCGCGGAACGACGAAGACACATCGGAGGTGGCGTCGGTGGAGGCGGCAACCGCGCCAACGACTGCGTCAGTAGTGACAATGAAGCTGGTGGCGTGGGCAGTGCCGGCCAGGCCGAGCAGCAGGGCTGCGCCAATCAGGTATTTACGGGTCATGGTCGTGCACTCCTGGGGAAGGTTCGGGTAGATCTGCTTGAGACGCTCACACGGGTCGTCCGTCACGGTGGCTTTGAGCATCTGGTTTTTATCAGACCGCCCAGTCAAGCGTATCACGCGCCGGAATGAATGGATGTTAATGAACGGCGCACAAGCAAACTGTTATGGTTGTTTTTTGAATCTACAAAACTGTACTTGTTGCTGACGGCAGCGCCTCGGTTGAACCACCGGGCAAACTCATAAAAAAACCCGCTGCAGTTTCCTGCAACGGGTTTGGAAATTCGCGGTGCCGGCCGCAGCCGGCGAGCCGGGGCTTAGCGCCAGAACGGCTTGCTCAGCTCTTCGTAACGCTGCGACTCGCTGATACCGGCATCTGCCAGCAGGCGGGCATCCAGGCGAGCCAGTTGACGACGGCTGGCCATGCGGCGCTGCCACAGCAGCAGGGTAGAGAGCGCGCGCAGCGGCAGGGAAGCGTGGGTTTGCTGGGCGTTGTTTTCAAAAACGAGACCGGAACTGAGGGTACGTTCCATGATGTTTCATCCTTCCGCTTATGGCGGGACTAGGGAGTGGTTTAACTGATGCCAATGATCCTCCTTTGCTGTCCATAACAGTAGATACAGTTCTGCTGCATAACGATGGTTCAGTTAACTGTGTAACCCTACTGTTGCACTCGAAACAGGCGCAACTGTACTGGTCGGCACTGTTTTGGTGCTTTTTTGAGATTTGGATGGGTTTGCTCAGGCGGAGCGGAGAGGAATTACCGGTACAGTAGTACAGTTTTTTGGCTTGGTGAGTGCCTTGCTGAATCGACTAGGCGCGAAAGGGCTGCAGAGCAGCCCTCACAGTATCGCTGGGGATGGGAAACGCGTGGCGGCCAATGGCAGTGGCTGGCCGCTGCTACAGATCAGCTGGCGAGCATGCGCCCACTTTCTTCCAGATTTTCGTGCCAGCTCAGCGCTTCACGCAGGATATGCGGGGTATGGCCGCCGCGCAGGCAAGCCCGATCGAAATAGTCGTTCAACGCCGCACGGTAATCCGGGTGGACACAGTTATCGATGATCGCCCGTGCCCGCTCCCGCGGCGCGAGGCCCCTCAGGTCTGCCAGCCCCTGCTCAGTCACCAGGATGTCCACATCGTGTTCGGTGTGGTCGACATGGCTCACCATAGGTACAACGCTGGAGATCGCGCCGCCTTTCGCGATCGACTTGGTGACGAATACGGCCAGGTGCGCATTACGGGCGAAATCGCCGGAGCCACCGATACCGTTCATCATCCGGGTGCCACAGACGTGCGTGGAGTTGACGTTGCCGTAGATGTCGAACTCCAGCGCGGTGTTGATGCCGATGATGCCCAGGCGGCGCACGACCTCAGGGTGGTTGGAGATCTCCTGCGGGCGCAGGACCAGTTTGTCCTTGTAGCGCTCCAGGTTGCCGAATACGTCGGCATTGCGACGGCCCGACAGGGTGATGGAGCTGCCTGAGGCAAAACTCAGCTTGCCAGCGTCGATCAGGTCGAAGGTCGAGTCCTGAAGCACTTCGGAGTACATGGTCAGGTCTTCGAACGGCGACTCGATCAAGCCACACATCACCGCGTTGGCGATGCTGCCGATGCCGGCCTGCAGTGGGCCGAGCCTGTTGGTCATGCGGCCTGCATCCACTTCGTTCTTGAGGAAGTTGATCAGGTGGTCGGCGATGGCCTGGGTTTCGTCGTCCGGCGGCAGCACCGTGGACGGCGAATCTGGCTGGTCGCTGATGACGATGCCGACGATCTTGGCGGGGTCGATCGGGATCGCGGTGCTGCCGATGCGATCATCCACTTTCACCAGCGGGATCGGCGTGCGGGTCGGGCGATAGGTCGGGATATAAATGTCGTGCAGGCCTTCGAGGTTGGCGTTGTGCGACAGGTTGATCTCGACAATCACCTGCTTGGCGAAGATCGCGAAGCTCGCCGAGTTGCCCACCGAGGTGGTCGGCACGATGTGGCCCTGTTCGGTGATGGCCACCGCTTCGATTACCGCGATGTCCGGCAATTTGAGCTGCTGATTGCGCAGTTGCTCTACGGTTTCCGACAGGTGCTGGTCGATGAACATCACCTGACCGTCGTTGATGGCTTTGCGCAGGGTGCTGTCGACCTGGAACGGCATGCGGCGCGCCAGCACGCCGGCCTCGGTCAACTGCTTGTCCAGGTCATTGCCCAGGCTGGCGCCGGTCATCAGGCTGATTTTCAGAGGCGACAGCTTGGCGCGTTCGGCCAAGGCATGCGGTACGGCCTTGGCTTCGCCGGCGCGGGTGAAACCGCTCATGCCGACGGTCATGCCGTCCTCGATCAGGCCAGCGGCATCAGCCGCACTCATTACCTTGCTGTGCAGGGAGGACAAGCGGATACGATCACGGTACATGGATTGTTATCTCGGGCTACTGAAGCTACTGCCGGGCAGTCTAGAGATTTACCCCGGCGCCGTCCCACGACCATGGTCGTATGAGGCGCCCGGGAATAGAGCCATTGATCTGGATAAGCAAAATGCAGAAGCCCCGGGAGGGGACTCGCCGGGGCTTCTTCACGTTCGACGTGTTGGTGGAAGCGGGTTACTCGACGGCTTTGACCATATCCTCGATGACCTTCTTCGCGTCACCGAATACCATCATGGTCTTGTCCAGGTAGAACAGTTCGTTGTCCAGGCCGGCGTAGCCGCTGGCCATGGAGCGTTTGTTGACGATGACGGTTTTGGCTTTGTACGCCTCCAGGATCGGCATGCCCGCGATCGGCGACTTTGGATCGTTCTTCGCCGCCGGGTTGACCACGTCGTTGGCGCCAAGCACCAACACGACGTCGGCCTGGCCGAACTCGGCGTTGATGTCTTCCATCTCGAACACCTGGTCGTAAGGCACTTCGGCCTCGGCCAGCAGTACGTTCATATGCCCGGGCATTCGCCCTGCCACTGGGTGGATGGCGTACTTCACGGTCACGCCGTTGTGGGTCAGCTTCTCGGTCAGTTCCTTGAGCGCGTGCTGGGCACGGGCTACCGCCAGGCCGTAGCCGGGTACGATGATCACCGTGTCGGCGTTACTCAGCAGGAAGGTCGCGTCATCCGCCGAGCCAGACTTCACTGGGCGTTGCTCTTTCGAGCCTTGCGCCGCGCCGGCATCGACATCTCCGCCGAAGCCGCCAAGGATGACGTTGAAGAACGAGCGATTCATCGCTTTGCACATGATGTACGAGAGGATCGCACCGCTGGAGCCCACCAGGGAGCCGGCGATGATCAGCATCGAGTTGTTCAGCGAGAAGCCGATACCGGCTGCCGCCCAACCCGAATAGCTGTTGAGCATCGACACCACCACCGGCATGTCTGCACCGCCGATCGGGATAATGATCAGCACACCCATGATGAAGGCCAGGACCAGCATCAGGGTGAAGGCGCTGTAGTGGCCGGTGAAGGTGAACAGCAGGCCCAGGGCAATCGTGGTCAGGCCCAGAATCAGGTTCAGCTTGTGCTGGCCGGCGAACTGTACCGGTGCGCCTTGGAAAAGGCGGAACTTGTACTTGCCCGACAGCTTGCCGAACGCGATCACGGAGCCTGAGAAGGTGATTGCACCGATTGCAGCGCCAAGGAACAGCTCCAGGCGGTTACCGGTGGGGATCGGGTCGCTGATGCTAGCGACAATGCCCATCGATTGCGGTTCGAGTACTGCCGCGATGGCGATGAACACCGCCGCCAGGCCGATCATGCTGTGCATGAAGGCGACCAGCTCCGGCATCTTGGTCATCTCCACGCGCTTGGCCATGATCGAACCGGCAGTCCCGCCGACCAGCAGGCCGACGATGACGTAACCGATACCGGCAGTTGCCAGCTCTGCGCCAAGCTTATAGATGAGGCCAACCGTGGTGAGGATCGCGATCCCCATGCCGATCATGCCGAACAGGTTGCCGCGCCGCGACGTGGTCGGGTGCGACAGGCCCTTGAGTGCCTGAATGAAACAGACCGAGGCGACGAGATAGAGGAGCGTTACCAGATTCATGCTCATGCTTACTTCTGCGCCTCGTTCTTGGTTTTCTTCTTGAACATCTCAAGCATGCGACGGGTGACCAGGAAGCCACCGAACACGTTGACTGCAGCCAGAGCCACCGCGAGGGTGCCCATCAGTTTGCCGGCCGGGGTCACGGTCAGCGCGGCAGCCAGCATGGCGCCGACGATGACGATGGCCGAGATGGCGTTGGTGACCGCCATCAGGGGCGTGTGCAGTGCCGGGGTCACGTTCCAGACCACGTGATAGCCGATGTAGATGGCCAGCACGAAGATGATCAGGTTGTAGATGCCGTGGGAAATCAGCATGTCTTCCATTGTCGTGCTCCTTAGCCGTTCTTGCGCACGACCTGGCCGTCGCGGCACATGAGGCACGCGGCGACGATGTCGTCTTCGAGGTTGATGACCAGCGCACCGTCCTTGTCGAACAGCAGCTTCATGAAATCCAGCAGGTTGCGTGCATACAGTGCCGAGGCATCTGCCGCCACCTGGGCCGGCAGGTTGGTCGGGCCGACGATGGTCACGCCGTTTTCTATCACGACCTGGTCGGCGACGGTCAGCGGGCAGTTGCCGCCTTGGGCGGCGGCCAGGTCGATGACCACCGAGCCTGGCTTCATCTGCGCCACGGTTTCGGCGCTGAGCAGCGTCGGAGCCTTGCGGCCAGGGATGAGCGCCGTAGTGATGACGATGTCGGCCTGTTTGGCCCGCTCATGCACGGCCTGGGCCTGACGCTGCATCCAGCTGGCCGGCATCGGCCGGGCATAGCCGCCGACGCCTTCTGCGCACTCGCGTTCCTCATCGGTCTCGTAGGGCACGTCGATGAACTTGGCGCCCAGCGACTCGATCTGCTCCTTGACCGCCGGGCGTACGTCGGACGCCTCGATGGCTGCGCCCAGGCGCTTGGCGGTGGCAATGGCTTGCAGGCCGGCGACGCCAGCACCCAGGATCAGCACGCGCGCGGCTTTCACAGTACCGGCGGCGGTCATCAGCATCGGCATGAAGCGCGGGTAGTGATGGGCAGCCAGTAGCACGGCCTTGTAACCGGCGATGTTGGCCTGGGACGACAGCACGTCCAGGCTCTGGGCCCGCGATGTGCGCGGCGCGGCTTCCAGGGCGAAGGCAGTGATACCGCGCTCTGCCATCTTGCCGATCAGCTCGTTGTTGAAGGGGTTGAGCATGCCCACCAGAAGGCTGCCGCTGTTGATCAGGGCCAGCTCTTGGTCGTTGGGGCCGACCACCTTGAGAACCAGTTGGGCGCCGTAGGCATCGGCTGCGCTTCCCAGGGAAGCACCCACAGCCTCATAGGCACTGTCCGGAATGCTGGCATTGAGCCCTGCCCCCCGTTGGACGGTGACCTGATGGCCCTGGCCAATCAGTTTCTTGATGGTTTCCGGGGTCGCAGCGACCCTTGTCTCACCGGTCTGCGTCTCGAGAGGAACACCAATGTGCACGACTATTTCTCCTGCGGTGACCTTTTTGTCTTTATGAAGCCAGCGCACTTCGGGTGGTGCGCGGGTTTGGCTATTGGGCGCCAGCCCGCCGAATCCAGGGCGGGCGGAGCATTTTGCAGACGAACCCAAGGCCCTTCAACCGGTTCTGGAGCGAAACGAAGTTAAAACTACAAGTCACCCTGTGACCGTATGTCGCAACGAGTGGGCCGCAGCCCGTCAAGCATGGGCTATTGGCAGGTTAGGGGATTTTTTGAATTTTTTTGCATTGATTTCGCGGATGGACTCGCGATGGTCGTAAAACCCTCTGAAAGCCGCGTGTTTAACGGTTTTATTGAGGTTTTTCGATTCACCTGAACAGTTTGCTTATATGCGACAAAAACATACATCTGTAGGTGTTCAAAATAATTGACTACAAAGGTAGGGAAGGGGCGGTGTAGTGCTGTGCCTGCGCCAGGAGCCAATCACGGAATGCCCGCAGCGATGCCGACTCGGCCTTGCGTTCGGGAATCATCAGATAATAGGCCTTGTCGCTGGACAGGGCGTATCTGTTAGCGACCACCAGCCTGCCTTGCTCCAGCTCCCGCTGAATCAAGAATGGTGGTATCAGCGCGATGCCCATCTGGTGGATTGCAGCCTGGGCCAGCATGGAGAACAGTTCATAGCGCGGACCTGTCATATCGCCGGAAACGTTCATGCCCAAACCGTTGAACCACTGGCGCCAGGCGTAGGGCCGGGTGGTCTGCTGCAGCAGCGGTAGGTTGGCGATACGCGTCGCGTCGAGCATGCCGTGGCCGTCCAGCAAGGCCGGGCTGCACACAGGTACCGGGTTTTCGCCCATCAGGCGGTGGGCGTGCGTGCCTGACCAGTCGCCATCGCCAAAATAGATAGCGGCATCGAACGCCGTGTCGGCAAACAGGAATGGCCGTGTGCGGTTGGTCAGGTTGACGGTGACGTCCGGGTGTCGCTGCTGGAAGTCCTTGAGCCGAGGCAGCAGCCATTGGGTGCCGAAGGTCGGCACCACGGCCAGTTCGATCACGTTGGCACCTTGCTGGCGCATTACCGACAAGGTGTCGCGCTCTACTGCATCCAGCTGGGCGGCGACCTGGCGGCTATAGGACAGTCCCGCCTCGGTCAGCTTGACGCCGCGCCGCGAACGCCGGAACAGCTCTACGTTGAGAAACGCTTCAAGGCCGCCGATCTGGCGACAGACGGCGCCCTGGGTCAGCGCAAGCTCCTGAGCAGCCTTGGTAAAGCTTTCGTGGCGCGCTGCCGCTTCGAAGCAGACCAATGCGGTGGTACTGGGGATCTTGCGGCGCATGTACGGCAACCTCACTCATAGTGTTTGCGACACTGGGTTTTTAGCGTTTCGGAGTGACAAATTATCACTAATGCGTGCGCAATCCTCGTTTGTCCTCGTTGTAGATCAGGCCTAGGATCAAAGGCACAAGAATCTGCTCCCCTATTTCGAGGATTTCGTTCATGGCCGGTAAAGCAAGCTTCAACTGGATCGACCCGCTGCTGCTGGACCAGCAGCTCACTGAAGAAGAGCGCATGGTTCGTGACAGCGCCTATCAGTTCGCCCAGGACGAGCTGGCACCGCGGGTGCTGGAGGCGTTCCGCCATGAGCAGACCGACCCCGCTATCTTTCGCGAAATGGGTGAGGTCGGACTGCTGGGCGCAACCATTCCCGAGCAATATGGCGGGAGTGGCCTTAACTACGTGTGCTACGGGCTGATTGCCCGGGAAGTGGAACGTATCGACTCCGGCTACCGCTCGATGATGAGTGTGCAGTCTTCACTGGTGATGGTGCCGATCAACGAATTCGGTACCGAGGCGCAGAAACAGAAGTACCTGCCCAAGCTCGCCAGCGGCGAGTGGATCGGTTGCTTTGGCTTGACCGAACCTAACCATGGCTCCGACCCGGGCTCGATGATCACTCGTGCCAGGACAGTGGACGGTGGCTATCGCCTGAGCGGCAGCAAGATGTGGATCACCAACAGCCCGATCGCCGATGTGTTCGTGGTCTGGGCCAAGGATGACGCGGGGGATATCCGGGGCTTTGTCCTTGAAAAGGGTTGGCAGGGTCTCAGTGCGCCGGCAATCCACGGCAAGGTCGGCCTGCGCGCGTCGATCACCGGCGAAATCGTGATGGACAATGTGTTCGTGCCAGAGGAGAACATCTTCCCGGAAGTGCGTGGCCTCAAAGGTCCGTTCACCTGCTTGAACTCTGCCCGTTATGGTATTTCCTGGGGTGCTCTGGGGGCGGCTGAAGCCTGCTGGCACACCGCTCGCCAGTACACCCTGGACCGTCAGCAGTTCGGTCGCCCGTTGGCTGCCAACCAGCTTATCCAGAAGAAATTGGCCGACATGCAGACCGAAATCACCTTGGCCCTGCAAGGCTGCCTGCGTTTGGGGCGGATGAAGGACGAGGGCACCGCTGCGGTGGAAATCACTTCGATCATGAAGCGCAACTCGTGCGGCAAGTCGCTGGAGATTGCGCGTATGGCCCGTGACATGTTGGGTGGTAATGGTATTTCCGACGAGTTCGGTGTTGCGCGTCATCTGGTCAATCTTGAGGTGGTCAACACCTATGAGGGAACCCATGATGTACACGCGCTGATTCTGGGGCGCGCGCAAACCGGCATCCAGGCCTTCTATTGATAAGGAGCCGGGTCATGGGTGCGCTATCTCATCTGCGGGTGCTGGATCTCTCCCGTGTGCTGGCTGGGCCTTGGTCCGGTCAGATTCTGGCTGACCTGGGCGCCGATGTGATCAAGGTCGAGCGCCCAGGCTGTGGCGACGATACCCGCGCCTGGGGGCCGCCCTTCCTCAAGGATGCACAAGGCGAGAACACCAGCGAGGCGGCTTACTACTTGTCGGCCAACCGCAACAAGCGTTCGGTGACCATCGACTTTACGCAGCCGGAGGGGCAGCGCCTGGTGCGTGAGCTGGCTGCGAAGTCGGACATCGTCATCGAAAACTTCAAGGTAGGCGGGTTGGCTGCCTATGGGCTGGATTACGCGAGCCTGAAGTCGGTGAATCCCAAGCTTATCTATTGCTCGATCACTGGCTTCGGTCAGACCGGGCCCTACGCGAAGCGCGCCGGCTATGACTTCATGATCCAGGGGCTGGGCGGGCTGATGAGCCTGACCGGGCGCCCGGATGGTGAGGAAGGTGCCGGGCCTGTGAAGGTGGGGGTAGCGCTTACCGATATTCTGACTGGGCTGTATTCGACCGTGGCCATACTGGCGGCCCTTGCCCATCGCGACCAGACCGGGGTTGGGCAGCACATCGATATGGCCTTGCTGGATGTGCAGGTAGCATGCCTGGCCAACCAGGCGATGAACTACCTCACTACCGGCAACGCGCCTCGCCGGCTGGGCAATGCACATCCTAATATTGTGCCTTATCAGGATTTCCCGACCGCAGATGGCGACTTCATTCTCACCGTGGGCAACGATGGCCAGTTCCGCAAGTTCGCCGAGGTGGCTGGTCAGCCTCAATGGGCTGATGACCCACGTTTCGCAACCAACAAGCTGCGCGTGGCCAATCGGTCGCAGCTGATTCCCTTGATTCGCCAGGCCACAGTGTTCAAGACAACGGCGGAGTGGGTGAGCCAGTTGGAGGCTGCGGGCGTACCCTGTGGGCCGATCAATGATCTGGCGCAGATGTTCCAGGATCCGCAGGTGCTTGCTCGCGGCCTGGCAGTGAGCATGCCGCATGCCTTGGCTGGGAGTGTGCCGCAGGTGGCCAGCCCTATCAGGTTATCGGAAACGCCTGTTGAGTATCGTCGTGCGCCGCCGTTGTTGGGTGAGCATACGGAGGCGGTTCTTGGGGATGTACTTGGGTTGGATGGCGATGCGCTGGGGCGTTTGCGCAGTGCCGGTGTGGTCTGAGGCTATATATAGGTGATGAAAAGCGGGGAGGCCGACAGGCCTCCCCGCTTGGCTTCTCAGCGATGGTGAAGTTTATTGGAATTAAGCCTTGACGTGTTCTCGATTCCCCTTATAATGCGCCCCACTTCCAGCGTAGTCGGAACGAGAAACTCCTTGAAATTCAATGAGTTGCTTAATCCAGGTAGTGCTGGAGGTGCTTCGGTCATTTGATCGATAGCGGTTGAAATGGTGGTTGACAGCGCTTTTAAGCGCTGTATTATTCGCCTCCCGCTACGAGAGATCGAAGCGAGCCAAGTGTTTGAAGCTAAACGAGTTTCTCGCAAAAAACTTCAAAATAAACGCTTGACAGGCTCTGAGGAAAGCGTAGAATGCGCGCCTCGGTTGAGACGAAAAGCTCTTAACCAAACGCTCTTTAACAAATCGAATCAAGCAATTCGTGTGGGTGCTTGTGAGTATGGACTGATAGTCAAAAAGATTATCAGCATCACAAGTGACCATGCGAGAAATCACATAGTCATTTGAGATTGCTGAGCCAAGTTTAGGGTTTCTTAAAAACCCAAGCAGTATTGAACTGAAGAGTTTGATCATGGCTCAGATTGAACGCTGGCGGCAGGCCTAACACATGCAAGTCGAGCGGATGACGGGAGCTTGCTCCTTGATTCAGCGGCGGACGGGTGAGTAATGCCTAGGAATCTGCCTGGTAGTGGGGGACAACGTTTCGAAAGGAACGCTAATACCGCATACGTCCTACGGGAGAAAGCAGGGGACCTTCGGGCCTTGCGCTATCAGATGAGCCTAGGTCGGATTAGCTAGTTGGTGGGGTAATGGCTCACCAAGGCGACGATCCGTAACTGGTCTGAGAGGATGATCAGTCACACTGGAACTGAGACACGGTCCAGACTCCTACGGGAGGCAGCAGTGGGGAATATTGGACAATGGGCGAAAGCCTGATCCAGCCATGCCGCGTGTGTGAAGAAGGTCTTCGGATTGTAAAGCACTTTAAGTTGGGAGGAAGGGCATTAACCTAATACGTTAGTGTTTTGACGTTACCGACAGAATAAGCACCGGCTAACTCTGTGCCAGCAGCCGCGGTAATACAGAGGGTGCAAGCGTTAATCGGAATTACTGGGCGTAAAGCGCGCGTAGGTGGTTTGTTAAGTTGGATGTGAAAGCCCCGGGCTCAACCTGGGAACTGCATCCAAAACTGGCAAGCTAGAGTACGGTAGAGGGTGGTGGAATTTCCTGTGTAGCGGTGAAATGCGTAGATATAGGAAGGAACACCAGTGGCGAAGGCGACCACCTGGACTGATACTGACACTGAGGTGCGAAAGCGTGGGGAGCAAACAGGATTAGATACCCTGGTAGTCCACGCCGTAAACGATGTCAACTAGCCGTTGGAATCCTTGAGATTTTAGTGGCGCAGCTAACGCATTAAGTTGACCGCCTGGGGAGTACGGCCGCAAGGTTAAAACTCAAATGAATTGACGGGGGCCCGCACAAGCGGTGGAGCATGTGGTTTAATTCGAAGCAACGCGAAGAACCTTACCAGGCCTTGACATGCAGAGAACTTTCCAGAGATGGATTGGTGCCTTCGGGAACTCTGACACAGGTGCTGCATGGCTGTCGTCAGCTCGTGTCGTGAGATGTTGGGTTAAGTCCCGTAACGAGCGCAACCCTTGTCCTTAGTTACCAGCACGTTATGGTGGGCACTCTAAGGAGACTGCCGGTGACAAACCGGAGGAAGGTGGGGATGACGTCAAGTCATCATGGCCCTTACGGCCTGGGCTACACACGTGCTACAATGGTCGGTACAGAGGGTTGCCAAGCCGCGAGGTGGAGCTAATCTCACAAAACCGATCGTAGTCCGGATCGCAGTCTGCAACTCGACTGCGTGAAGTCGGAATCGCTAGTAATCGCGAATCAGAATGTCGCGGTGAATACGTTCCCGGGCCTTGTACACACCGCCCGTCACACCATGGGAGTGGGTTGCACCAGAAGTAGCTAGTCTAACCTTCGGGAGGACGGTTACCACGGTGTGATTCATGACTGGGGTGAAGTCGTAACAAGGTAGCCGTAGGGGAACCTGCGGCTGGATCACCTCCTTAATCGACGACATCAGCCTGCTGATGAGCTCCCACACGAATTGCTTGATTCTTTGTATAAAGACGATGCTGTAACGCGACCCTGTTATAGGTCTGTAGCTCAGTTGGTTAGAGCGCACCCCTGATAAGGGTGAGGTCGGCAGTTCAAATCTGCCCAGACCTACCAATTACTTGGTGCGGCCTAGAAAATACGGGGCCATAGCTCAGCTGGGAGAGCGCCTGCCTTGCACGCAGGAGGTCAGCGGTTCGATCCCGCTTGGCTCCACCACTCTTTCAGGTTGTACAGCTTTCAGAACTTAGAAATGAACATTCGGTGATGAATGTTGATTTCTGGCTTTTGTCAGATCGTTCTTTAAAAATTCGGATATGTGATAGAAATAGACTGAACACCAGTTTCACTGCTGGTGGATCAGGCTAAGGTAAAATTTGTGAGTTCTGCTCGAAAGAGCAACATGCGAATTTTCGGCGAATGTCGTCTTCACAGTATAACCAGATTGCTTGGGGTTATATGGTCAAGTGAAGAAGCGCATACGGTGGATGCCTTGGCAGTCAGAGGCGATGAAAGACGTGGTAGCCTGCGATAAGCTTTGGGGAGTCGGCAAACAGACTGTGATCCAGAGATCTCTGAATGGGGGAACCCACTCAGCATAAGCTGAGTATCTTGTACTGAATACATAGGTGCAAGAGGCGAACCAGGGGAACTGAAACATCTAAGTACCCTGAGGAAAAGAAATCAACCGAGATTCCCTTAGTAGTGGCGAGCGAACGGGGACCAGCCCTTAAGTTGGTTTGAGATTAGTGGAACGCTCTGGAAAGTGCGGCCATAGTGGGTGATAGCCCCGTACACGAAAATCTCTTATCAATGAAATCGAGTAGGACGGAGCACGAGAAACTTTGTCTGAACATGGGGGGACCATCCTCCAAGGCTAAATACTACTGACTGACCGATAGTGAACCAGTACCGTGAGGGAAAGGCGAAAAGAACCCCGGAGAGGGGAGTGAAATAGAACCTGAAACCGTATGCGTACAAGCAGTGGGAGCCTACTTTGTTAGGTGACTGCGTACCTTTTGTATAATGGGTCAGCGACTTATATTCAGTGGCGAGCTTAACCGAATAGGGGAGGCGTAGCGAAAGCGAGTCTTAATAGGGCGTTTAGTCGCTGGGTATAGACCCGAAACCGGGCGATCTATCCATGGGCAGGTTGAAGGTTAGGTAACACTGACTGGAGGACCGAACCGACTACCGTTGAAAAGTTAGCGGATGACCTGTGGATCGGAGTGAAAGGCTAATCAAGCTCGGAGATAGCTGGTTCTCCTCGAAAGCTATTTAGGTAGCGCCTCATGTATCACTGTAGGGGGTAGAGCACTGTTTCGGCTAGGGGGTCATCCCGACTTACCAAACCGATGCAAACTCCGAATACCTACAAGTGCCGAGCATGGGAGACACACGGCGGGTGCTAACGTCCGTCGTGAAAAGGGAAACAACCCAGACCGTCAGCTAAGGTCCCAAAGTCATGGTTAAGTGGGAAACGATGTGGGAAGGCTTAGACAGCTAGGAGGTTGGCTTAGAAGCAGCCACCCTTTAAAGAAAGCGTAATAGCTCACTAGTCGAGTCGGCCTGCGCGGAAGATGTAACGGGGCTCAAACCATGCACCGAAGCTACGGGTATCACCTTTGGTGATGCGGTAGAGGAGCGTTCTGTAAGCCTGTGAAGGTGAGTTGAGAAGCTTGCTGGAGGTATCAGAAGTGCGAATGCTGACATGAGTAACGACAATGCGAGTGAAAAACTCGCACGCCGAAAGACCAAGGTTTCCTGCGCAACGTTAATCGACGCAGGGTTAGTCGGTCCCTAAGGCGAGGCTGAAAAGCGTAGTCGATGGAAAACAGGTTAATATTCCTGTACTTCCAGTTATTGCGATGGAGGGACGGAGAAGGCTAGGCCAGCTTGGCGTTGGTTGTCCAAGTTTAAGGTGGTAGGCTGAGATCTTAGGCAAATCCGGGATCTCAAGGCCGAGAGCTGATGACGAGTTGCCTTTAGGCGACGAAGTGGTTGATGCCATGCTTCCAAGAAAAGCTCCTAAGCTTCAGATAACTGGGAACCGTACCCCAAACCGACACAGGTGGTTAGGTAGAGAATACCAAGGCGCTTGAGAGAACTCGGGTGAAGGAACTAGGCAAAATGGCACCGTAACTTCGGGAGAAGGTGCGCCGGTGAGGGTGAAGGACTTGCTCCGTAAGCTCATGCCGGTCGAAGATACCAGGCCGCTGCGACTGTTTATTAAAAACACAGCACTCTGCAAACACGAAAGTGGACGTATAGGGTGTGACGCCTGCCCGGTGCCGGAAGGTTAATTGATGGGGTTAGCGCAAGCGAAGCTCTTGATCGAAGCCCCGGTAAACGGCGGCCGTAACTATAACGGTCCTAAGGTAGCGAAATTCCTTGTCGGGTAAGTTCCGACCTGCACGAATGGCGTAACGATGGCGGCGCTGTCTCCACCCGAGACTCAGTGAAATTGAAATCGCTGTGAAGATGCAGTGTATCCGCGGCTAGACGGAAAGACCCCGTGAACCTTTACTATAGCTTTGCACTGGACTTTGAATTTGCTTGTGTAGGATAGGTGGGAGGCTTTGAAGTGGGGACGCCAGTTCTCATGGAGCCATCCTTGAAATACCACCCTGGCAACTTTGAGGTTCTAACTCAGGTCCGTTATCCGGATCGAGGACAGTGTATGGTGGGTAGTTTGACTGGGGCGGTCTCCTCCCAAAGAGTAACGGAGGAGTACGAAGGTGCGCTCAGACCGGTCGGAAATCGGTCGTAGAGTATAAAGGCAAAAGCGCGCTTGACTGCGAGACAAACACGTCGAGCAGGTACGAAAGTAGGTCTTAGTGATCCGGTGGTTCTGTATGGAAGGGCCATCGCTCAACGGATAAAAGGTACTCCGGGGATAACAGGCTGATACCGCCCAAGAGTTCATATCGACGGCGGTGTTTGGCACCTCGATGTCGGCTCATCACATCCTGGGGCTGAAGCCGGTCCCAAGGGTATGGCTGTTCGCCATTTAAAGTGGTACGCGAGCTGGGTTTAGAACGTCGTGAGACAGTTCGGTCCCTATCTGCCGTGGACGTTTGAGATTTGAGAGGGGCTGCTCCTAGTACGAGAGGACCGGAGTGGACGAACCTCTGGTGTTCCGGTTGTCACGCCAGTGGCATTGCCGGGTAGCTATGTTCGGAAGAGATAACCGCTGAAAGCATCTAAGCGGGAAACTTGCCTCAAGATGAGATCTCACTGGGATCTTGAATCCCCTAAAGGGCCGTCGAAGACTACGACGTTGATAGGTTGGGTGTGTAAGCGCTGTGAGGCGTTGAGCTAACCAATACTAATTGCCCGTGAGGCTTGACCATATAACACCCAAGCAATTTGCTTCTGCAGATTGCGGTGGTGAAGATGATACGAACCGAAAGTTCGCAACGAACCACACATATCGCATATCCGGATTCGCTGGGCTGTCCATCTGGGCATTCTGGCTACAGAATTTCTTGACGACCATAGAGCATTGGAACCACCTGATCCCATCCCGAACTCAGTAGTGAAACGATGCATCGCCGATGGTAGTGTGGGGTTTCCCCATGTGAGAGTAGGTCATCGTCAAGATTCATTTCGCAAAACCCCTATCTGCGCGAGCAGGTAGGGGTTTTGTCTTTAAGTAGAAGCTGAAGCTTCTTGCTGGCCTGATCGAAAGACAGATTAGCAGCGTAAAAAAGGTGGTTGACAGTGTTTTCGAATGCTGTATTATTCACCTCCCGCGACGAGAGATCGAAGCGAGCCAAGTGTTTGAAGCTAAACGAGTTTCTCGCAAAAAACTTCAAAATAAACGCTTGACAGGCTCTGAGGAAAGCGTAGAATGCGCGCCTCGGTTGAGACGAAAAGCGCTTAACCAAACGCTCTTTAACAAATTGAATCAAGCAATTCGTGTGGGTGCTTGTGAGTACGGACTGATAGTCAAAAAGATTATCAGCATCACAAGTGACCATGCGAGAAATCACATAGTCATTTGAGATTGCTGAGCCAAGTTTAGGGTTTCTTAAAAACCCAAGCAGTATTGAACTGAAGAGTTTGATCATGGCTCAGATTGAACGCTGGCGGCAGGCCTAACACATGCAAGTCGAGCGGATGACGGGAGCTTGCTCCTTGATTCAGCGGCGGACGGGTGAGTAATGCCTAGGAATCTGCCTGGTAGTGGGGGACAACGTTTCGAAAGGAACGCTAATACCGCATACGTCCTACGGGAGAAAGCAGGGGACCTTCGGGCCTTGCGCTATCAGATGAGCCTAGGTCGGATTAGCTAGTTGGTGGGGTAATGGCTCACCAAGGCGACGATCCGTAACTGGTCTGAGAGGATGATCAGTCACACTGGAACTGAGACACGGTCCAGACTCCTACGGGAGGCAGCAGTGGGGAATATTGGACAATGGGCGAAAGCCTGATCCAGCCATGCCGCGTGTGTGAAGAAGGTCTTCGGATTGTAAAGCACTTTAAGTTGGGAGGAAGGGCATTAACCTAATACGTTAGTGTTTTGACGTTACCGACAGAATAAGCACCGGCTAACTCTGTGCCAGCAGCCGCGGTAATACAGAGGGTGCAAGCGTTAATCGGAATTACTGGGCGTAAAGCGCGCGTAGGTGGTTTGTTAAGTTGGATGTGAAAGCCCCGGGCTCAACCTGGGAACTGCATCCAAAACTGGCAAGCTAGAGTACGGTAGAGGGTGGTGGAATTTCCTGTGTAGCGGTGAAATGCGTAGATATAGGAAGGAACACCAGTGGCGAAGGCGACCACCTGGACTGATACTGACACTGAGGTGCGAAAGCGTGGGGAGCAAACAGGATTAGATACCCTGGTAGTCCACGCCGTAAACGATGTCAACTAGCCGTTGGAATCCTTGAGATTTTAGTGGCGCAGCTAACGCATTAAGTTGACCGCCTGGGGAGTACGGCCGCAAGGTTAAAACTCAAATGAATTGACGGGGGCCCGCACAAGCGGTGGAGCATGTGGTTTAATTCGAAGCAACGCGAAGAACCTTACCAGGCCTTGACATGCAGAGAACTTTCCAGAGATGGATTGGTGCCTTCGGGAACTCTGACACAGGTGCTGCATGGCTGTCGTCAGCTCGTGTCGTGAGATGTTGGGTTAAGTCCCGTAACGAGCGCAACCCTTGTCCTTAGTTACCAGCACGTTATGGTGGGCACTCTAAGGAGACTGCCGGTGACAAACCGGAGGAAGGTGGGGATGACGTCAAGTCATCATGGCCCTTACGGCCTGGGCTACACACGTGCTACAATGGTCGGTACAGAGGGTTGCCAAGCCGCGAGGTGGAGCTAATCTCACAAAACCGATCGTAGTCCGGATCGCAGTCTGCAACTCGACTGCGTGAAGTCGGAATCGCTAGTAATCGCGAATCAGAATGTCGCGGTGAATACGTTCCCGGGCCTTGTACACACCGCCCGTCACACCATGGGAGTGGGTTGCACCAGAAGTAGCTAGTCTAACCTTCGGGAGGACGGTTACCACGGTGTGATTCATGACTGGGGTGAAGTCGTAACAAGGTAGCCGTAGGGGAACCTGCGGCTGGATCACCTCCTTAATCGACGACATCAGCCTGCTGATGAGCTCCCACACGAATTGCTTGATTCTTTGTATAAAGACGATGCTGTAACGCGACCCTGTTATAGGTCTGTAGCTCAGTTGGTTAGAGCGCACCCCTGATAAGGGTGAGGTCGGCAGTTCAAATCTGCCCAGACCTACCAATTACTTGGTGCGGCCTAGAAAATACGGGGCCATAGCTCAGCTGGGAGAGCGCCTGCCTTGCACGCAGGAGGTCAGCGGTTCGATCCCGCTTGGCTCCACCACTCTTTCAGGTTGTACAGCTTTCAGAACTTAGAAATGAACATTCGGTGATGAATGTTGATTTCTGGCTTTTGTCAGATCGTTCTTTAAAAATTCGGATATGTGATAGAAATAGACTGAACACCAGTTTCACTGCTGGTGGATCAGGCTAAGGTAAAATTTGTGAGTTCTGCTCGAAAGAGCAACATGCGAATTTTCGGCGAATGTCGTCTTCACAGTATAACCAGATTGCTTGGGGTTATATGGTCAAGTGAAGAAGCGCATACGGTGGATGCCTTGGCAGTCAGAGGCGATGAAAGACGTGGTAGCCTGCGATAAGCTTTGGGGAGTCGGCAAACAGACTGTGATCCAGAGATCTCTGAATGGGGGAACCCACTCAGCATAAGCTGAGTATCTTGTACTGAATACATAGGTGCAAGAGGCGAACCAGGGGAACTGAAACATCTAAGTACCCTGAGGAAAAGAAATCAACCGAGATTCCCTTAGTAGTGGCGAGCGAACGGGGACCAGCCCTTAAGTTGGTTTGAGATTAGTGGAACGCTCTGGAAAGTGCGGCCATAGTGGGTGATAGCCCCGTACACGAAAATCTCTTATCAATGAAATCGAGTAGGACGGAGCACGAGAAACTTTGTCTGAACATGGGGGGACCATCCTCCAAGGCTAAATACTACTGACTGACCGATAGTGAACCAGTACCGTGAGGGAAAGGCGAAAAGAACCCCGGAGAGGGGAGTGAAATAGAACCTGAAACCGTATGCGTACAAGCAGTGGGAGCCTACTTTGTTAGGTGACTGCGTACCTTTTGTATAATGGGTCAGCGACTTATATTCAGTGGCGAGCTTAACCGAATAGGGGAGGCGTAGCGAAAGCGAGTCTTAATAGGGCGTTTAGTCGCTGGGTATAGACCCGAAACCGGGCGATCTATCCATGGGCAGGTTGAAGGTTAGGTAACACTGACTGGAGGACCGAACCGACTACCGTTGAAAAGTTAGCGGATGACCTGTGGATCGGAGTGAAAGGCTAATCAAGCTCGGAGATAGCTGGTTCTCCTCGAAAGCTATTTAGGTAGCGCCTCATGTATCACTGTAGGGGGTAGAGCACTGTTTCGGCTAGGGGGTCATCCCGACTTACCAAACCGATGCAAACTCCGAATACCTACAAGTGCCGAGCATGGGAGACACACGGCGGGTGCTAACGTCCGTCGTGAAAAGGGAAACAACCCAGACCGTCAGCTAAGGTCCCAAAGTCATGGTTAAGTGGGAAACGATGTGGGAAGGCTTAGACAGCTAGGAGGTTGGCTTAGAAGCAGCCACCCTTTAAAGAAAGCGTAATAGCTCACTAGTCGAGTCGGCCTGCGCGGAAGATGTAACGGGGCTCAAACCATGCACCGAAGCTACGGGTATCACCTTTGGTGATGCGGTAGAGGAGCGTTCTGTAAGCCTGTGAAGGTGAGTTGAGAAGCTTGCTGGAGGTATCAGAAGTGCGAATGCTGACATGAGTAACGACAATGCGAGTGAAAAACTCGCACGCCGAAAGACCAAGGTTTCCTGCGCAACGTTAATCGACGCAGGGTTAGTCGGTCCCTAAGGCGAGGCTGAAAAGCGTAGTCGATGGAAAACAGGTTAATATTCCTGTACTTCCAGTTATTGCGATGGAGGGACGGAGAAGGCTAGGCCAGCTTGGCGTTGGTTGTCCAAGTTTAAGGTGGTAGGCTGAGATCTTAGGCAAATCCGGGATCTCAAGGCCGAGAGCTGATGACGAGTTGCCTTTAGGCGACGAAGTGGTTGATGCCATGCTTCCAAGAAAAGCTCCTAAGCTTCAGATAACTGGGAACCGTACCCCAAACCGACACAGGTGGTTAGGTAGAGAATACCAAGGCGCTTGAGAGAACTCGGGTGAAGGAACTAGGCAAAATGGCACCGTAACTTCGGGAGAAGGTGCGCCGGTGAGGGTGAAGGACTTGCTCCGTAAGCTCATGCCGGTCGAAGATACCAGGCCGCTGCGACTGTTTATTAAAAACACAGCACTCTGCAAACACGAAAGTGGACGTATAGGGTGTGACGCCTGCCCGGTGCCGGAAGGTTAATTGATGGGGTTAGCGCAAGCGAAGCTCTTGATCGAAGCCCCGGTAAACGGCGGCCGTAACTATAACGGTCCTAAGGTAGCGAAATTCCTTGTCGGGTAAGTTCCGACCTGCACGAATGGCGTAACGATGGCGGCGCTGTCTCCACCCGAGACTCAGTGAAATTGAAATCGCTGTGAAGATGCAGTGTATCCGCGGCTAGACGGAAAGACCCCGTGAACCTTTACTATAGCTTTGCACTGGACTTTGAATTTGCTTGTGTAGGATAGGTGGGAGGCTTTGAAGTGGGGACGCCAGTTCTCATGGAGCCATCCTTGAAATACCACCCTGGCAACTTTGAGGTTCTAACTCAGGTCCGTTATCCGGATCGAGGACAGTGTATGGTGGGTAGTTTGACTGGGGCGGTCTCCTCCCAAAGAGTAACGGAGGAGTACGAAGGTGCGCTCAGACCGGTCGGAAATCGGTCGTAGAGTATAAAGGCAAAAGCGCGCTTGACTGCGAGACAAACACGTCGAGCAGGTACGAAAGTAGGTCTTAGTGATCCGGTGGTTCTGTATGGAAGGGCCATCGCTCAACGGATAAAAGGTACTCCGGGGATAACAGGCTGATACCGCCCAAGAGTTCATATCGACGGCGGTGTTTGGCACCTCGATGTCGGCTCATCACATCCTGGGGCTGAAGCCGGTCCCAAGGGTATGGCTGTTCGCCATTTAAAGTGGTACGCGAGCTGGGTTTAGAACGTCGTGAGACAGTTCGGTCCCTATCTGCCGTGGACGTTTGAGATTTGAGAGGGGCTGCTCCTAGTACGAGAGGACCGGAGTGGACGAACCTCTGGTGTTCCGGTTGTCACGCCAGTGGCATTGCCGGGTAGCTATGTTCGGAAGAGATAACCGCTGAAAGCATCTAAGCGGGAAACTTGCCTCAAGATGAGATCTCACTGGGATCTTGAATCCCCTAAAGGGCCGTCGAAGACTACGACGTTGATAGGTTGGGTGTGTAAGCGCTGTGAGGCGTTGAGCTAACCAATACTAATTGCCCGTGAGGCTTGACCATATAACACCCAAGCAATTTGCTTCTGCAGATTGTGGTGGTGAAGATGATACGAACCGAAAGTTCGCAACGAACCACAAATATCGCATATCCGGATTCGCTGGGCTGTCCATCTGGACATTCTGGCTACAGAATTTCTTGACGACCATAGAGCATTGGAACCACCTGATCCCATCCCGAACTCAGTAGTGAAACGATGCATCGCCGATGGTAGTGTGGGGTTTCCCCATGTGAGAGTAGGTCATCGTCAAGATTCATTTCGCAAAACCCCTATCTGCGCGAGCAGGTAGGGGTTTTGTCTTTAAGTAGGAACCATAGAGATTCGCGGGTACGTCCACAGGACGGACCGGCACACAGAATTTCTTGACGACCATAGAGCATTGGAACCACCTGATCCCATCCCGAACTCAGCAGTGAAACGATGCATCGCCGATGGTAGTGTGGGGTCTCCCCATGTGAGAGTAGGTCATCGTCAAGATTCAAATCCAAAGCCCCTGTCTGCGCTGCAGACAGGGGCTTTGTCTTTTCCGGGTATGCGCGTAGCTCCGCCATGCGTCGTGCCTGCAACCGCTGGGCAGCCAGATAACCAGCCTGCTGCGGTATTCGCTAAAGCGTGTTGGCAAACGTCATGTGCAAGCCCTGCTTACTGAGCGGCCTGCTTGTCCAGGTAATTCCTGATAACCCGCGCGCCATTGTTCAGATGCTGCTCCAACACCCTCACGGCCTCATCGACCAGCTTGTCGCTGGCGGCATCCGCCAGTGCGTTGTGATCGTCCTGGGTCAGCTTGCCCAGCCCCATCGACGACAGATGAAAACGCAAGAAGCGCTCCTCTTCGTTGAGCTCGTTCTCGATCAGGTGCAGGAGTTTCTGGTTCTGAGCCTTGCAGTACAAGGCCATGTGGAATAGCCGGTTGAGGCGGCCGATTTCGGCGTGGCGAGTCTCACTTTCCAATTGCCGGATGTAACCACGTGCGCGGGCGATATCATCGGCATCTAGCAGGGGAATGGATTGGCGCAGCGCTTCGGACTCCAGCAGAACCCGCAATGCATAACTGTCGACCGCATCTTCGCCAATCAAGGGTGCCACAACCGCGCCCTTGTGCATCTCCACCTTGAGCAATGACTGCGCTTCCAGCTGGCGCAGCGCCTCACGCACAGGCATGCGGCTGACGCCATACAGGGTAGCCAGTTCTTGTTGACGCACGGCGGTACCAGGCGGCAGGCGGCCATCGAGTATAGCGCTGCGTAAGCGTTCTTCGATCACGCCACGAGCCAGGTTTGCCGGTAGCTGTTCGCTCGCCAGCACATTGCTGAGTTTGATTTTCTCGGCCACGCGAAGTCTGCCTCGACGACTAAAGTTGGATCCAATGACACTAGTAACTGGCAAGGGCCTTTGTCAAACCAGCGCCCTCAGTGGGGCGAGCGAAAACAAGGCCATAAGATATGGTGGAGGAAGAAGCCTGGCAAAGGAAGCGACATATACAAAGCATTAGCTGGAAAGTTTTGCGCGCCCGACCACCGGAGGGATGATTGCAGGATGCCATTGTTTTTTATGCTGACAGGCCGCACCATCGCTGCTTTCGACTGGTCTGAGCAGGTCTTCGCAGTGGCGATACCCTCGGTAATCAAAACCGCCGCGCGACGTATCGGCCTTGCCGTTTTGCTGGGCAGCTTGCTGCTGGGCGGTTTGCGTGCGGATTGGGATTTTTCCGAGATCAGTCGCAAGTCGCAGACCCTGTATGGCCCACTGGGCGCTGGCAAAGGTCGCATCGATGCCTGGCAGAGGATGATGGCCACTCAAAACCAAGGCTCCGAGCTACAACGCTTGCAGGCAGCCAACCAGTTTTTCAACCAGCAGTTGCGCTATGTCGAAGACATCGACCTATGGCATGAAGTCGACTATTGGGCCACGCCCATTCAGGCCTTGATCAAGGGCGCTGGCGATTGTGAAGACTATGCTATCGCCAAATATTTCAGCCTGCGACGCATGGGCATTCCAAGTGAAAAGCTGCGCATCACCTACGTCAAGGCCTTGCGCCAGAATCGCGCGCACATGGTGCTGACCTATTATTCAAGCCCACAAGCCCAGCCGCTGGTACTCGATAGCTTGATGGACGCGATCAAGCCGGCTAGCCAGCGTACTGACCTCTTGCCGGTCTACGCCTTCAATGGTGAAGGCCTCTGGTTGACCGGGGCTGCGGGTAACAAGAAAGTCGGTGACACCAAGCGTTTGTCCCGCTGGCAGGACTTGCTAAAGAAAATGCAGGCCGAAGGGTTCCCGGCCGAACCGGTTTACTGAAGGAGCACAGATGTCACTGTTCAAACAATTGCTGTTGGCCATTTGCCTGTTCCTGGTGGTCGCGTTCAGCGGCAGCTTCATGGTCAGCCTGGAGAGTTCACGCAGCCAGTACGTCAACCAGCTGCGCTCACACGCCCAGGATGCTGCCACGGCGCTGGCGCTTTCGTTGACGCCGAACATTGATGACCCGGCGATGGTAGAGCTGATGGTCAGCTCGATCTTTGACAGTGGCTATTATTCGAGCATCAAGGTCGTCGACCTGGGCTCGAATGCGGTGCTGGTGGAGCGTCACGCCGAGCCGGACCCTGGTGGTGTTCCTGCGTGGTTCATCCACTTGATCGGCCTCGAAGCCGCCGGCGGTGATGCCATCGTCAGCCGGGGCTGGCAACAGGCTGCGCGTGTCGAAGTTATCAGCCACCCGATGTTCGCCATCTCCAAACTCTGGCAGAGCGCTTTGGGCAGCCTGGGCTGGCTGCTGCTCTGCGGCGCAGCCAGCGCGGTACTCGGAGCCTTGCTGTTACGTCGCCAATTGCGGCCGCTGGACTACATGGTCGAGCAGTCACACGCCATCGCCCGCCGCGAGTTCCTCAGCCTGCCTGAGCTGCCGCGCACGCCCGAGTTGCGTCGTGTGGTGCAAGCCATGAACCAGATGGTCGAGAAGCTCAAGGCCTTGTTCAACGAGCAGGCTGAGCGCAGCGAGCGGCTACGTACCGAGTCGTATCAGGACAGCCTGACCGGGCTTTCCAACCGCCGGTACTTTGAAATGCAGCTCAATACCCGAGTCAGCAACCTTGAAGAGGCGAGGGCCGGTTACCTGCTGTTGTTGCGTGTTCAGGACCTCACAGGCCTCAACGCCCGCTTGGGGGGCCAACGAACCGACCAGCTGTTGCAGGCGGTCGGCGTACAGCTGCAGCGTACCTGTGCCAAGTTCCCGGAGACCAACGACCTGATTTCCCGCAGCCGTGGCGGTGAGTTCGCTGTGCTTGCCCCAGGCATGGTGCACGAAGAGGCAGTACAGCTTGCCCAGGCCCTGGAGGCGACGCTACAGAGCCTGCACGAGACCGGCGCCACCGATGTCGACCCGGTAGCTTGTATCGGCCTTGCGCCATTCAGCCCGGGCGATGCGCCGCAAGCGCTGTTGAAACTTGCCGATGAGGCCCTGGCCCGGGCTGAAAACCAGCCGACACCCGGCTGGGTTTGCCTTGAGCAAGGTGCCGCGGCTATTGCTGGCGATAGCCATCACGACTGGCACACGCGGCTTGAACAAGCCTTCGTCAACGGCCAGTTCGAACTGTTCTTCCAACCGGTTGTGGATTGCAAGGACGTGCACTGCGTACTGCACTACAAAGTCATTTCACGGCTGCACGATGATGACGGCGAGGCAGTCCCGGCCGGCCGCTTTCTGCCGTGGCTGGAGCGCTTTGGCTGGATGCCGCGGCTGGATGTTCTGGTGCTTGAAAAAGTGCTGGCGCACCTGCGTAGCCATGATCAGGTGCTTGCGCTCAACCTGTCGGCTGCGACCTTGGCCGACCCCAACGCTCTGCAGCGGGTATACGATCTGCTTGGGCAATACACTGCACTGGGGCCGCGTCTGGTCCTGGAAATCGGTGAGGAGCAATTGCCTGCGCAAGCCGTGCTCGAGCAGTTGACTCGACGCTTGCACGGGCTTGGTTTCGGGCTGGCGCTGCAGCGTTTTGGTGGCCGCTTCAGCATGATCGGCAACCTGGCGCACTTGGGCCTGGCGTACCTGAAGATCGATGGAAGCTACATCCGCAATATCGACCACGAGCAACACAAGCGTTTGTTCATCGAAGCCATTCAGCGGGCAGCGCACAGTATTGATCTGCCGCTGATTGCCGAACGGGTCGAGACCGAAGGAGAGCGTCAGGTACTACTGGAAATGGAGGTTCAAGGTATTCAGGGGCAGTTGGTGGGTGAGCCCGCCCCGTGGCGCTGACTGCGCCAGAGAGAGCACGTGCAGCACCCACCTCAGGTGCTGCACGTGTGACAGTCAGCGTTCGCGCAGGGCTTCAGAGCGGGCCTTCATGATCGGTTTTAGCAGGTAGCTCATGATGGTCTTCTTGCCGGTCATGATATCCACCGTCGCTACCATTCCCGGGATGATCAGCAAAGGTTTCTCGTCGGTGCCCAAGTGGCTTTTTTCCGTGCGCAGCTTGATCAGATAGTACGTGGTCTTCTTGTCTTCATCGGTGATGGTGTCGGCACCGATCTGCTCCAGCGTGGCCTTCAAACCGCCGTATATGGTGTAGTCGTAGGCTGTGAACTTGACCGTCGCTTCTTGGCCAGGGTGCAAGAATGCGATGTCCTTGGGCAGGATCTTCGCCTCGACTACGAGGCTGTCATCCAGCGGCACGATCTCGACGATATCGCTGCCGGGCTGGATCACGCCACCGACAGTGTTTACCAGCAGCTGCTTGACGATGCCGCGTACCGGTGAGCTGACCATTGTGCGGTTGACCCGGTCATCCAGCGCCTTGCCCGTGGCGGTGGCCTTGTTCAACTCGGTACGTGCCTCGTTGAGCTGGGTCAGCGCCTCGCTGCGAAACTTGCCGCGGGTTTCTTCAATCTTGCTTTGCACTTCCTTGATAGCCGCTTCGGCGCGCGGAATCGCCAGTGCGGTGGAGTCCATCTGCCCGCGGTTCTCTACTTCTGCGCGGCGCAAACGTAGCACTTCCACCTGGGAGATAGCGCCTTGGGCCACCAGCGGCTCGGACATGGCAATTTCCTGGCGCAGCAACTGCAGGCTGTTGGCGTACTGTGCCCGCTTGGAGGTGAACTCGCGCAGTTCCTGCTGTTTCTGCACCAGTTGCTGTTCCAGGCCGCTGATCTCATCATGCAGTTGCTGACGCCGGCTCTGATACAGCGACTGCTCGCTGGCGGCCTGGTTCGGTGCGGCCTTGCGCAGCTCTTCATCGATTTGTAGCGGCTTGTCGTCCACTTCTGCGCTCAGGCGCTGCACCCGCAGGGCCATCGCCAGACGATCGGCTTCGGTTTCACCAACGTTGGACGCGAAGCGTGTTTCGTCCAGCCGCAGCAATGGCTCACCGACTTCGACGATCTGCCCCTCCTTGGCATAGATCTGCGCGACGATGCCCCCTTCCAGGTTCTGAATTTTCTGCACTTTGGAGGATGGAATGGCCTTGCCTTCACCGCGGGTAACTTCATCGATGGGAGCCACGCTGGCCCAGACGATCATGACCAGGAAGAAGGCGATGATGCCCCAGATGGTCAGGCGCACGATGCGCGGTGCGTCTTCGATCAGCGCTTTGTTGACCTCGGGCAGCGGTTGCCCGGCAAGGGATTCCGAGCCTTTGAAGTAACGGCGCAGGCTGTCCTTGAAACGCCCTATATCCAGCTTATGCAACACTGATCTGCCCCTTTTTCAGCGCATCCATGACGGCGGCTTTCGGGCCATCCGCAACAATCTGTCCTCGGTCGATGACGATCAACCGGTCCACCAGCGACAGCAAGGACGCCCGGTGGGTGACCAGCAAAACGGTCTTGCCTTCGATGACGGCAGCCAGGCGCTGCTTGAGGCGTTCTTCACCGGTGTTGTCCATGGCACTGGTGGGCTCGTCCAATAGCAGGATCTGCGGGTTGAGCAGCAGCGCCCGGGCCAGGGCGACGTTCTGCCGCTGCCCACCGGAAAGGTTCTGGCCGCGTTCGCCAACCTGCAGTTCGTAGCCGTCGGGGTGCAGGCGAGCGAATTCATGCACGCCGGCCAGCTCGGCAGCTTGCAGGATCAGTTCGTCTTCAATGTAGCGGGCACCGCTGACAAGATTGTCGCGCAAGGTGCCTGCCAGCAATTGAATGTCTTGCGGGACATAGCCGACGTTATGGCGCAACTCACTGACGTCGATCTGGCGGATGTCTACGCCATCGACCAGCAAGGAGCCATTGTCTGCCTCGTACAGGCCGACGATCAGCTTTGCCAGCGAGCTTTTGCCCGAGCCGCTGCGCCCGATGATGCCGACCTTCTCCCCCGGGCGGATGTTCAGGTTGATACCTTTGAGCGCCATGTTCTGCTGATTGGGGTAGGTGAAATCTACCCCCCGGAATTCGACCGCGCCCTGCAGCACCTGACGGCTCAGCGGACGCTCTTCGAAATTGCGCTCCTGCGGTAGCTCCATCATCTGGTCGGTGGCCACCATGGTCACCTTGGCCTGCTGGTAGCGGGCCAGCAACCCGTTGAGCGAGCTCAGCGGGCCGAGGGCGCGCCCGCTGAGCATGTAGCAGGCGACCAGGCCGCCCATGCTCAGGTTGCCGTCGATGATCAGGTAAACCCCAACGCAGATCATCGCCACGCCCGCCAGCTGCTGGATGAGCAAGGTGATGTTCATGGCCAGGCTCGACAGCACCTTGACGCGCAGTTCGAGGCGGCTGAGGGTGCCAAGTGTCTGCTCCCACATGTACTGGCGTTCGCTCTCGGCGTTGTTGACCTTGACTGCGTCCAGGCCGGCCAGCGTTTCGATCAGGCTGGACTGGCGCTCCGATGCCAGCGCCATGGTGCGCTCCATGGTCGCCATCAGCGGCTTCTGCAGTGCATAGCCGATGCCCAATGCAAGCGGGAAGGCCAGGATCGGGATCCATACCAGATGCCCGCCGATGATGGCGATGACAAGCAGGATCAGCAGGGTGAACGGCAGATCGATCAGGGTGGTCAATGTGAGCGAAGCGAGGAAGTCGCGCAGGCCTTGGAATTCATGGATGTTCTGGGCAAAGCTGCCGACTCGCGCAGGGCGATACTTCATCGACATGCCGACGATCCGCTCGAACAGCGTCGCTGAAATGATCAGATCGGTCTTCTTGCCTGCAAGATCCAGACAGAGGCCGCGCAAGCCTTTGAGAATCAGATCGAATATGTAGGCAAAGCCAATGCCTACCGCCAGCACCCATAGCGTCGACGTGGCCTGGTTGGGAACCACCCGGTCGTACACATTCATCACGAACAAAGGCGCAGCCAGCGCAATCAGGTTGATCACCAGGCTGGCAGCGATGGCGTCGATGTACAGCCACTTGCTGCGCATCAGCGTGTCGCGGAACCACGAGCGGGCGCGCGGGATGAGATTGCCGTGGTTCACATCGAACTTGTGCTGCGGCTGGGCGAAGAACACTTTGCCGCTGTAGTCGCCCTGCAGCGCCTCGCGGCTCACCAGCATCTCACCGCCGTCGCTTTCACTGAGCAGCAAGCGGGCGGTGTCTTCGTTTTCCCAGCCCACCAGCACAGCGCTGCGGCCCTCTTTGAGCAGCAACATGGCCGGCATGGCGATGCTCGGGATCTGCTCCAGCTTGCGCTGAAGTAACCGCCCTTGCAGCCCGGCACGGGCAGCGGCGCGAGGCAGCAGATCGGGGCTCAGGCGCTGGGCCGGCAAGGGCAGGCCGGTAGTCAGCATGGCCCTGCTTGCAGGCTTCTGATGCAGAACACACAGGGTCAGCAGACTATCCAGCAACGGATCATCGTGCTGACTGCGTGGATCGTGGCTGAGGTTCACTCGACTGACTTCGGATTCCACGCGGCGCTCTCTTCATCCTTGCGGGTAGATGATGCGAGTGCGGCTCAGTTCATGCCTGGCAGGTTCACTCGCGGTTTCACGTCATTCTGCACAACGGTGGCCATCGGTGCTACGACACCCTGGCTCTTGAGCAGTTGGCCAATGGTCGCCTTGATTCGGTATTGAGTAAACAATTGTATGTTCTTCACCTCAACCAGACGGCGCTGAGCAGTGAAGGTTTCATTTTCACTGTCGAGCAAGTCGAGCAGCGTGCGTTCGCCAAGGCTGAACTGCTGCTGGTAAGCGCTGCGCACCCGGTTGCTGTGATCGACGTATTGCTGGGCGATTGGCAGCTGGGCGTTGGCGTTCTCTTGCGCATTCCATGCCAGGCCCAGTTCTTCGTTGAGCTGGCGCAGGGCGTTATTGCGAATATCCAGCGCCTGGTTGGCCAAGTATGACTTGGACTCCAGGTCAGCCTTGTTGCTGCCGCCGGCGTACAGGTTGAAGTTCATGCGCAGCATGGCCTGCCACTCATTGTTATGGCCGACAGTGCCATCAATGTTGTTATCGGCCGTTCGTCCGAGTTCTGCATCGAAGCGCGGATAGAAGCTCGACTTCGCTGCGTCGTACTGTTTTTCTGCCGCGGCGATGTCCGACTCTGCCGAGCGCAGTACTGGGCTGCTTTCTACCATCTGCGCGCGCGCTTCTTCCAGAGTCGCCGGCAGCAGGTCGATGAAAGGCGCCGGGGCGCTCAGCTCATCCGGCATCTGGCCTACCACGCTGAGGAAGTTGGTGTTGGCATCGGCAAGGTTGGTCTGCTCGGTGATCAAGTTGTTGCGCGCTTGAGCCAAACGGGCTTCGGCCTGATCAAGGTCTGCCAGACGGCCAACACCACGGCTGGTACGTAGCTTGATCTGGTCTAGGATGCGTTCGTGGTTGCGCAGGTTTTCCTCAGCAAGGCGGACCATCTCGCGGCGCGACAGCACGTCCAGATAAACTTGAG
This sequence comes from Pseudomonas sp. WHRI 8519, assembly GCF_040224055.2. Taxonomy (NCBI): domain Bacteria; kingdom Pseudomonadati; phylum Pseudomonadota; class Gammaproteobacteria; order Pseudomonadales; family Pseudomonadaceae; genus Pseudomonas; species Pseudomonas sp. WHRI 8519. The sequence goes on along the minus strand of NZ_CP167996.1, from coordinate 5,945,302 downwards.
CCACGTCGAGCGCGGTGCGCTCCGAGGTGTCCATCAGCGAGTAGGCGCGTGCATTAACGGTGGCTTGTTGACGGCCTACTTCACTGGAAGTGGCAAAACCGTCAAAAACCATTTGGCGAAGACGGATTGCTGACTCACCGCGATTGAGGGTTTCCCAACGGTTGCCGGTACTAGGGCTGTCAGTCCCCTCACGTCCGTAACCAGCGGTTACGTCTACCCGCGGCAAATAGCCGCCCTGGGCTGCACGCAACTGGTAATCGGCTGCCACCCGGGCGTTGACACCCGCCTGGATCTCCGGATGAACCTCGAGGGCTTTCTGCATGGCTTCGGGCAAGGTTTGTGCTTGTACGAAAGTGGCGGCAAAGGCGAATGGAAGAGCGGTAAACAGTGACGCACGCATTTTTACTGATCCCCGAGGGCGCTGTTGTCCTGAATCACGGTCGAAGCGGTTCAGGTCTGGAAAATGACAACCTGATTTGACCGATGAGCAACTTCCGACGGGGCACTGGTATTAGTACTAAAGGAAGGGATAGCAACCGTTCAAATATCAATGTGACATTACATTGCCAATTGTTTAGGATGACGACCAGAAGGTCAATACTTTGGCATAAAGTTAATAGCCGGCAGTTATAGACGATATTTTGACGTCAAGCATGCCGGAAACAGTTATCGACACACTTGCGTCTGCAGTGGCACGTATACGCTGCTCGGAGCATGGAACCAGATCACATCGGGTAACCCGGAGAGTCCAATGAGCAGCGTTGTAGCCATCGTAAAAAGTATTGTTGGCCAAGTCATCGCAGTATCCCCAGAAGGCATCCGGCGTGTACTCATTGAAGGTGATCGCCTGTTGGCCGGTGAAGAAGTGCTCACCGGCCCGGGCGGTGCCGTCACCCTCGAACTGGCCGATGGTCGCTTGCTCGATCTGGGGCGTGATACCCAGTGGAGCGCTGATGCACCCGACAGCAGCACCGACTTGGGTCAGGCCACCGCGCAGGCCGCGCCGTCGGTGGAAGAGCTGCAACAAGCGATCGCTGCGGGCGTGGACCCTACCACCGAACTGGAAGCGCCGGCAGCAGGGCCTGCAGCGGCAGGTGGCGGTTCGGTTGGCGGAGGGCACAGTTTTGTGCTGTTGGAAGAAACAGCAGGCTCGGTGGACCCGACCATCGGTTTCCCGACGGACCCTCTGAGCTTCGCCGCCGACCTTGATGACGAGGAGGTCGGCGCGCTGGATACCGATGCCAACGACACCACCGCCGATACTCCGGCAACGGTCGCCACTGGCCTGACCCTCACCGCCACCCCTTCGATCTCCGAAGCGGGTGGCGTTATCGTTTATACCGCGACGGTCGGCCAGGCACCTACTTCCAACCTGACCGTAACACTGTCCAATGGGGCAGTGATCGTCATTCAGGCGGGCCAGACCAGCGGCACCGTGAACGTGACGATCCCGGCTAACGATACCCCATACGTCGATGGCGGCCAGATCTCCGCCACCGTGACGGGAACCAGTGGCGGTACTGGCATCACCGTGACCTTGCCGCAGACGCCTGCGGTGACTCAGGTTACCGATACAGTAGACAACACGACTGCGACCCTTACCGCTTCGCCAAGCGTCACCGAAGGTGGCGTGATCACTTACACCGTAACCCTGAGCAACCCCGCCCAGACCCCGGTGACCGTGACGCTGTCGAACGGCCAGACCATTACCGTTGGCGCGGGCAATACCACGGGCAGCGTGGACTTCCAGACGCCGGCCAATGATGTTTACAACAATGGCTCGACGGTCACCGCCACCATCACCGGCGCCACCGGTGGCAATTTTGAGCAGTTGTCGATCAATCCCCAGCGCGCTGTAACCACTATCAGCGACAGCATTGACACGTCGACGGTCACCCTGACTGCAACCCCAAGCGTGGTCGAGGGCGGCACCGTGGTGTACACCGCCTCGGTGTCGGCGCCTGTCACTGGATCACCGCTGGTCGTAACCCTGGCCAATGGTCAGAGCATCACCATCGGTGTCGGTGAGTCGTCCGGTTCGGTCAACTTTGTTGCGCCGAACAACATTTACAACACCAATGCACCGCTGACCAACAGCATTACCAAAGTCGAGGGCGGGAATTACGAGAAGTTGGATACCGCAGGTACTCCAACCACCACGGTTACTGACAGCCCGGCTACCCAGGCGACCACCAACCTGGTGCTGAGCGCCACTGGCGATGTCGCCGAGGGCGGTCAGATCGTTTACACCGCCACGCTGAGCAACCCAGCGGGTACGGCGATGACCGTGACCTTGAGCAACGGCGCGACCATCAATATCGCGGCCGGCCAAACCTCCGGCACGGTCTCTGTTCCAGCCCCGGCGGATGACGTCTACAAAGACGCCGGTCAGGTCAAAGTCAGCGTTACTGGCACCACCGGTGGTGACTTCGAGAACCTCGCAGTCAACCCGGCTGAGGCCGTAACCAACGTCAGCGACACGCTCGATACCAGCACGGTGACCCTGACCGCCACTCCAAGCGTGGTCGAGGGCGGCACCGTCGTGTATACCGCCTCGGTGTCGGCGCCGGTCACCGGCAGCCCACTAGTGGTGACCCTGGCCAACGGCCAAACCATCACCATCGGCGTTGGCGAGTCGTCCGGTTCGGTCAACTTTGTTGCGCCGAATAACGTCTACAACACCAACACCCCGCTGACCAACAGCATCACCAAGGTCGACGGCGGTAATTACGAGAAGCTGGATACCGCAGGTACTCCAAACACCACGGTTACCGACAGTCCGGCTACTCAGGCAACCACCAACCTGGTGCTAAGCGCCACTGGCGATGTCGCTGAAGGCGGTCAGATCGTCTACACCGCGACCTTGAGCAACCCAGCGGGCACGGCGATGACCGTGACCCTGAGCAACGGCGCGACCATCAATATCGCGGCAGGCCAGACCACTGGCACGGTCTCTGTTCCAGCCCCGGCGGATGACGTTTACAAAGACGCCGGTCAGGTCAAAGTCAGCGTTACCGGCACCACCGGTGGTGACTTTGAAAATCTTGCGGTCAATCCGGCTGAAGCCGTGACCAATGTCAGCGACACGCTCGATACGTCGACCGTGACCCTGACGGCGAATGCTTCGGTAATCGAAGGTGGCGTGGTCACCTACACGGCGTCGGTTAGCGCTCCGGTCACCGGTTCGCCGTTGGTCGTGACATTGGCTAACGGCCAAACCATCACCATTGGTGTCGGTGAATCGTCCGGCTCGGTCAACTTCACCGCACCGAACAACGTCTACAACACCAATGCACCGCTGACTAACAGCATCACCAAGGTTGAAGGCGGCAATTACGAACAGCTCGACACCGCTGGCACCCCGACCACCACAGTCACCGATAGCCCGGCTACCCAGGCGACCACGAACCTGGTGCTAAGCGCGACTGGCGATGTCGCTGAAGGCGGTCAGATCGTTTACACCGCGACCTTGAGCAACCCAGCGGGTACGGCAATGACCGTCACGCTGAGCAATGGCGCGACCATCAATATCGCTGCAGGCCAGACCACTGGCCAAGTGACCGTCGCAGCACCGGCCGATGACGTCTACAAAGACGCCGGCCAGATCAAAGCCACCATCACTGGCACTACCGGTGGCGACTTCGAGAACCTCGCAGTCAATCCGGCTGAAGCCGTGACCAATGTCAGCGACACGCTCGATACGTCGACCGTGACCCTGACGGCGAATGCTTCGGTAATCGAAGGTGGAGTGGTCACCTACACGGCGTCGGTTAGCGCTCCGGTCACCGGTTCGCCGCTGGTCGTGACCCTGGCCAATGGTCAGAGCATCACCATCGGTGTCGGTGAATCGTCCGGTTCGGTCAACTTCACCGCACCGAACAACGTCTACAACACCAATGCACCGCTGACTAACAGCATCACCAAGGTTGACGGCGGTAACTACGAGAAGCTGGATACCGCGGGTACTCCAACTACGACGGTCACCGACAGCCCGGCTACGCAGGCGACTACCAACCTGGTGCTGAGCGCCACCGGCGATGTCGCCGAAGGCGGCCAGATCGTTTACACCGCGACCTTGAGCAACCCAGCCGGCACGGCGATGACCGTGACCCTGAGCAATGGTGCGACCATCAATATCGCGGCCGGCCAGACCTCTGGCCAAGTGACCGTCGCTGCCCCGGCTGATGACGTGTACAAAGACGCCGGCCAGGTCAAAGCGACCGTCACTGGTACCACCGGTGGCGACTTCGAGAACCTCGCAGTCAATCCGGCTGAAGCCGTGACCAATGTCAGCGACACGCTCGATACCAGCACGGTGACCCTGACCGCCACTCCAAGCGTGGTCGAGGGCGGTACCGTGGTGTACACCGCGTCCGTGTCGGCCCCAGTCACCGGCAGCCCACTGGTGGTCACCCTGGCCAACGGCCAGAGCATCACCATCGGTGTCGGTGAGTCGTCCGGCTCGGTCGACTTCACCGCGCCGAACAACGTCTACAACACCAATGCACCGTTGACCAACAGCATTACCAAGGTCGACGGTGGTAATTACGAGAAGCTGGATACCGCGGGCACCCCGACCACGACGGTCACCGACAGTCCGGCTACCCAGGCGACTACCAACCTGGTGCTGAGCGCCACTGGCGATGTCGCCGAAGGCGGTCAGATCGTCTACACCGCCACGCTGAGCAACCCAGCGGGTTCGGCGATGACCGTGACGCTGAGCAATGGCGCGACCATCAATATTGCGGCCGGCCAGACCTCTGGCCAAGTGACCGTCGCCGCACCAGCCGATGACGTCTACAAAGACGCGGGCCAGGTCAAAGTCAGCGTTACTGGCACCACCGGTGGTGACTTCGAGAACCTCGCAGTGAATCCGGCGGAGGCCGTGACAAACGTCAGCGATACGCTCGACACGTCGACCGTCACGTTGACCGCCACTCCAAGCGTGGTCGAGGGCGGCACCGTGGTGTACACCGCGTCGGTGTCGGCGCCTGTTACTGGTTCGCCGCTGGTCGTGACCCTGGCCAACGGTCAAAGCATCACCATCGGTGTCGGAGAGTCGTCCGGCTCGGTCGACTTCACCGCGCCGAACAACGTCTACAACACCAATGCACCGCTGACCAACAGCATCACCAAGGTTGAAGGCGGTAATTACGAACAGCTCGACACCGCCGGCACCCCGACCACCACAGTCACCGACAGCCCAGCTACCCAGGCGACCACCAACCTGGTGCTGAGTGCCACCGGCGATGTCGCTGAAGGCGGTCAGATCGTCTACACCGCGACCTTGAGCAATCCAGCCGGCACGGCGATGACCGTCACCCTGAGCAACGGCGCGACCATCAATATCGCGGCCGGCCAGACCTCTGGCACGGTCTCTGTTCCAGCCCCGGCGGATGACGTTTACAAAGACGCCGGCCAGGTCAAAGCCACCATCACCGACACCACCGGTGGTGACTTCGAGAACCTCGCAGTCAATCCGGCTGAAGCCATAACTAACGTCAGCGATACGCTCGACACGTCGACCGTCACGTTGACCGCCACTCCAAGCGTGGTCGAGGGCGGCACCGTGGTGTACACCGCGTCGGTGTCGGCCCCAGTCACCGGCAGCCCACTGGTGGTCACCCTGGCTAACGGCCAAACCATCACCATCGGTGTCGGCGAATCGTCCGGCTCGGTCGACTTCACCGCGCCAAACAACGTCTACAACACCAATGCGCCGCTGACCAACAGCATTACCAAGGTCGACGGCGGTAATTACGAACAGCTCGAAACCGCGGGCACCCCGACCACCACGGTCACCGACAGCCCGGCTACCCAGGCGACTACCAGCCTGGTGCTGAGCGCCACCGGCGATGTCGCCGAAGGCGGTCAGATCGTTTACACCGCCACGCTGAGCAACCCGGCAGGCACGGCGATGACCGTGACCCTGAGCAACGGCGCGACCATCAGTATCGCGGCTGGCCAAACCACCGGCACGGTCTCTGTTCCAGCCCCGGCTGACGATGTTTACAAAGACGCCGGTCAGGTCAAAGCCACCGTCACCGGTACCACCGGTGGCGACTTTGAGAACCTCGCAGTCAATCCGGCTGAAGCCGTGACCAATGTCAGCGACACCCTTGATACCAGCACGGTGACCCTGACGGCTAATGCCTCGGTTGTCGAAGGCGGGGTGGTCACCTACACGGCGTCGGTTAGCGCTCCGGTCACCGGTTCGCCGCTGGTCGTGACATTGGCTAACGGCCAAACCATCACCATTGGCGTCGGCGAATCGTCCGGCTCGGTCGACTTCGTTGCGCCGAATAACGTCTACAACACCAATGCACCGCTGACTAACAGCATCACCAAGGTTGAAGGCGGCAATTACGAACAGCTCGACACCGCCGGTACTCCAACTACGACGGTCACCGACAGTCCCGCTACTCAGGCCACCACTAACCTGGTGCTGAGTGCGACTGGCGATGTCGCCGAGGGCGGTCAAATCGTCTACACCGCCACGCTGAGCAATCCCGCCGGCACGGCGATGACCGTCACGCTGAGCAACGGCGCGACCATCAATATCGCGGCCGGCCAAACCTCCGGCACGGTCTCTGTTCCGGCCCCGGCCGATGACGTCTACAAAGACGCCGAGCAGGTCAAAGCCACCATCACCGACACCACCGGTGGTGACTTCGAGAATCTCGCAGTCAATCCGGCTGAGGCCGTGACCAACGTCAGCGATACGCTCGATGTGTCGACCGTGACCCTGACGGCCAATGCTTCGGTTGTCGAAGGTGGCGTGGTTACCTACACCGCCTCGGTGTCGGCGCCTGTTACCGGTTCGCCGCTGGTCGTGACATTGGCTAACGGCCAAACCATCACCATCGGTGTCGGCGAATCGTCCGGCTCAGTCAACTTCACCGCACCGAACAACGTCTACAACACCAATGCACCGCTGACCAACAGCATCACCAAGGTTGAAGGCGGGAATTACGAACAGCTCGAAACCGCGGGCACCCCGACCACGACGGTCACAGACAGTCCGGCTACCCAGGCGACTACCAGTTTGGTGCTGAGTGCCACCGGCGATGTCGCCGAAGGCGGCCAGATCGTCTACACCGCGACCTTGAGCAACCCCGCGGGCACGGCGATGACCGTCACGCTGAGCAACGGCGCGACCATCAATATCGCGGCAGGCCAGACCTCCGGCACGGTCTCTGTTCCAGCCCCGGCTGACGATGTTTACAAAGACGCCGGTCAGGTCAAAGCCACCGTCACCGGTACCACCGGTGGCGACTTTGAGAACCTCGCAGTCAATCCGGCTGAAGCCGTGACCAATGTCAGCGATACGCTCGATACGTCGACCGTGACCCTGACGGCGAATGCTTCGGTAATCGAAGGTGGCGTGGTGACCTACACCGCCTCGGTGTCGGCGCCGGTCACCGGCAGCCCACTAGTGGTGACCCTGGCCAACGGCCAAACCATCACCATCGGCGTTGGCGAGTCGTCCGGTTCGGTCAACTTTGTTGCGCCGAATAACGTCTACAACACCAACACCCCGCTGACCAACAGCATCACCAAGGTCGACGGCGGTAATTACGAGAAGCTGGATACCGCAGGTACTCCAAACACCACGGTTACCGACAGCCCGGCTACGCAGGCGACTACCAACCTGGTGCTGAGCGCCACCGGCGATGTCGCCGAGGGCGGCCAGATCGTCTACACCGCGACCTTGAGCAACCCAGCCGGCACGGCGATGACCGTGACGCTGAGCAACGGCGCGACCATCAATATCGCGGCAGGCCAGACCTCTGGCACGGTCTCTGTTCCAGCCCCGGCGGATGACGTTTACAAAGACGCCGGCCAGGTCAAAGCGACCGTCACTGGTACCACCGGTGGTGACTTCGAGAACCTCGCGATCAATCCGGCTGAGGCCGTGACCAATGTCAGCGATACGCTCGATACGTCGACCGTGACCCTGACGGCGAATGCTTCGGTAATCGAAGGTGGCGTGGTGACCTACACCGCCTCGGTGTCGGCGCCTGTTACTGGTTCGCCACTGGTCGTAACCCTGGCCAATGGTCAAACCATCACCATCGGCGTTGGCGAGTCGTCCGGTTCGGTCGACTTTGTTGCGCCGAATAACGTCTACAACACCAATGCACCGCTGACCAACAGCATCACCAAGGTTGAAGGCGGCAATTACGAACAGCTCGACACCGCTGGCACCCCGACCACCACAGTCACCGATAGCCCGGCTACCCAGGCGACCACCAACCTGGTGTTGAGTGCCACCGGCGATGTCGCTGAAGGCGGTCAGATCGTTTACACCGCCACGCTGAGCAACCCAGCGGGTACGGCAATGACCGTCACGCTGAGCAATGGCGCGACCATCAATATCGCTGCAGGCCAGACCACTGGCCAAGTGACCGTCGCAGCACCGGCCGATGACGTCTACAAAGACGCCGGCCAGATCAAAGCCACCATCACTGGCACTACCGGTGGCGACTTCGAGAACCTCGCAGTCAATCCGGCTGAGGTCGTGACCAACGTCAGCGACACCCTCGATACCAGCACGGTGACCCTGACCGCCACTCCAAGCGTGGTCGAGGGCGGTACTGTGGTGTACACCGCCTCGGTGTCGGCCCCAGTCACCGGTAGCCCGCTGGTCGTGACCCTGGCCAACGGCCAGAGCATTACCATCGGCGTCGGTGAGTCGTCCGGTTCGGTCAATTTCACCGCGCCGAATAACGTCTACAACACCAATGCACCGCTGACTAACAGCATTACCAAGGTTGAAGGCGGGAATTACGAACAGCTCGACACCGCGGGCACCCCGACCACCACGGTCACCGACAGCCCGGCTACCCAGGCGACCACCAACCTGGTGCTGAGCGCCACCGGCGATGTCGCCGAAGGCGGCCAGATCGTCTACACCGCCACGCTGAGCAACCCAGCGGGTACGGCGATGACCGTGACGCTGAGCAACGGCGCGACCATCAATATTGCGGCCGGCCAAACCTCTGGCCAAGTGACCGTCGCCGCACCGGCCGATGACGTTTATAAAGACGCTGGTCAGGTCAAAGTCAGCGTTACTGGTACCACTGGTGGCGACTTCGAGAACCTCGCAGTCAATCCGGCTGAAGCCGTGACTAACGTCAGCGATACGCTCGATACCAGCACGGTGACCCTGACCGCCAATGCTTCAGTAGTCGAAGGTGGCGTGGTCACCTACACGGCGTCGGTTAGCGCTCCGGTCACCGGTTCGCCGCTGGTCCTAACCCTGGCTAACGGCCAAACCATCACCATCGGCGTCGGCGAATCGTCCGGCTCGGTCAACTTCACCGCGCCAAACAACGTCTACAACACCAATGCGCCGCTGACCAACAGCATCACCAAGGTCGACGGCGGTAATTACGAGAAGCTGGATACTGCCGGTACTCCAATCACCACAGTCACCGACAGTCCTGCTACCCAGGCGACCACCAACCTGGTGCTGAGCGCCACTGGCGATGTCGCCGAGGGCGGTCAGATCGTTTACACCGCCACGCTGAGCAACCCAGCGGGTACGGCGATGACCGTGACCTTGAGCAACGGCGCGACCATCAATATCGCGGCTGGCCAAACCACCGGCACGGTCTCTGTTCCAGCCCCGGCGGATGACGTCTACAAAGACGCCGGTCAGGTCAAAGCCACCGTCACCGGTACCACCGGTGGCGACTTCGAGAACCTCGCAGTGAATCCGGCTGAGGCCGTGACCAATGTCAGCGATACGCTCGACACGTCGACCGTGACCCTGACGGCCAATGCCTCGGTTGTCGAAGGCGGGGTGGTCACCTATACGGCGTCAGTTAGCGCTCCGGTCACCGGCAGCCCACTTGTGGTCACCCTGGCCAACGGCCAAACCATCACCATCGGTGTTGGCGAGTCGTCCGGTTCGGTCAACTTCACCGCACCGAACAACGTCTACAACACCAATGCGCCGCTGGCCAACAGCATCACCAAGGTTGAAGGCGGCAATTACGAACAGCTGGATACCGCGGGCACCCCGACCACGACGGTCACCGACAGTCCGGCTACCCAAGCGACTACCAGTTTGGTGCTGAGCGCCACCGGCGATGTCGCTGAAGGCGGTCAGATCGTTTACACCGCCACGCTGAGCAACCCAGCGGGCACGGCGATGACCGTGACGCTGAGCAACGGTGCGACCATCAATATCGCGGCAGGCCAGACCACTGGCACGGTCTCTGTTCCAGCCCCGGCGGATGACGTTTACAAAGACGCCGGTCAGGTCAAAGTCAGCGTTACCGGCACCACCGGTGGTGACTTCGAGAACCTCGCAGTCAATCCGGCTGAAGCCGTAACCAATGTCAGCGATACGCTCGACACGTCGACCGTGACCCTGACTGCCAATGCCTCGGTTGTCGAAGGCGGGGTGGTCACCTATACGGCGTCGGTTAGCGCTCCGGTCACCGGCAGCCCACTCGTGATCACCCTGGCCAACGGTCAGAGCATCACCATTGGCGTCGGTGAGTCCTCCGGCTCGGTCGACTTTGTTGCGCCGAATAACGTCTACAACACCAATGCACCGTTGACCAACAGCATCACTAAGGTCGACGGTGGTAATTACGAGAAGCTGGATACCGCCGGTACTCCAACCACCACGGTTACCGACAGTCCTGCTACCCAAGCGACTACCAGCCTGGTGCTGAGCGCCACCGGCGATGTCGCTGAAGGCGGCCAGATCGTTTACACCGCCACGCTGAGCAACCCAGCGGGTACGGCGATGACCGTGACCCTGAGCAACGGCGCGACCATCAACATCGCTGCAGGCCAGACCTCTGGCCAAGTGACCGTCGCCGCACCGGCTGATGACGTCTACAAAGACGCCGGCCAGGTCAAAGCCACCGTCACCGGTACCACTGGCGGTGACTTCGAGAAGCTGGCGGTGAGTCCGGCTGAGGCCGTAACCAACGTCAGCGATACCCTCGACACGTCGACCGTCACTTTGACCGCCACTCCAAGCGTGGTCGAGGGCGGTACCGTGGTGTACACCGCGTCCGTGTCGGCCCCAGTCACCGGCAGCCCACTTGTGGTCACCCTGGCCAACGGCCAGAGCATTACCATCGGCCTCGGTGAGTCGTCCGGCTCGGTCAACTTCACCGCGCCAAACAACGTCTACAACACCAACACCCCGCTGACCAACAGCATTACCAAGGTCGACGGCGGTAATTACGAGAAGCTGGATACCGCAGGTACTCCAAACACCACGGTTACCGACAGTCCTGCTACTCAGGCGACCACCAATCTGGTGCTGAGCGCGACTGGCGATGTCGCTGAAGGCGGTCAGATCGTTTACACCGCGACCTTGAGCAACCCAGCGGGCACGGCGATGACCGTGACTCTGAGCAACGGCGCGACCATCAATATCGCCGCCGGCCAGACCTCCGGTACGGTCTCTGTTCCGGCCCCGGCCGATGACGTCTACAAAGACGCCGGCCAGGTCAAAGCCACCATCACTGGCACTACCGGTGGCGACTTCGAGAACCTCGCAGTCAATCCGGCTGAAGCCGTGACCAATGTCAGCGACACGCTCGATACGTCGACCGTGACCCTGACGGCGAATGCTTCGGTAATCGAAGGTGGAGTGGTCACCTACACGGCGTCGGTTAGCGCTCCGGTCACCGGTTCGCCGCTGGTCGTGACCCTGGCCAATGGTCAGAGTATCACCATCGGTGTCGGTGAATCGTCCGGTTCGGTCAACTTCACCGCACCGAACAACGTCTACAACACCAATGCACCGCTGACCAACAGCATCACCAAGGTCGACGGCGGTAATTACGAACAGCTCGACACCGCTGGCAACCCGACCACCACAGTCACCGACAGCCCGGCTACCCAGGCGACCACCAACCTGGTGCTGAGCGCCACTGGCGATGTCGCTGAAGGCGGTCAGATCGTTTACACCGCGACCTTGAGCAACCCAGCGGGTACGGCAATGACCGTCACGCTGAGCAATGGCGCGACCATCAATATCGCTGCAGGCCAGACCACTGGCCAAGTGACCGTCGCAGCACCGGCCGATGACGTCTACAAAGACGCCGGCCAGGTCAAAGCCACCATCACTGGCACTACCGGTGGCGACTTCGAGAACCTCGCAGTCAATCCGGCTGAAGCCGTGACCAATGTCAGCGACACGCTCGATACGTCGACCGTGACCCTGACGGCGAATGCTTCGGTAATCGAAGGTGGAGTGGTCACCTACACGGCGTCGGTTAGCGCTCCGGTCACCGGTTCGCCGCTGGTCGTGACCCTGGCCAATGGTCAGAGCATCACCATCGGTGTCGGTGAATCGTCCGGTTCGGTCAACTTCACCGCACCGAACAACGTCTACAACACCAATGCACCGCTGACCAACAGCATCACCAAGGTCGACGGCGGGAATTACGAGAAGTTGGATGCTGTGGGCACTCCAACCACTACGGTCACTGACAGCCCTGCTACCCAGGCGACCACCAATCTGGTGCTGAGCGCGACTGGCGATGTCGCTGAAGGCGGTCAGATCATTTACACCGCGACCTTGAGCAACCCCGCGGGCACGGCGATGACCGTCACGCTGAGCAACGGTGCGACCATCAATATCGCGGCCGGCCAGACCTCCGGTACGGTCTCTGTTCCAGCCCCGGCGGATGACGTTTACAAAGACGCCGGCCAGGTCAAAGCGACCGTCACTGGTACCACCGGTGGTGACTTTGAAAATCTTGCGGTCAATCCGGCTGAAGCCGTGACCAATGTCAGCGACACGCTCGATACCAGCACGGTGACCCTGACCGCCACTCCAAGCGTGGTCGAGGGCGGTACTGTGGTGTACACCGCGTCCGTGTCGGCCCCAGTCACCGGCAGCCCACTGGTGGTCACCCTGGCCAACGGCCAGAGCATCACCATCGGTGTCGGCGAGTCGTCCGGCTCGGTCAACTTCACCGCGCCGAACAACGTCTACAACACCAATGCACCGTTGACCAACAGCATCACCAAGGTTGAAGGCGGCAATTACGAACAGCTGGATACCGCGGGCACCCCGACCACCACAGTCACCGATAGCCCGGCTACCCAGGCGACCACCAACCTGGTGCTGAGCGCCACCGGCGATGTCGCTGAAGGCGGTCAGATCGTCTACACCGCGACCTTGAGCAACCCAGCCGGCACGGCGATGACCGTCACCCTGAGCAACGGCGCGACCATCAACATTGCAGCCGGCCAAACCTCTGGCCAAGTGACCGTCGCCGCACCAGCTGATGACGTTTACAAAGACGCTGGCCAGGTCAAAGTCAGCGTTACTGGTACCACCGGTGGTGACTTCGAGAACCTCGCAGTCAATCCTGCTGAAGCCGTAACCAATGTCAGCGATACGCTCGATACGTCGACCGTCACTTTGACCGCCACTCCAAGCGTGGTCGAGGGCGGCACCGTGGTGTACACCGCGTCCGTGTCGGCCCCAGTCACCGGCAGCCCACTGGTGGTCACCCTGGCCAACGGCCAGAGCATCACCATCGGTGTCGGCGAATCGTCCGGCTCGGTCGACTTCACCGCACCGAACAACGTCTACAACACCAATGCGCCGCTGACTAACAGCATCACCAAGGTTGAAGGCGGTAACTACGAGAAGCTGGATACCGCGGGTACTCCAACTACGACGGTCACCGACAGCCCGGCTACGCAGGCGACTACCAACCTGGTGCTGAGCGCCACCGGCGATGTCGCCGAAGGCGGCCAGATCGTTTACACCGCGACCTTGAGCAACCCAGCCGGCACGGCGATGACCGTGACCCTGAGCAATGGTGCGACCATCAATATCGCGGCCGGCCAGACCTCTGGCCAAGTGACCGTCGCTGCCCCGGCTGATGACGTGTACAAAGACGCCGGCCAGGTCAAAGCGACCGTCACTGGTACCACCGGTGGCGACTTCGAGAACCTCGCAGTCAATCCGGCTGAAGCCGTGACCAATGTCAGCGACACGCTCGATACCAGCACGGTGACCCTGACCGCCACTCCAAGCGTGGTCGAGGGCGGTACCGTGGTGTACACCGCGTCCGTGTCGGCCCCAGTCACCGGCAGCCCACTGGTGGTCACCCTGGCCAACGGCCAGAGCATCACCATCGGTGTCGGTGAGTCGTCCGGCTCGGTCGACTTCACCGCGCCGAACAACGTCTACAACACCAATGCACCGTTGACCAACAGCATTACCAAGGTCGACGGTGGTAATTACGAGAAGCTGGATACCGCGGGCACCCCGACCACGACGGTCACCGACAGTCCGGCTACCCAGGCGACTACCAACCTGGTGCTGAGCGCCACTGGCGATGTCGCCGAAGGCGGTCAGATCGTCTACACCGCCACGCTGAGCAACCCAGCGGGTTCGGCGATGACCGTGACGCTGAGCAATGGCGCGACCATCAATATTGCGGCCGGCCAGACCTCTGGCCAAGTGACCGTCGCCGCACCAGCCGATGACGTCTACAAAGACGCGGGCCAGGTCAAAGTCACCGTCACCGGCACCACCGGTGGTGACTTTGAAAATCTTGCGGTCAATCCGGCTGAAGCCGTGACCAATGTCAGCGATACCCTCGATACCAGCACGGTGACCCTGACCGCCAATGCTTCAGTAGTCGAAGGTGGCGTGGTCACCTACACCGCGTCGGTTAGCGCTCCGGTCACCGGTTCGCCGCTGGTCGTAACCCTGGCTAACGGCCAAACCATCACCATCAGCGTTGGCGAGTCGTCCGGTTCGGTCAACTTTGTTGCGCCGAATAACGTCTACAACACCAACACCCCGCTGACCAACAGTATTACCAAGGTTGAAGGCGGCAATTACGAACAGCTGGACACTGCCGGTACTCCAACCACCACAGTCACCGACAGCCCGGCTACCCAGGCGACTACCAACCTGGTGCTGAGCGCCACCGGCGATGTCGCTGAAGGCGGTCAGATCGTCTACACCGCCACGCTGAGCAACCCAGCGGGTACGGCAATGACCGTCACCCTGAGCAACGGCGCGACCATCAATATCGCTGCAGGCGAGACCTCCGGTACGGTCTCTGTTCCGGCACCGGCCGATGACGTCTACAAAGACGCCGGTCAGGTCAAAGTCACCGTCACGGGTACCACCGGTGGTGACTTCGAAAATCTTGCGGTCAATCCGGCTGAGGCAGTGACCAACGTCAGCGATACGCTCGACACGTCGACCGTCACGTTGACCGCCACTCCAAGCGTGGTCGAGGGCGGTACTGTGGTGTACACCGCCTCGGTGTCGGCCCCGGTTACCGGTAGCCCGCTGGTCGTGACCCTGGCCAACGGCCAGAGCATCACCATCGGCGTCGGCGAGTCGTCCGGTTCGGTCGATTTTGTTGCGCCGAATAACGTCTACAACACCAACACCCCGCTGACCAACAGTATTATCAAGGTTGAAGGCGGCAATTACGAACAGCTGGACACCGCCGGTACTCCCACCACCACGGTCACCGACAGCCCGGCTACCCAGGCGACTACCAACCTGGTGCTGAGCGCCACCGGCGATGTCGCCGAGGGCGGTCAGATCGTCTACACCGCCACGCTGAGCAACCCTGCCGGCACGGCGATGACCGTCACCCTGAGCAACGGCGCGACCATCAATATCGCTGCAGGCCAGACCTCCGGTACGGTCTCTGTTCCGGCACCGGCCGATGACGTCTACAAAGACGCCGGTCAGGTCAAAGTCAGCGTTACTGGCACCACCGGTGGTGACTTCGAGAAGCTGGCGGTGAGTCCGGCTGAGGCCGTAACCAACGTCAGCGATACGCTCGATACCAGCACGGTGACCCTGACCGCCACTCCAAGCGTGGTCGAGGGCGGTACTGTGGTGTACACCGCCTCGGTGTCGGCCCCAGTCACCGGTAGCCCACTCGTGGTGACCCTGGCCAACGGCCAAACCATCACCATCGGCGTTGGCGAATCGTCCGGTTCGGTCAACTTCACCGCACCGAACAACGTCTACAACACCAATGCGCCGCTGACCAACAGTATTATCAAGGTTGAAGGCGGCAATTACGAACAGCTGGACACCGCCGGTACTCCCACCACCACGGTCACCGACAGCCCGGCTACCCAGGCGACTACCAACCTGGTGCTGAGCGCCACCGGCGATGTCGCCGAGGGCGGTCAGATCGTCTACACCGCCACGCTGAGCAACCCTGCCGGCACGGCGATGACCGTCACCCTGAGCAACGGCGCGACCATCAATATCGCTGCAGGCCAGACCTCCGGTACGGTCTCTGTTCCGGCACCGGCCGATGACGTCTACAAAGACGCTGGCCAGGTCAAAGTCAGCGTTACTGGCACCACCGGTGGTGACTTCGAGAAGCTGGCGGTGAGTCCGGCTGAGGCCGTAACCAACGTCAGCGATACGCTCGATACCAGCACGGTGACCCTGACCGCCACTCCAAGCGTGGTCGAGGGCGGTACTGTGGTGTACACCGCCTCGGTGTCGGCCCCAGTCACCGGTAGCCCACTCGTGGTGACCCTGGCCAACGGCCAAACCATCACCATCGGCGTTGGCGAGTCGTCCGGTTCGGTCAACTTTGTTGCGCCGAATAACGTCTACAACACCAACACCCCGCTGACCAACAGCATCACCAAGGTCGACGGCGGTAATTACGAGAAGCTGGATACTGCCGGTACTCCAACCACCACAGTCACCGACAGCTCCGCTACCCAGGCGACCACCAACCTGGTGCTGAGTGCTACCGGTGATGTCGCCGAAGGCGGTCAGATCGTCTACACCGCGACCTTGAGCAACCCAGCGGGCACGGCGATGACCGTGACGCTGAGCAACGGCGCGACCATCAATATCGCGGCCGGCCAAACCACCGGCACGGTCTCTGTTCCAGCCCCGGCTGACGATGTTTACAAAGACGCCGGCCAGGTCAAAGCCACCGTCACCGGTACCACTGGCGGTGACTTCGAGAAGCTGGCGGTGAGTCCGGCTGAGGCCGTAACCAACGTCAGCGATACCCTCGACACGTCGACCGTCACTTTGACCGCCACTCCAAGCGTGGTCGAGGGCGGTACCGTGGTGTACACCGCGTCCGTGTCGGCCCCGGTTACCGGTAGCCCGCTGGTCGTGACCCTGGCCAACGGCCAGAGCATCACCATCGGCGTCGGCGAATCGTCCGGTTCGGTCAATTTCACCGCGCCGAACAACGTCTACAACACTAATGCACCGCTGACCAACAGCATCACCAAGGTCGACGGCGGTAATTACGAGAAGCTGGATACCGCTGGTACTCCAGCTACGACGGTCACCGACAGCCCGGCTACGCAGGCGACTACCAACCTGGTGCTGAGCGCCACTGGCGAAGTCGCCGAGGGCGGTCAGATCGTTTACACCGCCACGCTGAGCAACCCAGCCGGCACGGCGATGACCGTGACCTTGAGCAACGGCGCAACTATCAACATCGCGGCAGGCCAGACCTCTGGCCAAGTGACCGTCGCGGCTCCGGCCGATGACGTCTACAAAGACGCCGGCCAGGTCAAAGCCACCATCACCGGTACCACCGGTGGCGACTTCGAGAAGCTGGCGGTCAACCCGGCGCAAGCCGTGACCAACGTCAGCGATACGCTCGACACGTCGACCGTCACGTTGACCGCCACTCCAAGCGTGGTCGAGGGCGGCACCGTGGTGTACACCGCGTCGGTGTCGGCCCCGGTTACCGGTAGCCCGCTGGTCGTGACCCTGGCCAACGGCCAGAGCATCACCATCGGCGTCGGCGAGTCGTCCGGTTCGGTCAATTTCACCGCGCCGAACAACGTCTACAACACTAATGCACCGCTGACCAACAGCATCACCAAGGTCGACGGCGGTAATTACGAGAAGCTGGATACCGCTGGTACTCCAGCTACGACGGTCACCGACAGCCCGGCTACGCAGGCGACTACCAACCTGGTGCTGAGCGCCACTGGCGAAGTCGCCGAGGGCGGTCAGATCGTTTACACCGCCACGCTGAGCAACCCAGCCGGCACGGCGATGACCGTGACCTTGAGCAACGGCGCAACTATCAACATCGCGGCAGGCCAGACCTCTGGCCAAGTGACCGTCGCGGCTCCGGCCGATGACGTCTACAAAGACGCCGGCCAGGTCAAAGCCACCATCACCGGTACCACCGGTGGCGACTTCGAGAAGCTGGCGGTCAACCCGGCGCAAGCCGTGACCAACGTCAGCGATACGCTCGACACGTCGACCGTCACGTTGACCGCCACTCCAAGCGTGGTCGAGGGCGGCACCGTGGTGTACACCGCGTCGGTGTCGGCCCCGGTTACCGGTAGCCCGCTGGTCGTGACCCTGGCCAACGGCCAGAGCATCACCATCGGCGTCGGCGAGTCGTCCGGTTCGGTCAACTTCGTTGCGCCGAACAACGTCTACAACACCAATGCACCGCTGACCAACAGCATCACTAAGGTCGACGGCGGTAACTACGAGAAGCTGGATACCGCGGGTACCCCGACCACCACGGTCACCGACAGCCCGGCTACTCAGGCCACCACCAACCTGGTGCTGAGCGCCACTGGCGATGTCGCTGAAGGCGGTCAGATCGTTTACACCGCGACCTTGAGCAACCCCGCGGGCACGGCGATGACCGTGACGCTGAGCAACGGTGCGACCATCAATATCGCGGCCGGCCAGACCTCCGGTACGGTCTCTGTTCCGGCACCGGCCGATGACGTGTACAAAGACGCCGGTCAGGTCAAAGTCACCGTCACCGGCACCACCGGTGGCGACTTCGAGAACCTCGCAGTGAATCCGGCTGAGGCCGTGACCAATGTCAGCGACACGCTCGACACGTCGACCGTCACGTTGACCGCCACTCCAAGCGTGGTCGAGGGCGGTACCGTGGTGTACACCGCCTCGGTGTCGGCCCCGGTTACCGGTGGCCCGCTGATAGTGACCCTGGCCAACGGCCAGAGCATTACCATCGGCGTCGGTGAGTCGTCCGGTTCGGTCAATTTCACCGCGCCGAACAACGTCTACAACACCAATGCGCCGCTGACCAACAGCATCACCAAGGTCGACGGCGGTAATTACGAGAAGCTGGATACCGCCGGTACTCCAACCACTACGGTCACTGACAGTCCGGCTACCCAGGCGACCACCAACCTGGTGCTGAGCGCCACCGGCAATGTCGCTGAAGGTGGTCAGATCGTCTACACCGCCACGCTGAGCAACCCAGCGGGCACGGCAATGACCGTGACGCTGAGCAACGGCGCGACCATCAATATCGCGGCTGGCCAAACCACCGGCACGGTCTCTGTTCCAGCCCCGGCGGATGACGTCTACAAAGACGCTGGCCAGGTTAAAGTCAGCGTTACTGGTGCCACCGGTGGTGACTTCGAGAAGCTGGCAGTGAATCCAGCTGAAGCCGTAACCAACGTCAGCGATACGCTCGATACCAGCACGGTGACCCTGACCGCCACTCCAAGCGTGGTCGAGGGCGGCACCGTGGTGTACACCGCCTCGGTGTCGGCCCCGGTTACCGGTAGCCCGCTGGTCGTGACCCTGGCCAACGGCCAGAGCATTACCATCGGCGTCGGTGAGTCGTCCGGTTCGGTCAATTTCACCGCGCCAAACAACGTCTACAACACCAATGCACCGTTGACCAACAGCATCACCAAGGTTGACGGCGGTAACTACGAGAAGCTGGATACCGCGGGTACCCCGACCACCACGGTCACCGACAGCCCGGCTACTCAGGCCACCACCAACCTGGTGCTGAGCGCAACTGGCGATGTCGCCGAGGGCGGTCAGATCGTTTACACCGCCACGCTGAGCAACCCAGCCGGCACGGCGATGACCGTGACCTTGAGCAACGGCGCAACTATCAACATCGCGGCAGGCCAGACCTCTGGCCAAGTGACCGTCGCGGCTCCGGCCGATGACGTCTACAAAGACGCCGGCCAGGTCAAAGCCACCATCACCGGTACCACCGGTGGCGACTTCGAGAAGCTGGCGGTCAACCCGGCGCAAGCCGTGACCAACGTCAGCGATACGCTCGACACGTCGACCGTCACGTTGACCGCCACTCCAAGCGTGGTCGAGGGCGGCACCGTGGTGTACACCGCGTCCGTGTCGGCCCCAGTCACCGGCAGCCCACTGGTGGTCACCCTGGCCAACGGCCAGAGCATTACCATCGGCGTCGGTGAGTCGTCCGGCTCGGTCAACTTCACCGCGCCAAACAACGTCTACAACACCAATGCACCGCTGACCAACAGCATCACCAAGGTCGACGGCGGTAACTACGAGAAGCTGGATACCGCGGGTACCCCGACCACCACGGTCACCGACAGCCCGGCTACTCAGGCCACCACCAACCTGGTGCTGAGCGCCACTGGCGAAGTCGCCGAGGGCGGTCAGATCGTCTACACCGCTACGCTGAGCAACCCCGCCGGCACGGCAATGACCGTGACGCTGAGCAACGGCGCGACCATCAACATCGCGGCCGGGCAGACCACTGGCCAAGTGACCGTCGCTGCACCGGCTGATGACGTCTACAAAGACGCCGGCCAGGTCAAAGCCACCATCACCGGTACCACCGGTGGCGACTTCGAGAAGCTGGCGGTCAACCCGGCGCAAGCCGTGACTAACGTCAGCGACACGCTCGACACGTCGACCGTCACGTTGACCGCCACTCCAAGCGTGGTCGAGGGCGGCACCGTGGTGTACACCGCGTCCGTGTCGGCCCCAGTCACCGGCAGCCCACTGGTGGTCACCCTGGCCAACGGCCAGAGCATCACCATCGGTGTCGGTGAGTCGTCCGGCTCGGTCAACTTCACCGCGCCGAACAACGTCTACAACACCAACACCGCGCTGACCAACAGCATCACCAAGGTCGACGGCGGCAATTACGAGAAGTTGGTCACCGCTGGCTCCCCGTCAACGACGGTAACGGATGTGGCAGGCACCAAGGACACCACGAGCCTTGTCCTGAGCGCGACGCCAACGGTCGCCGAAGGCGGCAAGATCACCTACACCGCAACCTTGTCCAACAAGGCCGGTTCTGACATGACCATCAAATTGAGCAATGGCGAGACCATCTCAATCGCCAAAGGTCAGACCGAGGGCAGCATCACCCTCAACGCGCCAGGCGATGACCCCTACATCGATGCTGGCTCGGTACAGGTCAAGATCGACGGCAGCACCGGCGGCGATTTCGAATTGCTGGCCGTTGACGGCGCTTACGCGGTCACCAAGGTCTCCGACACCATCGACAATACCAGCCTGACCCTCAGCGCCACGCCCACGGTCGCCGAAGGTGGCCAGATCACCTATACCGCCACGTTGAGCAACCCGGCGGGCACGGCGATGACGGTCACCCTGAGCAATGGCCAGACCATCAACATTGCAGCAGGCAAAACGTCAGGCTCGGTGATTGTCGCCGCGCCCGCCGAGGATGTGTACATCGATGCAGCGGACGTGTCGGCGAAAATTACCGGCACTTCAGGGGGCAACTTCGAAAACCTCGTCGTCAGTAACACGCCAGCGGTCACCGCCGTGACCGACACCATCCAGACGACCACCCTGAGCATCAGTGGTACAACCGCTGTTGCCGAAGGTGGCAACGCAACTTACACGCTGAACCTCAGCAACAATGCGCAAACCGATGTGACGGTGAAGCTTTCGTATACCGGCACCGCCGCCAATGGCGCCGACTACACCGGTGTGGCCATCGTCACGATCAAAGCGGGCAGCAACTCAGCCACCTTCACCATCCCGACCATCAAGGACAACGTCACCGAAGGTACCGAGCAGTTCACCGTCAAGATCGACTCGGCCACCGGCGGCAACTTCGAAAACCTGGCGGTCAGCGGCAGCGCTGGTAGCGTCACCACCCAGATCTTCGAGCCGGCGCCCGTCCTGGACCTGGACGCCAACAATTCTAGCGGCAAGACCGGCGCCGACTACCAGACCACGTTCACCGAGAACCAACCAGGCAGCGGTGTTTCGATCGGCGATATCGACGTGTCGATCACCGACTTCGACAGCTCGATGCTGACCGGCGCGACGGTGACCCTGACCAACCGCCAGCCAGGCGATGCCCTGAACCTGGGCAACAGCGTCAATGGCATATCGATCAACGCCAACAGCACCGATGGCAAGGTGGTCCTGACCCTGAGCGGCACCGCTTCGCTGGCTGACTACATCCAGGCGATCAAGAACATCACCTTCATCAACACCAGTGAAGACCCGAGCACCGTCCCTCGGATCATCACGGTCACGGTGACTGACGGTGTGAACACCTCGAACACGGCCACCACCACGGTCAACGTCGTGGCGGTCAATGACCTGCCCACCACTACCGGCGGAGCGGTCACCGGCACCGAGGACACCGACTTGGTGCTGGGTTGGAGCGACTTCAACATCAGCGATGTCGACTCCTCGCTTAGCAGCCTAGGGGTGACCATCACCCAGCTGCCAGGGGCCGGTACCTTGAAGCTGTACAACGGCACCAGCTGGGTCGATGTGAAGGCAGGCCAGACCATCAGCCAGGCCGACATCGCCGCCGGCAAGCTCAAGTTCGTTCCTGTGGCTAACCAGTCGGGTGTCGACGGTTACGGTGGTACCGGTGTGGGCAACAAGCAGGCGGACTACGCGCAGATCAAGTATGCGCCTACCGATGGCAAGGGCACGGGCAGCGAAGCCACGCTCAAGGTCGATATCACGCCGATGGCCGACAAGCCGGACCTGAGCATTGGCAGCAACAACGTCAATTCGCTGGGCCTGACCAAGGAAACCTGGACCAGCCTCAACGGCCTGGGCACCAACGGCAATGGCATCACCGGTGACGCGCTGAAGAACGTGTTCGCCAACTCCGGCAGCGCCGGCAAGAGCGAACAGGTGACCACGGTCGACACCACGGCCACCGTCACCCCGGGGTCGGGCTCGAAGACCTCAGGCCTGATCTACCTGGAGGCTGGCAAGACCTACACCTTCAGTGGCACCGCTGACGACAGCCTGCAAATCGTCATCGGCGGCAAGAACGTCGCCGGCGGTACCTGGGGCTCGGCCAGCGGCAGCATTTCCGGCAGCTACACCCCGACCACCAGCGGCTATTACACCCTGGAGATCTACAACGCCAACCAGGCCGGGCCAGGCAGCCTTGACGTCAACATCAAGGTGGGTAATGGCGCAGTCACAGACCTTAGCAGCGCCAACATCCCGATGTACCCGAACGTCGCCGCGCTGGCCAACGCCGGTGTCACGGTGTCCGACCTGCATGGCAGCAACGGCGTGGGTTACTACGACGGCTACAAGCTCAACGAAGGCGGCGAGAATGGTGCGCCGGTCAAGCTGGTAGGCATCAGTACCGCACTGACCGACACCGATGGTTCCGAGAGCCTGAGCGTCAAGCTCAGCGGCATCCCGACAGGCTCGGTAGTGGCCGACAATGCAGGCCATACCTTCACCGTTGGTGCCAGTGCGGTGGATGTCACGGGTTGGAATCTGGGCAGCCTGACCATCAAGCCGCCGGCCTACTACTCCGGCCAGTTCGACGTGAAAGTCACTTCGACGTCCACCGAAAGCGTTGGCGGCAGCACTGCCACCAGCGAAGGCAGCATCAAGGTCACGGTCTACCCGCAGTCGTACACCACCAGCAACCTGTCGTCCGACAGCGATACCATCACCGGCACCGATGGCAATGACATCGTGGTCGCGGATGTCAGCGGCCTGCACGTGGTACCAGGCAAGGACTACAACATCGCCTTCATCGTCGACACCTCGGGCAGCATGGGCTCTGCGGGCGTCGATGCCGCGAAGCAATCGCTGGAGTCGGTGTTCAAGACCTTGGCTGCAAGCGTCAAGGGCGCACAGTCCGGGACGGTGAATATTCTGTTGGTCGACTTTGCTACCCAGGTAAAGAGCAGCGTATCGGTGACCCTCAACGATGCGGGCCTGAAAACCCTGCTGAGTGCGCTGGGCACGTTGAACTCCAATGGCGGCACCAACTATGAGGATGCCTTCAAAACGACAGCCAACTGGTTCGCCAACCTCAAGGCTGCAGGTAGCACCGGTAGTAACCAGACATTCTTCATCACTGACGGTGAGCCGACCTACTACCAGACCAGTGAACAGGGCAACCCGAACCTGGGCAACACCAACGTCAAGCTCGATACGTTCCTGTCGTCGATCAACTACAAGATGGGCGATACCGTTACCAACTATCAGTTGGATACCAACAACCGTCTCTCGATCGACAGCAGCGGCAAGTTGACCATGCAGGTTCGCGAGTTGGACTGGAGCTGGAACTCGGGTTACTACTACAAATGGTCCACCCAGAGCACAGCCACTATACGTGCCGAGGGTAATGGGGGTTATGAGCTGTCGACCCGCGACGGCACGGGCAACTCGACTGACCGGGCAACCACCAACAACTCGACTGACAGCTTCAAGATCCTCGCTGGTTTGTCCGACGTCGAGGCGATTGGCCTCAACAGCGGCGTGAACAAGGATGACCTGAAGCCCTATGACTCCGATGGCAAGCCACAGGCCAACATCGACCCGAGCAAACTGGCAGATGCCATCCTCGGCCACACCGAAGTCACCCAGCCGGGCAACGACACGGTCAACGGTGGTGATGGCAACGACATCATCTTCGGCGACCTGCTGACCTTCCCGACGGTCGCCGGCACGGGTGTAGAGGCGATCCAGGGTTACGTGGCGAACAAGCTCGGTGTGGATGCGGGCGATGTCGACGCGCGGGCAATGCACAAGTACATCTCCGAGCATTACACCGAGTTCGATATTGCGGGCAGCAATGATGGCGCCGACACCCTGATGGGGGGCGCAGGCAATGACATCCTCTTCGGCCAGGGGGGTAATGACACCCTCGATGGTGGCAAAGGTAATGACATCCTGCTGGGCGGCACTGGCAACGACACCCTGATCGGCGGCCAAGGCAATGACATGCTGATCGGTGGCAGCGGTGCCGACACCTTCGTGTGGAAGTCCGGTGACATTGGCAGTGACGTGATCAAGGACTTCAAAGTCAGCGAGGGTGACCGCCTGGACTTGCGCGACCTGCTGCAAGGTGAGAAGGCCAGCACTATCGACAACTTCCTGAAGATCACCACCGTCGATGGGTCCTCGACCTTGCAGGTCAGCACCGAAGGCAAGCTCAACGCAGCCGGTGGCCTGGCCAATGCCGATGTGTCTATCAAGCTGGAAGGGGTCAACTGGTCCAACACCACGGTCAACTCGTTGATCAGCGGTGCCGACCCCACCATCAAGATCGACAACGCCTGATCCCGTCTGCGCGGTGGCCACCCCGGCCACCGCGCAGCGCGGTCTTTTCTGTCATCCTCGTGCAGCGCATACTTCTGCGCCGGGCTGTCATGCCCGATGAACTTTGCCTATGCTGCTGACTACCAACAAGGAACCATCGTGACGAGGGATGACGCCATGTTCTACGTGCAACGCGACGCCGAGGGCCAGTTGCTGCGGGTAGAAGCTGCACCTTATGCCGAACACACGGAGATCCTCCCAGCAGATCATGCCGAGATTCAGGAGTGGTTTGCTGACGATGTCGTCGAAAATAGCCTCAAGCAGCTGAAACAGAGCGACTTGGACATGATTCGGGTGCTTGAGGACTTGATCGAGGTGCTCACTGCCAAAGGTGTCTTCAGCATCACCGACCTGCCGCCTGGCGCCCAAGCCAAGCTGCTCAGTCGCTCCACCGCGCGAAAGGCGCTCGGCAGCTTGAACAACCTGATCGAAGAGGAGGAGGAGGGCGGGCTGATTTAATCCTCCGTGCTTGTCTGCTTGGCCGGCAGACAACTGCCCTCTCATATCGTTATTCCTTAAAGGTATTTAAAATATTATTTTAATTACCTTATAGTCACTCCACTGCGTACCCGTCGACCAATCGATGCGCCGCACGACTTGAACCCACACGGGTAAACCCCCGTGCGTTTCTGATCGTTGCGCGTCATTGAAGTCGCGCACTGCGTGGGAGTGAAAAATGTCCGCCGCCTCGAACGCCTTGCCGTCCAACCACAGCGCTCAGCCGCAAACCTTTGAAATCCGCCCGTTCTCGGGTGCCGTTGGCGCCGAGATCATCGGCCTGGACCTGACTAAACCGGTCAACGCCGAGGACTTCAGCCTCATTCATCGCGCCCACCTCGACCACCACGTACTGGTGCTGCGCGACCAGCGCATCAGCCCTGAACAGCAGATCGCTTTCAGCCGCCGTTTCGGGCAACTGCAGATCCATGTGCTGAAGCAGTTTCTGCTCACAGGCCACCCCGAGATACTGATCGTCTCCAACATCATCGAGAACGGCCAAAACATCGGCCTGGGCGATGCCGGCAAGTTCTGGCATTCAGACCTCTCATACAAAGCGCTCCCCAGCCTGGGGTCCATGCTGCATGCCCAAGAGTTGCCCAGCGAAGGTGGCGACACCCTGTTCGCCGACATGCACAAAGCCTGGGACGCGGTACCTCAAGCACTGCGCAAGCAGGTCGAGGGCCGCAGCGCCGCTCACTCCTACACCGCCCGTTATGCCGAGACCAAGTTCGCAGGCAACTGGCGCCCGACCCTTAGCGCCGAGCAGCTTGCACAGGTGCAGGAAGTGATCCATCCGGTGGTGCGTACCCACCCGGAAAACGGCCGCAAGGCCCTGTTCGTCAGCGAAGGGTTCACTACCCGGATCATCGGCCTGCCGGATGATGAAAGCCGCGATGTGTTGCAGCAGCTTTATGCCCTGAGCGTGCTCGAACAGAACATCTACCGCCACCAGTGGCAGCCACACGACCTGGTGTTCTGGGACAACCGCTCGCTGATCCACCTTGCCACAGGCTGCCCGGCCCACCTGCGGCGCAAGCTTTTCCGCACCACCATCCAGGGCGATGCCCCGTTCTGACGACTGAGGAAACCATCATGCGCAAATCCATCAGCCGCCTGGCGGCAAGTATCAGCCTGGGCGCAAGCCTGGTCGTGGGCAGCCTTGCGGCCCCCACCCTGGCCCATGCCGAAGGCAAGATCCGCATCGCCGAGCAGTTCGGCATCGTCTATCTGCTGCTCAATGTGGTGCGTGACCAACAACTGATTGAAAAGCACGGCAAGGAGCAGGGCATCGACATCGATGTCGACTGGGCCCAGCTATCCGGGGGGGCTGCGATCAACGACGCGCTGTTGTCCGGCTCGGTGGACATCGCCGGTGCCGGCGTTGGGCCATTGCTGACCGTATGGGATCGCACCAAAGGCCGGCAGAACGTCAAAGCAGTGGCCTCGCTGGGCAATTTCCCGTACTACTTGGTCAGCAGCAACCCGAACGTGAAGACCATCGCCGACATTTCCGATAAGGACCGCATTGCCGTGCCGGCCGTGGGCGTGTCGGTACAATCACGCTTGCTGCAGTACGCCGCTGCCCAGCAGTGGGGCGACACGCAATACAACCGCCTCGACAAGTACACCCTGGCCGTACCGCACCCAGATGCCACCGCCGCGTTGCTCGCTGGCGGCACCGAGCTCAATGGGCACTTCTCCAACCCGCCGTTCCAGGACCAGGTGTTGGCCAACAAGGACGTGCACGTGGTGCTCAACAGCTATGACCTGCTCGGCCCCAACTCGCCGACCTTGCTGTTTGCCACCGAGAAATTCCGCAACGACAACCCCAAGACTTACAAGGCGTTCGTCGATGCCCTGGCCGAGGCTGCGGACTTTGCCCAGAAGGACAAGGCGGCGGCTGCCGATACCTATATCCGCGTCACCAAGGCCAAGATTGATCGCGATGTGCTGATCAAGCTGATCGACAACCCCCAGTACGAGTTCACGGTAACCCCGAAGAACACCTACAAGCTGGCCGAGTTTCTCTACCGGGTAGGCGCCATCAAGCACAAGCCAGAGTCGTGGAAGGACTATTTCTTCCAGGATGAACGCCCACTGCAGGGGAGCTGATCGACCATGACCGCCCCATTGCCAGGCCACACGGCCAGCAACCTTAGCCGTGTGGCCACACCGCCCTTGCTCAAGGTGGATAACCTGAGCCTCGAATACCGTACTGCGCAGCGCGTGGTGCGGGCCACCCATCAGGTCAGCTTCGAAGTCGACCGTGCCGACCGCTTTGTCTTGCTGGGCCCCTCGGGGTGTGGCAAGTCCACGTTGCTCAAGGCCGTGGCCGGGTTCATCAGCCCGCAACAAGGGCAGATCCTGCTGCAGGGCCAGCCGGTCAACGGCCCTGGCCCCGATCGCATCGTGGTGTTCCAAGAGTTCGACCAGCTGCCGCCGTGGAAGACGGTGAAGCAGAACGTCATGTTCCCGCTGCTCGTTTCCGGCCAGCTCAAGCGAGCCGAGGCCGAAGAGCGCGCGTTGCATTACCTCGACAAGGTTGGCCTGGCGGCGTTTGCCGACGCTTATCCGCATACCCTGTCGGGCGGCATGAAAGCACGCGTGGCAATTGCCCGTGCACTGGCCACGCAACCGAAGGTCCTGTTGATGGACGAACCGTTCGCCGCGCTCGATGCGCTGACCCGGCGCAAGATGCAGGAAGAGCTGCTGCTGCTGTGGGAGGAAGTGCGCTTCACCCTGTTGTTCGTCACCCATTCCATCGAAGAGGCGCTGGTAGTGGGCAACCGCATTCTGTTGCTGTCACCTCATCCGGGGCGGGTGCGGGCCGAGGTGCACAGCCATCAGTATGATCTCGGCAGCCTCGGCGCCAGTGACTTCCAGGCCAGCGCCCGGCGCATCCATCGGCTGTTGTTCGACGAGGCCGATGCCCCCGGGCCGGCCGAAGAGCTGGGTTTCAACGACATCCGCATCGCCTACTGACAGGAGCTTGAGCCATGACCACTACACCTGTACGACAGGAATACGAGGTGCAGCTCGAGCCGCTGCTCAGTGTGCCTCTGGAACGCAACCTGCCGCTGGCGCAACGCTTGTGGCAGCACGGCTGGTTACGCAAGGCGGTGATCCTGGTGGTGATCGCAGCATTGTGGGAGGCCATTGCCCGCTACCAAGGCAACGACCTGCTGCTGCCGAGCTTCTTGCAGACTACCGCAGCGCTGTGGGACGGCCTGCTCAGCGGTGAGCTGCCGGCCAAAGTCGGCGTGTCGCTGGTGATCCTGCTCAAGGGGTACGTGCTGGGTATCGTGCTGGCGTTCGGTCTTACCAGCCTGGCGGTATCCACCCAGTTGGGCCGTGACTTGCTCGGTACCTTGACCTCAATGTTCAACCCGCTGCCGGCGATTGCCCTGCTGCCTCTGGCTTTGTTGTGGTTCGGCCTGGGCGACAACAGCCTGATCTTCGTGCTGGTGCATTCAGTGCTCTGGGCGCTGGCGCTCAATACCTACGCAGGCTTTCTGGGGGTGTCGGAGACGTTGCGCATGGCGGGGCGCAACTATGGCCTAAAGGGGCTACGGTTGGTGCTGCACATCCTGGTGCCCGCGGCACTGCCGTCGATCCTGTCGGGGCTGAAGATCGGCTGGGCCTTTGCCTGGCGCACGTTGATCGCCGCCGAGCTGGTGTTCGGTGCCAGCAGCGGCAAGGGCGGGCTGGGCTGGTACATCTTCCAGAACCGCAACGAGCTGTATACCGACAAGGTTTTTGCCGGGTTGGCGGTGGTGATCCTGATCGGGCTGCTGGTCGAAGGGCTGGTATTCAATACTCTGGAACGGGCGACCGTGCGGCGCTGGGGGATGCAGCGCTGATCTGCAGTGGCCCCTAATTCTGGTACTGCGCAGCCGCCTTGCTCAGGGTCTGGGCAATCTCACTGCGCAGTTCATCCGGCTGTTCGACCTTCACGGCGTCCCCTTGGCTCAACACCCACCAGCGTAGCGCCCAGCCATCTTCCATCGTCGCCTGCAGCCGATGCCCATGCTCCAGGGCAGTCAGCTGCATGTCTGCACTCAACGGCTGATCGCGCAACTGCCGCGCCACCCTGTCGTTGACCCAGGCTTGCAGCACCAGCCCATCACCTTGCGCCGGTTGTAGCGCCTCACCGCGCAAGTAGCCCTGCAGGTCGAAATTCCCGCGCAGCTCCCCCGCAGCGTTGACCGACCAGTGCCAGCCGAACGGAATGCTCTTGTCATTGCGCTCCAGCGGAAAGATCAACGACAGCTCATTGAGGTCGCGTTCAACCGTGCGTTTACTGACGCTGAAACCCACATCGCGCAGGCGCCACACCAGTTCTGCGCTGGTAATGCCCGGGGAACGGCTGGGTAGCTGGCGCAACAGCGCCCACTGACGGCTGAGGGTGGCGCGG
This sequence comes from Pseudomonas sp. WHRI 8519, assembly GCF_040224055.2. Taxonomy (NCBI): domain Bacteria; kingdom Pseudomonadati; phylum Pseudomonadota; class Gammaproteobacteria; order Pseudomonadales; family Pseudomonadaceae; genus Pseudomonas; species Pseudomonas sp. WHRI 8519. Next base: position 5,915,042 of record NZ_CP167996.1, on the reverse strand, counting down.
GTGGTGGCGAACGGCAAAAGGTAACGTCCTTGTCTAGGCTTGCCGCATCAGGATGGCGGCATTAGCGGGTCATGGCAATTAGCCACGATCCGATCAGATCAAGCAGCCGCCAATTGGTTGCCTGGCGTCGAATCGTTCGCGACAGGTTTTGACGTGACGTCGCGCAGAATCACGCCTCATCACAGCCGCAGTAAGGCCTGTGGGTCGTTCAATGAGGATGAACATGTCAGCTGTCAGCAATATCCACTCGCTGCTCGCCCGTCTTCTGCCTGAGCAGGTCATTTCCGCGCCGACCCCCGCTGGCAGGCGACAGCGGCTGTTCGCCGGGGTGGGGTTGCCCAGCCAGCGGGCGCTGCTGGTCAACCGCCTGGACGAAGCCGCGGACCTGCAAGCGGTGTATGCCGACCTGCGCCATCAAGCGCTGGCTGGCCATGTGGCGGCGCTCAATGACCTGGGTTGGGTCTGGCTCAACGGCAAGTACTGGCGTGCCGACACCGTGTTGGCTGGGCACCTGCTGCGCATGGCGGCCATGCAGGGCAATGCCGCCGCCTGGTTCAACCTGGGGCAGCAACACTACTTCGGCAAGGGCGTGGAGGTTTCCTACGCCCAGGCCGCAGAGTGTTATCGCCATGCTTTTGACCGCGGCCTGCTGCATGCCGCAGCCGCACTCGGCGATTTGTACGAAGAAGAAGTCTGCGATGCGCAACTGGGCTGGCAGGTCGATCTTGCGCAGGCTTACCAATGGTTTCTTCGTGGCGCCGAACGGGGCGAGGTGCGTTGCCGCTTCGAGGTGGGCTACCGCTTGTTGCATGGCTTGAGTGTGCAGGCCGATATCAAGGCCGCGCTGTATTGGCTGGAGCTGGCGGCGGCGACCGGGGTCATGCAGGCGGCCGAGGAGCTGGCCGTGCATTTCAGCCGTAGCGATGCGGCGCGCTATCTGGATTGGCGGGATCGGGCCGTGCAGATGGGCAGTACGCTGGCATTGGCGATGAAGTTGGAGGACCAGGTACAGCCTCGATGAACAACAATTCATGTACACCCCCCGTCGCCCGCGGTTGACGACAGGGGGAGGGCCAGGCGTATATTGATAGTTAGCAAACTATGAATATCCCTGGTTCTTTACATGACACTTGATTCACTGCGCCTGCAAGTCAGCACTGGCATGATCGTTTCCGCTCGCCATTGGCGGCGCATCTGCCATACGGCGCTGACCAGTTACGGCATTTCCGAAGCCTGCGCCGCACCTTTGCTGATGATCGTGCGCCTGGGCGATGGAGTGCACCAGGTAGCCGTGGCTCAGGCCGCGGGCCTGGAAAGCCCGTCGCTCGTGCGCCTGCTTGACCAGCTGTGCAAGGCCGGCCTGGTATGCCGTAGCGAGGATCCGCTGGACCGCCGTGCCAAGGCCCTGAGCCTGACGGGCGAGGGTCGGGCTTTGGCCGAAGCCATCGAAGCTGAGCTGGTGCGAGTCCGCCACGAAGTGCTGCAGGGCATCGATGAAGCTGACCTGCATGCCGCCTTGCGCGTGCTTCGTGCCTTCGAGGCGGCAGGCCTTGGAAGCACTGGCGGGGTGGCATGAACGGTTTCTTCAGTTCCCTACCGCCGGCCCGCGACTGGTTCTATGGTGTGCGTACCTTTGCCGCGTCGATGATCGCGTTGTACATCGCACTGCTCATGCAGCTGCCACGCCCGTACTGGGCGATGGCGACGGTCTATATCGTTTCCAGCCCGTTCGTTGGGCCTACCAGCTCCAAGGCCCTGTACCGCGCACTTGGCACGCTGCTCGGCGCTGGCGGGGCAATCTTCCTGGTACCGCCGCTGGTGCAGTCGCCATTGTTGCTGACCGTCGCGATCGCCCTGTGGACCGGCACATTGCTGTACCTCTCGCTGAACCTGCGCACCGCGAACAACTACATGCTGATGCTGGCAGGCTATACGTTGCCGATGATCGCCCTGGCGGTGGTCGACAACCCGCTGGCAGTGTTCGACGTTGCGTCTTCACGTGCTCAGGAAATCTGCCTGGGGATCGTCTGCGCCGCTGTGGTCGGCGCCATTTTTTGGCCGCGACGCCTGGCGCCTGTCGTGGTCGGCTCGACCGGCACCTGGTTCACCGAGGCGATTCGTTACAGCGATACCTACCTCGCCCGGGATATGGCTGCCGACAAAGTAGGGGGTATGCGCGGTGCCATGGTCACCACCTTCAACTCGCTGGAGTTGATGATTGGCCAGCTGGGCCATGAGGGGGCAGGCCCGCATATGGTAAAGAACGCACGCGAACTGCGTGGGCGGATGATCCACCTGTTGCCGGTCATAGACGCCCTCGACGACGCCCTGGTGGCCCTCGAAGGCCGCGCTCCTGCGCAGTTCGCCCAATTGCAGCCTGTGTTGGCCGCCGCTCGCGAATGGCTCAAGGGCACCGCCGACAGTGCCTCGGTAGCACGCTGGACCGCCTTGCATGAACAGATCGACCGCCTGCAGCCCGGAGCCGCCGCCCTCGACCAGCGTGCTGAGTTGCTGTTGTCCAATGCACTGTATCGCCTGACCGAGTGGGCCGACCTCTGGCAGGACTGCTGCACCTTGCAGCATGCCCTGCGCATGGATGACCCCAAGCCTTGGCGCGCAGTTTACCGCCACTGGCGCCTGGGCCGCCTGACGCCCTTCTTCGACCGTGGCTTGATGCTGTATTCGGTAGTTTCCACCGTGCTGGCGATCATCGTCGCCTGCGGCCTGTGGATTGGCCTGGGCTGGAACGACGGCGCCAGTGCGGTGATTCTCGCCGCCGTGTCATGCAGCTTCTTCGCCGCCATGGACGACCCCGCACCGCAGATCTACCGGTTCTTCTTCTGGACCCTGATGTCGGTCATCTTCTCCAGCCTGTACTTGTTCCTGGTGCTGCCCAACCTGCACGATTTCCCGATGCTGGTGCTGGCATTCGCCGTGCCGTTCATATGCGTCGGCACCCTGACCGTGCAGCCCCGCTTCTACCTTGGCACCTTGCTGACCATCGTCAACACCTCCACCTTCATCAGCATCCAGGGCGCCTACGACGCTGATTTCTTCACCTTCCTCAACTCCAACCTGGCAGGCCCGGCAGGGCTTCTGTTCGCGTTCATCTGGACCCTGGTGATGCGCCCCTTCGGGGTGGAACTGGCCGCCAAGCGCATGACTCGCTTCGCCTGGCGGGACATCGTCGAGATGACTGCACCGGCGACCCTGGCCGAACGTCGCCAGCTCGGCGTGCAGATGCTCGACCGCCTGATGCAGCACCTGCCGCGCCTGTCGCAGACCGGCCAGGACACTGGCGCAGCCCTGCGCGACCTGCGCGTGGGGCTGAACCTGCTCGACCTGCTGGCCTACCTGCCGCGCGCAGGCACCCAGGCCCGCGAACGCCTGCAAACGGTGATCAAGGAAGTGGGCGGCCACTACCAGGCCTGCCTGCGCGCCGGTCAGCGCCTGCATGCCCCTGCGGCGCTGCTGCGCAACATGGAGCGGGCACGCCTGGTGCTGAACCTGGATGAGCTGTACGAACGCGGCGATGCCCGCACGCACCTGCTGCATGCCCTGAGTGGCCTGCGCCTGGCATTGCTGCCGGGTGTCGAGGTGATGCTCGAGCCTGCCGAACAACCGCAACTGCCCCCCGGCCTCGACGGAGCGCCCCTGTGATCGGTGAACTGGATATCAGCGGGGTGTTCCTGCCCACGCTGCTGGTGATGATGGTCTGCACTTACGTGCTGTTTCTCGGGGTGCACGCGGTGCTGGTGCGCCTGCACTTCTACCGCCTGGTCTGGCACCGGGCGTTGTTCAACGTTGCTCTGTATGCCGTGCTGCTTGGCGCGGTGGACCATTTTTGCCGAAGCCTGATGCTGCCATGAAAAAACCTTTGCTGACCCTGGGCCGTGTGGTCCTGACCTTGCTGGTAGTGACCTTCGCCGCTGTGCTCGTGTGGCAGATGGTGGTGTACTACATGTTCGCCCCCTGGACCCGCGACGGCCATATCCGCGCCGACGTGATCCAGATCGCCCCGGATGTTTCCGGGTTGATCCAAAAGGTCGAAGTGCATGACAACCAGACCGTCAAGCGCGGCGACGTGCTGTTCACCATCGATCAGGACCGCTTCACCCTGGCGCTGCGCCAGGCCAAGGCGACCCTTGGCGAACGCCAGGAAACCCTGGCCCAGGCCTCTCGCGAAGCGCAGCGCAACCGTAAGCTGGGCAACCTGGTGGCAGCCGAGCAACTGGAAGAAAGCCAGTCCCGCGAGGCCCGTGCCCGTTCGGCGGTGAGCGAGGCCCAAGTGGCGGTCGACACCGCCCAGCTCAACCTTGACCGTTCGGTGGTGCGCAGCCCGGTGGACGGCTACCTCAACGATCGCGCGCCACGTAACCACGAATTTGTCACGGCTGGCCGCCCAGTGCTTTCGGTCGTCGACAGTGCTTCGTATCACGTCGATGGCTATTTCGAAGAGACCAAATTGGGCGGCATCCACATTGGCGATGCCGTGGACATCCGTGTGATGGGCGACAACACTCGCCTGCGTGGCCATGTGCAGAGCTTTGCCGCCGGCATCGAAGACCGCGACCGCAGCAGCGGCAGCAACCTGCTGCCCAACGTCAACCCGGCGTTCAGCTGGGTGCGCCTGGCCCAGCGGATCCCAGTACGCATCGCCTTCGATGAAGTGCCGCAAGACTTCCGCATGATCGCCGGGCGTACCGCCACGGTCTCGATCATCGAGGGCCCGCGCCCATGAAACAGCTGATCCTGGCTGGCGTTTGCCTGTCGCTTGGGGCCTGCATGATGGTCGGCCCGGACTATGAAGTGCCCAAGGATGCGGCAGTGCAGCGCAGCGACCTCAGTGGGCCACTGCGCCAGGATGCTGCCAGCGTGGTGTCGGCGCCGGTACCTGAGGACTGGTGGCAGCTGTATCAGGATCAACGCCTCAATGAGCTGGTGCGCCAGGCATTGAGTGCCAACACCGAACTGCGCGTGGCGGCGGCCAACATTGCCAAGGCCCGTGCGCAGGTCGAGGTCGCGCAGTCGCAGGGTGGCTTCAATGGCGGCATCAAGGCCGGCGCCCAGCGCTTGCAGGAGTCTGGCGAGGCGTTCCTGCTGACCGAGAAGGTGCCAGTGGCCAACATCGGCGAGGCGATCATCAGTGCCTCCTACCAGTTTGACCTCTGGGGCACCTTCAAGCGCGGCACCGAAGCCGCCAAAGCCAATGCCGACGCTGTGCAGGCCGCCGCCGATACTGCCCGCATCACGCTGGTGGCCGATGTGGTCAAGGCTTACACCCAGGTGTGTTCGGCCAACGAGGAATACCACATCGCCCGTGAGTCGCTCGATCTGCAGCAGCAGAGCGTGCAGCTCAACCAGCGCCTGCGTGATGCTGGCCGGGGTGACGAAACCCAGGTCACCCGCTCGCAGACCCAGTTCAAATCGCTGCGCGCAGAGTTGCCGCGCTTCAAGGCCGAGCGGGAAACTGGCTTGTATACGTTGGCTGCGCTGCTGGCCAAGCCTGTGGAGCAACTGCCGGCCGGCACTGCCGATTGTGCCGAGCTGCCACATCTGAACCAGCTGTTGCCGGTCGGTGATGGCGCCGCGCTGCTCAAGCGCCGCCCCGACGTGCGCCAGGCCGAACGCCAGTTGGCGGCGTCTACAGCGAATATCGGCGTGGCCACGGGCGCGCTGTATCCCGACATCAGCATCGGCGCCCAGGTCGGTACCATCGGTATTCTCGAAAACCTGGGGGAGCCTGCAACCAACCGTTGGGGCTTCGGCCCGCAGATCAGCTGGAGCATCCCCACCAACGGTACCCGTGCGCGCATTCGCATGGCCGAGGCCTCGACCCAGGCGGCGCTGGCGCATTTCGACGGCGTGGTGCTCAACGCCATTCGCGAAACTCAGACCCGCCTGGCCCAGTACAGCGCCTTGCTCGACCGGCGTGATGCGCTGGCCGAGGCGGAAAAATCGGCGAAAGAAGCGGCGGACCAGACGCACCGGTATTACCAGGCGGGGCGTGAGTCATTCCTGGCGGACTTGCAGGCGACACGGACGTATACCGATATGCGTGCGCAGCTGGCTGCGGCCAACAGCCAGGTAGCCATGGGGCAGATCGGGGTGTTCCTGGCGTTGGGCGGTGGGTGGAAGGATACCGCCAAGCCTTGAGGCCCCATCGCCGGCAAGCCGGCCACAGGAATTGCACTGAACCTGAGGGCAGCGCTTTACCTGTTGGAGCCAGGTGGCGATGTGGCCATGGCCGTCAAACCCAGATCGCGTCCCAATGCGGATAATCCCCCACCCGCTCAACCAGACCTGCGCGCTTAGGATTCATGACGATATACCGCGCCACAGCCTGCAAATCCTCTTCTCGCCGCAACGCCCTGTCATGAAAGCTCTTCTGCCAAAGCCGCCCATATCGCCCGAGATGGCGGTTGATGGCACAGGTGCTGCGCGACTTCACTCGGCGCATCAACGTTTTCAGGCTCACCGGCCCCAGCTCGATCAACCAGTGGAAATGATCAGGCATTACAACCCAGGCTAAAGACCGCGCCGCACCTTCTGCCTCGGCCTCGCGCAGCTGGCTGACCAACAAGCGGGCCGAGTGAAACTCACCCAGTACAGGGGCCCTGTGCAATGTGGTGCTGGTGAGAAGGTACAACCGATTCCTTTCTGAGAACCTGCCAACCCTTAGCTGATTTGAATGGGGACGATCCATGTTCCCTGCCTCCTGATGGTTTGCTCATGAGGCTAGTAGCGACGGTTCCACAAGGTTGGGCTCAATTGGTTACCTGCTGTTTCTGCAGGGCCATCGCCGACAAACCGGCCAATGGGCTTCGGCAGTTCTTGAGGCTTGCACCGTATTTGTGGGAGCCGGCTTGCCGGCGATCGAGGGCGAAGCCCTCGCAGCCGCCGCAAAGCCGTAAGACATTTCCGAACCTGAAACCAAATGCTTCAGTTCTTTCACTCTGGCGACTTATCCTACGACGCCTATCGGAAGGTGCCGTCTTGGCTGGCAAGCGCTCCGGGAATAATGTCCTCGGGTCGCCGCACAAGGCGATCGGGCGTGAGACACCCGGTTCACATTCGGTAGCGCCGCTCCATGGCGGTCGTGCGCGGGCAGACTTCGGTCTGGCCGGGGTTACCGTATGTCCCGGGTCTCACCCCGTGCACGACTGCCACCCAAATCCGTGAGACGAGGAGGAAGGCAGGTCAGTCCAACATACGGAGATCCGCCATGAAAAAGCTCGTCCCAGACCCACCTCCATCTGCCCTGCTTCTTCTCGACCCTCCCGCCATCTCGCTCCCCGAACCGCCCAACACCCAAGAGTGCACCGCACTCATCTGCGCTTTGACCCTGACCATAAAACAGACCTCCAGCGTGCTGCTCGACAGCCCTCAAGGCCCTGTGCGTGACGCCATGGGCATGAGCATCCGCCTGCTGTGCCGGATGATCAATGCGCTGAACGAGCACGCCGGTGCGCAAGGAGCGTCACAATGAGCGAGGGCCTCAACCAAGCATCAACGGCAGGCGTAGAAACCTTCGACCTGTTCAGCCTCAGGCCTGATGTCCCGTTCGATCATGCGTTCTCGCAGCTTTCCATACTGCTAGGCTGCATCCGCCACCTCACCACCGAAGCGGAAATGGAAAACGACCGCATCGCTGGCAGCGCCGCGCGGATCCTCAGCGAGATGGCCAAGGCATTGATCGATGATCTGGAGCGGGGGATGAACAAGGCTCACTGAGGCCTTGCAGTCATGGCAGGCAGCGAGCGGCGTTAGTGCTGCTTGCTCTGCGCACTCCACGTGGCCATTGAAATAGATGTGCCATTGCGTGTTTCTTTCGCCGGGACGAGTAACATGACCCTAGTCGCGAAAGGAGAGCGCAGGCTTGATGCCAGTCGTTAGGGTTTCGGGGCTGCTCTGCAGCCCATCGCCGGCAAGCCAGCTCCACCGGTACCTCGCCGTTCCTAAGCTGTGCGTCCATACCTGTGGGAGCCGGCTTGCCGGCGATGGGCCGCAAAGCGGCCCCAAATCGCGCAACCGAACGGCATCGGGCACTGCCCCACCTGCTTCAAGAGGAAAAATGCAATGCGCATATGGATCGACGCCGACGCCTGCCCCAAGGCAGCCAAGGACCTGATCGTCAAATTCGCCCTCAAGCGCAAGCTCGAGGTGGTAATGGTGGCCGGGCAGGCCGTGGCCAAACCGGCCTTCGCCGTGGTGCGGCTGATCGTGGTACCCAGCGGCATGGATGCCGCCGATGATTACCTGGTCGAGCACGCCGTGCCAGGTGAGCTGGTCATCTGCAGCGATGTGCCGCTGGCCGACCGCCTGATCAAGAAGGGTGTAGCGGCACTGGACCCACGTGGCCGTGAGTTCGACGAACGCAACATGGGCGACCGCCTGGCAGTGCGCAACCTGTTTACCGAGTTGCGCGAGCAGGGCCAGGTCGGCGGCGGGCAGGCGCCTTATGGCGAACGCGAGAAGCAGGCGTTCGCCAATGCGCTGGACCGTATTCTGGCCCGCTTGGCCAAGGGCTGATCAGTCAGCCTCGTGGGTCATTTCCAGCACACGATCCACCAACTTGTAAATGCCGCCAGCCGCCTCGCTGATCGACTGGGCCAGCATGTACGCCGGCGTAGTCACCAGCTTGCGCTGGGTGTCTTCGACAATGTCATGCACATCGCACTCTTCATGGGTGCCACCCATCTTGACCACCGCAGCGGCAGTATCGGCATCGTTACCGATGGTGCAGACCACGCCAGGGCCGTAGATCTTCGCCGCCAGTGCCGGTGAAATGCACATCAGGCCAACCGGCTTGCAGGCTTCGGCAAAGGCTTCGGCCAAGGCCAGTACCTGAGGGTTGACCGTGCATTCGCTACCTTGGGTGGCAAAGTCGGACAAGTTCTTCGCCGCGCCGAAACCACCTGGCACGATCAGCGCGTCGAAGTCCTCGGCCCTGGCCTCGCTGATGTCCTTGACCTCACCGCGGGCGATGCGCGCCGATTCCACCAGCACATTGCGCGACTCAGCCACCTGCTCACCGGTGAGGTGGTTGATCACATGCATCTGCGCGATGTTCGGCGCGAAGCACTGCACCTGTGCGCCGCGCTGGTCGAGGCGCAGCAGGGTGATCACGCTTTCATGGATTTCGGCGCCATCGTAGACGCCACAGCCGGAAAGAATCACCGCTACTTTTTTCGTCATGCTCATTACTCCAGTGTCGAGGCGCTAAATGTCCTCTAGTTTGGCAGATGTGGCCATAGGGGTTGCCATGGGAGCATCCTAATCTCTCTGGGTACCCTTGGAGGCAGCTGTCCATGGACCTGATTCTGCTGGCCGTACCGTTCTTTTTCGTGCTGATCGCGGTTGAACTGGTCGCCGACCGTGTGCGCGGCCAGCGTAATTTCACCGTGGCCGATTCGATCAACAGCCTGAGCACTGGCGTGCTTTCCACCAGCACCGGCCTGCTGACCAAGGGGGTAGGGGTGGTGACCTATGCACTGGCGTGGGAGCATCTGGCGCTGCTGCACTTGCCGGACCACGCCCTCTGGGTCTGGTTGCTGGCGTTCGTGCTGTACGACTTCTGCTATTACTGGCTGCACCGCTTGGGCCATGAGCGCAATGTGCTGTGGGCAGCCCATTCGGTGCATCACCAGAGCGAGGAGTACAACCTCACCACCGCGTTGCGCCAGACCAGCAGCGGTTTCCTCTTTTCGTGGATCTTCTACCTGCCGCTGGCGCTGCTCGGCGTGTCGCCCTGGGTGTTCATAACGGTGGCGTCGCTCAACCTGCTGTACCAGTTCTGGGTGCATACCCGGCACATTCCCAAGTTGGGCTGGCTCGAATGGATACTGATCACTCCGTCCAACCATCGCGTCCACCATGCGCAAAATCCTGTTTATTTGGATCGCAACTACGGCGGTGTGTTCATTCTTTGGGACCGTCTGTTTGGCACATTCAAGGAGGAAGATCCGGCCGAGCCCGTGGTGTTTGGCGTGACCACGCCGCTGGCCAGCTGGAACCCGTTATGGGCCAACCTGCAGTTCTATGCCCAGCTCTGGGATGATGCCCGGCGCACCGAAAGCCTGTGGGACAAACTGCGTATCTGGTTCATGCCCACGGGCTGGCGGCCGGCGGATGTGGCTGCGCGTTATCCACAGGCCAAGCAGAACCTGGCGCTGTTCCGGAAGTTCGCGGTAGCACTGGGGCGGGCGCAGCAGGTTTACGTGGTGCTGCAGTTCGCTGTTTACGTGGCATTGGGCAGCTACTTGATGAGCGTTGCCGAGCAGGTGCCGACAGCGGCCCTGGTGCTGGGCTGGGCGGTGATGGCGTTGGGCCTGTCTGCCTTGGGCGCGGCCTTGGAGAACCGGCCGTGGGCAGCGCGCCTGGAGCTGGTGCGCCTGCTATTGAATGCGCCCGCACTGTATCTGGCTGGCGCTCTGGGCTTAGGGGTTGTCACGCCCTTGGTCTGGGCCATGCTCGCGCTTTACAGTTTGCTCAGCCTCGTCGGCCTGGGCTTGTGCGGCGGCCTTGCGCTCGGCGCGCAAGGTGCGAAAACGCCGGCGCAGCCACAGCAGGGCACCGAGCAGCAGCAGGCCACCGAGCACCCATAGCTCGTACTTCTTCACGTTGCCCAGCATGCCTTCCAGAATGGCGCCGAAGTGGTACGCGGCAGCGCCCAGGGCCAAGGCCCATACGGCTGCACCGATGCCGTTGAGCAGCAGGTAACGCCGGGGTGGGTAGCCAGACAGGCCGATAGCCACGGGCATCACCGTGCGCAGGCCATAGACGAAGCGGAAGCTCAGTACCCAGATGTCGGGGTGGCGGCGGATATGCTCCAGCGCCCGGTCGCCCATCGCCTGCCAGCGCGGCTTGCGCGCAAGGATCTTGCGCCCGTGCCGGCGGCCCATGAAGTACCACAGCTGGTCGCCGGCATAGCTGCCGAAGAATGCCACGATCACCACCAGGCTGATGTCCATGTACCCGCGGAACGCAAGGAATCCTGCAAGCACCAGGATGGTCTCGCCTTCAAAGAAGGTGCCTAGAAAAAGGGCAAAATAGCCGAAATCCTGCAGGAATTGTTGAAGCATTTTCTGAGGTGCTGGCGAAATGAACGCGCAGCCTACCCCTTCACGCGCGTTCGTGAAAGTGCCCAGGCGCGTCTCGACGTGAACAATTGGTAGAAGGACAATGGCTTGAGCCACAAGTCGCGGGCTTGCCTATAGATGTAACACAGACGTCATAATGGCCGCTTATCGTCCCGCTCAATTGATGATAGGGCGTTAACGTCCTCCAGGAACGCCAGATGAATAATGAAGTGCTAACCCCTGTCGCGATCAAGGATGCTCAGGCAGTCCCTGAAGAGATGGTGCAGACCCCGCCAGATCTCCCAGAGGCCCCGGAGCCTGCAGCAGAGGCCGCCGCCCCCGCGCCCGTGCATGCTGCCCCCGCGCCGGCCATCGCCATCCCAAGCCTGGACGACAGCAGCCTGTACATTCATCGCGAGCTGTCGCAACTGCAGTTCAACATCCGCGTGCTGGAGCAGGCGCTGGATGAGTCCTACCCGCTGCTCGAGCGCCTGAAATTCCTGCTGATCTTCTCCAGCAACCTCGATGAGTTCTTCGAGATCCGCGTCGCGGGCCTGAAGAAGCAGATCAACTTCGCCCGTGAACAGGCCGGTGCCGACGGCCTGCAGCCGCATCAGGCGCTGGCGCGCATCAGCGAGCTGGTGCACACCGAAGTGGAGCGCCAGTACGCCATCCTCAATGACGTGCTGCTGCCGGAGCTGGAAAAGCACGCGATTCGCTTCATCCGCCGCCGTTATTGGACGCCCAAACTCAAGACCTGGGTGCGCCGCTACTTCCGTGACGAAATTGCGCCGATCATCACCCCGATCGGTCTGGACCCGACGCACCCGTTCCCGTTGCTGGTGAACAAGAGCCTGAACTTCATCGTCGAACTCGAAGGGGTCGATGCCTTCGGTCGTGATTCGGGCCTGGCGATCATCCCGGCGCCGCGCCTGCTGCCGCGGGTCATCCGTGTGCCGGAAGACGTCGGTGGCCCTGGGGACAACTACGTGTTCCTGTCCTCGATGATCCACGCCCATGCCGATGATTTGTTCCAAGGCATGAAGGTCAAGGGTTGCTACCAGTTCCGCCTGACCCGTAACGCCGACCTGGCACTGGATTCGGAAGAAGTCGACGACCTGGCGCGCGCCCTGCGCGGTGAGCTGTTCTCGCGCCGCTACGGTGATGCCGTGCGCCTGGAAGTGGCTGACACTTGCCCCAAGCACCTGTCCGACTACCTGCTCAAGCAGTTCAGCCTCAGCGAAAGCGAGCTGTACCAGGTCAACGGCCCGGTCAACCTGACCCGCCTGTTCAGCATCACCGGGCTGGACAGCCACCCGGAGCTGCAGTACACGCCGTTCACCCCGGCGATCCCCAAGCTGCTGGCCAACGCCGACAACATCTTCAGTGTCATCAGCAAGCAGGACATCCTGCTGATGCACCCGTTCGAGTCCTTCACCCCCGTGGTCGACCTGCTGCGCCAGGCCGCCAAGGACCCGCACGTGCTCGCTGTGCGCCAGACGCTGTACCGTTCAGGGGCCAACTCGGAAATTGTCGATGCGCTGGTGGATGCGGCACGTAATGGCAAGGAGGTCACTGCGGTGATCGAGCTGCGTGCGCGTTTCGACGAAGAGTCCAACCTGCAGATGGCCAGCCGCCTGCAGGCCGCCGGTGCCGTGGTCATCTATGGCGTGGTGGGCTTCAAGACCCACGCCAAGATGATGCTGATCCTGCGCCGCGAGCAGGGCGAGATCGTCCGCTACGCCCACCTGGGCACCGGTAACTACCACGCCGGTAATGCCCGCCTGTACACCGACTACAGCTTGCTGACCTCCGACGACGCCCTCACCGAGGATGTGGGCAAGCTGTTCAGCCAGTTGATCGGCATGGGCAAGACCTTGCGCATGAAAAAGCTGCTGCACGCGCCGTTCACCCTGAAAAAGGGCATGCTCGATATGATTGCCCGGGAAACCCAGTTCGCCCTGGAAGGTAAACCCGCGCATATCATCGCCAAGTTCAACTCGCTGACCGATGCCAAGGTCATCAAGGCCCTGTACAAGGCCAGCCAGTCGGGTGTGAAGATCGACCTGGTGGTCCGTGGTATGTGCTGCTTACGCCCAGGCATTCCGGGGGTTTCGCATAATATCCAGGTGCGTTCGATCATCGGCCGCTTCCTGGAGCATACCCGTGTGTTCTACTTCCTTAACGGCGGCGACGAGCAGATCTACCTGTCCAGCGCCGACTGGATGGAGCGTAACCTCGACAAGCGTGTGGAGACCTGCTTCCCGGTGGAGGGCAAGAAGCTGCTGCTGCGGGTGAAAAAGGAACTGGAAGGCTACCTGACCGACAACACCCACGCCTGGACGCTGCAGCCGGACGGGCGCTATGTGCGCAGCACGCCGACCGGCAACCAGAACCCGCGCAGCGCCCAGGCGACCCTGTTGGAGCGCCTGAGCAACCCGGTACTTAACGTACGCTGAGGACGAAGTTGACCCGGTCCAGCCACTCCGCCTCGTTGGCGAAGTCGGCCTGGGTCAGCTGGTTCTGCTCCAGCCAGCCGGCCGGGAAGGCCACGTCGAGGCTATTGTCTGCGGCATGCAGTTGCACCTTCGGCATCTGTTGGGTGCCGCGGATGTGATGGAACAAAATGGCGAAGCGCAGCAGTACGCAAAGACGCAGCAGTTTCACCCCTTCATCGCCCAGTTCGGCGAACTTTTCCTTGGGGATGTTGCGCCGATGGCCACGGACCAGCAGCGCCATCATCTGCTGGTCTTCACGCGAGAAGCCCGACAGGTCGGAGTGTTCGATCAGGTAGGCGCCATGCTTGTGGTAGTGATAGTGGGCGATGTCCAGGCCGATTTCGTGAATTTTGGCAGCCCAGCCCAGTAGATCGCGCCAGTTACCCTCTTCAAGGTCCCAGGCTTTGGCCACCTGGTCAAAAGCATGCAGCGCCTTGCGCTCGACGCGCGCCGCCTGGCCCTGATCGACGTGGTAGCGTTCCATCAGCGAGTTCAGGGTGCGTTCGCGCACGTCTTCGTGGTGGTGGCGGCCAAGCAGGTCGAACAGCACGCCTTCACGCAGCGCGCCATCGCAATGGTCCATGCGTTGCAGTTCCAGCGCGTCGAAGATCGCTTCGAGAATCGCCATGCCGGCTGGGAAAATGGCGCGGCGGTCGGGTTTGACCCCGTCGAAGTCGATCTTGTCGGTGTCGCCCAGCTTGAACAGCCTGCGTTTGACCCATGCCAGCCCCTCGGCGTTGACTTCGCCATTGCCCAGGCCAGCAGCCTTGATCGCGGCGCCGATGGCGCGGATGGTACCGGACGAGCCAATCGCTTCATCCCAGGTCAGGCGGTGCAGGGCGTTCTCGATGCTCATCAGCTCCAGGCGCGCTGCCGTGTAGGCCTGGGCGTAGCGGGCCGGGGTGATCTTGCCATCGCGGAAATAGCGCTGGGTGAAGCTGACGCAGCCCATCTGCAGGCTTTCACGCAGCAGCGGCTCAAAGCGCTGGCCGATGATGAACTCGGTGCTACCGCCGCCGATGTCAGCGACCAGGCGTTTACCGGGGGTGTCGGCCAGGGTATGGGACACGCCCAGGTAGATCAGGCGCGCTTCTTCGCGGCCGGAGATCACTTCCACAGGGTGGCCGAGGATCACTTCGGCACGCTGGATGAATTCGTTGCGGTTGCGCGCCTCGCGCAGGGCGTTGGTGCCAACGATGCGCACGGCGCCTGCAGGCATGCCGTTGATCAGTTGGGCAAAGCGTTTCAGGCATTCCAGGCCCCGGACCATGGCTTCTTCACTGAGCATGCGTGCTTCGTCGATGCCAGCGGCGAGCTGAACCTTTTCCCCAAGCCGTTCCAGAATGCGGATTTCGGTATGGTGAGCCTTGGCCACGACCATGTGAAAACTGTTGGAGCCCAGGTCGATGGCGGCAATCAGGGACAGGTTCTTCGCTAAGGTATGCGGCATGATCTGAGTAGTCTCGGTCGGTAACCCGGCAATCGTGCCACGTTAGCAGGCTGTCGCCAACGCGCGACTCGCCAGGGCTTGATGCAAGGCAATGTGCCAGTCGATGCTATGACACTTCTGTGACAGTTTCGATTCGCGGCGTCTTGCACAACTATAGTGACACTCAATCGTCCGTGACTTCCTGTAGCGCGTGGGTGCGGCTATGATGGGCCACGATTTTTGCTTACGACCCTGGAGATATCCATGAGCAGCGACCTTATCAAACACGTCACCGACGCCACCTTTGAGGCCGAAGTCCTGCAAGCCCAAGGCCCGGTGCTGGTCGACTACTGGGCTGAATGGTGCGGCCCATGCAAGATGATCGCTCCAGTTCTGGACGACATCGCCAGCACCTACGAGGGTAAACTGACCGTCGCCAAGCTGAACATCGACGACAATCAGGAAACCCCGGCCAAGCACGGCGTGCGTGGCATCCCGACGCTGATGCTGTTCAAGAACGGCAACGTCGAGGCCACCAAGGTCGGCGCCCTGTCCAAATCCCAGCTGGCTGCGTTCCTCGACGCCCACCTGTGATGTGAAAAAGCCCCGGAATTTCCGGGGCTTTTCTTTTCCAACCCACTAGACGTCTAAAAAAGCAAGTGTTACATTCGGCCTCGCACTGTTTCTCCAGTGCCCCCTGCACGCCGTCGCCGACGCACTCCTAATTAGAATCTGTGCGCGATCCTATCGCCTTCTAGCGGCGCGGCTTCATTAAGCCAGAAGCTTAATCCTCCCTTCATACATGATTACGTCATTCCCCTTATGAACCTGACTGAACTCAAGCAAAAGCCGATTACCGATCTGCTGGAAATGGCCGAACAGATGGGCATCGAAAACATGGCCCGTTCGCGCAAACAGGACGTGATTTTCGCCCTGCTGAAGAAGCACGCGAAAAGCGGCGAAGAGATCTCAGGTGACGGCGTGCTGGAGATTCTCCAGGATGGTTTCGGTTTCCTGCGTTCGGCTGATGCGTCCTATCTGGCCGGCCCCGACGACATCTACGTCTCGCCTAGCCAGATCCGCCGCTTCAACCTGCGTACCGGCGATACCATCGTCGGCAAGATTCGCCCGCCGAAGGAAGGGGAGCGTTACTTCGCGCTGCTCAAGGTCGACACGATCAACTTCGATCGCCCGGAAAACGCAAAGAACAAGATCCTCTTCGAAAACCTGACGCCGCTGTTCCCGAACAAGCGCCTGAAGATGGAAGCCGGCAACGGTTCCACCGAAGACCTGACCGGCCGCGTCATCGACCTGTGCGCACCGATCGGCAAGGGTCAGCGTGGCCTGATCGTCGCCCCGCCGAAAGCCGGTAAAACGATCATGCTGCAGAACATCGCGGCCAACATCACCCGTAACAACCCCGAGTGCCACCTGATCGTTCTGCTGATCGACGAGCGCCCGGAAGAAGTGACCGAAATGCAGCGCACCGTGCGCGGTGAAGTGGTTGCTTCGACCTTCGATGAGCCGCCAACCCGCCACGTGCAGGTTGCCGAAATGGTCATCGAGAAGGCCAAGCGCCTGGTCGAGCACAAGAAGGATGTGGTCATTCTGCTCGACTCCATCACCCGTCTGGCGCGTGCCTATAACACCGTGATCCCGAGCTCCGGCAAGGTACTGACCGGTGGTGTCGATGCCCACGCCCTGGAGAAGCCAAAGCGCTTCTTCGGTGCTGCGCGTAACATCGAGGAAGGCGGTTCGCTGACCATCATCGCCACCGCGCTGGTAGAAACCGGTTCGAAGATGGACGAAGTGATCTACGAAGAATTCAAGGGTACCGGCAACATGGAGCTGCCCCTGGACCGTCGTATCGCCGAGAAGCGTGTGTTCCCGGCCATCAACATCAACCGCTCGGGCACCCGCCGTGAAGAGCTGCTGACCGCCGACGACGAACTCCAGCGCATGTGGATCCTGCGCAAGCTGCTGCACCCGATGGACGAAATCGCCGCCATCGAGTTCTTGGTCGACAAGCTCAAGCAGACCAAGACCAACGACGAGTTCTTCCTGTCGATGAAGCGCAAGTAAGCGCTCAGATCGTCCAAGCAATGATTGGGGCTGCTTCGCGCCCCATCGCCGGCAAACCGGCTTCCACAGGTCCTCTGCGACCCTTGTGGCGGCCGGCCTGCCGGCGATGGGGCGCGAAGCGGCCCCAAGTCATTTTTGGCCATTGAGCACTGAACGGCGCTACACTCTGCACCCCGACCGATACGGCCAACACGAGGCTCATGCATGCAGTATCGCGACTTGCGCGACTTCATCCGTGGCCTGGAACAGCGCGGTGAACTCAAGCGCATCCAGGTTCCGATCTCCCCCGTCCTGGAAATGACCGAGGTGTGTGACCGCACCCTGCGTGCGAAGGGGCCGGCGTTGTTGTTCGAAAAGCCCACGGGCTTCGATATCCCGGTGCTCGGCAACCTGTTCGGCACCCCGGAGCGGGTGGCCATGGGCATGGGCGCCGAATCGGTCGAGGAGCTGCGCGAGATCGGCAAGCTGTTGGCCTTCCTCAAGGAACCGGAGCCGCCGAAAGGCCTCAAGGATGCCTGGTCGAAACTGCCGATCTTCAAGAAGGTCGTGTCCATGGCACCGAAGGTGGTCAAGGATGCCGTTTGCCAGGAGGTGGTGGTCGAGGGCGATGACGTCGACCTTGGCCAACTGCCGATCCAGCACTGCTGGCCGGGCGACGTGGCGCCGCTGATCACCTGGGGCCTGACCGTGACTCGCGGGCCTAACAAGGACCGCCAGAACCTGGGCATTTATCGCCAGCAGGTCATCGGACGCAACAAGGTCATCATGCGCTGGTTGAGCCACCGCGGTGGTGCGCTGGATTATCGCGAGTGGTGCGAGAAGAACCCCGGCCAGCCGTTCCCGGTCGCCGTTGCCCTGGGCGCTGACCCGGCAACCATCCTCGGCGCCGTCACGCCGGTGCCCGATACGCTTTCCGAGTACGCCTTCGCTGGCCTGCTGCGCGGCAACCGCACCGAGCTGGTCAAATGCCGAGGCAGCAACCTGCAGGTGCCGGCCACCGCCGAGATCATCCTTGAAGGTGTGATCCACCCGGGCGAGATGGCCCCGGAGGGCCCCTATGGTGACCACACCGGCTACTACAACGAAGTGGACAGCTTCCCGGTGTTCACCGTCGAACGCATCACTCACCGGCAGAAACCGATCTACCACAGCACCTATACCGGTCGGCCGCCAGATGAGCCAGCCATCCTTGGCGTGGCGCTCAATGAAGTGTTCGTGCCAATCCTGCAAAAGCAGTTCCCGGAGATCGTCGACTTCTACCTGCCGCCGGAAGGGTGCTCGTACCGCATGGCGGTGGTGACGATGAAGAAGCAGTACCCGGGCCACGCCAAGCGCGTGATGCTGGGTGTGTGGTCGTTCCTGAGACAGTTCATGTACACCAAGTTCGTTATCGTCACCGATGACGACATCAACGCCCGTGACTGGAATGACGTGATCTGGGCCATCACCACGCGCATGGACCCCAAGCGTGATACGGTGATGATCGACAACACGCCGATCGACTACCTGGACTTTGCGTCGCCGGTATCGGGCCTGGGGTCGAAGATGGGCCTGGATGCCACCCACAAGTGGCCGGGCGAGACTACACGCGAATGGGGCCGGGTCATCGTCAAGGACGAGGCCGTCACCCGCCGCATCGATGAGTTGTGGGACCAGTTGGGAATAGATTGATGCAGGTAACGTTGCAGCCGTCCGGGGCGGTGCTGGCGCTCGAACCCGGGGAACGGATCCTGGATGGAGCGCGGCGGCTGGGCTATGACTGCCCGAACAGCTGTCGCAATGGCAATTGCCATGTGTGCGCCGCATTGTTGGTCGAGGGTCGCGTTCGCCAGAATGGTGAGGTGCGCGACCATGGTGAGCTGTTCACCTGCATCGCCGAACCACTGGAGGACTGCGTGCTGCTCTGGGATGGTGTGCTGGCCTTGGGCGAGCTGCCAGTGCGCAAGCTGGCATGCAGCGTCACTGAATGCGTCGAGGTAGGTGGCGACGTCTGGCGCGTGCGCTTGCGTGCGCCGGCGGGCAAGCCACTGCGCTATCACGCCGGGCAGTACCTGATGATCGAGCGCGAGGGCGGCAAGCCGGCGGCCTTCTCGCTGGCGTCTGCCCCCCACAGTGGGCGCGACCTTGAGCTTCACGTGCTGGTCCGCGAAGACAGTGCCAGGCAGCTGTTGGCGCAGTTGCAGCGCGACCCTGTCGCGCGCATCGAGATGCCATTCGGGGACACCCACCTGGCCGAGCTGCCCGATGGGCCCCTGGTGCTCATCGCTGCGGGGACCGGCATGGGGCAGATGCACAGCCTGGTCGAGCATTGCCGCGCCCAGGGCTTCAAGCACCCGGTGCACCTCTACTGGGGGGTGCGACGCCCTGAAGATTTCTACGCCATCGAGCACTGGGCCGAGTGGGAGCGCCTGCCCAACCTGTTCCTGCACAAGGTGGTGAGCGACTTGTGTGGCTGGGAAGGCCGTTGTGGCATGTTGCACGAGGCGGTATGCGAGGACGTGCAAGACCTCAATACGGTTCACGTTTATGCCAGTGGCTCGCCCAACATGGTTTATGCCACGCTCGACGCCCTGGTCGAGGCCGGTATGGATGCGCATCGCATGCGCGCTGATGTGTTTGCCTACGCCCCGCGTGGTTAATAACCGAAGTTCCAAGTACTGGGTATAAGGCGGTAATTCCTGCCGCCTTGCCTAATAACTTTCACTATACTTTGCAGCAAGGCTCTCCAGTCGTCGGAAGTTCGCGTGAAACTCAGGCTTCAGGGCTTGAGTGTTGGCGCGCTTCTTCTTAAGGTGATTGCAGCTTCCAAGGGCATCGGCGCAAGCCCCGCCCTACAGGGCTTTTCGCGCTATCAGTAGTTCACAGGGAATAATGGCGGCAGCTTATGTCGGCACTTGAAAGTTTATCCTGGAAAAGCACTTATCCTCCGGCACTCGACTTCGGCCAGCAACTGACCCGCGAGCAATTGATCAACTCGATGCATACCACCATGTCGCGCCATCACGGCGGCCCGGTCTGGTTATTTGCCTATGGTTCGTTGATATGGCGCCCGGAGTGCAGTTCGGTCGAGCGCCAGCGTGCACGGGTGCATGGCTATCACCGTGGCCTTTATCTGTGGTCGCACGAGCATCGGGGCACGCCGGAAACGCCAGGCCTGGTGTTCGGCCTCGACCGCGGCGGTTCGTGCAGCGGTTTTGCCTACCGCCTCGATGAAAGCAACCTCGACGACTCGCTGATGGCCTTGTGGCAAAGAGAGATGCCGTACCCGGCGTACCGGCCACACTGGCTCAGCTGCCGGCTGGGTGATGGCAACAAGGTGCAGGCCTTGGGCTTCGTGCTTGAGCGACACCTGCCGTGCTACGCCGGCAATTTGCCCGATACGCTGCTTAGCCAGATTCTTGCCAGTGCCAAAGGGCGCTATGGCACCACGCGTGAGTATGTCGAGCAGACGTTGAACGCACTGCGCAGCCACCAGATGCCCGACCGCAACCTCGAAGCGCGCTTCAGGCGCTGCCACAACCTGCGTGAGGTCTGATCGGGCGGTGCAGCGCTCTTCGCGGGCTCATCCGCGAAGAACGCTGCGGGGTCAGCCTTTTCTCAAATGATCATCTGGCCTGTACCACCAACTTACCTACCGCTTTCCTTTGGCCCAGCTGCTCGATCGCCGCGCCCGCCTCGGCCAGCGGGTAAGTCTTCGATACCAGGGGCTTCAGCTTGCCCTCGGCATGCCAGGCAAACAGCTGGCTGAAGTTGGCCGCATTGTCCTGCGGCTGGCGCTGGGCAAAGGCCCCCCAGAATACCCCCAGCACCGCGGCGCCCTTGAGCAGTACCAGGTTCGCCGCCATCTGTGGAATCGTCCCGCTGGCGAAGCCGACCACCAGCAACCGCCCGTTCCACGCCAGCCCGCGCACGGCCTGGTCGAACAGTTCACCGCCGACCGGGTCGTAGATCACATCTACCCCTTGGCCGCCGGTCAGACGCTTGATTTCCTCCTTGAGGCTGGCCTGGCTGTAGTCGATCAGCTCGTCCGCACCTGCAGACTTGGCCACAGCCAGTTTCTCGGCGCTGCTGGCAGCTGCGATCACCTTGGCGCCCATCGCCTTGCCGATCTCCACGGCCGCCAGGCCGACGCCACCGGACGCACCTAGCACCAACAGGGTTTCCCCTGGCTGCAACTGGCCGCGCTGCTTGAGCGCGTGCATCGAGGTGCCGTAGGTCATGCCAAAGGCGGCAGCGGTGGTGAAGTCCATGCTTTCGGGGATGGGCAGCACGTTGTAGAACGGCACGGCCACCTGTTCGGCGAACGCCCCCCAGCCGGTCAGGGCCATCACTCTGTCCCCGACCTGGAAGGCACCGGCGCGCTCGCCCACAGCGGCGACCACACCCGCCGCCTCGCCACCTGGAGAGAACGGTAGCGGTGGCTGGAACTGGTATTTGCCTTCGATGATCAGGGTATCTGGGAAGTTGACCCCGGCCGCATGCACCTCGAGCAGAATCTCGTTTTTCTTCGGTACCGGGCTGGCCACCTCTTCCAGAACCAGGTTGCGTGCGGGCCCCAAGGTTTTACACAACACAGCTTTCATCGGGCTATTCCTTTGCGGGTAGTGGCCGATAAGTGTAGGAGGGCGACCTGCCGGGTCAACGAGCATGGCTCGCCCTGATGGGGTGGCATAAGCCCGGGCTTGGGTTTGGGTCGCATGCTGGGTAAGCTGGCGCCAATTGTTTTGAGGAGCGAATTCGTGAAAGCGTGGATCTTGATGGTGCTGGCCCTGATGCTGCCAGCGGCGGCTCTGGCCGAAGAAGCCAAGGAAGGAGCCCCCAAGGTCTCCTATATCAGCCTGAGCCCGCCCTTTGTAGGCAACTATGCCCTCGATGGTGGCCCCAGGTTGCGCGTGTACAAGGCTGACGTGGCCCTGCGCGTGACTGGCGACGAGGCAGCCAAGGCGGTCAAGCACCACGAGCCGTTGATTCGCAACCAGCTGGTGGCGCTGTTCACCCAGCAGGGTGTGGATAACTTGAGCAACGTCGAAGCGAAGGAAAAACTGCGCCAAGAGGCACTCAAGCAAGTGCAGCAGGTGATGGAAGCAGAAGAGGGCAAGCCGATTGTCGAGGACCTGCTGTTCAATAACCTGATCGTGCAGTGAGCGAGAACCAGGCTGGCCCCTTCGCGGGGCCGGTCATTTGTTTAGCGCAATGATCGCCGCCCACTGCTCTGCGGTCACCGGCATCACCGACAGCCGAGTGCCTTTCTGGACCAGCGGCAATTCCTCCAGCGCGCTTTGCTGCTTGAGTAAGCCCAGCCCCAGTACCTGCCTGAATGTCTTCACGTGCGCCACATCCACGGCGCTCCAAGGGTTCTTTTCGGCAGTGGCCTTGGCGTCGTAGTAATGGCTCTGAGGGTCCAGCGCAGTCGGGTCCGGGTAGGCCGCTGCAGTGATTCGGGCGATCCCGGCAATGCCAGGTTGAGGGCAGCTGGAGTGGTAGAAGAAAAACTCATCGCCTACCTTCATGGCGCGCAGAAAGTTGCGCGCCTGGTAGTTGCGCACGCCGTCCCAGCGAGCTTCCCCCAAGCGGCCCAGGCCTTCGATCGAAAGCTCATCGGGCTCGGATTTCATCAGCCAGTAGGCCATGGATACTGCTCCTGAAAAGGTTTGAAATAACCTGTTGCACGAAACCGACAGCCGGTTGGCGTCAACGTTTGCGTGTCGACTCAGGTTGTCGGAAAATGCGCCGATTTTAACGTCATATGCTCCGGCGGCACCAAGAAGGTCGCCGAGCCAGTAAGTATGCCTAGGGGGGCATTCTTCGATGAATCAACGCAAACCGGACCTGCTCTGGGTCCTAGTCTTCATTTTTGGTCTGGGTGTGGTTACCACCGGTTACGCGCAAGGTATCTGGGAGCGCAAGCTCGATACCGCGTACCAGACACCGGTCGAAGCCGGCCAGCAGCAGCGCTGAACCTTCCCCGCTGACGCCGGTTATTTCGGCGCCAGGTACCAGGCACGGTCCGAAACCGTGCCCTGCAGTGGTACATCCCAGCTGGCCTGCGCCAGTCGTTCGACCTTCTGGCATTCATGGGCCAGCCCCAGCAGCAGGGGTTTTTTCCATGTCTTGCGTCGCGCCTGGTAAGCCAGGCTGCGATCGTAGAAGCCCCCGCCCATGCCTAGCCGCCCGCCGGCTTCATCGAAGCCCACCAGTGGCAGCAGGATCAGGTCCAGCGACCAGATCGGGCGCTGGCGCTTGCGGTCAGTCAGCGGCTCGGGGATACGGAAACGGTTGCGCTTGAGCCGTTCACCCTGCTCGAACCGCTGGAACACCATGCGCGTACGCGGCCAGGCGTGCAGTACCGGCAAGTAAGTACGTTTGCCGCGCCGTTGCGCCTCGCGCAGCAGCAGCTGCGGGTCGATTTCACCGTCGTTGGGGAGGTACAGGGCGATGTGCCGGGCGCGGCGGAAAAGCGGGTTTTGCGCCAACTGCCGATACAGCCCAAGGGAGGCCTGGCGTTGCTGGGCTGGCGTGAGTGCGCGGCGGGCATTGCGAAGCAAGCGACGAAGCTGGGGGCGTGTGAGCGGCGCGGTGTCGGTCATGGCACGGGCGTTCCCAGGTGTCGAAGCTCAAAGCGAGAACTGCCCACCGGGGTGGGCAATCGAAAACAGGCTCCCCGATAAGACCGCTATCGGTGTAGCCCTTGAACCCGAAAGTTCAAGGTGGAGATTGCAGGGGGCGTTAAGGCTTTCCGTCGGGCGGACATGCACACCGGCCCCAGCGTGCAACCCCCGTGGTTGTGCGTATCGGCTCAGGGACATAACCGACTGGCGCATCCACCAGGGAGTGGCGCCAGTATACCAACCTCAGCCGATTTTGGTATCCGTGTCGTCGGACAAAGCCTTGTCGACGCGATCGAGCAGGTCGCGGACCTGTTCGCGGGTGGCGCTGCCAGCGGGGGCGTCGGTGCGGTCTTCCTGGCGGTGGAGCATCTCGTGGGTGATGTTCAATGCGGCCATCACCGCGATCCGGTCGGCACCGATCACCTTGCCGCTGCTGCGGATCTCGCGCATCTTGCCGTCCAGGTAGCGTGCGGCGCTGACCAGGTTGTTGCGTTCTTCCGGCGGGCAGATGATCGAGTATTCCTTGTCCAGGATCTGCACGGTGACACTATTGCTTGAGCTCATGAGTCTTGCTCCAGGGCCTTGAGGCGTAAGATCATCGACTCGACCTTGCGCTTGGCGATCTCGTTCTTTTCGATGAGGTGGGCGCGCTCTTCGCGCCAGGATTTTTCCTGAGCTACTAGGAGTGCATTTTGCCGTTTTAGTTGCTCGACCCGCTCGATCAGCGACTCGAACCGGCTCATCAATGCTTGCAGGTCGTTCTCTTGCGTGGGTTGCACTCGATTCGCTCCGTCATGAATCACCCGTCGATGATGCCTCTCCCTGAGCGGTGACGGCCAGTGCCGATGGTCTTGGCGCGCCTGCCGGTGCTAGGATACAAGGCCTTCATTCTAGTCAAATGCGCCGTCTGGCGCCTAGCCGCCCATGCCTAATACCCAATCGCCCTACACCGCATTCGCCGCACTGCTCTCGAGCAACGGCCACCCTGTTTCCCCCGCCGAGCTGCACGGCCTGCTGATTGGCCGCAGTTGCGCCGGTGCCGGCTTCGACGCCGATGCCTGGCTGGCCGATGCTGCCGGGGTGCTGGAAAACGAACCTGAAGACAATGTGCGCGCTGCACTGATCGGCCTGCAGGAGATGGTCAAGGCCGAGCTGACCGGCGAGGACATTGCCATCGTGCTGCTGCTGCCAACCGATGAAACCTCGCTGACCGAGCGTGCCACGGCCCTGGGCCAGTGGTGCCAGGGCTTCATCGCCGGCTTCGGGCTGAATGCTGGCGGCAAGGACCTGTCCACTGATGCCAAGGAAGTGCTCCAGGACCTGGTGGCCATTTCCCAGGTCCAGGAAGCGCTGGAGGAATCCGAGGACGGCGAAAGCGACTACATGGAAGTCATGGAGTATCTGCGCGTTGCGCCGCTGTTGCTCTACACAGAGCTGGCTGCGCCCGCCGCGCCCGCGCCAAAACCTTCGCTGCACTGATCAACCGGGGGTAGTCCTGCCCATGAGCCGCATACCCAAGGCCGAATATGCCCGTCGGCGCAAGGCGCTGATGGCGCAGATGGTCCCCAACAGCATTGCCATCCTGCCGGCTGCCGCGGTCGCCATTCGTAACCGCGATGTCGAACACGTGTACCGCCAGGACAGCGATTTCCAGTACCTGAGCGGCTTCCCGGAGCCGGAGGCGGTGATTGCGCTGATCCCGGGGCGCGAGCATGGCGAGTACGTACTGTTCTGCCGCGAGCGTAATCCCGAGCGTGAGCTATGGGACGGCCTGCGGGCCGGCCAGGAAGGTGCCATCCGCGACTTTGGCGCGGACGATGCCTTCCCGATCACCGACATCGACGAGATCCTCCCAGGCCTCATCGAAGGTCGCGAACGGGTCTACAGCGCCATGGGCAGCAACCCCGAGTTCGACCGCCGGCTGATGGACTGGATCAACGTGATCCGCTCCAAGGCGCGCCTTGGCGCCCAGCCTCCCAACGAGTTCGTTGCCCTGGATCATCTGCTGCACGACATGCGTCTGTATAAATCAGCGGCGGAAGTGAAAGTGATGCGCGCCGCTGCAGACATTTCCGCACGCGCACATGTGCGGGCCATGCAGGCCTGCCGGGCAGGGCTGCACGAGTACAGCCTGGAAGCCGAGCTGGACTACGAATTCCGTAAGGGTGGGGCAAGAATGCCAGCCTACGGGTCGATCGTCGCGGCTGGCCGCAATGGCTGTATCCTGCACTATCAAGAAAACAATGCCGCGCTCAAGGACGGTGACCTGGTGCTGATCGACGCCGGTTGCGAAATCGATTGCTATGCCAGCGACATCACCCGCACCTTCCCGGTCAGTGGGCGTTTTTCGCCTGAGCAGAAGGCCATTTATGAACTGGTGCTCAAGGCCCAGGCCGCTGCCTTCGCCGAAATTGCTCCCGGCAAGCACTGGAACCACGCCCATGAAGCGACCGTGCGGGTGATCACCGAAGGGCTGGTGGAGTTGGGGTTGCTCAAGGGCAAGGTGCAGGCGCTGATCGAAAGTGAAGCGTACCGCGCCTTCTACATGCACCGTGCCGGGCACTGGCTCGGCATGGATGTGCACGATGTGGGCGAGTACAAGGTCGGCGGCCAGTGGCGAGTGCTGGAGCCCGGCATGGCGCTGACCGTCGAACCGGGTATCTACATTGCCGCCGACAATCAGCAGGTCGCGAAGAAATGGCGTGGCATCGGCGTAAGGATCGAGGACGACGTGGTGGTGACCAGGCAAGGTTGTGAAATTCTGACGTCGGGCGTGCCCCGGACGGTCGCCGAGATCGAGGCGCTGATGCTGGCGGCACGTAAGGACGCGGCATGAATCGAGTCAACCTGGCGATCATTGGTGGCGGCCTGGTCGGCGCCAGCCTGGCGCTGGCCCTGCAGGCTGGCGCCAAGGCGCGTGGCTGGAAGATCCTGCTGATCGAGCCGTTCGCCCCGGGCGACAGCTTCCAGCCCAGCTATGATGCACGCTCCTCTGCGCTATCGTTCGGTACCCGGCAGATCTATCAGCACCTGGGCATGTGGCAAGCGATCAGCCCGCGCGCCGAGCCGATCCGGCAAATTCAGGTCTCCGACCGTGGGCGCTTTGGCTGCACCCGCCTGGATGCGCTGGAGGAGGGTGTGCCAGCGTTGGGCTACGTGGTCGAGAACGCCTGGCTTGGCCAGTGCCTTTGGCAAGGGCTGGACAGTGAGGTGGTGAGCTGGCGCTGCCCGGCCGAAGTGAAGGCGATGCAGGCTGTTGCCGGTGGTTATCGCTTGCAGCTGGACGATGACACCAGCCTGGAGTGCGACCTGGCAGTGCTGGCCGACGGTGGCCGCTCGGGCTTGCGCGAGCAGTTGGGCATCCATGTGCGCCGCACGCCGTACGAGCAGAGCGCGCTGATCGCCAACATCACCCCAGGCGAATCCCATCGCGGGCAAGCCTTCGAGCGTTTTACCGAGCAAGGCCCCATGGCACTGCTGCCGCTGCCCGAGAATCGCTGTGCGTTGGTCTGGACCCGTCAGGGTATGGACGCCAAGCGCCTGGCCGAGATCGACGAGCGCAGCTTCCTGCGCGAGCTTCAGGATGTATTCGGCTATCGCCTCGGCGCCCTGCGCCAGGTCGGCGCACGGCATCTTTACCCGCTGGCACTGGTCGAAGCCCAGGAGCAGGTGCGCCCTCATCTGGTTGTATTAGGCAATGCCGCGCACAGCCTGCACCCCATTGCCGGGCAGGGCTTCAACCTGTCGCTGCGTGACGTGCAGTCGCTGGCCGATGCGCTGCTGGCCGGCCCGCAGCAGCCAGGCGATCTGGCCACCCTGCAGGCGTACCATCGACGCCAGCAACTCGATCAGGCCATGACCATCGGTTTTTCCGACCAGGTCACCCGCCTGTTCGGCAGCAACCAGCCATTGTTGGCCGCTGGGCGCAACATCGGTTTGCTTGGGCTCGACTTGCTGCCGCCGGCAAGAAGCTGGTTCGCCCGCCAGGCCATGGGCTTGGGCACCCGCCCTGATCCGCGGGGTCAGGCATGAGCAACCCGCGCAAGCTGGCGCGCCGGGCGCGCATGTTGCGCTGGCTGCTGAACCTTTACCCACCGTACCTGGGTGCTGGCATTCGCATTCAGCACATCAGCCCAGACATGCGCAGTGTCAGGGTGCGCATGAAGTTGACGCGCTGGAACCGCAACTACGTCGGTACCCAGTTTGGCGGTAGCTTGTATTCGATGGTCGATCCGTTCTACATGCTGATGCTGATCGAACTGCTGGGCCGTGAGTACATTGTCTGGGACAAGGCTGCCAGCATTGATTTCATCACACCCGGCAAAGGCCCGGTGTACGCCGATTTCCACATCGAAGACGCCCTGCTGGATGAGATCCGCCAGCAGACCGCCGGCGGCAAGAAATACCTGCCACGTTTGCAGGTCGATGTCCGTGACGGTGCCGGCGAGCTGGTGGCGCGGGTCGATAAAACCCTATACGTGCGGCTAAAGCCGCAAGCGAGGCAGGCGTAAGGCATGGAAATGCGCGCAGATCTGTTGGTTGTCGGTGCTGGTATGGTCGGCAGCGCCTTGGCCTTGGCGTTGCGCCACAGTGGCCTGGAAATACTCCTGCTCGACGGTGGTTCGCTGACGGTGAAGCCGTTTGACAGCGATGCGCCATTCGAGGCGCGGGTCAGCGCCCTCTCGGCGGCCAGCCAGCGCATCCTCGAGCGGTTGGGCGCCTGGGAAGAAATTGCCAAACGGCGTGTTTCGCCCTACTCGGACATGCATGTCTGGGACGGCAGCGGCACTGGGCAGATTCACTTCTCCGCCGCCAGCGTGCACGCGCAGGTGCTTGGCCATATCGTCGAAAACCGGGTGGTGCAGGATGGCCTGCTGGAGCGCCTGCATGACAGCGATATCGGCCTGCTGCCCAACGCCCGCCTGGAGCAGATGCGCCGTTCTGGCGATGAGTGGTTGCTGACCCTGGCCGATGGTCGCCGCCTGCGGGCGCCGCTGGTGGTGGCTGCCGACGGTGCCAATTCGGCGGTGCGGCGCCTGGCCGGCTGCCAGACCCGTGAATGGGATTACCTGCACCACGCCATCGTAACCAGCGTGCGCTGCAGCGCTGCACACCAGGCCACTGCCTGGCAGCGCTTCACCGATGAAGGGCCGCTGGCCTTTTTGCCCTTGTCGCGAGACGGCCAGCAGGGCTGGTGCTCGATCGTATGGTCGACCACGCCCGAGCAGGCCGAGCAGTTGATGGCGCTGGATGATCACGCTTTCCTCAAGGCCTTGGAGCGTGGCTTCGAGGGGCGACTGGGCCAAGTGCTGCACGCCGACCCTCGGGTCTGTGTGCCGTTGCGTCAGCGCCACGCCAAGCGCTACGTGGATGAGGGGCTGGCACTGATCGGTGATGCCGCGCACACCATTCATCCGCTGGCTGGGCAAGGCGTGAACCTGGGCTTTCTCGATGCAGCGGTACTGGCTGAGGTGCTGGCGAAGGCGTGCGAGCGTGGTGAACGGCTGGCCGATGTGAAAGTGCTCAGCCGTTATGAGCGCCGACGCATGCCGCACAACCTGGCGTTGATGGCTGCGATGGAGGGCTTTGAGCGGCTGTTCCAGGCCAACCCGCTGCCGTTGCGCTGGTTGCGTAACAGCGGCCTGAAGCTGGTGCAGCAAATGCCCGAGGCCAAGGCGCTGTTCGTGCGCCAGGCGTTGGGGCTTTCAGGCGACTTGCCGGACCTGGCCAAGCCTTGAGATTGAGGGGCCGCTTTGCGGCCCTTTCGCGACACAGGGCCATTGCTGGAAGCAGCAGGGTACCCTTGCAACATCTGGTAACGGCTGGGTAGGTGAGCCAGAAAATGGGATTCACTACCATTTGCGCCTCTCATACGATTCGAGGAGTGCATCCCATGTTGCCACGCAAGCCCCTACTGGCCGCCCTGGCCCTGACGCTGTTGGGCGGCAACGCCCAGGCGGCGGACGAAGTAGTGGTGTACTCCTCGCGCATCGACGAGCTGATCAAGCCGGTGTTCGACGCCTACACCGCCGAGACCGGCGTCAAGATCAAGTTCATCACCGACAAAGAAGCCCCGCTGATGCAACGCATCAAGGCCGAGGGCGACAACGGGGTGGCCGACCTGCTGCTGACCGTCGATGCCGGTAACCTGTGGCAGGCCGAGCAGATGGGTATCCTGCAGCCCATCGAGTCGACCATCATCGACCAGAACATCCCCGCTCAGTATCGCGCCTCGTCCCATGAATGGACCGGCCTGAGCCTGCGTGCACGGACCATCATCTACTCCACCGAGCGCGTCAAGCCTGAAGAGCTGAGCACCTACGAGGCACTGGCAGACAAGCAGTGGGAAGGGCGCCTGTGCCTGCGCACGGCGAAGAAGGTCTACAACCAGTCGCTGACCGCCACCCTGATCGAGAACCATGGCGAGGCCAAGACCGAACAGATCGTCAAAGGGTGGGTCAACAACCTGTCTACCGACGTGTTCTCTGACGACAACTCGGTTATCCAGGCCATCGAGGCCGGCCAGTGCGATGTGGGGGTGGTGAACACTTACTACTACGGCCGCCTGCACAAGCAGAACCCGGACCTGCCCGTGAAGATCTTCTGGCCTAACCAGGGTGACCGTGGCGTGCACGTCAACCTGTCCGGTATCGGCCTGACCAAGCACGCACCGCATCCGCAAGCGGCCAAGAAGCTGGTGGAGTGGATGACCGGGGAGCAGGCGCAAAAGCTGTTCGCCGACATCAACCAGGAGTTCCCGGCCAATCCGAAGGTCAAGCCATCGGACGAGGTCCAGGCATGGGGCAGCTTCAAGGCTGACAGCATTCCGGTCGAGGTGGCGGGCAAACGCCAGGCCGAGGCCATTCGCTTGATGGATCGGGCTGGCTGGAACTAAGCCCCAGGCTTTATCCTTCTGAGGCCCGCAGGGGCCTCTTCGCGGGGCAAGCCCGCGCAGCGGTTGCCATCTGCCACAGAGACAGTTGCCTTGCCCCACGCTCCTCAACGCCGCTGGTACCTCCCGGTCATCCTGATCGCCGCCCTCGTGCTCCTGCCCTTGAGCGTCTTGCTGCTGTCCTGGCAATCGATCGACGTGCAGATCTGGTCGCACCTGCTCGACACCCAGATGAGCCGCCTGCTCGGCAACACATTGACCTTGGTGGCGGGCGTAGGCGCAGGCGTCACCGTGCTCGGCGTGAGCCTGGCCTGGCTCACCAGCCTTTGCCAGTTCCCCGGCAGGCGCTGGCTGGACTGGGCACTGATGCTGCCGTTTGCCATCCCCGCCTATGTCTTGGCGTTCGTCTTCGTCGGCCTGCTTGATTTCGCCGGCCCCGTGCAGAGCGCCTTGCGTGAAGTGTTCGGGCCCATGCGCCTGCCGCGGGTGCGCTCCACCGGCGGGGTGATTGTGGTACTGGTGCTGGTGTTCTACCCGTATGTCTACCTGCTCGCACGCACGGCATTCCTGGCCCAGGGCAAGGGGCTCATGGAAGCGGCGCGGGTGCTGGGCCTTTCGCCGCTGCAAGCCTTCTGGCGGGTTGCCCTGCCCATGGCGCGGCCGGCCATCGGCGCAGGCATCGCCCTGGCCCTGATGGAGACCTTGGCAGATTTTGGCGCGGTGGCGGTGTTCAATTTCGACACGTTCACCACTGCCATCTACAAGACCTGGTATGGCTTCTTCAGCCTGTCCAGCGCGGCCCAGCTGGCCAGCCTGCTGTTGCTGGCGGTCATGCTGGTGCTGTACGCAGAGCGCCGCGCTCGTGGTGCCTCGCGCAGCGCCAATGAACGCCCTCGGGGTCAGGCCCTCTATCACCTGCGCGGGGTGAAGGCACTGCTGGCCAGTGGCTGGTGCCTGCTGGTATTTGCCTGTGCCTTCGTCATCCCGGTGCTGCAGCTGCTGGTATGGTTCTGGCAGCGTGGGCGGCATGACCTGGACGAGCGCTATTTCGGCCTGGTGCTGCACACCCTGTACCTGGGCGCCATGGCAGCCCTGATCACGGTGTGCGTCGCGCTGGTGCTGGCCTTTGCACGGCGCCAGGCGCCGACTGGCGGCATCCGTGCCGGGGTCGGCCTGGCCAACCTGGGCTATGCCTTGCCCGGCTCTGTGCTGGCGGTTTCGATCATGCTGGCCTTCAGTTACCTGGACAACCACCTGGTGATTCCCCTTTCGACGTGGCTGGGCGGGGCAGGCAAGCCCTTGCTGCTGGGCAGCCTCGCGGCATTGCTGGTGGCCTATCTGGTACGTTTCATCGCCGTGGCCTATGGGCCACTGGAAGGCAGCCTGGAGCGCATTCGCCCGTCGTTGCCCGAGGTTTCACGGAGCCTGGGTGTGGGAGGGGCGAGATTGTTTTTCAAAGTGTATATGCCGCTGCTGGTTCCCGGTGCACTCAGTGCCGCACTGCTGGTGTTCGTCGATGTGCTCAAGGAAATGCCCGCGACATTGCTGATGCGGCCCTTCGGCTGGGATACCCTCGCCGTACGGGTGTTCGAGATGACCAGTGAAGGCGAGTGGGCCCGTGCCTCACTGCCTGCCTTGACCTTGGTGCTGGTTGGCCTGCTGCCGGTCATCGGCCTGATTCGTCGTTCAGCCAGGCGCCCAGGTCACAGTCACTGAGGGTGCCAGCCCGCGCCCATGCGGCTACAATGCGCGGCATTCGCGCGACGGGTCCTACAAGAAGAGCTGACGACCAAACGTCATCGACCGCCGCCGCTTCGCCACGCCCGGAAGGAGAAACCCATGGGACAGCGCACGCTTTTGTACGACTTGCACCTGGCGCTAGGCGCCAAGACAGTCGATTTCGGTGGCTGGGACATGCCCCTGCACTACGGCTCGCAAGTCGAAGAGCACCATCAGGTGCGCAGTGACTGTGGGGTGTTCGATGTTTCCCACATGACCGTGATCGACATCGATGGCACCGATGCCACCGTCTGGCTGCAGCATTTGCTGGCCAACGATGTTGCCCGCCTCGGCAGTGTCGGCAAGGCGTTGTACAGCCCGTTGCTCAACGAGGAGGGCGGGGTGATCGATGACCTGATCGCCTACCGCACGGCAAATGGCTACCGGCTGATCACCAATGCCGCTACCCGCGCCAACGTACTGGCGTGGCTGGAGGCCCACAGTAGCGGCTTTTCGGTCGGGTTCAAGGTGCGCCCTGACCTGGCCATCCTCGCCATCCAAGGGCCCCAGGCCCGCGATAAGGTCGCTGCCTTGCTCAGCGCTGCGCGCGCTGCGCTCATCCGTGAGCTGCGCCCGTTCGAAGGGGTGAGCGAGGGCGACTGGTTCATTGCCCGCACCGGCTATACCGGTGAAGACGGGTTGGAAATCATCCTGCCGGGCCATGAGGCCGTGGCCTTCTTCAACGACCTGGTCGGCGCTGGCATCGCCCCCAGTGGCCTTGGCGCCCGCGACACCTTGCGCCTGGAAGCCGGCATGAACCTGTACGGCCAGGACATCGACGAAGCCCACACCCCGCTTACCTCCAACTTGGGCTGGAGCATCGCCTGGGAGCCGGCCGAGCGCGATTTCATCGGCCGCGCTGGCCTGCTGGCGGAAATCGAGCGCGGCGTACAGGACAAATTGGTCGGCCTGGTGCTGGAGGAGCGCGGTGTTTTGCGCGCCCATCAGGTGGTTCGCGTTGCCGGCATTGGCGAAGGGGAGATCACCAGTGGTAGTTTCTCTCCTACGCTGAGCAAATCCATTGCCCTGGCGCGTGTACCCATGGCCACCGGTGATCGCGCCGAGGTCGAGATCCGCGGCAAGTGGTACCCGGTGCGGGTGGTCAAACCGACCTTCGTGCGTCACGGCAAGATTCTGATCTGAACAATCAACGGCGGGCCGACCGCTGACCCAATCGAGGAATACAAGACATGAGCAATATCCCCGCCGAACTGCGTTTTGCCGAAAGCCACGAGTGGGCGCGCCTGGAAGCCGACGGCACTGTGACCGTGGGCATCAGCGACCACGCTCAAGAGGCCCTGGGTGATGTGGTGTTCGTGGAGCTGGCAGAGGTTGGCAAAGTATTCGCTGCCGGCGATGCGGCTGGCGTGGTCGAGTCGGTCAAGGCCGCTTCGGATATCTATGCCCCGGTGGGTGGCGAGGTGATCGCGGTCAACGAAGAGCTGGCCGACAGCCCGGAGCTGCTCAACGAAGACCCTTACGGCGCCTGGATCTTCAAGCTCAAGCCAAGCGACAAGGCCGAGCTGGACAAGCTCCTGGATGCTGCTGGTTACCGCGCCGCTATCGGCGAGTGATCATTCTGGCCTCATCGCGGCCTTGCCAGCGATGAGGCCGGGACTGGCGAAGCAAGTTTTCCCGCAGTATCGGCAATCCTTCCTAGACTTATAAGTCTCCACGAGGCCTGGTCTAGGAAGAGAGCGTCGTCATGTCCCAGTCGCCGTCCCTGCATCAACTGCAAGAGCTCAGCCCATTCCTGCGTCGTCACCTGGGGCCTGATGCCTCGGAGCAGCAGGCCATGCTCAGTGCCCTGGGCTTGAGCAGCCGCAGCGAGCTGATCGAGCAGACCGTCCCCCCGGATATCCGCTTCAACCGCGCCCTCGACCTGCCCGCCGCCCTGGATGAACAGGCCGCGTTGGCCAAGCTCGCCAGTTATGCCGAGCAGAACCAGGTGTGGACCAGCCTGATCGGCATGGGTTACCACGGCACCGTCACGCCAACCGTCATCCTGCGCAACGTGCTGGAGAACCCCGGCTGGTACACCGCCTATACGCCTTACCAGCCAGAAATCGCCCAAGGCCGGCTGGAAGCCCTGCTCAACTTTCAGCAAATGGTCATCGATCTGAGCGGCCTGGCCCTGGCCAATGCCTCACTGCTCGATGAAGCCACCGCCGCAGCCGAAGCCATGGCCTTGGCCAAACGTGTGGCGCGCAACAAGAGCAATGCTTTCTTTGCCGATGAACACTGCCACCCGCAGACACTGTCGGTGTTGCGAACCCGGGCTGAAGGTTTTGGTTTCGAACTGATCGTCGACGCTGTGGATAACCTTGCCCAGCACCAGGTATTCGGCGCGTTGCTGCAGTACCCGGATACCCATGGGGAAGTGCGTGACCTGCGCCCGCTGATTGACCAGTTGCACGGCCAGCATGCCCTGGCATGCGTGGCGGCAGACCTGTTGAGCCTGGTGCTGCTCACGCCGCCGGGTGAACTTGGTGCAGACGTGGTGCTTGGCTCGACCCAGCGCTTTGGCGTGCCCATGGGCTACGGCGGCCCGCACGCGGCCTATTTTGCCTGCCGTGACGACTACAAGCGGGCGATGCCGGGGCGCATCATCGGTGTGTCGCGTGACGCCCGTGGCAACACCGCCCTGCGAATGGCCCTGCAGACCCGCGAGCAACACATCCGCCGCGAAAAAGCCAACTCCAACATCTGCACGGCCCAGGTACTGCTGGCCAACATCGCCGGTTTCTACGCGGTGTACCACGGCCCTGAAGGCTTGCAGCGCATCGCGCAGCGCGTGCACCGGCTGACCGTCGTGTTGGCTGCCGGCCTTGAGGCCAAGGGCATCAAACGCCTCAACCCGCATTTCTTCGACACCCTTACCCTGGAGGTCGGCGGTGCCCAGGCGGCCATCATCGAAAGTGCGCAAGCGGCGCGCATCAACTTGCGCATTCTGGGCCGCGGCCACCTGGGTGTGAGCCTGGACGAAACGTGCAGCGAAGACACTGTGCTTCGGCTGTTCGACATCTTCCTTGGCGTGGATCACGGTCTTGAGGTCACCGCGCTGGACCAGCAGGCCCTGGCAGGCGGCATTCCCGCCGGGCTGCAACGGCGCACGCCGTTCCTTTCCCACCCTGTGTTCAACCTGCATCACAGCGAAACGCAGATGCTGCGCTACCTCAAGCAGCTGGAGAACAAGGACCTGGCGCTGAACCAATCGATGATCCCGCTGGGTTCCTGCACCATGAAGCTCAACGCCAGCAGCGAAATGATCCCCATTACCTGGCCCGGGTTCGCTCAGCTTCATCCCTTTGCGCCCGAAGCTCAGGTCGTGGGTTACAAAACGATGATCGACGAGTTGGAGCGCTGGCTGTGCGCTCTTACCGGTTTCGACGCCATCTGCATGCAGCCCAACTCGGGTGCCCAGGGCGAATACGCCGGGCTGATGGCAATCACCCGTTACCACCGCAGCCGTCATCAACACCAGCGCACGCTGTGCCTGATCCCTTCGTCGGCCCACGGCACCAACCCTGCTTCGGCGCAGATGGCAGGCATGGACGTGGTGATCGTCGACTGCGATGACCACGGCAACGTTGACCTCGACGACCTCAAGGCCAAGGCCCATGCTGCAGGCGAGCGTCTTTCCTGCCTGATGGTTACCTACCCGTCGACCCATGGTGTGTATGAGGAGGGCATTCGGGAAATCTGTGAAGTCGTTCATAAGCAGGGCGGGCAGGTGTACATGGACGGCGCCAACCTCAATGCCCAGGTCGGCCTCACGCGGCCGGCTGACATTGGCGCCGATGTCTCGCACATGAATCTGCACAAGACGTTCTGCATCCCGCACGGCGGCGGGGGCCCCGGCATGGGGCCGATTGGCATCCGCGCGCACCTCAAGCCGTTCGTCGCCAGTCATCCGGTGGTGCCGGTGCCGGGCCTGGACCCGAACAACAGCGCGGTCAGCGCCGCGCCCTGGGGCAGCGCGAGCATCTTGCCGATCAGCTGGATGTACATCGCCATGATGGGGCCGCAACTGGCCGATGCGAGCGAAGTGGCCATCCTGTCGGCCAACTACCTGGCCAGGCAGCTCGAGGGTGCCTTCCCGGTGCTTTACAGAGGCCGAAACCAGCGGGTGGCGCATGAGTGCATCCTTGACCTGCGGCCGCTCAAGGCCATTACCGGGATAACGGAAGAGGATGTGGCCAAGCGCCTGATGGACTATGGCTTCCATGCCCCCACCATGTCATTCCCGGTTCCTGGGACCTTGATGATCGAACCGACAGAGAGTGAGTCCAAAGCCGAGCTGGACCGGTTCGTCGAAGCCATGCTGGCGATCCGGGCGGAGATTGAAGAGGTACAAGAGGGTCACTGGCCGGCGCAAGACAATCCGCTCAAACATGCCCCGCATACCCTGGCCGATGTGCTGGCGCCGTGGAACCGGCCTTACAGTCTTGAGCAGGCGGTGGCCCCCAGCGCTCACGTGCGCCAGCACAAGTACTGGCCAGCGGTGAACCGGGTCGACAATGTGTACGGGGACAGGAATCTGTTTTGTGCGTGTGTACCGGTGGAGGCGTATCGCTGAGTTGAAGCTGGGGCTGCACGGCAGCCCCAGGGCCTTACTCGGCTATCGCATTCTTCGCCAGGATGGCATTTGCCAGTTCCATGTCGCTGGCTTGCATGCCTGGGTTCTCAGCCCGCACCTGGCGCATTGCCGCCTCCAGGAACGGCCCACGAATAGCTCCTTCACTGGCCACGAAGCTGCCGGCGTCTTCCTGCGCCGCGACGACCAACTTGTGATCTTTGGAGGTCAGGTAGGTCGATCCCGTGGTCGCGCCGGAAGAAATCACGTTGCGCCAGAAGGTATCGGCCATGGCGGAGCCAATGGGCAGCGAAAGCAGGGCAGCGGCGGCGATGGCGGTTGGGAGACGCATGATGAAACACCTCGAAGGGTGAGGGCTGATGGAGCCCGATTTGATTGTGCCTGCGGGGCGCAAGTTCCTCGAAAACAAGGGTTTTTTGCTCACGCGCAGACCCGCAGCACTTCCTCTTGGCAGGTCAGCCCACGGGCCACTTTGGCTTCCCCGCAGCGTTTCAGGTCCAGCAACCCTTCGCTCAACGCCTGTAGCCGCAAGCTGGCAAGGTCCGCCCCAGCGCCTATCCGGGCGCGTAGGTTTTCGCTCGGCACCAGCAGCTCGAACAAGCCCGTTCGGCCATGAAAGCCGGTGCCCCGGCACATCAGGCAAGGCTGGCCGCTGGCCGATGCTGCGCGGCGCTGGCACTCACGGCAAATCAAGCGCACCAAGCGCTGCGCCATCACCCCACCGAGGGAGGCCTTGATCAGGTAATCGGGCACGCCAAGCTCCAACAGGCGGGTAATGGCAGCACAGCTGTCGTCGGTGTGCAGCGTCGAGAGCACCAGGTGCCCGGTAAGGGCAGCTTGCACGGCTACCAGAGCCGTCTCGCGATCACGGATCTCGCCGATCATGATGATGTCCGGGTCTTGGCGTAACAGCGCGCGTACGCCGTTGGCGAAGCTGAGGTCCAGTGTGGGCTGCACCTGCAGTTGATTGAATGCCGGCTCCAGACGTTCGATCGGGTCCTCGATGGTGCACAGGTTGACCTCGGGCGTGGCCAACTGCTTCAGGCTCGCGTAAAGCGTGCTGGTCTTGCCTGAGCCGGTAGGGCCGGTGACCAGCAGGATGCCTTGACGGCGCTGCAGCAGGGCCAGCCACTGGTGCAGTTGTTCACCTTCCAGCCCCAGGCGGTCGAAGTCTTCCTGTAGCTGTTGTGGGTCGAACAACCGCAGCACCAGCTTTTCGCCAAAGGGGGTGGGCAGCGTAGACAGGCGTAGCTCCACTTCGCGGCCACCTGGCAGGCTGCACTTCACGCGGCCATCCTGCGGGCGGCGTTTCTCCGCGACATCCATGCGGCCCAAGTGCTTCAGGCGGCTGACGACCGCCAGGGTGACGCCGGCCGGGAAGGCGTAGACCGTATGCAGGAGGCCGTCTATGCGATAGCGCAAGCGGCCCTGCTCGCGGCGCGGCTCAAGATGGATGTCACTGGCGCGCTGTTCGACAGCGTACTGCAGCAGCCAGTCGACGATGTGCACGATATGCGCGTCATCTGCCGTGGCGTTGCCCAGGCGCTTGTCCTGCTCCAGCAATTGCTCGAGCTCACCGAGGCTTGCCGACTGCTGATGCTGGGCGCCTTGCACCGAGTGGGCAAGGCGAAACAGTGACTGGCCCACCTGGCGCAATTGCAGGGGGCTGGCGAACACGCGGCGGATCGGCTTGCCCAGGCTGCGGGCCAGATCGGTTTGCCAGTCACACTGGTAAGGCTGCGCGCTGGCCACGGTGATGCTCAGGCTGTCGCTGGCCAGGATGAGTATGCCGTGGCGCTGGGCGAACGCTGGCGATATCAGCCCGTTGACCTTGGACAGGTCGAGTTGCAGTGGGTCGATACGTTCATAGGGCTGGCCGACTGTTCTGGCGAGCCATTGGCACAGGCCGTCCAGATCCAGGCGCTGGCCGGGGTGCCGGCGGTCTTGGAGTTCCAGCGCCGCTACGGCTTCGAGCGGATGGCAAGGTGGCCGTGCGTTGGCGTATTCGAGTACTTGCCGGGCGTCGCTGGCGCTCAGGAGCTGGTCGGCTTGCAACGCGCCCAGCACGCGCTTGAGGTCGAGGGATTGATCGTCAGGGTTGTGCATGGCGGCGTCCGTGCCAGGTTATGAGGTCCTCATCAAGGCTAGCCGGGCCCGGCATCCCTGCGCCGATAAAGGATTTCTGGATTTTGCCCGCAAACCTCTCTATGCATATGCAATAACAGTATTTCACCCGTAATTCTTATGCCGGCTATTCTCTGGTCACAACTTGTTATAACAAGTGCACAATCAGTGAAGATAACCATGGCCCAACTGCTCCCACTTTCACCGGTACCGCTCTACACCCAGCTCAAGGAATTGCTGCGCGAGCGCATACTCGACGGCACCTACGCCCCCCACAGCCGCATGCCTTCGGAAAGCGAACTGGGCAAAGCGTTCGACGTCAGCCGCATCACTGTGCGGCAGGCCTTGGGCGACCTGCAGAAGGAGGGCCTGATCTTCAAGATTCACGGCAAAGGCACCTTCGTCGCCAAGCCCAAGGCGTTTCAGAACGTGAGCACCCTGCAAGGTTTGGCCGAATCCATGACGCAGATGGGCTACGAAGTGCTGAACCGGCTGCGCAGCTTTCGCCATGTGCCCGCCAATGCGTTGGTGGCGGCACGCCTGCAGGTCGAGGAAGGCAGCCTTGTGACTGAGATTCGCCGGGTGCGCCTGATCAACCGTGAGCCGGTATCGCTGGAGCTGACCTGGTTACCAAAGGCGGTGGGGGAGAAGCTGGAAAAAGCTGACTTGGTTACCCGCGACATTTTCTTGCTGCTGGAAAACGACTGTGGCATCGCGCTTGGCCATGCTGACCTGGCCATCGATGCGGTTCTGGCCGACAGCGACCTGGCCCAGGCACTGGAAGTGGAAGAGGGGGCGCCGATCATGCGCATCGAGCGCCTCACCCATGCCGCTGATGGCACACCGCTGGACTTCGAACACCTTTACTACCGCGGCGATGCCTTCCAGTACCGCCTGCGCATCGACCGTCAGAAGGGGGGCAAGGCATGAGCATCGAGACCCATGACTACGACATCATCGTCATCGGCGGTGGCACTGCTGGCCCGATGGCCGCCATCAAAGCCAAAGAGCAGGACAGAAGTCTGCGCGTGTTGCTGCTGGACAAGGCCAACGTCAAGCGCAGTGGCGCCATCAGCATGGGCATGGATGGCCTGAACAACGCGATCATCCCTGGGCACGCTACACCCGAGCAGTACACCAAGGAAATTACCATCGCCAATGACGGGATCGTCAACCAGGCCACAGTACATGCCTATGCCACCCACAGCTTCGCAACCATTGAACAGCTCGATCGCTGGGGCGTGAAGTTCGAGAAGGACGAGACTGGCGACTACGCGGTGAAGAAGGTCCATCACATGGGCGCCTACGTGCTGCCCATGCCAGAAGGCCATGACATCAAAAAGGTGCTCTACCGCCAGCTCAAGCGGGCCCGTGTCGAGATCACCAACCGCATGGTTTGCACCCGTGTGTTGCTCGACAGCGAGGGGGCGGCTGGCGGAGTACTCGGGTTCGACTGCCGCACCGGCGAGTTTCGCGTCGTGCGGGCCAAGGCGGTGATCCTTGCCTGCGGTGCTGCCGGGCGCCTGGGCCTGCCGTCTTCGGGATACTTGATGGGGACGTACGAGAACCCCACCAATGCGGGTGATGGATACGCCATGGCCTATCACGCAGGTGCCGAACTGGCCAACCTTGAGTGCTTCCAGATCAACCCATTGATCAAGGACTACAACGGCCCTGCCTGCGCCTACGTGACGGGCCCACTGGGGGGTTATACCGCGAATAGCAAAGGCGAGCGCTTCATCGAGTGCGACTACTGGAGCGGGCAGATGATGTGGGAGTTCCATCAGGAGCTCGAAGGCGGCAATGGCCCGGTGTTCCTCAAACTGGATCACCTGGCAGAGGAGACCATCCAGAACATCGAACATATCCTGCACAGCAACGAGCGCCCCAGCCGTGGCCAGTTCCATGCCGGGCGCGGTACCGACTACCGCCAGCACATGGTCGAGATGCACATCTCCGAGATCGGTTTCTGCTCCGGGCATTCGGCTTCGGGCGTGTGGGTCAACGAGAAGGCCGAGACCAGCGTCAAGGGCCTGTACGCCGCGGGAGACATGGCTGCGGTGCCGCACAACTACATGCTCGGTGCATTCACCTATGGCTGGTTTGCTGGTGTCAATGCCGCGCAGTACGTGGCCGGGCGCGAGCTGGCCGAGGTCGATGCGGCCCAGGTCGAGCGCGAACGTGAACGCGTGTTCGCGCCGTTGCACCGCGAGTACGGCCAGCCGCCAGCGCACGTCGAGTACAAGCTGCGGCGCATGGTCAACGACTATCTGCAGCCCCCCAAGGTGACCAGGAAAATGGAAATCGGCCTGGCGCGCTTCGCCGAAATCGAGCGTGACCTTGACCAGATCAAGGCCAACAACCCTCACGAGTTGATGCGTGCGATGGAGGTGTCGGTGATCCGCGACTGTGCCGAAATGGCCGCCCGCGCTTCGCTGTTCCGCGAAGAAAGCCGCTGGGGGCTTTACCACCATCGGGTCGATTATCCCGAGCGCAACGATGGTCAGTGGTTCTGTCATTGCCACCTGAAAAAGGGCGAGGACGGTGAAATGATCAGTTTCAAGAAAGCCGTCGAACCCTACCTCATTGCATTGGATGCCGAGGAACAGACTGCCTATGACCGGCTACGGGTGAAGGCCGATGCCGCGTGAGTGGGGTGGCGTACAGCGGCCCCGGCGATCAATCACAACGAGGGCCGAAGGCCCCGAGGAATCCGTGAAATGGCCTACCAACCCCAAGAGA
This sequence comes from Pseudomonas sp. WHRI 8519, assembly GCF_040224055.2. Taxonomy (NCBI): domain Bacteria; kingdom Pseudomonadati; phylum Pseudomonadota; class Gammaproteobacteria; order Pseudomonadales; family Pseudomonadaceae; genus Pseudomonas; species Pseudomonas sp. WHRI 8519. The sequence continues at coordinate 5,873,210 of NZ_CP167996.1, read as the reverse complement.
TTTTCTTTCGCAGCAGCGCCCCGGTGACCATCGATGAAGACAAGTGCATCGCTGAAAAGGGCTGCACCGTGTGCGTTGACGTCTGCCCAATGGACCTGCTGGCCATCAACCCGGCCACCCAGAAGGCCTATATGGCCTTTGATGAATGCTGGTATTGCATGCCCTGCGAAAAAGATTGCCCTACCGGTGCAGTAAAGGTCGACATCCCTTACCTGCTGCGCTGACCCTCTCAGGCCACCCGGCACGCCACCGGACGCCCTCTGCAATGCCCCTCGTTTCCCACCACCACAAGCCTGGTGGCGGAGACGATGCCAATACTTCAAACGATTCGAGGGGAAGCACCCATGCGCCTTGTAGCAAACTTGGCCGGCCTTGCGCTGGCGCTCGCTGGCCTTAACGCCAGTGCCGAGACCATCCGTGTCGCCATCGGCACCCAGGACACTACCATCAACTGCGCCACCGGCGGCTTGCTGATTCGCGAACTTGGCCTGCTGGAGAAGTATCTGCCGCATGATGGCAGGTACAAGGATGCCCAGTACCAGGTCGAGTGGAAGAACTTCACCAGCGGTGCGCCACTGACCAACGAAATGGTCGCAGGCAAGCTCGATTTCGGTGCCATGGCCGACTTCCCTGGCTCGTTCAACGGTGTCGCCCACCTGGATGCAGGCAAACGCAGCCTGTTCATCAGTGTGCTGTCGGGCAGTGTGCACGGCAGCGGCAACGGCATCGTCGTGCCAGCGGCCTCCGCCGTGCAATCGCTGAGCGAACTCAAGGGCAAGACCATTTCTGTGCCGTTTGCCTCCACGGCCCACGGTATGCTGCTGCGCGCCATCGCTGCCCAGGGCTGGGACCCGCACAAAGACGTGCGCATCATCGCCCAGGCCCCCGAGATCGCCGGCTCCGCCTTGCGCAGCAACCGCATCGACGCCCACGCCGACTTCGTGCCGTTCGCCGAACTGTTCCCCAACCGAGGGTTCGCTCGCAAGATCTATGACGGTGCCCAGGCCAACGCGCCGACCTTCCATGGTGCCTTGGTCGATGCCCAATACGCCCGCCAATACCCCGAGGTCGTCACCGCCTACCTGCGTGCCAGCCTTGAGGCTGACCGCCTGATGGCCGCCGAGCCGGAGAAGTACAGTGAGCTGATCGAGAAGGTCACCGGGATTGAAGCCGAGGTCAATTACCTGTTCCATGGGCCGCTGGGCCTGCAAACCCGCGATCTGACCTGGAAGCCCGAGTACCGCAAAGCAGTCGCCACCTCCATCGACACCCTCAAGCTGCTGAAGAAGACCGATCGGGAGCTCGACACCCGCCAGTTCATCGATGACCAATACATCCGCGCCGCCTTCAAGCAGGCGGGTGTGGACTACGACAAGGCGCTGCAGGACTACGATCCGCTGCCGCTCAAGGCTGCTGATGCGCTGACCGGCAAACCGATCACCGATTTCAGCCGCCTGGCGCAGATCTGGGTGCGGGGGGAAGACAAGGTTCGCCACTATGCCTCGCCTGAGGCTGCCCTCGGTGCCCTTGCCCAACTTGAGCAGGAGGGCAAGGACATCCGCGCCATCTACGCCCAGGCCGCCGACAGTGGCATCAAGCTGCTGGCCAACCAGGCCTGGTTCGCGCGCAACGCCAAGGGTGAGCTGGCCGCCTTTCTGCTGAAGGATCAGGCCGAGCGGTACGCCAAGGCTCACGACGCAGAAGTGCTGGACTTCGTCAGCGCCAACCAGAAGCTGGTTGCCCAGCGCTGACCGGGAGGCATGGTAATGACCCCTGAACTCAAACGTTGGCCTCTGCGCCTTGCTTCGCTGCTTGCCTGCCTGTTGTTCTGGCAGGTGGCAGCCAGCGCCAAGCTCGACCTCGGTCTGTTCATCTTCACCTATGTGCCCACCCCCAAAGCGGTGCTGGATGCCGCAGGGCAATTGCTCACCTCCAGTGCCCTGCCGGAGCACCTGGGCAGCAGCCTGTCGCGGGTTTTTGCCGGCTATGGCGTGGCGGCGCTGCTGGGTGTGGCGCTCGGGCTGTTGATCGGCCGTTCGCAATGGGCCGAAGACACGCTGTTGCCGCCTCTTGAGGTGCTGCGGCCAATTCCGGCGGTGGCCTGGATACCGTTGGCGATCCTGATGTTCCCTTCTTCGGAGCTGTCGATGGTATTCATCACCTTTACCGGCGCGCTGTTCCCCATCTTGCTCAATACCGTGCATGGCGTAGAGGCCGTCGACCCGCGCCTGGTGGCCTCGGCGCGTAGTTTGGGCGCCGGGCGCTGGGCGATCCTGCGTGAAGTGATATTGCCTGGTGCGCTGCCCAGTATCGTCACAGGGCTTGCCATCGGCATGGGAACCTCGTGGTTCTGCCTGGTCACTGCCGAGATGATCTCAGGGCAGTTCGGCATTGGCTATTACACCTGGGAGTCATACACCTTACAGAACTACCCGCAGATCATCGTTGGCATGTTGCTGATCGGCGTGCTGGGCATGGGCAGCAGTACACTGGTCAAGCAGCTCGGGGCACTGGCAACGCCTTGGTATCACACGCGCAGGGCCGCCCGATGAACCGCTATCGACAGGCCTTGGAGCCTGGGCGCATCGAAGGGCGCGGCCTGTCCATTCGTCTGGGCCAAGGTGCTGAAGCGTTCGAGGCAGTGCAGCGTCTGGACTTCGCCGTCGCGCCGGGTGAGTTCGTGTGCATCCTTGGGCCTTCCGGTTGTGGCAAATCAACGTTGCTAGGCGCGCTTGCCGGGCACTTGGTCCCCAACAGTGGCTCACTGACAGTGGATGATCAGGCCATCAATGGGCCGTCGCCGCAGCGCGGCATGGTGTTTCAGCATCACACCCTGCTGCCTTGGCGCAGGGTGCTCGACAACGTCGCGTTCGGCCTGAAGATGCAAGGCATGGGCAAGGCCGAGCGCCAGCGTCAGGCGCGCGAGATGCTGCAGCTGGTGGGCCTGGCCGACTTTGCCGGGCGTTGGCCCAGCCAGCTGTCCGGTGGCATGCAGCAGCGCGCTGAAATCGCCCGTGTGCTGATCAATCGTCCGCGCCTGTTACTCATGGACGAACCTTTCGGCGCCCTGGACGCACAAACCCGCTCACGCATGCAGGAACTGTTGCTGGAAGTCTGGGCGCAGATCCGCACCACGGTGGTGTTCGTCACCCATGACATCGATGAAGCCTTGTTCCTCGCCGATCGCATCCTGGTGATGAGCCCGCGCCCTGGGCGTTTCATCGAGGACCTGCCGCTGGACTTCCCGCGGCCACGCCGCGCCAGCGTGTTGACCAGCCCGCAATTCACCCATCTCAAACGTCATTGCCTGGCCTTGCTGCGCCACGAAGAAGGGCGCGAACTGCCGCGCCTGACCCCGTTGGGCCTGCCGGACACCGACCACCCTCCGCTACGGATCGCGCTATGACTGAACGCAACATCGACAACCCGGCCATCATTGCTCTGCTGCCTCGCCTTGAAGACGTCGACGCAGGTGTGCGGCGCATCGCGCTGATCGAACTGGCCGACCTGGAAGACCCTGACGGTTTGCCCTGGCTCACCGATGCGCTGCTGGCCGATGTGGCCGATGAGGTCCGCACCGAAGCCGCGCGGCTGCTCGAAGCGTGGGAAGAGGCAGAGGTGGTCCAGGCGCTATGCGCTGCGTTGGCCGACCCCGCCGAGCCGGTGCGGCTGGCCGCAGCGCAGAGTCTCAGTGAACTCAAGAGCCTGGAAGCCGGGCAACTGATACTGCCCTGGGTCAACCACGCAGCGGCCTTTGTTCGCACCAGCGCCCTGCGTGCGTTGCGTGAGCTGCGCCTGGAGGATGCCGCGGCGCCTGCGCTGCTGGCGCTGGCGGATGACGATGCGGCCGTGCGGCGTGAGGCGGTGGGCATCCTCGGTTGGCTCAAGCATCACCCCGCGCTGCCGGCGCTGGCAAGGCTGGCCGAGGGGGAGCCGGACACGGACGTGCGTCGTGCAGCTATTGGTGCGCTTGGGCTTGCGCGTGACAGCTGCGTGCTGCCTGCGCTGGTGGCAGCGTTGAACGATACGGCCTGGCAAGTGCGTGAAGAAGCCGCGACCACCCTGGGCAAGGTAGGTCAGGCTGAGGCTGGGCCGGCGCTGGTGGATGCACTGGCCGATGGTTTCTGGCAGGTGCGCCTGCGTGCAGCGCGTTCACTGGGCCGCCTGCGCTACGCCGCTGCAGTGGATGCCCTCGGCGAACTGCTCGGCCATGGCATCGCCAACCTGCGCAAGGAGGCGGCCTTGGCCCTCGGCGAACTGGGCCAAGCGCGTGCCTTGCCGATGCTGCAGGCCGCGGAGGCTGATAGCGACCCGGAGGTGCGAAAGGCGGTGCGCATTGCCTTGGCGCAATTGCGCGGGGTGGCGTAATGAACGCGCCGGGTGCAATCAGCAACCTGCGCAGTGCTGGGCAGTTGCTATTGGAGTGGGGGGATGGGGAGCAGAGTATCAGCCATGCTCGCTTGCGCGGTGCATGCCCTTGCTCGCAATGCCGCGCCGCGCGCTTGCTGGGCGGCATTGCGGTGGTTGCCGCCGATGTCCGCATCGAACGGATCGAAACGCAGGGGTATGGCGTGCAGTTGGTATTCAGCGATGGCCATGAGCGGGGGATCTATCCTTGGGCGTACTTGTACGGTCTGTGCAGATACTGCTCCACAGCTACTGCCTGATTCAGTCAGAGCGCAATCAGCTCCGGCCGCAACCCCTCCACCCGCCGCGTTGGCGGCGGCAGGTAACCGCCATCACCGGTGATCAGGTGCAGCACCTGCTCACGCAGCCCATGCAGCGCCACGCCTGTGCGCAGCCGCGGGTGCGGTAGATCAATCTCGACCACCGACTTGATTCGGCCCGGGCGCGGCTCCAGCACCACTACGCGGTCTGCCAGGTAAGTTGCTTCCTCGGCGTCGTGGGTGACCAGCAACGTGGTGATGCCGGCACGTTCGCGGATGGCCAGCAGTTCATCCTGTAACTGCTGGCGGGTCAACGCATCGAGCGCACCGAACGGCTCGTCCAGCAGCAGGATGCGAGGGCTGGCCACCAAGCCTCGGGCGATGGCCACGCGTTGGGCCATGCCACCTGAAAGCTGATGCGGGTAGGCAGACTCGAAGCCGACCAGGCCTACCAGCAGCACGAACTCATGCACGCGGCGGGCACGCTCGCCCTGAGTCAGCTGCTCATTGACCAGCCCCAGGGCGATGTTCTGCTCCACCGTCAGCCACGGGAACAAACGATGCTCCTGGAATACGATGCCACGCTCGCCACCGATGCCGCTCACCGGCTGGCCATCGACACGAATGCTGCCGCTGTAGTCCGTGTCCAGCCCGACCAACAAGCGCAGCAGGGTGGACTTGCCGCATCCGGAGGCGCCGACGATGGCGATGAACTCGCCCTCGTTGATCGATAAATTGAAATTGCGGATGGCTTCCAAGGCGTGTCCATCGACGGTGAAAACCTTACCCACCCCGTCAAAGCTCACCAACGCTGGCGTGGTATCAGGTTGGTTGGCCGCAAGCAGCTGTGAAGTGTTGAAAGCGTTCATGCGGTTCTCCAGCGCGTGGCGCGCAGTTCGAGGCGTTGTCCAAGGTTGCCCAGCAGGGCGCCGACCAGGCCGATCACGAGCATGGCGGCCATGACCTGGTCCATGCGGAACAGCTGTTGTGCGCCTATCATCAGGCTGGCGATGCCGCCGTCTGAAGGCATGAAATATTCAGCCCCGATGGTGCCTAGCCAGGCATAGATCAGCGACAGACGCAGCCCGGCAAAGATGGCCGGAGCAGCGCCGGGCAGCACCAGCAGGCGCAGGCGTTGCCACAGGTTCAGGCGCAGCGTGCGGCCAGCTTCGCCCAGTTGTGGCGAGAGGCTGGCTATACCGCGCTGCGTAGCGATCAGCAGGGGGAAGAATGCTGCCAGGCCGACAAATACATTCTTGGCGCCCTCACCCAGGCCGAACCAGGCCGTCAGCAGCGGCACCCAGGCGAACAACGCCACCTGGCGCAACGCCGAAAGGCTTGGTCCGAACAGGCGCTCGGCGTTGCGTGAAAGCCCCAGCAACAGGCCCCACAGCAACCCCGCACTGCCGCCAAGCACCAAGCCGATCAAGGTGCGCTGCAGGCTCAGCAGCATGGCTTCAGGCAGCGAGCCATCGGCCAGGCCTGTGAATAGCGTGCGCACGACATCCAAGGGCGAGGTCAGAATGTTTTGATCGATCCAGCCGAAGCTGCTGCTCGCCTGCCAGAGCAGCAGGAGGGCCACGGGCAGCAATAGGCTCAGCCAGCCTGTGGGCAGTGGCACACGCTGGTGTTCGCCCGTGGCCGGTTGCGGCCAATACAGCAGGCGCTTCTCCAGCGTCGAAAAGCCTCGGTCCATGAGCCCACCGACCAGTCCGATCACCAGGATGCACAGCAGCACCAGGTCCAGCATGAACAGTTGCCTGCCCCATACCATCAAATAACCGATGCCTTCGCTGGAGGCCAGCAGCTCAACGGCCAGCAACGAGGTCCAGCCGGTAGCCAGAGCCAGGCGTACGCCAGTGAGGAAAGCGGGCAGGGCGGCGGGCAGCAGCAGGCGGAGCAATAGCAGATGAGGCGGCAGGCGCAATGCCGCAGCCGCTTCACGCAGCTTGGGTTGGGCATCGCGTACGCCGACCAGCGTATGCAGGGTCACCGGCACCACCACGGCTTTTACCAGTACGACCAGTTTGAGCAGTTCCCCGATACCGAAAAACAGCATGAACAATGGGATCCACGCCAAGGTAGGGATCTGTGCCAGCGCCACGAAGGTCGGCAGCACCAGCGTCTGCGCATGGCGCGAAGTCCCGAGCCACGCTCCCAGCAGCAAGCCGCTGGCAATTCCCACCAGCAATCCCCAGCACAGCCGCTGCAGACTTATCCACAAATGCCCCCAAAGTTCACCAGAGCCAAATTCCCCGGCGCTTTGCCAGACCAGTGAGGGCGCAGGCAGTACCTGCTCGCTCATCCAGTGCTGCCGGCTCGCCGCCACCCACAACAGTGCGATCAGCATCGGCAACAACACCGCAAGTACGCGGGAGCGGCCTTGGGCCGTGGATGGGCTGTGTAGCGGCCCTCTCCGTCGCCACGCTCCTTTGCTCAGAATTCCATTCATCGGGCCATCTCTCGAAGAGTTTGAAGGTTATTCATTTATGGAATTAAAAATTCACATATGCGTACTTCAAGAGATAAGAGCATGCGCAACTTGCATACGGAAGCCTCATGTCATTGCGTTTTCGTCATATTTTCCATGCGTTTTCCGCAAGCCGTCCGCCAAGCCGCGTACTGCGTGGTTTATGCCTTTGAGCTACTGAAAAATGAGGTTTTGATATTTGTAGCTTCTAACCAGACCTGCCTAGCTTCTGGCCAAAGCGCCGGCCATCGCCGGTGGCAGCCTGCCAAGGAGCCTTGCCATGAAAACCCCGCTGCGCCACCTGACCACCGCCCTCGGGCTGCTCGTTTTGTTCGCCTCCAGCGCTCAAGCAGCCGATTCGGCCAAGCCTGAGAGCATCCGCATCGCCGTGCCCGATCTGAGCGCTGGCAGCAAGCACAGCGCTGGCGGTGTCGTCGATGTGCTGCGTGACCAGCAGCTGCTGGAAAAGGAATTTGCCAAGGACGGTATTCGTATCGACTGGCGGTTCTTCAAGGGTGCCGGGCCGGTGGTCAACGAGGCACTGGCCAATGGGCAGGCCGACTTCGCCTACCTGGGGGACCTGGCCGCGATCGTCGGCAAGGCCAATGGCCTCGACACCCGTGTGCTGGCTGCCGGTGTGCGTGGGGTGAAAAGCTATTTGGGCGTCGTACCAGGGTCGGGCATCAAGACCTTGCACGACCTCAAGGGCAAGCGCGTCGCGGTGTTCCGCGGCACAGCCAACCAGCTGTCGTTTGCCAGCGCCCTCGCCAGCCAAGGGCTGTCTGAGCGCGATTTGAAAGTGATCAACCTCGATTTCAATGCAGCCAACGCCGCGCTCGCCGCCAAGCAGATCGACGCCACTTGGGGCCTTGCCAGCCTGCTTTCGTTGCGTGAGCGCGGCCTGGTCGAGCTACCGGTCAACTCCCGCGACCTGGAAGGCGCCGGTAGCACTCAGGCGGTATTGCTGGGTACCGGCGAGTTCATCGGCAAATACCCCGAGCTGGTTCAGCGGCTGGTCAACGCCCAGCAGCAGGCAACCCGCTGGCTGCGCGACGAACACAACCGCGATGCCTTCGTCGATCTGGTGGCAAGCAATGCAAGCTGGCCGCGCAGCATCCTCAGTGACGACCTGGCCAAGGAAGACCTTGCCCACTACTTCGACCCGCGCCTGGATGCCGACTTCCTCGCCCAGTTGCAACAAGGTGTCGACCTTGCGGCGCGGGAGCGCCTTATCCGCCGCAGCTTCCAGGTAGCTGACTGGGTCGAGCCGCGCTTCCTCGATAGCGCGTTGCAACAGGAACAACCCGTACAAGCCGCCCGCTGAACGCTTGACCCCAACAATGACCGTGAGGACCACGACCATGAGTACTGCTGCACTGGCCACTGCGCCGCAAGCCCTCGAACTCGATATCCAACCTGTCGCCGGTCGTATCGGCGCGCACATTCGTGGCGTGAAGCTCTCCGCCGACCTCGACGCCGCCACGGTCGCGGCTATTCAGGCTGCCCTTGTGCAGTACAAGGTGATCTTCTTCCGCGGCCAAGCTCATCTGGATGACCAAAGCCAGGAAGGCTTCGCCAAGCTGCTGGGCGAGCCGGTCGCTCACCCCACCGTACCGGTGGTCGACGGCACCCGCTATCTGCTTCAGCTCGACGGTGCCGAAGGTCAGCGGGCCAACTCCTGGCATACCGACGTGACCTTCATCGATGCCTACCCCAAGGCCTCGATCCTGCGCAGCGTGGTCGCGCCAGCCTCAGGCGGGGATACCGTGTGGGCCAATACGGCTGCCGCCTATCAGGAGCTGCCCGAGCCGTTGCGCGCTCTGGCCGACGAACTCTGGGCGGTGCACAGCAACGAATATGACTACGCCAGCATCAAGCCGGATGTGGACCCAGCCAAGCTCGAGCGTTATCGCCAAGTCTTCACCTCGACGGTGTACGAGACCGAGCACCCGGTGGTGCGGGTGCACCCGATCAGTGGCGAGCGGGCGCTGCAGCTGGGGCACTTCGTCAAACGCATAAAGGGCTACTCGCTGGCCGACTCACAGCACCTGTTCGCGGTGCTGCAAGGACATGTCACTCGCCTGGAAAACACCGTGCGCTGGCGCTGGGAAGCGGGGGATGTGGCGATCTGGGACAACCGAGCGACGCAGCATTATGCGGTGGATGATTACGGCACCCAGCCGCGCATCGTGCGCCGGGTGACCTTGGCCGGTGAGGTACCGGTTGGGGTTGATGGGCAACGGAGCCGGACTACGCGCAAAGGCTGATAGCGTCAGGGCCGCGTTGCGGCCCTTTCGCGGCGCCAGGTCGCTGCTTACTCTTCGGCATCACAGGCCACCAACTGCCTGACCATTCCCTGCGCCAATGGCGACAACCCATACCCCACCCGGCTCACCACGCCATAGCGAGTGTAGAAAGACTCCTCCTGCTCCGGCGCCAGGTCCGCCAACCGCAGCGGCGTCAGCCCCTGCCCCGACTGATAAGGCCGCAAATTGGCACTGCAGGCAATGCCGATGGTGTCCGAGTGCATCACCACGTTGAGCAATGCATAACCATGCTCGCACTCTACCGAGGGTAGAAAGTCCTGCCTGCCGCTCAGTTCACTGAGGATCTTTCGGATGTTCGGCGGGCGGAAAGTGGTCGCCAGCGGGTAATCGAATACATCCCGCGCATTAACCCAGGGGCGCTCGGTCAGTGGGTGTCCGGCGCGGCAGCAAAAGTGCCAGCGCTGTGGTGTCAGCTTGTGAACCCGGTAGTCCGGGTCGGACTCGAACTGGCGGGTGTCGGCAACGAAGAATTCGATCTCCTCGGCAATCAGCTTGCGGTTCAAGGCCTGCCAGTTATCCACCTGAAAGCAGGTACGTGCCGCCGGGAATTCGGCGACGAAGCGCGCGACTGCCCGTGGTACCAGGCCACCCGCGGGGGCAGGGCCCGATCCGAAGCGCACGACGCCCGTGGTGGCGCCATTGAACTGGTGGATTTCGTTGACCAGATTGTGCGCGCCATGCACCAGCCGGCGGGAGTGCTCCAGCACCAACAGGCCCTGACGGGTGGGTGAAAGATCCTTGCTGGCGCGGTCGACCAAGCGGCAGCCGACGTTGTGCTCCAAGGTCTGGATGCTGCGGCTGAAGGCCGATTGCGACAGGTTCACCGCCGCCGCCGCAGCGACGAAACTGCGGTGTTCGACAAGGGCGATGAAGTGGCGGAGCTGGCGAAGGTCGATATGCATTTTTTACATGAAAACTTTCGGTCGAATGCAATTGATGAACAGGCTGAGCACCCTTATAAAGGCTGTTACTTATTCCTCAAAATATGAATAGAACATATTTATATCTCTTAAAAGAATATAAGCCCCTCTAGCCGCGATTCGGTTCCGCCAACGGAAATGCTCGCCAGGGCAATGCCTCAAGGAGCATTTGCATGTCCCGAATTTCCCGTTGGCCTGCGCGCGCGTCGCGCTTTACCTTGCAGCCTTTGGCCGCCGGCGTTCTGCTGGCGGCTTCCAGTGCCAGCTTCGCCGAAGAGCCGGTCGACACTGCCCCCGCCGTGGAGCAGAACGCCAAGCTTGGCACTGTCACCGTCAATGCCCGTCGCCGTGAGGAAACCGCGCAAAGCGTGCCCACGCCGATCAGCGTGCTCGACAGCGAGACCCTGGAAACACAGCGCATCTACCGTGTCCAGGACCTGCAACAACTGGTGCCCAGCACCAACGTGTCCTATGTGCATGCTCGCCAGTCGAGCATCTCGATCCGCGGCCTGGGCAACAACCCGGCCAGCGATGGCCTGGAAGGCAGCGTCGGCATCTACCTGGACAACGTCTATCTCGGCCGCCCTGGCATGGCGGTATTCGACCTGCTGGATGTCGAACAACTGGAAGTACTGCGGGGTCCGCAAGGTACGCTGTTCGGCAAGAACACCACGGCAGGCGTGCTGAACATCGTCTCGCGCAAACCGACCTTTCACCGTGAGGGCAGCATCCAGCAGTCCATTGGCGAGGATGGTTACCTGCAGACCCAGGGCAGTTTTTCCGGGCCGATCAGCGACACCTTGGCCGGGCGCATCAGTGCCTACCGAACCGAAGACGACGGCTATGTGAAGAACATCCACAACGGCGATCATCTGAACGGGGGCAAGCGGCAGGGCTTTCGGACCCAGTTGCTGTTCCAGCCGAGCGAAACCTTCAACCTGCGCTGGATCGGCGAGTACAACGAAGAGGATTCCAACAACGGCATCCTCAGCCTGTACAGCTCCGGGCCGACCATCAATGGTGTCAATCGTTACGAAAGCCTGGCTGCCCAGGCCGGTGCCACACTGGTTTCGGGCAAGGACCGCAAGGTCAATTTCGATTCCGACCAGCAGGTAACAGTGTTCCAGGGAGGCACCTCGGTGGAAGCCAACTGGACCCTGCCCAACGACTTCACCCTCACCTCGATAACCGCCTACCGCTGGTGGGACTTCACCCCGCGCAACGACGATGGTCTCAACGTGCCGGTGGCCTACAACGCCGGGGTCGCGGTGCGCGACAAGCAGTATTCACAGGAAATCCGCCTGGCGTCGCCCACCGGGGGGCTTTTCGATTATGTGCTCGGTGCCTATTACTTCAAGCAGGACCTGGACAACAAATCGTTCACCTATTACGGCCCGCAGGCCGACGTCTGGAACGCTACGCCCGCCGGTGCCCTGAACGACGTCACAACACTGGGTGACGGGCACATCGATACCGACAGCTATGCCCTGTTCGCCCAAGGCACCTGGCACATCACCGACCGCCTCGACTTCACCGCCGGTGTGCGCGGCACCTACGAAGAGAAGAGCGCCTCGGTGACACGGGATGCGCCGGTGGGCGGTGCGCCGGTGACCGGCGCCGCTGCTGCGGCGCGCCAAGGCAGGGTAGGGGCCTACGACTCGGGTGACCTCAACCAGTACAGCTTCAGCCCCTCCGGGCTGCTCGGCCTGAGTTACCGCTTCAACGAGCAACTGCTGGGCTACGCCACCCTGACCCACGGTGAAAAATCCGGAGGGATCAACCTGACTGTCGGCGCGGCGCCGCGGCTGGGCACAGATTCCTTGGTGGTCGGTACAGAGCGGGTCAACAACGCTGAAGTCGGTCTCAAGAGCACCCTGTTCGATGACCGTCTGCAGCTCAATGCCAACCTGTTCTGGGCCGAGGTGCATGGCTACCAGGCCAACGTCTACGACCAGACCAACCGCGTGCAGTACCTGGCCAATGCCGGGCGCGTGCGTTCGCGGGGGCTTGAGTTCGAGGCTACCGCGCTGCCGATCCGTGGGCTGACGGTCAACTTCAATGGCTCGTGGAATGACGTGCGTTACACCGAATACGACGATGCGCCATGCCCGCCCGAGGTCAGCCTGGTCAATGCCACCGCCACTTGCGACCTGTCCGGCCACCAGGTGGTCGGCGCCTCCAAGTACATCGCCAACCTCAACGGCCAGTACAAGTGGCAGTTGACCGAGCACATCGAGCCTTACGTCACCGCCAGCTATGCCTTCCGCTCCAAGGCGGTCGGCACCATCGATGATTCCGACTTCGGCCAGATCCCCAGCTACGCGCTGGTCAATCTGTCCACGGGTGTACGCCTGGACCAGGGCGACGGGGTACTCGATCTGTCGCTGTGGGTGAAGAACGCCGGCGACAAGACCTATTTCACCAGTTTGTGGAATTCCGCCAACGGCGGGTATGCCGGCGTGCTCGGCACCCCGCGCACCTTCGGCGCCACCGCCCGCTACGATTTCTGAGCACAAGGAGCTTTGCATGAACGCCAAGACCGAAACCCACGCACTGCCCGAGGGCGCCTGCCTGACTGCCACGGTGCCGCAGCGTGATGAAGCGCTGCTCGGCGATGTGGTGGTCAACCCGTATCGCCTGGCGCCGTTGACCGCAATCGTCCGCGATGGCGGGCGCACCCTGACCGCTGCCCATGTTCGCGTGCTGGGCCGCGGTGAACGTGGTGTGGATATCGCCTATGAGGTGTCCGACCGTTCGCTGTGGACCTACGGGGGCATCCCCGTGTTCGGGTTGTACCCTGACCATGTGAACCAGGTGGAAGTAACCTACAAGCTCGACGGTGAGCGTATTCGTGAGCGCTATCAGATCTACGCCCCGGCAGTGCGCTTGCCGGTAGTGGCCAAGCAGACCGCCGCACTGCCCGAAGTCGAGCCAGTCAAAGTTGCCCCCGGTTTTGCGAACCGTCTTTACCTGTTCAACCACTTGCTCGGTGACATTCCCGGTGGCCGCGCCTTCAAGTGGAATGGCCTGGGTGGTGCCGCCGAGTGGGACCAGGTTGGCAACAACTGGATCGCCGACAGCAACGGCGATGTGCGTTGGTATCTGGACATCGAACAAATCCACGATTCCAACCGCCGCGACGGCCTGGGCGGCACCATGGGCTTCCAGCAGACCCGCGACGGCAAGCTGATCTGGGGCCAAGGCCAGACCTACTCCAAGTACGACCTGCTGGGCCGGCGCATCTGGCAGCGCAGCTTGCCGGACAAGTTCGCTGACTTCTCCCACGAAATCCGCGAAACGGCCAACGGCACCTACCTGCTGCGTGTCGGTACCAGCGATTACCGTCGGCCTGATGGCAAACGGGTGCGCTCGATCCGCGACCACATCATCGAGGTCAATGAAGCCGGGGATGTCCTGGAATTCTGGGACCTCAACCAGATTCTCGACCCTTACCGCGGCGACCTGCTGGAGACGTTGGGCAAGGCCGCCATTCAATTGCCCGAAGGGGTACAGAAGCAGGACGACCGCCTGGCCAATGAATTGGCTGAAGGGGACCTGCCGTTCGGTGACACCCCGGGGGTGGGCACAGGGCGCAACTGGGCGCACGTCAATGCCATCGACTACGATGCCGATGACGACAGCATCATCGTTTCAGCGCGCCATCAGGGCGTGGTGAAGATCGGCCGTGACAAGGCGGTGAAGTGGATTCTGGCTTCGCCGCAGGGCTGGCCGCAGCGGCTGCAGGATAAGGTGCTCAAACCTGTTGGCAGTGAGGCCTTCGATTGGTCGTGGACCCAGCACACTGCCTGGCTGACCGGCAAAGGCACGTTGACGGTATTCGACAATGGCTGGGGGCGTGATTTTGCGCCGACAAAGCTTACCGGCAACTACAGCCGTGCGGTGGAGTACAGAATCGACGAAGCCAAGGGCACGGTCGAGCAGGTGTGGGAGTACGGCAAAGAGCGGGGCGACGAGTGGTACAGCCCGGTGACGTCGGTGGTCGCTTACCGTCCTGAAACCGATACCCAGTTCATCTATTCGGCATCGGTTGATTTCCTCACCCCCGAGAAGCTCACCACTACGGTGCTCAACGAGGTGCGCCGCGGTAGTCAGGAGGTACTGGTGGAGCTGAAGGTGCATAGCCGTCAGCCGGGCAGCGTCGGGTACCGCGCACTGGTGATCGACCTGGCCAAGGCCTTCTGATTATTCCCCTCGGGAGGGCCGTCGGTCCTCCCTTCACATTTCTTTCAGTTCATTCGTCTAACCTGTACTGGCTTTGGCGACGCTAAGGCCGGTTCGCTTAACCATTCATCCAGATCGAGCGCCGGCCTGTTCAACCATTCGTTCTTTTTTTCGAACAGCCTATTGTCCTATACCCCAGCAGCCGCTTAGCATTCGTTTGAGATTTCAAACGCTCGATGCCCTGCCTTGGGCGCTTTTCAACAATCAACAATTCGGGAAGCCGACATGCAGCTCAAAGACGCTCAGTTGTTCCGCCAGCAAGCCTTCATCAATGGTGAATGGCTGGATGCGGACAGCGGCCAGACCATCAATGTGACCAACCCGGCCACTGGTGAAGTCATCGGTACCGTGCCGAAGATGGGCACTGCGGAAACCCGCCGCGCCATCGAAGCTGCCGACAAGGCCCTGCCGGCCTGGCGTGCTCTGACCGCCAAAGAGCGCTCGAACAAGCTGCGCCGCTGGTTCGAACTGATGATCGAGAACCAGGACGACCTGGCTCGTCTGATGACCACCGAACAAGGCAAGCCACTGGCCGAAGCCAAAGGCGAAATCGCTTACGCAGCCTCGTTCATCGAGTGGTTCGCCGAAGAAGCCAAGCGCGTTTACGGTGATACCATCCCAGGTCACCAGCCTGACAAGCGCCTGATCGTCATCAAGCAGCCGATCGGTGTTACCGCCGCCATCACCCCGTGGAACTTCCCGGCGGCGATGATCACCCGTAAAGCCGGCCCGGCCCTGGCCGCTGGCTGCACCATGGTGCTCAAGCCTGCTTCGCAAACCCCTTACTCTGCCCTTGCCCTGGTCGAGCTGGCTACCCGTGCCGGCATCCCGGCTGGTGTGCTGAGCGTGGTGACCGGCAGCGCTGGCGAAGTCGGCGGCGAGCTGACCGGCAACTCCCTGGTGCGCAAACTGTCCTTCACCGGCTCGACCGAAATCGGTCGCCAGCTGATGGAAGAATGTGCCAAGGACATCAAGAAGGTTTCCCTGGAGCTGGGTGGCAACGCCCCGTTCATCGTGTTCGACGATGCCGACCTGGACAAGGCGGTAGAGGGCGCGATCATCTCCAAATACCGCAACAACGGCCAGACCTGCGTTTGCGCCAACCGTATCTACGTGCAGGACGGCGTCTACGATGCCTTCGCCGAGAAGCTCAAGGCCGCTGTGGCCAAGCTGAAGATCGGTAACGGCCTGGACGACGGCACCACCACTGGCCCGCTGATCGATGGCAAGGCCGTCGCCAAGGTTCAGGAGCACATCGAGGACGCCGTCTCCAAAGGCGCCAAGGTGCTGTCCGGTGGCAAGCTGATCGAAGGCAACTTCTTCGAGCCGACCATCCTGGTCGACGTGCCGAAGACCGCTGCCGTCGCCAAGGAAGAGACCTTCGGCCCGCTGGCGCCGCTGTTCCGCTTCAAGGACGAGGCCGAAGTCATCGCCATGTCCAACGACACCGAGTTCGGCCTGGCCTCGTACTTCTATGCCCGCGACATGAGCCGTGTGTTCCGTGTTGCCGAAGCGCTGGAATACGGCATGGTGGGTATCAACACCGGCCTGATCTCCAACGAAGTCGCGCCGTTTGGCGGTATCAAGGCTTCGGGCCTGGGCCGTGAAGGTTCCAAGTACGGTATCGAGGACTACCTCGAAATCAAGTACCTGTGCATCAGCGTCTGATGCGCTGAAGGCTTTACCTCTGCCAGCGGGGCGCGAGAGCGACGTCTCGCTGGCTTTTTTGACATCGCAGCACCTGGTGGCCAGGGCGTTCACGGCAGTCGATCAACGAATACTGTTCGCGAGCACTCCCAGCCACCCCCGAATAAAAGCGCCGCTGATCGGCGCAAATGAGGGCATTATGAGCAAGACCAACGAATCCTTGATGCAACGTCGTGCAGCCGCCGTCCCGCGTGGCGTAGGCCAGATCCACCCGATCTTCGTCGAAAGCGCGAAGAACTCGACCGTGATCGACGTTGAAGGCCGCGAACTGATCGACTTCGCTGGCGGCATCGCAGTCCTGAACACCGGCCATCTGCACCCTAAAGTGGTTGCCGCTGTTCAAGAGCAGCTGACCAAAGTCAGCCACACCTGCTTCCAGGTACTGGCTTACGAGCCTTACGTAGAGCTGTGCGAGAAGATCAACAAACTGGTCCCAGGTGACTTCGACAAGAAGACCCTGCTGGTTTCTACCGGCTCCGAAGCCGTTGAGAACGCCGTGAAAATCGCCCGTGCCGCCACTGGCCGTGCTGGCGTGATCGCCTTCACCGGCGGCTACCACGGCCGCACCATGATGACCTTGGGCCTGACCGGCAAGGTTGTACCGTACTCCGCTGGCATGGGCCTGATGCCGGGCGGCATCTTCCGCGCCCTGTTCCCGAGCGAACTGCACGGTGTCAGCGTTGACGACGCCATCGCTTCGGTCGAGCGCATCTTCAAGAACGACGCCGAGCCGCGCGACATCGCCGCGATCATCCTCGAGCCGGTACAGGGCGAAGGCGGCTTCCTGCCAGCGCCTAAAGAGCTGATGAAGCGCCTGCGGGCCCTGTGCGACCAGCACGGTATTCTGCTGATCGCCGACGAAGTACAGACTGGCGCTGGCCGTACCGGCACCTTCTTCGCCATGGAACAGATGGGCGTAGCGCCGGACCTGACCACCTTCGCCAAATCCATTGCTGGCGGCTTCCCGCTGGCCGGTGTTTGCGGCAAGGCCGAGATCATGGACGCCATCGCTCCGGGCGGCCTGGGCGGTACTTACGCCGGTTCGCCGATCGCCTGCGCCGCGGCTCTGGCCGTCATCCAGGTGTTCGAGGAAGAGAAGCTGCTGGACCGCAGCAAGGCAGTAGGTGAGCACCTGACCACCGGCCTGCGCAAGATCCAGGAAAAGCACCCGATCATTGGCGATGTCCGTGGTCTGGGTTCGATGATCGCTGTGGAAGTCTTCGAAAAAGGCACCCACACCCCGAACGCCGCCGCCGTTGCTCAAGTGGTTGCCAAAGCGCGCGACAAGGGCCTGATCCTGCTGTCCTGCGGCACCTACGGCAACGTCCTGCGTATCCTGGTTCCGCTGACCGCCGAAGATGAGCTGCTCGACAAGGGCCTGGCCATCATCGAAGAGTGCTTCGCTGAACTGGCCTGATGTGACAGGCTTCATAAAAAAACCCGCCTAGGCGGGTTTTTTTTGTGCCTAACAAAGGGCTGTGGCGCTATGGTTGTCACAGGACTTGCCTTGGAAGCTGCAACGGATTGCGTGTCAGGGATATTCAGGAGTTGGCCATGAGCGCTGCAGACCCCACCCCACCTTGCGTACTGATTGCCGAAGGCGACCCTTGGGTGCGCGACATGCTGCGTGAGATGTTGCTCAGCGTGCGTTGTGATGCCCGGCTGCAGGTATGCGCCGATGGCTCCCAGGCGCTCACGGCATTGGCCAGCAAGCCTGACCTGATCATCGCCGCCCGTGAGCTTGCAGGTGTCGATGGCCTGGACCTGTTGCGCAAGGTGCGCGCCAAGGGGCCGGGGTTGCCGTTCATTCTCATGAGCAACCGCAGTGACAGTGCCAGCGTGCGTGAGGCGCTGCCGCTGCACCCCACGGCTTACCTGAGCAAGCCACTGAACATGGACAACCTGCGCAAGCGTCTGGAAGAGCTGCTGCTTGAAGTGGGTGAGCAGATCGCCTGCCCGGTGCCGCCGTTGCAGCCTGGGGCAAGCCTGCCGGCCTTCCTTGAGCAGCGCCGCGCCACCGCCGATGGCGGGCCGCTGTTCGCGGATGTGCAGGTGGCGATCAAGCGCGCGCTGAACCCTCAGGGGCTGGACCTCAAGGTGCTCGAAGAGGAGGTGCGCAACGACCCGCAGGTGACTGCCGTACTGATCGCTGCCGCCAACAGTGCTGCCCTGCACCGCGATGCACCGGTGCAGACCTTGCTACAAGCCCTGCACAAGCTTGGCAGCACGCAGAGCATGAACCTGATCCTGGGCCTGGCCCTCAAACGCAGCGCCCGCCTGACCGATCCACTGCTGGCGCAGCAGGCGGCGCATTTCTGGAACTTGTCGCTGCATACCGCCGAATACGCGCGTTCGCTGGCGCGCATGCTCGAACTCGACGAAGAGCTGTGTTACTGCGCCGGGCTGTTGCACTGCCTGGGTGACCTTGCGGTGCTGCGCTGCCTGCAGGAATGGCGGCTGGCCGGTGGGGAACTGCACGATGGCCTGGTGCAGGCGTCACTGAGCGACTTCGGCGCAGCGTTCGGCTCGGCACTGCGAACCCGCTGGCGCTTGCCGCTGGGCCTGCGCGAGCTGATCGCGGCAATCTATCAGTTGGGTGGTGGGGTTTATTCTCGGGAGATCCTGGCCATGAACCTCGCCGGGCAACTGGCGCGACTGCCGGCGAGCCAAGAGTTGGAGAGGGTTGCCGAGAGCAAGACCGCGCGCTTGCTCAAGGTTGGGTTGGCGCAGTTGAGCCGGTTGCGCAAGGTGGAGAATCCAGAGGTAAAACCGCCGGAGCAAGAGCCGCCTGTGGCTGAGGAGAGGGGTACGTAACTGAGTTTTTGGGTGCCGCTGTGCGCACCCAAGGGTTCAGCCCCGCACGATCTGGTTCTTTCCCTGCCGCTTGGCCCGGTACATCGCCGCATCAGCCCGGGCGAAGAGGCTGTCCAGTGAGTCATCCTCTTCCGTGAGCCCGGTCAGCCCCTGGCTTACCGTCACGCCATACACCTGCTCGCCATGGCTGAAGCTCAGCCGCTGAATCTCGCGCTGCAGGCGCTCGGCGATCTGCTCGGCGACCTGCGCATTGCAGCCAGGGAACACCGCAGCAAACTCCTCGCCACCAATACGCCCGAACAGGTCGCCGCGGCGCAGCACCGCCTTGCCGCTGTCGGCAATGCGTTGCAGCACCTGATCGCCCTCCTGATGGCCATAGTTGTCGTTGATCTGCTTGAAATCGTCGATATCCAGCAGCAGGAATGCCAGGGGTGTGCCGTCTTCGCGTGCGTTGTCGAAGGCTTGGCCTGCACATTCGAAAAAGTGCCGGCGGTTGCTGCTTTGGGTCAGCACGTCGGTGGTAGCCAGGCGATGCAGTTCGCCTTCAAGCTGCTTCTTTTCGGTGATGTCCTCGGCAATGCCGACGATGATCACCCGCTCACCTTCATGCTGCTGGTTGATGTAGCACTTGTCACTCAGCCAGCGCACTTGGCCGTTTGCGTTGAGGATGCGGTATTCGCGGTCTTCAACCGCGCCTTTGATCAGCACCTGGGCCAGGCTGCGCTCGGCGTACTCCAGGTCATCGGGGTAGATGCTATCGCGCCACTCGTTGAAGTCGGCCAACACCAGGCTGGTAGGCCGGCCGAAAATGCGTTCGTAGGCGGGGCTGACGTAGAGCACCTGGCGTGTTTCCCAGTCGAACGCCCAGAGCACCGCATTGACGCTGTCGAGCAACGAGCTGAAGAGCTGTTCACGTTCGCTCAGGCGAGCCACTTCGCCTTGGGCATGCAGCAAGGCCAGCAGAGTTTGGGCTGCCTCGGGAGCTGAATTGCCGGGCAACGTTGGATGGATGTTCTTGGCCATGTGCACGGAGTGGCTCTCGACGGGTAAGCGTGCGGCCACAGACCGGCCCGCCACGCGGGCGATGTGCCGGGTTTGAGTGGTTTTTCAGAGGGGAAGTTCCAGCGGGCACGCCCCGTTGCAGGGCGTGCCGATCAACGGTGGTCAGGCGCCGTGCGGGCGCAGGGAGTAGGTTTTCAATTGCGCTGCAAAGTCGTGCAGTGCATGAATGCCACTGGCCTCCGCCTCGTGTACCCAGTCTTTCATGGCGGCGAGCATGTCGTGGCCGTTGGCGCTGGTACGGGCCCAGATCTGCTGCAAGGCCAAACGCTTTTCATAGATGGTCTTGAGTGCCTGGCTCTGCGCCAGCAGGGACTCGATACGCACATGGTGACGCTCTTCGAGCAGGCTGGGCTCCCGCGATAGCAGGCGTTTGGCCCGGCGGAAGCGATGGCGTACCGAGGCGTCGACCTTGGCCAGTTCCTGCTTGACCAGGGGGCCGATCACCAGCTTGCGGTATTGGGCCATGATCTGGAAGCGGTTGTTGAGGATGGCCATGGTGGTGTCCATGTCCAGGTTGGCCTTGCCCTCGACGCGGTGGGCGATGGGGGCCACTCGTTGCACTTTGGCCAGGCGCAGCAGGCACAACAGGCGTATCCAGGCCCAGCCCATGTCGAACTCCCAGCGCTTGACCGACAGCTTGGCCGAGTTGGGGTAGGTGTGGTGGTTGTTGTGCAGTTCTTCGCCACCGATGACGATGCCCCATGGCACCAGGTTGGTCGCCGCGTCACGGCACTCGAAGTTGCGGTAGCCCACCGCATGGCCCAAGCCGTTGACCACCCCCGCTGCCCAGAACGGAATCCACATCATCTGCACCGCCCAGATGGTGATGCCGATGGTGCCGAACAGCAGCAGGTCGAGCACTGCCAGCAGGGCGATACCGCCATGTTTGTAGCGTGAGTAGAGGTTGCGCTCGATCCAGTCATCCGGGCAATTTTTGCCATAGATCCGCAGGGTTTCGGGGTTGAGCGCTTCTTCCCGGTAGAGTTCGGCGCCCTTGCGCAGCACCGTGCCCAGGCCTTTGTGCACCGGGCTGTGCGGGTCGTCCGGGGTTTCGCACTTGGCGTGGTGCTTGCGGTGAACGGCTGTCCACTCGCGGGTGTTCTGCGCCGTGGTCAGCCACAGCCAGAAGCGGAAGAAGTGCTTGAGCGCGCCATTGAGCTCCAGGGCGCGGTGGGCCGAGTAGCGGTGCAGGTAGATGGTGACACTGATGATGGTCACGTGAGTCATCAGCAGGGTAACGCCAACCAGTTGCCAGGCCGACAAGTCGAGCAGACCGTAATACCACATAGGTGTAAAAGCCCTCGAAGAAACAGGGAAAGGCCTGATTATCCCTTGGTAGGGAAATAAAACCAGTCACCCTTTCAGATAGGACGTCACTGCATGTTTCTGCCTCTATAATGCCCCATCATTTTTCATGGACTTTTGTTGCCGACATGTCTGTTTCCGTTCGCGACGCCTTGCGCATGGCCGCGCTGTATCTGGTGCTCTCGATCCTCTGGCTGGTGCTGTCAGAGGTGGTTTTGCGCAGTATGTCTGAAGATCCCCTGGCCTTGGCCGTAGGGCGGCAGATCAATGTTGTCCTTTGGGTGCTGGCCAGTGCGGCGCTGATTTTCTTCACCCGGGCCCGTCTGCTCAATTTCATCGGTGTCGGCGCCCGTCTTCGCAGCGAGGACCGCGCCCGTCTGCGTATGGCCGCAGCCGTGTTCGACTGTACCCTGGAGGGCGTGCTGGTCACCGACCGCCAGGGGCTGATCGTGCACGTCAACCGCGCGTTCATGCGGATCACCGGCTACCAGCAGGAAGAAGTACTCGGCCAGCGCCCGAGCAAGTTCAAGTCCGGCCGGCATGGCGTGCCGTTCTATCAGCAGATTTATGCCACCCTGGCAGAGAAAGGCGAGTGGAGCGGGGAGATATGGAACCGGCGCAAGAGTGGTGAAATCTACCCGCAATGGCAGACGATCCGTGCCATTCACGACGATGACGGCGAGCTGACCCATTATGTCGCGGTATTCAGCGACATCAGCGCAATCAAGCATACCGAGCAGGAATTGGCCTACCTGGCCCACCACGACCCCCTTACCGGCTTGCCCAACCGTTTGCTGTTCAACGACCGGGCCGAGCAGGCACTGGCTTCGGCACAGGCCAACAAGCGTGGATGTGCGTTGTTGCTGCTCGATCTGGACCACTTCCAGAGCATCAACGATGGGCTAGGCCACACCATCGGTGATCAGCTGCTCAAGCTGGTAGGCGAGCGTCTGGCCGAGGTGGTTGGCAATGGTGTGACCTTGGCGCGCCTGGGCGGTGACGAGTTCGGTGTGCTGGCGGAGAACTGCCAGCAGGTCGGCCAGGCCGGCAAACTGGCACAGGCCCTCATCGAACGCATGCGCGAACCGTTCGAGTTCGATGGGCATCGGCTGTTCATCAGCGTCAGCGTTGGTATCAGCCTGTTCCCCAGTGATGCGTTGAGCGCCGAACAGCTGCTGCGCAACGCCGACTCGGCGCTGTACAAGGCCAAGCACAATGGCCGCGCCTGTTACGCGCTGTACACCGAAGAGCTGACGGCGCACGCCCAGCACCGTGTGGAAACGGCAGGCGAACTGCGCCGCGCGCTGGCCCAAGACGAGCTGCGGGTGTTCTACCAGCCGGTGTTCGACCTGTTCACGTCGAAGATGGTTGGGGTGGAGGCGCTGGTGCGTTGGCAGCACCCGCAACGTGGCTTGGTGCCGCCAAGCGAATTCATTCCTATCGCCGAGCGCACTGGGCTGATTGCCGACATCGACGCCTGGGTGATGCGCGAGGCGTGCCGGCAGATGGTCAGTTGGCAGGCTGACGGGCGCCTGCTCGAGTTCGTTGCAGTCAACATTTCCAGCCGGCTGTTCGGCCAGCGTGAGCTTTACCGGCAAGTGGCCGGTGTGTTGCACGAGACCGGCCTGGATCCGTCGCTACTGGAGGTGGAGGTGACCGAGAGTGCCGTCATGGAAGACCCCGAAGTCGCGCTGGAGCAACTGCACCGGTTGCGTGAGCTGGGCTTGAACCTGGCAATCGACGACTTTGGCACCGGCTATTCGTCGTTGCTGCGGCTCAAGCGCCTGCCAGTGCAGAAGCTGAAGATCGACCAGGGCTTCGTCGCCGGCTTGCCGATGGATGACGATGACGTCGCCATCGTGCGGGTGGTCATCGCCCTGGCGCGGAGCATGGGCATGCAGGTGCACGCCGAAGGCATCGAGCAGGCGGAGCAAGCCAGGTTCCTGCTCGAGCAGCAGTGCCAGTTGGGGCAGGGCTACTGGTTCGGGCGGCCCGTGCCGGCTGAGGGTTTGCGCTGGCACTGAGCCGGGCGCGAAGCGGTCCTTGCTTCAGCGCTTGTTCAACCCTTTCGCCAACCTGTCCCCACCCACTTGAATCACCGCCACCAGCGCCACCAGCATGGCAATCACCGTCAGCATGATCTGGCTGTCGAAGCGTTGGTACCCATACCGGTAGGCAATATCCCCCAACCCACCTGCACCGATCGCCCCAGCCATGGCGGAGGAGTTGATCAGCGTCACCAAGGTAATGGTGAAACCGCCGACGATCCCTGGCAGTGCCTCGGGCAGCAATACATGCCAGATGATGTGCCAACGTCGACACCCCATGGCCTGGGCCGCTTCCACCAAGCCGTGGTCCACTTCGCGAAGGCTGACTTCGGCAATCCGCGCGAAGAACGGCGTGGCGGCGATGGTCAGCGGCACCACGGCGGCCCACACACCATAAGTGGTACCGACCAGCAGGCGGGTGAACGGGATCAGCGCGACCATCAGGATCAGAAACGGGATTGAACGGAACAGGTTGACGAAGGCACCCAGCACCCGGTTCAGCAGGTGCGCCTCGAAAATGCCGCCTTTATCACTGGTCACCAGCAGCACGGCCATCGGCACGCCCACCAGCAGGGCGATAAATGACGACACGCCGACCATCAGCAGGGTGTCGAGCAAGCCTTCGAGCAAGCGGTCAAACCACATGGCCCAATACCTCCACATCTTCGGCCCAGCGGCGGGCATGTTCGAGCAAGTGATGGGTGTCGTGCGGGGAGCCGTGTACCGACAGGATCAGTTGCCCAAGGGCATGCTCGCCGATTGTTTCGATCCCGCCCTGCAGCAGGCGCACACGCCCACCCAGGTCGCTGAACAAGTCGGACAGCGCCGGCTCGCCAAGCACCGTGAGCTTGAGCACGACGGCGGCGTTGCGACTTGCCGGGCTGGCTTGCAGGCTCGCCTGCAAAGCTGCAGGCAGCTTGGCCTGCAAGGGCGCGAGCAAGGTGCGGGTGACTTCATGGCGGGGTGTGCCAAATACTCGCCAGACTTCACCCTGTTCGATAATTTCACCGCGTTCGAGCACCACCACGCGCTGGCAGATATCGCGGATGACGGCCATTTCGTGGGTAATCAGCACCACTGTGAGGCCCAGGCGCTGGTTGATGTCGCGCAGCAGCTCGAGGATAGATGCCGTGGTCTCTGGGTCCAGCGCCGAGGTAGCCTCGTCGCACAAGAGGATTTCGGGGTCATGTACCAAAGCCCGGGCGATGCCCACACGCTGCTTTTGCCCACCCGACAGCTGTGCCGGATACATGTGATGTTTTTCCTGCAGGCCCACCAGTTCGAGCAGCGCACGGACCTTGTGCTGGCGTTCGGCCTTGGCCACGCCAGCCACCTTCAGCGGCAGCTCGACGTTCTGCCATACGGTCTTGGCCGACATCAGATTGAAATGCTGAAAGATCATGCCGATCCGGCGGCGCAGCGCTACCAGGCGGTCTTCGTCGAACGCAGCGATGTCGACCTGATCGATCAGTACGCGGCCTTGGCTGGGCTGTTCCAGCCGGTTGATGGTGCGCAACAGTGACGATTTACCTGCGCCGCTGCGGCCGATGATGCCGAAGATCTCGCCACGGCGAATATTCAGGTCGATGCCCTGCAACGCCGGCTGCTGCTGGCCCGGATAGGTCTTGCCAAGGCCGATGAAGCGTACATGCGCGTCATTGACTTCCTGGCGCAAAGGCTGCTCCCGCGCAGGTGGCGGCGCGGGTTGAAGGGAGGGCGCCCTGAGGGCGCTGGCCTGACTCATTTCAGCCTTCCCAGCCGGCTTGGTAGAGGTTGCCGTGGGCTTTGTTCAGTGCTGCACGCACGGCAGGTGAATGCTGGTAGATGTCGACGAACTTGGCCAGGCGCGGATCGTCCTTGCTCTGTGGGCGTATGACGAACTGAATCACGTACTCCTTGTTCTCCAGGCCGTCGAACAGCAGCGCCGAGGTGGCATCGAAGGTGTTGGCCAGGCGAATGTAGGCCGGGTAGCCCTGCACCAGGTCGGCGTCGTCGTAGGCGCGTACCAGTTGTACGGCTTCGACTTGCAGGATTTTCAGCTTCTTGGGGTTGGCGACGATGTCGTCCTCGGTCGCTTTGTAGCCCACACCCGGTTTGAGCGTGATCAGCCCGGCCTTGGCGAGCAACTGCAGCCCTCGGCCACTGTTGATCGGGTCATTGGCGATGGCGACGCTGGCACCTTCGGGCAGCTCAGCAAAGCTTTTGTAGTGCTTTGAATAGAGCCCGACGTTGTTGATGATGCCGGGAGCGAAGGGCACCAGGTTGAAACCGGCTGCGGCCTTGGCGTTTTCCAGGAAGGGGATGTGCTGGAAGTAGTTCACGTCGATGTCGCCGCTGTTCAGGCTGACATTGGGCGCAATCCAGTCGCTGAATTCGATCAGCTTCACCTCCAGGCCTTGCTTGTGCGCTTCTTCCACTGCCGCCTCCAGCGGTATGGCGAAGGCAGACGTGGTGCCGATCTTCAGCGGTTCGGCAGCGCAGGCACCTGCGCTCAGGCTGAAGGACAGGGCAATGGCCGCGACGGGCCGGAACAGTTTCTCAAGCATGGTGCGCAACTCCAGTCGTGGCAGGGGTAGAGGTGTGGCGATAGGTAGCGCCTGGATGGTCGGCGGGCAGGTGCGGGTGATCGCTCTGGAACAGCTTCTCGCGCAGGGTGCCTTCGGCGTAGGCGGTTTTGTAGCGGCCGCGCTGTTGCAGGTGCGGGACCACCAGGTCGATGAAGTCCTCATAGCTTTCCGGGGTGACGGTGCGGGTCAGGTTGAAGCCGTCCAGGCCCGTTTCGTCGACCCAGGCGATCAGCTGTTCGGCCACAGCTTCTGGGGCACCGACCAAGGTCACGTAGCGCCCGCCCAGGGCGTGCTGTTCCAGCAGGCGGCGGCGGGTCCAGGCGTTTTCCTGCAATTGACGGGTGGCCGACTGAATAGCGTTGCCCGTGCTGGCGCCAATCGGCTCATCCAGCTCATAGGCGGCAAAGTCGATACCGGTCGAGGCGGCGAAGTGGGCCACACCCGCTTCCGGACTGGCATAGCGCAGGTATTCGGCGTACTTGGCCTGCGCCTGCTGCTCGGTGGGCGCGACGATCACCGTAATGCCCATGAACACCTTCACCCCCTGGGGGTCGCGGCCGGCAGCCTGTGCTGCGGCGCGTACCTTGTCGACCTGGGCACGGGTGGCAGCCTTGTCCTGGCCGCTGATGAACACGCATTCAGCATGGTTACCGGCGAAGGCCAGACCGCGGGGTGAACTGCCCGCCTGGAACAATACCGGGGTGCGCTGTGGCGAGGGCTCGCACAGGTGGTAGCCCTCGACCTTATAGAACTCGCCGTGGTGATGGATCTTGCGTACCTTTTCGGGGTCGGCATACACCCGTCGCGCGCGGTCTTCGACCACCGCATCGTCGGCCCAGCTGCCTTCGAGGAGTTTGTACAGCACTTGCAGATACTCATCGGCCTGGTCGTACCGGCGATCGTGCTGCGGCTGCTGCTCCAGGCCCATGGCGCGGGCGGCGCTGTCGAGGTAACCGGTGACAATATTCCAGCCAACCCGGCCATTACTCAGGTGATCGAGCGTGGACAGGCGCCGCGCAAAAAGGTATGGCGCCTCGTAAGTCAGGTTGGCGGTAAGGCCGAAGCCAAGATTTTGGGTGACGGCGGCCATGGCCGAAACCAGCAGCAGCGGGTCGTTGACCGGTAACTGGATCGATTCCTTCAGTGTCACGTCCAGCGACTTGCCGTAGATGTCGTAGGTGCCGACGATATCGGCGATGAACAGGCCATCGAACAGCCCACGCTCCAGCAGGCGCGCCAGGTCTGTCCAGTAGCTGATGGACGTGTATTGGTTCGAGGTGTCCCGTGGATGCGTCCACAAGCCGTGGTTGATATGCCCGATGCAATTCATGTTGAAGGCATTGAGCAGGATCTGCCTGGCCATCAGATGGTCCCCCGGCGCGGTGGGTTTTCATCATTGAGGTAGTAGTTGCCGATGGCGTGGTACTTCCAGCGCACCGGGTCGTGCAGGGTGTGCACGCGGGCGTTGCGCCAGTGGCGGTCGAGGTTGTGTTCGGCCAGGGTGGCCTGGCTGCCGGCCAGCTCGAACAACGTGGTGCCTGCCGCGAGGGCTATTTCGGTGCTGAGCGCACGGGCTTGTGCAACGGCGATGGAGGCAGCGGCGACGGTGTCGGTGGTGCTGTCGGCCTGGGCGCGGTCGAGGAATTCGCCGGCGCGCTCGAGCAAGGCCTCGGCGGCGTGCAAGCGGATGGCAAGGTGGCCGAAGCTCTTTAGCGTCAGCGGATCTTCACAGGCCTTCTCTTGGCCGGAGTCGACCCACGGCCGGCTGCGTGTGCGCACGAAGTGCAGGGCATCCTCATAAGCGGCGCGCGCGATCCCGGTGTCGATGGCGGCGTGAAGAATCTGCGCCAGCGGGCCGACCGGAGTAGGGCGCTCGAAGGCCGACTGGAAGGGCACCACGTCTTCAGCGCGGACCAGCACGTTGTCGAACACCACCGAGCCACTGCCTGTGGTGCGTTGGCCGAACCCGCTCCAGTCGTCGATCACTTGCAATCCTTGGCTGTCGGCCGGGACGAAGGCCAACTGCTGCACGCCGTGATCATCGATCACCGACGTCGGTATGCGCTGTGCGTAGAGGGCCCCCGTTGCGTAAAACTTGCGGCCGTTGATGCGGTAGCCGTCGCCTTCGCGGGACAGGCGGGTGGTTCGGTCATGGGCGGTCTTGGTGCCCAGCTCTGCCAGGGCGTTGCCCAAGCGTTGACCGGCCAGGACTTCGGCGTAGAGGCGTTGCTGTTGGTGCGGGCTGCCGTTCACTCGCAGTACTTCCAGGGCGTAGAAGTGGTTCTGAGGGATCTGCCCGAGTGAGGCGTCGGCCTGGGCGATGCGAGCGATGACGTTGGCCAGGGTGACGTTGGAAACACCGGCGCCGCCGAATGCCTTGGGTACGCTGATGGCCCACAGGCCGGATTGGCTGAACAGGTCCAGCTCTGCGTGTGGCAGGCGGCGCTCACGGTCGCGCAATGCGCTGTCGCGGCGTAGTTGCTGAGCGACGTGTTCGGCAACGGCCAGGGCTTGGCTGTCGCTGGTGATAACGGATGTTGTCATGGTGTGCTCCGGGGCCTTGGGCCGCTGTGCGGCCGGTTCGAGGGGCAAGACTGCTCCCCCGAAAAGGCAGAAATCAGATCCAGGAATGCCGCGCAGGCAGGGTGCCGTTCAGGTGGTAATCGCCCACCGCGTGATACTTCCAGCGCACCGGGTCATGCAGTGTGTGCACCCGGGCGTTGCGCCAGTGGCGGTCGAGGTTGAACTCGGCAAGGGTGGCGCGGCTGCCGGCCAGCTCGAACAACTTTTCACTGGCCTGCAGTGCTATCTCGGTGGTCAGCACCTTGGCCTCGGCCACTGCAATCGAGGCGCGTGCGGCTGCGGCTGCGTCGATCGGTGCAGCGTTGACTTCATCGAGTACCCGCGCAGCCTTGCGCAGCAGTGCTTGGGCAGCATGCAGTTCGAGTGTCAGGCGGCCGATGTCAGCAATCACATAGGGGTCATCGCTGGCGCGCTCGACCTTGGCCTCGATCCACGGGCGCGATGTTTCGCGCACGAAGCGTATTGCGTCTTCAATCGCGGCTTCGGCAATGCCGGCATCGATGGCTGCCTGGATCAGTTGCGAGCCTGCGCCCTGGATATTGGGGATATCGCGCTGGCGCCAGTTGTCGATCACCAGGTCGGCATCGACCGGTACCTGATCGAGCAGCACGGTGCCACTGGCGGTGGTGCGCTGGCCGAAGCCTGACCAGTCATCGACGA
Source organism: Pseudomonas sp. WHRI 8519 (assembly GCF_040224055.2). Lineage (NCBI taxonomy): Bacteria > Pseudomonadati > Pseudomonadota > Gammaproteobacteria > Pseudomonadales > Pseudomonadaceae > Pseudomonas > Pseudomonas sp. WHRI 8519. The sequence continues at coordinate 5,843,838 of NZ_CP167996.1, read as the reverse complement.
TGCGCAGCCCGGGGGCGCCGCGGCGGACGAAGGCCAGGCGCTGGCGGCCGTCGTCGTCCAGTGCCTTGACGGCCACCCAATGGGCGAACAGCGCACCGGTGGAATAGAACTTCTCACCGCTGATGCGAAAGCCGTCGCCGGCCCGGGTAATCGTCGCCTTGAGCGTCAGGGTGTCCTTGGTGCCGCGCTCCGGCCCGGCGTTGCCGATGCGCCAGCCGTCCAGCACGCGGCGGAAGATCAGCGCCTGTTGGGCTTGTGTCGCGGTCAGGCGCAGCAGCAGCAAAATGCCGAACTGGTTCTGTGGGATCTGCCCCAGGGCCGGGTCCGCGGCGCTGATGATACGGAACACTTCGGCGATGGTTTCGAACGAGACGTCGGGGCCGCCATACGCCTTGGGCACACTGATGCTGCCCAGGCCGCTACGGGTGAATTGTTCGATTTCTGCCCAAGGCAACTTGCGCTGCTGGTCGCGGCGGGCGGCCTGCTGGCGAGCGGTCTCGGCAAGTTCGCGGGCCGCTTGCAGGGCTTGTGCGTCGTTACGCAGTATTTTCGCTGGTAGCAGCTGCGGGGAGCTGTCGAGATCGCTATGGAATTGGGTGTTTGGCTGGCTGGACATCAGTGCTGCTCCTTGGCTGCACGCGATGCCCTGGTGTTACGCACTGGGGGGGTGATGATCCTGACCATTCCTGACCTCACAAATTGAATATGTCGCTACAGCTGATGGCGACTGACGTTTGCTGGTCCGGTGGTCCGGTTCATATACCCTAATGGCCTATTAATTGATTATGAAATACCCTTTTTGAATATATATAGAAGTGGGGATTCGTACGAAGGACACCGCCCCATCGCCGGCTTGCCGACAACAGGGAAGTGAACCGAAGGCAGATTATTCGGAAGCCGCAGTCCCGAGAAACTTGCGCAAGAACTGTCGAGTCCGCTCCTGCTTGGGGTGGGCAAACAGGGCCTTGGCCTCGCCTTGCTCGACGATCACCCCCTTGTCGAAGAAGATCACCCGGTTAGCCACATCACGCGCAAAGCTCATCTCGTGGGTGACGATGATCATGGTGCGCTTTTCTTCGGCCAGGCCGCGGATGGTCGCCAGCACCTCGCCGACCAGCTCAGGGTCCAGCGCCGAGGTGGGTTCATCGAACAGGATCACCTCAGGTTCCATGGCCAGCGCCCGGGCGATTGCAACGCGCTGTTGCTGCCCGCCGGAAAGGCGTTTGGGGTAGGCGTCTTCCTTGCCCGCCAGCCCGACCTTGGCCAGCAGCGTGCGGCCCAGCTCCATGGCTTGGGCACGGGGTGTCTTCTTGACGATCACCGGGCCTTCCATGACGTTCTCCAGCGCGGTGCGATGAGGGAACAGGTTGAAGCTCTGGAACACGAAGCCGGCCTGCTGGCGCAAACGGCGAATGGCACTTTGCTGGTTGCCAAGCGGACGGTTGGCATCGATGCTGATGGCACCGATCTGGATGCGCCCGGCGTCAGGCGTTTCCAGAAGGTTCAGGCACCGCAGGAAGGTAGTCTTGCCCGAGCCGCTGGGGCCGATGATGGCCACCACTTCGCCCGGTTGCACGGTCAGGTCGATGCCGTTGAGCACGGTCTGGCCTTTGAACTGCTTGGTCAGGCCTTCTACTACGATCATCTTCAGTGCTCCTGATCGTGCTGGTTGACCCGCGCTTCCATGCGGTTCTGGAAGTGCGCGAGGATGCTGCAGAGAATCCAGTACACCACTGCAACGGCCAGGTACATGGTGAAAACTTCGAAGGTCCGTGCAGTAATCAGCTGCGCCTGGCGGAACAGTTCGGGCACCTGGATGGTCGCCGCCAGGGCGGTATCCTTGACCAGCGAGATGAAGCTGTTCCCCAGCGGTGGCAGTGCCGTGCGCAGGGCTTGCGGCAGGATCGCCCGGCGCATGGCCTGGGTGCGGGTCATGCCGATACTGGCGGCTGCTTCCCACTGGCCACGGTCGATCGAGGAGATCGCCGCACGCAGGATTTCGCAGATGTACGCTGCCATGTTCAGCGACAGGCCAATCAGCGAGGCCGGGATGGGGTCGAGTTCGATGCCGATCTGCGGCATGCCGAAATAGATCACGAACAGCTGCACCAGCAGCGGCGTGCCCCGGAAGAACGACACATAAATGCGTGCCAGCCAGTCCAGCGGCAGGATCTTCGACAGGCGCATCAGTGCCAGGGCAAAACCCAACACCAGGCCGAAGAACATGCCGCCGACACTCAGCAGCACTGTATAACCCGCGCCCTTGAGCAGGAAGGGCGCGGAGTCGACAACGAGTTGCAGGCTTTCAGCGATCATTGGGTGACATCGGCACCGAAGTATTTCTCGGACAGCTTGGCCAGGGTGCCGTCGGCCTTGAGCTTGTCGATGGCCTTGTTGATGGCTGCCAGCAGCTCAGGCTCACCCTTGCGCAGGGCCACGCCGCTTTCCAGGCGCGAGAAGGCGTCGCCGGCAAGCTGGGTATCCTTGGCTTTTTGCGCGTATTCCAGGGCGGCCAGGCGGTCGATCAGGATGGCGTCGATCCGGCCGTTGCGCAGATCGGCGAACTTGCTCGGGTCATCTTCATAGGTGCGCACTTCAGCGTTCGGAACGTCCTGCTTCACCCACTGTTCATAATTGGTGCCCAGGCCCACGCCGACTTTCTTGCCGGCCAGATCCTGCGCGGTCTTGATGTTCAACTGCTCGGCTTTTTTCTTCAGGATCAGCGCCTGGATGCCGGAGACGGTGTAAGGCTCGGAGAAGTCGTACTTCTTCTTGCGCTCCTCGGAGATGGTCACTTGGTTGACCACCACGTCTAGGCGTTTGGATTCCAGCGCTGCAAGGATGCCATCCCATTTGGTCGGCTGAATCTTGGCCTTGACGCCCAGCTCCTTGGCCAGCAGTTCCGAAAGCTCGACCTCGAAGCCGGCAAGCTTGCCGTTTTCATCCTGGAAACTGAATGGCGGGTAGGTGCCTTCGAGGCCGACGTTGATCACGCCTTTTTCCTGGATGGTTTTCAGTTGCTCGCCGGCGAATGCCTGGCTGAACAGACCGGTGCCCAGCAGGATGGCCAGGCTGGCATTGAGAAGCGGTTTGGCGAATTTCGACATGTCAGGCCCCGCGCTTGTTGTGGGAGTGGTGGGTGGCGACTATAGGGTTGGCTTCATAGGCCAGGAAATAATAAAAACTTGTTTTGTTATTTCCTTTTTTATCTCTGCCAGGGTTCGGCTGCTTTGAGGGTAGGCGACGATGCCGGGTACGTCGTCGCAGCTTATGCCCGACTTAGTGCAGGATGGAATAAAGCGTTGTTTTTTCCAAGGGGCTGATTTGCCGTAAAGTGGATTGCAAACTATCAGCTTGGCCCTGCCAGGAGATCACCGTGAGCGAACACCCTTCATCCGCGCATTGGCAGTTGCACAGTATCGTCAGTGGCTTGCGCAGCGCCCGTGAGCAGTGGCGCAGCCGCAATGGCCGCAGTATTGGCGAGCAGGGCGGGCGCGAGTTGCCGTCGCGCGAGGCGATGCGGCACATCCTTGAGCAACTGTGCGGCGCACTGTTCCCGATGCGCCTGGGGCCGGTAGACCTGCGCGAGGAGAGTGAGGACTTTTACGTTGGCCACACCCTGGATGCCGCGCTGACTGCGTTGCTGGCCCAGGCACGCCTGGAGCTGCGTTATGCCACACGCCAGAGCAAGGCTGACCTGACGGCCGTCGATGCCCAGGCGCTGCGCTTGATACAGGATTTTGCCGCGGCGTTGCCGGCCCTGCGTGTGCTGCTCGATACCGATGTGCTGGCGGCGTACCACGGTGACCCAGCAGCGCGTAGTGTCGACGAAGTCTTGCTGTGCTACCCGGGTATCCTGGCAATCATCCACCACCGCCTGGCCCACCACCTGTACAAGGCTGGCTTGCCGCTGCTGGCACGCATCAGTTCGGAACTGGCGCACTCGGCCACCGGCATCGACATCCATCCAGGGGCGCAGATTGGGCAGAGCTTCTTCATCGACCACGGCACCGGTGTAGTGATCGGTGAGACTGCGATCATCGGCGAGCGGGTGCGTATCTATCAGGCCGTGACCTTGGGGGCCAAGCGCTTCCCGAGCGACGAGTCGGGCTCGCTGCACAAAGGCCTGGCGCGGCACCCGATCGTCGAAGACGATGTGGTGATCTACGCCGGCGCGACCATTTTGGGGCGCATCACCATCGGCAAGGGTTCGACCATTGGTGGCAACGTGTGGCTGACCCGCAGCGTGCCGGCGCAAAGCAACATTACCCAGGCCAATCTACAGTTGGATTGCCAGGACAAGAACTGACCTTTATTCGGCGGTGTTCGTACCGGCCCCATCGCCGGCAAGCCGGCTGCCACGGGTTCACCGCCACACCTGAGTGCAGTGGCGTGGCTGTGTGCGGCTTGCCCGCGACAGGGCCGGTACGAACACACCGATCGGCGCCCCGGGTCGCATCGAATCCCGATCCATGGTTAACTTGAACGCTTGTTCAACGAAAAAACGCTGGTCCGTTGCCGGTGTTCAACAGGAGGATTCCTTTGCTGAACCCGTTCATTCCGAACCTCACGTCAATCGACGAGGTGCATGCCCCATGAGTGCACCGACCCCTTCCAACAGCCAGATCCGCATGAACCCTCCGGTGTTCTATTTTGCGGCAAGTTTCATCCTCATCTTCGGCCTGGTGGTCATCGCCCAACCTCAAGCAGCGGGCGACTGGCTCTTGGCGGCGCAGAACTGGGCGGCCAATACGGTCGGCTGGTACTACATGCTGGCCATGACCCTGTATCTGGTCTTCGTGGTGGTCACCGCCTTGTCCGGCTACGGCAAGATCAAGCTCGGTGCCGACCACGACGAACCCGAGTTCAGCTACCTGTCGTGGGCCGGCATGTTGTTCGCCGCCGGTATCAGCATCACCCTGTTTTTCTTCTGCGTTTCCGAACCCCTGACCCACATGCTCCAGCCCCCCCAGGGTGAGGCGGGCACGGCGGAAGCAGGGCGCCAGGCGATGCAGATACTGTTCCTGCACTGGGGCCTGCATGGCTGGGGCGTGTTCGCCTTCGTCGGCATGGCGCTGGCCTATTTCGCCTACCGCCACAACCTGCCGCTGGCGTTGCGTTCGGCGCTGTACCCGTTGATTGGCAAACGGATCAACGGGCCGATCGGCTATGCGGTGGACGGCTTCGGCATTATCGCTACGGTGTTCGGCCTGGGGGCCGACATGGGCTTCGGCGTGTTGCACCTGAATGCCGGCCTGGACTACTTGTTCGGCATCAGCCATAGCCAGTGGGTGCAGGTGATCCTCATCGCCCTGATGATGGGCGCGGCCGTGGCGGTGGCAGTCGCTGGGGTGGAGAAGGGCGTGCGGGTGATGAGCGACATCAACCTGTTCCTGGCCTGCGCGCTGTTGCTGTTCGTGTTGTTCGCCGGCCCAACCCAGCACCTGTTCAACACCCTGATCCAGAACCTGGGTGATTACCTCGGCGCGTTACCCCGCAAGAGCTTCGACGTGTATGCCTACGGCGAAAACCGTGACTGGCTGGGTGGCTGGACGGTGTTCTACTGGGCCTGGTGGATTGCCTGGGCGCCGTTCGTAGGGCTGTTCATCGCCCGTATCTCGCGTGGCCGCACCATCCGCGAATTCGTCTTCGGTGTGCTGCTGATCCCGCTGGGCTTCACCCTGGCGTGGATGTCGATCTTCGGCAACAGCGCGCTGGACCAGGTACTGAACCATGGCATGACGGCGCTTGGGCAGTCGGCCATCGATAACCCGTCGATGAGCCTGTATCTGCTGCTGGAGACCTACCCGTGGAGCAAGGTCGTCATCGCGGTGACGGTGTTCATCAGCTTCGTGTTCTTCGTCACCTCGGCAGACTCGGGCACGGTGGTGCTGTCGACCTTGTCCGCCAAGGACGGCGGTGCTGATGAAGACGGCCCGAACTGGTTGCGGATCTTCTGGGGCGCGATGACTGCGCTGATCACCAGCAGCCTGCTGTTCGCCGGCAGCATCGATTCGCTCAAATCGGCGGTGGTGCTGACCTCGTTGCCGTTCTCGTTGATCCTGCTATGCATGATGTGGGGGCTGCATAAGGCGTTCTACCTGGAGTCGCAGCGCCAGATCGCCCAGCTGCATTCGCTGGCCCCGTTCGCCCAGTCCCGCCGTGGCCGTGGTGGCTGGCGCCAGCGCCTGAGCCAGGCGGTGCATTTCCCGTCACGCGATGAGGTGTACCGCTTCATGGACGATGTGGTGCGCCCAGCGATTGCCGATGTGCGCGAGGTGTTCGAGCAGAAAGGTCTGGTGCTGGTGACCCAGGATGATCCCAGCCACGACAACGTCAGCCTGAAAGTCGGCCACGGTGAGGAGCAGCCGTTCATCTATCAGGTGCAAATGCGTGGGTATTTCACACCGTCGTTCGCGCTGGGTGGGTTGGGCTCGCAGGACTTGAAGAACCGCCGTTATTACCGCGCGGAGGTGCATCTTAGCGAGGGCAGCCAGAACTACGACCTAGTGGGCTACAGCAAGGAGCAGATCATCAACGACATCCTCGACCAGTACGAACGGCACATGCAGTTCTTGCACCTGGTCCGCTAGAGCGCCGGGGCCGCTGCGCGGCCCTTTCGCCGGCAAGCCGGCTCCACAAGGATCCTGTAGGAGCCGGCTTGCCCGCCACCCTCAGAACGGCGCATCCCCCAAGATGGTCGCCCGATGCATCACCCGCCGGTTGGGTCGGTAATCATCCACCGCAAAATGCTGGGTGACGCGGTTGTCCCAGAACGCCACGTCGTTTTCCTGCCAACGCCAGCGGATGCTGAACTCCGGCCGCGTCGCATGGGTGAACAGCAGCTTGAGCAATGCTTCACTCTCCAGTTCGCTGAGCTCATTGATGCGTGTGGTGAACCCTTCATTGACGAACAACGCCTTGCGCCCGCTCACTGGGTGGGTACGCACTACCGGGTGCGACAGCGGCGGGTTGTTACGCCGGGTGGCTTCCCAGCGTGCCAGGTCTTCAGGCGTAGTGCCGAAGCGCTCGAGCGGAAACGACTTGGTGAAATCGTGCGTTGCAGTCAGGCCATCGAGCATCTCGCGCAGCGGCGCCGACAGGGCTTGGTACGCGGCAATGCCGCTGGCCCACAGGGTATCGCCGCCATAGGCCGGCAACTGCTTGGCACTGAGCACCGCACCCAGCGCCGGGGTCGGCAGGAAGGTCACGTCGGTGTGCCACACGGCATTATCGCGTACGTCGGTGACCGCAGTGTCGAGGATCAGCACCTGCGGGGTTTGCGGGACGTTGGGATATATCGGGTGGATGTGCAGGTCGCCGAAGCGCGCGGCGAAGCGCGCTTGCTGCTCAGGCGTGATCGGCTGGTCCCGGAAGAACAGCACCTGGTGTTGCAGCAGTGCCTGCTCGATGGCATCGCGCTGCTCGGCAGTAACCTCGCGGCTGATGTCCACACCGCTGATCTGGGCACCAAGGGCCGGGCTGAGGGGGGTAACGGTAAGCGTCATGTCTTTTTCACTCCAGGCGCCGGGTAGTCGGCGTGGTCGGTCAGCAATCCGTCAGTGGCTTTGCCCATGCCAGGGCACCAGCTTGCGCTGCAAGGCGCGCAGGCCCATCTCCAGGGCGAAGGCGATGAGGGCGATCAGCAGGATGCCCAGCACTACCACGTCAGTCACCAGGAACTGCGCCGCCGACTGCACCATGAAGCCCAGGCCGCTGGTGGCAGCGATCAGTTCGGCGGCTACCAGGGTCGACCAGCCCACACCCAGGCCGATACGGATGCCGGTGAGGATATCGGGCAGGGCACTAGGCAGGATCACGTGGCGGATCAGTTGCACCTTGGTCGCCCCCAGCGATTGCGCAGCGCGCAACCTGGCCGGGTCGACGGTGCGCACGCCGGTAGCCGTGGCGATCGCGATCGGGGCGAAGATTGCCAGGTAGATGAGCAGCACTTTGGACAGCTCGCCGATACCGCACCAGATGACGATCAGCGGCAGGTAGGCCAGGGGCGGTATGGGGCGGTAGAACTCGATCAGTGGGTCGAGAATGCCGCGGGCTACACGGTTGTAGCCGATGGCGATACCAACCGGGATGGCGGTCAGGGTCGCAGCAACCAGCGCCAGGCCGATGCGCCCCAGGCTCGCGCCCAGGTGTTGCCACAGGCTGGCGTCCATGTAGCCTTGGGTGAGCAAGCTCCAGGCTTTGGCCAGGATGTCGCCGGGCGCAGGCAGGAACAGGGGCTCTATCCAGCCGGCGGCGGTCACCAGCCACCAGACCAGCAGCAGGCTGGCCAGGGTTAACGTGCTGATCCAGCGGGTGGAAAGCTGGCGGCGCGCTTTTTCGACGGGCCGCGCGTGGCTGTCGCGCTTGCTGGCGACCGGCAGATCGAGGCTGCTCATGCGTGCTCCTGCAGGCTTTGGCGTTGGGAGAAAACCCGCGCCAGCACATGCTCGCGGGTTTCAATGAAGCGGGGGTCAGACTTGATCGCCCGAGCCGACTCGCCAGCGGCATAACGTTGGCCGAAGTCCAGCTGCAGGCGCTCGACCACACGGCCCGGGGCTGGGGCCAGCAGCACCAGTTCGGTTGCAAGGAATACCGCTTCCTCAATGTCGTGAGTAATAAGGAAAACCGGTTTGGCAGTGCGCTGCCAGACTTGCAGCAGCAGTTCCTGCATCTGCTCGCGGGTGAATGCGTCAAGGGCGCCGAACGGCTCGTCCATCAGCAGTACCCTTGGGTCGGCCGCCAGCGCGCGGGCAAGGCCCACACGCTGCTTCTGGCCGCCGGACAGTTGCCAGATGCGCCGCTCGCCAAAGCCATCCAGATCGACCAGGGCCAGCAGTTGCCGTGCCTTGGCCTCCCGCTCTGCGCGGGCCACACCGGCCAGCTCCAAACCGAAAGCGACATTGCCCAGCACGTTCTGCCACGGCAGCAGGGCATCGTCCTGAAACACCACGCCGCGTTCGGCGCCGGGGCCTTGCACCGCAACGCCGTCAAGGGTGATACGCCCGCCGCTGGGGGTGACGAAGCCCGCGATAAGGTTGAGCAGCGACGTCTTGCCACTGCCGGAGGGCCCCAGCGCGACCAGCAACTGGCCTGGGCCCAGGCTGAGGTTGATGTCCGCCAGCACAGGGGTGCTGGCGCCGGGGTACTGTGCGCTGATGCGCTCCAGTTCTAGCAAGGCCATGACGAGCTCCGGATCAATTGGGCAGGAACTTGGCGCTGACGTAGGCCGAGTAGTCCGGCAACACGGCGTCGACCTTGCCTTGCTGCTTGAGGAAGGTGGCGGTGTCGGTCAGTGCTTGAGTGGTCGGTGCGCCCAGGGCGTTGGCCTGGTCGGCGGCCAGCGGGTAGACGTTACCCTCCAACAGCACCGGGATATCGCTGGCCTTGGCGCCGGACAGCTTCACCAGCTTGGCCACGTTGTCTTTGTTGGCCAGCCAGGCCGCCGGGTCTTTGCGGTAGTCGGCGTAGGCGTCGAGGGTGACCTTGGCAAAGGCTTTGACCACCTCGGGGTGCTTGTCGGCGAAGTCCTTGCGCACGATCCAGGCATCGAAGGTGGGTGCGCCTTTTTCTGCCAGTTCCCCGGAGGTGATCAGTACCTTGCCGTTTTCCTTGGCCACGCCCAGTGCCGGGTCCCAAACGTACGTGGCATCGATGTCGCCGCGCTTCCAGGCCGCGATGATCGCCGGTGGGGCGAGGTTGAGGATCTGCACCTTCGGCCTTGGACGGGTCGATGTTCCAGCTTTTGAGCGCGGCCAAGAGGCTGTAGTGGCCGGTCGAAACGAAAGGCACTGCGACCTTCTTGCCGATCAGGTCTTGTGGGGTCTTGATGCTGTCGCGGGCCACCAGCGCCTCGCCGGCGCCGATCTGAGTGGCGATCAGGAAGGTTTCCACCGGCAGCTTGCGGCTGGCAGCAGCGGCCAGCGGGCTGGAGCCCAGGTAGCCGATCTGCACGTCGCCGCTGGCCACCGCAGTGATCACATCGGCGCCGTTATCGAACTTGCGCCAGTCGATGCTGGCCTTGCTGGCTTTTTCGTAGTCGCCATCGACCTGGGCCACCTTGGCCGGGTCGACGGTGGTCTGGTAGGCGACGGTGAGGTCGGCGGCTTGGGCGAACCAGCTGGTGCCGGCGAGGGCCAGGGGAGCGAACAGGCGCAGTGGAGCGTGCGGGATCATGGTCGGACCTCTTGTCAGACAATCGAAGTGATGAATGGCAAGAAGGCTAGATGATCTAAGAAATATAAAATAAATAACTTTTTGGAATTAGCATAGGAGCCATTCGCTTTAAGCCCAGGAGTTCGGCGAGGCTTCAGGAGCAAAACCGAGTGCAGCGCTAGGTTTTTATCGGCTGCACAGATCAGTTAGGAATAAGGATATGAGCAAACGTTTGCAAATAACCTAAAGCTATTACAGGCTTGTGCCGATACAGTTTTTGGCAGTAAAGGTTTCAACCATATGCCTTAAAAATCTTAGAAATTCATAAAACGGTCATTTTGGATTTATAGGATTGTCATTATCCTGTAGCGCAGGTGGCGTCTTAGACCAAAGTCGTGAAATGTTCAGTAACGATTGACTTGTTGGTCATTCTTTGTGACTAAATCGCCAATCCACGGTGAGCGGGGCATCAGATCCTGCCGCCAGAGATACACAAAAATTAGAACGTAGAGGAGCAAAACATGTACAAGTCCAGCCTGGCTCTGGCCGTGGCACTGGGGGTTCTCGCCCAGCAAGCAGGCGCTGCCGGTTTCGTTGAAGACAGCAAACTGTCGCTTAGCTCGCGCACCATGTATTTCAATGGCGACAACCGTGACGGTGGTGCTGACAACCGTGAATCGGGTCAGGGCTTCAAGCTCGACTATCTGTCCGGTTTCACTGAAGGTACCGTTGGGTTTGGTGTTGATGTCCAAGCTCTGTGGGGCATTCATCTGGACGGCGGCCGTGGCAAGCATCCAGACACCAGCAGTTTCTTCCCAAGCGACTCCGACGGGTCCGCTGAGAGCCAGTGGGCACGTCTCGGTGCTAACGCCAAAGCTCGCTTCTCCAAGACTGAAGTCCACTACGGCAGCGCTCTGGCGCCAAACCTGCCAATCCTCGTTTCCAACGATGGCCGTCTGCTGCCCCAGACCTTCGAGGGTGGCACCATCCAGTCGAAGGAAATCGACAACCTGACCATCAACGCCGGTCAGTTGACCCACGCCATGGGTCGTGCATCGAGCAACCGTACCGGTCTTTCGGTACAGGGTGCTACTGAGGAGAGCAACAAGTTCCGCTACGCCGGTCTGGATTACAAGCTCACTCCCGACCTGACCTTGCAGTACTACTACTCGAATCTGGAAGACTTCTACAAGCAGCACTTCCTGGGTGCCACTCACGTCTTCAAGATTGCTGACGATCAGTCGTTCAAAACCGACCTGCGCTACTTCGATAGCAGCAAGGACGGTCGCAATGGTGAGGCTGGCTACGAGTTCAAAAACAACAACGGCTATGCCAAGAACCCAGGTGAAGTGGACAACAAGACTTGGTCCGCCATGTTCACCTACACGCTGGGCGGCCACGCTCTGATGTTGGGTCACCAGCAGGTCAGCGATGACGGTGGCTTCGTCTGGCTGAACCAAGGCAGCCTGGTCGATGAAGGCGCTGGCGGTTCCAGCTTCTACCTGTTCACCGACAGCATGATCAACCAGTTCGCCAAGGCCGGTGAGAACACCACCTTCGGTCAGTACTCGTATGACTTTGCTCGCCTGGGCGTGCCTGGCCTGAAAGCGTCCGTTTCCTACCTGCGTGGTGAAGACGGTCGCAGCACCAATGGTAACGGGACCTTCAGCGAGTGGGAGCGTGATGCTCGCGTTGATTACGTCCTGCAGGAAGGCACCCTTAAAGGTCTGGGCTTCAGCCTGCGTCAAGGCGTCTATCGCGGCACCGGTTCTGGCTCTTCTAACGATCAAGACCAGACCCGCTTCATCGTGAACTACACTTACAACTTCATGTAAGACGTAGTTGCGCAAAAGAGCCTCGCCTAGTGCGAGGCTTTTTTTTGCCCATCGATTTCTTTATTTTTTGGTTATAAATAAAGCGTTATTTATTCTTTTTGTTTTTATCTGAATGAAGGCACATTGAACCCCACTAGGCCAGTCCACAGCACAGGAGCCGCACCCTATGAGCCTCAAACTCGGCGACATCGCCCCCGATTTCGAACAGGATTCCAGCGAAGGCAAGATCCGCTTCCACGAGTGGCTCGGTAGCAGCTGGGGCGTGCTGTTCTCTCACCCGGCCGACTTCACCCCGGTGTGCACCACCGAGCTGGGCCTGACCGCCAAGCTCAAGGACGACTTCGCCAAACGTGGGGTCAAGGCCATCGCCCTGTCCGTGGACCCGGTCGACTCGCACCACAAATGGATCGAGGACATCAACGAGACCCAGAACACCGTGGTCAACTTCCCGATCATCGCCGACGCCGACCGTAAGGTTTCAGACCTGTACGACCTGATACACCCGAACGCCAGCGACACCCTGACCGTGCGCTCGCTGTTCGTCATCGACCCGAACAAGAAGGTGCGCCTGACCATCACCTATCCGGCCAGTACCGGGCGCAACTTCAACGAAATACTGCGGGTAATCGACTCGCTGCAGCTCACCGACAACCACAAGGTCGCCACGCCAGGTAACTGGCAGGACGGCGACGAAGTAGTGATCGTGCCTTCGCTGAAGGATGAGGAAGAGATCAAGCAACGCTTCCCAAAAGGCTACCGCGCCGTAAAACCCTACCTGCGACTCACCCCGCAACCTAATCGCTGAGGCGAGCTGCAAGCTGCAAGCTACAAGCTACAAGCTACAAGCTGGGCCAGTTTTTCTTGAAGTTTGCGGCTTACAGCTTGCAGCTTGCAGCTTAAAACTTGAAGCTAAAAAGCATAAGCAAATGAATAAATATGATTTCTAGGAATATGTGAGGGCTGGTAATGTCAGCTCAACAGAACACGAGGAAGCACTTCAATGCTGGTCGTCTCAATCGGTGGTAGCCCAAGTCTCCGTTCACGCTCCGGCGTGCTGCTCCAGCGCTCGCGCCAGTGGCTGCAGGAGCGTGGTGCCGAGGTGGTGACCTTCCAGGTACGAGACTTCCCCGCTGAAGACCTGCTCCACGCCCGCTTCGACAGCCCACACGTGCAGCACTTCCAGCAACTGGTGGCTCAGGCCGACGGCCTGATCGTCGCCACCCCGGTATACAAGGCATCGTTTGCCGGGGCACTGAAAACATTGCTCGACCTGCTACCCGAACGCGCCCTGGCCCACAAGATCGTACTGCCAATCGCCACCGGCGGCAGCATCGCCCACATGCTCGCGGTCGATTACGCGTTAAAGCCGGTGCTGTCGGCACTCAAGGCGCAAGAGACCCTGCAAGGGATCTTCGCCGACGACAGCCAGGTCGCCTACGCAGAAGGCGCCCAGCCGGCACAGTTGTCACCCGCTCTGCAAGAGCGGCTGCAGGACGCGCTGGAGACCTTCCACCTGGCCCTGGCCCGTCGGCCGCGGCCCGTGGCCCCCGGCGTACTCAACGAACGCTTGATCAGTGCCCGCTGGAGCATCTGACCCGCCACAACGGCTTTATCGCGTCACCCACCTTACTCGCCCGTCAACGAGGCAAGCAGGTGCAACCCGAACCTACTCGCACAGGAGAGCGCCATGCGCACAGTCTTCTTGCGTCGTGGTCTGGTCGCCCTGTTTGCGGCGGCTGTGTCCTTCGGCGCCATCACTCAAGCCCAGGCTGAAAGCCTGCGCATCGGCTATCAGAAATACGGCACCCTGGTGCTGCTCAAAGCCAAGGGCACGCTGGAAAAGCGCCTGGCCGATCAGGGCGTCCAGGTGCAATGGACCGAATTCCCCGGTGGCCCGCAGCTGCTCGAAGGCTTGAATGTCGGCTCCATCGACTTTGGCGTAACCGGTGAAACGCCCCCGGTATTCGCTCAGGCTGCTGGGGCCGATCTGCTCTATGTGGCCTACGAACCGCCTGCGCCGCACAGTGAAGCGATCCTTGTGCCAAAGGGTTCGCCGATCCAGTCAGTGAAGGAGCTCAAGGGCAAGAAGGTTGCCCTCAACAAAGGCTCGAACGTTCATTACCTGCTGGTCCGCGCCCTGGAAGAAGCGGGCCTCAAGTACAGCGACATACAGCCCGTCTACCTGCCGCCGGCCGATGCCCGCGCCGCGTTCGAGCGTGGCAGCGTCGATGCCTGGGTGATCTGGGACCCGTACCAGGCTGCCGCCGAACAGCAGTTGCAGGCACGCACCCTGCGTGACGGCAAAGCGCTGGTCGACAACCACCAGTTCTACCTGGCCACCCGCAACTACGCGACCCAGCATCCGGCTGTGATCAACGCCCTCATCGAAGAAGTACGCGCCGTGGGCAGATGGTCGCAGGCCAACCCTCAGGAAGTGACCGACCAGGTCGCTCCGCTGCTCGGGCTGCCCGCCGATATCACCCTGACCTCAGTCAAACGCCAAGGCTACGGTGCCGCGCCGCTGACACCCGAGGTGGTGGCCGCACAACAGAAAATCGCCGACACCTTCCACGCGCTGAAGCTGATTCCCAAGCCGCTGAGCATCAAGGACGTGATCTGGACACCCCCGGCCAAGGTCGCCAGCGCGCCTTGATCGATTCGCCTGTGCCGGGGCGCCGCTGTGGCCCTCGCCACCTTTGAGGAGACAACTCCAATGAGCCTTAACATTTTCTGGTTCCTCCCGACCCATGGTGACGGCAAGTACCTGGGCACATCCGAGGGCGCCCGCGCGGTCGACCACGGTTACCTGCAGCAGATCGCGCAGGCCGCCGACCGCCTTGGTTTTGGTGGGGTGCTGATCCCTACCGGGCGTTCCTGCGAGGACTCGTGGCTGGTGGCAGCGTCGCTGATTCCCGTGACCCAGCATCTGAAATTCCTGGTTGCCCTGCGCCCAGGCATCATTTCGCCGACCGTGGCAGCACGTCAGGCTGCAACGTTGGACCGCCTGTCCAATGGCCGTGCGCTGTTCAACCTGGTGACCGGTGGCGACCCCGATGAACTGGCGGGTGATGGGCTGCACCTGAACCACCAGGAGCGCTACGAAGCCTCGGTCGAGTTCACCCGTATCTGGCGCAAGGTGCTGGAAGGCGAAAACGTCGATTACGACGGCAAGCACATCCAGGTGAAGGGCGCCAAGCTGCTCTACCCGCCGATCCAGCAACCACGCCCGCCGCTGTATTTCGGCGGTTCGTCGCAGGCCGCTCAGGACCTGGCCGCCGAACAGGTCGAGTTGTACCTGACCTGGGGCGAGCCGCCAGCAGCCGTGGCCGAGAAGATCGCCCAGGTGCGCGAAAAAGCCGCTGCTCAAGGCCGCGAAGTACGCTTCGGCATTCGCCTGCACGTGATCGTGCGCGAAACCAACGAACAAGCATGGGCTGCGGCTGACCGCCTGATCTCGCACCTGGACGATGACACCATCGCCCGTGCCCAGGCCTCGCTGGCGCGCTTCGACTCGGTGGGCCAGCAGCGCATGGCTGCGCTGCACGGCGGCAACCGCGACAACCTGGAAGTCAGCCCCAACTTGTGGGCAGGCGTTGGCCTGGTGCGTGGCGGTGCCGGCACCGCCCTGGTGGGCGATGGCCCGACTGTCGCGGCGCGGGTGAAGGAATATGCCGACCTGGGGATCGATACCTTCATCTTCTCGGGTTATCCACACCTGGAAGAATCGTATCGGGTTGCCGAACTGCTGTTCCCGCACCTCGATGTACAGCGCCCGGAGCAACCGAAAACCGGAGGCTACGTAAGCCCGTTCGGCGAGATGGTGGCCAACGACATCCTGCCCAAGTCCGTGTCGCAGAGCTGAGGGCCGGGCCATGAGTCGTGCAACATCCTCCACCCTGACCCAGCGCCTGGCGCCGTGGGCACTGCCGGTGCTGCTGTTGGCAGTCTGGCAACTGGCGGTCAGCGCTGGCTGGCTGTCGACGCGCATCTTGCCAGCACCTAGCGCAGTGGTCAGCGCAGGTGTCGAGCTGGTGCGTAGCGGCGATATCTGGACCCACCTGGCCATCAGCGGCTGGCGTGCCGGCCTGGGCTTTCTGATCGGCGGCAGCATTGGGCTGGTGCTGGGCTTCATCACCGGCCTGTCGAACTGGGGCGAGCGCCTGCTCGACAGCTCGGTGCAGATGATCCGCAACGTGCCGCACCTGGCACTGATCCCGCTGGTGATCCTGTGGTTCGGTATCGACGAGTCGGCAAAGATCTTCCTGGTCGCGCTGGGCACGCTGTTCCCGATCTACCTGAACACCTACCACGGCATCCGCAATGTCGACCCGGCGCTGGTGGAAATGGCGCGCAGCTACGGCTTGTCCGGCTTCAGCCTGTTCCGTCAGGTGATCCTGCCGGGTGCACTGCCATCAATCCTGGTGGGCGTGCGCTTCGCACTGGGTTTCATGTGGCTGACCCTGATCGTGGCCGAGACCATTTCAGCGAACGCCGGCATCGGTTACCTGGCGATGAACGCCCGTGAGTTCCTGCAGACCGACGTGGTGGTACTGGCCATCGTTCTGTATGCCGTGCTCGGCAAACTTGCCGACCTCGCCGCCCGTGGCCTGGAGCGTGTGTGGCTGCGCTGGCACCCGGCCTATCAAGTGGCCAAGAAGGAGGGCGCATGACCGTGCTCAAGGAACAGCCGCCACGCCTGTTGCGTGGCATCCCGCTGGCCTGCGACGGCCTGCGCAAGACCTTTGGCCAGCGCGAAGTCTTGAAGGGCATCGACCTGCACATTCCGGCGGGGCAGTTCGTGGCCATCGTTGGCCGCAGCGGCTGCGGCAAAAGCACCCTGTTGCGGCTGCTGGCCGGGCTCGACCAGCCTACGGGCGGGCAGTTGCTGGCCGGCGCTGCGCCGCTGGAAGAGGCCCGTGAAGAAACCCGCCTGATGTTCCAGGACGCTCGCTTGCTGCCGTGGAAGAAGGTGATCGACAACGTGGGCCTGGGCCTGTCGGGTGACTGGCGCCCCCGTGCGCTGCAAGCGCTGGAGGCGGTTGGCCTGGCTGACCGCGCCAATGAATGGCCGGCAGCCCTGTCGGGTGGCCAGAAACAGCGCGTGGCCTTGGCGCGTGCGCTGATCCACCAGCCACGCCTGCTGCTGCTGGACGAGCCGCTGGGTGCGCTGGATGCATTGACCCGCATCGAGATGCAGCAACTGATAGAACGCCTGTGGCGTGAGCACGGCTTCACCGTGCTGCTGGTCACTCACGATGTCAGCGAGGCGGTTGCCGTGGCTGATCGGGTGATCCTGATCGAGGACGGCGAAGTCGGGCTCGACCTCACCGTCGACCTGGCACGGCCCCGCGCGCGCGGTACACACCGCCTGGCCGCGCTGGAAAGCGAAGTGCTCAACCGTGTTCTGTCGGCACCGGGCACTGCGCCCGAGCCGGATCCTGTAGCCCCTCTGCCCACGCAATTGCGTTGGGCGCATTGAACGACTCACTCACCAGACTGAAGCCATAGTGAAGGAAGACCATCATGACCATCAAAGCTATCAACGTCCGTAACCAGTTCAAAGGCACCGTCAAAGAAATCCTCGAAGGCCCGGTACTGTCGGAAATCGACGTGCAGACGGCCTCAGGTATCGTCACATCCGTGATCACCACCCGCTCGGTAAAAGAGCTGGAGCTGCAGGTGGGCAGTGAAGTGATTGCGTTCGTGAAGTCCACCGAGGTGTCCATCGCCAAGCTGTAATGGCCGTGGCGGCGCTGTGCGACCCAGTCGCGGCTTGGCCCGCGAATGGGCCGCCATAAGGCGTCAGGCGAGTCCCAGCCCGCGTGACCAATCGCTCCGCACCGCGCCTCGCTCTTGCAGCTACAGCTGAGGGCCTGGCTCAGGGCGCTGTGTGGCGTTTACCCAGAAACGGTGGCAGGTAGAGCCCCAGATACGCCTCGCATACCCGCATACCTTCCTCTGCCATGCGCGGCGTGATCTGGTCATGCAGCTGCATCGAGCGGGCATAGACCCGGTCACTGAGCTCCATGGCCAAGGCAAACACATCCACATCCAGCGGCATCGCCGGCAGATGGAAATGCTGGTCGAACAGCTTGTGCATCAGGTCGCCCAGTTCCATGTCGTGCTGCCGGTCGGCCTGCACCACCTCGCTCAGGCCATGCTGCGCCAGAATCAGCTGCCGCGCCGCCGCATCCTCGTTGTAGATGGCAAGCATGCGCTCTTCGATCAGCCGTGACAGTTGCTGCCAGGTGCTCAATGCGCTGCTGTCGATCGGTGCGCTCAGGGCTTCGCGAAACGCCCGGTGCACATCGGCTGTCAGGGCTTCCAGCAAGGCCGGCACGCTGGCGAAGAAGTGATACACCGACGAGGGTGGAATCTGCGCCCGCTCGGCCACGCTGTAGATGGAAAGTGCCGCCACCCCTTGTTCAGCCAGCAGTTCGCGCGCCGCCGCCAGGATGGCTTCGATCCTGGCCTGGCTGCTGGCGCGCGGCTTGCGCGGGGTGGTCGAGCGGTTCATCAGTTGCTGATTGCCAGGATACTGGCCTGGTAGGCGCCGACGAACAGGTCGAAGTCACCGACTTCGTCTTGCTCCAGCTCGGACTGCTTGGCGAGCGATTCGCGTGCCAGCGTTTCGAATGCCTGCTGCTTGTCGTTGCTCAGTGGCTGCTCGCGGAAAGCCTCGGCGTGGAGCCGGCTTTGGCGAAGCGAGAACTGGACGAAGCTTTCGTCATGCTCGGCCATGCGTGCCAAGACCTGGGCAGAGGGGGTCAGCGACGCGTCGTCGACCTTGGCCTGCTGGGCATCCAGGGCCTTGGCGTGCTCATCAGAGCCTTGCGCCTGGTCGAGCAGGTTGGCCAATAGCCGGATACGCTCGATCAGTTCACTGGCCCAGTCTTTCAGGCCGATCGGCAGGCCATTGCGGTGCAGCTCAAGGCCTGGGCGACGGCCTTCCTTGACCACGGTCAGGAAGTTGTCGGTGCACTGGCCGCATTCGCCGTTGTCCAGCTGCGGGCTGTCTTCCAGCGCACAGAACAGCAGGAACGCATCGATGAAGCGCGCCTCGGTGAGGTCGATGCCTACCGGCAGGAACGGGTTGATGTCCAGGCAACGCACCTCGACATACTGCACGCCGCGGGAGGTCAGGGCCTGGATCGGCCGTTCGCCGGTGTAGGTGACACGTTTGGGACGAATGTTCGAGTAGTACTCGTTCTCGATCTGCAGGATGTTGGTGTTCAACTGCACCCATTCGCCGTCGACATGCGTGCCGATCTCGACGTAGGGCGGGTAGGGCGTGCCCACTGCCTTGCGCAGGCTGTCGGTATAACTGGCCAGGTTGTTGTAGCAGGGCGTCAGGCCCGCCTGAGCATTGCTCTGGTAACCCAGGTCGCTCATGCGCAGGCTGGTGGCGTAGGGCAGGTACAGGGTTTCGGCGTCCAGCTCTTCGAGCTGGTGCGGGCGACCGCGCAGGAAGCCTTTGTCCAGGACTGGCGAGGCACCGAACAGGTACATCAGCAGCCAGCTGTAACGGCGGAAGTTGCGGATCAGCGCAATGTAAGCCGCCGATTGATAGTCGCGGTCGCTCTGATCGTTGCCTTCGGCGGCGCGCAGCAGGGGCCACAGCGCTTCAGGCAACGAGAAGTTGTAGTGGATGCCGGCGATGCACTGCATGGTGCGGCCGTAGCGCAGGGCCAGGCCCTTGCGGTAGACGTGCTTCAGCTTGCCGATGTTCGAGGTCCCGTACTCGGCGATCGGGATGTCCTCCTCGGCCGGCAGCGTGCACGGCATCGACGGGCTCCACAGCAGTTCGTCGCCAAGCTTGCTGTAGACGAAACGGTGGGTTTGCTCGAGGCTTTCCAGCACCTGGGCCGGGTCAGCCAGGGCCGGGGTGATGAACTCCAGCAGCGACTCGGAATAATCGGTGGTTATCTGCTCGTTGGTCAGCGCCGAACCCAGGCTTTCCGGGTGTGGGGTCTGAGCCAGGCGACCTTCGTCGGTGACGCGCAGGCATTCGCGCTCAATACCGTGCAGGCACTGCTTGAGCAGGGGAAGATTGGCGCCGAGCAGGCTCAGGCGGCGGTTGAGGAGGTCGCTCAAGATGGTTTCCTTCACGCATCAGTCGCCCCAATATGGGGGTAGAGTTGACGGTCTACAAGGGTAGGAGGAAAGGAACTGGCGTTGTCGCCTGGTTTACGCGGTTACGGCAGTGCCAGCGCACTGCCGCAAAATACCGCAGATACCATTTGGTGAGCTAGAGAACTGCGAAGGTTCCCTGCGCTTTGGCGACCAGTTTGTCGCCTTGGACTACGTCGGCGTCGACCACCAAGGTACGCCGCCCGGCGTGCAGCACCCGCGCCGTGCACAGTACCTCGCCGTCACCGACCGCGCGCATGTAGTTGATCTTGCATTCGATGGTCACGCTCTGCTGGTCAAAACCATGGCTGGCCGAGCAGGCCAGGCCCATGGCGATGTCCACCAGGCTGAATATCGCCCCGCCGTGCAGCTTCTGGCCGCGGTTGCGCAGGTGCGGCTCAAGCGCCAGAGCCACCTCTGCCACGCCGGTGTCCAGGCGTTGCAGGCGGCAGCCCAGCAGCTGGCTGTAGGCACTTTCAACCAGCGCCTTGGGGATCTCCATCACTTCTTCTTCAACTGCTTGGCGTTGGCAAAGAGCGCAGCCATGGCGTTGTTCGCCGGTGCGGCGCTAGCGGTTTCGCGCTGGCGCGGTGCCTGCTGCTGGCGGTTGCCGCCATTGCCACGGTTGCCACCGCGGTTGCCTTCGACTTTTTCGCCCGGGGTATCGCTCATGCGCATGGACAGGCCGACACGCTTGCGCGGGATGTCCACTTCCATGACCTTGACCTTGACCACGTCGCCGGCCTTGACCGCCTCGCGCGGGTCCTTGACGAATTTCTCGGACAGCGCCGAGATGTGCACCAGGCCGTCCTGGTGCACGCCGATGTCGACGAACGCACCGAAGTTGGTGACGTTGGTGACCACGCCTTCGAGAATCATGCCAGGCTCCAGGTCCTTGAGGTCTTCGACGCCGTCCTGGAAGGTGGCGGTCTTGAACTCGGGGCGCGGGTCACGCCCGGGCTTGTCCAGTTCCTGGAGGATGTCGGTGACGGTGGGCAGGCCGAAGGTTTCGTCGGTGAACTGCTTGGGGTCCAGGCGCTTGAGGAAGCCGCTGTCGCCGATGAGCGAGCGGATGTCACGGCCGGTGTCGGCGGCGATGCGTTTCACCAGCGGGTAGGCCTCCGGGTGCACGGCGGAGGCATCCAGCGGGTTGTCGCCGTTCATGACGCGCAGGAAGCCGGCGGCCTGCTCGAAGGTTTTCTCGCCCAGCCGGCTGACCTTCTTGAGTGCGGCACGGGTGGCGAACGGGCCATTGGCATCGCGGTGCGCGACGATGTTCTGCGCCAGGGTGGCGTTGAGGCCAGAGATACGGGTCAGCAGCGCGACCGAAGCGGTGTTGACGTCCACACCCACGGCGTTCACACAGTCTTCGACCACTGCGTCCAGCCCGCGCGCCAGCTTCACCTGGGATACATCGTGCTGATACTGGCCGACACCGATGGATTTGGGGTCGATCTTCACCAGTTCGGCCAGCGGGTCCTGCAGGCGGCGGGCAATCGACACGGCGCCACGGATCGAGACGTCCAGGTCAGGGAATTCACGGGCAGCCAGCTCCGATGCCGAGTACACCGACGCTCCGGCTTCGGACACCATGATCTTGGTGATCTTCAGCGCCGGGTATTTTTTAACCAGCTCAGCGATCAGCTTGTCGCTTTCGCGGCTGGCGGTGCCGTTGCCAATGGCGATCAGCTCCACCGAGTGCTTGGCGCACAGCGCGGCCAGTACCGAAATCGTGCGGTCCCAGTCGTTGCGTGGCGCGTGCGGATAGACCGTCGCGGTGTCCAGCAGCTTGCCGGTGGCATCGACCACTGCGACCTTGCAGCCGGTACGCAGGCCCGGGTCGAAGCCCAGGGTGGCACGCGGGCCGGCCGGGGCGGCCAGCAGCAAGTCATGCAGGTTGTGGGCGAAGACATTGATCGCCTCGCTTTCGGCGTTGTCGCGCAACTCACCGAACAGGTCGGTTTCCAGGTGGGTGTACAGCTTGACCTTCCAGGTCCAGCGCACCACCTCGCCCAGCCACTTGTCAGCCGGGCGGTTGCGGTTTTCCACGCCGAAGTGCCCGCCAATCATCATTTCGCAGGGGTGCAGGGTGCCCGGCAGCTCTTCGCCGACTTTCAGCGATGCGCTCAGCACGCCTTCGTTACGGCCGCGGAAAATCGCCAGTGCGCGGTGCGACGGGCAATTGCGCAGCAGTTCGTCATGGGCGAAATAGTCGCGGAACTTGGCGCCTTCCTCTTCCTTGCCAGCCACCACGCGGGCACTGAGCACCGCTTCCTGCTTGAGGAAGTTGCGCAGCTTGTCGAGCAGGGCAGCGTCCTCGGCGAAGCGCTCCATGAGGATGTACTTGGCGCCCTCGAGGGCGGCCTTGACGTCGGCGACACCCTTTTCGGCATCGACGAAGCGCGCCGCTTCGCTTTCCGGCGCCAGTTGCGGGTCGTTGAACAGGCCGTCGGCCAACTCGCCCAGGCCCGCTTCCAGGGCGATCTGGCCCTTGGTGCGGCGCTTTTGCTTGTAGGGCAGGTAAAGGTCTTCGAGGCGGGTCTTGGTGTCGGCCAGCTTGATCTCGCGGGCCAGTTCAGGGGTCAGCTTGCCCTGTTCCTCGATGCTGGACAGGATGCTCGCACGTCGCTCGTCCAGCTCGCGCAGGTAGCGCAGGCGCTCTTCCAGGTGCCGCAACTGGGTGTCGTCCAGGCTACCGGTCACTTCCTTGCGGTAACGGGCGATGAAGGGCACGGTCGAGCCTTCGTCCAACAGGCCCACGGCCGCCTCGACCTGCTGAGGGCGTACGCCCAGTTCCTCGGCGATACGGCTGTTGATGCTGTCCATGTAAACCACCTGACAATTGTGAATACGGGGGCTGCGAGGCGCTTGTTCCGCCCGGCGGCGCTGGATGAAAGCCGCGCATTATACCCATCGGAGAAGGCTTGCGGTGATGGCGCCAGGCCAGTCGCCGAGGCCGGGAACTGGCGCCGGGGGAAAAATCTGCTAACAATGCTCACGGCACGCGTGGCAATGGCTACGCCATAATGCGCGGCGATCTCAGAGGAGTTATTCATGACCGGCACCGCAAATACCGCTGAAGGTGACAAGATTCTCATCGTCGACGACGATCCGGGGCTCAGCAGCCTGCTGGAACGTTTCTTCACCAGCAAGGGCTACCGTGCCCGTGCGGTGCCCAACACCGAACAGATGGACCGCCTGCTGCAGCGCGAGGTGTTCAACCTGGTGGTGCTCGACCTGATGCTGCCCGGCGAGGATGGCCTGTCAGCGTGCAAGCGCCTGCGCCAGTCGAACAACCAGATCCCGATCATCATGCTCACCGCCAAGGGTGACGAGCTCAGCCGCATCAAGGGGCTTGAGCTGGGCGCTGACGATTACCTGGGCAAGCCGTTCAACCCGGACGAGCTGATGGCGCGGGTCAAGGCCGTGTTGCGCCGTCAGGCACCGACGGTGCCGGGCGCCCCGGGCAGCGAGGACGAGTTGGTCACCTTCGGCGATTACGAGCTGTCGCTGGCCACCCGTGAACTCAAGCGTGGTGAAGAAGTGCACATGCTCACCACCGGTGAGTTCGCCGTGCTCAAGGCGCTGGTCATGCACGCCCGCGAGCCGTTGACCCGCGACAAGCTGATGAACCTGGCCCGTGGCCGAGAGTGGGATGCCCTGGAGCGCTCGATCGACGTACAGATCTCGCGCCTGCGCCGCATGATCGAACCGGACCCGTCCAAACCGCGGTATATCCAGACTGTGTGGGGCGTAGGTTACGTCTTCGTACCGGACGGAAACGCCAGCAAATGAACGCTGGCCTTCGATGAAAACTCCGGTCTGGTTCCCGCAGAGCTTCTTCGCCCGTACCCTGTGGCTGGTGCTGATCGTCGTCCTGTTCTCCAAGGCGTTGACCCTGGTCTACCTGCTGATGAACGAGGACGTGCTGGTCGATCGGCAATACAGCCATGGTGTGGCGCTGACGCTGCGCGCCTATTGGGCGGCCGATGAAGAAAACCGCGACAAGATTGCCGAAGCCGCAGGCCTGATCCGGGTGACCGGCTCTGGCGTGCCAGAGGGCGAGCAGCACTGGCCCTACAGCGAAATCTATCAACGCCAGATGCAGGCCGAGCTGGGCGAGGACACCGAAGTGCGCTTGCGCATCCACGCACCGCCGGCGTTGTGGGTCAACGCGCCAAGCCTCGGCCCAGGCTGGCTGAAAGTGCCGCTTTATCCGCACCCGTTGCGGGGCCAGAAGATCTGGAACGTGCTTGGCTGGTTCCTGGCCATCGGCCTGTTGTCCACCGCCTCGGCATGGATCTTCGTGCGCCAGCTCAACCAGCCGCTCAAACGCCTGGTGTTCGCTGCCCGCCAGTTGGGCCAGGGCCGCAGTGTGCGTCTGCCGATCAGCGATACGCCGAGCGAAATGACCGAGGTGTATCGCGCGTTCAACCAGATGGCCGAGGATGTCGAGCAGGCCGGGCGTGAGCGCGAGTTGATGCTGGCGGGGGTGTCCCACGATTTGCGCACGCCACTGACGCGTCTGCGTCTGTCGCTGTCCTTGCTCAACAGTGACAACGACCTGAGCGACGACATGGTCCGCGACATCGAGGACATGGATGCGATTCTTGACCAGTTCCTGGCTTTCATTCGCGATGGCCGCGACGAGCCGCTGGAGGAGGTCGACCTGGCCGACCTGGTGCGCGAAGTGGTGGCGCCCTACAACCAGCCGCAAGAGCGTGTGCGCTTGTGCCTTGAGCCTATTCCGCCATTCCCGCTGCGACGGGTTTCGCTCAAGCGCATGCTGGGCAACCTGATCGGTAATGCGCTGCATCATGCGGGCAAGGGGGTCGAGGTGGCCGCCTATGTGTCGGGCGATGAGAGCGCGCCTTATGTGGTGCTGAGCGTGCTGGACCGGGGCGCGGGGATCGATGAGTCTGAGCTGGAGACCATCTTCAACCCGTTCATTCGTGGGGACCGGGCGCGGGGTGGCAAGGGCACCGGGCTGGGGCTGGCGATCGTCAAGCGGATCGCCGCCCAGCATGGCGGTAATGTCGAGTTGCGCAACCGCTCCGGGGGCGGGATCGAGGCGCGGGTGAGGTTACCGTTGGGGCTGTTGCTACCGCGTAACGCGGTGTGACCTTTCGCTGCCGACGATGGGGCTGCACGGCAGCCCCGAAACCTCAGCCCTTGCCCTTGGTCCGGGTCTGATTCGGCCCGCCATTTTTCTCCAGATGCTCGATGATCATACCGGCCACGTTCTTGCCGGTTGTCACCTCGATACCTTCCAGCCCCGGTGAGGAATTCACCTCCATCACCAGCGGGCCGTGGTTGGAGCGCAGAATATCCACCCCCGCCACACTCAGTCCCATCACCTTGGCCGCACGAATGGCGGTTATACGTTCTTCGGGGGTGATTTTGATCAGGCTGGCCACCCCGCCCCGATGCAGGTTGGAGCGGAACTCGCCTGGTTTGGCCTGGCGCTTCATCGAAGCAATCACCTTGTCGCCTACCACGAAGCAGCGGATATCGGCACCGCCGGCCTCCTTGATGTATTCCTGAACCATGATGTTCTGTTTCAGGCCCATGAACGCCTCGATCACTGACTCGGCTGCTTGGGTGGTCTCGCACAACACCACGCCGATGCCTTGCGTGCCTTCCAGCACCTTGATGACCAGTGGGGCGCCATTGACCATCTGGATCAGGTCGGGGATGTCATCCGGCGAGTGGGCGAACCCGGTAATGGGCAGGCCGATGCCGCGCCGGGACAACAACTGCAACGAACGCAGCTTGTCACGCGAGCGGGCGATGGCCACCGACTCGTTGAGCGGGTAAACGCCCATCATCTCGAACTGGCGCAGCACCGCGCAGCCGTAGAACGTCACTGAGGCGCCGATGCGCGGGATCACTGCATCGAAACCCTCCAGCGGCTTGCCGCGGTAATGGATCTGCGGCTTGTGGCTGGCGATGTTCATGTAGGCGCGCAAGGTATCGATCACCACCATTTCATGGCCACGCTGAGTGCCGGCTTCGACCAGCCGGCGGGTGGAATACAGACGCGGATTGCGCGACAGCACAGCGATCTTCATGCAGCACCTGTGACAGGAGATAGGGTGGCCGGGTAGGCCGGTTTGTCTTGCACGTACTTGAGCCCGGGGTTGACCACCAGCTGGCCGTGAATGAGCGCCTTGGAGCCAAGCAGCAGGCGATAGCGCATGTTCTTGCGGCAGGCGAGGGTGAACTCTACCTCCCAGACGCCATCGCCCAACGCCAACGATGTGCGGATCACGTAACGGGTCTGGGCGTGGCCGTTGGAGCTCTTGATGGTCTTCATCGTCACCAGTGGGGCTTCGCAGCGGCGGTGGCGCAATTGCACGACCGAACCCAGGTGAGCCGTAAAGCGCACCCACGGCTGGCCGTCGCGTTCGAAAGGCTCCACCTCGGTAGCGTGCAGGCTGGAGGTGCTGGCACCGGTATCGATCTTGGCGCGCAGGCCCGCCACACCGAGGTCGGGCAAAGCGACCCACTCACGCAGGCCGATTACAGTCAGATGGTCAAATGTCTTCACGAAGCACACCCTGCGAATGAGGTGGTGAACTGTAAGCACGGCGGGGACTTTTTGCATCCGTCAGTTACGGTAGTACAGTTCGGTTAAAGACAGAATTCGAGGTAACGGGATGGCACACAAAGCGGAAGAGGACGACAAGGTACGCCTGGATAAATGGTTATGGGCGGCGCGGTTCTACAAGACCCGGGCGCTGGCCAAGGCCGCCATCGAAAGTGGCAAGGTGCATTGCCGTGGCGATCGCTGCAAACCCGGCAAAGAGCCGAGGGTGGGTGACGAGTTCGTGCTGCGTACCGGTTTCGACGAGCGTACCGTGGTGGTCAAGGCGCTGTCGGCGGTACGCAGGGGCGCGCCTGAAGCGCAGGCCCTGTACGCAGAAACCGAGGAGAGTGTGCGCCGCCGTGAGCAGGCAGCCGAGCTGCGCAAGGCCGGGGCGATGGGCGTGACCACCGACGGCCGGCCGAACAAGAAGCAGCGGCGGCAGATTCACCAACTGCACGGCCATTTTGACTGAAAGGGGCTGAGCAGCAGCCCCTGGCCTCTAGCGGAACACCGCCAGGCGCCCGACCAACGGTAGCCTGGCCCCGATGGCAAACAATGGCGCCGTCCACCGCACCAGCAATGCGCTACCCTTTGCCGCTAGCGGCGTATGGCAGCTCCAGCCCAAGGCCAGCACTGCCATCAGCACGCCACCGATGTAGTCATCCTGCCCCCAGTGCGCGCCTGCGACCAGCCGTGGCAGCATGAACAGCAACGCCAGGCCCCAGATCACCAGATGCTGGACCAGGCGCCGGCTGAACAGGCTCATGAACAAGGCCCAGATCAGCAACACCGAGGCGTGGTCGCCCGGGAAGCTGTTGCTGGAACGGTCCTTCAGCTCCCATGCCTTCTCAAGGTTCGGGTAGTAGTCGCTCAGGTGCACAGCGTTGGTGAATACCATCGATGGGCTGTCATGCTGCCAGCCCATTGCATCCACCCACTTGGAAAACAGCGCGCGAATCACCACTAAGAGGATTAGCGTAACCAGAAAGCCGAAGAAGGCTTCACGCACCTGGCTGGCTTTGAACACCCAGTCGCCGCGGATCAGCACGGCCAGAAGGACCAGGCCAACGACGATGTCGAAGGGCCGCAGGCTGCCGATGGTCCAGACATAGCGCCAGGCGGTGTTGTCGGCCAACGGTGCATTGAGGCTGTGGAACAGCCATTCGTCGAAAGTCAGGCACAGGATCTGGCCAAAGGGCCATAACCAGAAACACAGTAGAGCCATGGGCAGCAACGTGCAGGCTGCCAAGGGGCCCCAGGACCACGTTGCTTTTAACAGTGGTCGATTGTCCATAAAATACCTCTATTGCAATCAGGAATCGGAGCGCCTTGTGAGCGCTCTGTCACGGAGTCTCGCAACTGTCAGACATCCCGTGTAACCATTTTGTCATCATTTTTAGATAGCCAAAACCTATGAGCGATTTGCCGGATACCGATTTCACCCAACGTTTCATCTTCGACGACCGCGATATTCGCGGCGAGTGGGTGGCACTCGATGACAGCTACGCCGCAGTGTTGGCTCGTCACGCCTACCCACAGCCCGTTGCCACATTGCTCGGCGAACTGATGGCCGCTACCTCGCTGTTGGTAGGCGCGTTGAAGTTCGATGGCCTGCTGATCCTTCAGGCCCGCTCTGCCGGCCCCATCCCACTGTTGATGGTGGAGTGCTCGGGCGAGCGCGACATCCGGGGCATGGCGCGATACGAAGCGGACCAGATCCCCGCCGACGCGACGTTGGCTCAGCTGATGCCGGACGGCCATCTGACCCTGACCATCGACCCGGTCAAGGGCCAGCGCTACCAGGGTACCGTCGAGCTCGACGGCAAAAACCTGGCCGAGTGCTTCACCAACTACTTCGTGCAGTCGCAGCAACTCAACACGCGCTTCTGGCTCAACGCCGAAGGCGGCAAGGCCCGCGGCCTGTTGCTGCAGCAGTTGCCTGTTGATCGCCAGCGTGACGAAGAAGAGCGCGAGGACAGCTGGCAGCATGTGATTGCCCTGGCCAACACCCTCAAGCCGCAGGAGTGGGCCGAGGCCAACGAAACCTTGCTGCACCGCCTCTATCATGAAGACGCCGTGCGCCTGTTCGACATCCAGCCGCTGCGTTTCAAATGCAGCTGCTCGCGCGAACGTTCCGGCAATGCGCTGGTCAGTCTTGGCGAGCAGGATGCCAAGCAGCTGGTCGAGGAGTGCGGGGGCAAGGTCGAGATCGATTGCCAGTTCTGCAACGAGCGTTATTTCTTCGATGCCAGCGATGTGGCACAACTGTTTGCCGGTGGTGGCACCGACACGGCGTCAGAAACTCGCCACTGAAACGTTTAATTTCAGTGAATTCTCCTGTCGAATTGCGCAAAAGGGCAGTTACGACAGGAGGGGCCTACTTTTTTTGGGCGTTTCTGGCATAATCCGGCCACTTTTTTCGCTGTAGTAGTTTTTTTTAGACAACTACAAAACGTTTGGAGCACTCGGCCTCGGGCCGGATGGGGTATCTCATGACGCAAGCCAACAACACCGTGTACACCGACCTGAGCGTCGATGAGCTGGTAAAAGAAGCGCTGCAACGCGGTGAAGGCGTGCTAGCCGATACCGGCGCACTGGTCGTCGAGACCGGGCACCGTACTGGCCGTTCGCCGGCTGACCGTTTCATCGTCGAAGAACCTTCCACCCAGGACGCCATCGCCTGGGGCCCGATCAACCGCAAGTTCCCGGCCGACAAGTTCGATGCCCTGTGGGACCGCGTCGAGGCGTTCAACAACGCCCAGGATCACTTCGTTTCCTACGTTCACGTAGGGGCTGCCGCCGAGCACTACCTGCCGGTGAAGATGACCACCCAGACCGCCTGGCAGAACCTGTTCGGCCGTTGCCTGTTCATCAACCCTGAGCAGTTCAACCCGGCTGGCCGCGACCAGTGGCAGGTCCTCAACGTTGCCAACTTCGAGTGCGTGCCTGAGCGTGACGGTACCAACTCCGACGGTTGCGTCATCATCAACTTCGCCGCCAAGAAGGTGCTGATCGCTGGCATGCGTTATGCCGGCGAAATGAAGAAAGCCATGTTCTCGGTGCAGAACTTCCTGCTGCCAGCTGCCGACGTGCTGCCAATGCACTGTGCCGCCAACATCGGTGAAGAAGGCGACGTCACCCTGTTCTTCGGCCTTTCCGGCACCGGCAAGACCACCCTGTCGGCTGACGAAAGCCGTTACCTGATCGGTGATGACGAGCACGGTTGGGGCGAAGGCGTTGTCTTCAACATGGAAGGCGGCTGCTACGCCAAGTGCATCGACCTGTCCGAGAAGAACGAGCCGGTCATCTGGAAAGCCATCAAGCATGGCGCCGTGCTGGAAAACGTCGTCCTCGACGGCAACAAGCACGCCGACTACGCCGATGTCAGCCTGACCCAGAACAGCCGCGCCGCCTACCCACTGGAGCACGTCGCCAAGCGCGCCGAAGCCAACCTGGGTGGCGAGCCTAACGCGGTCATCTTCCTGACCTGCGACCTGACCGGTGTTCTGCCGCCAGTTTCGATCCTGAACAACGAGCAGGCGGCCTACCACTTCCTGTCTGGCTACACCGCGCTGGTCGGTTCTACCGAAATGGGTTCGGGCGGCGGCATCAAGTCGACCTTCTCCACCTGCTTCGGCGCACCGTTCTTCCCGCGCCCGGCAGGCGAATACGCCGAGCTGCTGATCAAGCGTATCAACGCCTTCGGCTCCAAGGTGTACCTGGTCAACACCGGTTGGACCGGTGGTGGCTATGGTGTCGGCAAGCGCTTCAGCATCCCGACCACCCGTGGCGTGATCGCTGCCATCCAGAGCGGCGCGCTGGTCGGTACCGAGACCGAGCACCTGGACATCATCAACCTGGACGTGCCGAAGGCCGTTCCGGGCGTCGAGACCGAGCTGCTCAACCCGCGCAACACCTGGGCTGACAAAGCTGCCTACGACGAAGCTGCAAAAGGCTTGGCCAAGCTGTTCACTGAAAACTTCAAGAAGTTCGACGTGTCCGACGCCATCAAGGCTGCTGGCCCACAGCTGTAAGCTGAGCCAGTCGAGTCAGCGTTAGCAGGGCTGCTTCGCAGCCCATCGCCGGCAAGCCGGCTCCCACAGGTACAACGCAGCGCTTGAGTTTTGCGCTGACCTT
The DNA here is from genome assembly GCF_040224055.2 of Pseudomonas sp. WHRI 8519. Classification (NCBI taxonomy): domain Bacteria; kingdom Pseudomonadati; phylum Pseudomonadota; class Gammaproteobacteria; order Pseudomonadales; family Pseudomonadaceae; genus Pseudomonas; species Pseudomonas sp. WHRI 8519. The sequence goes on along the minus strand of NZ_CP167996.1, from coordinate 5,812,992 downwards.
TGGGAGCCGGCTTGCCGGCGATGGGGCCCAATGGCTTTTCTCGCTGCCCTCTGCGCGGTGAAATACCACCGCTTCCCGAATTTCTGTTTCACTGATGGCATCCCCTGCGATCTTGCGAGACAGACAGATGACCGAATGCCCTCAGCGCAGCGCTTTCTCCCACTTCCACCCCATCCTCACCCGCCCCCAAGACAATGACCATAACGGCCACATTGCTGGCGCCACCGTGCATGGCTTCTTCGAAACCGCCATCCAGGCGTTTCTGGTCGAGCAGGCTGAAGTCGACCTGCGTGAAGGTGAGCTGGCCGCGTTCGTGGTCAGTTCGGCGGCAGACTTTTTCGCGCTGCCGGGCTTCCCGGATGTGCTAGAGGTGGGTTTGGGCGTAACTCGCCTAGCAGGTAGCACGGTGGAGTTCCGGCTGGCGCTGTATCGCCCGGGCGAGCCCGATGCTTGCGCGGCAGGGACCGTGGTACAGGTGTTTATCGAGCGCGCCAGCGGTCGGCCGGTACCGTTGCCGCAGGCGCTGCAGGTGATCTTGTCGGGCCTGCAGCTCGCGCCGCAGGCATGAAAAAGCCCCGCGGGTGAGGGCGGGGCTTTTGCTGCCTGAGGAGGGTCTCAGGTATCAGTGGCGCCAATGGCGCTTGTGCTTGCGGTGGCCGTAGTGGCGGCCACGGTCGTAATGACGGCGGTCGTCGTAGCCGCGACGGTAGCGGCGATCGTCGTGGCGCTCGTCATCATCGGCCTTGTTGCCCAGGTAGTTACCGAGCGCGCCACCGGCGCCGCCGCCTGCGGCTGCACCAATGTAGCTGCCGGTGGTACCGCCCACCGAACGACCGACCACGTTACCGCCCGCAGCGCCCAGCGCGCCACCGATGGCGGCCTCACCACGCTGACGCTTGTCGGCACCCAGGGCACCGCCGGCCGCACCGCCAAGGCCGGCACCAATGGCGCCGCCGGTGCTACCACCGATGGAGTTGCCCACTACGGAGCCGAGTACCCCACCCAATGCGCCGCCAATGCCGGCTTCGGTATTGCCACCGGCCATGGCAACGCCGCTTAGCAAGCTGAAAGACAACAACAGAATCGAGGAGTACTTCTTCATCAAGAGAGCCTCATAAGGATGACGAGGGCGAATTTGCAGTTCCTTGAGGCGGCTGGCAACGGAAAACCGACGAGTAGCACGAGTTGTACACAATTTTCTAAGTTACTGATTTAACGGTGAAACTTTATCGTTTTTCATGTGTCTGAGGTAATTGTGACAAAGCCCTGAACCCCTGTGGAACAGGGCTTTTTGCGTTTTTACCGTACCGTTCGGTTACACGATTCGCCCGTAGTCGCGCGCCCGCTCCAACTTGATGGCGACGAACTTGGAGGTCGGTGTATGGCTGCCTTGGCCAATGCTTTCCAACGGGATCAGCGGATTCACTTCCGGGTAGTACGCCGCCGCTTGCCCAGCCGGGATATCGAAAGGCAGCAGGGTGAAACCCTGCACACGGCGCACATGCGCATCACCCCACAACGATACGATGTCGACCTTCTGCCCTGGCTGGAAGCCCAGGCGGATGATGTCGGCCTCGTTGACGAACAGCACGTCACGCTGGCCACGCACGCCACGGTAGCGGTCGTCCAGGCCATAGATGGTGGTGTTGTACTGATCGTGCGAGCGCATGGATTGCATGATCAGGTCGGGTACCTGGCCGCTGGCGCGTACCCGCTCGTCGAGCAGGGTGTCCGGCAGCAGGTTGGCCTTGAAGTTGGCGCGGCCGTTGATGGTCTTCCACTGGCGGCTGGCTGCACTGTTGCCCAGGTAGAAACCGCCTGGGTGGCTCAGGCGCTGGTTGAAGTCGGCAAAGCCTGCAATGGTGTCGCCGATCAGGTCGCGGATACGGTTGTAGTCGGCCACCAGCCAGTGCCAGTCGACCGGGTTTTTGCCCAGTGTGGCCGCGGCGATGCCGGCAACCACTGCCGGCTCCGAGCGCATGTGAGTCGACAGCGGCTTGAGCTGGCCGTTGGAGGCGTGGACCATGCTGAAAGAGTCTTCAACGGTGACCGCCTGCGGCCCGTCGGCCTGTAGGTCGATGTCGGTGCGGCCCAGGCACGGCAGAATCAGCGCCTGTTTGCCATGGACCAGGTGGCTACGGTTGAGCTTGGTGCTGATGTGCACGGTCAGCGCGCAGTTGCGCAGGGCCTGGGCGGTACGCTCGGTATCCGGGGTGGCCTGGGCGAAGTTGCCACCCAGCCCGATGAACACCTTGGCGCGACCGTCGAGCATGGCGTGGATCGCTTCGACGGTATTGTGGCCATTGTGCCGCGGCACCGGGAAATTGAAGCGTTTTTCGATGGCATCGAGCAGCGCCACCGGCGGACGCTCATTGATACCCATGGTGCGGTCGCCCTGCACGTTGCTGTGGCCACGTACCGGGCACAGCCCTGCGCCAGGCACACCGATGTTACCGCGCAGCATCTGCAGGTTGACGATTTCCTGGATGGTAGGCACCGAGTGGCGGTGCTGCGTGATACCCATCGCCCAGCACATGATCACCCGCTTGCCGCGGCAGTACATGCGTGCCGCCAGCTCGATGTCCGCAAGCTCCAGGCCGGACTGCTCCTGGATGTGCGCCCACGAGGTGGCGTCTACCGCCGCCAGGTACTCATCGACGCCGTGACCATGCTCGGCGATGAATACGTGATCGAACACCGCCGGCTCACCTTTGGCCTGCGCCTCACGCTCCCATTGCAGCAGGAATTTGGCCATGCCGCGCAGCAGCGCCATGTCGCCTCCCAGCGCCGGGCGGAAGAACGCAGTGTTGGTCGGCCGGTCGCTGTTGGTCAGCATCTCCAGCGGGTTCTGGGGATGCTGGAAACGCTCCAGGCCGCGCTCCTTGAGCGGGTTGATGCACACCACCTGGGCGCCACGCTTCACGGCATCGCGCAGCGGGTCGAGCATGCGCGGGTGGTTGGTGCCGGGGTTCTGGCCCCAGACGAAGATTGCGTCGGCGTGCTCGAAGTCATCGAAAGTGACCGTCCCTTTGCCCACACCGATGCTTTGCCCCAAGGCTACGCCGCTGGCCTCGTGGCACATGTTGGAGCAGTCGGGGAAGTTGTTGGTGCCGTATGCACGCACGAACAACTGGTACAGGAACGCCGCTTCGTTGCTGGCCCGCCCGGAGGTATAGAACTCAGCCTGATCGGGGCTTGCCAGGTTGTTCAGCTCACGGGCGATCAAGGCAAAGGCTGCATCCCAGGCGATCGGCTGATAGCGGTCGCTGGCCGGGTCGTAGACCATCGGTTCGGTCAGGCGGCCTTGGTACTCCAGCCAGTAGTCGCTCTGCTCGAGCAGCGCGCTGACGCTGTACCGGGCGAAGAATGCCGCATCGACGCGGCGCTTGGTGGCTTCCCAGTTGACCGCCTTGGCGCCGTTCTCGCAGAACTTGACCATGCCGCTCTCGGGCGAGTCGCCCCAGGCGCAACCGGGGCAGTCGAAGCCGCCATTCTGGTTGGTCTTGAGCAGGGCGCGAAGGTTCTTCAGCGCATTGTCGCTGCCCACCCAGGCCTTGGCCACGCTGCGCAGTGCGCCCCAGCCGCCGGCGGGGCCGTGGTAGGGCTTGTAGCGTGGTGGGGAGGCTGGGGCGTTGTCTGGAAGAGGTTGGTACGAGGTCACGGCTATTACGACTCCGCCGCTGGGCTGTAGACCCGCGGTGCACTGTGTTTGGGCAGGTGAATGAGGTTGAGGTTGTGCTTGCGCGCCCATTGCAGGGCAAGCCCGGTAGGGGCCGAGAGGCTGACCAGGGTCTGGATGCCGGCACGCAGGACTTTCTGGATCAGCTCCAGGCTGCAGCGGCTGGTGACGATGGCCAGGCCACCTGCGGTGGCGATGTCTTGGCGCAGCAGGGCGCCGATCAGCTTGTCCAGCGCGTTGTGGCGGCCAATGTCTTCACGGCCGAGCAGCAACTCGCCCTGGGCGTTCATGAACAATGCCGCATGCACGGCGCCGCAGTGCTGGCCCAGCGGCTGGAAGGCATCGATGCGCTCACGCAGGCCCACCAACCACTGCGCCGGGGGCAATGGCGCGCCCGGCAGCTCGGCAAGCTCTGGTAGCGCTTGCTCCAGGGCTTCGACGCCACACAGGCCACAACCGCTGGTGCCAGCCAGTTGGCGACGCTGGTTTTTCAGGTTCCAGAATGCGCGGCTGGAAATTTCCAGGTCGGCGTACAACGCCGAGCCACTGCCGGAAAGTTTCAGGTCGTAGATGTCTGCGGTGCCTTCGACAATGCCGCTGCCAACGCTGAAGCCGACCGCAAAGTCTTCAAGGTCGGTGGGGCTGACGAGCATCACGGCCTGATTGAGGCCGTTGTAGACGATGGCCAGGGCGACTTCTTCGGCCAGCGGTGTGCTGGCCCGCGCAGCGTCGTCGAGCTGGACGTAATCATAGGTGTTGCTGGCGGCAGGCAAGGCCAGAGGCGTCGAGGCCGCGCAGACCGGTGGCTTGCTGTTCATCGGGGCTGGTTGTTCATCGGCGCTGACTACCGGCGGCTTTTTGATAGCACCAGCCTAGGCCTGTGGGCCGGTCACGTCTAATCGCTAGGGTCTATGCCTTGATAGACCGCGTCGATTGGTCGCAGTGGGGCGGGGGAGGAAATCCTGGCCTAGACTCGTGATTCCGAGGTTAACGTCAACATGGAGAACGCAATGAGCCTTTTCAGTTTCGTGAAAGAAGCCGGCGAGAAGTTGATCGACCTACTGACGCCAGGCAATGCCAATGCCGAGGAGCAGTTGAAAAAACATGTGGAGAACGTCGGCCTGGGCAACCCGAACATCACCGCTACGGTAGACGGTGACAAGATCACCCTCAAGGGCGAGGTTGCCAGCCAGGAGGAGAAGGAGAAGATCATCCTTGCGGCCGGTAACATAAGTGGTGTGGCCAGCGTTGACGATCAGATCACTGTAACAGGGCCGGTCGTTAAGGCTGCGCGGTTCATTACCGTTAAAACGGGTGACACGCTGTCAGCCATTGCCCTGGTCGAGTATGGCAACGCCAGCCAGTACCGCAAGATCTTCGAAGCCAACAAGCCGATGCTCAAGCATGAGGACAAGATCTATCCGGGCCAGGTGCTGCGTATTCCGGACTGACAGATCGCTATCGTCTGCCCCGGCCAATCGCCGGCAAGCCGGCTCCCACTAGACGGTGGACTGCCCCCCAGATGTTGGACTCCCATCCAACCCTGGGGGGCTGCCAGAACAACCACAGCGCTCGAAAGCGGTGCAGTACCGGTGCAACCACCTGCCTCCCAATTCCCAGAAGCCAACACCATTGCTGTGAAAGCAACTGTCTTACCTCATTCCTAAAAGCTAACACCTTCCTTGTGGGAGCCGGCTTGCCGGCGATTTGGCCCTAAAGACCGACCAGCAACTCCCGGTAATCCTCGACTGCCGCAAACTCATGGGTATCGCGCGGCGCGGCCTGGCTATCGGGCTGGCGCACTGCCAGCAAATGCCCCACGCCAAACCGCCGGGCACTGCGCAGGATAGCCAGGGTGTCGTCGATGAACAGGCTGCGCCCAGGCTCGAAGCCGATATCGGCCTGCAACGCGTCCCAGAACTGCGGGCTTTCTTTCGGGTAGCCATAATCATGCGAACTGATCAGCCGCTCGAAATACGGCGCCAGTTCCACCCGCTCCAGCTTCAACGACAGCGAATCGCGGTGTGCATTGGTGATCATCACCACGCGCTTGCCGGCCTGGCGGATCGCCGCCAGGAAGGTATCGGCGTCTGGGCGCAGGGCTATCAGGTCGGCGATCTCGCGCTTGAGTTCGCGGATCGGCAAGTTCAGCTCACGGCTCCAAAAGTCCAGGCAGTACCAGTTGAGCGTACCGGCATTGCGCTCGAACAGCGGCTGCAGCTCCATCTCAGCCATTGCCCGGCTTACGCCGTGCACCTGTGCGTAGCGCTGGGGCAGGTGCTCCAGCCAGAAGCGGTTGTCGTAATGCAGATCGAGCAGCGTGCCGTCCATATCCAGCAGGACAGTATCGATGGCAGACCAGGGAAGAACAGGCATGGGAAACTCTCGTTCAGTCGGCAAGCCACGGTATAGTAACCCGTTCACGCCAAGGAGCCGCCCCATGCGCCAGAAACCCACCGTTCTCAGCCGCGAGATCGTCGCCAGCAGCCGCTTGTTCCGCGTCGAGGCCGTGCAGTTGCGCTTCAGCAATGGCACCGAGCGTACCTACGAGCGTCTGGTCGGGCGCGGCAATGGCTACGGCGCGGTCATGATCGTGGCCATGCTCGATGCCGAACACGCCGTGTTGGTCGAGGAATATTGCGGTGGCACAGATGAATACGAAGTGTCCCTGCCCAAAGGCCTGATCGAACCGGGCGAGGATGTGCTGGCCGCGGCTGACCGGGAGCTCAAGGAAGAAGCCGGCTTTGGCGCGCGCCAGCTGGAACATTTGACCGAGCTGTCGCTGTCGCCCGGCTACATGAGCCAGAAGATCCAGGTGGTGCTGGCCACCGACCTTTACGAAGAGCGGCTGGAGGGCGACGAGCCGGAGCCGATGCGGGTCGACAAGGTCAACCTTCGCGAACTCTCGGCGCTGGCCATGCACCCCCAGTTCAGCGAGGGGCGGGCGTTGGCGGCGTTGTACTTGGCGCGCGACCTGCTGATCCAGCGGGGGCTGCTCGAGGTATGAACGACCAGCAACTGATGCATGCAGTGGTGCAACTGGCCGGCCTGGCAGGGCAGGCGATCCTGCCGTTCTGGCGCGCCGACGTCGCGGTGACCAACAAGGCGGATGATTCGCCGGTGACCGCCGCCGACCTGGCCGCACACCGGGTAATCGCCGACGGGCTGCAGGCCCTCGCGCCGCAGATCCCGGTGCTGTCCGAGGAAGACTGCAATATCCCGTTGGCCGAGCGCCAGGGCTGGCAGCGCTGGTGGCTGGTCGACCCTTTGGACGGTACCAAGGAGTTCATCGCAGGCAGCGAAGAGTTCACCGTCAATATCGCGCTGATCGAAAACGGCGAAGTGGTGTTTGGCGTGGTTTCGATGCCGACCAGCGGCCGCTGTTACTTCGGTGGCCACGGCCTGGGCGCCTGGCGGGCAGAGGCCGGCGGCGAGCCCCAGCCGGTCCAGGTGCGTAACGCGCCGCCTGCCGATGGCCGTTTCACCGTGGTCGCCAGCCGGCGCCACTCCAGCCCACAGCAGGAGGCGTTGCTGGCTGGCCTGGGCGCTGCTGTCGGCGAGCTGGAGCTGGCCAATATCGGCAGCTCGCTCAAGTTCTGCCTGCTGGCCGAAGGCAGCGCCGACTGCTACCCGCGACTGGCGCCGACATCGCAGTGGGACACCGCTGCGGCGCAAGGTGTGCTGGAAGGGGCTGGCGGCGAAGTGATTGGCGTGGACGGCCAGCCGTTTTGCTACCCGCCGCGCGAATCCCTGCTCAACCCCTTCTTCCTGGCTTTGCCCGCAGCGGCAAGCTGGCGTCAGGCGCTGATCCAGCTCGCCTCAGCGATGTAACACATACTGCCCGCTGAACCTCACGGCGGGCTCGTCGCTGCCAGCATTGCACACCGTGGTGTCCAGCGTCAGGCGCGCACGGCCGCGGCGCTGATACAGCGTCACGAAGCGCTCCCAGGTTTTTTCGTCCGGTGCGGCGCAGCGTGCCACGGCCGTGCCGGTGACCGGCAGCGGGTAGCTGATCTGCCCCTCCTGAATGACGATATGCCCGTCGTCGATGCCCAGTTCGCGCAGGCGCAGGTGCAGCCAGCCCCAGCCCACCAGAACGGCGGCGCAGTACAGGCTGCCGCCGAACATGGTGCTCTTGTGGTTGACGTTGGCGGCCAGCGGCAGTTGCAGGCGCAGGTTCTGGCCTTGCCAATCGATGACCTGCAGGCCCATTTCACGGGTCAGGGGAATGTCGCTGTGCAGTACGTCCTGCAGGTACTGGCTGTCGCTGTTCATGGGCGGTTGTCCTCTTGGTCGTCGGGCCCGCTGTGGCCACCGTCAAAACTGAGGCCGTGCTTGCGCAGCTTGTCATGCAAGGTTTTACGCGGGATACCGAGGGCCTCGGCCAGGCTGCGCATGGAGCTGTGCGGCTGGCCCAGTTCGGCGGCAATCAACGAACGCTCGAACTGCTCGACCTGTTCGCTGAGGTTGCCCAGCTGATGCGCTGTTGTGGGTGCTGCGGCAGCGGGAGCCTGGTTATCGAGCGCCAGCTCCAGGCCCAGGGCGAAACGCTCGGCGGCGTTTTGCAGTTCGCGCACATTGCCTGGCCAGGCATGGCGCAGCAGCATGGCCCGGTGCGCCGGCTGCAGGGTTTGCGGTGGCAGGCCGTGACGCTGGCTGGCGGTATCGGCGAAGTGCTGGAACAGCACCAGGATGTCATCCCCACGCTCGCGCAGCGGCGGTATGCGCAGCGGCGCCACGTTCAGGCGGTAATAAAGGTCGGCACGGAAACGGCCCTGGTCGGCAGACTGGCGCAGGTCTTCCTTGGTTGCGGCAATGATGCGGATGTCCAGCGGGATCAGTTGGTTGCCGCCCAGGCGCTCGACCACCCGTTCTTGCAGCAGGCGCAGCAACTTCACCTGCACGTCCAGGCTCATGCTCTCGATTTCGTCGAGGAACAGCGTGCCGCCATTGGCGAACTCGAATTTGCCGATGCGGCGCTTCTGCGCGCCGGTGAAAGCACCGGGCTCATGGCCGAACAGCTCGCTTTCGACCACCGACTCTGCCAGGGCGCCAGCATTGATGGCCACGAATGGCCCATCGCGGCGGCTGGACAAATCGTGCAGGGCGCGGGCGACCACCTCTTTGCCAGCGCCGGTTTCACCGAGGATGAGCACATCGGCGCGGGTGCCGGCCAGGGCACCGATCTGTTCGCGCAGGCGCTGCATGGCGGGCGACTGGCCGACCAGGCGGGTAGAGAGTTGCTGGCGGTCGCTCAAGGCCAGGCGCAGGCTGCGGTTGTCGAGCACCAGCCGGCGCAGGGCCAGGGCGCGGCGCACGCTGTCGAGCAGGGCTTCACTGGCAAACGGTTTTTCAAGGAAGTCGTAGGCGCCGGCACGCATGGCCTGCACTGCCAGGGGCACATCGCCGTGGCCGGTGATCAGCAGCACTGGCAGTTCGTTGTCCCGCCCGTGCAACTGTTCGAGCAGTTGCAGGCCATCGATGCCGGGCATGCGGATATCGCTGACGACCACGCCAGGCCAGTCGGGCTCCAGGCGCTCGGCCAGGCCTTGGGCGTCGCCCAGGGCAACCACCTTCAGCCCCGCCAGGTCGAGGGTTTGGCTCAAGGCCTGGCGCAGGTGTGGGTCGTCGTCGACCAGCAGCACCTGGGCCTGGCTGTCGATCTGTATCTCGGGGGTCATGCCGAGGGGTCCTCCGATGGTTGCAGGTTGGCGCCGGGGGCTGCCACGCGCATTTGCAGGGTGAGCAGGGCGCCGCCTTCCGGGTGGTTGGCCAGCAGCAGTTCACCGCCCAGGGCACGCATCAGGCTTTCGCAGATGGCCAGGCCCAGGCCCAAGCCCTGGGTGCGGGTCTTGGTGGTGAAGAACGGCTCCTTGGCATGCTCAAGGGCCTGCCGGCTGAAGCCCGGGCCATTGTCGCGGATGAACAGGTAGACGTAGTCATCGCGCTTTTCGGCACTGAGCCACAGGCGGCGCGGGTTGGCTTTTTCAGTCAGGGCATCGAGGGCGTTGGCCAGCAGGTTGCCGAGCACCTGGCGCAGGCGGGTTTCCCCGGCCTGCACCCACAGGGTGGCATCGGGCAGGTCACGGATCAGTTCCACGGCCATCGCCCGGCGGCGTTTGGCCAGAAGCGCCAGGGCGTCGTCCAGCGCCGGCTGCAGGGCCACGCTTTCCGGCGCGTGGCGATCACGCCGGGCGAAGGCCCGCAGGTGAGCGATGATCGAGGCCATGCGCCCGGTCAGTTCGCCGATCAGCTTGAGGTTGCCACGGGCATCTTCAGTGCGCTGGTGATCGAGCAGGATCTCGGCGTTTTCCGCGTAACTGCGGATGGCTGCCAAGGGCTGGTTGAGTTCGTGGCTGATGCTCGCCGACATGGTACCGAGCACCGACAGCTTGCCCGCCTGCACCAGCTCGTCCTGGGCGCGTACCAGCTCCTGCTGGGCATTCTCGCGCTCCAGTACCGCGCTTTTCAGGCGGTTGTTGAGGCCTTCGAGGTCGGCGGTGCGCTGAGCCACACGATTTTCCAGCTCCTGACGGCCCCGGGCTTCGAAGTCGATGCGGTCGATATAGTGCCGACGGCGTTGCATCACCAGCCCGGCCAGCAGCATCAGCACCAGCAGTGCGCCGCCACCGATGGCCATGACGGTTTGCACCGAGCGGTCGACCAGCATGCGCGGTGCGAGGATGCTGACCTGCCAGCCGGTCTCCTTGATGTCACGGGTCTGCGCCAGCCAGGCGTTCGGGTTGAGGTCCAGCGGCTGTGGCGCCTGGGTCGGGTAGGGCTGGATGGCGATGATCGCCTGGCGCTCGGCCTCGGTCAGCTCGCGGGTGGCGCGAAAACGCCAGTCGGGCCGGGAGGTGAGGATCACCACACCGTTGTGGTCGGTCAGCAGCAATTGCTCAGGCGTATTGCCCCAGAGGGTCTCGGTGTGGTCCAGGTCGACCTTGACCACCAATACCCCGACGATGCGTTCACGGTCATGTACTGCCGCGGCAAAAAAGTAGCCGCGCTTGGCCGACGTGGTGCCTTGCCCGAAGAAGCGCCCAAGTTGCCCGGCCATGGCTTCGTTGAAGTACGGGCGGAAGGCGAAATTACGGCCCACGAAGCTGTCGCGCTTGTCCCAGTTGGAAGCGGCCAGGGTATTGCCGCTGACGTCCATCAGGTACATCACCTCGGCACCGGTCTGGTGGGCGATGTCTTTGAGCAGGCGGTTGGCGTTGGTGACCGCTTCGAGCTTGAACGGGTCGGCCAGCACGCCACGCAGCGCCGGCAGTTCGCCAAGAATTTGCGGCAGGGTTTCGTAGCGGTGCAGTGTGCCGAGCAGGTTGGCGACGTACAGGTCCAGGGTCTGGCGATTCTGCGACGCCAGTTCGTCCTGGTAATAGCGTTCGGCAAGGTGATGCAGCGGCCACAGCAAAGGGGCCAGGCACAGGGCCAACAGGGCCAGGCTGCGCCAGCGGGGACGGCGTGGGTGCGTGGGTTTTGCAATCATCGCGTAAATGCGCCAGAAGAGTCTGGCGCAATTATGCGCTACTTGAGGCAGTCGATCAGCGCCTGCTGCCAGTGCGGCAGCGTCACGCCCCATTCGTGGGCCAGGCGCGAGCAGTCCAGGCGCGAGTTCGCCGGCCGGCGCGCGGGCGTGGGGTAGTCGCTGGAGGGGATCGGCAGCAGCTCGGCGCAGGGCAGGCCACGGGCCTTGAGCTGCTCGCCGATGGCCTGAGCAAAGCCGAACCATGACGTCTGGCCTTGGGCGGTCAGGTGATAGGTGCCCCAGGCTCCGGCCCCGCCGGCCTGCCAGCGTTCGATCAGCAGGCGAGTGCTGTGGGCGATGGTCGTGGCCCAGGTCGGCGCGCCGATCTGGTCGTCGACCACGCGCAGTTGCGGTTTTTCCTGCAGCAGGCGTTGCATGGTCAGCAGGAAGTTGCGCCCATGCAGCGAGTACACCCAGCTGGTACGCAGAATCAGGTGGTCGCCCCCCACGGCAGCGATGGCCTGCTCACCGGCAAGCTTGCTGCGCCCATAGACGCCGAGCGGGTTGGGTACGTCCTGCTCGGTGTAGGGCGTGGCCTTTTCCCCGTCGAACACGTAGTCCGTGGAATAGTGAATCAGTGGTGCGCCAAGGCGCAGCGCTTCTTCGGCAAGCACGCCTGGGGCCTGGCCATTGATCGCGAAGGCGGTGTCTGGCTCGCTTTCGGCCTGATCCACCGCGGTATAGGCGGCCGCATTGATGATCAGCGCGGGGGCGAGCTGGCGCAGCGGTTCGCGCAAGGCCTCGGGCTGGGCCAGGTCCAGCTGGTCGCGGCCCAGCAGGTGCACCTCGCCCAGGCCGGCCAGCTGCGTTTTCAGCGCCTGGGCGACCTGGCCGTTGTGGCCACACACGAGCACCCTCATGGGAACAGGTCCGCGTCTGCCAGCCGCGCGCCGGCCTGGTCCTTGGCCGACAGCAGCGGCGCTTCCACGCCCCAGTCGATGGCCAGCTGTGGGTCATCCCAGCGGATGCAGCGCTCGGCGGCGGGGTTGTAGTAGTCGGTGGTCTTGTACAGGAAGTCAGCCGACTCGCTCAACACCAGGAAACCATGGGCGAACCCTGGTGGGATCCAGAATTGGCGGTGGTCTTCGGCACAAAGGCGGGTGGCCACCCAGCGGCCGAATGTCGGTGAGCTGCGGCGGATATCCACGGCCACATCCAGCACTTCGCCCTGAACGACCCGCACCAGTTTCCCCTGGGGGTTGTCGATCTGGTAGTGCAGCCCGCGGAGCACGCCGCGCTGTGAGCGGGAGTGGTTGTCCTGGACGAAATGGGCGTCAAAGCCTGTCAGCCTGGCAAACTCGCGGGCATTGAAGCTTTCGAAGAAAAAGCCGCGGCTGTCACCGAAGAGCTTGGGCTCGATGATCAGTACGTCGGGAATGTCTGTAGCGATTATGTTCATGGCATTTTTCTGACCAGTGTACTCAGGGGTGGACCGTACCGGCCTCGTTCAATGTAGCCGCGTTGGTGCTTTGCAGCCCGGATTGCCATCATGACCGAGCGTGGACGCACGATCATCATTTCATCACTGCCACTTGTGTATCGGCTTCGGCAGTGGCGAGATAAGCGAAAAGTAAAAGAGGTTCCATCTTCATGCCCCTCAGTACCCTTATCCAGCGTTCCAGCTTGCCAAGCCCTTCGCTCAGCGAAGCCCAGGCGCATGCCTTGCTCCAGGCGCATTACGACCTGGCCGGCAGCCTGTCCAGGCTGGGCAGCCAGCAAGACCTGAACTTGCGGCTGGATACGGGCCAGGAGCGGTTCGTGCTCAAGGTTTGCCACGGCAATTATGCCCGGATGGAACTGGAGGCGCAGCATGCAGCGCTGGCGTACCTGCGCGCGCAAGGCTTGCCGGTACCTGCCGTACGCCCGGCACGCGACGGCCAGTCGTTGTTGGCATTGGACATCGATGGCCAACCGCTGCGCGCCCGCCTGCTCGATTATATAGAGGGGCAGCCGCTGACCCGCCTCAAGCACATGCAGCCGCGGCTGATGGCCGAACTGGGCGCGCTGTGCGCCCGGGTCGACAAAGCCTTGGCCGATTTCGACCACCCAGGCCTGGTGCGCACCCTGCAATGGGACCCGCAGCACGCCCAGGCGCTGATCGAGCATTTGTTGCCAGTGCTGCAGGATGCCGGGCAGCGCGCCCGCGTGGAACAGGCCACGCGCCTGGCGGCCGCAAACCTGGCACCGCTGGCGGACGCTTTGCCGAGCCAGGCCGTGCACCTGGACATCACCGATGACAATGCCGTCTGGGCCCGCGATGAGCAGCGCCAGTGGCAACTGCAGGGCATCATCGATTTCGGTGACCTGGTGCGTACCTGGCGCATCGCCGACCTGTCGGTTACCTGCGCGGCCCTGCTGCACCACGCCGAAGGCGACCCGCTGCGCATCCTGCCGGCCGTGAGCGCCTACCAGGCCCTCAACCCGCTGAGCGAAGCCGAGTTGCGCGCCCTGTGGCCGCTGGTGCTCAACCGCGCAGCCGTGTTGGTACTCAGCAGTGAGCAACAACTGGCCGTGGACCCCGACAACCAGTACATCCTGGACAACATCGCCCATGAGTGGGAGATCTTCGACACTGCCACCGCCGTGCCTTTTGCCCTGATGGAAGCGGCCATTTTGCAGGCCGCCGGCATCGAGCCGAGCCGACCGGACCTGACCGATTGCACCCTGTTGCTGCCGGACCTAGCGCTCGAGGCAGTAACCCGCGTCGACCTGGGCGTGCTCAGCCCCCTCTGCGAAGCGGGTAACTGGGAGCAGCCTGGCTTCGATCAGCGTCAACTGACGGCGCAACCCGCGCCTGCCTGCAGCCTGCATGGCCAGTATCGTCTGTCGCAAACCCACATCGACCGCCCCGATGAACCGGCCACCTGCGCCCTGGGCGTCGAACTGCATGTGCCCAACGGCAGCGAGGTACAGGCACCGCAGGCCGGGACCTGGCAGCGCCATGGCGATGGCCGTGGCTGCTTGCGCACGGCGCAGTGGGCCTTGTGGCTCAGTGGCCTGGAAGATACCCCCGCAGACGGCCAGGCCGTGGCCAAGGGGCAGGCGCTGGGCACCAGCTGTGGTTTTCTCAGTGTGCAGCTGTGCCTGGATGCCAGCATCCAGCCGCCACTGTTCGCTGCACCTTCCCAGGCTGCCGCCTGGCTGGCGCTGTGCCCCTCGCCTGCAGCGTTGCTGGGCTTCGATTGCGATGCCGAGCCGCTGGCCGACCCGCAGGCATTGCTGGCCCGCCGTGACGCCAGCTTCGCCCGCTCGCAGAAGCACTACTATGCACAGCCACCCCACATCGAACGCGGCTGGCGCAACTACCTGATCGACATGCAAGGCCGCTCCTACCTCGACATGCTCAACAACGTCGCGGTACTGGGCCATGGCCACCCTCGCATGGTGGCCGAGTCGGCACGGCAGTGGTCGTTGCTCAATACCAACTCACGCTTCCATTACGCGGCCATTGCCGAGTTTTCCGAGCGCCTGCTCAAGCTGGCGCCGGCGGGCTTTGACCGAGTGTTCCTGGTCAACAGTGGTACCGAGGCCAACGACCTGGCCATCCGCCTGGCCTGGGCCTACAGCGGCGGGCGCGACCTGCTCAGCGTGCTGGAGGCCTACCATGGCTGGTCGGTAGCCACCGATGCCATTTCCACCTCCATCGCCGACAACCCGCAAGCCCTGGAAACCCGGCCCGACTGGGTACACCCGGTCGAGGCGCCGAATACCTTCCGTGGCCGCTACCGCGGCGCAGACAGTGCCGGTGACTACCTGCGTGACGTCGATGCCAAGCTCGCTGACCTCGATGCCCGGGGCCGTCAGTTGGCCGGCATGATCTGCGAACCGGTTTATGGCAACGCCGGTGGCATCTCGCTGCCGGCGGGTTACCTGAAAGAAGCCTATGCCAAGGTCCGTGCCCGCGGCGGTGTGTGCATCGCCGATGAAGTGCAGGTGGGCTATGGCCGCCTGGGCGAGTACTTCTGGGGCTTCGAGGAGCAGGGTGTGGTGCCCGACATCATCACCATGGCCAAGGGTATGGGCAATGGCCAGCCACTGGGGGCCGTGATCACCCGGCGCGAGATTGCCGAGGCGCTGGAGGCGCAGGGCTACTTCTTCTCCTCGGCGGGCGGCAGCCCGGTGAGTTGCCGTATTGGCATGGCGGTGCTGGACGTGATGGACGAGGAGGGCTTGTGGCAGAACACCCGCGAAACCGGGCGCTATTTCAAAGCGCGCCTGCAAGCGTTGGTCGATAAACATCCGCTTGCTGGTGCCGTCCATGGTTCGGGCTTCTACCTGGGGCTGGAGCTGGTGCGTGATCGCCAGACCCTGGAGCCGGCCACCGAGGAAACCATGGTGCTGTGCGACCGCCTGCGTGACCTTGGGATCTTCATGCAGCCGACCGGCGATTACCTGAACATCCTCAAGATCAAACCGCCAATGTGCACCACGCGGGCCAGCGTGGACTACTTTGTGAACAGTGTGGACCGCATCCTGTCCGAAGAGCTGTAAGCATCAGCGATGCCGCTCACGTCGATTGTTATCGGCTTGGGCGGCATTTTTATTAGCCGTTCGGCTGTTTCAGGCTTTTAATGCCGATATATATCGGTTATAAAATTGCCATCCACATTGACCATCGGCCTAGGGCCTTTGCAGAGGTTACCCATGAAAACCCTCAACTCCACCCCCCGCGCCGACGGTTTCCACATGCCCGCCGAATGGGCGCCGCAAAGCCAGGTATGGATGGTCTGGCCCGAGCGTTCGGACAACTGGCGCCTGGGCGGCAAGCCTGCCCAGGCTGCCCACGTCACCCTGGCCAAGGCCATCGCCCGCTTCGAGCCAGTGACCGTTGCCGTTTCTGCCGGGCAGTACGAAAACGCCCGCCGTCAGCTCGACCTGCCCAACATCCGTGTGGTGGAAATCAGCAACGACGACGCCTGGGTGCGTGATACCGGCCCGACCTTCGTCATCAACGATGCGGGCGAAGTGCGCGGTGTGGATTGGGGCTTCAACGCCTGGGGCGGCTTCGACGGCGGCCTGTACGCGCCATGGAACCGCGATGAAGAACTGGCAGCCAAGGTGCTGGAGATGGAGCGTTGCCAGCGCTACCAGACCGAAGGCTTCGTGCTGGAGGGCGGCTCGATCCATGTGGACGGCGAGGGCACCCTGATCACGACCGAAGAGTGCCTGCTCAACCGCAACCGCAACCCGCACCTGAACCGTGAGCAGATCGAAGAGATCCTGCGTGAGCACCTGGCGGTGGAGACCATCGTCTGGCTGCCCTATGGCCTGTACAACGACGAAACCGACGGCCACGTCGACAACTTCTGCTGTTACGTCAGCCCAGGCGAAGTGTTACTGGCCTGGACCGATGATTCCAACGACCCCAACTACGCGCGCTGCCATGCCGCCTATGAGGTGCTGAAAAACAGCCGCGATGCCAAAGGCCGCGAGTTTGTGGTGCACAAGATGCCCATTCCCGGGCCGCTGTTCGCTACTGAGGAAGAGTGTGCCGGTGTCGACCACGTGGCCGGTAGCCAGGAGCGAGACCCATCGGTACGCCTGGCCGGGTCTTACGTGAACTTCCTGATCGTCAACGGCGGCATCATCGCGCCAAGCTTCAATGACCCGGCAGATGCCCAGGCCAGAGCCATCCTGGCCAAGGTTTTCCCGGACCACGAGGTGGTGATGATCCCCGGGCGTGAACTGCTGCTGGGGGGTGGCAACATCCACTGCCTGACACAGCAGCAACCGGCGCCGGTCAAGCGCTGACGCAACGCTTCCGAAAAAGCCCGTCGCCTGACGGGTTTTTTTTCGGCCGCGACGTGCGGCATGTCGGTATGGCATATGTTTTGTATTGTTTTCAGAGGGTTAACTCGCAGTACGGTCACTCCGTTCTGTAACAATCAAGCCGTAGATTAGCCGCTCACGGGGTAAGGAGTACGTGTAGACATGAACGCAGCAAGTGAGACGGCTTTGCGCCCATTGGCAGTAAACCACCAAGCGCTGAAGACCTTGGCACATTGGTTGAAACACCATGGAAGCAATCGGGTCAGGACGACCGACCCACGACGTTTGCTGGTTGGCCGCTATCCGCAGGGCCTGATCAGCGATGCGGAGCTGGAAGCGCTGCTGGGCGTGTGGCACTGAACAGGGCAGGAGCCCAAACCACCCTCTAGAAACGCCACCGCACTCGCGGTGGCGTTTTCATTTCTGCCGGGCCAAGGCCTGCCTGCACTCCAGAAGCTGCACATGAGCGTGCCACTGACGGCGCCGTGCTGAGCCTTCATTTCAGAATTGCCCTACGCAATAAAGCGGCCTATCCCACCAGAGATAAATTGCCCGCCGATAGCGCGATCATGCAAGGAATTGCCCTGCTCGATGGCCTTATTTTGGTTATATCGTTCTGCATTTCACGAATTTTTGACATTTGTAATCGCACGCGGCTAGGATTCGGCCAACGCCTGCTGGCCATGACCTGGCCATGCTGCTGCACAAGGCCCGCCCCACGACCACTGGCGGGCCTTATCAGTTCGGATCCGCATAGCGTCGAACCTACGAAGGGGCGTTGGTTCCTGGCGTCATATTGCAGAGCGTTTTTGATTACGAAACAAGGAAAACAAGATGTTGAAAACCAGGATCAGCCTGGTCGCTTTGGCGATGATCGCCGCGACCCAGGCCCAGGCCAACGAGCAGGCCGAAAGCAAAGGCTTCATCGAAGACAGCCACGCAAACATTCTTCTGCGTAACGCGTACATGGACCGTGACAAGAAACACGGCACCAAGGACCAGAGCGAGTGGGGCCAGGCGTTCATCGGCAACTTCTCCTCCGGCTTCACCCAGGGCACCGTGGGCGTAGGCGTTGACGCCTTCGGCCTGTATGCCGTGCGCCTGGACGGCGGCAAAGGCCGTAACGGCGCTGCCGGCGTCGACTTCTTCAAGGCCAGCGACACTGCGCCGGCAAACTCGCCGCACAACCTGGCGCGTGCCGGTGCCGCGATCAAGTTCCGCGTATCCAACACTGTACTGAAGTACGGTGACATGATGCCTGCGCTGCCAGTGCTGCAGTACGACGACAGCCGTCTGCTGCCAGAGAGCTACACCGGTACCTTCATCACCTCCAAGGAGATCGAGGGCCTGGAACTGAATGCCGGTCACTTCACCCAGGAGGCGCGCAAGAGTGCCGAGGGTCGTGACAGCGGCCACCTGAAGTCGATTGATGTGTTCGGTGGCAGCTATAAGTTCACCGACAACTTCACGGCCTCTGCCTACACGTCCAACATCGAAGACGTGATGAAGAAGCACTACCTGGGCCTGAACTACGTCTTCCCGATCGCGGCAGACCAGTCCCTGACCCTGGACTTCAATGGCTACAAGTCGGACATCAACAGCAAGTACGTGCAGAAAGCCGACCTGACTGGCGACGACAACACCATCTGGAGCCTGGCGGCCACCTACGCGTTCGGCCCGCACTCGGTGACCCTGGCGCACCAGCGCAGCACAGGCAGCACTGGCTACAACTATGGCTGGTACCAGGACCGCGGTGGCGTGGGTGACGGTGGTTCGACCATCTACTTGGCCAACTCCTACTGGTCTGACTTCAACGCCGAAGACGAGCGTTCCTGGCAGGTTGCCTACGGTCTGGACTTTGGCGCCTACGGCGTTCCGGGGCTGACCTACAAGATCGCTTACGTGCGTGGTGACAACATCAACACCCACGGCTACGGCGAAGGCAAGGAGCGTGAAATCTTCAACCAGCTTCGCTACGTGGTCCAAGACGGCCCGGCCAAAGACCTGTCGGTCAAGCTGCGCGGCTCCTGGCTGCGCACGTCGGAAAGCGTTCGCCAGAACGGCTACTTCGACGACGGCAACGAAGTCCGCGTATTCGTCGAGTACCCGATCAGCATCTTCTGATACTGACCTGGCTTAGGGCTGCCCTGCAGCCCATTCGCCGGCAAACCGGCCTCCCCAGATCCAAGTGGGAGCCGGCTTGCCGGCGATGAGGCCGGCACAGATGCACGGCATTCTGCCCCATGAGCAGGCTCTCCTTCCTTCTCGAGCCGCTTTTCGCTACAGCCACTTCCCCTGTCTCTAGTGCAAAGCTCTCGCCGCGCTCCATCAGCCACATTCGCGCCTATAACTCGCTTTCGCTGATCTCACCCCCTGCGCTGATGCGGATGGTCGAGCGCAGTTCAGGCCTATCAAGACGCTGTGTACATACATCACGCCTTCGCGCAAAGGCACGCCCATGTTGTCGCTGGACTTATCGCCTGCCTGACCCTGGCCGCGGGGATGAAATGCAGACCAACCGCCGCCCAGCCGGGCAGCCTTGGAACGGTGCGGCAAACAGCTAAACCACCGGTGGGTATAGTGTTGACAGTCGCAAGATCGGTGGTTATGGTAACCACCAGTGGCGCAGCGAAAGGAGGTGATGTGAATAGCCGCGAGCTGATAGCGAGGATCGAAGCGGATGGCTGGGTCGAGGTACGGGTGAAAGGGAGTCATCACCACTTCAAACACCCAACGAAACCGGGGTTGGTGACAATCCCACATCCAAAAAAAGATCTGCTGCTGAAAACGATCAACAGTATTTTGAAACAAGCCCAACTGTGAGAAGGAGGGCCTTTCAACCGCTTGATCTCCATTGAGTCCAGCGGTTGAATCTGACCTAGCTGATGTCGATAGCTAGGGGATACATCACAGCGTCCGAGGAGGACAAATCAGTGCTTTATCCAATTGCGATTCTTCCTGGCGATGAGCAACACGCTTGGGGTGTCGAAGTTCCAGATATTCCGGGCTGCTTCTCAGCGGGTGATGATCTCGACGATGCTCTGGCGATGGCCAAAGAAGCGATCGAGGGTCACTTGGAATTACTGGCCGAGGATGGAGCGGTGATTCCTACCGCAAATAAGTTAACCGTCCATTCGGCTAATCCTGAATATGCAGGCTGCACCTGGGCAGTGGTCGATATTGATATAACGAAGTATCTAGGCAAGGCTGAGAAGCTGAATATAACCTTGCCTGGGCATTTGCTTAATCGCATCGACGAGTATGTAAAACATCATCCTGAGCAAAAAAGCCGGTCTGGTTTTTTAGCCTCAGCTGCACTTAGAGTATTGCAAGAAGCCTAGTTGGGTTGTGGATGTTAGCCAGTTTCTGGGAACGAAAGACCTAGAAAGCAGATGTCTGAACAGGATGTTCGCCAGGCTCAGAGGTAGTCTGGGTCTTAGGAGATGAGGCAGCAACTGCATGGCATGCGTGTTTAGACTGCATGCCTATGCCCGCCCCTCGTGGCGGGCTTTGTTTTTCGGGCGGCGGCGGAAGATACAAATTAGGTTATTGTCAGGTGACTTCAGTACACAAGAACCGGGCGGAGAGGGGCTGTAATCACCCTCAGCGGCCACAGCCACGATGAATTACGCCACCGCTCGGGACAGGTTCCGCATCGGCGGGCCTATAGAGGGCTGGCAAATGTCACTGGCGTGAACCGCTGTGGCGTGCTGCCAACGTGTCATACCCATTGGGTAGCCGGTGAGCGTCCACAAAATGTCGGGTCTGCAGTTCAAGGACCATACTCATCAGGTGTCCCACAGGTTCAGCCACGCCCCATGCGACGGCAACCTTGTCGTATCGATTGAGTTGCTGCGCCTTTGCCAGCAGCCTTTCGTTCACGTTGCGCGACAGACTTTGCCATTTGGCGACCAGTTCCTTCATCTGATCGGCCCGCTCCGGTTCCATGCAGGGGAATCGGCGAAGCCGATCCACCAGATACATGAGTCGGCGCTTCCTGACGGGAGCGAGCCCAGGCGTTTTGAGGCGGTCTTCCAAGGCTTCATGCATATCTTCGTTTTTGTACCAAAACAAAAGCGCGAAGGTTTCTGCAACGGCCCTATCAACCTTCTCCAAAGGCATTTTGGTCGCTTGCACGACCAGGTAATCCAGTTCTTGACGGACGTGCTGGTCGTGAACCGGCAAATCTGGCGATGCAAACGCCCAGAGCTTTCCAAGACGGCTATCGGGCTGAACGGTACCCAAAGCCTTGGATACTGGCGTTTCCTTCAGGCTGGAAGCCTGAGGGCTACAGCCTTTGTCAGGGGTTTGGGTCTTGCTCTTGCGCTTCATTGAGGATTAGCCTCAGACAGCTGGTTACGTTGGTGTCGCGTGGTGGTGCTGGCGCTATGGTGTGTGATCCTTGGGCTGCCGGCCTTGTATAGGTCTGTTCCGGCCGCACGCTCGCTCAGAATCGCCCGATGAAACTAGACCAGATTTAGACGCTCCTGCACAGGTCAATGCCGAGGCCAAGTTGTTCATCTATATGGTGGCACCAGGAGTCGAAATTATATACAAGAATATGATTTCCATAGCTTTAATGTTGAGATGTGAAGGTGAACTATCTCTAAAACTATCCTTACCCGCTTACCCGCTTACCCGCTTACCCGCCTCTTGAACGCTCTGGCTGTTATAACTCCAGCGATCGCCTGGTCCTCTTTATTTCAGAAGAGGCGATCGCATTGGTATATTTTTAGCTGGCTTCGAACGAGGCAGTGGTTGCCAAGATTGCTGAGTTTTTATTACTAATTATAAAAAAATTCGCTAATTCAGCAAAAGCCTACTCGAAGGAGTCAATTGGATTAGGCTCGTGCAATGCTTTTTAAAGAAGACAGTGCTGACCTAAGAATTGAATCAGTCGAAGGTAGCGCTATATCTTTAGCTCTTTCACCGTAAATTGTGGAAACTCTTTCAAGCATTTCTCTGCAAAGATCTGAGTAGTTACTCCAATCGCTCGCGCTCACGAATGAAGTACTATGTACCTGCCGCTTCCTCACCTCATATAGTTCTAAATATTCTTGCATTTTGTGATAGTTAGGTACTAGTCTTAATTCCGGTGGGAGTTCAGACTCCCGAGTCGAGCTGATAAAAATTAACTCTGCAAAGCCAAGAACTGCGTTGTTCGCTGAAGGGCGAAATTGCATTTTGATGAAGTCAGATATCTTGGTGACCTCTTGCTCGCCCAGCTTCTCAGATTTCCAGAAGCAGATGCCAAACTTCTCATTAGCATAAACCTGTAGAATAGCTTCTGGGTGTGTCACTACAGATTGCAATGCTTGGAAAGCAGGCATTTCCTTAGCGTTCTCAAGTCTAGCATGTAGTAGCTGCCAAAAAGCTAAGGTTCCTCTATTTTTTAGTTCGTCGCAAACGTACTGTTCAAATCGAAGTTTTCCATCAAGCTTATACTTAAGAAAATAGTCGGACATTAAATCCGTAAGGTCCTCCCAGCGAAGAATGGCATTTATTGATTCGTCAAATCCAAATTTCTGGGAGTTTTCTAGAAGTTTAAGTTCGTTGATTATGGTTTTAGCGGATCGCCAGTCTTCATCAGTCCCAAATATATTGCTTAATATTTTGCATGCTGACAATATTTTCCCCATTAGGAGCCATGCTGGAGAGTCTATAGAGTCTCCAGTTTGCTGTAATCTGATAATGTCAGCAGCGCCCTGATAATTATTCGTGGATATTAGTTCTTCAATAGATAGTACAGCGTGGTTGTCAGCGATCGAAGAAAGCCTGGCCAAACACTCCCATCCAAGCATTTTAAAAACTAAAATGCCATCTTTGCCAAGAATGAGATTCCCCCAGTCATGACTGAGCACAGTTGCAGCTTCTTTGGGGTCAAGCTTTTTAGTCAACGATTTCGCGACAAGTTTCTTATATGTATGACTTTCCTCTGATGAGTCCAGCCAGTCGACTAGGCGTTCGCAGAGTTCCTTTGTTCGGCTCTTTATGTATGGTTCTACACCACCGCGCCTCATACGCGCTAAGTCCTCTGATATATCGTTTACTATTTCGGATAAGCCACCGGTAATTTTGAGCACATCAGACGCTAGATCCGGACTTCCCCCGTTCTCCTTTAATAGAGTACTAATCTCTGCCTCATTCAAGCCTTTTAAGCATTTACTCCGATGTCCTTGTCCCCAATCAGAGGCTAAGAATGGGGCCTTAAATTTATTAGATAGCTCCCAACGCTCTCTAAGAACTGGCAGCGATATTGGCAGCTCAACGACAGTTTTTAGCCCCATGTCGTGCTCAAGATTTCGAAGCACGGTCCCAATTCTTTCGCCTAGGTTTTGTAGCGCTTCATGAAATCTGTGAATTATAATTATTGGGATACGATTTTTTTCAATGACGGCTATAGTCGCAGCATTTAATACGGTGACCGGATCATCTTCTGAGGCGCTAGACGAATCAGTGACTCCCCACTTATTTGCGACTTTGCGCGCAAACAATATCTCACTACGGAAGTCGTCAGTATCCATTTTTGCAATTGCTAGTGAATATAGCTCTTTTCCAATAAAGGAAAATATTGTTTTGTCTTCAGAAAGCTTATTAAAAAAATGGCGTGACGCACTCATTGGTGGAGCAACTACAATATAATTGCTCTTTCTCTTTAGCCAAGACTCGATTATCTCTTTGCACAACACTATATGAGCTTCTGGGATTTTCATTGTTTGGCTCCTTCCAAAGTATTTGGCGAAATCGCGCTCAGTTCATGATCAATTAAAGCCCAATGCCGAGCGGAAGAATTTCTCAACGACTCCCCTAGTATAGGGATTGCAAAGAATAGCTCTTGGGCCGAAGCTGACGCCGATAGCCTCAGCAACCCGAGCTTGAGGCAGATTTCAATCCCTCTCTCTATCAGTTCTTTTGGGATTCGATATTGTTTAGAGAGCTTACTTTCCTTTGATGTTATTCTTCCTCTTAATACACGGTGGCCACTTATCGGGCTATGTAGATCCGCGACAGCGTAAAGCACTGCCCTTACAAGAACACCATCACTGTTCCGCTCTAGGGTGACGGTAGTCCTCAAATCGTCTGCTCCTGGATCACCACCCATGTCATCTAGCTTGGAGATTTTCGTGTTTTTTGAAAGCAGAGCACGTAATCCGGAGTTAATATCAGAGACCAAAATATGTGACTGAGTTGCTACCGCAAAAGTAGCACCCGCAACTAACTTCATGTAGTAAGGTATGCCTGAGCATACCCATATTAGATGTTCTAGGCTCTCTTTCGGAATTACATGACGATAGCGGATTTGGCCAGGCTCAATTATCTGCCTGCTACTTGTCTCTTGTTGCTTGGTTTTGCACGAGAATGGGGATAATTCTAAGTGTTCAATGCTGTTATAGAATGGAGACTCTGGATTGGAAATGAAAATTTCCCGGGCGGCTGACGAACCTGCAAAGACAATCCCTATATCTCTTCGTTCGGCAATGAGGTGGCGTATTTGCCAAAGGATGTCGGTGGCAAGCTTCTTTCGGCTGCCTCCTTCAAAATACATAGCTGCAAATCGGTCTATCTCGTCTATCAAGAATATTACACGGCTTCCTTGAGTGCAGTTTGAAATTAGAATGTCCGAAAGTTGGCCAATAAAGGTTCCCGCATCGGCATCAAAAGTCAAGCTTCTTCCCATGGAATCGAAGTCATTATAAAGATCCCGCAGCTCCTTGTTTGCCAAGATGCTGCAAGTCCGCTTCCATATCCACTTGTTAAATTCAAGTCCTGAAGAGAAGCTTTCATCAATAGTTAGATATATAACGAAATTGTCTCGCCCAACTTTGTGCGAAAAAGCATCTAGAATTCGGTACAGCATTGATGTCTTTCCAGACCGGCGCGGACTAGATATCCAAAGACTTCGAACAACTTTGCTGTTAAATAGCGCCTTTTCGATTTTTTGCTCGTCGTCAGCCCTTGATACGTATGCGTCATAGCGCATTTGTTGCTCAGGAAAGCTATCAAAAGCTTCATCAATGAAGTCAGGTGATAACGGTTCAAATATTTCACGTCCGGCTACTTTCAAATATAGACTTTGAGTGAATTTTGATCTCACCCCTGTAAGTGACGTCGATTCACAGTCTACATCAAGGCGAAATTGTTCGGCATTTTTGTCTAGTTGCTCGAACTCTATAGGGCGAGATGTCTCTGAGAAAAAAGGTCCTACTAGATCCCACTTAAGAGCTCCACCTTTAAATCTTATTGGTGCAGTGGGGTTGAGAGTAATTTCAATTAAGTCTGGGCAATCAACTTTGCGAGGTGTAATGTTCAATGTTCCCCTGAGTACACCATCGGCAATGAACTCTAGGCTGCCAGCCATTGACAATTTTGCTTGAGTTTCTATATGTATCGGGGCGCGCCGCATTACCATCTCAACAAAAACCTGGAATGGTTTTGCTTGGATGCTTTTACGTAAATCTACGAAACCTTGAAGAAGCTCATGTTTTCCATCAACAAGGGCTTTGTGAGATATTTCGGCCAGAGCAGATGCTCTCCTTCGATCCATATCAATAGGCGAGTATGCTAAGCAAGCAGCGGTTACGGCTGGAGCATGAAGCCTCCAAGCTATATTCATGAAAGAGGCCCTCGCCTCAGCCTGGCGACTGTCACCGGAAAAGTAGTCCCAAATCCCCCTAGTAGTGGCAGTATCGCCATTGTCTTTCAATGTGAAAGCAAATCTGAATTCTTTCGCAAACTGAGACAATAAATCGGTGTTGTTAGAAACACTTTGAAGCTTTTCTGAGGTTGTAGCCTTCGCATTTGACTCGGCGTCACCAGATGCTTCATGCAACATAAGCGTAAGAAAATCACAAGCGAACTCCCCAATCATCCCCTTCATGTTTTTCGTTGGCGTAATTGCTTTTACAACTGTGGAGCCTTTTATGTTATTAATTAGGTACAAACAAGCGGAGTACTCAGCAACGTTAAATTTAATTTTGTTCCCCAAAAGAGAACTTACACTCCAGTCAGCCAGTGACTCAAGCCAGCCTGCTGAGTGCTCTGGGTGCTCGACTAACATGCCATTTAAAGCGATATAGCTAGCGTCTTCCCAGTTCCTCATTTTGACAAGCTCATCCAATGATGTAGATGAACTCTGATGCTTTGGTCTGTGAGTAGCTAAAGCCTTAGCTTTTTTAACAAGTTGATCAAGCTGTACAGTGTTCCTTTCCTCATCTTCATCTTCTTTGTTCTTTTCTACTATTACAGATTGACTTTTCTCAGGTGGGTTGGAGGATACAGGAAATACATCTATTTCAGAATAATTCTTAGCATCTAAGCCCTTCGAATCGAAGACCCTCAGGATATCATCAACGCAACTTTCGCCCAGAATTCCCAGCTCTTTCCACATTTCAGCTGTGTCAATCAGTGCTGATACCAGATTTGAATTTTCGTCTAAGCTGCTCTCATTTGTGACAATGTTGTGAAGAAAATTAAATGTAAGTAATTTTAGTTTTTTTCCGTAAGAAGGTAAGAGGGTTCTGATGCGTCCAAGTTCAAGTGAAAGTGGGTCAACTGCTTGCTGGAAGTAATAGGCTAATAGGTCTGATGTCTGAGCATCTGGATATGGCAGGCGATCATCTAGTTGAGATACGCAACTGGTAACTTTATTTAGTAATAGTTCGTCTAGGTTTTTAACTCTAGATAACTTGCTAATTTGCTCAATATGTAGGCGGCGAGGTTGGTTTTCTTTGATTAGTGCATTTAAGAGTGAGCGCAACGAAGAAATGCTATCGTTTGGCCCTGGAGTTCTACCAAGCTTTATTATGCGGGCAGCCACTGCCTCTCGCTCTCTAGCTTCGAGATCTTCGCTTTCTGCCAAGTATAAATATTGTTCAGCGTCCGCCAACTCTTTTTCTAACTTTTTCCACTGCTGAGTGTTAAGTAGCTCTTCAGATTTTTTAATGCTATTAGTGAGGTCGTTGAAAGAACTGGTAAGGGCGTCGACTCGCTGTTTAAGAAGGCTGATTTTTGCCTGCTGCGCCGCTTCTATCTCTTCAATATTTCTTTCTACAATTCTTTCTATACTTGGGGGTACTTCTTCGTTCGACTCGCTTACAAGAGCCGCAAACGCTTCAAAAAACTGTTTATCAGCATATAACTTGATTAGTTGTGAATGTGTGTTGAAACCAGCTTCTGAAATAATAGTGTCGCCAATTATGCTGGCGTAAGTCACAATCCCATGCTCTAAATTCTCGCAGAATGCACGGGGATAGAATGCGCTAACATCATCTGCTTCGAATGATGTACCAAATGAGCCTTCTAAGCTCCTTTCGAAACATGGATACTTGACATGTTCTTTCTGTACGTGCAAATCGAGTAACCACGACTTAAGCAGTAATGCCTCAGTATCCGACGACTCAAGTATTAAACAAATGGTTTTTACAAGTTGCTCGTGTCTAGGAGCCTTGCAATTAGATTTTTTGGAGGTCGAAGTCACGTACAGTGAGAGCCAATCATTCAACTCAGAAATTTTAATGCTAACTTGATTTCGAATAAATTTATCATACTCAGATCTTTTCTTCAGGTGTTCGGGTATTTCTTGCTTCCAGCTTGCGAGATGGTTTTCTATCTCGAAGTTATTAACAAACTCCTGATAGGTTTTTGCAAACTCTGACGCACCTTTATCTTCTGCAATATTATACAGAGGCAAAAAAATGTCGTTGTAAGCAGCATTCCAAATGTGCGAGTAAGTATTGCTTCCACCTTTTTGGTGGCGCTCCAACACATTCAACAGTCGATTTTGCATCTCGACTTCTGGACTGGTGGCATTCTTTTTTTCGCTATTTGTGATCACAGCCTTAGCGACTTGCTGCACCAAAAAGCGCAGATCAACTTCTGAGCCTGGCTCAGTTGTGCAAATGTATAATGACGAAAAGAAGTCTCCAAATAAATCCACAGGGTTACTTATTAAATCATGTAGTGGATATGCACTCCAGTAGGAGTAACGATCAATGTGGCTTATTTGGTCGCTGTTCAAATATCCATGGAGTTGTGCCATGGCAATAACCGCTATGCAGTTCTCATTGTTCCGGGCAATCTCTTCTTTCTGGCCTAATGTAAGCCAAGAAGCTGCAGAGATAACCTTCGGTATTTCATCCTTTTTGTAGTCTTTTACTAAAGATGCTACCAAATCAGAAAAAGGCTGCAGCAGAAGTTCAAACTCTTTTCTAACACAGATGCCCATGAGATCATTTATGTTAGCCCTTCTGATGATCAGAAGTCCAAATTGCTTCCAAACATGGCTCAGAGATTTATCCGACAATGGATTCCATTCTAAGTCATAGTATTTCTCTTGAACTGCATCGTAGAGATAGCTTTCAGCTTGAATGCCTCGCTCAATAATATCTGCGGATTTAGCTAAAGTGTCGAGTATGTCATCGCCGGAGGGGGAGGGACCCCACACCTCTTTATGCATAACCAATTCTCGAATAGTTTTCTCACTTTTGCTCAGGATGAGATTTAATTTTTCTATTTTCTGTGAAACATCCTCTTTCGCGGAATTTACTATCTGAATCCAATCATTAAATCCATTCATGCAGAAGGAGCTAGCGATCGAAGGTGGATCAGGTAGGTCTAATGCTGCATAACCCAGCCTCAATGGAGTATTCAACTTTTCGATGATGCTTTGTCGGCGACTGTCAACCACTTCGATAAGAGCGCTTATTGACTCTGCTGATTCATGGATTCCATCGGCAATAGACTTAGCATTGTGGCTGCTCATTAAGATTGTTGCTTTTTGAGCAACGTTTTCGCTGTAAGATTTTATTTTGCTTATTGCTTCTTTAGCTTCTAATATGTCCGCACTTAATTCTTCTTGAAGCGGGTGCGTGTGCTTTACAAATTCTATATCTTCAGGATTTTCAGGCTTTTGGATATTCGCAATAGAACTTTCAGCAATAGAAGCCTTGGTCTTGCTGACCTCTAAAGGCTTCTTCCACGAGCCAGTCGAAAGTAGATCTAATATTTCAGATTGTTTATTCTTCGCTAAATCTGCAAGCAGTGCTTCTTCAAAATTTTGAAGAGAGGTTTCTCTAGGTGACTCAAATAAATTTAGAGTGCATGACTCAAACATACTCCATGCTAGGAGTGCAGAAGATACAGGATCAACTGAAGTGGAGCATAATTGTTCTGTAAATAATCCTATTTTGGTTAAGATAGGATAGCTTTTCTTAGCTTTTGAGACTTTGCAGTCACGCTTCTCGTAAAAGTCTACTAGTTCCGAAGCGTCAAAATGAAGGTTCTTATGTTTATGGGTTACGTACAGGTAAACCAGCCTGTCGAAGGTTGGGAATCCGCTTTTTTTTGAATCTTCCCATGTCTTGCGGAATTCAGCTAAAAATACAAAATTACTTAAAAATATGTAAGTATCATCTTTTGGTTTTAGCTTTTCTCCGGTGAAGCTTTCAATAATGCCCCGGATGTTGCTTGAAGATTTTGGCCAAACACTGCAGATTTGTTTTAGAAGGGAAATATTAATTTCGCCCGGTTCGCGTTCAAATACTTTCGGCAGGTCCTTCAAGCTTAAACTTTGGGTGGCCTTACTCATGCGCTCTCCATTTGGTGAACCTATCCTATTGCGAGTTGCACCTAGCAATAATAGTGCCAACGCCCGCTATTGGTTTATCGTTTCAGGTTTTGGCGTTCTGGCTCTGTGAAGGTGCCCGATACTGTTCAGTAAAAGCAGAAATACTCGTCTAGGTAATGGCTTTATGCCTTCCTCAAGGAGAAAGGTCAAATATTGTGCTCGACATGCATACGTAATCCGCCTACTGTTTCCTGCTAGCTCTTCGCTAACGCTTGATACTGAGCTTCATCCGCTAAAATATTTCGTTGAATGCAAGTGGCCCCGCGTAGCTCATTCGTCTGTCGTAGTCGAGGGCCTACCCACTAATGCCAAGTCCACCTCATCTTCCGATCTTCGATCCTCGCCCCACGTCATCCCGCCAAGAATGCTGAGTGTTATCAGCGATCAAGGCCCCTGCGACCTGTGGGGAATGTCCTCTACGCGGGACTGGCGGCTCCTTACGTCCGGGAGCAAGGGCATCTCATGATCTGCCTCCTGAGTACCGTTACCGGTGGGCGGGTGGAGGCTGCATTGGCTGACGAGGCCAGTGCCGCGAGATCCTGAGCCGGGTTAACGCAGCAATGCGATGACCGGGGCATGCCTGACTGTCAGTCAGGTGCAGTCCATTCCTTGGTCTGCGGCACCATCATCTGCATGGTTGTTGCTGGTGACATCGGCGTTTGTCACGCCGATTGTCACGAGGGGAATTGCCGCTGAGCCATGTGCGATCAGGGCTGCAGCAGTGTCAGGAGCGCCCGTCTCTTTCCAGAAGAAAGAGACGGGCACAGGTTGGCGCAAGATTCGGCCAAGCGGATAGGTTGCTGCAGGGCAGCGCAATAGGGACTTTCGTCTGGCGCACGAGGGCCATGATCTGAAGTAGGCATCCATCACCGGGGAGGTGACCGGGCGAGCTGCCCGATGCGAATCGCCCTTGGGGAGAACCACCGCGGGAGCGGCGTGACCTTTGAGGTTCGGGTCACCTGGGGTGCTGTCATCGATAGCGCTTGCAACCCCCGGTCTACGCCTGTGGACAATATTCGTCAAGCAAAGAGATTTCAGGGATTTAGCGCCTGTGGATAAAACGATCCCCCCGGTGGACATCAGTGGTTTTCCACAGACGTACGCTGTGCCAGCGGTTTTTTTCTTAGGTATGGTCCTTTCAAACGGGGCGGCTTTGCAGCCCCGTTTGAAAGGACCCGCGCGGAGGAGCTTCATGCGGTGCTGTGGGTAACTTCACAGCGAGTTTGTGATGGTGGTGCGGCGGGTTACTCGGTCCTCTTGGCACTGCGCAGGCGCGTGACGTTCTCGCCCGCCTGCCTGGCAAACTCATGCGGCGTCACATGGTCCTCGCGGTTTGCCTCCAGAAACCGGCTCCACCAGGTCATGATCATCCGGCGCTCTTCGAGGAACTCGGCCTTATGGGTATAGGCGGCGCGCACGTTGTTGCGTTCCTTGTGGTTCATCTGCCGCTCGATAGCCGTCTCCGACCACAGTCCGGACTCGATCAGCGCACTGCACGCCATGGCTCGGAATCCATGACCGCAAATATCCACCTTGGTGTCGTAGCCCATCGTCCTGAGTGCGGCAAACCCCGGCCCCAAATGAGGTCGAACTGATTTCAGCGGGCGAGAGAAACACGATATTTCAGCGTCAAACCGCGAAACATTTCTAATTCCGCCAGCTGCAAGCCACTGCGCTAGATTCCCTTCTCCTGGCATCCATGCCGTCCCCAATCCAGCATCTCGCCGTGGGTACACCGTTGAAAAAGTTTGCGTTTGTGAGTGCAGCTGCTGAGCGTGAATACAAAGACCTTCCCAAAGACGTTCAGGACGATTTTGGTAAAGACCTGCGACGCATCCAGTATGGCCAGGACCCAGAGCGGCCGATCACGTCGTTGTCCGAGTCGGTAGGGGCGGGTGCGATTGAGCTCATCATCAACGGCAGCCCTGCATTCCGATGCGTGTATGTGGCCAAATTTGCAGACATGGTCGTCGTGTTGCATTCGTTCGTAAAAACGACCAACAGGTCCGACCGGCACGCGATGCAGGTCGCCGAACAGCGGATGAAAGAGTTGAAGCAAGAACTGAGAAAAATGGGATACAGGGTTTAGCTGTCAGGCGTTTGGGTGATCACGATCTGGGGCGGTGAACCTGCATCGTTTGAGGGCAGGGTCAGGGTTGTGCGAAAGCCGAGCTTGTCCAGCATGTCCATCATGGCGTCCAAGGTGAATTTCTCGATCTTGCCATTTGCAAGCTCGGATATGCGGGATTGGGTTACGTTCAGCTTGGCTGCGGCATCATGCTGTTTGAGGCCCATTTTTTTGATGCAGTCAGTGATGAAAATGGACAAGTCCATTTTCAAGGCCATTTTGCTGGCGGTATCTGCGTCGTGGGTGGCGTGGAAAGGGCTTTCGTGGAATTGAAGCGCCATTGGCTTGCCTCGACAGAAATATCTAAAATTTTCGATAAATCGTAGTGGGGATTGGTTGGCTAGTCAAAGCGTTTGTGTTGGAGGGTGTGTCTGTTTGTGAGCTGGGCTGGTGATCAGAGAATTGCTTCTGCTTGGGGTGGTTGGGGCTGCTGCGCAGCCCATCGCAGGCAAGCCAGCGCCTACACCGATCGTGGTGGCTTCAGCGCATCTGTAAGGCAGGGGATTGGGCGCTGCGGGGGGAAAACAAAAAAGGCCCACCTTTCGGTGAGCCTTTTTTGATACTGCGTATGGTGCCGGCACCAGGAATCGAACCCGGGACCTACTGATTACAAGTCAGTTGCTCTACCATCTGAGCTATACCGGCAATGGGGCGTCATTATAACGATCGGTTGGCGCCTGTAAACCACTTCCTTGCGATTGTTTGAAAATGACCTAAGTCACCGGCCTAAAAGGAGAAATTTCCTACCAGCCGCGGTGGATGGTGTTGACGTTTGGTTCGGTCTTGCCGGGGTTGAAGAACAGCTTGTCGTTGTCGCAGCCACGCTTGCGGCAGGGGCTTTCTACGCGCAGGGGCAGACCGTTGTCGCCGCCCAGTTGCATGCCGGGGGTGTTCCAGTCCAGGTTGCTGGTGTGCTGTGGCGTGGTGCCGCTGCCATTGGCGCAGGCAGTCAGGGCCAGGGAGAAGGTCAGCAGGGCAAGGGATTTGGCGTGAGGCACGATGTCGAGGTCCGTTAGTCCATGTCGATTCTGGCGCAACGCCAGACGGTCGCGGGGCTGGCGGGGCAGCGCGCGACGTAGCTTTTTAGTGATTTGGGAGGCGGATCATACACCGTCGGGCCGGGCTCGCGGTGGATCTGCGTCGCATTGTGATCACTGTGCAGGCCTTTTCTTGGTTAAACACCGCTCCCCAAAAATACGGTGGTGCTCTTTCGCTGAGAGCGCAGCTGTAAGGTATTTCTGAATCTAAAACCAAATGCTTCAGTAACGGAGCACTTGGGAATTATCCTACGAGCGCTACCGAAGCTTCACTGTTGGCGGAAAAGTGCCTCAGGGATACCGTTCCCGGGTCGCGGATTCCTGGTGACAGGGTGTGAGAACCCAACTGTGAATAAGTGGTAGCCCTATGGCTGCCGTACGTGGGCAGACTTCGGTCTGGCCGGGCTTCCTTATTCACTCGGTTTCTCACCCCGCGTACGGCTGCCACCCAAATCCGTGAGAAAGATTTGGTGGCATCCATTTTCAGTGAATAAGGATTAAGCCATGAAGAAAATCGTTCCAGACCCACCTCGCCCTCTCATCACCACCCCGTACTTCACCATCCACAGCGACATTTCCCCAACCGACGCCATCGCCCACGCCGGTGAACTCCTGCGTGCCGTAGTCGAAACCCTCGACGACCACTGCCGTGACCACGCAGGCGAGCCCGGCCTGAACCTGCTGGCAAACGCCAACCACGCGGCCTACTCAGCCTATGTATTGATCCAGCACGCCAAGCGGAGCTGGGACGATACGCAGAATGGGGGGGCGTTCACATGAGCCTTGAAACAAAGCCCCTCACCACAGCCGGTGTCGAAACGTTTCTCGAAGTCGGCAACCCGCCCGTGAAGCTCTTGCGCGTACAACCCGGCATCCCTGTAGACCACGCCTATGAACAGGTTTCGATATTGCTGGGCTACATCAAACACCTGGTGCGCGAAGGCGATATGGAGGATGACCACAAGCTGTTGGGCGCCGCCGATTACCTCAGCGTGCTGGCCAAGGCGTTGATGAACGATATCGAGATGGCCAAGAACAAACTGCACTGACTTGCAACGCACCCGTGGGCCCGGCAAGCCGGCGCCCACAATCAGGCAGTAGCCGCACCAATCCAGCGCTATTTGCCTAATCGAATATTTGTTTATGCACAAGAGGCATCAGCCCCATGCGCGAAAGGCGTGCCGATCCCATGCACCGCTGGTCTTTGCGCAAAGGCCTGTTTTTACTGGGGTTGCAGCTGCAGCGGGAATAAGCCGAACGGTTGAAATAACGCTTGGATCCAACCATTCATCACAAGCTTGTTCACAGACTTATCCACAGGTTGTGCCGCGCTAATGATCGCGCTCGGCAAGCAGCATCAGGTTACGTGGGGTGAGTGGATAATCGCAGAACGTGCCCAGTCGTACGGCGTAGCCTTGGGCTTCGAGAAACAGGGCGCGGTCGAGCACCAGCCACATTTCCAGTGGCCTTCTGAACAAGTTGCGTACCCGTTCCAGGTTGCGCACCTGGGCAAGGCGTTGCCAGCCCTCGGCTTCTAGGGCATCCCAGTCGGGGTTGATGGTCAGGTCCAGCTCGCGCAGGTCGGCCAGATCGCGGCAGTACTGCTCGAAGGGTTTGGCCAACCAGGCCACCGGCAATGACGGTGTGGGCAGGTACTCATCACGCTGGCGCTGGCGGCGCTGCAGCAGGTCGAAGCCAAGGCGCCTGGCCATCGAGCAGTCGCGCTGGTGGCGAACCCGGGCGCCAGCGGTGACGGTTTCGCTCAGAGGCAGGCCAAGGTCCAGCAGCGACAGTTGCAGCGATGAGTGCTGCGCAGCTGTGGATAACGGCTGGTAGTGCTCGCCTTGGATGCGGTTGTAGCAGCAGGGCGCCACGGCAAGATGGCGGCAGCCTTGCTCACTGGCCACACGCAGCAAGTGCACATGCAGGTCGCCGCAGGCGTGCAGGGCGACCACGCTCTTGTCGCTGCCTAGGTGGCGGCGGCTGTCCGCTGCCATCACATCCTGGTGCACATGGGTTGCCGGTAGCTGGTGGTGGTCACTCAGCGCTTGGCCGGCGCTGACCAGTTGGGCGTCGTACTCCAGGCAGGTCAGCTGCTGGCCGGGCTGCAGCAGGCGGCGGCCGAGGTAGCCTTTGCCTGAGCACCAGTCCAGCCAGTGCTGGGTCTGCGTGTGGAAGCTCAGGCGGCGGCTGAAGGCCTCGATCTGCTGCCACTTACGGCCTGGAACATTGACGTCCAGGCGGTGTGCGGCGGGCGGCAGGCCGATGTCGGGCAGCTCGCCCAGGGCGCTCAGCCGTTGGGCTTGTTGGGCAAGGTGTGGAAACGGTGCGGGCACGCCTTGCGGGTCGAGGTCGGCTTCGGCATCGCTCAGGCTGCATTGGCGCAGGTGGGCGGACAGTGCGGGGTGTTCGGCTTCCCAGGGCAGGCGCAGGGTGGTGAACGGCCTGGGTTTCCACAGCGGCTGGTGCTCGGTCAGGAACTGGTCGAGGGCCAGGAAGCGGTCGCGTAGTTGGTGGCTGTGGAGAAAAGGGGGCATGGCGCTAGGCATTGGTTGAGGTGAAGGGCCCACCGCCGTCAAACCGGCGTGACGGCGGTGGGTAGCAGAGCAGCCCGGTGGTCGTTAACGCCCTTGGCAGGCATCCACCCGCAACCAGCGTTCCAGCAGCTTGAAACCTTGCACCAGCAGGAACGAGATCACCAGGTAGAACACCCCGGCAGCGAAGAAGATCTCCACCGGCAGGTAGGTACGGGCAATGATGGTCCGTGCCATGCCGGTCAGCTCCAGCAGGGTCACCGTACTGGCCAGGGCGCTGGCCTTGAGCATCAGGATCACTTCGTTGCTGTAGGCCGGCAGGCCGATGCGCGCAGCGCGGGGCAGCATGATGTAGAACAGCGTCTTGCCACGGGACATGCCCAGCGCCCGCGCCGCTTCAATTTCACCCTTGGGGATCGACTGCAGCGCGCCGCGCAGGATCTCGGCGATATAGGCGGCAGTGTGCAGGGTCATGGTCAGCACCGTGCACCAGAACGGATCGCGCAGGTAGGGCCAGAGGCTGCTCGAGCGCACCGCGTCGAACTGCGCCAGGCCGTAATAGACCAGGAACAGCTGCACCAGCAGCGGTGTACCGCGGAAGAAGAAGATGTAGCTGAAGGGCAGGGCGCGCACGTACCAGTGCCGCGACGAGCGGGCGATACCCAGCGGTATCGCCAGGATCAGCCCGGCAACGACCGCGATGGCTACCAGCTCCAGGGTCAGGGTGGCACCCTGGGCCAGGCGCGGCAGCCACTTGATGATCACTTCCCAGTTCATTGTTCGGCCCTCGCAAAGCCGCGAGCGGCGCGTTTTTCCATGAAGTGCATGCCGGTCATGGCGACCACGGTCAGGCCCAGGTAGATGCAGGCCGCGACCATGTAGAAGGTGAACGGCTCCTTGGTCACGGTCACGCCGATCTGCGCGTGGCGCATGATTTCTTCAAGGCCGATCACCGATACCAGGGCGGTGTCCTTCATCAGGATCATGAACAGGTTGCCAAGGCCCGGCAGGGCGATGCGCCACATTTGCGGGAGGATGATCCGCGAAAGGATGCGCCCTTTGGAAAGGCCCAGCGCCAGGCCAGCTTCACGGTGGCCCTTGGGGATCGCCAGGATGGCGCCACGGAATACCTCAGTGGCGTAGGCACCGAAGCACAGGCCCAGGGCGATCACGCCGGCGGCGAAGGCACTGAGTTCCAGGCCGGGCATGTTGAGGGCTTCGCCGAGGCTGTTCATCAGGCCGACGGTGCCGAAATAGATAAGCAGGACCCAGAGCAGTTCGGGCACGCCGCGAACCAAGGTCGAGTAGAAGCCGCCAAGCCATTGCAGGGGCTTGAGCGGGGAGGTCTTGGCCAGGGCGCCGAGCAGGCCCAGGACCAGCCCCAGCAGCAGGGCGCAAAGCGCCAGTTTTACGGTCATCAAGGTGCCAGCCGCCAGGGCCGGACCGAATCCGTGCAGGTCGATATTCATGGGCAGGGTCGTTCTAGGGACCGGCGCGCCGCAAGGGCGCGCTGGTCGGGGCGAATCATTCGATGCTGAATGGGAAGTACTTGTCGTTGATCTTCTTGTACGTTCCGTCAGCCTTGATTTCTGCCAGGGCCTTGTTCAGCTTCTCGCGCAGCGGGTCGCCCTTGCGTACGGCGATGCCGATCTTGTCGCTGTCGACCACAGGCTCGCCTTTGAACTCGAAGTTCATGCCGTCCTTGCTCTTGAGCCACTCGTACTGCACGTACTTGTCGGCCAGGATGCCGTCCACTCGGCCAGAGATCAGGTCGAGGTAGGCGTTTTCCTGGGTGTCGTACAGCTTGATGTCGATATCGCTGCCGTAGGTGTCTTCCAGCCAGGTGCCGGCCAGCGTGGCGCGCTGGGTGCCGATGATCTTGCCTTTGAGGTAGGACGCGTCGGTCTTGAAGTCGACGTTCTTCGGCGCGATGAACTGCAGCTTGTTGGAGTAGTACGGGTCGGTGAAGTCGACGGCCTGCTTGCGCTCGTCGGTGATCGACAGCGACGACACCAGGAAGTCGAACTTCTTGGCGTTGAGGGCCGGGATGATGCCGTCCCAGTCGGAGGTGACGACCGAACACTCGACTTTCATCTTGGCGCACAGGGCGTCGCCGATGTCTTTGTCGAAGCCGACCACGTTACCGCTGGCGTCCTTGTTGTTGAACGGCGGGTAGGCCGCTTCGATACCCATGCGCAGTTTTTCTGCAGCCATGGCGTTGGCCGAAAACACCAGCGTGGCGGCAGCTGCCAGGAGGAATTTCTTGTAAGTCTGCATGTGTTGCTCCGTTAGCGGTGGCTGGACATGAATTGCTTGCAACGCGCCGAGGTCGGGTTTTCGAAGACCTGCTGCGGCGATCCTTGCTCTTCAACCAGGCCCTGGTGCAGGAAAACCACTTCACTGGACACCTGGCGGGCAAAGTTCATCTCGTGCGTCACCAGCAGCATGGTACGGCCTTCTTCGGCCAATGCGCGGATAACGTTAAGCACTTCCTGGACCATTTCCGGATCGAGCGCCGAGGTGGGCTCATCGAACAGGATGACTTTAGGCCGCATGGCCAGGGTGCGGGCGATAGCAGCACGCTGCTGCTGGCCACCGGAAAGCTGGGCGGGGTAGCTGTGGCGTTTGTCGTAGATGCCGACTTTGTTCAGCAGTGCTTCGGCCGCTTCGGTGGCTTCGGCCTTGCTCTGGCCGAGCACGCGGCGTGGCGCCTCGATGATGTTGTCGAGGATCGACATGTGCGGCCACAGGTTGAAATTCTGGAAAACGAAGCCGATTTCGCTGCGCAGGCGGTTGATCTGGCGGTTGTCGGCAGCGATCAGGTCGCCGTTCTTGGCGGCCTTGAGCTTGAGAGCCTCACCGGCAACCAGGATTTCGCCCTGGTGCGGGTTTTCCAACAGGTTGATGCAGCGCAGCAGGGTGGACTTGCCGGAGCCGGACGATCCCAGAATGGAGATCACGTCACCGTCACGCGCGGTCAGCGAAATGCCCTTGAGAATTTCCTGGTCGCCGTAGCGTTTGTGCAGGTTGCGGATTTCCAGCGCGGGCGTGGCCTGGGCCATGTGCGGTCCTCATGTGTTCGGGTGCGTTCCCAGCTGTTGGCGGCCTTCCTGGCGTGCGCCAAGCTAGCATAGCGGCATCAGGGCGGCCAACAGGGTCGCAAGGGGCTTTGGGCAATGCTGGGGCAGTTTGTCGCATCGCTGCAGCGCAACGTCGCGCAGATGTCCGCGAGGGTCTCGCCCAGCGCCGTAGCCTTGATGAAAAAAGGCGCGATGGTGCCAGCTTTGGGCGGCACTGGGAAGCGCTTTTGGGCCGTTTGCGGCTAAAGGTGCTGTCGCTGGCGAGCATTCGGGGGCTACCCAACGAGAGGCCAACCGCAGCGAAGGGTTGTACCGCAGGGTTGCACTTTTTTGCATTGCAACGGTGCAAAGGTGTTACCGAGGAGCACCTTTGGTGCGATTGTAAGTGGGTATTTCTGTAATCTTACCCTTCCTGCCGCTTTTGATGGCCTTTCGGGCAGGACTTGGCCGAATGGCCTGCAGACCGCTCTTTTTGCGGCCTGCCAGCTCCATACGACGAATGTCCGGGGCAGGTGGCCCGCTTATTGCCCTATCCAACCCGCCGATTGCAGTGACGCCTTAATCAACCCCGGG
Organism: Pseudomonas sp. WHRI 8519; assembly: GCF_040224055.2. Classification (NCBI taxonomy): domain Bacteria; kingdom Pseudomonadati; phylum Pseudomonadota; class Gammaproteobacteria; order Pseudomonadales; family Pseudomonadaceae; genus Pseudomonas; species Pseudomonas sp. WHRI 8519. The sequence continues at coordinate 5,774,036 of NZ_CP167996.1, read as the reverse complement.
CGCGCTTTAACCCACAGTCGGGCGGTCCACTCCTTACAAAGGTAGTTTTATGAGCGGTAACAATTCCAATGACCTCGCTCAGGGGCTCAAACAACGGCATGTGACCATGCTGTCCATTGCTGGCGTTATCGGCGCCGGCCTGTTCGTCGGCTCCGGCCACGCCATCGCTGCTGCAGGCCCTGCCGTGCTGCTGGCCTATGCCGCTGCGGGCACCCTGGTGGTGCTGGTGATGCGCATGCTGGGTGAAATGGCGATCGCCTCGCCGGATACCGGTTCCTTCTCCACTTACGCCGACCGCGCCATTGGCCGCTGGGCCGGTTTCACCATCGGCTGGCTGTACTGGTGGTTCTGGGTGCTGGTGATCCCGCTGGAGGCTAACGCCGCCGCCGCCATCCTGCATGCCTGGTTCCCCGCCGTGGACCTTTGGGCCTTCTCCCTTTTGATCACCTTGGCGCTGACCCTGACCAACCTGTGCAGTGTGAAGAACTACGGTGAGTTCGAGTTCTGGTTCGCCCTGCTCAAGGTGCTGGCGATCATTGGCTTCATCGTTGTTGGCTGTATCGCCATGTTCGGCCTGATGCCGAGCAGCCAGGTCAGCGGTGCCAGCCACCTGTTCGACACTCAGGGCTTCATGCCCAATGGCCTGGGCGCTGTGCTGGCGGCCATGCTGACCACCATGTTCTCGTTCATGGGTACCGAGATCGTCACCATCGCTGCTGCCGAATCCAAAGACCCGGGCAAGCAGATCAGCCGTGCCACCAACTCGGTGATCTGGCGTATCTGCCTGTTCTACCTGGTGTCGATCTTCCTGGTGGTGGCCCTGGTGCCGTGGAACGATCCGGCGCTGGCCGAGGCCGGTTCCTACCAGACTGTGCTGAGCCGCATCGGCGTGCCGAATGCCAAGCTGATCGTCGACATCGTGGTGCTGATCGCTGTAACCAGCTGCTTGAACTCGGCGCTGTACACCTCCTCACGCATGCTGTTCTCGTTGAGCAAGCGCGGTGATGCTCCGGCCATCGCCCAGCGCACCACCAAGGCGGCGACCCCGCATGTGGCCGTGTTGCTGTCCACCGCGGCGGCGTTCCTGTGTGTGTTCGCCAACTACGTGGCGCCTGCCCAGGTGTTCGAGTTCCTGCTGGCGAGCTCCGGCGCCATCGCGCTGCTGGTTTACCTGGTGATCGCCGTTTCGCAGCTGCGCATGCGTAGCCAGCGTGAAGCGCGTGGTGAAAAGATCGTCTTCAAGATGTGGCTGTTCCCAGGGCTGACCTGGGCGAGCATTGTCTTCATCGTTGCCGTGCTGGTGGTGATGGCGCTGCGTGAGGATCACCGAGCGGAGATCATTGCGACTGCACTGCTGAGTATTGGTGTGGTGGCGGCTGGCTTGCTGGTGCAACGCAAGCGCCAGGTTGCCGGGCGGGTGGCGCTGGATCACTGATCCGCGCTGGCTTCAAGGCAAAGGCCGCGCCCTGTGAAGGGTGCGGCCTTTTTTGTGTGCCTGGGCTGGCCCTATCGCCGGCTAGCCGGCTCCCACATGGATTGCGCGGCTTTTAGAAATTGGGCAAGACGGTTGCTTGTACAGGCAAAGCACAGGCCTGAAGAGCTGCGCGGTCGTGGTGGGAGCCGGCTTGCCGGCGATGGGCTGCGCAGCAGCCCCATAGCGGAGTGTAATAGCCTGAGCAGGCTCGACGGGGCCCGCGAGCATCTGGGGCCGCTTTGCGGCCCATCGCCGGCAAGCCCGGCTCCTACATGGACTGCGCCGGCTTTTGGAAATTGGGCAAGACAGTTGTTTCCAAAGGGTTAGGCAGCGCAGCACAGACGGTGGCGCAAAGAACTCACCGGCAAGGGCATCGAATTGCGCTGACAAGGCCGGTGAACATTCAGCCGAACTGTTTCTGCTGCTGTTGCTGCTTGGCCACCAATTCGGAAGCGGCGATATAGGCTTCCTGGAACTCGTCGCTCTCCAGCCAGGCCATGGTGGTGTCTTCGTCGGCGCCATCGAGCCAGGTGCGATAAGCGTTGAATACCAGCACGATGTAGTCGGTGGCGTGCTCTTCCTTGTGGCCCTTGAGCACCAGTGCCAGCAGCGGGTCCACCAGGAACACCGAGATCATCGAAACCAGGCTGGTCTCCTGGGCGGCCTTCATCTTCACGAACAGCTCTTTGTAGCTGTCGGTTTCCATGGCCTTGTTGAACACCTGCTCGACACTGGCGCTGTCACCGGCGCTGGGTTTCACGGCCTGGCCGCTGCGTACCATGCGGTTTTGCTTGGCCTTGCTGGCGGCGCGTTTGGCGCGTTTCTGTTGCTTGGTAGTGGTGGCCATGGGGCTGGAAATCCTTGGGGGCGAAAATGTGCGTATTGAAGCCTAATTGCCCGGGAAACCCAAGCCCCGGCCATTCAGCGCTCAGGCGCACAACTTTCATCCTCCTCGAACCCGCGCGAAGCCCGGCCAACCAGCAAGTCATCCGGCGCGTACGCCACGCTGGGGTCCTTGCCCGGGTAATCCAGCGAATGCAGGAAATGCCGGATGCAGTTGATCCGCGCACGCTTCTTGTCATCGGACTTGATCACCGTCCACGGTGCATCGCCAGTGTCGGTGTGGAAGAACATCGCCTCTTTGGCGGCGGTGTAGTCCTCCCACTTATCCAGTGACTTGATGTCGATAGGCGAGAGCTTCCAGTGCTTGAGCGGGTCGTCCCGGCGTGAGATGAAGCGGCGCAGCTGCTCCTCGCGGTTCACCGAAAACCAGTACTTGAACAGCAGGATGCCGCTGTTGCACAGCATGCGCTCCAGGTCCGGCGCCTGGCGCATGAACTCCAGGTACTGCAGCGGTGTGCAGAACTCCATCACCTTCTCGACCCCGGCGCGGTTGTACCAGGAGCGGTCGAAGAACACCATTTCACCAGCCGTGGGCAGGTGTTGGATGTAGCGCTGGAAATACCACTGGCCCTTTTCCTGCTCGGAAGGTTTCTCCAGCGCGACGATGCGCGCACCCCGTGGGTTCAGATGCTCCATGAAGCGCTTGATGGTGCCGCCCTTGCCTGCCGCATCCCGCCCTTCGAACAGCACCACCACGCGCTGGCCGGTGTCCTTGACCCAGCTTTGTACCTTCAGCAGCTCGATCTGCAGCGCGTGCTTGGCCTTTTCGTATTCCTGGCGGCGCATGCGGGTCGGGTAGGGGTAGCTCGCCGGCAGCCGGGCAGAGGTGCTGTCCTCGTTGCTGCCTTTCGGCGCGCTGGCCACTTCCAGGGCGGCCGGTTCCTGGCTGACCTGGGTGATGGAGGGCTCAGGTTTGCGCTGACGGGCGCGGCGGGCGCGAGGCTTTGGTGCGGTGCTGGGCGTCGGTTCTGCGGGGGCGGGGAGCAGGAGGGGGGATTCTTCGCTCATGGAGGTCCTTGCGAGGTCGATTCGAATGTTCGCCTGCAATTGTGGGTTTGAGCGAGAGGGGATTAGTTGATGCGGGTCAACTCTACGGGGTAGGCAAACAGGCTGAAAAATTCCAGACAACAAAAAACCCGCACTGGGCGGGTTTCTTGTTGTCGCTTCGGGTAACTTTGCAACCACCAGAAGCTGAAGGTGGTGCCCAGAGACGGAGTCGAACCGCCGACACGAGGATTTTCAATCCTCTGCTCTACCGACTGAGCTATCTGGGCGACGAGGTGAATTAAATAGATTTCCAGACCGCTCGTCAACGACTTTTTGAAAAAATTTTAAATTAATTCCGTCGCTTACGATTTTCAGGGTCATTCGGCCGGTGGAACGTAGCCTTCCGCCTGCGCGTAATCTTCGCCGGCGAAAAACTTGTCCATCTCGCCCTGAAGGAACTTGCGGTCCTCGGCGTTCATCATGTTCAGGCGCTTCTCGTTGATCAGCATGGTCTGGTGCTTCTGCCAGTCGGCCCAGGCTTGCTGCGAGATGTGCTCGAAGATGTCCTGGCCCTTGGCGCCGGGGTAAGGCGGGCGCTCCAGGCCTGGCAGTTGTTCTTTGTATTTGCGGCACATCACGGTGCGGGTCATCGGGCATCTCCTGCAATCAGTTCGTCGGCCGCGCGTTTGAGCAGCTTTTTGACCGGGGCGGCGAGGCCCAGGCGCGGCGGGGTGGCGAGGTTATACCAGAGCCAGTCGGCCTCGGCCACGTGCTGGCCGACGGGGTCGACACGCACCAGCCATGGCTCGATCGCCAGCTGGAAATGGCTGAAGGTATGGGTCAGGCCGTCCAGCGCGCGGCTTTCGGCCAGGCGCAGGCCATGCTGGTAGGCCAGGTCATCGAGCTGCTCGATGGCGTCCAACTCCGGCAGGCTCCACAGGCCGCCCCACAGGCCGGTGGACGGGCGCCGGTACAGCAGGATGGCGCCTTCATGGTTGGCCAACAGCGGCATCAGCGTGCGCCGCTGGGGCAGCGCCTTGCGCGGTTTGGGTTCGGGGTAGCGCGTTTCTTCGCCATGCAGGTGCGCTTCGCAGCCGCTGCGCACGGGGCACAGCAGGCAAGTTGGCTTGCTGCGGGTGCACAGCGTGGCGCCCAGGTCCATCATCGCCTGGGTATAGTGGTTGGCGCGTTGTTGCGGGGTGAAGCGCTCGGCAGTGGCCCATAGGGCATTGGCCACCTTCGGCTCGCCCGGGTAACCGGCCTGGGCGGTGAAGCGGGCCAGCACGCGTTTGACGTTGCCGTCGAGGATCGGCGCACGGATACCCATGCTGATGCTGGCAATGGCACCGGCGGTGGAGCGGCCGATACCTGGCAGCTCGGTAAGCTGTTCGACACTGCGCGGGAACTCGCCGCCGTGTTGCTCGACGACGATCTTCGCGGCCTTCTGCAGGTTGCGTGCGCGGGTGTAGTAACCCAGGCCGGTCCACAGGTGCAGCACCTCGTCCTCCGGTGCTTCGGCCAGCGCCTGCACGGTGGGCAGGGCCTGCATGAAGCGGTCGAAGTAGTTCAGCACGGTGCTGACCTGGGTCTGTTGCAGCATGATTTCCGACACCCACACCCGGTAAGGGTTGATGCCTTGCTGCCAGGGCAGGTCGTGCCGGCCGTGCTGGTCGTACCAGTCCAGCACGGCGCTGGAGAACTGCGCAGGGCTCATCGCTTGAACAGCCCCTTGAGCGCGTCTTTCAATTCTGGGCTCACTTTGTCTCCGAGTTTTTCATCAAGTTTTTCATCGATCTTGTCTTTGAGGCGGTTGCCGGCCAACTTGGCGGCAACCTTGCCCAGGCCGTCCTGGTCAAGGCGGCAGGCCTTGGCGCCAAGCTCCAGCGGGCCACGGCAACGCAGCGGCAGTTCGACGCCAACGTAACGCTCGTTGACCTGGCAGGCCGGGTCGGGCATGGCGCGCTGGTCACCTTCGACGATCACCCCGACGTTGTAGTCCATGCCGAGCACGCGCAGGTCCAGGTCGCCGTGGCCGTTGACGGTCAGGCCTGGGATGCGTGCCTTGAGGTCCGGGTTGCTGGCCACGCCGTTGCGCACCACCAGGCTGCCGCGCAACTCCTGGAACGGTGTGTCCTTGCCGCGTGGCTCGCCGCTGAGGGTCTTGCGGTTCAGCGTAGCGATGGCCTGGCAGAGCTGCTGTTCCAGGTTGGCGTTGACCAGCACGCCGTCGTTGATGGTGAAGTTTGCGTTGCCGTTGAGGGTGTCCACCAGTGCCTTCTGGCTGTTACCGGTGGCTGTCAGGTCGCTGCTGAGGGTCAACAGGCCTTTGACCGGCGGGGCCTGGTCTTTGTCTTCAGCCTTGATGAAGTGCTCGACCGGCACGCGGTTGATCTTGGTGTTGACGCCAATCTGCGGCACGGCTGGGCGTACATCGACAGTGCCTTTGGCTTCGAAGCTGCCGTTATAGAGGCCGCCGCGCAGGGTTTGCAGGGTGATCAGGCCGCCCTGGCCGTTCGCTTGCAGTTGCGCGTCGTTGATCGGCAGCTTGTCCAGGGTCAGTGAGCCGAAGGCCAGGTCGGCCTGCAGGTCGAGCGTGCGCAGGCGGTCCACCGGCAGCAGCTTGTCGTTGCTCCAGGCGACCTGGGTGGGGGCGTTAGGCAGCGGGGAACTGCCGGCACCGGCGATGGCGCTGGCTTCCTGTTGCTTGACCTCGTTCTGGCGCGCTGCGGTGGCACCCTTGGCTTCATCGCTCTTGGCCGGCATGTAGCGGTCGGCGTCGAACTTGTCGGCCTTGAGCTGCAAGCGCAACGCTTGCTTGGCAAAGTCCTCGACGGCAACGCGGCCGGTGAAGGTGCTGTCGTCGAGTTTTACCGCGAGGTCTTCCAGGGCCAGGCTGTTTGGCGTGCCCTGCAGGCGGCTGACCAGCTCCAGCTTGTTGAAGGCGGCGGGGTCGCTGGTGGCCGGCAGGGGGTGGCCGATGCCGTCGAGGAAGGTGCGCAGGTCGAACTGCGCGATGGACAGCCCACCGCTGAGCTGTGGTGTCTTGTCCAGGTCGCGCAGGTTGAGTTCGCCCAGGGCGCGCAGTTGGTTGGCCGAGATTTTCAGGCCGTTCCAGGTGGCGACGTTGGCTGCCATGTCGACCAGCAGCTGGCCTTGGGCCGCGAAGGTCATGGTCTTGCCGGCCAGCGGCTCGCCCGAGGTTTCGCCGGACAGGCGCATGTCCTCGAAGTTGTAGCGCTTGAGCTTGCGGTCAAAGCGCAGCTCGCCGGCAAGTTCGGTGCGTGCCTTCATGTTCGGCTGGCTGGCGCTGAGGAAGGCGCTGGCCTTGAGCGGGATGTTCGCACCTTCGTGAATCGGGCCGGTGCTCAGCTGGATGCTTTCGGCGCTGTAGCTCTGGCCGGTCTTGGCATCGCTGTAGTGCACGCGGGCGTTGTTCACGGTCAGGCTGTCGATGTCGAGCTTGACCGCACGTTCGCTGCTGCTCTCTGCAGAGGCGTTGGGCTGATCTGCAGGCGCAGGTGCACTGGCGGTTGCGCCGGTTTGCGCAGGCAGCGGTTTGCCGATGTCTTCCCAGTTGCCATGGCCCTGTTCATCACGGTTCAGGGTCAGGTTCAGGCCTTCGACGCGCACATCGCTCATCTGCACTTCACGGCGCAGCAAGGGCAGCACGCGGACCGACAGGCCAAGCATCTGCAGGTCGGCGAACGGCTCCTTGGGCTTGTTCAAGGTGGCGATGCTGGCTTCGTGAAGCTCCAGGCCCAGCCAGGGGAACAGGCTCCAGCCGATGTCGCCATTGAGGGTCAGCTCGACGTGGGCCTTGTCGCGCGCCAACTGGCGGATCTCGTCTTTATAGTCGTTGGGATCGAAGAGGTGGGTCAGGGCGAAGCCCAGCGCCACGATGATCAGCAGCAACCCGAGAAGCCCCAGTCCCAGGAGTTTGCCGAACGCTTTCATGGGCGAGTCCTTGTAGTCCGTATTTGATTTTCAAGCGCCAGAGTATAGCGCCGCAGTGGTATGCCCAGAGTATTCGACAAGAGATACAGAGCATTTCCTACCGATTGATCAGGTGTTGTGGCTTTCGACAGTTGTGGCTTGGGCAGTTCCTTTTAGCTGTACCGCCAGCAATACCGATTCAGCCGTGCGAAAAATAACGATATCAGATTGCTTTCATGTCATAGGCGAACTGGTACTCTTTCGGCGCCTGCGAAGCGGCCGCGACGTATTGTCGCGGAACGTTGCCATGAAACGGCCGAGCCTTACGTGCCAGCAAAAGAGCCGGGCATTCAATGCGCACGCATCGTCTACCTACAAAAGGATCACATCCATGAACAGCAGTATCACGGCAGGAGCGGTGGCCAGCGCGCCCAGCTTCTTGTCGAAGGAGCGCATCATCGCCCGCCCCGGTTTCAACCGCTGGCTGGTACCCCCGGCCGCGCTGGCCATTCACCTGTGTATCGGCATGGCCTACGGTTTTTCCGTGTTCTGGTTGCCGCTTTCCCAAGCCATCGGCATTACCGCTCCGGTAGCGTGCTCGGCGGACATGGGCTTCATTGCTCGCATGTTCAGCGCCGAGTGCGATTGGCCCATTTCCATGCTGAGCTGGATCTACACCCTGTTCTTCGTGTTCCTGGGTTGCTCGGCAGCGGTGCTGGGCGGTTGGTTGGAGCACGCAGGGCCGCGTAAGGCGGGCCTGGTGTCGGCCCTGTGCTGGTGCGGCGGCATGCTGATTTCGGCAATTGGCGTGAAGACCCATCAGCTGTGGCTGATGTGGCTGGGCTCCGGCGTGATCGGCGGTATCGGCCTGGGCCTGGGTTACATCTCGCCGGTTTCGACCTTGATCAAGTGGTTCCCGGACAAGCGCGGCATGGCCACTGGCATGGCGATCATGGGCTTTGGCGGCGGTGCCATGGTCGGTGCACCGCTGGCCACAGCGCTGATGGGGCACTTCGGCAATGAGCATGAAGTCGGCGTATGGCAGAGCTTCGTGGTCATGGCAGCGATCTACTTCGTGTTCATGACCGCTGGCGCCCTGGCGTACCGCGTGCCGCCGACCGGCTGGAAGCCAGAAGGCTGGACTGCGCCGGTGAAGAAAGCCAATGCGATGGTCACCGACCGTCACGTGCACGTCAGCGTTGCCTGGAAAACCCCACAATTCGCGCTGATCTGGCTGGTGCTGTGCCTGAACGTTTCTGCAGGCATCGGCATCCTGGGCATGGCGTCGCCGCTGCTGCAGGAAGTGTTCGCTGGCAAGCTGCTGGGCAACGAGCTGAGCTTCAGCGAGCTGAACGCCGCACAATTGGCGCAGATTGCCGCCATTGCCGCTGGCTTCACCGGCCTGCTGAGCCTGTTCAACATCGGTGGGCGGTTCTTCTGGGCATCGTTCTCGGACTACATCGGCCGCAAGAACACCTACTTTGCCTTCTTCGCCCTGGGTGTGGGCCTCTACAGCCTGGTGCCGAACATGGGCCATCTGGGCAATGTGGCACTGTTCGTGGCGGCGTTCTGCATCATCCTGTCCATGTATGGCGGTGGCTTCGCCACGGTGCCGGCCTACCTGGCTGACCTGTTCGGCACGCAGATGGTCGGTGCCATCCACGGCCGCCTGCTGACGGCCTGGGCCGCTGCTGGCGTGCTGGGCCCGGTGCTGATCACTTACCTGCGTGAGTATCAGTTGGCCGCGGGTGTGGAGCGTGCGGCGGCTTATGACATGACCCTGTACATCCTCGCTGGCCTGCTGGTGCTGGGCTTCGTCTGCAACTTGCTGGTGCGCCCGGTAGCCGACAAGCACTTCATGAGCGATGCCGAGCTTGCGGCCGAGCGTGCCCTGAGCCACGACAAAGGTGCCGATGGCGCGCGTGCGCTGGAGTGGCATGCAGCGCCAGGCAGCCTGCCGCTGGTGCTGATCGCGTGGGCGGTAGTGGTGATTCCGCTGGCCTGGGGGGTGTGGATTACCCTGCAGAAGACGGCGGTGTTGTTCCACTAAGAGGTATGACAGCCAGCTGACTGGCTGGCTGTCCTGGCCTCATCGCCGGCAAGCCGGCTCCCACCTGGATTGCGCCGGCTTTTGGAAATGGGTAAGACCGTTGCTTGCGCAGGCAAAGCGCAGGCCTTAAGAACCGCGCGTTCGAGGTGGGAGCCGGCTTGCCGGCGATTGGGCTGCGCAGCAGCCCCCATAGCGGAGCTGCAATAGCCCGAGCGCGCTCGACGGGACTCGCGAGCATCTGGGTCCGCTTTGCGGCCCATCGCCGGCAAGCCGGCTCCCACTTGGAATGCGCTGACTTTTATAAGTTGAGCAAGCCAGTTGCCCCCACAGGCTTCTCCGCTGGGCTTGTGTTCTGGCGGGGCTTTGGGGGAGGCGTCTTGCCGGTGATCGGCCTGCCGATCAGCCCCGTGCAATGCCATATGTCATCCGCGTTCCAAGCTTGAGCGTTCTGGGCCTATAATGTAGCCCTTTTCGCCCAATGATTTTGCGGAGCTGGTGATGGTCGAACGTAAGGCTTCCGTCGAGCGCAATACCCTGGAAACCCAGGTCAAGTGCTCGATCAACCTCGATGGCAGTGGCAAGGCCCGATTCGATATCGGCGTGCCTTTCCTTGAACACATGCTCGACCAGATTGCCCGGCACGGGCTGATCGATCTGGATATCGAGTGCAAGGGTGACCTGCATATCGACGATCACCATACCGTCGAAGACGTCGGTATCACGCTGGGCCAGGCATTCGCCCAGGCCATCGGCGACAAGAAAGGCATCTTCCGTTACGGCCATGCCTATGTGCCGCTGGACGAAGCGCTGTCGCGTGTGGTCATCGACTTCTCTGGCCGCCCAGGCCTGCAGATGCACGTGCCCTACACCCGCGCCACCGTTGGCGGCTTCGATGTCGACCTGTTCCAGGAGTTTTTCCAGGGCTTCGTCAACCATGCGTTGGTTACCCTGCACATCGACAACCTGCGTGGCCACAACACCCACCACCAGATCGAAACCGTGTTCAAGGCCTTCGGTCGTGCCCTGCGCATGGCCGTGACCCAGGACGAGCGCATGGCCGGGCAGATGCCATCCACCAAGGGATGCCTGTAAATGCAGACGGTAGCCGTGATCGACTATGGCATGGGCAACCTGCACTCGGTAGCCAAGGCGCTCGAGCACGTCGGCGCCGGCAAGGTGATGGTCACCAGCGATGCTGCGGTGATTCGCGAGGCTGACCGTGTGGTGTTCCCGGGTGTGGGCGCGATCCGCGACTGCATGGCCGAAATCCGCCGCCTGGGCTTCGACAGCCTGGTGCGTGAAGTCAGCCAGGACCGGCCGTTTCTGGGCATCTGTGTAGGCATGCAGGCGCTGCTGGAGCACAGCGAAGAAAACGACGGTGTGGACTGCATCGGCCTGTTCCCTGGCCAGGTGCGCTTCTTCGGTAAAGACCTGCAGGAAGGTGGCGAGCACCTGAAAGTGCCGCACATGGGCTGGAACGAAGTCACTCAGGCCGTCGACCACCCGCTGTGGCACGACATCTCTGATCGTGCGCGCTTCTATTTCGTGCACAGCTACTACATCAATGCCGGCAAGCCGGGGCAAGTGGTCGGTCGCGGCCATTATGGCGTCGACTTCGCTGCCGCGCTGGCCGAGGGCTCGCGCTTTGCCGTGCAGTTCCACCCGGAGAAGAGCCATACCCATGGCCTGCAACTGCTGCAGAACTTCGTTGCCTGGGACGGGCGCTGGTAAATGAGCAGGTCGAAGACCAAGGCCCCCGTCATCACCCTGGCCCCCGAGCAGGAGCGCGAAGCGCTCGACACCCTCAAGCGCTTCCTCGAAGACCGCTTCGAGCTGCAGCTGGGGTCGTTCGAGGTGGCTGAGGTCCTCGAGCTGTTCAGCAAAGAGATTGCACCCCATTACTACAACAGGGCGATTGCCGATGTTCAGCTGCACCTCAAGGAGCGGTTCGAGAGCATCGAGAGCGACCTGTGGGCGTTGGAAAAAAGCTGAAAGCTTCAAGCCTCAAGCTGCAAGCCAAAGCTGGACCGCCATCGAAAACACGACGCGCATGCTTGCAGCTTGTCGCTTGCAGCTTGCCGCTTGAATTGACGAAGGAAAGAGCATGCTGATTATCCCCGCTATCGATCTGAAGGACGGTGCCTGCGTGCGCCTGCGCCAGGGCCGCATGGAAGACTCCACGGTATTTTCCGACGACCCGGTGAGCATGGCCGCCAAGTGGGTCGAGGGTGGTTGCCGCCGCCTGCACCTGGTCGACCTCAACGGCGCCTTCGAAGGCCAGCCGGTCAACGGTGAAGTGGTCACTGCCATCGCCAAGCGTTACCCGAACCTGCCGATCCAGATCGGCGGGGGTATCCGTTCGCTGGAAACCATCGAGCACTACGTCAAGGCCGGCGTCAGCTACGTGATCATCGGCACCAAGGCGGTCAAGCAACCTGAGTTCGTCGCCGAAGCGTGCAAGGCCTTCCCCGGCAAGGTCATCGTCGGCCTGGACGCCAAGGACGGTTTCGTCGCCACCGACGGCTGGGCTGAAGTGAGCTCGGTGCAGGTCATCGACCTGGCCAAGCGCTTTGAGGCCGATGGCGTCTCGGCGATCGTCTACACCGACATCGCCAAGGACGGCATGATGCAGGGCTGCAATGTGCCGTTCACCAAGGCACTGGCCGAAGCCACCCGCATTCCGGTGATCGCTTCGGGCGGTATCCACAACCTGGGTGACATCAAGGCCCTGCTGGACGCCAAGGCCCCGGGCATCATTGGTGCCATCACCGGCCGTGCCATCTACGAAGGCACCCTCGATGTCGCCGAGGCCCAGGCCTTCTGCGACAACTACCAAGGCTGAGGACTGAACCATGGCACTGGCCAAGCGCATCATCCCTTGCCTGGACGTGGACAACGGCCGGGTGGTCAAGGGCGTCAAGTTCGAGAACATTCGTGATGCCGGCGACCCGGTGGAAATTGCCCGTCGCTACAACGAGCAGGGTGCCGACGAAATCACCTTCCTCGACATCACGGCAAGCGTCGATGGCCGCGATACCACCTTGCATACCGTCGAGCGCATGGCCAGCCAGGTGTTCATCCCGCTGACCGTGGGCGGTGGCGTGCGTACCGTGCAGGACATCCGCAACCTGCTCAATGCCGGTGCCGACAAGGTTTCGATCAACACCGCCGCGGTGTTCAACCCTGAGTTCGTGGGTGAGGCTGCCGACCGTTTCGGTTCGCAGTGCATCGTGGTGGCCATCGATGCCAAGAAGGTGTCTGGCCCCGGTGAAGCGCCGCGCTGGGAAATCTTCACCCATGGCGGGCGCAAGCCGACCGGGCTGGACGCGGTCGAGTGGGCGAAGAAGATGGAAGGCCTGGGTGCCGGTGAGATCCTGCTGACCAGCATGGACCAGGACGGCATGAAGAACGGTTTCGACCTGGGTGTGACCCGTGCCATCAGCGATGCGCTGGGGATCCCGGTGATCGCTTCGGGTGGTGTGGGTAACTTGCAGCACCTGGCTGACGGGATTCTGGAAGGGCATGCCAGCGCGGTACTGGCGGCTAGCATCTTCCACTTTGGTGAGTACACGGTGCCGGAAGCCAAGGCCTACATGGCTGCCCGCGGTATCGTCGTTCGCTGAGGGATTGATGGGGCTGCTTTGCAGCCCATCGCCGGCAAGCCGGCTCCCACAGGGATCGCGCCAGCTTTTAGAAATTGAGCAAGACAGTTGTTCCTACAGGGCTAGGTGCAGGAGCTAGCGCGGTGGTGGCGGCGAGCATCTTCCACTTCGGTGAGTACACAGTACCGGCAGCTGGCTCACACCAGCTGTGGGAGCCGGCTTGCCGGCGATGGGCCGCACAGCGGCCCCGGTTGCATTAGCCGTGGCTCTTGCCGAGCAGCGCGTGGTATAGCTCGGTATCCCCAAGTATCCCCACTACCTTGTCGTTATCCTGCAGCACCAGCTTGTTGCCAGTCTGGTAACGGATCTGCAGCGCTTCGCGCATGCCGATATCGGCATTGACCAGCGTCGGCCGTCGCTCCAGCAGCTCGACGTCCTCTCCAGGTGCCCAGTTCTGCAGGTCCAGCCCGTTCTGCCCTTGGCGTGCACGCTTGAGCGAGCCACCTTCGCCCAGGTCCAGCCACGAATCGATGCCTGGGTCCAGGCACACCGAACCGTTGATCCGTTTGCAGTTGTCCAGGGTGCGCATCAGGCTGCGGCCGCACAGCACGTTCAGCGGGTTGGTGTGGGCCACGAAGGTGCGTACGTAGTCGTCCGCCGGGTTGAGCACGATCTCCTCGGGCTTGCTGTACTGAACGATCCGCCCATCCTTCATGATGGCGATGCGGCTGCCCAGCTTGAGCGCTTCGTCCAGGTCGTGGCTGACGAACACGATGGTCTTGTTGAGCTTGCGCTGCAGCTCCAGCAGCTCGTCCTGCAGGCCCTGGCGGATCAGTGGGTCGAGGGCCGAGAACGGTTCGTCCATCAGCAGGATGTCAGCGTCCATCGCCAGTGCCCGGGCCAGGCCCACGCGCTGCTGCATGCCGCCGGAGAGTTCGTCCGGCTTCTTGTTGCGCCACTGGGTCAAACCCACCAGCTCAAGCTTCTCGTCCACCAGCTTGCGCCGTTCCTTTTCAGGGCGGCCCTGCATCTCCAGGCCAAAGCTGATGTTCTCGCGCACCGTCAGCCAAGGCATCAGGGCGAACTTCTGGAACACCATGGCGATGCGCTTGGTGCGCATCATCTTGAGCTCTGCCGGGGTGCAGTGGGCAATATCGATGTGCTTGCCTTCGTGCTCGACGAACAGCTTGCCGCGGCTGACGGTGTTCAGGCCGTTGATGCAGCGCAGCAGGCTCGACTTGCCCGAACCAGACAGGCCCATCAGCACGCAGATCTCGCCCTTGTTGATATCCAGGTTGGCCTTTTCGACACCCACCACCAGCCCGGTCTGCTTGAGGATCTGCTCCCGGGTCTTGCCCTGATCGAGCAGTGCCAGCGCTTCACGCGGCTTGTTGGAGAAGATGACGTCGACATCTTCGAAACGAATGATGCTCATGCTTCACCCCTTACCGTGACTTCCGGTTGCTTGCAGATACGGTCGAGCATGATGGCCAGCAGTACGATCGCCAGGCCCGCTTCGAAGCCCAGGGAAATGTCGGCGGTGTTCAGTGCGTTGACCACAGGTTTGCCCAGGCCATCGGCGCCCACCAGGGCCGCGATCACCACCATCGACAGCGACAGCATGATGCACTGGGTAACGCCGGCGGCGATGCTCGGCATCGCGTGGGGCAGTTCGATGCGGGTCAGCAACTGGCGCCGCGAGCAGCCGAAGGCCTTGCCGGCGTCCAGCAGCTCCTGCGGGACGTCGCAGATGCCCAGGTAGGTCAGGCGAATCGGCGCGGCGATGGCGAACACCACCGTGGAGATCAGCCCAGGCACCACACCCAGGCCGAACAGTGTCAGGGTTGGGATCAGGTAAACGAAGGTGGGCACCGTCTGCATCAAGTCGAGCACCGGGCGCATCGCGGTATAGAACATCGGTTTGTGCGCGGCAACGATCCCCAGCGGTACGCCGATGGCCACACAGACCACGGTGGCAAAGGTGACTTGCGCCAGGGTTTCCATGGTCTCCTGCCAGTAGCCCAGGTTGAGGATCAGCAGGAAGGAGAGGGCGACGAACACAGTCAGGGCCCATTTGCGCTGGATCAGGTGCGCGAGGGCGGCGAACAGGGCGATGAGGACGAACGGGTTGAACCAGGTCAGGGTGCTGGTGACGCCATGGATCATGAATTCCAGGCCTTGAGCGATGGCGTCGAAGTAATCGGCGCCATTCTGGGTCAGCCATTCGACGAATGACGCGATGTACTCACCCAGGGGTATTTTCTGATCGATAAGCATGATAGCGAGCTTCCACCTGCAAAGATTGAAATCAGTCCGGGGCGAGCACGGTCCCGCCCCGCGGTGTTGCCTTCGTCTTGCGTTATTGCGTCAGTTTGGCTTTGGCCGCCTCAAGGCCCGGTTTGCCGTCCACGGTGGTCACCCCGGCGAGCCAGGCGTCCAGCTTGCCTGGGTTGTCCTTGAGCCACTTCTTGGCAGCTGCCTCGGGTTTCATCTTGTCGTCCAGGACATAGCCCATCATGGTGCTTTCATCCTTGAGCTCGAACGACAGGTTCTTGAGCAGTTGGCCTACGTTGCTGCACTCCTGCACGTAGCCCTTGCGGGTATTGGTCAGCACGGTTGCCTTGCCCAGTTCGGGGCCGAAGAAGTCGTCCCCGCCGGTCAGGTACTGCATCTTGAAGCGGGTGTTCATCGGGTGAGGTTCCCAGCCGAGGAACACGATCGCCTCCCCGCGCTTCTGCGCCCGGTCCACCTGCGACAGCATGCCGGCCTCACTGGACTGCACGATCTTGAAACCGGCATCCTTCAGGCCGAAGGCGTTCTTGTCGATCATGCTCTGGATGGTGCGGTTGCCGTCGTTACCCGGCTCGATGCCGTAGATCTTGCCTTCCAGTTCCTTCTTGAACTTGGGAATGTCGGCAAAATCCTTGAGGCCCTTGTCGTACAGCGACTGGGGTACGGCCAAGGTGTACTTGGCGTTTTCCAGGTTGGCGCGCACGGTTTCGACAGTCCCGGCGTCGCGGTACTGCTTGATGTCGTTTTCCATGGTCGGCATCCAGTTGCCGAGAAACACGTCCAGGTCCTTGCCGGCGGCCAGCGACTTGTAGGTCACCGGTACCGAGATCATGGTGGTGTGAGTCTTGTAACCCAGTGCTTCGAGCACAACGCTGGTGGTCGCGGTGGTTACCGTGATGTCGGTCCAGCCGACATCGGAAAAACGTACCGTCTGACACTGCTCGGGTTCTGCGGCCTGGGCCAGCAAGGGGGCGGACAGCAACGCGGCCAGCAACAGCGAGGGTGAACCTTTCATGGATGGACTCCTGTGATTTTATCTTCGGGTTCGCGAGGGCTGCCGGGCTTTCTCAGGGTCCGGTCAACCAGGCCTGCAGAGGGCAGGATGCGAGGCCGTGCAATACGAGTCGCTTTCGATAATCCACCAGCGCCGGGCAATCGCCTACTGGTGGGGTCGTAACCAGTACGGAACGGGTCGCTTTGAGTACTGGCGATGTCGCATATGGCATTTTCCTCCCCTGGGTCCGTATTTTTCCGTCATCGGAGCGCCCGAAAGCGGCGCACCTGCAGCTGAAACGGCGCGGCGCTGCTGGACAAAAGTACGTCGGTTGCAGACGGCGAGGGGGGGCGCAAAAGCCTGATGATGCGTGCATTCGTGGCGGCTCGCAGCTTCAGCCTAGCAGTTGCCCCGCCCTGCGCATGGCGCGCAGAGACAAGCCCAGCAAGAGGTGTAGCGACAATGGCCATCAGCGTGTTCGACCTGTTCAAGATCGGAGTCGGGCCCTCCAGCTCCCATACCGTCGGCCCCATGCGTGCGGGCGCCCTGTTCGTCCAGGGCCTGCGTGAGCGCGGCGAGCTTGAGCAGGTGAAAAGGGTGCAGGTGCGGTTATACGGCTCGCTGTCGGCCACCGGTATTGGCCACGGTTCCGACCACGCCACCATCATGGGCCTGATGGGCGAATGGCCGGACGCCATCGACCCGGCCCAGATCGTCCCACGCATCGCTGACCTGCGCGAAACCAATACCCTGAAGCTGGATAACCGCCTGCCCATCGAGTTCGTCTGGGCGCGTGACATGCTGCTGCTGGACGAGAACCTGCCGTACCACCCCAATGCCATGACCCTGATCGCCGAAGGCGAGCAGGGCGAGCTGCACCGTGACACCTACTACTCGGTGGGTGGCGGTTTCGTGGTCGATGCCGCCCAGGCCGCCAGTGGTGTGCTGGATGCCGACCAGACGGTGCTGCCGTACGATTTCAACAGTGCCGCAGAGCTGCTGCGCCTGTGCAAGCAAAACGACCTGAGCGTGTCGCAATTGATGATGGCCAACGAGAAGGTCTGGCGCAGCGAGCAAGAGATCCGCGCCGGCCTGCACACGCTCTGGCAAGCCATGCAGGAATGCGTGCACAACGGCCTCAAGCATGAGGGCACGCTGCCCGGCGGGCTGAATGTGCGCCGCCGCGCCGCCAGGCTGCACCGCAGCCTGCAGGAGATCGGCAAGCCCAATGTGATCGGCTCGACCATGAGTGCCATGGAGTGGGTCAACCTGTTCGCCCTGGCGGTCAACGAAGAGAACGCCGCTGGCGGGCGCATGGTCACCGCGCCCACCAATGGCGCGGCCGGCATCATCCCGGCTGTGCTGCACTACTACATGCGTTTCAGCGATGCGGTCGACGAGTCCAACGTGGTCGACTTCTTCCTGGCCGCCGCTGCAGTGGGCATCCTGTGCAAAAAGAATGCATCGATTTCAGGTGCCGAGGTGGGTTGCCAGGGTGAAGTCGGTTCAGCGTGCGCCATGGCGGCGGCTGGCCTTGCCGAAGTGCTGGGGGCGACCCCGGCGCAGGTGGAGAACGCCGCCGAGATCGCCCTGGAGCACAACCTTGGCCTGACGTGCGACCCGGTCGGTGGCCTGGTGCAGGTGCCGTGCATCGAGCGCAACGCCATTGCCGCAGTCAAGGCCATCAACGCCGTACAGATGGCCCTGCGCGGTGACGGCGAGCACTTCATCTCCCTGGACCAGGTGATCCGCACCATGCGCGACACCGGCGCCGACATGCACGACAAGTACAAAGAGACCTCGCGCGGCGGTTTGGCGGTCAGCGCCATCGAATGTTGATGCGCTGACGGTGAGCTATTCTCGTCAGGACGCCCCGTTTTGGGGCGTCTTCGTATCAGCCGGTCGTCGGGTGTCGCGATCAGTGTCGCCATTGTCGGTGACACTAAACAGTGTCGTTTCTGGGCAACCTGCCTTGAGCGTGTCACCAAAGTGCTCATGAGTGACACGCAAAGGCGCTGGCCCGCCGGTTTGGGTTTTATCAACAACCCGATCGGCGAGCCGGAATTGCTGAAAAAAGGCGTCGTTTTTGGGTTTTTTTGGATGGCCGTTCAATTTCAGGCACGGCCCTTGCGTTGAGATTGGCAAAGCCCCTGCAAATGAATTGGGGCCATTACAAAAAATCAGTGCCCGCCTGAGGCACACCCTGTTTTTGTGTGAGGAGAAATCGCGATGACGTCGTACACCTCCGGGAATCCAACCCAGAACCGCACAGCACCCCAGTCCATCGGGTTTCTCCTTCTGGACAACTTCACCCTGATTTCCTTGGCCTCGGCCGTGGAGCCGCTGCGCATGGCCAACCAGCTTTCCGGCCGTGAGCTGTATCGCTGGCACACGCTGACCGTCGATGGCGGCCAGGTGTGGGCCAGCGATGGCTTGCAGATCACGCCAGACGCCTCCATCGCCAACGCCCCTCCCATCGATACCGTTATCGTCTGCGGTGGCGTGGGGATCCAGCGTTCGGTTACCCGTGAGCATGTCACCTGGCTGCAGGCCCAGGCGCGTCAGTCGCGCCGTTTGGGTGCTGTGTGCACCGGTAGCTGGGCGCTGGCCTGTGCCGGCCTGCTCGATGGTTTCGACTGCAGCGTGCATTGGGAATGCCTGGCGGCGATGCAGGAGGCGTTTCCGCGGGCCAACATGAGCACACGCCTGTTCACCCTCGACCGCAACCGCTTCACCAGCTCTGGCGGCACTGCGCCGCTGGACATGATGCTGCACCTGATCAGCCGCGATCATGGTCGCGAACTGTCGGCGGCGATCTCTGAGATGTTCGTCTACGAGCGCATTCGCAACGAGCAGGACCACCAGCGCGTACCGCTCAAGCACATGCTGGGAACCAACCAGCCGAAGCTGCAGGAAATCGTCGCACTGATGGAGGCCAACCTCGAAGAGCCGATCGACCTGGACGAACTGGCCGTGTATGTGGCCGTGTCGCGTCGCCAGCTTGAGCGGCTGTTCCAGAAGTACCTGCACTGCTCGCCGTCGCGCTATTACCTGAAGCTGCGCCTGATCCGTGCGCGGCAGCTGCTCAAGCAGACGCCGATGTCGATCATCGAAGTGGCCTCGGTGTGCGGCTTCGTCTCCACGCCGCACTTCTCCAAGTGCTACCGCGAGTACTTCGGCATTCCGCCGCGTGATGAACGAGTAGGTTCAAACACCGCACAGCAAGTGGCAATGATGCCGATTCCGCAAGCCATGACCCTGTCGCCGCACAGCGGGCCGATGGCTGCACTGAGCCAGGCGCGCAACGAGTCGACCTTTGCCAGTGTGAGGCTTTAAAGCATCGGGGCTGCTTTGCAGCCCTATCACCGGCAACCTCGCTCCCTCAGATCACCGCCAGGCCTGAGACCGCGCGGTACCTGTGGGAGACGGCTCGCCGGCGATGAGGCCTGGAAGGCAACAGCATATGATTGGTTGATAATGATTCTCGACTACAGGTAACATTTCCGCCCCGAAATCGCTTGGCATAC
Source organism: Pseudomonas sp. WHRI 8519 (assembly GCF_040224055.2). Taxonomy (NCBI): domain Bacteria; kingdom Pseudomonadati; phylum Pseudomonadota; class Gammaproteobacteria; order Pseudomonadales; family Pseudomonadaceae; genus Pseudomonas; species Pseudomonas sp. WHRI 8519. The sequence continues at coordinate 5,754,274 of NZ_CP167996.1, read as the reverse complement.
CACCCCGTGGCGGACGACAAACTGCAGCTCTACCTGGCCCACCGGGCAGCATTGGTCGACTACGCCTCGCCAATCGTCGGCTGCCGCGCCCGTGCCGAAGATGTGGTGCAGGAGGCGTGGCTGCGCTTCAGTCGCCAGCAGGACGATGCCGACATTCGCCACCCGGCCAGTTACCTGTACCGCATCGTGCGCAACCTGGCCCTCGACCAGACCCGCCGTATCGCCACCGAAAAAGCCCAACCCAACGGTGATGAGATTCTCGCCGAGCTGCCCTCGACCAGTGTGTCGCCCGAGCAGGCGGTCACCCAGCAAAATGAACTCAGCGCCATCAGCCGCGCCCTTGAGGAATTGCCTCAGCGCACCCGCGTGGCGTTCGAAATGCACCGCCTGGGCGGCCATACCCTGCAAGAAGTGGCCAACCACCTGAATGTATCGGTCAGCCTGGTGCACCAACTGGTGCGCGATGCCCTGAGCCACTGCATGGCGCGCCTGGAGGATGATCTGTGAAAAAACGCGAGGCTGGTGCGTCCTTTGCCGAGCAGGGTAGCTCTGTGCGACCCTGCGCGCCCTTCAGCCCTCAGGAGACTTGCCCGACATGACGTCCGCAGCCCCGCTATCCAGCCGCCGCGAGCAGGCCCTGGAATGGCTCCTGCGCCTGCAGCAGTCACCTGACGACCCTCAGCTAAGGGATGAGTTCGAGCAATGGTGCGCCAGCGACGCGGCCAACGCCCAGGCCTTCCACAAGGCCGAACGGGTGTGGCAGCTCACCGGCCAGCTGGCGCCGACCACCCGCGAACTGTGGCCCAAGGCCGAAGTGCTGCCGCTACCGGTCAAGCGCAAGCCCCAGCGGCGCTGGTGGCTGGGGGCGGCGGTGGCAGCCTGTTTATGGGTAGCTGTCGCGCCTTCCCTGAGCCTGCGCTTGCAGGCTGACTATCGCACCGCACAAGGCGAGACCCGCGACGTCACCCTGGCTGATGGCAGCGTGGTGCAGATGGACAGCGGCACCGCCATTGCCGTGGACTACAGCGGCGATCACCGGGATGTGAAGCTGCTCGCCGGCCAGGCGTTTTTCGAGGTCATGCCCGACACGGCCAAGCCGTTCCATGTGCGTGCCAACGATGTGCAGGTGACGGTCACCGGCACGGCGTTCAATGTCGAGCTGCGGTCGGGGCGGGTAGGGGTGGATGTGCAGCATGGCTCGGTACGGGTCGAGGACACGGCCGATGCACAGGTACTGGCTGCTGCACTGACGGCGGGGCAGCGGCTGCGTTATGTGGACGGGCATGTGCAACTGCGTACTTTCGTGCCCACGCAAGCCGCCGCCTGGCGCCAGGGGCAGCTGATTGCAGACGACCAGACGGTGGCCGAGCTAGTACAGGCGCTAGCGCCGTACATGCCAGGCAAGGTGATGCTGCGTGACGATGCACTGGGGGCCAAGCGGGTGACGGGTGTGTACGACCTGCGTAAGCCCGAGGCGGCGCTGCGTGCAGTGGTCCAGCCGCACGGTGGCGAGGTGCGCAGCTATGGGCCCTGGCTGTTGGTGTTGAGCAAACCTTGACGTTGCCGGGGCCGCAAAGCGGCCCCAAAAATCCCCGCCGAAAATTAATTTCACAATTTTCTGAAAATCCCCCGCACTGCCCCGTCTTCTCCTCCGCGCGCAACAACTGATATCGATTCGTATTCTATTTTGCAGTCCGGCGCTTGCCGGGGGTGGGGATGTGGGATGACTGAAACATCAAGCCGGAAGCCGCGCAGTGCGTGGGATTGGTCGTTGCGCCTGAAACATGTTGGCGGCGCGGGCATGTTGGGGCTCTGTGCCTTGCTGGATCAGCCGCCAGCTCATGCACAGACAGACGCTGAGCATGCCCAGCTCACCCAGGTACACCCGTTCACCATTCCCAGCCAGGATCTGGCCATCGCCCTGATCACTTTCGGCCAGCAAAGTGGCCTGCAGGTCAGCGTCGACCCGGACCTGCTGGAGGGCCTGGAGTCCACCGCGGTCAGTGGCAACTTCAGCAGCGAGGCGGCGCTGTCGCGACTGCTGCAAAGCAGTGGCATCACCTGGGAGTTCGAGGCGGGCACGTTCATCTTCCGCCTGTTGCACAGCGACGGCCAAGGCCCGCTGGAGTTGCACAACACCGTGGTGCTGGGGCAGACCGAAGAGAACAGCTACATGGGCGCTACGGTCATCGGCAGCAAGGCGATCAAAGCTTTCCCGGGCGCCAATGGCGACATCACCACACTGCTGCAGATGCACCCCAGCGTGCAATTCAGCACCCGCCAGCAAAACTCCAACACGCCGGGCGAAATTGCCCCGGCGGATATCAGCATCAACGGCGCCAAGTACTACCAGAACAATTTCATGATCGACGGCATCTCGATCAACAACGACCTCGACCCTGGCGCCCATGACTTCAACGATGTGCGTCAGTTCGATTCCACCCCCAGCCGCTCCCACGGTATTGCGCTGGATGCGGACTTGCTGCAGGAAGTGAAAGTCTACGACAGCAACGTACCGGCGGAGTACGGCGGCTTCAACGGCGGCGTGGTCGATGCGATCACCCGCCGACCGAGCAAGGCGTTTCACGGCAAGGTCTCTTATGCCCTCAGCCGTTCGGCGTGGACCCGCTACCACATCACCGAAGCCGATCAGGAAAACTTCGATCAGGCCTCGGACGAGCAGTACCAGCCAGAGTTCGAGAAAACCACTGTTCGCGGCATGCTCGAAGGCCACCTGACCGATGACTTCGGCGCCATCCTGGCGTTCTCGCAGAAACGCTCGGTGCTGCCACTGAACGCCTACAGCGATGGCTACGAAAGTGGCAACGGGCCTTCGCGCAAGGACCAGACCCGCGAGCTGACCAATTACATGCTCAAGACTTACTGGAACATGAATGACCAGCTCACCCTGGATAGCTCGTTCATCTACGGCCCCGGCGAAAACACCTACTTCCGCGCCAACCAGCGCAACTCCGAGTTCGTCACCGAAGAGGGCGGCTATCAAGGCTCGGTAAAGGCCACCTGGTTGGCTGACAACGCCACGTGGACCCACACCCTGGCGGTGACGCGGCTGACCAGCTCGCGCGATTCCGAGCAGGACGACTACATCAACTGGTACTACTCCGACGTCAAGAACTGGGGCAAGTCGCTGAGCAACACATCACGCAGTGCCGAGGGTGCCTACGGCGACCTCGACCAGACCCAGGACGGCCTGGACTACGCGGTGAAGGCCCAGTGGCTGCCGGTGTGGTTCGGTGGTGTGGCGCATTCATTGGTCACGGGTATCGACCTCTCTTACAAGCGAGCTACCTGGGAGCGGTCCACCCAAGCCAGCAGTGTCACCATGAACAAGCGTGACGACGGTAGCAGCTGCGGTGACGATCCTTACTGCTCGGTTGGCCAGCTGCTCAATGGCAACACCCGGCAATGGGCCAACTCACGCATGGTGTATGAAGCAGGCAAGATCAGCCAGGACGAGAAGAAATACGCGTTCTACCTCCAGGACAGCATTCAGCTGGGCAACTTGGGCCTGCGCCCGGGTGTTCGGGTGGAAGGCGACGACTACATGGAGAAAAAGACCGTTGCCCCGCGCTTTGCCGGCGATTACGACTTCTTCGGTGACCGCTCAACGGTGCTGACCTTTGGTGCCAACCGCTACTATGGGCGCAATCTGTTCAAGACCCGCCTCAACGACGGCCGCGGCCAGCTGAATGTGCGCTACCTGCGCGCCGATCAGGACTCGCCGTGGATCGAGGCTACCCGAGTAGCCAATGACACGCGCTTCTCGACCCTGAACATCCCGTATGACGATGAGCTCACGCTCGGCCTTGAGCAGCTGTGGCTGAACACTCTGTTCGACCTCAAGTATGTCAACCGCAAGGGGCGCGACAAGATCGTGCGCTCCTACTCCAGTGTCGAAGACCTGCCAGCACTGCCCGGTTACCGCAGCAACTACTACATCTACACCAACCAAGGTCGCAGCGAGAGCGACACGGTGACGCTGACCGTTACCCCCCAGCAGGAACTCAAGCTGTTTGGCACCAGCACCAGCGCCCAGTTCGCGGCGGGCTGGCAGCGCAGCGAAGACTCGTACACCGACTACGACTCGATCCTCGACAGTGAAGAATATGACGGTAGTGCCGTGCTCTACGACGGCAAGCGAATGGACTTCGTCGAACTGCCGCCGAACAACTTCAACCGCCCATGGACCGCACGGCTGACGACCATTACCGAGATCCCCGCCTGGCACATGAGCATCAGCAACTTCCTGCGTTTTCGCAGCAAGTACAAGCAGATCATCGATACCGGGCGCACGGTCGACCTCGATAACGAAACCCTCAGCGTGTACGAGGCGGCGGCGGTCGGCAGCGCCATGACCTGGGACATGCAAGTTTACTGGGAGCTGCCAACGGCCAAGGACCAGGCCGTGTTCGCCTCGGTCGACATCACCAATGTCGCCGACAAGACCAACCCGACCGTCAGCGCCGGCAGCCAGGCCGTGACCCGCTACGAAGTCGGCCGCCAGTACTGGCTGGAAGTCGGCTACCGCTTCTGACTTTATAAAAACCGTGGATACCCTGATGAAAAAGCTCATCGCGGGCCTGCTCGGCCCGCTGTTGCTCGGCGCCTGCGCGTCGATCCCTGAACCCGATGCACCTTTGCCCTGGGACCGCCAGGTCATCCAGGGCAAGCTGGCCAACGGGCTTGCCTACCGGATGGTGCGTGAAACGGCTCAGCATGGCCGCCTGGACCTGCGTTTGACCGTCAAGGCCGGTTCGGTCGACGAGGAAGACGACCAGGTTGGCGTTGCCCACATGGTCGAACATCTGGCCTTTCACAGCCGCGCGGGCCGCCAGCAGAACGTGCGCCAGCGCATGACCGACCTGGGCTGGGTACAGGGCCGGCACTTCAATGCCATGACCAACTACGAACGCACCCAGTACCTGATTGCCCCACCCGCTGGCGTGCGCCAGGCGCCCCAGGCATTGCAGGCCCTGGCCGACCTGGCGTTCGCCGGTGACTACAACGCCCAGGACCTGGAGCGGGAGCGGCCCATCGTGATCGAGGAATGGCGCGGCGGCCTGGGTGTGGCCCAGCGCATGAACGAGCAGCGCACTGCCTCGCAGCGGGTGGGCTCGCGCTACCCCGGGCACCGGACCATCGGCAACGAGGCGGCGATCCGCGCGGCCAGCCTGCAGAACCTGCAGGCCTTCCAGAACCGCTGGTACCTGCCCAACAACATGGTGCTGTCGGCAGTCGGCGATTTCGACCCCCAGGCCATGCGCGCCCAGATCGAACAGGCCTTCGGCGCGGCCAGGGCTGGCGAAGTGCCGCGGCGCGAGCATCGGGAGCTGGTGCTGGACGACACGCTGAAAGTGTTCCGTCTGCAGGACCCGCAATCGGGCAGCAACCAGGTGGCGATGCTGTTCCGCTTGCATGAGCCGGATAGCCGCGGCACTACACGCGCCGCATTGCGCGAGCGGCTGATCGACCGCATGACCCTCGCTGCAATGCTCGACAGCCTGCGTCGCCAACCGCACGCCGCTGGGGTGCGCAGCCTCACCGCGCAGAAAACCTTGATCGGTGAACACTCCACCGTGCTCGGTATCGCCGCCGGCGTCGAAGGCCAGGCGCACGACCAGGCGCTGCAGCAACTACTGACCGAGATCGAGCGCTTGCGCCAGCATGGCTTCACCGAAACGGACCTGCAACGTGAGCGCGAGCATATCCAAGCGCTGGGCGAGAAGACGCTGGCCAAGCAAGACCCGCGCACCTTCGAGCAGTGGGTGGAACAACTCAACAACGCTGCCGTGCAGGGTAATGCCGTCACCGAGCGGCACGCCGCCGCTGCGCGCTATCTGGAAGTGTTGGGCAACATCTCGCGTGATGACCTGAACGAGCGCCTGCGTCGCTGGCTGGCCAGCGCTGACCGGGTATTGCAGGTGAGTGCGGCGGGCAACTCCGAAATCGCCTTGCCGACCGTCGCGCAGGTTGAGGCGAGGCAAGTCGAACTGGCCGGCAGATCGCTTACGGCCCCTGTGCAGACGGCGCCAGAAAAGGCGTCGGTAGCCATCCTGGAAATGCCCGCTGCGGTGCCGGCGGCTGATATTGTCGAGCGCGAGATGTTCCCTGAGCAGCATGTGCAACACTGGCAGCTGAGCAACGGTGATCGCGTGGTCTGGCTCAAGCGCAACGGCCCGGATGGCAAATGGCTGTTGCAGGTTGACTCGTCGGCCGGCTACTCCCTGCAAGGGGTACCGGCCTGGCGACTGCAGATGGCCGCGCAGCTTGGCGCGCGCAGCGGGCTGCCGGGTATGGACCCAGCGGCGCTGGCCACATGGCGCCAGACGCATCGCGCCACGCTCAGCCTCGATCATCAGCCCCACCGTTTGACGCTCAACCTTGGCGCCGAACCAGAGTACTTGTTGGCGCTGATGCAAAGCTATCGCACGAGTCAGTTGGCCAGCGTAGACCAGGCTCTGTTCACCCAGTCCCGTGACGAGTTGCTGCAACGTCTGCGCAGCCGACCGGATGACGTTCGCGAGGTGCAGGAAAGCCGCCAGCGCGTGCTCAAGTACGGTGTGGATCACTGGCAGTCGCCGGATCCGCGGGCGCTCGTCCAATTGACCGCCGAACAGCTGAGCGCCGACTGGAAGCTTTTGGCCGGTGCTCCAGTGACCTATTACCTGATGGCGGATACAGCGCCTGAACCGCTGGAGAAAATGGTCCGGGAAATGCTCGCGACCCTCCCGCGCAGCGTTTCGCTGGCCAGCCAGCAGGCCTTGCAGCAGCCCGGTCAACGCCGTGAGGACCTGGCCATCGCGCCGGAACCGCGTGTGGTATTGCGGGCCAGCAGCTTCCACCCGCAAGCCTGGAGCCCCGAGGCGGCGGTGCGGGTATCGGTGCTGCGCGACCTGGCGAACCAGCGGCTGAAGGCGCAGCTGCGTGGCGAGGCCTCAGGCGTATACCGCCTGCGTTTCGACAGCGAGCTGAATGCCGAGACGCAGCGCGTCGAAAGCAGCCTCAGCTTCACCTGCGACCCGGCGCGAGCCGATGAGCTGTGGGCCATGGCGCAGAAGACGCTTGCCAGCCTGCAGCCAGAAGCCGAGTGGGTGCTGGCCGAGCGGCGCCAGCTGCTGCGTCAGGAGAGCAAGCGCCGTGAAGACCCGCAAACCCAGTTCAAGCGCCTGATCCTCAGCGACCGCCGCTGGCACGACCCACGCTACCTGCAGACCCAGGTCCGATTGCCTGAGGCATTGACTCTGCCAGCGCTGCAACGACAGGCAGGGCAGTTGTTCCCTCGGGGCAACCAGGTACAACTTCGCCTGCTGCCCTCTGAGGCGGCGCTGGAGCAGGCACTGTGAACACCCTGCGCACCTTCTACCGCCTCAGCCGCCCGTTCTGGCACGACCGTGGGCAATGGCTGGCCTGGCTCATGTTGGCGGCGGTGATCGGCCTGGGGTTGCTGGTGGTGCAGATCAATGTGCTGATCAACAGCTGGAGCAAGGTCTTCTACGACACCCTGGCCGCGTTTGACACTGCGGGGCTGTATGGCCTGGTGGCTGAGTACGCGCTGTATCTGGGTAGTTATGTGCTGATCGTCGTGGCCATGGACTATATCCGCAAAGGGCTGGAGCTGCGCTGGCGCCAGGCGATGACCGGGCGCCTGACCGATGCCTGGCTTGCCGATCAGGCTTTCTACCGGCTGGGGTTGACTGGCGAGCCGGACAACCCCGACCAGCGCATTGCCCAGGACATCGACCTGATGGTCGGGCTGAGCATCGAACTGGTGGCCTCGCTGGTGATCAACCTTGCGCAGGTCGGCGCGTTCATGGTGATCCTGTGGAACCTGTCGGGGGTGCAGACCTTCAGCCTCTTGGGCGAGTCATTCACGGTTCAGGGCTACCTGGTGTGGATCGTGCTGGGCTACACCTTGGCCGGCAGCTGGGTGACACACCTGATCGGCAAGCCGCTGCATGCGTTGAATTACGAGCGTGAACACCGCGAAGCGGACTTTCGTGCCAGCCTGCTGCGCAAGCGCGACCATGCCGAACAGATTGCGCTCTACCGGGGCGAGGCGGTCGAACGCGAGCACCTGGCCGAGCGCTTTCGCGCCATCGCCGGCAACTGGCGCCAACTGATGGGGCGTGAACGCAATCTCAGCCTGTTTACCGTCTCTTATGAACGCTTGAGCCTGATCATCCCGGTGTTTTCCGCCTTGCCAGCCTTTATGGCCAAGACCATCACCCTGGGTGGGCTGATGCAGATCCGCAGTGCCTTCAACGCGGTGCACGGTTCGCTGAGCTGGTTCATCAAGCTTTACCACAAGCTGGTGCGTTGGAGCGCTGCATTGCAGCGGCTGGAGCAGTTCGAGCAGGCGATCACTGCCAGCCGTAGGCAGGCCGTCACTGCCACGCAGGGTGATTGCCTGTGTACGCGGGGGCTGACGCTCTGCCGGCCCGATGGCAGTGCCATGCTGCGCGATCTGGACCTGCAAGCAGGGCGGGGCCAGTGGCTACGGCTGGGTGGGCGCAGCGGGGTTGGCAAGTCGACCCTGCTGCGCACCTTGCAGGGGCTTTGGCCCTACTGCCTGGGCGAGTGGCAGCTGCCGCCGGGGCGCAGCTTGCTGCTACCGCAAAAGCCCTACATGCCGCACATGAGCCTGCGCGCGTTACTGGCTTATCCACAGGTGCAGTCGATAGACGATCTGCAGTTGATCGATGTGCTGGGCAAGGTGGGGCTGGGAGCTCTGACGGGGCAACTGGACAAGCAGGCTGAGTGGGCACGCGTGCTTTCCGGCGGGGAGCAGCAGCGGTTGAGCCTGGCGCGGGCGTTACTGTACCGGCCGGATACCTTGTACCTGGATGAGGCGACCAGCCAGCTGGATCTGGGCAGTGCCCGGGGCTTGCTGGAAATGCTCAGGCGGGAGTTGCCGGGGTGTACGGTGGTGGGTGTGACTCACCAGGAAGGGCTGGCGCGGCTGTTCGACCGCACTGCAGCGCTGGAGAAACTGGCCGAGCCTGTGTAGGGCAGGCCTGCCCCTATTGCCGGCAAGCCAGCCCCCACAGGTGCTGCACAGGCCTGGAGCTTCGTGTCATCACTGTGGGACTTGGTTTGCCGGCGATAGGGCCAGTACAGAAAACATGAATCAGGCCCGCTTGTTGAAACTCGCAAGCGCTGGCAACAACTGCTTATCGATGGCCTGGCGCACCGCCGGCAGAATCGTCGCACTGCCGGTATACATCTGCTCGACCATGCCCTTGAGTGCGCGCGCATTGGGCTCGGTCAACCCACGCACTACCGCCTCGCAGGCCTGCTCGGCACTGGCCCCGGCTGGGATATCGAACCCGCGCGCGCGCAGTTGGCCGGCGAGGTCGTCCTGATCAATCAAATCCGCATGCATCATGGCTGTTGTCCCTTTTATCGCTAAGAGAGTGCTGCTGTGATTTACGACTGATTCTGTGACGAGTGCGACATACCCGCAACAACAGAATACCGGCATGGCTGCTTTGGCTAAGAACAGGTCGTTTACGGCTAAATTCGCCGGGTCGCAACTGCGCACACTCACGCCATCTACCGCAACGGAGGGTTTGGTCACCTTCTTCATGCACAGTGGATGTTGCTCGCTCTTGGCCCCGGATGCTCACGGCTTTCCGGGGCAATTTTTTTGGGCTCATGCCAGTTGTCTACTCGTCAGCGATTGGGTCCACTGCGGGCAAACCACGGGGAGTCAACGGTATTAATGCGACCCGCTGAATACCTGGCGAAGCCTCTACCGGGCAAGACGCATCACTCTGGCAACGTGCTCGGGTGACGCCAAGTCCTTCTGTGAATCCAGGATGCTTTGCAGAGCCGCCTCGGCCTTCTGGTTAAATGGCGCAGATTTAGGCCCGGCCAAGTCTACGTGCAGCAGCATCTGCTCACTGGCCGCCAGCACGTCTTCGAACCCCGCCCTGTGCAGGCTGTGATAAACGTGCAGACGCTTACGATCAAAGCCCAAGATGTGCGTTTGTACCCACACCTCGGTACCGAGTTTCACCTCGTGCAGGTAGTTGATATGCGCTTCCAGGGTGAACAGCGAGTTGCCGCTTTGCCCACGGCTATCGGTATCCAGGCCAATGCGCTCCATCAGCGCGTCGGTGGCGTAGCTGAAAATGAGCATGTAGAAGGCATCGCGCAGATGCCCGTTGTAGTCGACCCAGTCCTCCTGGACTGGGGTGCGGTAGGTGATCAGTGCGGGCATCGCTTGCTCCTCAATCGCCAAAGGCCATGCCGTGTGTGGCTTTGCTGGTCTTCACCGCCTCCAGCACTGCCAGCAGGGTGTCATCACGATAGCGCTCCAGCGCGGCGATGCTGCGCTCGCCCAGTTGCTCGGAGGTGCCGTCGACCACATCGTCGATCAGCTTGTCGGTCAGCTCCGGCGCTGGCAGGTAGGTCCAGGGCAGCTTCAGGGCAGGGCCGAACTGCGACATGAAGTGGCGCATGCCGGCATCGCCACCGGCCAGGGTGTAGGTGAGGAAGGTACCCATGAACGACCAGCGCAGGCCGGCGCCGAAGCGGATGGCATCGTCGATCTCACCGGTGGTCGCCACACCGTCGTTGACCAGATGCAGCGCCTCGCGCCACAGCGCTTCGAGCAGGCGGTCGGCGATGAAGCCTGGCACTTCCTTGCGCACGTGCAGTGGGCGCATGCCGAGTGCGGTGTAGATGGTTTTGGCGGCTTCAATGGCATCGGGTGAAGTGCGGGAACCGCCGACGATCTCGACCAGCGGCAGCAGGTACACCGGGTTGAATGGGTGGCCGACGACGCAGCGTTCAGGGTGGGTGGACGACTCGTAGAACTCGCTGGGCAGCAGGCCCGAGGTGCTTGAACCGATGATCGCGTCAGGCTTGGCTGCGGCGCTGATTTTGGCGTGTAGGTCGAGTTTGAGGTCCAGCCGCTCTGGCGCGCTTTCCTGGATGAAGTCGGCGTTGCGCACGCACGCTTCGATGGTGCTGACGAACGTCAGCCGGCCCTGGGAGGCACCTTCGGCCAGGCCTTGCTTTTCGAGCGCTGGCCAGGCGTTGGCGATCCGCTTGCGCAGTGCCTGTTCGGCGCCGGGAGCCGGGTCCCAGGCCACCACGTCCAGGCCGTGGGCGAGGGCGCGGGCGACCCAGCCGCTGCCGATCACGCCGCTACCCAGGGCGGCAAAGGTCTTTATCTCGGTGATGAAAGGCATATCGGTCTCCTGAAGGAATCAGCGGCGCTTGAGGTTCATTTTTTCCCGGCCTTCTGCCGGGCTGAGTACACGGCCGCCCATGCGGGTAATGATCTCGGCAGCGCGTTCCACCAGCTGGCCGTTGCTGGCCAGCACGCCGCGGTCCAGGTACAGGTTGTCTTCCAGGCCGACCCGCACGTTGCCGCCCAGCAGCACAGCCTGCGCAGCCATCGGCATTTGCATGCGGCCGATGCCGAAGCCGGCCCAGGTGACATTGGCTGGCAGGTTGTCGACCATCGCCTTCATGGTGGTGGTATCGGCCGGCGCGCCCCATGGGATGCCCAGGCACAGCTGGAACAGCGGGTCGTCCAGCAGGCCTTCCTTGATCATCTGTTTGGCGAACCACAGGTGGCCGGTGTCGAAGATTTCCAGCTCGGCCTTCACGCCAAGCTCGGTGATGCGTTTGGCGCCGGCGCGCAATTGCGCCGGCGTGGAAACATAGATGGCGTTGCCGTCGCCGAAGTTGAGGGTGCCGCAATCGAGCGTGCAGATCTCCGGCAGCAGGGCTTCGACGTGGGCCAGGCGCTCCAGCGGGCCGATCAGGTCGGTGCCGGGGCCGAACGCCATGGGCGACTCGCCCGGGCCGATTTCCAGGTCGCCACCCATGCCGGCGGTGAGGTTGACGATGATGTCCACGTCGGCTTCGCGGATGCGCTCCATGACCTCGCGGTACAGGTTCACGTCGCGGCTGAAACGGCCGGTTTGCGGGTCACGGACATGGCAGTGGACCACGGTGGCGCCGGCTTTGGCGGCCTCGACGGCGGCCTCGGCGATCTGCTTTGGGGTGACCGGGACCAGGTGGCTCTTGGCGACTGTGTCGCCGGCGCCGGTGAGGGCGCAGGTGATGATGACGTCGTTATTCATGGTTGGGTTCCTTTTCTGGTCTGTGGTGGCCCAATCGCCGGCAAGCCGGCTCCCACAAGGTTCGCGGTGAACCCTGGTGGGAGATGACGCTGGGGGAGCCGGTTTGCGGGCGATCAGGCCCTGTCAGTTGGCGGTAAGCTTGAGGTTGTCCGCCGCAGGCTTGCCATCGAAGGTGGTGACCCCTTCAAGCCAGCGCGCCTTGTCCTCGGGGTGGTCCTTGAGCCACTGGCGCGCTGACTCCAGCGCGTCCTTGTGGTCGAGCAGCGGCTGCATCATGCGGCTCTCGTCTTCGGCGCTGAATTTCAGGTTGGCCAGCAGGCGATGGGCGTTGGGGCAGCGTTGGGCGTAGTCCGGCGCGGTGACGGTCCACACCGTGGCGCGGCCTTCGTCAGGGCCCAGGGCATCCTGGCTGTCGCCCAGGTAGACCATGTCGATGTTCACGTTCATCGGGTGCGGCGCCCAGCCGAAGAACACCACCGCCTGCTTGCGGCGCACGGCGCGGTCGACTGCGGCGAGCATGCCGGCCTCGCTGGACTCGACCAGCTGGAACTTGCCCAGGCCGAACTGGTTCTTGGCGATCATCGCCTTGATCTGGGTGTTGGCGCCGGACCCGGGTTCGATACCGTAGATCTTGCCGCCCAGCTCTTTCTCGAACTTGTGGATATCTGCGAAGCTTTTCAGGCCTTTGTCGGCCAGGTACTTAGGTACGGCCAGGGTGGCCCTGGCATCCTCCAGGCTCGGTTGGTCGAGCACCTTGACCTGCCCGGCATCGATGAACGGTGTAATGGTCTGGGTCATGATCGGGTTCCAGTAACCCAGGAACATGTCCAGGCGCTTGTCGCGGATGCCGGCGAAGATGATCTGCTGCGAGGCGCTGGTCTGTTTGGTCTGGTAGCCCAGGCCGTCGAGCAACACTTGCGCCATGGCGCTGGTGGCGATGACGTCGGTCCAGTTGACCACGCCAAGGCGCACGTTCTTGCAGGCCTCAGGTTCGGCGGCGAAAAGCGGTGTGACAACGATGCTGCTCAGTGCAAGGGACAACAGGCTGCGGCGGATCAAGCTGTGCATGGTGGCTCTCCATCGGCAGTGCATATTGTTATTGAGGGCGGCCTCTGCGGACCGTGTGAATACGCTACGCTGGCGGCAGGGTGGAAAATCGCACCCTGGCGACCAACATTTGCACGGAAGCGACCACCTGCGACGTGGAGCACGCAATGCCGCAACTGATCCATTTCCTGCTGCTGCCGGGGTTCTCGGCCATGGGCTTCATCAGTGCCCTGGAGCCGCTGCGCGTGGCCAACCGGTTCAAAGGGCCTTCGTACCGCTGGCGTGTGTTGAGCCTGGATGGCGGCGCAGTGGCGGCCAGTAACGGCATGTCGGTGAATGCCGATGGTGCGCTGGGGGAAGGGGAGGCGGGTGCAATACTGTTGATCGTCGCCGGCTTCGAGCCGTTGCGGTGTTGTGGCCCGGCGCTGCAGCAGGCGTTGCGCCGCCTCGATCACGAAGGCGTGATTCTCGGCGGCATCGATACCGGCCCCGTGGTGCTCGCCGAAGCGGGCCTGCTCGACGGCCACCGCGCTACGTTGCATTGGGAAGCGCTGGACGCCTTCAAAGAGCGCTACCCTCGCTTGCATGCGACCCAGGAGCTGTTCGAGATCGACCGTCGGCGCATCACGTGCGCGGGCGGCACCGCCTCCATCGACCTGATGCTCGACCTGATTGCCCAAGCGCATGGCAGTGAGCTGGCCGTGCAGGTGTCTGAGCAGTTCGTACTCGGGCGAATCCGCCCGCGCCAGGACCACCAGCGCATGCAGATCGCCAGCCGCTATGGCATCAGCAACAAGAAGCTGGTGAAGGTGATCGGGGAGATGGAGCGCAATACCGAGCAGCCACTCAATACCCAGGTGCTGGCCGATGCGGTGCAGGTGACGCGGCGGCAGCTGGAGCGGTTGTTCCGCTTGCACCTGGATGACACGCCGAGTGGGTTTTATCTGCGTTTGCGGTTGGACAAGGCGCGGCAGTTGTTGCGCCAGACTGACATGAGCGTGTTGGAGGTGGCGGTGGCGTGTGGGTTTGAATCGGCTTCGTACTTCACCCGTTGCTACCGGGCACGGTACGAACGGTGCCCAAGGGAAGATCGGCTTATCAGGGCGGTTTGACTACACCTGGGTGATGCCGTGGAAGGATCATCTTCGAGAGGTGCGCGAATGGGGGGGCAGCAGGGCACACAGGAGCCCCGATCAATTTTCCGCCCGTGGGGTAGAGACTGATCGGGAGCGCTCAAGCATCAGGGTTGAGCAACACCAGGCTTGGCGTTTGCAGCCTCTGGACGCACTCGCGAGAAAGCAGGGCATGATCAGCAGCATAGGGTTCCTATGGCGTTGATCGTTCACGCACGCGTGCCTGATCAATCCTCAGGGGCTGGTTCATCACTGTTTTGCGAGCCCAGGCTGCGCAAATACTCCGATCGCTCATCGCTACGCTGCGCAATACAGCTATTCCAGGCTATCTGGAACGCCTTGCTACCCGCTCGCTCACCGTGGGTTTCGATTTTGCAATCGGCATCGCGCAATTGAGCCCAGACCTTTCTGGCAGCCTCAATCTGCGACTGCAGGCCGGCGTCATCACCATACTGATCGAGCATCCGCTGCACCATGTCGTCATAGGCCGAGTTCAGTTCACGTTCGGCGGTCTGCTTGTTGAATTCCGCGCAGGCGAACGTCTGCTGGTCGGTGTCGACATTGTCGCAAGGCGTGCTTTCTTCCTCACCGGCCTGGGCCCCGCTCATGAAGGCCAGCAGCACCAGCCATGCCATTGATTTCATCCGTTTCTCCTCAACAGGCTGTTGAATCGCCGAGATTCTCGCTCAGGCGCAGGCTCGGCGATAGCTCCCCGGGCAAATGTTCATGCAACGGCCGAAAAGGGTCGTTATCGAGACTGTCTCGCATCCCCTGACGGCGTCCCAGACCCGCCATGTCGCGCATTGACGCTTTCGGCAAACCCCCTGTCGTTTTTGCATCGGGGCGCCCGCGGACACAGGCATATGCTGGCCCCAAAGCGCCGGCACAACGTTCGGTGCGAACCCACTCAATAAAAGGGGACAGCCTGATGAGCCCAGCCGAGCTTCACGCCGACAGCATCGTCATCGACGGTTTGATCATCGCCAAGTGGAACCGCGAACTGTTCGAGGATATGCGCAAAGGCGGGCTGACCGCAGCCAACTGCACGGTGTCGGTCTGGGAAGGCTTCAAGGCCACCGTCGACAACATCGCTGCGAGCCAGAAGCTTATCCGCGACAACAGCGACCTGGTGATGCCGGTGCGCACCACCGCCGACATCCGCAAGGCCAAGGAACTGGGCAAGACCGGGATCCTCTTCGGCTTCCAGAATGCTCACGCCTTCGAGGACCAGATCGCCTACGTGGATGTGTTCAAGCAGCTGGGCGTGGGCATCGTGCAGATGTGCTACAACACCCAGAACCTGGTCGGTACAGGCTGCTACGAGCGTGATGGCGGGCTGTCGGGTTTCGGTCGCGAAATCGTCGCCGAGATGAATCGCGTGGGCATCATGTGCGACCTGTCCCACGTTGGCTCCAAGACCTCCGAAGAGGTCATCCTGGAGTCGAAAAAGCCAGTCTGCTACTCCCACTGCCTGCCCTCGGGCCTCAAGGAGCACCCGCGCAACAAGTCGGACGCGGAGCTCAAGTTCATCGCCGACCATGGCGGTTTTGTCGGCGTGACCATGTTCGCGCCGTTCCTGGCCAAGGGCATCGACTCCACCATCGACGACTACGCCGAAGCCATCGAGTACACCATGAACATCGTCGGTGAAGACGCCATCGGTATCGGCACCGACTTCACCCAGGGCCACGGCCAGGACTTCTTCGAGTACCTGACCCACGACAAGGGTTACGCCCGCCGCCTGACCAATTTCGGCAAGATCATCAACCCGCTGGGCATCCGCACCGTCGGCGAGTTCCCCAACCTCACCGAGACCTTGCTCAAGCGCGGCCACTCCGAGCGTGTGGTGCGCAAGATCATGGGCGAGAACTGGGTAAATGTCCTCAAGGACGTCTGGGGCGAGTAAGCCGCTCTCCAAGCCTCAAGGCCCCGGCCAGCAACGTCGGGGCAATCACACAAAATTTTTATGGAGTTGAGTTTCCATGGCCAAGATCGCCCCGCAATTGCCAATCGAAGTCGACAGCGAAACCGGTGTCTGGACCAGCGACGCCCTGCCGATGCTGTATGTACCGCGCCATTTCTTCGTCAACAACCACATGGGTATCGAGGAAGTGCTGGGCGCCGACGCCTACGCCGAGATCCTCTACAAAGCTGGCTACAAGTCCGCCTGGCACTGGTGTGAAAAAGAAGCCGAGTGCCATGGCCTGGAAGGCGTGGCGGTGTTCGAGCACTACATGAAGCGCCTGTCCCAGCGTGGCTGGGGCCTGTTCGAAATCCAGGATATCGACCTGGACAAAGGCACCTGCAGCGTCAAGCTCAAGCACTCGGCGTTCGTGTACGTGTATGGCAAGTGCGGCCGCAAGGTCGACTACATGTTCACCGGCTGGTTCGCCGGCGCAATGGACCAGATTCTCGCTGCCCGTGGCAGCGCGATCCGCACCGTGGCCGAGCAGGTCTACGGCGGGTCGGAAGAAGGCCACGAAGATGGCCTGTTCGTTACAAAGCCGTTGTAAGCCGGAGATAGCGTCATGGCATTCGAAGCAATGTTCCAGCCGATCCAGATCGGCAAACTGACCATCCGCAACCGCGTGCTCAGCACCGCGCACGCCGAGGTCTACGCCACTGACGGCGGCATGACGACCGACCGCTATGTGAAGTATTACGAAGAAAAGGCCAAGGGCGGCATCGGCCTGGCGATCTGCGGCGGCTCGTCGGTGGTGGCCATCGACAGCCCGCAGGAATGGTGGTCATCGGTCAACCTGTCGACCGACCGCATCATCCCGCACTTCCAGCACCTGGCCGACGCCATGCACAAGCATGGCGCCAAGATCATGATCCAGATTACCCACATGGGTCGCCGCTCGCGCTGGGACGGTTTCAACTGGCCGACCCTGATGTCGCCTTCCGGCATCCGTGAGCCCGTGCACCGCGCCACCTGCAAGACCATCGAGGTGGAAGAGATCTGGCGGGTGATCGGCAACTACGCGCAAGCTGCGCGGCGCGCAAAAGAGGGCGGCCTGGACGGTGTCGAATTGTCCGCTGTGCACCAGCACATGATCGACCAGTTCTGGAGCCCGCGGGTCAACAAACGTACTGACGAGTGGGGCGGCACCTTCGAAGGCCGCATGAAGTTCGGCCTGGAAGTGCTCAAGGCGGTGCGCGCCGAAGTCGGCGATGACTTCTGCGTGGGCATGCGGATCTGTGGTGACGAGTTCCACCCCGATGGCCTCAGCCACGAGGACATGAAGCAGATCGCCGCCTACTACGACGGTACCGGCATGATCGACTTCATCGGCGTGGTCGGCTCGGGTTGCGATACCCACAACACCCTGGCCAACGTCATCCCCAACATGAGCTACCCGCCAGAGCCGTTCCTGCACCTGGCTGCCGGCATCAAGGAAGTGGTCAAGGTCCCGGTGCTGCACGCGCAGAACATCAAAGACCCGAACCAGGCCACGCGCATCCTCGAAGGCGGCTACGTGGACATGGTCGGCATGACCCGTGCGCACATCGCTGACCCGCACCTGATCGCCAAGATCAAGATGGGGCAGATCGACCAGATCAAGCAGTGCGTCGGTGCCAACTATTGCATCGACCGGCAGTACCAGGGCCTGGATGTGCTGTGCATCCAGAACGCTGCGACCTCCCGTGAATACATGGGCGTGCCGCACATCATCGAGAAGACCACCGGCGTCAAGCGCAAGGTGGTGGTAGTCGGTGCCGGCCCGGCCGGTATGGAGGCAGCCCGCGTGGCAGCCGAACGCGGCCACGACGTGACCCTGTTCGAGAAGAAGGACCAGATCGGCGGGCAGATCACCATCGCCGCCAAGGCGCCGCAGCGTGACCAGATTGCCGGTATCACCCGCTGGTACCAGTTGGAGCTGGCGCGCCTGAAGGTCGACCTGCGGCTGGGCACTGCCGCTGATGTGGCCACCATCGAGGACCTGCGCCCGGACGTGATCGTGCTGGCAGTAGGCGGGCACTCGTTCCTGGAGCAGAACGAGCACTGGGGCGCTGCCGAAGGCTTGGTGGTCAGCAGCTGGGACGTGCTCGACGGCAAGGTCGCGCCGGGCAAGAACGTGCTGGTGTACGACACCATCTGCGAATTCACCGGTATGTCGGTGGCCGACTTCATCGCCGACAAGGGCAGCCAGGTCGAAATCGTCACCGACGACATCAAGCCGGGCGTGGCCATGGGCGGCACGACCTTCCCGACCTACTACCGCAGCATGTACCCCAAAGAAGTGATCATGACCGGCGACATGATGCTGGAAAAGGTCTACCGCGAAGGCGACAAGCTGGTGGCGGTGCTGGAAAACGAATACACCGGCGCCAAGGAAGAACGCGTGGTCGACCAAGTGGTGGTCGAGAACGGTGTGCGTCCTGACGAAGCACTGTACTACGCGCTCAAGGAAGGCTCGCGCAACAAGGGCCAGATCGATGTGGAGGCGCTGTTCGCCATCAAGCCACAGCCGATCCTCAGCCAGCCGGGCGAAGGTTACCTGCTGTACCGCATCGGCGACTGCGTGGCCCAGCGCAACGTGCATGCGGCGATCTACGACGCCTTGCGGCTGTGCAAGGATTTCTGAAGCAGCGGCAAGCTTCAAGCGGCAAGCTGCAAGAAGAAGCCATCGTTGTCGCCTTCGCTTGCAACTGAAGTCTTGAGAGTTGCTTGGGAATGACTCTGTAACGCAGAGGTGATCTGCAAGGTACAAGCGGTAGGCAGAAGCTCCCCGGGCTTCTGCTTGCAGCTTGCGGCTTGCAGCTTGCAGCTGAAAAAGGTGCCTGCCATGTTGAACACCCTATTACCCATCCTGCTGTTCGCTGCCCTTGGCCTGGCGGTGCTCGGCGCCCTGCGCCGGGTGCGCATGTGGCGGCGTGGCCGAGCCTCCAAGGTCGATCTTCTCGGCGGCCTGCTGGCCATGCCGCGCCGCTACCTCGTGGACCTGCACCACGTGGTCGAGCGCGACAAGTACATGTCCAAGACTCACGTGGCCACTGCGGGCGGCTTTGTGCTGTCGGCGGTGCTGGCAATCCTGGTGCACGGCTTTGGCCTGCAGAGCAAGATCCTTGGCTACGCCTTGCTGGTGGCCACCGTGATCATGTTCACCGGTGCCATCTTCGTCTTCAAACGCCGGCTCAACCCGCCATCGCGCCTGTCCAAAGGCCCGTGGATGCGCCTGCCGAAAAGCCTGCTGGTGTTCGCCGCAAGCTTCTTCATTGCTACCTTGCCGGTAGCCGGCATCCTGCCAGCCAACACGGGCGGCTGGGTGATGGTCGCGATACTTGGCCTGGGCGTGCTGTGGGGCGTGTCGGAGCTGTTCTTCGGCATGACCTGGGGCGGCCCGATGAAACACGCCTTTGCCGGCGCCCTGCACCTGGCTTGGCACCGCCGCGCCGAACGCTTTGGCGGTGGCCGTTCGACCGGCCTGAAACCGCTGGACCTGGAAGACCGCAATGCCCCGCTGGGCGTGGAAAAGCCGGTGGACTTCACCTGGAACCAGCTGCTGGGTTTCGACGCCTGCGTGCAATGCGGCAAATGTGAGGCGATGTGCCCGGCGTTCGCCGCCGGCCAGCCGCTGAACCCGAAAAAACTCATTCAGGACATGGTCATCGGCTTGGCCGGTGGCACCGACGCCACGTTCGCCGGCAGCCCGTACCCTGGCAAGCCGATCGGTGAACACGGTGGCAATCCACACCAACCGATCGTCAATGGCCTGGTCGACGCCGAAACCCTGTGGTCGTGCACCACCTGCCGTGCCTGCGTCGAGGAATGCCCGATGATGATCGAGCACGTCGATGCCATCGTCGACATGCGCCGCCACCTCACCCTGGAAAAGGGCGCGACCCCGAACAAGGGCGCCGAGGTGCTGGATAACCTGATCGCTACCGACAACCCGGGCGGCTTTGCCCCTGGGGGCCGGATGAACTGGGCGGCAGACCTGAACCTGAACCTGCTGTCTGACGTGAAAACCACCGAAGTGCTGTTCTGGGTGGGTGACGGCGCGTTCGACATGCGCAACCAGCGCACCCTGCGCTCGTTCGTCAAAGTACTCAAGGCCTCGGGCGTGGACTTCGCCGTGCTCGGCCTGGAAGAACGTGACAGCGGCGACGTGGCGCGCCGCCTGGGTGACGAAGCGACCTTCCAGCAACTGGCCAAACGCAATATCCAGACCCTGGCCAAGTACAAGTTCCAGCGCATCGTCACCTGCGATCCGCACAGCTTCCATGTGCTGAAGAACGAGTACGGCGCACTGGGCGGCGACTACCAGGTGCAGCACCACAGCACCTACATCGCCGAGCTGATCGCAGCCGGGAAGCTCAACCTCGGGCAGCACAAGGGCGGCAGCGTCACCTATCACGACCCATGCTACCTGGGCCGCTACAACGGCGAATACGAGGCCCCGCGCCAAGTGTTGCAGGCGCTGGGCATCGAAGTGCGCGAAATGCAGCGCTCGGGGTTCCGTTCCCGCTGCTGTGGCGGTGGTGGCGGTGCGCCGATTACCGACATCCCGGGTAAGCAGCGTATCCCCGACATGCGCATGGATGACATCCGCGAGACCCAGGCTGAACTGGTGGCGGTCGGGTGCCCACAGTGCACTGCGATGCTCGAAGGGGTGGTCGAACCGCGCCCACAGATCAAGGACCTCGCCGAGTTGGTAGCCGATGTGCTGATCGAAGAGGAAACGCCCGCGGCCCCAAAGTCGCTAACGGTTGAACGTGAACCTGCGGAGGTGCACTGATGAGCGACATCATCCGCCGCGACCCTCGCGCCGAGTGGATCGCCCGTAACCGCCTGCACCCGCTGCATGCAGCGCTGCAGACGCAACAGACTCGCTGGATGGGGCCCAGTGGCCTCACGCGCAAAAACCCGCATGCCATCGCCGCCGGTTTCATCGGCCCCAATGGCCTCAAGCGTATCGACCGCAGCGGTGCCCAACAGGGCACCGGGGGCGGCGGGCGGCGTAGCGCGCCGGCCGAAGTGCAATTGCCGCTGCATCAGGTTGCAGCGCCTGCGTTCTACATCGCCGTGGTGCCCGACATGGTCGGTGGCCGCCTGAGCAGCCACGACCGCGACTTGCTCGGCTTGGCCCATAGCCTGGCCGGCAGCGATGGCGCGGTGTTGGCCGTGGTGTTTGGCGAGCACAAGGAAAGCACGTTTTCCACAGCCGGGGTCGATCGCCTGCTGGTTATGGAAGGTGAGGCGTTCGAAGGCTATGCACCTGAGCAACTGGTGCAAGGGCTGCGGGCTGTGGATAACCAGTTCACGCCACGCCACTGGCTGTTGCCCGATAGCCGCACCGGTGGTGGCGAACTGGGCCGGCGCTTCGCTGCCGCCGTGGGCGAGCGCCCGGCGACGCGGGTTTGGCAGGTCAAGGACGGCCAGTGCATCGGCCGTGCCGGCGCGGGCCAGCAGGACCTGCAACGCGCCATGCCACGGTTGATCCTGGCTGCGGCGGAATGTGCCGAACCTGTCAGCGAAACCCGTCATGAAGCGCTGCCAGTGGAGTTGTCCACAAGCGTTGCACGCAGCCTGTCGCGTATCGAGGACCTCGGCTCGGTGGCCGTGGACCCGGCCACCATTGCCATGGCCGAATCCGAGTTCATCGTTTCGGGCGGTAATGGCGTCAAAGACTGGGACCTGTACCACAAGGCGACCGCAGCCCTCGGCGCTACCGAAGGCGCCTCGCGCGTGGCAGTGGACGACGGCTTCATGCCGCGTCACCGCCAGGTGGGTGCTACCGGTACCTGGGTCACCGCACGGGTCTACGTGGCGGTGGGTATCTCGGGCGCGATCCAGCATCTGCAGGGTATCGGCGCTTGCGACAAGGTGGTGGCGATCAACATGGACCCGGGCTGCGACATGATCAAACGGGCCGACCTGTCGGTGATTGGCGACAGCTCGGCGATTCTCAAGGCACTGATCGAGGCTGTGGACAACTACCGCAGCGGCGGCCAGCGCGACGCGGCATAAGGGCACGAGCATGAGTACGAAAGTGATCAGCCTGGTTTCCATCGGGGCCCACCCTAGCTCCGGCCGGGCCCGGCGCGCTGAGCAGGATGCGCGCGCGGTGGAACTGGGTTTGCAGCTGGCTGGGGATAACTTGCAGGTGGTGCATGCTGGCGACCCACAGGAGGAAGCATTGCGCGCCTACCTGGGCATGGGCCTGGATCACCTGGATGTGCTGGAGCAGCCCGCCGGAGCCGATGTGCTGGGCGTGCTGGGCGATTACCTGCGCGACGCCGGGGCACAGCTGGTGCTGACCGGCAGCCAGGCCGAGACGGGTGAGGGCTCGGGCATGTTGCCCTTCCTGTTGGCCGAAAAGCTTGGCTGGCCATTGATCGTGGGGCTGGCCGAGGTGGAGTCGATTGAAAACGGCACCGCCCAGGTATTGCAGGCGCTGCCGCGTGGTCAGCGGCGCCGGCTGAAAGTGCGCCTGCCGTTGCTGGCGACTGTGGATAACGCCGCGCCCAAGCCCCGCCAGAGCGCATTCGGGCCGGCGCGCCGGGGTGTGCTGGCGGCGCGCAATGTGGCGATCGTCGAGGATGATCTGCTGGCCGAGGCCGAGTTGCAGCCGGCACGGCCACGGCCCAAGCGGCTTAAGGTGATCAAGGCCAAGAGCGGCGCCGACCGGATGAAGGCTGCGACCGCCAAGGCCAGTGGCGGTGGCGGCAAGGTGCTGAAGGATGTTTCGCCACAGGAAGGCGCCGAGGCCATCCTCAAGCTGCTGGTGGAAGAGGGCGTGCTGCGCTGAAGCCTTACAGGCTCGCCGCCAAGGCCGCCCTCACGCTGTGGGGGCGGCCCATGAACACAGGCGCATGCGGTGCCATGCACCGCGGCTGCTTCGCAGGGTAACCCCGCTCCCACAACGACTCCTGATCTGCTGCATGCACCTTCTGCCTGTGCATAAGTCCATCTTGTTCCCCACCGCACCGCTGGCTGTGGCGAAACTGGCTCAACCGTCAGGTGCAACTCTGTTTTGCCCACGGAATCTGTTCGCCAAGGTGTGGATAAAGTGTTGGTGCATGGCTGGAGGCCATGTATATAGAGGCTTCCAGGGCTTTGATCATAAACTGATCAGGTCTGAGCCGGCTTATCAGACTCAGGTGCCCTATCTTCGAGTGGATTTGCCCACAATCGCTGTTAGCGGGTCTGTGGATAATCTGTTCGGCATTAGCTGTAAGCCTTGCAAATCAAGGGCTGTGGAGAATTGTTCAGAAAGCGATCAAATTAGATAAGACGTCTAATGTTGCAGGACTAACCGAGCTTCGAATCATTTATCCACAACCAGATTGCAGCGTTTGGCTCGATTGCCCACAATCTCTGTTGGTGTCTCTGTGGACAACGTGTACGGAGTAGCCTGGAGCCCACGAGATCCAAGGGCTTCATTGCTTTGATCAAGTATTGACCAATTGCTTCGTAATCTTGCTTACAGCAGTGCAAGTGCACGCTGCAATGGGTGACTCACATGCTGTGGGTAAGTCTTGCCGCCCCGTCATTTTTGTCAGTTAGCAGCATTGCTTGCAGCTGTTAAGGTGAGGTATCACAACCAGTTGGGCTGTCACATGCACCCTGCGCCGCGAACATCCACGCGAACCCGTGTAGACGGGCTTTCAAGGCCCTATCTGCCCTACGGTGCCCGCCTACTGGACGATGGCGCGTTCCTCGCCTTTACCGGGCAGCCTGTCGATCCTCTGACGGGCTGTTACCACTTGGGTAATGGCCGGCGGGCCTACAACCCGGTGTTGATGCGCTTTCAATCCCCTGATCCTTACAGCCCATTTTCAATCGGCGGGCTGAATCCCTACGCCTATTGTGGAGGCGACCCTGTCAACCGGGTAGACCCCAGTGGAGCGAGTTGGCTGAGCATGGTGATAAGTGGCGTCAGCCTATTTTCAAGCGCGGTCACTTTAAGCGGGGCTGTTACCCGGACGGCCCGAAATGTGGTCAATCGCCTGGCCGCCCAACATTCCCAGTCCATTTATAACCCGCCGGACTACAAAACCCGGCTAGGTAACATTGCCTTCGTATACACAGGAGGTATGGGGATATTAGGGACGGGGTTCAACAGTGTAGAGCAAGGGTGGGTAGGTAATGTGCTGACCAGCCCTGGCCGTCGGCTGGGGCTGGGTAACGCGGTAGGAAACATACTAGGTGGTGGTTTCTCCAACGCCGAGGCGGCGCAGGCCGTATGGCGGGGGGTGGGGCAGCCTGGTGTGTCGGCGGGCAGGGTGGCTTGGGAAACGGTCTATGAAGTCACTGGCGCGAGGATGGTGGTTGAAGGGGCTTCCTACGTATGGGGAAGCGCAAGGGCATTGGGGGCGCGGATACATTCGGCTTATAGAGCGGCTGCGGAGACTTGGCGAAGCTGGGGTCCCCGTCAAACTCCGAGTGCACCCCCTGACATGCCTATGCAGGACATCAGAGGCCGACACGGCGATGCGCCGTGCCAGCGGGGTGGGGCGGGTTACTGAGCCTTCACCTCTTTCAGGTAGGGAGCAGGCTCTGCGCCCAAATTGGCCAATACGCGGTCGCTGTACCAGTCAATGAAGTTCACCACACCGAACTCGTAAGTCTTCGAGTAAGGCCCCGGCTGATACGCCGTCGAGTTGATACCGCGCTGGTTTTCTTCGGCCAGGCGGCGGTCCTGGTCGTTGGTGGCGTCCCACACCTTGCGCATGCGCTCAGGGTCGTAGTCCACGCCTTCCACGGCATCCTTGTGCACCAGCCACTTGGTGGTGACCATGGTCTCCTGGGCGCTGATCGGCCACACGGTGAACACGATCATGTGGTCGCCCATGCAGTGGTTCCACGAGTGCGGCAGGTGCAGGATGCGCATCGAGCCCAGGTCTGGGTTCTTGATGCGGCCCATCAGTTTCTGGCACGCCTGTTTACCGTCCATGGTCATCGACACGGTGCCCTTGAGCAGCGGCATGCGCACGATGCGGTTACGCAGGCCATGGCTCTTGTGCAGGTACGGGATCTTCTCGGCTTCCCAAGCGGCGGCGGAGGCCGCCACGTGGTCCTTGAATTCCTGGCTGGCGCGCGGGTCGTTGGTGTCGTCCCACTCCAGCAGGGTTTGCAGCAACTCCGGGTGCGAGCCGGAGCAGTGGTAGCACTCGCGGTTGTTTTCCAGCACCAGCTTCCAGTTGGCCTTTTCCATCAAGGTGGTTTGCACTGCCACCTTGGTGTTCTCCATGTCATACGGTTCCATGTAGTGGTCCAGGGTGGCCAGGAACTCGTCGATCGCAGGTGGGTTTTCCGCCAGGCTGATGAAGATGTAGCCACCGGCGACTTTTACGTTCACAGGCTTGAGGCCGTACTCTTTCATGTCGAAGTCGGCGCCCATTTCAGTACCTGCGAACAGCAGGCGACCGTCCAGTTCATACGTCCACTGGTGGTAATGGCAGACCAGCTTTGCCACTTTGCCTTTCTCGTTGACGCACAGGCGCGAGCCACGATGGCGGCAGACGTTGTGGAAGGCATGCACCTTACCTTCGCTTCCGCGCACCACGATGATCGGGTTCTTGCCGATCTGCAGGGTGATGTAGTTGCCCTTGGCCGGGATTTCGCACGTCATGCCGGCAATCAGCCATTCCTTGTGGAAGATCTCCTGCATGTCGATCTGGAACAGACGCTCGTCGGTGTAGAACGGCTGGGGCAGCGAGTAGGTGCGCTCGCGGGTCTGCAGCATCTCGGCGGTGGCCTTGCGTGCAGCTTCCAGTGGATCGCCCAGGCTCAGGGTTGCGGTGACGTCCATCGTGTAATCCTCGGGGCCGTAGGCGGCCGGCAAAAGGTGGCTAATCGTTGTTGTGGTGCCGCAAGAGCATCTGTGAAAAAACAGCAGGTTCTTTTGCCGTGGAGTGTGCGTCCGAAGACGCCGCGAACCGTATCCATGGGCGACATGGCCGATTTGAATTACGACGCGCCAGCCCTTGTAGCACGGGGCTGGTCGCGATAAGCACGCCGATGTCGCAGGCAGGAATGTGCGACGCCTTCAGCTTGCGCATTATCGCAGCCATGAAAAGGGCCATTAGTCGGCCGCTGGAGATGAACATGTCCGATACTTTCCTCAATCCGGTCACCACCCAGACCTGGGCCAATGGCCGCCACATCGTGCGTTGCGTCAAGGTCATCCAGGAGACCTGGGACGTGCGCACCTTCTGCTTCATGGCCGACCAGCCGATCATGTTCTTCTTCAAGCCTGGGCAGTTCGTCACCCTGGAACTGGAGATCGAAGGCAAGCCGGTGATGCGCTCCTACACCATCTCCAGTTCGCCGTCGGTGCCCTACAGCTTTTCGATCACCGTCAAGCGGGTGCCAGGCGGGCATGTGTCCAACTACCTGCACGACACCATGCACGAAGGCTTTGAAGTGCCTGTGCACGGCCCGGTGGGGCTGTTCAACGCCATCGACTTCCCGGCGGGCAAGGTGCTGTACCTCTCTGGCGGTGTCGGTATCACGCCGGTGATGTCCATGGCCCGCTGGTTCTACGACACCAATGCCAATGTCGACATGGTGTTCGTGCACAGCGCTCGCTCCCCCAAGGACATCATCTACCACCGCGAACTGGAGCAGATGGCTTCCCGCATCCCCAACTTCAGCCTGCACATCATTTGCGAGAAGCACGGCCTGGGTGAGCCTTGGGCGGGTTATCGCGGCTATCTTAACCAACGGCTGATGGAACTGATCGCGCCCGATTACATGGAGCGCGAGGTGTTCTGCTGCGGCCCGACGCCCTACATGACTGCGGTCAAGCGCATGCTCGAGGCGGTCGGCTTCGACATGAAGAACTACCACGAGGAGTCGTTCGGCGCGACGCCGGCAGAGGCCAAGGCCGATGCCGTGGAGCATGCCGAGCAGGCGGCCGATGCGCCGGAAGTGGACGTGTCCGAGCTCAACCTGGTGGAGTTCATCGGCAGCGAGAAGAGCATCCGGGTCGTTCCTGGCGAGACCGTGCATGCGGCGGCGGCCAAGGTCGGGCTGATGATCCCCAAAGCTTGCGGCATGGGCATCTGCGGGACCTGCAAGGTGCTCAAGCTGGGTGGCGAGGTGGAGATGGAGCACAACGGCGGGATTACCGAGGAAGATGAAGCCGAGGGCTATATCCTGTCGTGCTGCAGCGTACCCAAAGGGGACGTGCGGATCGATTACTGATCCGCTAATGGCTGGGGCTGCCTTGCAGCCCAATCGCCGGCAAGCCGGCTCCCACAGGATGGACTGCCCCCAAGAGGTTGGACACCAATCCAATGTCCTGGGGCAGGCCATTTTTGGGAGCAATGGTTTTACCCGATTTCTAACGGCTGGCGCAGACCCTGTGGGAGCCGGCTTGCCGGCGATTGGGCCGCAAAGCGGCCCTGGTGCTCTCAGGTGCGAAAGCGCGCCACCAGCCCATTCAAATCCACAGCCAGGCGCGACAGCTCTGCGCTCGCTGCGCTGGTCTGATGTGCGCCGGTCGCGCTCTGCACCGACAAGTCATTGATGTTCACAAGGTTGCGGTCAACCTCACGTGCTACCTGGGCTTGTTCTTCCGCCGCGCTGGCGATTACCAGGTTGCGTTCATTGATCTGCGCCACTGCCCCGGCAATGGTGTCCAGCGCCATACCGGCGCCCTTGGCGATGTTCAGCGTCGACTCGGCGCGTTCGGTGCTGGTGCGCATCGATTCGACCGCCTGTTCGGTGCCGCCTTGGATGCTGCCGATCATCCGTTCGATTTCGCTGGTCGATTGCTGGGTACGGTGTGCCAGCGCACGCACTTCATCCGCCACCACCGCAAACCCACGGCCCGCTTCGCCGGCCCGCGCCGCTTCGATGGCCGCATTGAGCGCCAGCAGGTTGGTCTGGTCGGCCAGGCCGCGGATCACATCCAGTACCTTGCCGATGTCGCGTGATTGTTCGGCCAAGTGAGTGATCAGTTTGGCGGTGGCCTGCACATCACCGCTCATCCGCTCGATGGCGCCTACGGTTTCCAGCACCAGGTCACGCCCGTCGCCGGTCGAGCGGCTGGCTTCGCTGGAGGCTTCTGAGGTGCTCACAGCGTTACGCGCCACTTCCTCGACGGCGCTGGTCATTTCGGTCACCGCCGTGGCGGCCTGCTCAATCTCATTGTTCTGCTGTTGCAGGCCACGCGCGCTCTCGTCGGTAACGGCGTTCAGCTCTTCGGCGGCCGACGCCAGCTGGGTAGCGGAGCCAGCGATCTGCTGCAGGGTGTCGCGCAATTTTTCCTGCATGCGCCCCATCGCGCGCAGCAGGCGCGCGGCCTCATCGGTGCCTTCGGCGCGGATGGTATGGGTCAGGTCACCGTCGGCAATCTGCTCGGCGGCCTTGAGGGCTTCGTCGATAGGTTTGACGATGCTGCGGGTCAGCAGCAACGCGCAGAGGAAGGTCAGCACGGCTGCGGCAACCAGCAGGCCGACTACCAGGACGAAGGCCGCTGAGTACTGGTTGGCGGCGGTTTCGTTGGTCGCGCGGGTCTGGTCGGTGTTGATCCGCACCAGGGTGTTCATGACTTTGTTGATTTGCTCGGAGTTGGCCAGCAGGTCGCGGTTGAGCAGGTCACGCAGTTCATCAGTGCGGTTGGCCTGGCTCAGGCTGCGCATGCGCGATTCCAGCTGACGGTACTGGTTGAGCAGTTCGGTGTACTGGTCGAAGGCGGCCTGTTCGTCTGCCGCGCTGATCAGTGGCAGGTAGGCCTGGCGAGCGCGGTCGATCTCGGCGTTGCGCTGGTCCAACAGGTTGAGGGTGTCGCGCTGTACTTCCGGTTCGCGGTTGAGCAGCAATCGGTAGGAGAGGGTGCGCAGGCGCAGGTTGAGCGAGGTCAGCTCGTCCAGGGTCTTGATACTGGGCACGCTGATGTTTTCGATGGCAAGGCCCGCCTGGCGGATGTTGCCCATCTGCATGAGCGAGAAGATACCAAGGCCGAGCATGAGCAAGCCGATCAAGGCGAACCCGAGCAAGGCGCGGGGGGCGATATTCATGTTGCGTAGGGACATGGCGGGACGAATCCAGGCAAAAGGAGTGGACGCGTTCCCTGCGACGAAATATGACTTGCCTGGCTATCGGTCGTGACCGGCCAGTCTTGAGTGTGAACGGCAAAAATTGTGAGCCTGCTATCCATTTACCTGACCGGCGGTTGACCCAAGTCGGAACAAGGCGCCCGATACCCTGTCAATCTGCGGGTTAGAAACCTTGAGATTCCGATATTTAATGGCGAGTGCTCACACTTTTCTTTATCGTGTGCGCCCTTTGCAACAACCCGAGATAGACCCCATGCTGGAAGCCTCCCTGAATCAACTCGAGCAACTGGTCAGCGACCTGATGCAGAAAAACGCTCAACTCACCGAGCAGAACACCACGCTTGGCCAGGAACTGGCCCAAGCCAAGGAAGAGAACGAAACCCTGCAACTGTCGTTGATGGAGCAGGAAGAAAAGCACGGTGCCACCGCTGCGCGCATCCAGGCGCTGGTTGAACGCGCCAGCGCAGGTGTCGTCGGCGCATGAGACTGCAAGCGCAGCCGGTCAATGTCGTGTCGATCCTCGGCAACGACTATTCGATCAAGGCGCCCGAAGGCCAGGAAGAAACCCTGGCGCAGGCGGTACGCATGCTCAACACCGCCCTTGCCGAAACCAAACGTTCGTACCCGACCCTGATCGGCGATAAGCTGCTGGTGCTGGCCGCCCTGAATCTGTGTTCCAAGCAGGTTGAACTGCAGAAGGAACATCAGCAGACACTGGAGCGTACACAGGCACAGATCGACGCCACGGTGGACGCGATCGTTCGGACCATCGCCGAGCAGTAAAAGCACGCTGTCAGTACTGCGGGGACGGGTTTGCCTGCCCCCGCAGTGTCTTCAACCTTGTCGCAGGTCGCTGGTATTAATGGATACCTGAGTGTATACACTTTCCCCCAAACAATTATTCCTGGGGAGGAAGGGGCATGGGTATCTGGCGTCGAAGTATCCAGTGGCAATTGATCGCGAGCATGGGCGCGGCACTGCTGGCGAGCATCCTGGTGGTCGTGATCATTTTCACCGTAGCGCTCAACCGCCTCACCGATCGCTATCTGGTCGACACAGCCCTCCCGGCCAGCATCGAAGCCATCCGCAACGACATCGAGCGAATGCTCGGCAAGCCGCTGGTCGCCGCAGCCGACATCGCCGGCAACACGCTGCTGCGTGACTGGCTGGCCGCTGGTGAAGACGCCGGCGAAATGCCACGCTTTATCGAATACCTGCAGGCCGCAAAGCAGCGCAACCAGGCCTTCACCACGCTTTTCGCCTCGACCGAAACCGGCCACTACTACAACGAAAATGGCTTGGACCGCACCCTCAGCCGCGACAACCCCAAAGACACGTGGTTTTACGGCTACATCGACAGCGGCGCCGAGCGCCTGATCAATATCGATATCGACGGTTCCACGGGCGAGCTGGCGCTGTTCATCGATTACCGTGTGGAAAAGGACGGCAAGCTGGTCGGTGTGGCCGGCATGGGCCTGCGCATGACCGAGTTGTCACAACTGATCCATGACTTCAGCTTTGGCGAGCACGGCAAGGTGTTTCTGGTACGTAACGATGGCTTGATCCAGGTGCATCCGGACGCTGCCCTCAGCGGCAAGCGACAGCTCGCGCAGCAGCTCGATGAACAGGCGGCCAAGGCGGTGATCAGCGGTGAGCCGGGTTTGCGCACCAGCCGATTCCAGCGTGATGGTGAAGACTTTCTGGCCTTGGGCTTACCCCTGCGCGACCTGAACTGGACCTTGGTTGCCGAGGTGCCGGAGGCAGAGATCTATGCACAGATGCGTCAGGCGCTCTGGCTTACCACGTTGATCGGCGGTGGTGTGGCGCTGCTCTCGCTGTTGCTGGTGGTGGTGCTGGCGCGTGGCTTGGTACAGCCTGTGCGCCGAGTGACTGCCGCGTTGGTGCAGATTGGTAGTGGCGGCGGCGACCTCAGCCATCGTCTGGACGATTCGCGTCAGGACGAACTGGGCGAACTGGCCCGCGGATTCAACCGATTTCTCGACAGCCAGCGCGGCCTGATCGGCGAAGTACTGCGCACCACCGAGCGTTTGCATCGTGCGGTCGAGCAGGTGACGCAGGTGGTGGACAACACGGCTGAACGTTCCGGGCGGCAGCAGGAAATGACCGAAATGGTCGCCACCGCCGTGCACGAAATGGGGCTTACCGTGCAGGACATTGCCCGCAACGCCGGCGATGCTGCGCAAGCTTCGCAGTCAGCGCGCGAGGAAGCCTTGCAGGCGCGTGAAGTGGTACGCCGGTCGATCCAGGGTATCGAGGGCATGTCGGGTGATATCGGCAAGGCGGCGGATGCGGTGGCGCAACTGGCCGACGAAGTCGCCTCCATCGATGAAGTGTTGGCGGTGATCCGCAGCATCTCCGAGCAGACCAACCTTTTGGCGCTCAATGCTGCCATCGAGGCGGCGCGGGCAGGGGAGATGGGGCGCGGCTTTGCCGTGGTGGCCGATGAGGTGCGGACGCTGGCGCGGCGTACCCAGGTGTCCACGGATGAGGTTCAGCAGATGATCCAGCGCCTCAAGCACGGCGCAGGTTCGGCGGTGACGTCGATGCAGGCGGGGCAGCAGGCGACGGGGAGTGGCGTGGCGTCGAGCCAGCGAACCGGGGCCTCGTTGGGGGCGATTACCGACCAGGTCGAGCACATCAGCGACATGAACCACCAGGTGGCCACGGCGACGGAAGAGCAGTCGGCGGTGACCGAGGAGATCAACCGCACGGTGCAGGGGATTTCTGACCTGGCCAGGCAGACCGCGGCGGAAGTGCAGGGGTGTCGGCAGGAGTGCCAGGCGTTGCGCGGGCTGGCCGATGACCTGGCCCGGCAGATGGGTGGGTTCAAGCTTTAAACACGCAGGCCAGGTTACGGTCCATCGTGACCAATGCCGCTCCCGGAGTGCCGGCGCCAATGGAAGCGGCGTTGCTACGGTGGGCGGCTAACCCAAAAGATGCTCATGCTGAGTCTTTGGTTTCAGTGATCCACCAAGATATGTTGTCCAGCACTTTATACTCGAACTGCTGTTCTTTGACCGAGTACTTGAGTTCGTCGCCGTCGCTGATGATTTCTAACTTATCGTCCTGCAATAAATTGACGAGCATGTATTTATCGGAAATGCCTTCAATTTCATAGCTTTCATCATGCGGTGTGATGAGATACACGATGGTTTCAGTGCTGTTTGCAGTGCGTTGCTCAATGGTTGCCTTGAGCGCATTCCGGGTTCTTTCACTGATTGAAACTTTTGCCTTTTGGGATTTATCCAGCGTGATTGCCACGCTCTCGTCGCCGTTGAGCCGTTCCTGCGAGATCTTGACCACGGTGCCTGAGGTTCCATGGTGGCTAAAGTAGTGCCCAGGCTTGAGAGCGCGGAAGTACTTGAGGTTCGCGGCTTCAATACCTGGCAATTCGTTATCGTTGATCAATATTTTAGTGGCCATGATACGTCCTCGTAAAACTCAGCCACTGAGGGTTGTGGCCCCGAAGAACATAAAAGCTCTGTGACGGGCTGCAAACTGGCAGAACTGTCAGGTGACATTCAGTGCAAGGCTGTTGTAAGCGTTGTTGAACAAGCGGTTTGGCGGGCCGTAAGGCCCGCCATGCAATTACGTCAGGCGCCGATGACGCTACGGATATCCGCTGCCAGTGAGCGCACCCGTTCCTCTTCGGTATCCCATGAACACATGAACCGCGCCCCGCCGCTGCCAATGAAGGTGTAGAAGCGCCAGCCTCTGGCGCGCAACGCTTCCAACGCGGGCTCCGGCATCTGCAGGAACACCCCGTTGGCCTCTACCGGGAACATCAGCTCTACCCCCGGCAGGTCACTCACCAACGACGCCAGCAACTGTGCGCAATGGTTGGCGTGGTTGCCATGGCGCAGCCAGGCGCCGTTTTCCAGCAGCCCCACCCAGGGTGCCGACAAAAAGCGCATTTTCGAGGCCAGTTGCCCGGCCTGCTTGCAGCGGTAGTCGAAGTCTTCGGCCAGGTCGCGGTTGAAGAACAGGATCGCCTCACCGACCGCCATACCGTTCTTGGTGCCGCCAAAGCACAGCACATCCACGCCGGCCTTCCAGGTCAGCTCGGCCGGGCTGCAGCCAAGAAATGCGCAGGCATTGGTGAACCGCGCGCCGTCCATGTGCAGGTTCAGGCCCAGCTCTTTGCAGGTGGCGCTGATCGCCTTGAGCTCATCGGGGCGGTACACGGTACCTACTTCGGTAGCCTGGGTCAGGGTCACCACACGTGGCTTGGGGTAGTGGATGTCTTGGCGCTTGAGCGCCACTTCACGGATCGATTGCGGCGTCAGCTTGCCGTTGACGCTGGGCGCGGTGAGCAGCTTGGAGCCGTTGGAGAAAAACTCCGGCGCGCCACATTCATCGGTTTCTACGTGGGCGGTCTCGGAGCAGATCACGCTGTGGTAGCTCTGGCACAAAGAGGCCAGGGCCAGCGAATTGGCGGCGGTGCCGTTGAAGGCGAAAAACACTTCGCAGTCGGTTTCGAACAGCTCGCGGAAGTACTGGGCGGCGCGCTCGGTCCACTGGTCGTCGCCGTAGGCGCGGTCGTGGCCGATGTTGGCCTTTTCCATCGCTGCCCAGGCTTCGGGGCAGATACCGGAATAATTGTCGCTGGCGAATTGTTGGCTTTTGTCTGTCATGACACGGTCCTGTGAACGAAGCAGAACAGCACTCTAAACCATCGATTCAGCGGTTGCCTATACAAGCTCTGCACGGTTGCTGGTGTGGGGTTCTCATGCCGGTCGAACCGCCGGTGAGCGGTGCCTGGCGGGGCTCCAGTGGCCTTGGCAGCGGTGGGGCAGTCAGTCTGATCAGGGCTGCTGCGCAGCCCATCGCCGGCAAGCCGGCTCCCACCAATACGGTGCCAGCCTCAAGAACTGCCGCAGGCCAGCCCCCGCAGATAAGACCCAGGCCTCGAACACTGCCGCAGTCCGGTGGGCGCCGGCTTGCCGGCGATAGGGCCGTTGCGAGCAACAAAAAAGCGAATGTCGTAAACGCGCCATTGCAAGGCGTGCGCAGGCATCTGACCCTCCCCGGCCAGTCATACCATCGCCACAAAGGGCCACAGTGCCTTACAGACAAGAAACGATCGCTGCCGGGAGAACCACGATGTTCAGCAAGCAAGACCAGATCCAGGGTTACGACGACGCACTGCTGGCGGCGATGAATGCCGAAGAACAGCGCCAGGAAGATCACATCGAACTGATCGCCTCGGAAAACTACACCAGCAAGCGCGTCATGCAGGCCCAAGGCAGCGGCCTGACCAACAAGTACGCCGAAGGCTACCCAGGCAAGCGCTACTACGGTGGCTGCGAGCACGTCGACAAGGTCGAGGCGCTGGCCATCGAGCGCGCCAAGCAGCTGTTCGGCGCCGACTACGCCAACGTTCAGCCGCACTCCGGCTCTTCGGCCAACAGCGCGGTTTACCTGGCCCTGCTGCAGGCCGGTGACACCATCCTTGGCATGAGCCTGGCCCACGGCGGCCACCTGACCCACGGCGCCAAAGTGTCGTCTTCGGGCAAGCTGTACAACGCCGTGCAGTACGGCATCGATACCAACACCGGGCTGATCGATTACGACGAGGTCGAGCGCCTGGCCGTCGAGCACAAGCCGAAGATGATCGTTGCCGGCTTCTCGGCATACTCCAAGACCCTCGATTTCCCACGCTTTCGCGCCATCGCCGACAAGGTCGGTGCACTGCTGTTCGTCGACATGGCCCACGTCGCCGGCCTAGTTGCCGCTGGCCTGTACCCGAACCCGATCCCGTTCGCCGACGTGGTGACCACCACCACCCACAAGACCCTGCGCGGCCCACGTGGCGGCCTGATCCTGGCCAAGTCGAACGAAGAGATCGAGAAAAAGCTCAACGCCGCTGTGTTCCCTGGCGCCCAGGGCGGCCCGCTGATGCACGTCATCGCCGCCAAGGCTGTGTGCTTCAAGGAAGCTCAGGAGGCTGGGTTCAAGAGCTACCAGAAGCAGGTCATCGAGAACGCCCAGGCCATGGCCCAGGTATTCATCGACCGCGGCTACGACGTGGTCTCCGGCGGTACCGACAACCACCTGTTCCTGGTCAGCCTCATCCGCCAGGGCCTGACCGGCAAAGATGCCGACGCTGCCCTGGGCCGCGCGCACATCACCGTCAACAAGAATGCCGTGCCGAACGACCCGCAATCGCCGTTCGTCACTTCCGGCCTGCGCATCGGTACCCCGGCTGTCACCACCCGCGGCTTCAAGGTCGCCCAGTGTGTGGCCCTGGCCGGCTGGATCTGCGACATCCTCGACAACCTCGGTGACGCTGACGTCGAAGCCGATGTGGCGAAGAACGTCGCGGCCCTGTGCGCAGACTTCCCTGTTTACCGCTGAGTGGAGTAAACGACCATGCAACGCTACTCGGGCTTCGGCCTCTTCAAACACTCCCTCAGCCACCACGAGAACTGGCAGCGCATGTGGCGCACGCCGACCCCTAAAAAGGTCTACGACGTGGTCATCGTTGGCGGTGGCGGCCATGGCCTGGCCACGGCCTACTACCTGGCCAAGGAACATGGCATCACCAATGTCGCGGTGGTTGAGAAAGGTTACCTGGGCGGCGGCAACACCGCCCGTAACACCACCATCGTGCGTTCCAACTACCTGTGGGACGAGTCGGCGCAGCTGTACGAGCACGCCATGAAGCTGTGGGAGGGCCTGTCCCAGGACATCAACTACAACGTGATGTTCTCCCAGCGCGGCGTCTACAACCTGTGCCATACCCTGCAGGACATTCGTGACTCCGAGCGCCGCGTCAGCGCCAACCGCCTCAACGGCGTCGATGGCGAACTGCTCAACACCGCCCAGGTCGCGGCCGAAATCCCGTACCTGGACTGCTCGAAGAACACCCGTTACCCGATCCTCGGCGCTACCGTTCAGCGCCGTGGCGGCGTCGCCCGTCACGACGCGGTGGCCTGGGGCTATGCCCGTGCCGCCGACGCCCTGGGCGTGGACCTGATCCAGCAGACCGAAGTGATCGGTTTCCGCAAGGAAAACGGCGCAGTGATCGGTGTGGAAACCAACAAAGGTTTCATCGGCGCCAAGCGCGTCGGCGTGGTCACCGCCGGTAACTCCGGGCACATGGCCAAGCTGGCCGGCTTCCGCCTGCCGCTGGAATCGCACCCCCTGCAAGCACTGGTGTCCGAGCCGATCAAGCCGATCATCGACAGCGTGATCATGTCCAACGCCGTGCACGGCTACATCAGCCAGTCCGACAAGGGCGACCTGGTGATCGGCGCCGGTATCGACGGCTGGGTCGGCTACGGCCAGCGCGGTTCGTACCCGGTCATCGAGCACACCCTGCAGGCCATCGTCGAGATGTTCCCCAACCTCTCGCGCGTGCGCATGAACCGCCAGTGGGGCGGCATCGTCGACACCTCGCCGGACGCCTGCCCGATCATCTCCAAGACCCCGGTCAAGAACATGTTCTTCAACTGCGGCTGGGGCACCGGCGGCTTCAAGGCGACCCCGGGCTCGGGCAACGTCTTCGCCGCCAGCCTGGCCAAAGGCGAGATGCACCCGCTGGCTGCGCCGTTCTCCATGGACCGTTTCTACAACGGCGCACTGATCGACGAACACGGCGCCGCCGCCGTCGCCCACTAACCGGAGACACCGTCATGTTGCATATTTTCTGTCCCCACTGCGGCGAGCTGCGCTCCGAAGAAGAGTTCCACGCCTCTGGCCAGGCGCACATCGCCCGCCCGCTGGACCCTAACGCCTGCTCCGACGAAGAGTGGGGCACCTACATGTTCTTCCGCGACAACCCGCGCGGTATTCACCATGAACTGTGGGACCACGTTGCCGGCTGCCGTCAGTACTTCAACGTCACCCGCGACACCGTGACCTACGAAATTCTGGAAACCTACAAGATCGGCGAGAAGCCACAGGTGACCGCAGGCGGCAAGCAAAGCAACGCACCGTCGACCGTCAAAGGCCAAGGGGAAAAAGTATGAGCCAGACCTATCGCCTCGCCAGCGGCGGCCGTATCGACCGCAGCAAGGTCCTGAACTTCACCTTCAACGGCAAGACCTACCAGGGTTATGCCGGCGACAGCCTGGCCGCCGCGCTGCTGGCCAATGGCGTCGACATCGTTGGCCGCAGCTTCAAGTACTCGCGCCCACGCGGCATCATCGCCGCCGGTACCGAAGAGCCGAACGCCATCTTGCAGATCGGCTCCAGCGAAGCCACGCAGATCCCCAACGTGCGCGCTACCCAACAGGCGCTGTACGCAGGCCTTGTCGCCACCAGCACCAACGGCTGGCCCAACGTCAACAACGACGTCATGGGCATCCTCGGCAAGGTGGGCGGCAGCATGATGCCGCCTGGCTTCTACTACAAAACCTTCATGTACCCGAAATCGTTCTGGATGACGTACGAGAAGTACATCCGTAAGGCAGCAGGCCTTGGCCGTGCGCCGCTGCAGAACGACCCGGACAGCTACGACTACATGAACCAGCACTGCGACGTGCTGATCGTCGGCGCCGGCCCTGCAGGCCTGGCCGCTGCCCTGGCGGCGGCGCGCAGCGGTGCCCGGGTGATCCTGGCAGACGAACAGGAAGAGTTCGGCGGCAGCCTGCTCGACAGCCGCGAGACCCTCGACGGCAAACCGGCCGCTGACTGGGTAAACGCCGTGGTCAAAGAGCTGCAAAGCCTGCCGGACGTGACCCTGCTGCCACGCGCCACGGTCAACGGCTACCACGACCACAACTTCCTGACCATTCACGAGCGCCTCACCGACCACCTGGGTGACCGCGCCCCGATCGGCCAGGTTCGCCACCGCGTGCACCGTGTACGTGCCAAGCGCGTCGTACTGGCCGCCGGCGCCCACGAGCGCCCGCTGGTGTACGGCAACAACGACGTGCCGGGCAACATGCTGG
The DNA here is from genome assembly GCF_040224055.2 of Pseudomonas sp. WHRI 8519. NCBI lineage: Bacteria > Pseudomonadati > Pseudomonadota > Gammaproteobacteria > Pseudomonadales > Pseudomonadaceae > Pseudomonas > Pseudomonas sp. WHRI 8519. The sequence continues at coordinate 5,716,036 of NZ_CP167996.1, read as the reverse complement.
CAGGCGCTGTCTCGACCTATGTGCGCCGTTATGGCGTGGCACCGGGCCGCAAGCTGGTGCTGTCGACCAACAACGATCATGCCTACCGCGCTGCGCTGGATTGGCATGACGCCGGCTTGCAAGTCGTCGCCATCGCCGACGCCCGCCACAACCCACGTGGTTCGCTGGTCGAGGAAGCCCGTGCCAAAGGCATCCGCATCCTCACTTCCAGTGCTGTGATCGAGGCCAAAGGCAGCAAGCACGTCACCGGCGCCCGCGTGGCGGCCATCGATGTGCAGGCACACAAGGTCACCAGCCCAGGCGAAACCCTCGACTGCGACCTGATCGCGACCTCCGGCGGCTACAGCCCTATCGTCCACCTGGCCTCGCACCTGGGCGGTCGCCCGGTATGGCGTGACGACATCCTTGGCTTCGTGCCCGGTGATGCGCCGCAGAAGCGCGTGTGTGTGGGCGGCATCCACGGTGTGTATGCGCTGGGCGATGTGATTGCCGATGGTTTCGAAGGGGGCGTGCGCGCAGCCACTGAAGCCGGCTTCAAGGCAACCACCGGCACGCTGCCAAAAACCGTTGCGCGCAAGGAAGAGGCCACCGTGGCGCTGTTCCAGGTGCCGCACGACAAAGGCAGCAAGGGGCCGAAGCAGTTCGTCGACCAGCAGAACGATGTGACCGCCGCCGGTATCGAACTGGCCACCCGCGAAGGCTTCGAATCGGTCGAGCACGTCAAGCGCTATACCGCGCTGGGCTTCGGTACCGACCAGGGCAAACTGGGCAACATCAACGGCCTGGCCATCGCCGCCCGTTCGATCGGTATCACCATTCCGGAAATGGGCACCACCATGTTCCGCCCCAACTACACACCGGTGACTTTCGGTGCGGTAGCGGGCCGTCACTGTGGCCACTTGTTCGAACCCGTGCGCTTCACTGCCCTGCATGCCTGGCACGTGAAGAACGGCGCTGAGTTCGAAGATGTCGGCCAATGGAAGCGCCCTTGGTACTTCCCCAAGGCGGGTGAAGACATCCACACCGCCGTGGCCCGTGAGTGCAAGGCCGTGCGCGACAGCGTGGGCCTGCTGGACGCCTCGACCCTGGGCAAGATCGATATCCAGGGCCCGGATGCCCGCGAGTTCCTCAACCGCATCTACAGCAACGCCTGGACCAAGCTCGACGTGGGCAAGGCCCGTTATGGCCTGATGTGCAAAGAAGACGGCATGGTCTTCGACGACGGCGTGACCGCCTGTGTCGGCGACAACCACTTCTACATGACCACCACGACCGGCGGCGCCGCACGCGTGCTGCAGTGGCTGGAGCTGTACCACCAGACCGAATGGCCAGAGATGAAGGTGTACTTCACCTCGGTCACCGACCACTGGGCCACGCTGACCCTGTCTGGCCCCAACAGCCGCAAGCTGCTCAGCGAGCTCACCGACGACATCGACCTGGACAAGGACGCCTTCCCGTTCATGACCTGGAAGGAAGGCACTGTCGGCGGCGTGCCGGCCCGTGTGTTCCGGATTTCGTTCACCGGTGAGCTGTCGTACGAAGTCAACGTGCAGGCCAACTACGCCATGGGCGTACTGGAAAAAGTCATCGAGGCCGGCAAGAAGTACAACCTGACCCCGTACGGCACCGAAACCATGCACGTGCTGCGTGCCGAGAAGGGCTTCATCATCGTTGGCCAGGACACCGATGGTTCGATGACCCCGGACGACCTCAACATGAGCTGGTGCGTGGGCCGTAACAAGCCGTTCTCGTGGATCGGCCTGCGTGGCATGAACCGCGAGGACTGCGTGCGGGAAAACCGCAAGCAGCTGGTGGGCCTCAAGCCGGTGGACCCGACCAAGTGGCTGCCCGAAGGCGCCCAGTTGGTGTTCGATCCGAAGCAGCCGATCCCGATGGACATGGTCGGCCACGTCACCTCCAGCTACGCGGCCAACTCCCTGGGGTATTCGTTTGCCATGGGTGTGGTCAAAGGCGGCTTGAAACGCATGGGCGAGCGCGTTTATTCGCCGCAAGCCGATGGCAGCGTGATCGAGGCGGAAATCGTGTCTTCGGTGTTCTTCGATCCGAAGGGTGAGCGGCAGAACGTTTGACTCCAGGCCCTGTGTCGAGCCGGCTGGCCCAATCGCCGGCAAGCCGGCTCCCACAGGTGCGATGCAGTCCTGAAGGTAGGTGCGGTCCCTGTGGGAGCCGGCTTGCCGGCGATGAGGCCGGCAAATACGCCCTGCAAGCTGCTTCGTATCGACGACCAAGAATTCAAGGCAGGTAAGAAATGAGCGCTATCAACGTCTTCCAGCAAAACCCCGGCGCCGACGCCAAGGCGCAGTCGCCGCTGCACCACGCCGACCTGGCCAGCCTGGTTGGCAAAGGCCGCAAGAACGCAGGCGTGACCCTGCGTGAAAAGAAATTCCTCGGCCACCTGACCCTGCGCGGTAACGGCCACGACCCGGAATTCGCCGCCGGCGTGCACAAGGCCCTGGGCCTGGAGCTGCCAGTGGCCCTGACCGTAGTCGCCAACAGTGAAATGTCGCTGCAGTGGCTCGGCCCCGATGAGTGGTTGCTGATCGTCCCAGGTGGCCAGGAGTTCGCCGTCGAGCAAAAGCTGCGCGCAGCCCTCGAGGGCCAGCACATCCAGGTGGTCAACGTCAGCGGCGGGCAAAGCCTGCTGGAGCTGCGCGGCCCGCACGTGCGCGAAGTGCTGATGAAGTCCACCAGCTATGATGTTCACCCCAACAACTTCCCGGTGGGCAAAGCGGTGGGTACCGTGTTCGCCAAGTCGCAACTGGTGATCCGCCGCACGGCCGAGGACACCTGGGAACTGGTGATTCGCCGCAGCTTTGCCGATTACTGGTGGCTGTGGCTGCAGGACGCTTCTGCCGAGTACGGCCTGAGCATCGAAGCCTAAGGAGCGCAACATGAGTCGGGCACCGGATACCTGGATTCTCACCGCCGACTGCCCGAGCATGCTCGGCACCGTCGACGTGGTGACGCGTTACCTCTTCGAGCAGCGCTGCTACGTGACGGAGCACCATTCGTTCGATGACCGGCAGTCGGGGCGCTTCTTCATTCGCGTCGAGTTCCGCCAGCCGGACGGTTTTGACGAGGTCGGTTTCCGTGCCGGCCTTGCCGAGCGCGGTGATGCGTTTGGCATGGTGTTTGAACTGACCGCACCGAATCACCGCCCCAAGGTGGTCATCATGGTGTCCAAGGCCGACCATTGCCTGAACGATCTGCTTTACCGCCAGCGCATCGGCCAACTGGGCATGGACGTGGTCGCGGTGGTGTCCAACCACCCCGACCTCGAGCCACTGGCACACTGGCACAAGATTCCCTATTACCACTTCGCACTGGACCCCAGCGACAAGGCCGGGCAAGAGCGCAAGGTATTGCAGGTGATCGAAGAGAACGGGGCCGAGCTGGTTATCCTTGCCCGTTACATGCAGGTGCTGTCGCCTGAACTGTGCCGGCGCCTGGATGGTTGGGCGATCAATATCCACCATTCGCTGTTGCCGGGGTTCAAGGGCGCCAAGCCTTATCACCAGGCGTACAACAAGGGTGTGAAGATGGTGGGTGCCACGGCGCATTACATCAACAACGACCTGGATGAAGGGCCGATCATCGCCCAGGGGGTCGAGGTGGTGGACCATAGCCACTACCCCGAGGACCTGATTGCCAAGGGGCGTGACATCGAATGCCTGACGCTGGCGCGGGCGGTCGGGTATCACATCGAGCGGCGGGTGTTCCTCAACGCCAATCGGACTGTCGTTTTGTAGAGGCCTTTCGGGCCTCATCGCCGGCAAGCCGGCTCCCACCTGGATTGCGCCGGCTTCAAGGAATTGGGCAACACGGTTGCTTCCTCAGGTAAAGCGCAGGCCTGAAGAACTGCGCGGTCGAGGTGGGAGATTCTATGGTTATCAGCAAGCCATTTTCCCGCCTTTGGTAACGTATTCGTCCTGATTTCTCATCAGGGCGAATGCCACTCGTGCGAGCTTCCTGGCCAGAATTACCAACGCCTGGGTCGTTGCCTTACCGCTGTTTCTGTACTGCTCATATACCCCTTTCCAAGCGGCCGACCTGCTGGCCGCCATTGCTGCGTTATGCAGCAAACGACGGATTTCCGAGCAGCCGCGCTTGGTGAGCCGACGACGTCCATTCTTCTCTCCAGAATCATTAACCCGTAGGTCCATTCCCAGGAATGCGATGTACGAATCACTGCTCTTGAACTCGCCCCTTACAAAAGCCATTACCAGGGCTGTAGCGGTAAGAAACCCAATTCCCTCTACCGCCTGACAGCGGGCAACTTGCTCGTGCAGCCCAGCCTCTCGTAGCACTTCCTTAATCTTTTTTTGTATCAGCTGATCCAGCCGATCTATCGATGTTACGAAGGTTTTGAAGGCGGCCTTCAGCAGGCTTTCGTTTGTCCAGCTCTGAGCTAATGCAGTGCGAGCAGTCACCAAGACAGCTCTGCGTCGAAGGAGGCTCTGAAGCTTGCCGTAGACAGCAGGAGGCGGGGTCCAAGGACGAAGATCGTCGCCCTCGTTTTTCAAAAATCGGGACAGCAACCGAGCATCAGAGGGGTCAGTTTTAACCCGCCCTCCAACACTTTTCCTGTAGTTGCTCAGTTGGAAACCATCGATGACATAAACGTCGAAACCGAAGCCATGGGCTAGCTCAACCAGGTCCAGATGGTAGACATTGGTCGCCTCAACAGCGATTGCAGTGCCGAGGGGCTGTTGCTTTAGCCAGCTTTTGATTTCGGGCTTGGTATTTTTCAGCCTGATAATTTCATCACGATCATCGTGATGAATCACTAATTCGGCTTTTGCGACATCCGCACCCACGATCAGTTTGTTTACCTGCATTGCCATGGGCGGCTCCTCGCGTTATGGTTTTTGAGCTTGAAGGGTTTTCACCAAGAGGCGCTGGCTTGCTTCTATCGTCGTTTGCAAACGATGCATTCTTTATCGGCGCTTTGGTGGAAGGGGTGGGGCGATGTCTCCCACAGTCTGTACTGCGTCAACAGTCAGAATCCGGCATTTAGTCCCACCACCCCTTCAAGTCTAACCATACAAGCCGGCTTGCCGGCGATTGGCCCCACCCCGTTCGGCCTGCCGTAAAAAGGCATTCCCCTGTCGCTTTCAGTCAGTGTCTCGCGCCCCATCAAGCCCACAATTCTCTGCATTCCAGTAACACATGTCGCCCATGGACGGCGGCGCTTCAACCAACGCTGCATAAATACAAATCAAGCGAGGTAAGAGCATGTCTGGCAATCGTGGAGTGGTGTACCTGGGCGCTGGCAAGGTCGAGGTGCAGAAGATCGACTACCCGAAGATGCAGGACCCGCGCGGCAAGAAGATCGAGCACGGCGTTATCCTCAAGGTGGTCTCCACCAACATCTGCGGCTCCGACCAGCACATGGTCCGCGGCCGCACCACTGCCCAGGTCGGCCTGGTCCTGGGCCACGAAATCACCGGTGAAATCGTCGAGATGGGGCGTGATGTCGAACGCCTGAAAATCGGCGACCTGGTATCGGTGCCGTTCAACGTCGCCTGCGGCCGCTGCCGCTCGTGCAAAGAGATGCACACCGGTGTCTGCCTCACCGTCAACCCGGCCCGCGCCGGCGGTGCCTACGGCTACGTCGACATGGGCGACTGGACCGGCGGCCAGGCGGAATACGTGCTGGTACCGTACGCCGACTTTAACCTGCTGAAGCTGCCGGATCGCGACAAGGCCATGGAGAAGATCCGTGACCTGACCTGCCTGTCCGACATTCTGCCCACCGGCTATCACGGTGCCGTGACGGCTGGCGTAGGCCCAGGCAGCACCGTTTACGTCGCCGGTGCCGGCCCGGTCGGCCTGGCCGCCGCTGCCTCGGCGCGTCTGCTGGGCGCTGCCTGCGTCATCGTCGGTGACCTGAACCCGGCCCGCCTGGCGCATGCCAAGGCGCAAGGCTTCGAAGTGGTCGACCTGTCCAAGGACACCCCGCTGCACGAGCAGATCGTCGACATCCTCGGCGAGCCTGAAGTGGACTGCGCCGTCGACGCCGTTGGCTTCGAGGCACGTGGCCACGGCCACGAAGGCGCCAAGCACGAAGCCCCAGCCACGGTGCTGAACTCGCTGATGCAGGTCACCCGCGTTGCCGGCAACATCGGTATTCCGGGCCTGTATGTGACCGAAGACCCGGGCGCGGTCGATGCCGCCGCCAAGATCGGTGCGCTGAGCATCCGCTTCGGCCTGGGCTGGGCAAAATCGCACAGCTTCCACACCGGCCAGACCCCAACCATGAAGTACAACCGTCAATTGATGCAGGCGATCATGTGGGACCGCATCAATATCGCCGAGGTGGTAGGCGTGCAGGTGATCAACCTGGATCAGGCGCCGGAAGGCTATGGCGAGTTCGACGCAGGTGTGCCGAAGAAGTTTGTGATCGACCCGCACAAGATGTGGGGCGCGGCGTGATCGCGTGAAGTAACAAAGAGCCCCTTAATATGAGGGGCTCTTTTATGGCTGCTCGCTTGCCTCTTGCACAACCAGGACAGAGCCTTTGTCATCGGTGGCCAGCAAGCCGCTGGTGTGGGTTCCTTCCGTATTCACCTCTGCCAACGGTTGTTCCGCATTACGGAAGATGGCGCGATGCTGGTCGCCTTGCTTCACGGTGATGAGCATGTCGCCCTGGTAGAAGTAAAGCGAACGCTTCGGTGCTTTGCTCATGGTTCAAGTCCCTGTCGAGCTGGATGAAGAGGCTTTGCTCAAAGCCCATTCTGACCAGCCGCAGGAATTTTGATACTGGCAAAAATAACAGTTTTCGAAGCTCACGCAGGCTGTGTGGGAGCCGGCTTGCCGGCGATGAGGCCAGCACAAGGCTCAGCGCATCATACCCAGCTCGGCATCATCCATCAGCGCCTTGGCCAGCGCGCTCAGATAATGTGAAGCCCACAGCAACTGCGGCTTGTTTTCCATCAGGCCGTCTATGGTCAAATCTCGTACATAGCCCAGTAGCTCCGATGCCTGTTCGCGTGCGCTCTGGCAGGGGATGCCCGGCGCAATGCAGAACAGCGGGTGGGTCTGGCCTTCGCCCTGGTAGAAAAAAGTCTTGCCTACGGTGGTCTTGGTGTCTTCGCTGGTCATATTTCAATCTCCCTGAAGGTTCTCGGCTGCCAGGCCCTGCGCAATCCTTGTAGAAGCGGATTTATCCGCGAAGGGCCAGCCCAGCCGATACAAGCCTCAGTGCAGCGTTCGCGGCTCCGCCGGCAGCTGCACTTGGACCAACGCCGTTTCAAGCAGCACCCGCAGCGTTTCGAGTTCATGCATCGTGGCCATCATCAATATCGAAACCGGCGACTTGGGCTGCAGCAGAAGCGCCTGATGCGCGACGGTGTGGGCGCACAGTGCGTAGTCCGTGGCCTGGATGAGGGTATCTTCGAGGGAAAGGGAGGTGTGGGGTGGATCGGGGACAATCTTAAGCATGATGGAACACCTTGAATGAGGGCCATCACCATCTGCTGTCAAACAATTGGTGGCAGCTGTACATGGGTTGACAGACCGGTAGGTGAACCAAAACCCGGCGCACACGAAGTGCCCCATGCACAGCTGCCATAAGAGCGAGCCATGTGATTCATACCAAGGCGGCCTGTCAAAGCCGGTCGCTGATTTCGCAGCGACCGCCCGAGACTAGTGCCGAGCCCAGATCATCGCAATGGCTCAAGCGGCTTGGGACTGTAATTCAGAAACGTCCTACACGTAAGCGGAAAAAACTGAAACCCAGTCGAAACTCGGGCTGGGTTTCTTATGCTCGGCCTAGTTAACGCATAGTAGGATCTCGCCAAGCAAACATGCTGCCCTCTGGGTACAGGAGGCAAAGCCATGTGGTTGACGAAGGCAGTCTGTCCAGGCCAGCTGCTGAGCATGTATGTGCTTGCGTTTCTAGTAAGGAGGCCTAATGGTTCTCATGTCATAAGCGTTAGGGATTTCCAGATCCATTCCGTCGCGGACCAAGTGGAGCAACTCTGAAGTAAACCTCACCCTCAGTTTCGGACTGTACAGATTTTGCACGGTCATACGCTGAATAACGTGTGTATAGCGGCTGGTGATCTTTCTGTTGAGTCCTTCAGCTATCTGATGGTGGCGGTTTTCCAGCGAAATAAAGCGTTTGGTAGCAGTGGCTGCAGTCGCCTCACTGGAAGCACTCATAATGGCAAGCTTGGCACCGTCTAATTCCGATTTTGATATTCTGAACACATATTGATTAGCGGAATAATTCATTTCCTGTAGGCTTGCTTTACTAAAGTGCTTGGGCGCTAACGTTGTGGGGTGCGTCGGCAACTTGAGTTCCGGGCCACGCCTAGGTAATTGGATTTTTGGAGCTTTTGCTGGGTACAGGAAGGAGGCGTGCCCCGTCGGATCGATTTGATTCACGGGGTCGCCTGAACAATAGGCGTAGCTGTTTATTCCCCCATCGCCAAACGGGCTCAAGCTGTCAGCGCTGTAAAAGCGAAGCAGGCTGGGGTTGAAGGCTCTGTAGCCAGAGCCCAGAATATAAAGTGACGTATGCGCTAGTAGGTGCTCGCCATTGAAACCAAGCGCAGTTCGTGCTCGCTGGGCCGTGGCAGAAAACCCGTAGGCGGTATAAACATGTTTTTCGCCTCTGTTCATACAATTGTATCTCCATCAGGCGGAGCGCTTTGTCGCTCCGATTATTCTGGCTTCCCTGAGTATCTCGATGCCTATCGCATGTAGCTACTGGCAAAAATGACAGGTGTTCGCTACTGATCGTGGCCGCCAGAGCGTCCCGACAAGCAGCTTGGAACAATAGCTTGAAACGCCAGTCAAACCCCTCGTTTCCCAGGCCATCCCGGCCTACGAGGTCCCTCCCGATGAAAGCATTCACCCTGGCAACCCTGATGACCCTGGCTGCAAGCCCGGTGTTCGCCTTCAACCTCAGCGATGCCGCCAATGCCGTCTCGGCCATGCAAAACCAGAATCAGCAAGCCCAGGTGCAGGCGCCTGAGGCGCAGGCCAATCTGCTCAATACCCTGGGCAGCGAACTGAACATCACCCCGGAACAGGCTGTGGGCGGCGCAGGGGCGATGCTGGGGCTGGCGCGCAACAACCTCAGTAGCGACGACTACGGCCAGTTGACCAAGGCCGTGCCGGGGCTCGAGCTGCTTTCCGGTGCCAATGCCCTCGGTGGCCTCAGTGGCCTGGGTGAACTGCTGGGCAACAACAGCGAAAACCAGTCGGCCCTGAGCCAGGCACTGGGCAACGATGTGGAAAATCGCACGGACCTGGATGCAGCGTTCAAGGCGCTAGGGATGGATACCGGCATGATCGGCCAGTTCGCTCCGCTGATCCTCCAGTACCTGGGCCAGCAGGGCATTGCCGGATCGCTGCTGCAGAACCTTGGTAGCCTGTGGACTACACCGGCGCCGCTGGTACAACAGCCGTCTGTCTAAGGTAGAAGCCGATTCGCAGAGTAGGCTAGGGCTTGGGCGCAACAGCACCAGGGATTGCCAGCGTCGGCGCCGACAGAGTGCTACACAGTCGATGCATGTGTGCCGAAGAGTCTCTTGATCGGCCCGCGCAAGTTGCGGGGCGCCGCTTGACGTATTGATGCTGCAAAGAGCCCCTCAGCGGGAAGGGCTCTTGTGTGGCTGTTCGGCTGGCCGTCCACGATGAAAATAAAGCCTCCGTCACCGGTGGCCAGCGGGCCACCATCTTGCGCCTGGTCTTTGCTGAGCTTTGCCAGCGGCTGGTGCCCAGTGCGGAAGATGGTGCAATGCTGATCGCTCTTTTTTTCAGTGATCAGATGATTTCCCTAGAGTTCTAAAAGGGTCTGGGTTGGAGGACATTCAAATCCGAAGGATCTTCGCCCCGTAAAAAATTAGGTTTTGGTATCGGATCATGCCTAGGGCTGTAGTAGGCACTTCTACGAACGCCGTCGACAATCTCCACGAAATAGGGCTTTGTACGCCTTAACATAGGACTGGGTGATCGGCTTTCAGGCGGAGTCGAGTCCCTGGACGTATGCCGGCTCTCGGCCTGGCTGGATTGTATCGGATCGATAGTAAATGTAGGGGCCGCGCTTCCATTCGCTGAAGCCAGTGTAGATTCGCTTGCGGAACGCGTTGTTGGCAGGCTGGACGCGTGCCCACGGTGTGATCGAAGCTCGGGGCCTACCCTGCTTTCGTGCGCTGAGGCAGTATGCGTTTGCGCTTGCCCGAGTAAAGGGAGTGTCGGTCGGCGGGGTAAAGGGAGTGCCGCTTGGGGGGGTGGGTTCGGAATATGGGGGAGCGAGCGAGATCTCCGGAGCATTCCTAACGGGGTTCTTCCACTGGGATCCACGTTGTTCACTGGGTCACCCTCGCAATAGCAATACGCATTCAGCCCACCACGTCCAAATGGGCTCAAACTGTCGGGTGAGTTAAAGCGCATCCTCTCAGGGCTATAGGATCGATAGCCATTCCCCAATGGGTAGTCGCAGCGTAATGAGATATACGCTTCTCCATTGAACCCTAGCAATGTCAATTGCGATGGCAGTCTCGGGTCATGGCCGTAGGCGGTGTAGAGGTGAGGTTCAGCGTGGCCAATTTGTTGGACCTGTAACACGGTGCCGTTATCTTCTACTGCCAGTAAGCAAGGGCCTTGGCCATCCGATTGTTGCTCGGCGAGTGGGATGGCGTACGCGCGGAGAATTGTGCGGTGCCTGTCGCCTAGCATGATCATGATTGGCCTTTCGGCGCGATAGAAATATAACGAGCGGGTTGATGCTGTAAGCATGACTCATGTCCCTGCGGCACTGAGTGAGAGGGGTTGCCAAGAGTCCATTCTGAGCAGGCGCAGGGATATTTAAAACTGGCAGGAATACTAGTTCTACAGCCCGCCGCGAAACCTGTGGGAGCCGGCTTGCCGGCGATGAGGTCGGCATGACTCCAGATAATGTCAGGCCCAAAGCAACCGCGGCTAACGCTGCTACAGGCCTTGCGCAATCTGAGTGGTGCGGGGAACCCGCGCAAGAGCCCTCACAGGTGCGCCACGCTCAATCCATCTCGCTTCGCAACCGCTCGATCCGCTGGTCCTTCTCGATCCACAGCTGATTCACCCAAGCCTGCACGGTCTGGCGGAATGCCGGGTCATTCTCGTAATCCCCGTCCCACAATGCCGGGTCCAGTTCACGCACCTGAATGTCGATAACCACGCGGCTGATGCTGCCGTTGAGCAGGTCCCAGAACCCCGGTGCCTTGTTGCCGGGGTACACGATGGTCACGTCCAGCAGCGCATCTAACTGCTCGCCCAGCGCCGCCAGTACAAACGCCACGCCCCCTGCCTTCGGCTTGAGCAGGTAGCGATACGGCGACTGCTGTTCCTGGCGCTTGGCCTCGGTAAAGCGGGTGCCCTCCAGGTAGTTCACCACGGTCACCGGCTGACGCTTGAACAGCTCACAGGCCGCTTTGGTGATCTCCAGGTCCTTGCCCTTGAGCTCGGGGTGTTTCTCCAGGAACGCCTTGCTGTAGCGCTTCATGAATGGGTAATCCAGGCCCCACCAGGCCAGGCCCAGCAGGGGTACCCAGATCAGCTCCTTCTTGAGGAAAAACTTGAAGAACGGTGTGCGGCGGTTGAGGCTTTCGATCAGCGCGGGAATGTCTACCCAGCTCTGGTGGTTGCTCACGGCGAGGTAGGAGGTGTCTTTACGCAGGTTTTCGACGCCTCGGATATCCCACTGGGTAGGAATGCACAAGGCGAAAATGGCCTTGTCGATTTCCGACCAGGCTTCAGCGACCCACATCACGGCAGCGGAGGCGTAGTCACGCCAACGGCCCGGCAGCACCAGTTTGAGCAGAGCGAAGACCAGCAGGGGGCAGATCAGCACCACGGTATTGAGCAGCAGCAGGGTGGTCGTAAGAATGCCGGTCAGCAGGCGACGCATAGGGAAACTCTTGTTGTGGGATTTGAACGGGCGGCAATGATAAGCAGCGCCGCAGCCTACGCCAAATGTCCAATGCCCAGCGGCCAGGACAAATGTTTCACATTATGTTGTTTACCCTTGTGACAGCGAACCTATCCTGCCTGCACAGTCTAAGCACACAACCCTTTCAAGGAAGCCTGCCTGTGAAACCAATGCTAGCCCTGTTGTCGCTGTTGGCGCTGCCGGTAATGGCCGCGGAACCTACGCTTTACGGCCGTTACGAGAACATTTCTTTGCCTGAACTGGGCGAAACCCTGAAGGCCAAGATGGATACCGGGGCTTACACCGCTTCGTTGTCGGCCAAGGACATCGAGCGCTTCACGCGCGACGGCGAGGACTGGGTGCGTTTCCGCCTGGCGACCAAGGCGTCCGACGGCAAGGTCTACGAGCATAAGGTTTCGCGGATCAGCAAGATCAAGAACCGCGCTGACGAAGACGACGAAGGCGATGCGCCCGAGCTGTCGCGCCGGCCGGTAATCGACCTTGAATTGTGCCTGGGTGATGAGAAGCGCACCGTGGAAGTGAACCTGGTCGACCGCAGCAGCTTCAACTACCCATTGCTGGTGGGTGCCAAGGCGTTGCGCGAATTCAAGGCCGCGGTAAATCCGGCAAAACGCTTCACTGCGGGCAAGCCTGACTGCTGAGCAGTCGCGAGCCGCAAGCTGCAAGCTACAAGCTGCAAGTTAAAGCAGATCGGTGTAAGTTCATGCGATCCGCTTTTACTTGAAGCTTGAAGCTTGAGGCTTGCAGCTCAGATGCCCCACATTCTCATCGTCGAAGACGAAGCCGCCATCGCCGATACCTTGGTCTACGCCCTGCAGGCCGATGGCCATAGCACCGAATGGGTCACCCTCGGTGGTGTAGCCCTGGAGCAACAGCGGCTGCGCCCTGCCGACCTGATCATCCTCGACATCGGTCTGCCCGATATCAGTGGTTTCGAAACCTGTCGCCAGCTGCGCCGCTTCAGTGAGGTGCCGGTGATGTTCCTCAGTGCGCGTGATGGTGAAATCGACCGTGTGGTCGGCCTGGAGATCGGTGCGGACGACTACGTGGTCAAACCCTTCAGCCCGCGTGAAGTGGCGGCGCGGGTTCGTGCGATCCTCAAGCGCATGGCGCCGCGGCAAGAAACCACCACCGAGGCGCCACTGTTCCAGCTCGATACCCTGCGCATGCAAATCAGCTATCGCGCTCAGCCACTGGTGCTGACGCGCCATGAGTTCCGCCTGTTGCAGTGCCTGCTCGAACAGCCACAACGTGTGTTCAGCCGCGAACAGTTGCTCGATGCCCTGGGGGTGGCCTCCGACGTCGGTTATGAACGCACCATCGACAGCCATATCAAGAGCCTGCGCGCCAAGCTGCGCCAGGTAGCTGCCGACGCCGAGCCGATCCAGACCCACCGCGGCCTGGGTTACAGCTACAGCCCGGAACACGCCTGATGCGCCTGGGCATTCGGATCTTTCTGGTGTACTTCCTGTTCGTCGGCTTGGCCGGTTACTTCCTGCTCAATACCGTGCGCGAGCAGATCCGCCCTGTGGTACGCCAGTCTTCCGAGGAAACCCTGGTCGACACGGCCAACCTCCTGGCCGAGATCCTCCACGATGACGTCAAGGCCGGTACCCTGGCCCAGAGCCGCCTGCCTGAGGTGCTCAAGGCGTACGGCTTGCGCAGCCCGGGCGCGCAGATCTGGGGCCTGGCCAAGAACCAGGTCAGCCACCGCATCTACGTGACCGATGCCAAAGGCATCGTGCTGCTCGATTCCAGCGGCCAGGACCTGGGCAAGGACTATTCGCGCTGGAATGACGTGTACCTGACGCTGCGCGGCCAGTACGGTGCTCGTTCCACCCGCAGCGTGGAAGAGGATGAAAGCACCTCGGTGATGCACGTGGCCGCGCCGATCGTTGACCAGGGGCAGGTTATCGGCGTGGTCACAGTGGCCAAGCCCAACAGCTCGCTGCAACCGTATATCGACCGCTCCGAGCAGCGCTTGCTTGGCCTGGGGGTGGGGCTGATCGGCATGGGCCTGTTGATCGGCGCTGCGCTGTCTTGGTGGCTGGCCCGCTCCCTGCGCCGGCTGGCCCGTTATGCGCAGGCGGTCAGCGAAGGCCAGCGCGCCGCGTTGCCTTACTACAAGGGCGGTGAGCTGGCGCACCTGGCCAATGCGGTGGAGCGCATGCGCACACAGCTTGAGGGCAAGGCGTACGTCGAACGCTACGTTCACACCCTGACGCACGAGTTGAAGAGCCCGCTGGCGGCTATACGCGGTGCGTCTGAATTGCTCCAGGGTGATATGCCTGCCGAACAGCGGGCGCGCTTTGCCGGCAACATCGAGCGTGAAAGCGAGCGGCTGCAGCAGATGATCGAACGCTTGCTCAACCTGGCGCGGGTCGAGCAGATGCAGGCGCTGGAAGAGGAGCAGCAGGTTGCCTTGGCCCCGTTGGTCGATGAGCTGCTGCTGGCGCATGCCGCACGCATCGACGCAAACGGCCTGCAGGTGCGCCAGCGGGTGCCGGCAGGGATGTGGCTGCTGTGCGATCCGTTTCTCATGCGCCAGGCGCTGGCCAACTTGCTCGACAATGCGCTGGATTTCACCCCGCCGGGCGGGGCGCTGCTGTTCGAGCTGGAGCGCGATGGCGAGCGGGTGGCGCTGAGCCTGTTCAATCAGGGGGAGGCGATACCCGCGTATGCCATCGGCCGGGTTGCCGAGCGTTTCTATTCGCTGCCGCGGCCGGGGAGTGGGCGCAAGAGCACCGGGCTGGGGCTGAACTTTGTGGATGAGGTGATGCAACTGCATGGTGGGTCGCTGGCGGTGGATAACGTCGATGGCGGGGTCCGGGTGCGGTTATGGCTGCCGGTGCGGCGCGTGAGCTGAGATTGTTGGGGCTGCTTTGCAGCCCATCGCCGGCAAGCCAGCTCCCACAGGTACTGCGCAGGGTTCGGGCTTTGCGTTGGCGCTGCTTTGCAGCCCATCGCTGGTAGGCCAGCCCGCAGGTACTGCGCAGGGTTCGGGCGTTGCGCTGGACCTGTGGGAGCTGGCTTGCCAGCGATTTGGCCCTCGAAAGTACACACGATCTCCACACACGCTCCTCGATGCCTCCATGCAAGGCGCAGACACTGCGCCCACTGCCAATGGAGGCCCCTATGAACAAGACCCTCGGTTACAAACTCGGCATGATCGCCGTGCTCATCATGCTGCTGCTCATCCCGTTGCTGCTGATCAACGGCCTGATCGATGAACGCCAGGCCCTGCGTGACAACGTACTGCAGGACATCGCCCGTAGCGCCAGTTTCGACCAGCAGATCAGCGGGCCGCTGCTGGTGGTGCCGTACCGCAAGGTGCAGCGCCGCTGGATCGACAAGGGCGGCCAGAGCGTGCAGGAAACCAGCACTGTCGCCGGCCACCTGTATTTCCTCCCGGAAACCTTCGATGCCGACCTCGGCGTGGACACCGAACTGCGGGCGCGGGGTATCTACCAGGCGCGGCTGTTCCATGCCAAAGGGCGACTTGCGGGCCGTTTTCAGCTGCCGGAGCGCTGGGGCATCGACAAGGACTTCGACGACTACCGCTTCGACAAGCCGTTTCTGGTGGTCGGCATAAGCGACATCCGCGGCATTGAAAATGCCCTGGAACTCGACATCGATGGCCAGCGCCTGGCGTTCGAAGCCGGGACCAGGCTGGACTGGTTGCGCAGTGGTGTGCACGTCGCGCTGCCGCAACTGGATGGCCAGCAGGCCCGCGCGTTCACCTACGGTTTCGATCTGGCACTGCAAGGCACCGGGCAACTGCACCTGTTGCCAGTGGGCCGCACCAGCAGCGTGGACATGCGGGCCAACTGGCCGCACCCCAGTTTCGTTGGCAGTTACCTGCCAAGCCGCCGCGAAATCGACGACAAAGGCTTCAGCGCGCACTGGCAGACCTCATTCTTCGCCACCAACCTTGAAGATGCCCTGCGCCAATGTGCCGGCAGCGGGCAGTGTGCGGAGTTCAGCGAGCGGACCTTCGGGGTAAGTTTCATCGACCCGGTGGACCAGTACCTCAAAAGTGAGCGGGCCATCAAATACGCGCTGTTGTTCATCGCCCTGACCTTTGCCGGTTTCTTCCTGTTCGAGGTACTGAAGAACCTCAGCGTGCACCCCGTGCAGTACACCCTGGTGGGGGTGGCTCTGGCGTTCTTCTACCTGCTGCTGCTTTCGTTGTCCGAGCACATCGGTTTCGGCTTGGCGTATGGCCTGTCAGCCTCGGCCTGCGTGTCGCTGCTCGGCTTCTACCTGAGCCACGTATTGCGCAGCCTGATGCGTGGCGTGAGCTTTGCGGCGGGGTTGGCGGTGTTGTACGCACTGCTCTATGGGCTGCTCAGTGCCGAGGACTATGCGCTGTTGATGGGCTCGCTGCTGTGCTTTGGCTTGCTGGGTGTGTTCATGGTGCTGACCCGTCGCCTGGACTGGGCCCGGGTGGGGAGGGCGGCATGAGGGAGGACAGAGAGATCGGGCGGTGGCTGGCTCACAGGATTGGGCAGCTGTTTCCTGTGATGCCCCGCTGAGGCCGATGGTTGCCATGCTGAGCAATCGCCGGCAAGCCCCACAGGTTCGCTGCAGTTCTGAAGGGCAGTCCACATCCCTGTGGGGGCAACTGTCTTGCTCAACGTGCAAAAGCTGGCGCGATCCCGGTGGGAGCCGGCTTGCCGGCGATTGCGGTGTATCAGGCGTTCGGTGCTGTGGCGACCATCGACGGCCGCTTGGCCACCTCGGCATACCACGCCGCCAACCCTGGCTGCTGCTCCCGCCAGCCGAAATCAGGCTGGCGCAAGTCCAGGTAGCCTAGCGCACAGGCCACGCCAATCGCGGCCAGATCAAAGCCGGATATCAGTTCAGCCAGGTGCTCCTGCTCCAGGTTGGCCAGGCTGCGGCGGATTTTCTCCCGCTGCGCTTCGAGCCAGCCGTCCCAGCGCTTGTCCTCAGGCCGCAGGACGCTCTCATAACGGCTGGAAACCGCCGCATCCATGATCGCATCGGCCTGCGACACCAGCGTCATGCGCCGCCAGCGCGCCGAGCCCTCGCGCGGCAGCAGCGGCAGGCCGACATGCTGCAGGTCGAGGTATTCGCAGATGACCCGGCTGTCATGCAGCACAGTGCCATCTTCCAGGCGCAGGGCCGGGATCTTGCCGATCGGGTTGCCGTGGTTGAGCTGGTCATCGCCGCTGACCGGGGTGATGTTCACCCCCTGCAGCGCCACGCGCTCAAGCTGCCCGGTCTCGTGCAGCACGACCATCACCTTGCGCACGAATGGCGACAGCGGTGAGTGGAACAGGGTCATCGTGCTCATGGTTCAGTTGCCCTGCAGGCTGGGTGGCAGGCACACACCGGTGCCGCCGATACCGCAGTAGCCATCTGGGTTCTTGGCCAGGTATTGCTGGTGGTAAGCCTCGGCGAAGTACACGGTCGGCGCCTGGTCGATTTCGGTGGTGATCTCGCCGAAACCGGCCTTGTTCAGCTCGGCCTGGAAGGCGTCGCGGCTGGCTTTGGCTTCTTCGAGCTGCTGGGGCGAGGTGCAGTAGATGGCCGAGCGGTACTGGGTGCCGACGTCGTTGCCCTGGCGCATGCCCTGGGTCGGGTTGTGCAGTTCCCAGAACATCGCCAGCAACTCGCGGTAGCTGACCTTGTCCTTGTCGAACACCACCAGGACGACTTCGGTGTGGCCAGTCAGGCCCGAGCAGACTTCTTCGTAGGTGGGGTTGGGGGTAAAGCCGCCCGCATAGCCGACCACGGTGCTGACCACGCCTTCACGCTGCCAGAAGCGGCGCTCGGCGCCCCAGAAGCAACCCAGGCCGAAGATCGCGAAGTCGACGCTGCCTTCAAAGAACGGGCCGAGCAGCGGGGTGTCTTTGAAGACGTAGTGGAACTCGGGCAGGGACATTGGCGTTTCGCGGCCAGGCAGGGCCTGTTCCGCGGTTGGCATGACGTTTTTGTTCACCAGGATTTCCGAACGCAGGACCATGGCCGTTCCTCTGTGTTTTCAGTTGGGCAGGATGTGGCCTCATCGCCGGCACGCCAGCTACACCAGCAACCCCACAGGCTTTGCTAACGGTGCCTACCTGTGGGAGCCGGCTTGCCGGCGATGAGGCCCGAATGGGCTCTATAGTGCCCGAGGATTACGCAGCTGTCAGGCCATTGGACCGCGCGGATAGCGCTTGAGTCGTTCGGCCAGCTCCCGCCCCGGGATCGGCCGGTCGAACAGATACCCTTGGCCCACATCGCAACGATGCCGGCGCAGGAAGGCCAGCTGTTCAGGCGTCTCGATCCCTTCTGCCACCACCTTGAGCTTGAGGTTGTGGGCCATGGCCACCACCGCCGAGGTGATCTCCATGTCGTCCTGGTTGTCGGGGATTTCGTTGATGAAGCTGCGGTCGATCTTGATGATGTCGATCGGGAATTTCTTCAGGTAGCTCAGCGACGAATAACCGGTGCCGAAGTCATCCATGGCCAGGGTCAGGCCCAGTGCCTTCAGCTCGTCGAGCTGACGGTGGGTATCCTCGGTAGCTTCCAGCAGCAGGCCCTCGGTCAGCTCCAGCTCCAGCAGGTGCGCAGGCAGGGCTTCTTCGTGGAGGATCGAGGCGATCGACGCCACCAGGTCGGGGTCGGAGAACTGCTTGGGCGACAGGTTGATGGCCACGTGCAGGTTGCCCATGCCGGCCTCGCGCAGTTGCTGGCTCATTCGGCACGACTGGCGCACCACCCACTTGCCGATGGGGATGATCAGGCCGGTTTCTTCCGCCACGCTGATGAACTGGTCCGGGCGGATCATGCCGCGCTCGGGGTGGTTCCAGCGCAGCAGTGCTTCGAGCCCCAGCAGGCGGCCACTGCGCAGGCACAGCTTGGGCTGGTAGAACACCTCCAGCTCGTTCTGGGTCAAGGCGCGGCGCAGGTTGTTCTCGACGAACAGCTTGTAGCTGGCTTCGGCATTGAGCACTTCGGTGAATACCTGCACCTGGTGCTTGCCGTTGGCCTTGGCCTTGTGCAGGGCAAGGCCGGCATTTTTCATGAGGGTGGTCGGGTCACTGCCGTGCAGCGGCGCGCAGGCCAGGCCTACCGAGGCGGTCACGTTGATCAACTGGTTGTCGACGAACATCGGCTTGTCGAGGGTGCGCAGCAGCTGCTGGGCGACGCCCTGACCGTCTTCCAGGCTGGTGTCGTCGAGCAGCACGGCGAATTCGTTACTGGCGAAGCGGGCCAGCACGCCGCCAACGCTCAGGCTGTTGCGCAGGCGCCGGGCCAGGCTGATCAGCAGCTTGTCACCGGTCTGGTGGCCAAGGCTGTCGTTGATCCGCTTGAAGTTGTCGATATCCACCAGCAGCAGGCAGATCGGGCTCTGCTCATCCCGGGCGAAGCGCTCGTCGAGGCTGCGGATGAACGCCGGGCGGTTGCCCAGGTTGGTCAGGTTGTCGGTGTAGGCCAGGCGCTCGATGCGCTGCTGGGCCAGCTTGGTCTGGGTGACGTCTTCGTAGATGCCGATGTAATGGGTGAGCTCACGGTTGTCGCCATACACCTTGGAAATCGACAGCTGGCCCCAGTAGGGCTCAAGGTTCTTGCGCCGGCTTTTGAATTCGCCCTGCCAGCTGTTGCCCATGGCCAGGCTCGACGGGGTGTCGAACAGCAGTTCGCTGAGATTCTCCAGCGCCGGCAACTCTGCCAGGTGGTGGCCTTGTACTTCATCGGTGCTGTATTGGGTGATCGCGGTGAAACTTGGGTTGACGTACTCCACCACGCCGTCGCGGTTGACCAGCAGGAAGGCGCTGGCGCTTTGCTCCACCGCGCGCTGGAACAAGTGCAGGGCGCTGGCGGCGGTGCGCCGGTTATGGTTGGTGATGACCTGGGCGAACTGGTCGGCCAACTCACCGGCGAAGGCGATTTCGTCCGACTGCCAGGTCCGCGGCTGGCCGGTCTGCTCCAGGCACAGCACGCCAACCACCTGGCCATCGACGCGGATGCTGGCATCGAGCATGGCATTGTTGTCGGCGTAGAGGCTCTCGGCCAGTTCACGGGTGCGCGGGTCGTGGTTGGCGTTGTGGGCATCGATGGCGCGGCTGGCGTGCAGGGCATCGAGGTAGTCGGGGAAGCGGCTGGCATCGATGGGCTCGGGCAGGCGATGCACTTGCTCGCTGCGCAACCAGGCGCTGATCGGCTCCAGGCGCTGGTCTTCCAGGTGCCAGATGCTGGCGCAGTCCACCTTGTAGATCTCGCAGGCGCTGCGGGTTATCAGTTGGGCGGCTTCGAGCAGCGAATTTTCCGCGCTGTAGCGCTGGCGGGCGAGGCGCAGGATCAGGTCCTGCTGGCTGCGCACGCGCTCGAGGTGTTCCAGCTGTTCCTGCTGGGCGCGCTGGTTCAGCTGCAGGGCAAGTTGCAGGCGGCTGTTACGCGATTCGAGGTCGTCGGCATCCACTTCGACAGCCTCTTCGGGCAGGTCGTCGAGTACCGTCAGAAACCCGCGCAACAGCTGGCGGTTGTGCTGCCTGTAGGCTTCACCCGCTTCGAGCAGGCGCAGCGAGCGCGGCTGGGCATGCAGGGTGTAGCGCACACGGTAATAGCCACGGGTGCTCAGTTGCCGCTGGATCTCGTCATGCAGCCGGTAGCGGGCCTCAGGCTCCATCAGGCTGGCATACGGTGAATCGACCAGCGCGCACAGCTGGGAAGCCGCTAGCCCGAACTGGCGTTCGCAGGCCGGGTCGAGGTAAAGCATTGCCCAAGTGGCTTCGTTGAGCCTTTCGAAACGCAGCATGCCGAGCCGTGAAGGCACGGGAAGCTGCGTGACGACCTCGGCCGCCACACGGCTGGCGGCATCGGGTTGGCTTTTCATCGAAGACTCGCTTGAAGAGGTGACGCGGCCTGGACGGCGGCGCATCTGGCAAGGTTGCATCATGTCCCGGAGGCTGGCAAGCGGCCATGAGGGGTGTCATGTATATGTTTTCGGCTGTGGTGGCCGATTCCTTAGCGATCCTGCAAAAGCAGGGGCTTCATCGCGCCCTTACAGGCAAAAAAAGCCCCGCCAGGTGGCGGGGTTGAGGTACGAGCGTGGCAGCTCGAAAAGGGTACCTGCCCCCAAGGGAGGGCAGGCTGGCTGCGTGTTACAGCAGCATGGTGCGGATATCCGCCAGCACGTCGCCCAGGCGCTTGGTGAAGCGCGCGGCGGCCGCGCCATTGATCACACGGTGATCGTAGGACAGCGACAGCGGCAACATCAGCTTCGGCTGGAAGGCTTTGCCATCCCAGACGGGCTGCATGGTCGCCTTGGACACACCGAGGATCGCCACTTCAGGCGCGTTGACGATCGGCGTGAAGCCGGTGCCGCCAATGTGGCCGAGGCTGGAGATGGTGAAGCAGGCGCCTTGCATGTCGTCAGCCGACAGTTTCTTGGTGCGTGCCTTCTCGGCCAGCGCTGCGGCTTCGGCAGCCAGTTGCAGCAGGCTCTTCTGATCGACGTTCTTGATCACAGGGACCAGCAGGCCGTCCGGGGTGTCCACGGCGAAGCCGATGTGCACGTACTTCTTGCGGATCACGGCTTTGCCGCTTGGCGCCAGCGAGCTGTTGAAGTCCGGCAGTTCCTTGAGCAGGAAGGCGCAGGCCTTGAGCAGCAGTGGCAGTACGGTCAGCTTGACGCCAGCCTTCTCGGCCACGGCCTTCTGCGCCACGCGGAAGGCTTCCAGCTCGGTGATGTCGGCGGAGTCGAACTGCGTTACGTGCGGCACGTTCAGCCAGCTGCGGTGCAGGTTGGCGGCACCGACCTGCATCAGGCGGGTCATTGCCACTTCTTCCACTTCACCGAACTTGCTGAAGTCCACCACCGGGATCGGCGGGATGCCGGCGCCGCCGGTCGCGCCAGCTGCTGCCGGTGCGTCCTTGGCCTTCTGCATGACCGACTTGACGTACACCTGCACGTCTTCTTTCAGGATGCGGCCGTGCGGACCGGTCGCGGTGACCGCGCCCAGGTCTACGCCGAACTCGCGGGCCAGCTGGCGAACAGCAGGGCCTGCGTGAACCTTGGCGTTGCTGCCGGCAGCCGGCGCGGTAGCGACCGGTGCAGGGGCAGCAGCTGGAGCAGCGGCAGCAGGTGCGGCGGCCGGAGCAGCCTCAGCCTCAGCCTTGGCCGGTGCAGCAGCGGCAGGCGCTGGTGCAGCAGCCGGAGCGGCGCCTGCAACTTCCAGCTTGAGGATCAGGTCACCGGTGCCGACTTCGTCGTCCAGCTTGGCGATCACTTCCTTGACCACACCTGCGGCGGGCGAAGGGATTTCCATGGAGGCCTTGTCCGACTCCAGGGTAATCAGCGACTGGTCGGCTTCGACGGTGTCGCCGACCTTGACCAGTACTTCGATGATCTTGGCCTTGCCCGACGAACCGATGTCCGGTACGTGGATATCCTGCACGCTGGCGGCAGCAGGGGCTGCAGCCGGCGCAGGGGCGGCGTCGGCAGCTGGCTTTTCAGCAGCAGCCGGAGCGGCGGCAGGCGCAGGTGCGGCAGCGGGAGCCTCGGCCGCCGCAGCGGCGCCCTCGGCTTCCAGTACCAGCAGCTCGTCGCCTTCTTTCAGGCGATCGCCCAGCTTGACCTTCAGTTCCTTGATGACACCGGCCTTGGGGGCCGGGATTTCCATGGAGGCCTTGTCGGACTCCAGGGTCAGCAGGCTCTGGTCAGCCTCGATACGGTCACCGACCTTGACGAACAGCTCGATGATTTCACCTTCACCGCTGCCGATGTCAGGTACGCGAATGAGTTCGCTCACTTAAAAATACTCCTCAGCAGTCCAGTGGGTTGCGCTTGTCCGGATCGATGCCGAACTTGACGATGGCGTCGGCCACCACCTTCGGTTCGATCTCGCCACGGTCAGCCAAGGCTTCCAGGGCAGCCAGCACCACGAAGTGGCGGTCGACTTCGAAGAAGTGACGCAGCTTCTTGCGGCTGTCGCTGCGACCGTAGCCATCGGTACCCAGGACCTTGAACTCTTTGCTCGGTACCCACTGGCGAATCTGTTCGGCGAACAGCTTCATGTAGTCGGTGGACGCGATGACCGGGCCTTTGCGACCGGCCAGGCACTCTTCGACGTAAGTCTGCTGAGGCTTCTGGCCAGGCTTGAGGCGGTTGGCGCGTTCCACGGCCAGGCCGTCGCGACGCAGTTCGTTGAAGCTGGTGACGCTCCACACGTCGGCACCGACGTTGAACTCTTCACGCAGGATCTTCGCCGCCTCGCGGACTTCGCGCAGGATGGTGCCGGAGCCCATCAGCTGAACGTGGTGCGCGGCTTCGCGGGTATCTTCTTCCAGCAGGTACATGCCCTTGATGATGCCTTCCTCGACACCGGCCGGCATGGCTGGCTGCTGGTAGGATTCGTTCATCACGGTGATGTAGTAGAAGATGTCCTGTTGCTCTTCGGTCATCTTCTTCATGCCGTCCTGGATGATCACCGCCAGCTCGTAGCCGTAGGTCGGATCATAGGTGCGGCAGTTCGGGATGGTGCCCGCCATCATGTGGCTGTGACCATCTTCGTGCTGCAGGCCTTCACCGTTGAGGGTGGTACGGCCGGCGGTGCCGCCGATCAGGAAGCCACGGGTGCGGCTGTCGCCAGCGGCCCAGGCCAGGTCGCCGATACGCTGGAAGCCGAACATCGAGTAGAAGATGTAGAACGGCAGCATCGGCTGGTTGTGGCAGCTGTACGAGGTACCGGCAGCGATGAACGACGACATGGCGCCGGCTTCGTTGATGCCTTCCTCGAGGATCTGGCCCTTCTTGTCTTCGCGGTAGAACATCACCTGGTCTTTATCGACTGGCTCGTAGAGCTGGCCGACCGACGAGTAGATGCCCAGCTGGCGGAACATGCCTTCCATACCGAAGGTACGGGCTTCGTCCGGGATGATCGGCACGATGCGCTGGCCGATGTCCTTGTCCTTGACCAGCTGCGCAAGGATACGCACGAAGGCCATGGTGGTGGAGATTTCGCGGTCGCCCGAGCCGTCCAGGATCGCTTTCAGCGTTTCCAGAGGCGGGGTCGGCACGCTGAAGCTCTTGGCACGGCGCTGCGGTACGAAGCCACCCAGGGCTGCGCGGCGCTCGGCCAGGTACTTGGCTTCGGCCGAACCTTCTTCGGGTTTGTAGAACGGCAGGTTCTCAAGGTCGGCATCCTTGACCGGGATGTCGAAGCGGTCACGG
Source organism: Pseudomonas sp. WHRI 8519 (assembly GCF_040224055.2). Lineage (NCBI taxonomy): Bacteria > Pseudomonadati > Pseudomonadota > Gammaproteobacteria > Pseudomonadales > Pseudomonadaceae > Pseudomonas > Pseudomonas sp. WHRI 8519. The sequence goes on along the minus strand of NZ_CP167996.1, from coordinate 5,691,890 downwards.
AAGTGGCGCAGGCTGTCGACGTCGACCTTCTTGGTGTTGTGCGCGGTGTTCTTGGCTTCGCCAGCACCGGTGCCGTAACCCTTGATGGTCTTGGCCAGGATGACGGTCGGCTGCTCTTTGTGGTTGACCGCCTGGTGGTAGGCCGCATAGACCTTGTACGGGTCGTGACCGCCACGGTTGAGCTTCCAGATCTCGTCGTCGGACAGGTCTTCGACCATGGCCTTGAGCTCTGGGGTGTTGAAGAAGTTCTCACGAACGTACGCGCCGTCTTTGGCTTTGTAGTTCTGGTACTCGCCGTCGATGACTTCGTCCATGCGGCGCTGCAGGGCACCGTTGGTGTCCTTGGCCAGCAGTGGGTCCCAGAAGCGGCCCCAGACGACTTTGTTGACGTTCCAGCCGCCGCCACGGAACACGCCTTCGAGTTCCTGGATGATCTTGCCGTTGCCGCGAACCGGGCCGTCGAGGCGCTGCAGGTTGCAGTTGATGACGAAGATCAGATTGTCCAGCTTCTCGCGGCCGGCCAGGGCGATGGCACCGAGGGATTCCGGCTCGTCGCACTCGCCGTCGCCCATGAAGCACCAGACCTTCTGCTTGCCGGCCGGGATGAAACCACGGGCTTCCAGGTACTTCATGAAGCGCGCCTGGTAGATCGCCTGGATCGGGCCCAAGCCCATCGAAACGGTCGGGAACTGCCAGAAGTCAGGCATCAGCCATGGGTGCGGGTACGAAGACAGGCCTTTGCCGTCCACTTCCTGACGGAAGTTGTTCATCTGCTCTTCGTTGATGCGGCCTTCCATGAAGGCACGGGCGTAAACGCCTGGCGAAGCGTGGCCCTGGAAGAAGATCAGGTCGCCGCCGTGTTCTTCGGTCGGGGCCTGGAAGAAATAGTTGAAGCCGATGTCATACAGGGTGGCACTGGAGGCGAAGCTGGAGATGTGGCCGCCCAGGTCCGAATCCTTCAGGTTGGTGCGCATCACCATGGCCAGCGCGTTCCAACGCACCATCGAGCGAATGCGGCGTTCCATGAACAGGTCGCCAGGCATGCGTGCTTCGTGGGTGACAGGGATGGTGTTGCGGTATGGCGTGGTGATCGCGTACGGCAGCTGAGAGCCACTGCGGGTGGCCAGCTCGCCCATGCGGGTCATCAGGTAATGAGCGCGGTCTTCGCCTTCTTTGTCGAGGACCGACTCCAGGGCATCCAGCCATTCCTGGGTTTCGATTGGATCGAGGTCTTGCATGGCTTGCTCCAGGGCGGAAAGGCCACCAGAATCGGGGGCCTGAGTTTGCGACTGGCCTTATGGGCAGACGTCGTGAATTCTTGGATTACCGGAGTGTGACCCGGCGGCGTGTAGTTTTACTACATTTGCTTTCGCATTTCATGCTTTTGCACGGGTGGGGTAGTAGTAAAACTACACAAATGCGACGTTTGGTCGCACCGTGGCTTGTGAGGAAAAACGTTCATGTTGGTTGGCGTTGTGCTACGAGCGGGTGATTCTTGATGTTTCTTGCCAATGATTCGTTTTTTTCAGCTATTTCCAACTTTTGTACGACAGTCCAACCGTGGTCCGGTTTCCTCGTGGCCGCTTTTTCCTCTCTCTTTCTCGCCGATCAAGGATAGACCATGCGCCTGCCTTTGCCGCTCGAACTGCCTGCCTCCCTGCAACCGCTGGTCGCCCGTAATCGGCAGTTTCTGCTCGATGCCCTGAGCAGCCACCCGGCGCTCGACCCGAACGCCTGGAGCCCGGCTCACCGGCAACAGTTCGACCAGGTGGCCGCCGCCAGCGACTTCGTGCTCGGCCTGGCCCAGCGTGAGCCGGCGATGCTGTTTGCCCTGCTGGCCAGCGGCGAGATGGACCGCCGTTATGCGCCGGGCGAGCTGCGTGGGCACATTGCGGCAGCCGCCCAGGCGGCGTCGAGTGAAGACGAGCTGGCACGCAACCTGCGCCGCGAGCGCAACCGCCAGCAGCTGCGCATCATCTGGCGCGATATCACCCGCCAGGCCGAACTGGGCGAGACCTGCCGTGACCTGTCCGACCTGGCTGACGCGGCCATCGACGAAGCGTATCAATGGCTGTATCCGCGCCACTGCCAGCAGTTCGGTACGCCGATCGGCAACCGCAGCGGCGAACCGCAGCATATGGTGGTGCTGGGCATGGGTAAGCTGGGGGCGGTCGAGCTCAACCTGTCATCGGATATCGACCTGATCTTCGCCTTCCCCGAGGGCGGTGAGACCGAAGGGGTCAAGCGCTCGCTGGACAATCAGGCGTTTTTCACCCGTCTGGGCCAGCGCCTGATCAAGGCGCTCGACCCGGTCACCGTCGATGGCTTCGTGTTCCGCGTCGACATGCGCCTGCGCCCCTACGGCTCGGCCGGTGCGCTGGTGCTCAGTTTCAATGCCCTGGAGCAGTACTACCAGGATCAGGGCCGCGACTGGGAACGCTACGCGATGATCAAGGCGCGGGTGGTGGCTGGCGACCAGGCGGCAGGCGCGCAATTGCAGGAGATGCTGCGCCCGTTCGTGTACCGGCGTTACCTGGACTTTTCGGCGATCGAAGCGCTGCGCACCATGAAACAGCTGATCCAGCAGGAGGTACGGCGCAAGGGCATGGCCGAGAACATCAAGCTCGGTGCCGGTGGCATCCGTGAAGTGGAGTTCATCGCCCAGGCCTTCCAGCTGATCCATGGCGGGCGTGACCTGAGCCTGCAGCAGCGGCCCTTGCTGAAAGTGCTGGCGACCCTGGAAGGCCAAGGCTATCTGCCGCCGGCTGTGGTGGCGGAGCTGCGCGAAGGCTATGAGTTCCTGCGCTATACCGAGCACGCCATCCAGGCCATTGCCGATCGCCAGACGCAGATGCTGCCCGATGATGAGACTGACCGTGAGCGCGTGGCCTATGTGCTTGGCTTTAGCGGCTGGCAGCGTTTCCACGACCAGCTGATGCACTGGCGCGGCCGTGTCGACTGGCACTTCCGCCAGGTCATCGCCGACCCGGACGAAGAAGACGGCGAGGGTGACCTGGTGGTTGGCGGCGAGTGGTCGCCCTTGTGGGAGCAGGCGCAGGATGAGGAGGCCGCCGGCCGTCAGCTGGAAGAAGCCGGGTTCCAGCAGCCCGCCGAAGCGTTGCGCAGGCTGGCGGGGCTGCGTGCCAGCCCACAGTTGCGGTCGATGCAGCGCATCGGCCGTGAACGCCTGGATGCCTTCATCCCGCGCCTGCTGGCCCAGGCGGTCGAGCATGACAACCCTGACCTGGTGCTGGAGCGGGTGTTGCCGCTGGTCGAAGCTGTGGCGCGGCGTTCGGCCTACCTGGTGCTGCTGACTGAAAACCCGGGGGCCTTGCGCCGCCTGCTGACCCTGTGTGCCGCCAGCCCGTGGATCGCCGAACAGATTGCCCGTTACCCATTGCTGCTCGATGAGTTGCTCAATGAAGGCCGCCTGTTCAGCCCGCCGCTGGCGCCGGAGCTGGCCGCCGAGCTGCGGGAGCGGCTGACGCGCATCCCCGAGGACGATCTTGAGCAACAGATGGAGGCCTTGCGCCACTTCAAGCTGGCCCACAGCCTGCGCGTGGCCGCTTCCGAAATCAGTGGCAACCTGCCATTGATGAAAGTCAGCGACTACCTGACCTGGCTGGCCGAAGCCATTCTTGACCAGGTGCTGGCCCTGGCCTGGCGCCAGACCGTGGCGCGTCACGGCCAGCCCAAGCGCACCGATGGCAGCCTGTGCGACCCGGGCTTCATCATCCTTGGCTACGGCAAGGTAGGCGGCCTGGAGTTGGGCCACGGCTCGGACCTGGACCTGGTGTTCATCCACGACGGTGACCCGCAGGCGGAAACCGATGGCGCCAAGCCGATCGACAGCGCGCAGTTCTTCACGCGGCTGGGCCAGCGCATCATCCATTTGCTGACCACGCAAACCAATTCCGGCCAGCTCTATGACGTCGACATGCGCCTGCGGCCCTCGGGCGCCGCGGGGCTTTTGGTCAGCTCGCTGGGCGCGTTCGAGCGCTACCAGCAGAACGAAGCCTGGACCTGGGAACATCAGGCCCTGGTGCGCGCCCGCGTGCTGGTGGGCTGCAAGCAGGTGGCGGCAGCGTTCGAGGCGGTGCGTGCCAAGGTTCTGGGCCAGGCCCGTGACCTGGACAAGCTGCGCAGCGAAGTCAGCGAGATGCGCGCCAAGATGCGCGACAACCTCGGCACCAAGGCTACCGCCGCAGGCACCGCGGGCAATGCCTTCGATACGGGGATGGCGTTCGATATCAAGCAGGATGCCGGCGGTATCGTCGATATCGAATTTATGGTGCAATACGCCGCTTTGGCCTGGTCACACGACCATCCGGCCATACTGCGCTGGACCGATAACATTCGCATTCTGGAAGAGCTGGAGCAGGCAGGCTTGATGCCGGCCAGCGATGCGGTTTTGTTGCGTGAAGTGTACAAGGCGTTTCGCTCAGCCTCGCACCGCCAGGCCCTGCAGAAGCAAGCCGGGGTGATCGATGCGGCACAGTTTATCGATGAGCGCCGCGACGTTCGAAGGATTTGGGCGCAGCTCGGTTTGACTTGAGGGCCAATCGCCGGCAAGCCGGCCTCCAGAGGGCGCTGCAGTACCTGAGGCCTGCATGCCCCCTGTGGGGCCTGCTTGGTGGCGATTGGGGCGCGAAGCGGCCCGGGTGGTACACTGTCCGCCACATAGCCTGAATATAAAGAGGGGAGGCCAGGCTGTACCGCAGCCTGTAGCCTCCCCGAGCGTTTCTGGACTAAGCATGAGAATACTGATCATTGGCCCCAGCTGGGTTGGCGACATGGTGATGGCGCAAACCCTGTTCCAGTGCCTGAAACAGCAGCACCCCGACTGCGTGATCGACGTGCTGGCGCCCGAGTGGAGCCGGCCGATCCTTGAGCGCATGCCCCAAGTGCGTCAGGCCTTGAGCTTCCCGCTCGGCCATGGCGCGCTGGAACTGGCCACGCGCCGGCGCATCGGCAAGTCCCTGGCCGGGCAGTACGACCAGGCGATACTGCTGCCCAACTCGCTGAAGTCGGCGCTGGTGCCGTTCTTTGCCGGCATCCCCAAGCGCACCGGCTGGCGCGGCGAAATGCGCTTCGGCCTGCTCAACGACGTGCGTAAACTGGACAAGGCTCGTTACCCGTTGATGATCGAGCGCTTCATGGCACTGGCCTACGCGCCGGGTGCCGAGCTGCCGCAGCCTTATCCTCGGCCGAGCCTGCAGATCGAAGCGCCGAGCCGTGAGGCCGCGCTGGCCAAGTTCGGCCTGGAGCTGGACCGCCCGGTGCTTGCGTTGTGCCCAGGCGCCGAGTTCGGGGAAGCCAAGCGCTGGCCGGCAGAGCACTACGCCAACGTTGCCGACGCCATGATTCGCCAAGGCTGGCAGGTCTGGCTGTTCGGCTCGAAGAACGATCACCCGGTCGGCGAACAGATCCGCGACCGGCTGATCCCGGGTTTGCGTGAAGAGTCCTGCAACCTGGCAGGCGAAACCTCGTTGGCCGAGGCGATCGACCTCATGTCCTGCGCCAACGCGGTGGTGTCCAACGACTCCGGGTTGATGCACGTTGCGGCGGCTTTGAACCGCCCTTTGGTTGCCGTCTATGGCTCGACCTCGCCGGGCTTCACCCCGCCGTTGGCCGAGCAGGTGGAGGTCGTGCGCACGGGCATCGAGTGCAGCCCATGCTTCGACCGCACCTGCCGCTTCGGCCACTACAACTGCCTGCGTCTGCTGGAGCCGGGCAAAGTCATCGCCGCCCTGCACAGCCTGGGTGGGCCGAACCTGATCGATACCGTGGCCGAGGTCGAGTAAGTGCGGGTACTGATCATCAAGACCTCGTCGCTGGGTGATGTGATCCACACCCTGCCGGCGCTCACCGATGCCGCCCATGCGATCCCGGGCATCCGTTTCGACTGGGTGGTAGAAGAAGGCTTCGCCGAGATCCCCAGCTGGCACCCGGCGGTCGACCAGGTGATACCGGTGGCCATTCGGCGCTGGCGCAAGAATGTCTGGCAGACCATCAAGAGCGGCGAGTGGAAGGCGTTCAAGCAACGCGTGCGCGAGCGCAAGTACGACCTGGTGATCGATGCCCAGGGGCTGGTCAAGTCGGCTTGGCTGACCCGCTACGTCAAGGCGCCGGTGGCTGGCCTTGACCGTTACTCGGCGCGCGAGGGCTGGGCCAGCCGCTTCTATGACCGGCGCCTTTCGGTCGCCGTCGGCCAGCATGCGGTAGAGCGCGTGCGCCAGCTGTTCGCCATGGCGCTGGCCTATGACCTGCCCGAAGGTATCGGCAAGTACGGCCTGGACCTGGACCGCCTGCAACTGCCGCCGGCAGCGCCGTACGTGGTGTTTCTGCACGGCACCACCTGGGCGACCAAGCACTGGCCCGAGGCCTACTGGCGCGAGCTGGCTGAACGCTTGGGCCGCAGCAGGCTGCAGGTATGCCTGCCATGGGGCAACCAGGCCGAGAAAGACCGCGCCGAGCGTATCGCCCAGGGCTTGAACAACTGCCAGGTGCTCCCCAGATTGAACCTTGCCGGTGTTGCCCGCGTGCTGGCGGCGGCAAAGGCCTGTGTTGCGGTGGACACTGGGCTGGGCCACCTGGCGGCGGCGCTGGATGTGCCTACCATTTCGCTGTTCGGCCCGACCAACCCCGGCCTGACCGGCGCCTATGGCCGTGTACAGGTCCATCAGGCCAGCGATTTCCCCTGTGCGCCGTGCCTGCAGAAAAAGTGCACCTACAAACCGAGCGCCGACGACCTGCGCCGGTTCGATCTCAAACGCGAGTGGCCACTGTGCTTCACTCGCCTGAATCCCGAGCATGTGGCGAGCCGCTTGAGCGCGTTGCTGCTGGCTGAGGATGTCCGTTGATGCAACTGGCTTTCGTGCTTTACAAATATTTCCCCTTCGGCGGGCTGCAGCGCGACTTCATGCGCATTGCCCTGGAATGCCAGAAGCGGGGCCACCAGATCCGTGTCTACACGCTGATCTGGGAAGGCGACGTTCCGCCCGGTTTCGAGGTGCTGGTGGCGCCGGTCAAGGCGCTGTTCAATCACCGTCGCAATGAAAAACTCAGTGCCTGGATGCAGGCCGATCTGGCCAAGCGCCCGGTAGACCGGTTGATCGGCTTCAACAAGATGCCGGGCCTGGACGTGTATTACGCGGCCGACGGCTGTTTCGAGGACAAAGCCCAGACCTTGCGTGGCGGCCTGTACCGCCGCTGGGGCCGCTACCGGCACTTTGCCGAGTACGAGCGGGCCGTGTTCGCCAAGGATGCGCGCACTGAGGTGCTGATGATTTCAGAGGTGCAGCAACCGCTGTTCATCAAGCATTACGGCACCCCTGTCGAGCGCTTCCACCTGCTGCCGCCCGGCATTTCCCAGGACCGCCGTGCGCCGGCCAATGCCGCCGAGATCCGCGCGGCGTTTCGCAAGGAGTTCAACCTGGGCGATGACGACCTGTTGCTGGTTCAGATCGGCTCCGGCTTCAAAACCAAGGGCGTCGACCGTAGCCTCAAAGCCTTGGCCGCTCTGCCGGCGTCTCTGCGCAAGCGCACCCGGCTGATGGTCATCGGCCAGGACGACCCCAAGGTGTTCCAGCTGCAGAGCGCAGCATTGGGCCTGGGCGAGCAGGTGCAGTTTCTCAAGGGGCGCAGTGACATTCCACGCTTCCTGTTGGGTGCGGACCTGTTGGTTCACCCGGCCTACAACGAGAACACCGGCACCGTGCTGCTTGAAGCACTGGTGGCGGGCTTGCCGGTGCTGGTTTCCAAGGTCTGCGGTTATGCCCATTACATTGCCGAGGCCGACAGCGGCCTGGTGCTGGACGAGCCGTTCGAGCAGGAACAGCTCAATGGCTACCTGCAGCGCATGCTCGAAGCGCCAACGGCGCGTGCGGAGTGGTCGCGCAATGGACTGGCCTTTGCCGATACCGCCGACCTGTACAGCATGCCGCAGCACGCCGCCGACGTGATTCTGGGGCAGGAGAGCGCATGAAGCTGATACTGGCCGAACCTTTCAAGCGCCTGTGGGCGGGGCGTGATGCCTTCGATGCCGTGGAAGCCCTGCAAGGCGAGGTGTACCGCGAGCTGGAAGGTCGCCGCACGCTGCGCACCGAGGTCGATGGCGAAGGTTTCTTCGTCAAGATCCACCGGGGCATTGGCTGGGGCGAAATCTTCAAGAACCTGCTCACCGCCAAGCTTCCGGTGCTGGGTGCCGGCCAGGAATGGCGGGCCATCGAGCGCCTGCATGAAGTCGGCGTGCCGACCATGACTGCAGTGGCCTACGGCGAGCGTGGCAGCAACCCGGCCACGCAGCATTCGTTCATCGTCACTCAAGAGCTGGCGCCGACCATCAGCCTGGAAGACTTCAGCATCGACTGGGTCAGGCAGCCGCCTGAGCCAGCGCTCAAGCACGCGCTGATCGCCGAAGTGGCGAAGATGACCGGCGGCATGCACCGCGCGGGGGTCAACCACCGCGACTGCTACATCTGCCACTTCCTGCTGCACACCGATCGCCCGGTGACGGCGCAAGACTTCAAGCTGTCGGTAATCGACCTGCACCGCGCCCAGACCCGGGCGAAAATCAGCCGCCGCTGGCGGGACAAGGACCTGGCCGCGCTGTACTTTTCGGCGCTGGACATCGGCCTGACCCGGCGCGACAAGCTGCGTTTCCTGCGTGGTTACTTCCAGCGCCCGCTGCGCCAGGTGCTCAGCGAGGAAGCCGCGCTGCTGGCCTGGCTGGATCGCAAGGCGCAGAAACTCTACGATCGCAAACAACGCTATGGGGATGCGCTCTGATGGCGGGTTGGACACTGGCGCCGGGCTATGAACACCTGGCGGCGGACTTCGGCACTCTTGATGCGGTGTTTGCCCTGCAGGGTGAACGCCTGACCCGTGACCCGCTCAGCGAGGTGGTCCGCGTCGAGCGTGATGGGGTCAACTATTACGTCAAGCGCTACACCGGCGCCGGCAAACACATGCGCCGTTACCTCGGCCGGCCGCGTATCAAGGCCGAATGGCAGAACCTCAAGCAGTTCGCCAAATGGGACATCCCCACCGCCGAAGTTGTGGCCTGGGGCCTGGAACGCAATGGCTTGGCGTTTGGCCGAGGTGCGATGATCACTCGCGAACTGCCCCGCACCGAAGACCTGTCGGCGCTGGCTGAGCGCAATGATCCGCGCCTGGCCGATCGCGCCTGGGTCGACCACATCAGCCAACAGCTGGCGCGCCATACCCGGGTCATGCATGAACATCGTTTCGCCCACAACGACCTCAAGTGGCGCAACCTGCTGGTCGATGACCGGGGCACGCTGTTCTTCATCGATTGCCCGACCGGCGACTTCTGGCGCGGTTTCATGTGGCGCCACCGGCTGATCAAGGACCTGGCATGCCTGGACAAGGTCGCCAAATACCACCTGACGGCGACCCAGCGCCTGCGCTTCTATTTGCAGTACCGCGGGCGTCAGCGCCTGAATGCACGCGACAAGCGCCGGGTCCGTCAGGTACTGAGCTTCTTCGAGGGAAGGGAATGACCGATTACCTGGCCAGCGCGGACCTCGCGCTGCTCAAACGCCATGGCCTGAATGACTTCGAAGCGCTGTGGGCGCTGCAGCTCGATGCCGTGGACGAACCCAACACCGGCCGAGGCGGCTGGAGCAGTGTCTATCGCCTGGAGCTCGAGGGTAAAGGGTATTACCTCAAGCGCCAGAGCGACTACCTGACCCGCACTTTGCACCGCCCGTTCGGCGAGCCGACGTTCGCCCGTGAGTTCCGCAACATCAGCCGTTACCAGAAGCTGCATATCCCGGCCTTGCAGGCAGTGTTCTACGGTGAGCGCAAGCACGCGGGCCAGCACCGGGCGATTCTGCTCACCCGTGCCCTGGATGACTGGAGCGACCTGGAAAGCCTGCTGGGCCAATGGCCGCAGCTCGGTGACGCTGAGCGCAACGGTATCCTCCAGGCCTGTGGCCAGCTGGCGCGCACGCTGCACAGCGCCGGCCAGGTGCACGGCTGCTTCTACCCCAAGCACATCTTCCTGCGCCAGCGCCGCGAAGGCTGGGACGCGCAACTGATCGACCTGGAAAAGACCCGGCCACTGCTGTTCGGCATGCGCGACCGCCTGAAGGACCTGGAGCCGCTGCTGCGCCGCGCCCCGGCCTGGAGCGAAGCGCAGGTGCGCACGCTGCTGGCTGCCTACCTTGCCCTGCCGGCCGACAGCGCGCTGGTCGGCACCTGGTTGCAGCGGCTGACACAACGCCGTCGTGAAAAAGAGGCCCGCTGATGCGTTTGTCTGAATTGAAAGATGCCGGGCGCAGCCCTTCACTGCCGCTCTCGATCAGCCTGGCCGACGCCGCTGGCAACGCCGAACTTCAGCTGCTCAGCCTGCTGCGGGTGTTGCCGGGCCAGCGCTATGTCGGTGCCGGGGTATGGCGCGGTACGCCGGTGTTGGCCAAGTTGCTGGTGGGTGGCAACGCCGCGCGCCATTTCCAGCGGGAGCTGGAGGGTGTGAAGCTGCTGGCCGCGCAGGGCCTGACCACGCCCAGGCTGCTTGCCGATGGGCTCAAGGACGGTGAGGGTGGCTGGCTGCTGTTCGAGTTCCTCGACGGCGCCCAGAGCCTGGCCGATGCCTGGGACAAAGTGGCAGGCTTGCCGGTGCTTGCCGACGAACAGCACCTGGTGCTTGGCGAAGCACTGACCGCCGTTGCCCAGATGCATGCCAAGGGCCTCTGGCAGGAAGATCTGCACCTGGACAACCTGCTGCGTCACGGCGGCAAGCTGTACCTCATCGATGGCGCTGGCATCAAGGCTGAAACACCCGGCCAGCAGCTGTCGCGCCCGCGTGTGCTGGAAAACCTCGGGGTGTTCTTCGCGCAGTTGCCCAAGCGCCTGGAGCCCTTCATCGAAGAGCTGCTGGTGCACTACTTGCTGGCCAATGCCGAGCACGCCTTGCCCATGGAGGCGTTGCAGAAGCAGGTGGACAAGGTGCGCAACTGGCGGCTGAAGGACTACCTGGAGAAGGCCGGTCGCGAATGCACGCTGTTCAGCGTCGAGCGCAGCCTTTCGGGCTTACGCTCAATCCGTCGCAGCGAAGTCCAGGCCATGTTGCCGGTGCTGGAACAGGCCGATACCTTGATCGACCAGGGCCACCTGTACAAGACAGGCGGCGCGGCCAGCGTGGCGCGTGTCGAAGTGGGTGTGCGCTCACTGGTGCTCAAACGCTACAACATCAAGAACACCGCGCACTGGTTCAAGCGCTTCTGGCGCCCGAGCCGGGCCTGGCACTCCTGGATCGAAGGCCATCGCCTGGAGTTCCTGGGCATCGCCACGCCGCGCCCGTTGGCGGTGCTGGAGCAGCGCGTCATGGGCCTGCGCAGCCGGGCGTACCTGGTCACCGAACATGTCGATGGGCCGGACCTGACTGCGTGCTTCGCGCCCTATGTGGAAAACGGCGATGCGCCTGAAGAGCAAGTCGATGCCTTGGTGGAGGTGATGCAGCAACTGATCCGCGAGCGTATCAGCCATGGCGACTTCAAAGGCCACAACCTGTTCTGGCACAACGGCCAATGGTCATTGATCGACCTCGACGCCATGTGCCAGCACGCCACGGCGCTCAGCTTCGCACCGGCCTACGCCCGTGACCGGGCACGGCTGTTGCGTAACTGGCCGAGCAGTAGTGCCCTGCATCAGCGCCTGGACCGGTTGCTGCCAAGGCTCGGCGAGTAGGCCTCCGGCAGCGCCAGCCAATCGCTGCTGCGCCCGGCCTGGCGTACCCGGATGCGCCACTGCTGGTCTTGCCAGCGCAGGATCGCCCACGGCACCACGCCGGCTTGCCGGGCGTGCGGGATCACCAGGTGGTAGCGCCCGGCGAGCAGGTGCGCACGCAAGGGCAGTTGCCCGGCAGGGGTTTGCAGGTAGAGCTGGTCGTCTGCCTGGCACAGCCCCGCCTGCGTGCCCACCGCTTCACCCTCCAACGGCGGCTGCAGGCGGCAGCTGGCCAGCAGCTGCGGTAGATCGGGCAAGCCGTCGTACCACAGCACCGGTGAGTCGATCACCCAGTTGCCATTGGCCAGGCGCTTGACTGGCTGCAGCAGGTAAGCGTCCGGCTGCGTAGGGTCGATGACACGCCAACGACGCCCGTCGAACGAGACCTGGTAATAGCGGCCGTGGGCGTCCTGGATGAAGTATTGGGTCAGCCCTTCGAAGGCTGATGATTTTTCAAAGACGCCTTCACCGTGCACACCGTCAATGGTGTAGCGCAGGTGTTCGAGCGCAGGCGTGATGCTGTAGCGCGAGGGCAGTGGCAGCGGTGGTTGCGTCGGCAGGCCACGCATCATACGGCGCATCAGGCCGGCGCTGACCGCGCCGGTACCTGCATCGTTGGCATAGCTCAGGGCGTTGTAGGTATGGGTCAGCACACCGTTGATATCGTCCTCGCTGAAGGCTTCCAGGCCAGCCCAGGTTTCGATCACCATGCGTCCCATGGCCAGGGGAATCTGTACACGCGCAGGCAGTACCAGGCTGATCAGGTCGAGCAGGCGCCACACCAGCGCGGTGCCCTGCTGAAGGTCTGCCTCCCCGGTGGTGCGGCTCCGGGCATCGACCACCGCCAACCAGCCGCGCACCTCGGCCATGTAGTAGGCGAAGAACAGGTCATCCTCGATTGCCAGGATGCGCAGTGCCGGCCCGAGCCGGCCCTTGTTCAGCAGTTTTTCGGTGCGTACAGGTGACAGCAGGGGCAGGCGGCTCGCGACGTAGGCGCGCAGGGCCGGTTGCTGGCGCAGCAGCCGCATCAGTTCGCGAGCATTGCTCAGCCGGCGCCAGGCGCGGCGGTCGGGTGCGTCCGGTGTGTACAGGACGAAGGCGCCTGTGCCAGAGCCTTCGGCGTTGATCAGCAGAACCCCTTGCAGGGTATGACCATGGATCGTCAATTGGCGCACGGTGATGCGGTGGTTGTCCACGGGCGGGCGCAGCGCGTTGTGTGGGTAGTCCAGTACCTGGCGTACCCAGCGGTAGCCTTGTTCACCCTGGGCGTTGCCAAGGTGCCCGGCATAACGCGCCTTGGCCACTTCGGCACGCATGCGGGCCCGGTTGATCAGGGCATGGGCATTGAGCCTCCAGCCCCCGACCGGGGAATCGATCAATTGGGTTTTCAGGTAAGCATCATAGCTGCCGCCGACATTCAGGTTTCTGATCATCGCCTTGATGTAGGCCGGGTTCAGGCCCTCGGGTAACGGCTTGTCTTGGCGATGGGTCACCCGGGCGGTGAGCCAATAGTCGTAGTCGAACCAGTTCAGGTTGCACAAAGCCAACTCGTCCAGCGGGTAACTCTCCCTGGTCAGCTCGACCATTACCCCACCGACCTGCTCGAAGCCCCGCCAGGTGACGTAGATCGAAGGGTTGAAGGGGTTCAGCTGCGGGCCGGCCTGACGGCTGTGCACCACATGGACCATGATGTCGGCAGCTGCGTAGCGCAGGCCATGATCGTGGCGCAGGCGTTCCTCTACACGGGCGCGGGCCCAGCCCAGCAAGCTGTCCTGCTCGCGAAACTGCGCCAAGGTGAGGATGCCTGGTGCGGCGATGCGATTGCCGGCGGCGACCAGTTGTTGCATGGCCTGCATGATGTGCGAAAGCGCCTGGGGCCCTGCCGTGGTCAACCAGTTGGGCAGGTTTTTTTCCAGCAGCAGGCCGTAGCGCGTGTCGAGCAACGCCTGCTTGCCGACATCGGCCGTCAGTGACAGGGCATCGCGCAGCGCCTCGGCCGTGGGTGCCAGCGCGCCCTGGGCAGTGGCCCAGGCGTGGTTGACACGCAGGCGCTGCGCTTCGATCAGGATGTCGATTTGGGCTTGCACCGGGTCATCGGCATACCATTCATAGCGCAGGCGGTCGGCCTTGGCGGCGTGCTCCATACGCTCGGCATCGACCAGCAGGCGCAGCAGTGGCGGGCCCTGAAGCGGGTCGTCGAGGCGTTCGCACAGCTCAAGGTGCAGGTCGGCCAGCGAGGCATAGGCCTCGATGCCTTGGGTCAGGCCGCACAGCAACGCCGCCCCGCGGGGTTGCTCCGGGGAGAGTTCGGCGGCCTCGTCAGTACCGGTGATGACCACGAACATCCCTGGTAGCACGGCGCGGCTGTGGGGCTGGCTACGGCTGAGGACCAGGCGGTAGACCTGGGCACGTGTGGCCATCGCTTGGGGGCGGCGTTGCCAGGCGTAGGGCAGGTCCAGGCACAGACTCAGGGCATCGGCCTGAGGGGTGGGCAAGGTTTGGTCGCCCAGGCGCAGGGTCAGCTCGGCATGCATCATGGCCCGGCGCAGATCGCACAGGCGCACCCTGCGCGAGCGGCCCTGGGTATCGCTGGCTGCCCAGTATTCCGCCAGCTCGCCCTGTAGCTGCTGACGGGTGAGCCGTGGCCGGTCGGGGCTCGGCATTTGCGCCAGGAGGGCGGTGATCTGATGGTCGAGGAATTCGATACGTTCCAGCGGTAGCATGTTGCGCTCCTTCGGTCAGGGAGGCGCAACGTTACGGCCCGGGGCAAGGGCCGAAGCGGTAGCCGGTTATCGCCGGCACAACCCGCGCAGGCTGAGGATGACGGGCACGGCCAGGCCCAGCCAGGCCAGGGCATCCCACGCACCGTCACCCAGCAAGGCGGCGAACAGGCCGGCTGCACCGAGCAGGCCGATGGCGGCTGGCCAGGTGAAAATGCGCAGGGTCGGTTGCGACGTGTGGCTCATGCCCGAGCCTCCCGGGGTTTGCGCTGTTTGCCCCACCACAGGTAAAGGCCGCTGCCGAGCACGATGATGGTCAACCCATCGAGCACAGCCCAGAGGATCTGCATCGGCCGCCCACCGTAGTCGCCGAAGTGCAGTGGCTGCGAAAGCCCCATGGCGTCCATGTACCAGGGGCGTTCGCCCACGGCGGTCACCTGCAGGGTGCGCGCATCGATCAGCACGGGTGTGAGCAGGTGCGAGGTAAGGTGGGTGGCGCCTTTCATGAACACGGCGTAGTGGTGCTCGCTGGAGAACCGCGTGCCGGGGAAGGCGATGAAGTCTGGGCGCATACCGGGCGCGGCCTGCTTGGCGATGTCCAGCAGTCGGCTGGCCGGAGCGCGCTCGGTGAGCGGCGGGGCGTCACGGTAGGGCGCGACCATGGTGGCCAGGCTGTCGTTGCGCCAGGCGGCGATGACCAGGTCGGACAGGGCGCTGATGACCCCGGTTACACCGACGGTCAGCGCCCACGCCAGGGTCACCACCCCGATCAGGTTGTGCAGGTCCAGCCAGCGCAGGCGCCGGGACTTGTCGTGGCGTACCGTGGCGAATTGCAGGCGGCGCATGAACGGTGCGTAGAGCACGGTGCCGGAGACGATCGCCACAACGAACAGTACACCCATGAACGCCAGCAGCAGCTTGCCGGGCAGCCCGGCGAACAGGTCGACGTGCAGGCGCAGCATGATCATCATGAAACCGCCGTTGGCGGCCGGCATGGCGACGGCCTCGCCGGTGCGGGCATCGAGCATGAAGGTGTGTGACGAATTGGGGTCGCTACCCGCCGTGGCAGCGGTGATGGCCACCACGCCGTTGCCTTCGTCCTCGTCATAGCCAACGTACTGCATTACCTCGCCGGGACGATGCTGCTCGGCCTTGAGCACCAGCTGTTGCAGGTCCAGGTGGGGGGTGCCTGCAGGCATTTCGCGCAGCGCGGGGGCGTCGCCGAGCAGGTGTTCGATTTCGTGGTGGAAGATCAGCGGCAGGCCGGTGATGGCCAGTAGCAGCAGGAACAGGGTGCAGACCAGGCTGCTCCAGGTGTGAACCACGGACCAGCGGCGGATGGTTTGGCTTTTCATCACGGTACCGATTGTGCCTGATGGAACCAGGGGCCGCACTGCGGCCCCGATTCGCTCAGAACTTATAATTGACGCTGGCCACTACGTTGCGTTCGTCGCCGTAGTAGCAGTAGTAACCGTCACAAGTCGACAGGTAATCCTTGTTGAACAGGTTCTTCGCATCCACGGCAACGGTTACGCCCTTGAGGGTTGGGTTCAGACGGCCCAAGTCGTAATGCACCGAGGCATCGTAGACGGTGTATGAGCCCACATGGCCCCAATCGGTATTGGTGGTGTTGCCATAGGTGTCACCCACATAGCGCACACCGACACCCACGCCAAAGCCATCGAGCGCGCCTTCGTGCCAGGTGTAGTCGGCCCAGGCAGTGGCCTGGTTACGAGGGACCTGGGCCATGCGCTTGCCCTTCTCCCCGTCGTTGCCTTTGGTGATCTCGCTGTCGTTATAGGTGTAGGAACCGATCAATTTCAGGTTCTTGGTGACATCCGATGTGGCTTCAAGCTCCAGGCCTTTGACGCGTACTTCACCGACTTGGCGAGTCACACTGCCCTCGGTTACCGACATGTTCTCTTGGGTCAGGTCGAATACCGCTGCGCTAAGCAGTGTCTTGCTGCCAGGGGGCTGGTACTTGATGCCCAGTTCGTACTGTTTGCCTTCGGTAGGTTTGAAAGCGTCGGTGCTGTTCACTGCGGCACCGGTTGCGGCCTGGAACGACTCGGCATACGAGAAGTACGGGGTAATGCCGTTGTCGAACACATAGCTCAGTGCTGCGTTACCGCTGAATTTCTTGTCACGCTGGGTATTGGTGGCGTCGCCCTGGTTGTGGAAGGTGGTGCCGGTGTGTACCCAGTCTTCACGGCCGCCCAAGGTCAGGCGCCAGTTGTTCAGGGCCATCTGATCCTGAACATACAGACCGGTCTGCTGGGTTTTCTGATCGTAGTCATACATGTCGAAGTACTGGACGTTCGAGAAATCCTGGCCGTAGATCGGGTTGTGGATATTGCTTGGCGGCACGCCGGCCGAACCCCAGCGCCAGCGGGCATTGCTGTCCGAGCGTTGGTGATCGAGCCCCAGCAGCAGGGTATGGGCGACCATGCCGGTCTGGAAGTCCGCCTGGAAGTTGTTATCCACCGCGAACTGGGAGATGTCTTCCTCGACGATGCCGGCAGTGCGTTGCACCGTGCCATCGGCGCTGACTGCTTCGTCCGGGCCTGCCGGCCAGATCGAACCGCCGGCGGTGATGCCCTTGAAGTCCAGTTCGTTACGCGCGTAACGCAGGTTCTGGCGGAACTGCCATGTGTCGTTCAGGCGGGTCTCGAACGCGTAACCCAAGTGATAGTAAGTGCGGTCGTAGGATTCCCAGTCCGGGTCGCCCAGGTTCTTGTGGTGGGAGATCTTGCCTGCAGGACTGTCCAGTTTGGTGCCCTGCAAGGGGAGGAACTGGCCGGTGATACCGGTATCGTCGCGGGTGTACTGGGTAATGAACGTCAGTTTGGTGTCGTCATTGATGTTCCAGGTCAAGCTGGGTGCGATGTTGTAGCGCTTGTCCGGAATATGATCGATCGGTGTGCCGCTGTCGCGCACGGTACCGCTCACACGGTAGAGAAACCGTCCGCTGTCATCGATCTTGCCAGTGCTGTCGAAGTTGATCTGTTTGTGGTTGTTGCTGCCAACCTGGGCTTCAACTTCGTGGCTGCTTACAACATCCGGGCGGCGGCTGGTCATGTCCAGCAAGCCGCCGGGAGGGGTCTGGCCGTAGACGGAAGAGGCCGGGCCACGCAGTACCGCAATGCGCTCCAGGTTCCAGGGCTCTATTTTCGGTGACGCGTAGTTACCTTTCGGCAATGGCAGACCGTCAAGAAACTGGGTGGGCACGAAGCCGCGTACCAGCAGCCAGTCGCTGCGCGAGTCGGAGCCGTAGCCGCTGCTCTGTACGCCAGCGGTGTAGCGCAAGGCGTCGTTGAGATTGAGGACCGGGCGGTCTTCCATCTGCTGGCGGGTGATCACCGTCACCGAACGTGGTAGTTCGGCAATGGCGGTGTCTGTCTTGGTGCCAGCGGCGGTGCGTGTTGCCGTGTAGCCGTCAACCGGCCCCCAAGCGCTTTCGTACGAGGCATCGGCATTGATCGCAGTCTCGGGCAACGCCAGGGTGCCATCAGGGACTGCCACCAGGCTGTAGCTGCCGACGGTGCTCTGCTGCAACTGCAAGCCGGTGCCGAGCAGGGCTGCCTGCAGGGCGCCGAGGCCGTCGTACTGGCCGTTGACCGGCGCCGAGTTGCGGCCGCTGACCAGTGCCGGGTCGATGGCCAGGGCGATGCCCGACTGGCTGGCGATCTGGTTCAGGGTGGTGGCCAGCGGGGCGCTGGGCAGGTCGTAGGCGCGCTGTGCGGACTGCTCGGCGGCGAACAGGGCAGGGCTGGCCAACGGTGCAGCCAGGGCGATGGACAAGGCCATCAGGCTGGGGCGCAGGATACGATCAACGGCACGGGACATGCAGCGGTTCCTCGACGGATAAGTGCTAATTGCTTCCTTGCCGAGCGAGATTTCAGAAGTGACAGGGGCCTCTGAAAAAAAATCGAAATGGTTTGTATTTGTACGCAGCCAGCTCAGCCTCATCACCGGCAAGCCGGCCCTCCACGGGGCGGCAATGCGTTGATCAACAGTGAAGGAACGCAGCACCGGGCTTGCCGGCGACGAGGGCGTTGAGGCCCTACTTGGGCACCACGTTGATCCACCACTGGGTATGCCGCTCGATCTTCACCGGCAACGCGGGGGCCAGTGAAGCCAGGGCCAGGTCGGTATCGGTCAGCGGGAAGCTCCCCGTCACGCGCAGGTCGGCCACTTCATCGGCTACGCCCAGGTGGCCGCTGCGGTATTGGCCCAGCTGCGCCACCAGGTCGGCAAGACGCACGTTGTCCACCACCAGCATGCCGCGGGTCCAGGCATCCGCACCGGTTTGCACGGGGGCGATACGGCCCAGGCCATTGGCGTTCATGAGCACCTGCTGACCCTCACGCAGGACCTGCTCGTCACCACTGTTGAGCGGCTGGGCTGCAACCGAGGACTGCAGCACTTCCAGGCGGGTGCCGTGGTTTTCGCGCCGCACCAGGAAGCGAGTGCCCAGGGGGCGCAGGCGGCCATCGTCGGTGCGCACCAGCAACGGGCGAGGGTCCTGGTGGCCGGTCTCCACCGAGATTTCCCCCTGGTGCAGCACCAGTACACGCTGGTCCCCTTCGTAGTCGATGTCGACTGCCGTGTGAGTGTTCAGGCTCAGCAGCGTGCCGTCCTCCAGACGCAGGGTCCGCAGTTCGCCGGTGGCGGTGCGCTGATCGGCCAGCCAGTAGCTTGCCGAAAGCGATGGCGCGCCGACCCAGGCCAACAGTGAGCCGAGCAGGAACATGCCAGCCAGCCCGCCGCCCACCTTCGCCACCCGCCGGCGCAACCCTGCGCGCGATTGCTGCAGGGCCTGGCGCGCGGGGCCGGCTGCGGCGCTGACCCGTTGATCGAGGGTGCCCAGCTGGCGCCAGGCGCGAGCGTGTTCTTCGCTGGCGGCATGCCAGCGCATGAACTCGCTGCGCTCGTCGAGTGTACCGGTGCCGCCGTCCAGGCTCAGTTTCCAGGCGATGGCCGCTTCAAGGACCCCGGCAGAAACCGGTGAGTTGTTCACGTCGGCTCCCCATACAGCGCCACATAGCACTGGCGCATGCCTTGGGCGATGTACTGGCGTACCCGCGATACCGATACACCCAGGCGCTCGGCGATTTCGGCGTGGCCCATGCCATCCAGGCGATTGTGCAGGAACGCTGTGCGTGCCTTGCTCGACAGCTTGCCGAGCAGGCGGTCGATGGCCTTGAGGTCTTCGAGGATCAGGTGTTGCAGTTCAGGGGAGGGCTGTTCGGCTTCTGGCAGGCGGGCGAGCTCGGCCAGGTAGGCCTGCTCCAGGGCAGCGCGGCGAAAATGGTCGAACATCAGCCCTTTGGCTACTGCGGCCAGGAATGCGCGCGGCTCACGGGGGGTGTCCAGGTGTTCGCGCCCGAGCAGGCGCACGAAGGTGTCCTGGCTCAGGTCTTCGGCACGCTGGCGGCAGGCCATGCTGCGTTGCAGCCAGGCGAGCAGCCAGCTGCGGTGGTCGCGGTACAGCGTACCGACCAGTTCAGCGTGTGGGCTCTGAGCAGAAGACAAGCAGTGTCCCCCCCGGAACGAATGCGTTAACTAACGATAATTATTCGCGATTGTTGCAGAGGCGGGGGGCAGGGCGCAATGGACGCTTATCGGGTTGCCACTATCAGGGGGGCTGCGCCCGATCTCACAGGGCAGCGCCTTCAACGCACAGGTTTCTAAAGCCCGTGCCCCTGCACATTGCGCCGGCGCCACCCGCGCAAGCGCTGCTCCAGCTGCAATGGGCTGTCCAACTGCTGGCGACGCGCCTGGCTGAACAGGATCAACGCCAGTTCAGCAGTGACTTGGGCATCGGCGCTGGCGTGGTGGCGCTCATCCACCTGCAGCCCGAAGCGTGCCACCCAGTCATCCAGCCCTGCTTCGCGCAGTACCGTGTCCGGGTTGAGCATGGGCGCCAGTTCAGCGACATCCAGGAACGGCTGCTGCAGGCGATGGCCAAGGGTTTCTTTCAACGCCCGAGCCAGCATGCGTTGGTCGAAAGGTGCATGAAACGCCAGCACCGGGCTGTCACCCATGAACTCGAGCAGTTCGAGCAACGCCTCGGCTGGGTCGCTGCCAGCAGCCAGGGCGCTCGGGCCCAAGCCATGGATGAGTACACTGGCGTTGGTTTTCTGGGCCGGGCGGTGCAGGGTGCGCTCGAACTGCTGGGAAAAGTCGATGGCGCCGTCTTCGATGGCTACGGCACCGATCGACAAGACCTGATCGCGGTTGGGGTTCAGGCCGCTGGTCTCAAGGTCCAGCACCACCCAGCGCTGCTCACGCAGCGAGCACACGCCCAGCGGTGCGGGTTTTGGCAGGCGCGCCAGGCGTTGATGCAGCGCATCGTCCAGGGCCGGGGCGGCAGGCCGTAGCCAGGCGAACAGGCTCATAGCTGGTACCGCAGGGCCAGGCTGCTTTGCAGGCGCTGCGCCTGGCGCAGGGACTCACGCAGGATACGCCGGTCCAGATGGTTGAGGCTGTCCGGATCGAGGCGGTTGGAATAAGGCTGATTGTCGCGGGTCTGGCGCTGGTGCTGCTGCATGCGCGTTTGCTGGATGAAATGGTAGGCCTCTTCGTAGGCCGCGCCGTCGAGCGCCTGGATAACGCCTTTGTCGACCAACTGGCGCAGGCGCTCCAGGGTGTTGCAGGCGCCGATGCCGTTGGCCAGGGCGAGCAGCCGCGCACCATCGACGAAGGGGGTCAGGCCTTGGACCTTGAGGTCCAGGGTAGCGGCCTTGTCGTTGCCTTGGCGGGTCAGGACGAATTCGCGCAGGCGGCCTACCGGAGGCCGCTGACGCAGGGCGTTGTCGGCCATCATGCGCTGGAAGATGCGGTTTTCGGCAACTTGTTCAAGCACGCTTTGGCGCAGCTGTTCGCAACCCTGTTCGTCGCCCCAGACCACACGCAGGTCGAAATAAATGCTCGAGCCGAGCAGGTTCTCTGGGCTGGCTTCACGGATGAAACCAGCGAAACGTCGTGCCCATTCAGCGCGCGACAGGCACAGCTCGGGGTTGCCCGCCATGACGTTCCCCTTGCACAGGGTGAAGCCACATTGGGCCAGGCATTGGTTGATGTAGTGGGCCAGCGGCAGCAGACGGGCGCGAATGGCTTCGGCTTCGCGGCTATCAGCCGCCTCGAACAGGATGCCGTTGTCCTGGTCGGTATGCAGGGTCTGCTCACGGCGCCCTTCGCTGCCAAAGCACAGCCAGCTGAATGGCACCCCAGGGTCGCCACGTTCGGCCAGAGCCAGTTCGATGACCCGGCAGACCGTGTGGTCGTTGAGCAGGGTGATGATCTGGGTGATCTGGGTCGAGGAGGCGCCGTGGGCAAGCATGCGTTCGACCAGCTGGCCGATCTCCCCACGCAGCGCTACCAGCGAGTCCAGGCGCGGTGCATGGCGGATGGTGCGGGCCAGGTGCACGAGGTCGACCCGTTGCAGGGAGAACAGGTCGCGCTCCGAGACCACGCCGCACAGGCGCTGGTTGTCCACCAGGCAAACATGGGCGATGTGCCGCTCGGTCATGGCCATGGCCGCGTCGAAGGCACTGGCCCGCGGGCTGAGGTAGAACGGTTTGGCGGTCATGTGCCGCTCGATGGCGCTGCCGAGGTCGGCATCGACAGTGGCCACCACCTGGCGCAGGTCACGCAGGGTGAAAATGCCCACCGGGTAACGCTGCGCATCCACCACCACGATGCTGCCGACCTGCTGCTCGTGCATCGACCGCACGGCGTCGCGCAGCGGCGTGTTCGGGGTGCAGACCACCGGGTGACGCATGGCCAGTTCACCCAGCGGGGTGTTCAGCGAGTATTGGGTGCCGAGCGTTTCCACCGCTTGCTGACGTACCTGTTGATTGACCTGGTCGAGCAAGCTACTGACGCCGCGCAGCGCAAAATCCCGAAACACATCCGACAGGGAGAACACACGGATGAAGGCGGCTTTGTTCAATTGCAGGCAGAACGTGTCCTCGCCTGCCAGGTGCTCGGTGCGGGTAGCGCGTTCGCCAAGCAGGGCGGCCAGCGGGAAGCACTCCCCGCTGGTGATCTCGAAGGTGGTTTCCACGCCGGGCTTGACCAGGTGCTGGCGCTCACCGACCACGCGGCCCTGCTTGACGATGTAGAAGTGCTCCACCGGGCCGTCGGCGGGTTTGATGATGCTTTCCCCGCTGGCGTAGAAACGCAACTGGCACTGTTCCACCAGGAACGCCAGGTGGCTGTGTTCCATTTGGTTGAACGGCGGGAAACGCTGCAAAAACTGCAAGGTGCCCTGAATGTTTTGCAGAACTGCGGTTCTGCCCGCCTGGCTGTAGGCGTCGTTTTTGCTCATGACACTGACCGTATCGCTACGCCGAACTATATATATCTATATATAGGTGCGGCCTTGTTGTTCTCGGCCCCCATGGTCGGCTGACGGCCGTGCGGTGCCCATTGGACGTAAGTCTATGAGCGTAATGTGATCAATATCGCAAGCTGCGGTCTTACCGATGAGCAAGACTATTTGATGAGACGACCATGGTTGAGCATGACGACATCCTGAGTGACGCCGAGCGCGAGGCATTGGCCGGTCTGAGTGCGCCCGTCGCATCCAGGCCGGTGGTATTGGTGGTTGATGACAACCCGGTGAACAGCGAGGCTTTGTGCCTTTACCTCAAGAGCAGAGGGATCGACTGCATGAAGGCCGATGGTGCCCAGGAGGCGATGTTCAAACTGCATTACGAACCGCGCATCGCCCTGATGATCACCGACCTGCGCATGGAGCCCAAGGATGGCCTGGAGCTGATTCGGCAGATTCGTGAGTCGGAACGCGCGGCGTTGTCGATCATCGTGGTGTCAGGCGACACCGATGTGAAGGAGGCGGTGGATGTGATGCACCTGGGGGTGGTGGACTTTCTGCTCAAACCGGTGGATCTGGGGAAATTGCTGGGGTTGGTGAAGAAAGAGTTGCAGCTAGGGTAGCTCAGGTGGCTGTTCTGGCCGTTCGCCGGCGAGCCGGCGCGCACAAGTTCATCACACCCTTTGAGGCCAGTGATGTGCCTGTGAGCGCCGGCTTGCCTGCGATCGGGCCGGCGAGCGGCCCGTTGCAGATTACAGCCCGTTACGCGCCTTGAACTCGCGGCGGCGACGGTGCAGGACCGGCTCGGTATAACCGTTCGGTTGCTTGGCACCCTCCACCACCAGTTCCACTGCAGCCTGGAATGCAATGTTGTCGTCGAAGTTCGGCGCCATCGGGCGGTACAGGGCGTCACCGGCATTCTGCTTGTCGACAACGGCTGCCATGCGCTTGAGGCTTTCCAGCACCTGCTCCTGGGTAACCACGCCATGGCGCAGCCAGTTGGCCAGCAACTGGGCCGAGATACGCAGGGTAGCGCGGTCTTCCATCAGGCCCACATCGTTGATGTCGGGCACTTTGGAACAACCCACGCCCTGGTCGATCCAGCGAACTACGTAGCCAAGGATGCCCTGGGCGTTGTTGTCCAGCTCGTTGCGGATCTCTTCGGCCGACCAGTTGGTGTCAGCTGCCAGCGGGATGGTCAGGATGTCGTCGACCGAAGCCGGGGTGCGGCTAGCCAGCTCGCGCTGACGCGCCTGCACATCGACTTTGTGGTAGTGCAGCGCGTGCAGGGTGGCGGCGGTCGGTGACGGAACCCAGGCGGTGTTGGCGCCGGCCAGCGGGTGAGCGATCTTCTGCTCGAGCATGGCGGCCATCAGGTCCGGCATGGCCCACATGCCTTTGCCGATCTGCGCACGGCCTTGCAGGCCGGTGGCAAGGCCAACGTCTACGTTGTTGTTCTCGTAGGCGCCGATCCACTTTTCATTCTTCATGGCGCCTTTGCGCACCACGGCGCCGGCCTCCATGGAGGTGTGGATTTCGTCACCGGTACGGTCGAGGAAGCCGGTGTTGATGAACACCACACGCTCGGCTGCCGACTTGATGCAGGCCTTGAGGTTGACCGTGGTACGGCGCTCCTCGTCCATGATGCCGACCTTGACGGTGTTGCGCGGCATGCCCAGCAGGTCTTCGACGCGGCTGAAGATCTCGGCGGCGAACGCCACTTCTTCAGGGCCGTGCATTTTCGGTTTGACGATGTAGACGCTACCGGTACGGGTGTTCTTGCGGCTGGTGTTGCCGTTGAGGTTGTGCAGGGCGATCAGGTTGGTGAAAAGACCATCCTGGATGCCTTCGGGAATCTCGTTGCCTTGGGCATCGAGAATTGCCGGGTTGGTCATCAAATGACCCACGTTACGCACGAACAGCAGCGAACGACCGTGGAGGGTTACGGTGCCGCCATTGGGCGCTGTGTACTCGCGGTCGGGGTTCATGGTGCGGGTGAAGGTCTTGCCGCCTTTGCTGACGCTCTCGGCCAGGTCGCCTTTCATCAGGCCCAGCCAGTTGCGGTAGACGATGACCTTGTCGTCGGCATCGACGGCAGCGACCGAGTCTTCACAGTCCATGATGGTGGTCAGCGCCGATTCCATCAGGATGTCTTTCACACCGGCGGCATCAGTGCTGCCGACCGGGGTGCTGGCATCGACCTGGATTTCCAGGTGCAGGCCATTGTGCTTGAGCAGCACGGCGGTTGGCGCGGCGGCATCGCCATGGAAACCGATCAGCTGGGCGTCGTCCCGCAGGCCGCTGTTGCTGCCGCCCTTGAGGGCAACGACCAGCTTGCCGCCTTCGATGCGGTAAGCGGTGGAGTCGACGTGCGAGCCAGCAGCCAGCGGCGCGGCTTCGTCGAGGAAGGCGCGGGCGAAGGCGATGACCTTGTTGCCGCGGACCTTGTTATAGCCCTGGCCTTTTTCTGCGCCACCTTCATCGCTGATGACATCGGTGCCGTACAGTGCGTCGTACAGCGAGCCCCAGCGGGCGTTGGCGGCGTTCAGGGCAAAGCGGGCGTTCATCACCGGCACGACCAGCTGTGGGCCTGCCATGTGGGCAATTTCTTCGTCCACGTTCTGGGTGGTGGCTTGGAAATCGTCGGCTTGTGGCAGCAGATAGCCGATTTCCTGAAGGAAGCTTTTATAGGCGACGGCGTCGTGTGCCTGGCCTTTGCGTGCCTGGTGCCAGGCGTCGATCTTGGCTTGCAGCTCGTCGCGCTTGGCGAGCAGGGCTTTGTTCTTTGGGGCGAGGTCGTTGATGATCTTTTCTGCCCCGGCCCAGAACGCATCGGCCTTGACGCCGGTTCCAGGGATCGCTTCGTTGTTGACGAAGTCGTACAGGGCCTTGGCGACCTGAAGGCCACCGACTTGAACGTATCCAGTCATTGCTTGCCTCACCTTTGCTCAGCTATTTCGCTTTCGCTCTTCTGTATTAAGCCTGTAGCGCTTCTCTAAACACGGCACCAGTACATGCTCTCACCACTCATGAGAGCGGCTGGGTGCGGCTCGCCAGACGGGCTGGTGAGCGGTTGGCGTATTTTCACAGGCGCCTTGGCAGACATCGTAACGACGTTTTGTAGTCCGCGCCGACGCATACTACATGAAGCAGCGGGCCGGTGAACATCAGACTAAAAGCGTCGCGCCGCGACCAGCAGGTCGCGGAGGGTCACGCTGGGAGTCGCTATGTTCGCAAAAAACCGGTGGATTGTTCCAGATAAATCTTGAAACAGTACACGATTAGTTCGCCAGACCGTCCTGCGGCAGGTTGCCGCGCCTTGCCTATACTGAACCAATTCCCGCCGCTGCAGGCGGCACGACGCAGAGGAAGGCCTGTGGATCATCTTGTACTGACCGTGATTGCTCCTGACAAGGCCGGCCAGGTCGAACGGATTGCCCAGTGCATAGCCGACCACAACGGTAACTGGCTGGAGAGCCGTATGTCGCGTATGGCCGGGCAATTCGCGGGCATCTTGCGGGTCGCCGTGCCGGCAGAGAGCTACGATGAGCTGGTGAAATCGCTTCAGGCCCTGGGGCAATACGATATCCGTGTGCTGATCGCAGAAAGCGGCATCGAGCCTTCCTGTACCTGGAAGCCGATCGCGATGGAGTTGGTGGGTAATGACCGCCCTGGCATCGTACGGGATATCACCCGTTTGCTGGCTGAGCAAGGGGTGAACCTTGAGCGTTTCACCACCGAAGTACGCCCGGCGCCGATGAGCAGCGAGCCGTTGTTCCATGCCGATGCCTTGCTGGCGCTGCCATTGACCTTGTCGCTGGACGACCTGCAGCACAAGCTGGAGAGCCTGGCGGATGACTTGATGGTGGAGTTGAAATTGCGGCCGCAAGAGTGAGCCCAAGCGCTAGCGGGTTATCCCGATTAATCGGGGAAGGCCCTGTGGATAACCTGGGGGCGCTCCGCGCTAACCCAGAGACGGCAAGCTCTCCCGCTGTTTGTTCAAAAAACAGCCACTAATCAATAGCTTGTGCACAAACCACGGGGACGAGGGTGTGGATAACCTCTGGAGATGTTCTGCCAGGCCACGAACGGCGTGGCCTGCAGAGTTTTGATCGTTTTTTGATCAGGTGCGCTTGCGCAGATTCAGCCAGGCATCGACGCTGTACAGCGCCAGGCCAGCCCAGATACACAGGAAAGCCATCAGGCTGCTGGATGACAGGTGCTCGTCAAATAGCAGTACCGCTTGCAGCAGCACCAGGGTTGGCGCCAGATACTGCAGGAAGCCCAGGGTGGTGTAGGGCAAGTGCCGCGCAGCGGCGTTGAAGCACACCAGCGGTATCAGGGTTACCGGCCCGGCGGCGATCAGCCATAGCGCCTCGCTGCTGGTATAGAAACTGCCTTGTGCACTCATCGCCGCGGGGTGCAGCAGCAACCAGCCTAGCGCCAGGGGCACCAGCATCCAGGTTTCCACCACCAGGCCGGGCAGCGCCGCCACCGGTGCCTGCTTGCGGATCAGGCCATAGAAGCCGAAGGTCAACGCCAGTACCAGGGACACCCACGGCAGGCTACCGACTTGCCACACCTGTTGCGCCACACCTACTGCGGCCATGGCCACTGCCAGCCATTGCAGGCGGCGCAGGCGTTCACCCAGCAAAAGCATGCCCAGCAGCACGTTCACCAGCGGGTTGATGTAGTAGCCCAGGCTGGCCTCGAGCATGCGCCCATTGTTGACCGACCACACGTAGGTCAGCCAGTTGCCGGCAATCAGGGCGCCACTGAGGGCAAGGATGGCCAGGCGGCGTGGGTTGTCGCGCAACTCGCGCCACCACCCTGGGTGCTTCCACACCAACAGCAGCAGCGAACCGAACAGGGCGGACCAGAGCACCCGATGGACGATGATCTCAACCGCCGGGACGCTTTGTATGGCTTTGAAATAGAGGGGGAACAAGCCCCAGATGATGTAGGCCGAGAGGCCAAGAATGTACCCGCGTCGCGGGTTTGCGGCGTGCATGCAGAATCCTTGCTTAGGTAGCTAAATACAGCGACGCCTATTGTAGACAGACCTTTGCAGGCATTTAGAACAATTTCAGTGGTTGCTCATCGAGTGCCGCCGTTTGCTCGCGCAGGGCCAGGATCTGATCGCCCCAGTACCGCGGCTGGCCAAACCAGGGGAAGCTGCGCGGGAATGCCGGGTCGTCCCAGCGCCGTGCCAGCCAGGCGCTATGGTGCAGCTGGCGCAAGGCACGCAGCGGTTCGATCAGGGGGAGCTCGCGCGGGTCGAAATCGTGAAACTCGTTGTAACCGTCGATCAGCTCTGCCAGTTGGCCCAGGCGTTCTTCACGGCTGCCGGCCAGCATCATCCACAGGTCTTGCACCGCCGGGCCCATCCTGCAGTCATCGAGGTCGACGACGTGGTAGACGTCGTCGCGGTGCATCAGGTTGCCGGGGTGCAAGTCGCCGTGCAGGCGCATCACCTTGTGCTCCGTGCGTGCGTAGATGTCTTCGACCCGCTTGAGCAGTTCGCGCGCTACAGACTCGAAGGCGGGCAGCAATTCCCGGGGTACGAAGTCGCCCTCCAGCAGGGTTCGCAGGGATGCGTGGCCGAAGTTGTCCACAGTCAAGGCCTCGCGATGCTCGAACGGGCGTGTGGCCGCTACCGCATGCAGGCGGCCGAGCAACTGGCCCAGACGGTAGAGCTGGTCGAGGTTGCCTGGCTCCGGTGCGTGGCCGCCGCGGCGGGGGAACAGCGTGAAGCGAAAGCCCTGGTGCTCGAACAGGGTCTGTTCATTGTGTTGCAGCGGGGCGACCACCGGCACTTCGCACTCGGCGAGTTCGGCGGTGAAGCGGTGTTCTTCAAGAATCGCTTCATTGCTCCACCGGCCTGGTCGATAGAACTTGGCGATCAGTGGTTGCTCGCCTTCGATACCCACTTGGTAGACGCGGTTCTCGTAGCTGTTCAGGGCCAGTACCCGGGCGTCGCTGAGAAAGCCGAGGCTCTCCACGGCGTCCAGTACCAGGTCGGGGGTGAGGGTCGCGAAGGGGTGAGACATGGTGGCTCCGGGGTGGGCTGCAGGGGCTCATGGTATCAGTGACGGCCCTCTGGCGGGTGGCGCGAGCAACCTACACCGGTACCCCCAGCAATACGTGGGAGGGATGGAACTGCGCCCGGACCTGGCTACCGGGTGCCAGTGCCGCTCGTGCCAGCCAGTGGGCCTCGGCAAACGCACAGAGTGTCTGCCCATTACCCAGCGCCAGCCTCACTTCACGGGTGTCATGCCCATCCGCGATCACCTGTTCCACCGTTGCCTTGAGCACATTGCTGCCTGCTTCGGCTTCATCTGCGGCGCTCAACAGCTGCACCCACCCGGCCTTGAGCAACGCCACCACCATGGTGCCGATCGCCAGCTCCAGGCGTGACGTGCTGTCATGGGTGATCAGTGCCTCGATTTCCAGCCCGCCACCCAGCGCCAGGCTCACGCGGTCGTGCCGCCCTTCGCGGCGCAAGCCGCTGACCTGGCCTTGCAGCTGGTTGCGGGCACTGGTGCGCAACATCAGGCGCCCAAGCAGGTCAAGGTCGCTGGACTCTTCGGCGGCCTCGAGAATCTGCGCCTGCAGGGCCTGCAAACGCTGATACAGGCGCAGTACCCGCTCGCCTTCGTCAGACAGGCGTGCGCCACCGCCGCCGCGCCCGCCGGTGCTGCGCTCGACCAACGGCTGGCTGGCCAGGTTGTTGAGTTCGTCTATGGCGTCCCATGCGGCTTTGTAGCTGATGCCTGCGGCCTTGGCGGCGCGGGTGATCGAACCTTGCTCAGCGATATGCTGAAGCAACGCGATGCGCTGTGGGCGGCGAGCGATATGCTGGGTGAGGAGAGCGGGCAGGGTCATGATGGCGCCTATCTGGGACTGACCGGTCAAGCTTGCCCCGGTTTTGCCGTGCGTGCCAGGCAATACACATCGACCCGACGTGCGCCGGCGCCGCGCAACAGGGCGGCGATGCTTTGCACCGTGGCACCGGTGGTCAGCACGTCATCGACCACGGCCACATGCAGGCCGTGCAACGCGCCTTGATCAACCACCGCAAAGGCCTGTTGCAGATTGCGCCGCCTGGCCTTGGCATTCAGGCTTTGCTGCGCCGGTGTTTCGCGGGTGCGCTGCAGCCATCGCTCGTTGCAGTCGATTGCCAGGGCCTTGGACAACCACCTTGCCAGCATGCCTGCCTGGTTGAAGCCACGCTCGCGCTGTCGACGCTTTGCCAGTGGCACAGGCAACAGCAGCGATGGCTTGGCCAGGCCATCGGTAAAGCGGTGGCGCAAATCCAGGCTGAGCATTTCGGCCATCAAGCGCCCCAATGGCCACTGGCGATTGTGTTTGAAGCGGCTGATCAGTGTGTCCACGGGAAAGCCGTAATACCACGGCGCTATCACTTGTTCGAAGGCAGGCGGACGGCGGCTGCACTGCGCGCAGGTCAGGCCGGCCATTGGCAGTGGTAGCGCGCACTGCATGCAGTACTCATTCAGCCACGGCAGTTCTTCCTCGCACGCCACGCAGATGGGGTGGCGCTGCTGGGCAGAAGCGCCGCAAAGCAAACAGTAGTGGTCAATATTCGTACACTTGTAAACCAGTGCTTTTAACCAAGGTTGACAGTTCATAGGCCTTCCATGACTATGCGAGCTATCCGTGATGCGCTGGCGGGCATTCCTGTCCCGGCGCCAGCTACAGCCTAAACAAGGAAACGCCGATGAGCGCCAGCACAACTGCAACAACACGTCACGACTGGTCCCTGGCCGAGGTGAAGGCCCTGTTCCAGCAACCGTTCAACGACCTGCTGTTCCAGGCGCAAACCGTGCATCGGGCGCATTTCGACCCCAACCGCGTGCAGGTTTCCACGCTGCTGTCGATCAAGACCGGCGCCTGCCCGGAAGATTGCAAATACTGTCCACAGTCGGGCCACTACAACACCGGGCTGGAAAAACAGAAGCTGATGGAGGTGCAGAAGGTGCTCGAAGAAGCGGCACGGGCCAAGGCCATCGGCTCCACCCGCTTCTGCATGGGCGCCGCCTGGAAGCACCCCTCGGCCAAGGACATGCCCTACGTGCTGGAAATGGTCAAAGGGGTCAAGGCCATGGGGCTGGAAACCTGCATGACCCTCGGCAAGCTCGATCAGGACCAGACCCAGGCGCTGGCCCAGGCAGGCCTGGATTACTACAACCACAACCTCGATACCTCGCCGGAGTTCTACGGCAGCATCATCACCACCCGCACTTACAGCGAGCGTCTGCAGACCTTGGCCTACGTACGCGATGCCGGGATGAAGATCTGCTCCGGTGGCATCCTCGGGATGGGCGAGTCGCTCGACGATCGTGCAGGCCTGCTGATCCAGTTGGCCAACCTGCCCGAGCATCCCGAGTCGGTGCCGATCAACATGCTGGTCAAAGTGGCCGGTACCCCGTTGGCCGAGGAAGAAGATGTCGATCCGTTCGACTTCATTCGCATGCTGGCGGTGGCGCGGTTGCTGATGCCCAAGTCGCATGTGCGCCTGTCCGCCGGCCGCGAACAGATGAACGAGCAGATGCAGGCCCTGGCCTTCATGGCCGGCGCCAATTCGATCTTCTACGGCGAGAAGCTGCTGACCACCGCCAACCCGCAGGCCGACAAGGACATGCAGCTGTTCGCCCGCCTGGGTATCAAGCCTGAAGCGCGTGAAGAGCATGCCGACGAAGTGCACCAGGCCGCCATCGAGCAGGCGCTGGTCGAGCAACGCAGCAGCGAGCTGTTCTATAACGCCGCGTCTGCCTGAGATGGCCTTCGATCTTGCAGCGCGTCTTGCCGAACGGCGCGCTGCAGACCTGTATCGGCAGCGGCCGCTGTTACAAAGCCCGCAAGGGCCGAACGTCGTGGTCGACGGCCAGCCGTTGCTGGCTTTCTGCAGCAATGACTACCTGGGCCTGGCCAACCACCCTGAGGTGATTGCCGCTTGGCAGGCCGGCGCCGAGCGTTGGGGCGTCGGTGGCGGGGCCTCGCACTTGGTTGTCGGCCACAGCACGCCGCACCATCAGGTCGAAGAGGCGCTGGCTGAATTGACCGGTCGCCCGCGAGCCTTGCTGTTTTCCACAGGCTACATGGCCAACCTCGGGGCCATCACCGCGCTGGTGGGGCAGGGCGATACAGTGCTGCAGGACCGCCTCAATCATGCCTCGCTGCTCGATGGCGGCTTGCTCAGTGGTGCCCGCTTCAACCGTTACCTGCACAACGATGCCGTCAGCCTGGCCAACCGCCTGGACAAGGCCTGCGGCAATACCCTGGTGGTCACCGACGGTGTGTTCAGCATGGATGGTGATCTGGCCGACCTGCCTGCGCTGGCCGAGGTGGCGCGTGCGCGCGGGGCCTGGTTGATGGTCGACGACGCGCATGGCCTGGGTACCTTGGGTGCCCAGGGCGGCGGTATCGTCGAACACTTCGGCCTGGGCATCGACGACGTGCCGGTGCTGATCGGTACGCTGGGCAAGGCGTGTGGTACCGCGGGCGCCTTCGTTGCGGGCAGCGATGATTTGATCGAGGCACTGGTGCAGTTCGCACGGCCTTACATCTACACCACCAGCCAGCCGCCGGCACTCGCTTGCGCCACGCTCAAGAGCCTGGAGCTGGTGCGCCGCGAGACCTGGCGCCGCGAGCACCTGGCCGGGTTGATCCTTCAGTTCCGCGAGGGCGCGGCGCAGATCGGGCTGCAGCTGATGGACAGCCCGACCCCGATCCAGCCGCTGCTGATCGGCGACAGTGCACAGGCACTGCGCCTGTCACAGATGCTGCGCGAGCGTGGCCTGCTGGTCACCGCCATCCGCCCGCCTACTGTTCCTGCTGGCAGTGCACGGCTGCGGGTAACCTTGAGCGCTGCGCACAGTGAGGCGCAGGTACAGCTATTGTTGAATGCATTGGCCGATTGTTATCCACAGCTGGAGGCCGCCGATGCGTAACCGATTGATCCTTCTACCCGGCTGGGGCCTGGGGACTGCGGCGCTTGAGCCGCTGGCCGCCAGCCTGCGTGCGCAGGACGCGCGCCTGCAGGTTGAGCTGGCGCCCCTGCCGGAGCTGGCCGACCCCGATGTACAGGCGTGGGTCGATTACCTTGACCGCAAACTGCCCAGTGATGCCTGGCTGGGCGGCTGGTCGCTGGGCGGCATGCTTGCCAGTGAGCTGGCGCGCAAGCGTGGCGATCACTGTTGCGGGCTGCTGACCCTGGCCAGTAACCCCTGCTTCGTGGAACGGGCGGATTGGCCGCATGGTATGGCCCATGACACCTTCGAGACCTTCCGCGACGGTTGCCGCAGCCACACCGGCGTAACCCTCAAACGTTTCAAGAGCCTGTGCAGTGACGGCGCCATGCAGCCGCGCACATTGCTGCGTCAGCTGGGCGTGGGCGTGCCAGAGACGGACCCGCTGTACCTGAGCACCGGGCTTGAGGTGCTGGCAAAGCTGGATACCCGCGAAGCGCTGCAGGCATACGCCGGCCCGCAACTGCACCTGTTCGCCGGCAGTGATGCGTTGGTCCCCCCCGAGGCGGCCAAAGCGCTGAGCGAGTTGTTGCCCGACGTTGAAGTCGGGCTGGTTGAAGAGAGTTCCCACGCTTTCCTGTTGGAGTATCCGCAGGAATTGGCGGCGGGTATCAAGAGTTTCCTGCATGAGAGTGGCGATGACTGACCTTTCCCGTCCAACCCTGCCCGGCGCGCTGCCGGACAAGCGCCAGGTAGCGGCCTCGTTCTCTCGTGCGGCAGCCAGCTACGACAGCGTGGCGGCCTTGCAGCGCGCGGTGGGCGTGGCCCTGCTGGAGCAGCTACCGAGCACACTGACGCCATCGCGCTGGCTCGACCTGGGCAGCGGCACGGGGCATTTCAGCCGGGTGCTGGCCGAGCGGTTCACGCTGGCGACGGGCGTGGCCGTGGATATCGCCGAAGGCATGCTGCGCCATGCCCGAGGCGAGCAGGGCGGGGCCCGCTACCATGTGGCAGGCGACGCCGAGCGCTTGCCGCTGCGTGATCACAGCGTCGATCTGGTTTTCTCCAGCCTGGCAGTGCAGTGGTGCGCGCAGTTCTCCAGTGTGCTGGAAGAAGCCCGGCGGGTATTGCGCCCGGGCGGTGTGCTGGCCTTCAGCAGCCTGTGTGTTGGCACCCTCGATGAATTGCGCGCCAGTTGGCAGGCTGTGGATGGCATGGTGCATGTCAACCGCTTCCGCCGGTTCGAGGACTATCAGCGACTGTGTGCGGCAAGTGGCCTTGAGCCGCTTGGCCTGCATCAGCAGGCGCATGTGCTGCACTACCCGCATGTGCGCGGGCTGACCCATGAGCTCAAGGCACTTGGCGCCCACAACATCAATCCTGGGCGGCCGTCGGGCCTGACTGGCCGTGCCCGCATGCAGGGGCTGCTGCAGGCGTACGAAGCATTCCGCCAGCCGCAAGGGCTGCCCGCCACCTATCAAGTGGTCTATGGTGTGTTGCGCAAGCCAACGGCGTGAGAGGAGCGAAATGAGCCAGGCCTATTTCATTGCGGGTACCGATACCGACGTCGGCAAGACCACCATCGCCGCCGGGCTGTTGCATGCCGCTCGGCTGCAGGGCCTGAGCACGCTGGGTGCAAAGCCGGTAGCGTCCGGCTGCACAGCTACCGCGAAGGGGCTGCGCAACGCTGACGCTCAGGCATTGATCGATGAGAGCACACTGAAACTGCCTTATGAGGCCATCAACCCTTTTGCCTTTGAACCTGCCATCGCGCCGCATGTGGCGGCGCGTGAAGCGGGTGTGACGCTGGAGGTGCCGGCCCTGCTCAAGGCCATGCGCCACGTGCTGGATCAGGGCGCGGATTTCACCCTGGTCGAAGGTGCGGGTGGCTGGCGCGTGCCGTTGTCTGGTCATGCCAACCTGTCCGACCTGGCGATTGCCCTCAAGTTGCCGGTGATTCTGGTGGTCGGGGTGCGTCTTGGCTGCATCAACCACGCCTTGCTCAGCGCCGAGGCGATCGCCAGGGACGGGCTGCAACTGGCCGGCTGGGTCGCCAATATCATCGAACCACGCACATCGCGCCTGGAGGAGAACCTCGCCAGCCTGGCCGAGCGCTTGCCGGCGCCTTGCCTGGGGCGGGTGCCCAAGCTCAAGCAAGCGGCTGCCGATGCGGTCGCGGAGCATCTGCAACTGGACTTGCTGGACTGAAGCACCATGCCTCACGTCTATCAGATAGCACGGGGCCATTAGCGATTTAAACGGGCCTTTATGGCCAAGGCCTGTTTTAATCAGGCCTGTTAACATCCAGCGTCATTGGAGTTTTGACATGGAAATCACCGGTAGCTCCGCGTATTACGCGGGCCTCAGCGCCATCCAGAGCGGGCAGAACCGCGTCGATCAGGCGGCCAGCCAGATCGCCAGCAACTCTGTCGAACGCGCCGCCACCAGCCAGTCCAGCGATTTTCAGGCCGAGCGCCTGCGTGCGGTCGACCGCAGCCAGCAGATGGACCTTGCCACCAGCACAGTGCAGCTCGCCCTGGGCAAGACCGAGGTGGAACTGGGCGTGAAAGTCGCCAAGGCTTCCGACGAAATGCTCGGTCGGTTCATCGATACCTACGCCTGAGGGCGACACATTCACAAACCTGCACAGGGCTTTGTGCAAGCGGGCCTGCCCGCGGATGCGTTTGATCAGGCTGCATTTTTTGCCTGAGCCGACGCCTTCGCGGCCAGGCCCGCTGCCTTTGTCATGGGTGTCTTTCAAGGTGATGGCATAAACGCCATCTTTCGCGGCGTAAATGGCACCATAGTCCCTCCTTGACATCGGTCAGTCCTAAACGTAAGTTTCAAACAACTGTTTGACCGAAAGCCGGCAAGAGCTGGTCGGTATCAGCGGTCTCCCCACCGGACTCATCACAGAGGTTCATCGCAATGCCTGATTACAAAGCCCCCTTGCGTGATATTCGCTTCGTGCGCGACGAGCTGCTTGGCTATGAGGCGCACTATCAGAGCCTGCCGGGTTGCCAGGACGCAACGCCCGACATGGTGGACGCGATCCTCGAAGAAGGCGCGAAATTCTGTGAGCAGGTACTGGCCCCGCTGAACCGCGTCGGTGACCTGGAAGGCTGCACCTGGAGCGAGTCCGGCGTGAAGACCCCGACTGGTTTCAAGCAAGCCTACGAGCAGTTCGTCGAAGGCGGCTGGCCGAGCCTGGCCCATGACGTCGCCCATGGCGGTCAGGGCCTGCCTGAGTCGCTGGGCCTGGCGTTGAGCGAGATGGTGGGCGAGTCGAACTGGTCGTGGGGCATGTACCCAGGCCTGTCCCATGGTGCGATGAACACCATTTCTGCCCACGGTACTGAAGAGCAGCAGGAAACCTACCTGACCAAACTGGTATCGGGCGAATGGACAGGCACCATGTGCCTGACCGAACCGCACTGCGGCACCGACCTGGGCATGCTGCGCACCAAGGCCGAGCCGCAAGCTGACGGCTCGTACCGCATTTCCGGCACCAAGATCTTCATTTCTGCCGGCGAACACGACATGGCCGACAACATCGTCCACATCGTGCTGGCCCGCCTGCCGGATGCCCCGGCCGGTACCAAAGGTATCTCGCTGTTCATCGTGCCGAAGTTCCTGCCCGACGCGCAGGGCGGGGTTGGTGAGCGCAACGGCGTGAGCTGCGGCTCGATCGAGCACAAGATGGGCATCCACGGCAACGCTACCTGCGTGATGAACTTCGACAGCGCCACCGGCTACTTGATCGGCCCAGCCAACAAGGGCCTGAACTGCATGTTCACGTTCATGAACACCGCCCGCCTGGGCACCGCGCTGCAAGGCCTGGCCCATGCCGAGGTGGCCTTCCAGGGTGGCCTGAAGTACGCCCGTGACCGCCTGCAGATGCGTTCGCTGACCGGCCCCAAAGCGCCTGACAAGGCTGCTGACCCGATCATCGTGCACCCGGACGTTCGCCGCATGCTGCTGACCATGAAGGCCTTCGCCGAAGGCAACCGCGCCATGGTCTACTTCACCGCCAAGCAGGTGGATATCGTCAAATACAGCCAGGACGAGGAAGAGCGCAAGAAGGCCGACGCCCTGCTGGCCTTCCTGACCCCGATCGCCAAGGCGTTCATGACCGAAGTCGGCTTCGAGGCGGCCAACCACGGCGTGCAGATCTACGGCGGCCACGGCTTCATCGCCGAGTGGGGCATGGAGCAGAATGTGCGCGACAGCCGTATTTCCATGCTGTACGAAGGCACCACCGGCATCCAGGCCCTCGACCTGCTGGGCCGCAAGGTGCTGATGACCCAGGGCGAGGCGCTCAAAGGCTTCACCAAGATCGTGCACAAGTTCTGCCAGGCGCAGGAAGGCAATGAGGCGGTCAAGGAGTTCGTCGAGCCGCTGGCTGCGATCAACAAGGAATGGGGTGAGCTGACCATGAAAGTGGGCATGGCTGCCATGAAGGACCGCGAAGAAGTAGGTGCTGCCTCGGTTGATTACCTGATGTACTCCGGTTATGCGTGCCTGGCGTACTTCTGGGCCGACATGGCACGCCTGGCTGCCGAGAAGCTGGCTGCCGGCACTTCGGAAGAGGCCTTCTACACTGCCAAGCTGCAGACGGCGCGCTTCTACTTCCAGCGTATTCTGCCGCGTACTCGCACCCATGTGGCGACCATGCTGTCCGGTGCCAACAACCTGATGGCGATGGACGAAGAGCACTTCGGCCTGTCCTACTAAGCCGCAAGGCTTCACAAAAACCCGCTTGCCTTGACCGGCAGGCGGGTTTTTTTGTTGTGCGCCAGGCATGGCGCGTTGCGCGTCAGCGCAACCCGCTTGGCTGTGGTGGCCGAGTGGGTGACTTGGAGGTGAAAGTCCTCTACACACCCGGCAAGGGGAAGTGTTAGCCAGAGGCAAGGGTGTCGCAGGCGACTGCGAATCTGAAGGAAGCCCGAGGCAAAATGCTGGCCTGACGAACAGGAAGCGGATTAGGCGGCGCAGCGGGGTAAGAAGGCAACAATCTTCAAAGCCCAATACTTGCACGGAACGCTGTGACGTAAATCCGACAGGCATAAGCAGGAAGGTCGCGCGAATTACCCTGGGAGATCTGCACGCTTGCCTTTGTGCTACCGAGCGTCGTAAGGCGACGGGATGAGCATGCAGAAGTCAGCCGAAGCCGTAGTAAGTGGCGGTTAACCGCGCCACCAAGGGCCGAACAGGTTATGCCGCCAGTAGGCGTCACTGTCTCGTTGGTAGCCGTAATGCAGAAATTTCCCACAGTGGAAACTGTCATCCCGAGTCCCGGCCAGAAGCTGAGGATGATGCCTGACAGCGCAAAGGTATCGACGGCGTCAGTAACGTGGACGAACGCGGAGCCGGACACGCTGATGGAGCGGGTGCTTGCACCGGCCAACCTCAGACGTGCGTATCAACGCGTGGTCAGCAACAAGGGAGCGCCGGGTGCCGATGGCATGACGGTCGCTGACTTGGCGGGCTACATGAAACAGTATTGGCCAACCCTCAAGGCCAGGCTACTGGCCGGTGAATACCATCCACAAGCAGTGCGAGCGGTTGAAATTCCCAAGCCGCAGGGCGGCACACGGCAACTGGGAATCCCCAGCGTCGTGGACCGCTTGATCCAGCAAGCCTTGCAGCAACAGCTCACGCTCATCTTCGACCCACTGTTCTCGGACTACAGTTATGGCTTCCGTCCGGGCAGAAGCACACATCAAGCTGTCGAGATGGCCCGTGCCCATGTGGCATCGGGGCATCGGTGGTGCGTGGAAATCGATCTGGAAAAGTTCTTCGATCGAGTCAACCACGACATCCTCATGGCCTGTATCGAGTGCCGGGTCAAAGATAAGTGCGTACTTAGGCTTATCCGTCGCTACCTTGAAGCGGGAGTCATGTCAGGCGGTGTCGTTAGCCCACGGCAGGAAGGGACGCCGCAAGGCGGCCCGCTCTCGCCGCTGCTGTCGAATATCCTGCTCGATGAATTTGACCGCGAACTGGAGCGGCGGGGCCATCGCTTCGTGCGCTATGCCGATGACGCGAACATTTATGTGCGCAGTCCTCGGGCTGGCGAGCGAGTACTGGTCAGTGTCGAGCGCTTCCTGAACCAACGTTTGAAACTGACGGTGAATCAGAAGAAGAGTCGAGTCGCGAGAGCCTGGAAGTGTGACTACTTGGGCTATGGGATGAGCTGGCATCAGCAGCCAAGGCTGCGGGTGGCAACGATGAGCCTGGGTCGCCTGCGCGACCGGCTCGCAGAGTTGCTACGCGGTGCACGGGGTCGCAAGATGGCAAATACCATCGAGCGGATAAACCCTGTATTACGAGGCTGGGCGGGTTACTTCAAGCTCAGCCAGAGCAAACGGCCACTTGAGGAACTGGATGGCTGGGTCAGGCACAAACTCCGCTGTGCCATCTGGCGCCAATGGAAGCAGCCCTCTACGAGGGCGCGCAACCTGATGCGTCTGGGCTTAAGCGAAGAGCGTGCCTGTAAATCGGCCTATAACGGCCGAGGCCCGTGGTGGAACTCGGGGGCGCCACATATGAATCAGGCGCTGCCGAAGAAACTATGGGATCGACTCGGACTGGTCTCGATACTGGATACGATCAACCGGCTTAGCCGCATAGCCTGAACCGCCGTGTACGGAACCGTACGCACGGTGGTGTGAGAGGACGGCGGGTGTGAACCCGCCTCCTACTCGATTCCGGGGGCCGCTGCGCGCCCCAAGATCCGGTTACAAGAAAAGCTCAAGCCCTCCGCCCCTGCTGCCGTTAACCCCCGTGCATTCATCTATTCATGTGCGCTGCCGATGAAGTAAGGGCACAATGCCATTATTGATCTGCCGGGTCGGAGATTACCCTTGTTTCGTTTAAACGCTGTACGCGCAAGCCACTTCCTGCCTTCACTGATCCTCTTGCTGGCAGGGCTTGCGGCGGCTTACGTAAGAGACCTCAGCGTCTTCTTCACATCACTGTTCAACGTCCTGCCTACCTTGGTGCTGCTGCTGGGCGGCGCTTACTGTGCGGTTTACCGTCGCCAGCGCGAGCTGTTCTTGATGGTCACGGTCTACATCGCCTATTTCCTGCTCGATACCCAGACCGACTACTACCGTGACAACGGCCGTGTGCGCGAGGACGCAGCGGTGATCTTCCATCTGGTCTGCCTGCTTCTGCCTGCATTGTTCGGGCTGTTTGGCGCCTGGCAGGAGCGTACCCACCTGGCCCAGGACCTGCTTGCCCGGTTCGCGGTGCTGTTCGCTGTGGGTAGCGTGGCCGTGGCGCTGGAGCAAAGCTTTCCCCAGGCTTTGCTGGCCTGGTTGGCGGAAATACGCTGGCCGTCACTGCATGGGCAGTGGATGAGCCTGATTCAGATGGTCTACCCGTTGTTCATGGGTGTTTTTATCCTGCTGGTGGTGCAGTACCTGCGTGAGCCAAGGCCCCTGCATGCAGCTCAGATCATCGGGCTGATCGGTATCTTCTGGATGCTGCCCAAGACGTTCATCCTGCCGTTCACCCTGAACATCATGTGCAGCCAGGTGATGTTGATGATCGCTGCGGCGGTTTCTCACGAGGCCTACCAGATGGCCTTCCGTGACGAGCTGACCGGCCTGCCCGGGCGGCGTGCATTGAACGAACGCATGCAGCGCCTGGGACGCAATTACGTGATTGCCATGACCGACGTCGATCACTTCAAGAAATTCAACGACACCCACGGCCACGATGTCGGTGACCAGGTATTGCGCCTGGTCGCCAGCCGGCTGTCGAAGGTCACCGGTGGCGGGCGCGCCTACCGCTACGGTGGCGAGGAGTTTGCCCTGGTGTTCGCCGGCAAGACCGCCGAGGAGTGCGTGCCGCATGTGGAAGCTGTGCGGGAAATGATCGCCAACTACACGATGCAGCTTCGTGACCAGAACAACCGGCCGCAGGACGATTCCGCCGGGCGACAACGCCGCAGCGGCAGTGGTGCAGGCACGGTATCGGTGACCATCAGTATCGGCGTCGCTGAACGCCTGATGGAGCATCGCAACCCCGAAGAGGTACTGAAGTCCGCCGACCAGGCGCTTTACAGCGCCAAAGGTGCCGGCCGCAACTGTGTCATGGTTTATGGCCAACAATCACGGCGCGGGGCCGTGCGTACTGCGTGACTGTAATTGACCATATGGTCGCTTGATGACCCTATGTCTCGCAAAAGTTGTTCGGTTACACTGGATTCAATCCCGTGCTGCGGTCCTTCGAGACCGCCCCGACCCTACCCGCGAGAGGTTGTCATGGCTGAATATAAAGCGCCGCTGCGCGACATGCGCTTCGTTCTGAATGAAGTCTTCAACGTGGCAGAGCTGTGGGCGCAACTGCCTGAGCTGGCCGAAACGGTCGATGCGCAAACCGCACTCGCCGTTCTGGAAGAAGCAGGCAAGGTCACCAGCAAGTCCATCGCGCCGCTCAGCCGCGCGGCTGACGAAGAAGGCTGTCACTGGGAGAACGGTGCGGTAAGTACCCCGGCTGGCTTCATCGAGGCCTACAACACTTACGCCGAGGGCGGCTGGGTAGGTGT
Source organism: Pseudomonas sp. WHRI 8519 (assembly GCF_040224055.2). NCBI lineage: Bacteria > Pseudomonadati > Pseudomonadota > Gammaproteobacteria > Pseudomonadales > Pseudomonadaceae > Pseudomonas > Pseudomonas sp. WHRI 8519. Next base: position 5,650,529 of record NZ_CP167996.1, on the reverse strand, counting down.
GGGCGGCGATCCCCAGTACGGTGGTATGGGCATGCCCAAGGCGATTTCCGCCCAGGTTGAGGAAATGGTCAACGCTTCGAGCCTGGCGTTTGGCCTGTACCCCATGCTGACCGCTGGCGCCTGCCTGTCGATCAACGCCCACGCCAGCGAAGCGCTCAAGGAAAAGTACCTGCCGAACATGTATTCCGGCGTGTGGGCAGGCTCCATGTGCCTCACCGAGCCCCATGCCGGTACCGACCTCGGCATCATCCGTACCAAGGCCGAGCCCCAGGCCGATGGCAGCTACAAGGTCAGCGGCACGAAGATCTTCATCACCGGCGGCGAACACGACCTGACCGAAAACATCATCCACCTCGTGCTGGCCAAGCTGCCGGACGCACCGGCCGGGCCTAAAGGTATCTCGCTGTTCCTGGTGCCCAAGTTCCTGGTCAACGATGACGGCAGCCTCGGGGCGCGCAACCCGGCTACCTGTGGCTCGATCGAGCACAAGATGGGAATCCAGGCCTCGGCTACGTGCGTGATGAACTTCGATGAAGCCGTAGGTTACATCGTCGGTGAGCCGAACAAGGGCCTGGCGGCGATGTTCACCATGATGAACTACGAGCGCCTGGGCGTGGGCATTCAGGGCTTGGCCACGGCGGAACGTTCCTACCAGAATGCCGTCGAGTATGCCCGCGACCGTTTGCAGAGCCGCGCCCCTACCGGCCCGCAGGCCAAGGACAAGGCGGCCGACCCTATTATCGTCCACCCGGACGTGCGCCGCATGCTGCTGACCATGAAAGCGCTGATCGAAGGTGGCCGCGCCTTCTCGACGTACGTGGCAATGCAGTTGGACAGCGCCAAGTACAGCGAAGAGCCGGGTACGCGCAAACGCAGTGAAGAGCTGGTGGCACTGTTGACCCCGGTCGCCAAGGCGTTCCTCACCGATCTGGGCCTGGAGTGCGCGGTGCATGGCCAGCAGGTGTTCGGTGGGCATGGCTACATCCGTGAGTGGGGCCAGGAGCAGCTGGTTCGCGATGTACGCATTACCCAGATCTACGAAGGCACCAACGGCATTCAGGCCCTGGACCTGATGGGCCGCAAGGTGGTGGCCAGTGGTGGTGCTTACTACAAGCTGTTCTCTGAGGAAATTCGCCAGTTCATCGCCAGTGCGGGGGCTGACCAGGATGAGTTCGCCAAGCCGCTGGGTGCCTACCTCGATCAACTCGACGGGCTGACCGAGTGGGTACTGGAGCGGGCCAAGGGCAACCCGAATGAAATCGGTGCTGCATCGGTCGAGTACCTGCATGCCTTTGGCTATGTCGCCTATGCCTACATGTGGGCGTTGATGGCGCGTGCGGCCAAGGCGGGCGAGGGCGATGAGGCGTTCTACTCGGCCAAGCTGGGCACAGCGCGGTTCTACTTCGCCAGGCTTCTGCCGCGGGTGGATTCGTTGGTGGCTTCGGTCAAGGCGGGGAGCGAGTCGTTGTACTTGCTGGATGCCGAACAGTTCTGAGCAGTGGCATGTAGGCACCGCGTTTATTGATGGACGTTGCTTGTAAGCATTTTCCTACATAACGCGGTGACTTTTCGCCACTGGTGTCAGATTGGATCCACGGCTAATCTTTCCCCATGGACGTTGCGCAGGAAGCGCAAAGGACAGAACAGGGACAAACGAAGGATTTCCTGCCAGGACGGTAGGGCGATAAGGATGTCACAGGGAAAAAGTCTGGGAAAACCCCGCTTCGGCGGGGTTTTCTTTGCGCGCGTGTATTTCAGCCAAGCACATCCAGCGCTGAAGCCCCCAATTGCCGTGCGTCGGCCTCTTCCTCCAGCAGTGTACGCAGCAACTCAACCGATGCTTGCTGGCGCTGCGCATCACGAAATACCAGGCCAACCTTCAACGGCACCCGCGGTTCGCTCAAGGGTTTCCACAGCAGCCCTTGGTCATCTTCGGCAGCATCCTTGGCGCGGCCAGGCAGGATAGTGGCCAGTGCGGTATGGGCCAGGCTGTCGAGAATGCCGCCCATGTTGTTCATCTCTGCCTGAACCTGCGGCCTGCGCCCTAGGCTGGCCAGTTGTTGCTTCCAGATCTGGCGGACCTGGAACTCCTCGCCAAGCATCAGTATCGGCAGTTCAGCCGCTTGCCGGATAGAGACCTTCTTGAAGTCCTTCAACGGATGGGTATCAGGGATGACCAACTGCAGTTCATCTTCGTACAGCAGCAAGCCGTGCAGCCCTGGCTGGCGTGGCGGCAGGTAGCTGATACCGATATCAAGGTTGCCGTTGAGCAGGCGTCGTTCGATTTCCAACCCGGACAGCTCGTAGATCTGTACCACAAGATGCGGCTGGGCCTTGCGCAAGCGCTCTAGCAACTGCGGCACCAGGCTGGGGCGTACTGTCTGCAGCACGCCGATGGCCAGCGTGCGCAAGGATTGGCCCTTGAAGTTACGCATCGCTTCGTGGGCGCGCTGCAGCCCGTCGAGCAGGGGCAGGGCGTGGTTGTAAAGGGTGTGAGCCGCCAGGGTCGGCAGCAGGCGCTTGTTGCTGCGCTCGAAAAGGCTCAGGTCAAGGCTGTGCTCAAGCTGGCGGATCTGCTGGGAGAGGGCCGGCTGAGACAGTGACAGCCGTTCAGCGGCGCGGCCGACATGGCCTTCTTCATACACCGCGACGAAATAACGCAGTTGGCGAAAATCCATAAGTATTACTTATCGAAAAAGCTGAAAAAACGAAATGGCCGCTAGCGCCGCCTGAGCCTAGTCTATCGCTGTATTTCAGCGGCTTACAGCAATCAATTCGCGCATTGTTACCCCGTTCGAAAAACACTTTTGATAGGAAAGGCAAAATTATCAAGCGCCGGCGCCGAGACCGGACGCTGCCCCCTGCGGTGACTGGCTGGAGCCCCCCATGAACCTGTTCAACCTGCGCCGATCGGCCCCCGCCACGGCTGTCGAGCCAAAGCGCGCGCCGGTAATCGAGCCAGACGCATCGGCGTTGTCGCGTGAGCGCCTGATGCCCGGCACCGAGCGTGCGCCTCAAGTGTTCGTGCGCGGCCAAGGCTCCTGGTTGTGGGACCACGAAGGGCATGCCTACCTGGATTTTACCCAGGGCGGCGGGGTGAACAGCCTGGGCCACAGCCCTGGCGTGGTGGCGAAGGCGCTGGGCAACCAGGCCCAGGCGTTGATCAACCCGGGGGCGGGTTTCCATAGCCGTGGTTTGCTGGCGCTGGTCAACCGCTTGTGCCAGCGCACCGGTAGCGATCAGGGCTATCTGCTCAACAGCGGCGCCGAGGCCTGCGAGGGGGCGATCAAGTTGGCGCGCAAGTGGGGCCAACTGCACCGCAACGGCGCTTATCACATCATCACTGCCAGTCAGGGCTGCCATGGCCGTAGCCTGGGGGCCCTGTCGGCGTCCGATCCGCTGCCGTGCAACCGCTGCGAGCCCGGTTTGCCGGGCTTCAGCAAAGTGCCATTCAATGACCTTGCTGCCCTGCACGCCGCAGTAGATTCGCGCACCGTGGCAATCATGCTCGAGCCTGTCCAGGGCGGGGCGGGTGTCATCCCTGCCACGCAGGAGTACCTCAAGGGCGTGGAAACACTGTGCCGTGAGCTGGGCATCCTGCTGATCCTCGATGAGGTGCAGACCGGTATGGGTCGTTGTGGTGCGCTGCTGGCCGAGGAGCTTTATGGGGTGCGCGCGGACATCATCACCTTAGGCAAGGGGCTGGGCGGCGGTGTGCCATTGGCTGCCTTGCTTGCCCGGGGCACAGCATGCTGCGCTGCGCCTGGCGAACTGGAAGGCAGCCACCACGGCAATGCCCTGATGTGCGCCGCCGGCCTGGCTGTGCTGGACGCTGTGCTGGAGCCTGGCTTTTTCGCCCAGGTGCAGGATAACGGCCGCCACCTGCGCGAAGGCCTGAGCCGCCTGGCCGGGCGCTATGGCTTGGGTGAAGTACGCGGGCAAGGCCTGCTGTGGGCCCTGCAACTGAAAGAACACCTGGCCCGCGAACTGGTGGCAGCGGCCCTGCACGAGGGCCTGCTGCTGAATGCGCCGCAAGCGGATGTGGTGCGTTTTTCGCCAGCGCTTACCGTGAGCAAAGGCAACATCGATGAAATGCTGTTGCGCCTGGCCCGGGCGTTCGCCCGCCTGCACGCACAGCAGCAGGCCCGCGGTGAGGTCTCGGCCTGATACGAATTCTACGAACCGTCTCGCGTTTCTGCGCATCGCCCCTGGCCTGATTCATTTGGCCTGGGGCGTTTTTTTATGGGGAGTTTCTTGAGCCACTGGAGGAGGTCGTGCATATCTGGGTTTTCTGGCGCCCGTTCAAGGGCTTTGCAAAAAACCGCGCCATGCACCGGTGGAACCTCTGTGATGCCCAGCTAGTCTCTGTTTAGACCCTTTGAGGAGAAACTTGCATGGACATCATTCGCATCATTATCGCCATCATCCTGCCGCCGCTGGGTGTGTTTCTGCAGGTCGGTTTCGGCGGGGCGTTCTGGCTGAATATCCTGCTGACCTTGCTGGGGTACATTCCGGGTATCGTGCATGCGGTGTACATCATCGCCAAGCGCTGAATCTGCTGGGGCCGCAGCGCGGCCCCAGGTTTCATCGGGCTAGCACCCGGCAATAGAATCGCCATTCCTCTTCGAGGGCATGTGCAAGGTTTTCGGCCTTTCGAAAGCCATGTCGTTCGTCCGCATAGAAGTGCCCCACGGCTTCGATGCCATTGGCCTTTAACGCCTCAAGCATCGAGCGCGTCTGTTCCGGCACCACCACAGCATCCAGTTCACCCTGAAAGAAAATCACCGGCACGTTGATCTGCTCGGCATGCAGCAGTGGGGTGCGTTGGCGATAGCGTTCGGCATCCTGCTGCGGGTCGCCGATCAGCCAGTCCAGGTAATCCCCTTCGAACTTGTGCGTGGCACGGCCCAGCGCTAGCGGGTCGCTGACCCCATAGAGGCTGGCGCCGGCGCGGAACACGTCATGGAACGCCAAGGCGCACAGCGTGGTGTAGCCCCCCGCGCTGCCGCCGCGGATGAACGCCTTGTGCTTGTCGACCAAGCCCTGAGCGGCCAGGTATTCGACCGCCGCGCAAGCATCGGCCACATCGCTCTCACCCCAACGCAGGTGCAGTGCCTGGCGGTATTCCCGGCCATAGCCGGTGCTGCCCCGGTAGTTCAGGTCGGCCACGGCAAAGCCGCGTTGGGTCCAGTACTGGATGCGTGGGTCCAGCACGGGATAGCAGGCTGAGGTCGGCCCGCCATGTATGAACACCACCAGCGGTGCGGCGCCCTGCGACTGCGATGGCGGGTAGAAGAAACCATGGGCCTGTTCCTCGTCACTGCCATAGTGGAAGGACTGCGGCAGGCTGACCTGTTCTGCCGGCAGGATTTCGGCACCACCGGCCAGTACGCGCACCTCGTGGTGGCGGCGGTCAATGGCAATCACAGCCGGCGAGCTGATGGGCGAGGCGGCGATGGCATACAGGTGCTCGCTGTCCATGGCCAGGCTGCGAAAGCGTGTGTAGGCACTGGCGTAACGCGCCATGTGGCCATCCTCAGCCCGCAGCCCCAATTGCCCGAAGCCGTCTTTGAACCAGCTGGCCAGGTAGCTTTGCGGCCCCAGCGCCAGCCAGGTACAGGTGCCAAGCTGCCAAGGCGCGGCAGCGTGGTCCGCAAGCGCGGCAGGCAACGCCTGCCAGTGGCCCTCGACCTCACCCCAGGGCTGCCAGAAGCCGTTGCGGTCGGACAGGCAGTACAGGCGGCCTTCGGCATCGAAGCGCGGCTGTTGCAGGGATTCGTCAGCAGCGGCTACACGCTGCACCGGGCCCCAGTGGCCGCTGGCATCCCGGGTGCGACACATCAGCCGGGTGACGGTCCAAGGCTGTGCCGGGCGGTCCCATTCGACCCATGCCAGGCGTTGGCCATCGGCACTCACTGTGGGTGAGGCATAGAAATCGGCGCCTTCGGCCAGCACCTCGCGGCTGCATTCATCCAGCGCGACCAGGCGATGCTCTACCTGCTCGGCATGCCGCTCCTCGACGGCCAGCACCTGGCCAGCATGCCACTGCACATCGCCGTAGCGGCAGCTGGCATCCTGAGTCAGCGCGCGCGGTGGCAGGTCGTCCAGCGGCTGGGTGTAGACCTGTTGGTCCTTTTCGTTGACGAACACCAGCCCGTCGCCACCCAGGCAGAAGCTGCCACCGCCATACTCGTATACCCGGCTGCGCACGCTGAAGCCATCCGGGGTCAGGCAGCGTGCCTGGTGGTAAAGCCAGTGCCAGATGCGGCAAGCACCATCGGCCGGGCGAAATTCGATCCAGAACAACCCGTCGGCAGTGACTTTGAGTTCCGTGAAGTCGGTGCCGGCGGCAACCGCCTGGGCCGCACTGAATTCAGCCGCGGGCGATGACACGGGAGTTTCGATCATTGCGGAAGGTCATCTGTTCAATGGCAAGGTCGGCTGTTTCTGCCTCCTCGCGGGCTTTGAGGATGATGCCGTGGTCGGCCGACTTGGCGCACACCGGGTCGGCGTTGCTGGCGTCGCCGGTGAGCATGAAGGCCTGGCAGCGGCAGCCGCCGAAGTCCTTTTCTTTCTCGTCGCACGAACGGCAGGGTTCGGGCATCCAGTCATAACCACGGAAACGGTTGAAGCCGAACGAGTCGTACCAGATGTGCTTGAGGTCGTGATCACGAACATTTGGGAACTGCACCGGTAGCTGACGGGCGCCATGACAGGGCAGGGCAGTGCCGTCCGGCGTGATGGTCAGAAACAGGCTGCCCCAGCCATTCATGCAGGCCTTGGGGCGTTCCTCGTAGTAGTCCGGCGTGACGAAGATCAGCTTGCACGGGTTGCCTTCGGCCTTGAGCTTCGCACGGTACTCGTTGGTGATCCGTTCAGCGCGTTCAAGTTGCTCACGGGTCGGCAACAGGCCCAAGCGGTTGAGGTGCGCCCAGCCATAGAACTGGCAGGTGGCAAGCTCGACGAAATCGGCCTCCAGCGCCACGCACAGCTCGATGATGCGGTCGATCTTGTCGATGTTGTGCCGGTGGGTGACGAAGTTGAGCACCATCGGATAGCCATGGGCTTTCACCGCACGGGCCATCTCCAGCTTTTGTGCGAAGGCCTTTTTCGACCCTGCCAGCAGGTTGTTCACCTGTTCGTCGCTGGCCTGGAAACTGATCTGGATGTGGTCCAGACCGGCTTCCTTGAAGTTGGCGATACGGGCCTCGGTCAGGCCGATGCCGGAGGTGATCAGGTTGGTGTAGTAACCCAACCGGCGCGCTTCGCCGATCAGTTCGGCGAGGTCCTGGCGCACCAGCGGTTCGCCACCGGAAAAACCGATCTGCGCAGCGCCCATTTCACGGGCTTCGGCCATTACCTTGAACCACTGCGCGGTCGTCAGCTCCTTACCCTGTTCGGCGAAGTCGAGCGGGTTCGAGCAGTACGGGCACTGCAGCGGGCAGCGATAGGTCAGTTCGGCCAGCAGCCACAGCGGCAGGCCGACCGGTACCTCAGGCGAGGGTGATCCAGTGTTCGCCACGGGCCACCTCCATGAATTGCTCGATGTCATCAGCGACTTCGGGCACACCAGGAAATTGCTGTTCGAGCTCGGTGATGATCGCGTTCACGTCACGTTTGCCGTCGATCAGGCCGCCAATGAGGGAGGCACTGTCATTGAGCTTGATCATGCCCTCAGGGTAGAGCAGCACATGGCCTTTCTGCGCCGGTTCGTACTGGAAACGATAACCGGGGCGCCAGTTCGGCACTTGTTTGCGGTCGAAACTCATAGGGCAATCCCCTTGTGCCATACCCGTTGCTGGGTGACGGTGTGATACGGCGGGCGGTGCAGCTCATAGGCCATGCTCATGGCATCGAGCATGCTCCAGAGGATATCCAGCTTGAACTGCAGGATTTCCAGCATACGCTCCTGGGCCGCCCGGGTGGTGTAGTGCTGCAAGGTGATCGTCAGGCCGTGTTCGACATCGCGCCGGGCCTGGCCCAGGCGGGTGCGGAAGTACTCGTAGCCGGCAGGATCGATCCACGGGTAGTGTTGCGGCCAGCTGTCCAGGCGCGACTGATGGATCTGCGGGGCGAACAGTTCGGTCAGCGAGCTGCTGGCCGCTTCCTGCCAGCTGGCGCGGCGGGCGAAGTTCACGTACGCGTCGACGGCGAAGCGCACACCTGGCAGCACCAGCTCTTGGGAGCGCAGCTGGTCGGGGTCGAGCCCCACAGCCTGACCCAGGCGCAGCCAGGCTTCGATACCACCGTCTTCGCCCGGGGCGCCGTCGTGGTCGAGCAAGCGCTGGATCCACTCACGGCGCACTTCACGGTCCGGGCAGTTGGCCAGGATCGCGGCATCCTTCATCGGGATGTTCACCTGGTAGTAGAAGCGGTTGGCCACCCAGCCCTGAATCTGTTCGCGGGTAGCGCGCCCTTCGTACATCGCCACGTGGTAGGGGTGATGAATATGGTAGTAGGCGCCCTTGGCGCGCAGAGCCTGCTCGAATTCGGCAGGCGACAGTGGCAGTGCTTCGCTCATCGGGCCTCCTTACAACTCGATGCTCATGCCGTCGAAGGCGACTTCTACCCCTCGGCGCTGGACCTCGGCGCGTTCGGGGGAGTCTTCGTCCAGAATCGGGTTGGTGTTGTTGATGTGGATAAGTACCTTGCGCTGGCTTGGGAAGCCGTCCAGCACCTCAAGCATGCCGCCGGGACCATTCTGCGCCAGGTGGCCCATTTCGCGGCCAGTACGGGTACCGACCCCGCGGCGCTGCATTTCATCATCCTCCCACAGCGTGCCGTCGACCAGCAGGCAGTCAGCGTCACGCATCATTGCCAGCAGTTTGTCGTCGACCTGACCCAGGCCGGGCGCGTAGAACAGCTTGCCGCCGGTGCGGGTGTCTTCTACCAGCAGCCCCAGGTTGTCGCCCGGGTGTGGGTCGAAGCGGTGCGGGGAGTAAGGCGGTGCGGCGCTGCGCAGCGGGAAGGGGGTGAACTTGAGATGAGGGCAGGCCGGGATGACGAAGCTGCCCTCGAGCTCGATACGGTTCCACTGCAGGCCACCGTTCCAGTGGCTGAGCATGTTGAACAGCGGGAAGCCGGTGGTGAGGTCCTGATGGACCATGTCGGTGCACCAGACCTGATGCGGGCAGCCTTCGCGCAGACTGAGCAGGCCAGTGGTGTGGTCGATCTGGCTGTCGAGCAGGACGATGGCGTTGATGCCGGTGTCGCGCAGGGCACGGGCCGGCTGCATTGGCGCGAAGGCCTGCAGCTGGGCACGGATGTCGGGTGAGGCGTTGCACAGGATCCAGTGAACACCGTCGTCGGACAGGGCTATCGACGACTGGGTACGTGCCGTGGCGCGCAGGCTGCCATCGCGATAGCCTTTGCAGTTGACGCAGTTGCAGTTCCACTGCGGAAAACCGCCGCCGGCGGCGGAACCGAGAATCTGGATGTACATGGTTGCTCTCTATCCGAACTGTGCGAAGAACCGTAGCCTGAAAAACGACAACGCCCCGGCTGGCCGAGGCGTTGAGACGCAGGCAATGCTTAGCGGCTGGCGAAGTACATGGTCACTTCGAAGCCGATACGCAGGTCAGTGTATGCAGGTTTGGTCCACATGGTTTTTGCTCCTTCCGGGTCAGGGTAGAGGGTTCAGCTATTTGTTTGGCGTCGCCTCGCGCCGAAGGTTCCGGCGGCTGAGATAGCGTTATCTTACAAGAAAATCATGTACCGAAAGGTTAATTCTTCGAAACGCGCCCTTGCGGTATACGTAACAATGGATTCCGGGTCAGTGCCAGGCGCCCTCTGGCGCAGGCCCATTGGCCAGGCAGAGCAAGGGTGAATCGGCTGCGAGCAGGCCACCCAGCAAATCGTCCAGATGTGCTTGTTGCGTCTTGAGGATAGCCGCGCTTAATGTGGGGAGATCACCGGGTAGTGTAGCCAAGTGTGTCTGCCATGCCCAATCGGCAAGGTCCGCGTTGGCCATGGCTGGCTCGTCGAACTGTTCCGCCAACCTCTGGCGTGCAGCTGCGTCCAGGCGTACTCCCTGGCGCAGAAGGGTGAGCAGGTGACCGAGGATCTCAGCGTGGGTGGCATGGGGTGATTGCACGCCGAACAGCAGCCCGCCGATGCCCTCCACCTGACGAAAGGTACTGAATACGGCGTAACCCAGCTGCAATTCCACACGTAACTTTTGGTACACAGGCCCTTGCAGCATCTGGGCGAGAAGCCGGCCGCAGGCCTGCTGGTGCGCAGGCACGGGGCAGAACAGCAGCAGTGCGGGCTCGCTGCCCGGCACCTTGGCGTGGTGCCAGCGCCGGCCGTGCCAGGCGGGCGGCGGTACGGGCATGCCGAGCTGTCCGGGGCAGCCTTGCAAGGCTGCGCTCAGGGCTTGCAGGGCAGTTGCATCGAACCCCACCGCCAGGCCATGCCACCGGCTGTGCTGCCATGCATCATCGAGTGCCTGTTGATTGATCGCCCTGGTTGGCTCGGGCGTTGGTACTGCGCCTGTGAGTGCCTCTGGCAGTTGGTTGAGCAGGGCCCTGATTGGGATCAGCAAGGGGGCCTGTTGTGTAGGCGGATCCCAGTCAGCAGCGGGCGAACGCAAACACGCGATGGCGAGTTCGACGGCTTTTATGACCGTTGTGGGCAGGCCAGTGCAACGCAGCTGCCAATACTCGCCTGCGGCACTGAACTGCAGGTGCACAGCGGCACGCTCGCAGCGTGCCTGTAGCGGCTGCAGGGCGCGTTCCAGCACAGCATAGAGGCGCTGGCGCAGGGCCGAAGGCACTTGCCAGCGCAGATGAACTGCCCCGTACTGGCGCGCCGCTGGCAGTTGCTGATTGACCGTCAGCGCTGCAGGCAATTGCGGCAATTGCGTGGGAGGCAAGCCGGGAAGCAACAAAGGTTCGGCGGCTGGCAACTGCCATTGGCCATGCTTGCGCGATGGCAGGCCTTCGAGCAGTGCCTGAAATGCGCAGAGTGCTTGTGCATCAAGTGCCGCCAATGGCTGGCCTGCGCTGTCGCGGCGGGCCAGATCGAGGGGGCTGGCGTTGCGTTCGCGGCTCTGGTGCAAAAGGCCGAATTCGGCGTTCAGGTGCGCCGGATCGCATTGCCGGATGAAGCCGAACCATCCGTGCAGCAGGGCGTGAGCTTCTTCTGCACAGGCGTCTTTGCTGAGTTCGAGCTCGATGTGCCAGAGCATCTGCCCGGCGAAGGCATACAGCATTTCAGCCTTGAACGCTTGCAGCCAGCCGCGCTGGCGTAGTGCATCCAGCCAGGTGCCCGGCCTGCTGTCGCTCAAGCCGGCAATCAGCAGCTCCAATGCCCGTTCGGCACCAGGGGGCAGGTTTTCATGGGTGAAGACCAGGCCAGTGCTGGTGCTCGACAGGGCCGGTGGCGGTGTTTGTGGCCTGCGTTCGCCACACGCAAACGCACCGGCGTAGTGCCTGCCAAGCTGTTCGAGCTCATCCAGCGGTTGCGGCCCACACAGGCTCAAGGTGATCTGGCCGCCTTGGTAATAGCGTTGATGGAAATCTGTGAGCGCTCGCTGAAAGGCGGGGTCCTGCAACGCCAAGGTATACCGGTTGCCTGCATGAAAACCGCCTAGCGGATGGCCAGCCGACACTGACTGCAGCAGGGCCAAGCGCTGCTGTGCCTGCGGGTTGCGCGACCACGCGATGAATTCGGCATGAATCACTTCACGCTCGCGGCGCTGGCGTTCGCGACCCAGGTCTGGTTCGGCGAGCATCTGGCAAAGGCGGTGCAGCCCGCCGGCCAAGGCTGCGGGCGGCACTTCAAAGAAGAAATCCGTGGTGCGTTCGCGGGTGCTGGCGTTGACCTGCCCGCCAAGGGTCTGGACGTAGCGCATCAGGCCGTCATCCAGCGCAAAGCGGGGGGTGCCAAGGAAGAACAGATGTTCGAGAAAGTGCGCCAGCCCTGGCCATTTTGCCGGGGCATCGTGGCTGCCCGCGTGGACCTTCAGCGCCGCAGCCGAGCGCTTGAGCCGCGGGGCATGGCGCAGGGTGAGCTGCAGGCCGTTGGCTAAGGTGAGGTGGCGAGTGGCATCAGGCATGGGGGCTCCGGGTCAGGCACACATGCTAACAAATTTGTTGGCCCTCTCAGCCTCGCCGCAGATGCAACTCCTTGCGCAGATCGGTGAGGTAAGGAAATGCTTTACGTCCCTGCACCACCTGCTCTTGCGCCAAGTCCGCCAGCAACTGGCACTCCTCCCGGCCGGCCATGGCCAGCACGCTGCCATCCGGCGCGATGATGCTGCTCTGGCCGCAGTACTGGATTTCGCCCTCGGCCCCGCAATAGTTGGCATACACCAGGTAGCACTGGTTTTCCTGTGCCCGGGAGCGCACGGTTACCTGACAGACAAAATCATACGGTGCCATGTTCGCGGTCGGCACCAGGATCAGCTCAGCGCCGTCCAGCGCCAGGCGCCGGGCATTTTCCGGGAACTCGATGTCGTAGCAGATCAGCAGCCCGACCTTCCAGCCTTCCAGCTCGACCACCGGAAAGTGGTCGGCGCCCGCACTGAACATGCCGCGGTCCAGCTCACCGAACAGGTGCGTCTTGCGGTAGTTGCACAGGCTACGGCCATGAGCGTCGATCAGTTGCACGCTGTTGTAGATCGCGCCATCGTCAGTGCGCTCGGGGTAGCCATAGACGATGGCGATGCGATGCGCCTGGGCGATCTCCACCACCTCCATGGCCGCTGGGCCATCATTGGCCTGCGCCAGGCGCTCTACCTGTGCCAACCCGATGTTGTAGCCGCTCAGGAACATCTCCGGACACACCAGCAACTGTGCGCCACGCTCGGCCGCCAAGTGCGCCTGGTGGCGCAGCCGTTGCAGGTTGCCGGGCACATCCAACGGGTTGGGTGCACCCTGGAACAGAGCGATGCGCATGCTGCCTCCTTGTCTCAGTCTGCCAGGGCGATTGGCCCGATTTCGTCGAACACATCGCCCGGGCCTGGATTGTCCGGATGGGTCTGGCCACCGAAGTGGTTCATGATACCCCACACCGCATTGAGCGACGTCTGCACCGCCCCTTCGACCCAGGCCGGGGTCCACGATACGTCGTCGCCGGCGATGAATATCCCGCGTTGCTCGATGGGCATGTCCTGCTGCATGAAGTGCGCGTACATCCGTTGGTTGTAGCGGTAGTGGCCGGGCAGTGCGCCCTTGAAGGCACCGAGGAAGTGCGGGTCGGCCTCCCAGGAAATGGTGATCGGGTCGCCGATGATATGCCCGGCGATATCGGTCTTGGGGTAGATCTTCTTCAGTGCATCCAAGGCCAGCTGCACGCGTTTTTCCACGGGGTGCGGGAGCATCTTCAGGGCGTCGCTCATCCAGGCGTAGGACAGGCAGATCACGCCCGGCTTGTCGTCGCCGTTATCGAACAGGTAGGTGCCGCGGGTGAGCCGATCAGTGAGGGTCATGCTCATCAGGTCGCGGCCGGTTTGCGGGTCTTTGTCCTTCCAGAACGGCCGATCGACCATGACGAAGGTCTTCGACGACTGCATGTAACGGGTGCGGTCCAGGGCCATCCACATCTTTTGCGAGAACAGCGATTCTTCACAATCGATCTGGGTGGTCAGCAACCAGCTCTGGCAGGTGGCGAGCACGGCGCCGTAATGGCGAGTGTCGCCCCAGTTGTCGGTGACCGCGAGGCGCCCGTCGGCTGCGCGGGCAATGCGTTTCACCCCAGTGCGCGGTGCGCCGCCATGCAGCGCGCTCAGGCTGGTGCCCTCGGGCCAGTGGGCGCAGCGCTGCGGTACATGGCGCCAGATGCCCTGTGGTACCTGCTCCACACCGCCGACGATCAGGTGCTGGTGGTCGTCGCAGTTGGTCATCACCACCCGGAAGATTTCCAGCATCGAGTTGGGGAAGTCCGAGTCCCATCCACCTGTGCCGAAGCCGACCTGGCCGAACACCTCGCGGTGCTGGAAGCTCAGTTGGGCGAACGAGCGCGAGGTTGCGACGAAGTCGTAGAAGGTGCGGTCGTCCCACAGCGGTACCAGCTTGTTCCACAATGCTTTGAGGCGCGGAACATCGCGATCGCGGATCGCCTGCTGGATATCGGCGAACTGCGCGCCGCTTTCCAGCGCGTCGGCCCAGGCATCGGCCACTTCATGGAACAGTTTGGGCAAATCGCTGACTGTTTCGGCGTAGTAGGTCTGGCCTTCCAGGTCGATCACCGTGCTGCCGGATGCCGGAGTCAGTGGGTTGGGGAAGGGCTTGGTTTCCAGGCCCAGCTTGTCGACATAGTGGTAGAAGGCGGTGGAGGACACTGGAAAGCGCATGCCCCCGAGCTCGGCGATGATTCCGTCGGTGCCGTTGAAGGCCTGCGAGCGCAGTCGGCCACCCATCTTCGAGGCCTCATACACCACAGGCTTGAGCCCCAGCTTCATCAGCTCGTAGGCCGCCACCAGGCCTGCGATGCCGGCACCGACGATAGCGACTTCCTCACCGTGGCGATCAGCCGGAATGCTGCCCAGCCCTGCCGGGTGTTCCAGCCAGTCGTCGAAGCCGAACGGGAAGTCCGGGCCGAAGATGGTGATGGGTTTCTTGCCGTCGGCCGGGTGGCGGTTTTTCTTGTTCATTGCAGTGACCTTGCCAGAGCGGCTGCGCAGGGGCGGAGCCTGAGTATAGGAGATGCCTGGTGGTCATTTTAGGGCGACGGGTGTTCGTAATTAAGATGCAAAGCGTCGTCGTATTGGCGTTTTATTTGTCATAACGACATGTGTATCAATACTTTTGACGATTGATGCTTAGCGCCTGCACTGCTACCAACTAGACGGGCTGGCCGCGGTCCACTTTGCTGCTGAGGATGATCGAGGTGGTGGTCTTCTCCACGCCTTCTACGCTGCCAATCTGGTCCAGCAACTGGTCCAGTTGTTCTGGCGAGTCGCTGCGCAGCCAGGCTACGTAATCGAACTCGCCGCTGACCGCGCACAATTGCTGCACTTGCCCCATGGCAGCCAGGCGGCGCACGACCTCCTTGCCGGAACGCGGTTGCACCTTGATCCCGACATAGGCTTGCAAGCCACCATCGGCCAGGCGCTGGCCCAGGCGTACGCCATATCCGGTGATGACTTTGCCCTTCTCCAGGCGCGCCAGGCGCGAGTTGACGGTGGTGCGAGCGATACCCAGGTGGCGGGCAAGGGTGGCAACGCTTTCGCGGGCATTGATCTGCAGCAGGGCGATCAGTTGGTGATCGATGTCATCGAGGGCGATTTGGCGGGGATTCGACATGGCGAGTCTCTACAGTGGGCTTGCAAGCCTAGCCAGGCTGTAGCGACCAGGGCAAGACAAAGTGCTGATGCGTGGCTGGCTTGATTGCGGCATCATGGGTGGCTGATTCAAGTGGGCCCACGTCGTGAATTTCGAAACCTTGCTGGAATGCTGGCGACAGGAGGTCTCCAACAAGAAAAAGCCCGGACGCCGTATCAGCCTGTTGTGCAACGTGCTGCGTCGAGCGCGCAAGGACAACAAGCTGCGCTTTCTTTTCGCCTATCGCCTGGCGCAGTACCTCGATGGTCGCGGCGGCCTGAGCAGGCGATATGCCCGCGGCATGCAGCAGCGGCTCAACCTCAAGTACGCCGTGGATATCGACATCGGTGCGCAAATAGGCCCTGGCCTTCGTATCGCCCATCTGCCAGGTGTGGTGATCACTGGCAACGTAAGCATCGGGCGTAATTTTTTGATACGGCAGAATTGCTCGGTCGGCATCAAGACCCTTGGCCTGGACCATTACTCGCTGTGCATAGGCGAAAACGTCAGCCTCGGTGCCAATAGCTGCATCATTGCTGACCAGATCAGCATCGGCGACAACGTAATCATCGGGGCCATGTCTCTGGTGACTCAAGACATTCCTTCCGATAGCACCTTCTACAACCCGCGCCAGCGGCACATGCCGCGACGGCGGGATGCTTGAGCGCGTGATGCCATCTTCGCGCAGTACGTCGCACAGGCTCCAGCGTTTCTGGATGATGTCGGTGTTGGTCCTGGTTTACTCGGTGTCGATGCCAGAGAAGCGACTGCCGGGCTGGTTGATCTGATAGCGGGTACTGCGGCCTCCGCCGGGTAGGCGCCGTAGGCAGCCTTTCTCTAATAGGTCGCTCAAATGCCGAGTGGCGGTGGCCTTGGAGACCTGCGCCACGGACTGGTACTGTGCAGCGCTTATACCGGCCTCGAAGCCCTTCTCCCCGCCTTCGAGCAGTCGATTGAGTACTTTGATTTGTTCGGGCAGGAGCGAGTCTGTGCGATGTGCCTGCCAAAAGCGTGCCTTGGCCAGTACCCGGTCTATGCGGGTAAGGGCTTGCTCCAGGCTCTTGAGTAACGTGCCTAGAAACCACTGCAACCATGCTGTGATTTCTAGGCTGCCTTTCTGGCTCGCTTCGAGGACTCGGTAATAGCCGGCGCGGTCGTCGAGGATACTCGCCGACATGGCGTAAAAGCGGATAGCCTGCTGCTCACCCTGGGCCAGTGCCATATCTGTAATGGCGCGGGTAAGGCGGCCGTTGCCGTCATCGAATGGGTGTAGGGTGACGAACCAGAAATGGGCAATGCCGGCGCGTAGTAACGGGTCGAGACCGGCATCGTTGTGGCTGCTCCCGAACCAGGCAAGGAAATCTGCGAGCTGTTCTTCTAACCCCGCGCGCGGAGGGGCTTCAAAATGCACGGTAGGGCGGTCGAGCCGGCCAGAAACAACCTGCATAGGCTCTTCGCCGCGTAGCGTGCCAACCCGTAACCGGGGACCCAGCAGGTTGTCTTCACTAGGGAACAGCCAGCAGTGCCAGCGATATAACCTCTGTTGGTCAAGCGGCTGCTGGTGTGCGCTGGTAGCATCGAGCAGCAACTCCGCCAGGCCTTCGGAGCGCATGCTGACTCGGCCTTCATCGCTGATGCCCAACCGCCTTGCCAGGGAGGAGCGTACCGAGCCGACATTCAGCTGCTCACCCTCGATAGCTGATGAGGTGACAATGTTCTGTAGCAGGGCATCCAGGCTGCTCTGCGCCTCGGTATCACTACCAACAGCGCCGAGCATGCCGAGCAAGCGTCCCTGGGCCTGAGTGCAGGCGCGCAGCAGTGGGGCAAGTGGTTCGGTTTGCCAGGTGAAGATTGGCCAGTCGGGCTGCTGCCAGATCCAGAAGGGGTCATTCATGGGCTTGCTCGTCTGTGAGCCGATTAGCGAGCTTATTCGGCTCATGGTTTGAGCTGATAATGGCGGCTATTCGGCTCATTGTCTAATGCTCAAGCCAGGTTGTGTGGCTTGATCAGCGCACCTGGTCAGGGTTGTCGCTCCAGCTCTTGCAGGCGTATCAGTATTTCTTCCTGAGATTGAGGGGAGAAAATCCAGTTCCTGTATTTAGGGTTGTATTCGCCGCCCAGCTCATTTCGCCAGGATGTAACCAGCTGCGTGATCTGTGGATTAATGACCAAGATCGTACGGCAACTGAGCCTATAGGCAGTAGGCGGGCGGATAACCACATCCCCATGATCGTATAGCGGTGCTCGATACATTTGGCTTGGGTTTAGCTGCAGGGGGCGGGGCTTGAACAGGCACCTACGCTACGTCAATTATTGAGCAGCGGACTGGTTGTCCTTTTAGCCTGGATTACTCGGCCTGCTTCTTCTGCAGACAAGCGCCGGTCGCGGCCTTTGCCTGGGCCCGGTTTGCGGATGTTCAATATCGGGTGGAAGCTGAGGCCCAGACCCCATTCGTGAATCGCCACAGTGAGCAGGTGGCTGAGCAGGGCCAGTTCCAAGTGAACGGTGTTACTGCTGGTGAAAAAAAGCCGCGCAGTGCGCGGCTTTGAAGGTGGTGGGCCCACACGGACTCGAACCGTGGACCAAAGGATTATGAGTCCTCTGCTCTAACCAACTGAGCTATAGGCCCTCAGTAAGTGCCCGGATTATAACGAGGGTTTCGAAAGCGTGCCATCCGAAAGATCGGTTAGTGCTATGCGAAGAAACGTCGCTGCGAAATCATCGGGTGGCAGCGGCAGGCTGACGATATAGCCTTGGATCTGTTCACAGCCCTCTGCGGCCAGGAATCGTTGCTGCGGCTGGTTCTCCACCCCTTCGGCGATGATGGTCAACTGCATGCTGCGCCCCAGTGCGATGATGGCGCGCGCGATGGCTGCATCGTGCGGGTCGTCCGGCAAACCGCGGATGAACGACTTGTCGATCTTGAGGATGTCGAGTGGCAGGCGCTTGAGGTAGCTCAAGGATGAATATCCGGTGCCGAAATCATCAATTGCCAGTTGCACACCCAGCTGCTTTAGCTGGTGGAGCACGGCCAGGGCTTCTTCGGCCTGGCTCATGATGAAGTTCTCGGTAATTTCCAGCTGCAGGTCGCCCGCCTTCAGTTGGTAGGTCTTGAGCAACTGCTCGATGCGCCTGGCCAGGCCATGGTGGCGCAGCTGCGCACCTGCGAGGTTGATCGACAGCGGGCCAAAGGCTTGGTAGTGCTTCTTCCACTGGTGCATCTGCCGGCAGGCCTGCTCCAGCACCCAGTCGCCGAGCTGCAGGATGGTACCGTTCTCTTCGGCGAGGTGGATGAAGTGCTCTGGCGGCACTTCGCCGAAGGTGGGGTGGCTCCAGCGGATCAACGCTTCGGCGCCCACCAAGGTCTGGGTCTTGAGGCTGAACTTGGGCTGGTAGCACAGGCTCATCTCGTTGCGCTCTATGGCCCGGCGCAGCTCGTGCTCCAGGGCAATACGTTCGCTGGCCTGGGCTGTGAGGTCGCGGGTGTAGGCTTCGACACGGTTGCGGCCTTTGGCTTTGGAGCGGTACATGGCGGCGTCGGCGTTGCGGATCAGCGTGGCGACGTCGGTGCCGTCCTGAGGGTAGAGGCTGATGCCGATACTGGCACTGGTGAAAAACTCGTGTTCGCCGGCCTGGAAGGGCGCGCTGAAGCAGGACAGCAGTTTGTTGGCAATGGCGCTGGCATCACTGGGTTTGTGCAGGCCCGGCAGCAGGATGATGAATTCGTCGCCACCCAGGCGCGCCACGGTATCGACGTCGCGCACTTGCTCTTTGAGGCGCTGGGCGATGCCCTTGAGCAGCAGGTCGCCGACCGGATGGCCAAGGCTGTCGTTGATGTGCTTGAAGCGATCAAGGTCAAGGAACAGCACCGCGCCCTGGCGGTTGGATGCTTGCGGGCAGGTGAGCACGGCCTGCAGGCGGTTCTCGAACAGCGCGCGGTTGGGCAGGCCAGTGAGCGGGTCGTGGTGGGCCTGGTAATCGAGCTTGGCCTGGGCATGCTTGAGGCTTGAGATATCGGCGAATACGGCGACAAAATGCGTGATCTCGCGGTCGCTGTTGCGCACGGCGCTGATGGTCAACCAGCCCGGGTAAAGCTCGCCATTTTTGCGTTTGTTGTAGATCTCGCCCTGCCAATGGCCTTCTGCTGTGAGCTGATGCCACATGGCCGCGTAAAAGGCGCTGTCGTGCTGGCCGGAGGCGAGCAGGCGCGGGGTCTGGCCCAGGGCTTCCGTCTCGTTGTAACCGGTGATTTCGCTGAACGCACGGTTTACCGCGCTGATGCGCTGGTCGATATCGGTGATCAGAACGCCTTCGGCGGTGTTTTCGAAGACGGTGGCGGCAAGTTGCAGTTTTTCCTGCATCAGGTGGCGCTCGGTGATATCGCGGGCGATGGTCAGCATGCAATCGACGCCGGCAATCGGCAGTGGCCGTGCGGACAGTTCGCACAGGCGGATCTGCCCGTCGCTGCGGCGGATATGGCAGCTGAAATCGCGCACGAAACCATCACGGGCGAGTTGAGTGATCAGGCGTTTGCGTTCGTTGAGGTCGACCCAGATGCCCAGGTCGAAGGACGTCTGGTCAAGGGCAGGGTCCAGGTCGTAGCCGGTCAGCCGACAGAAACCCTCGTTGACCTCCATCAGCAGGCCATCGCTCTGGCGCGACAGCAGCAAGCCATCCGGGGAGGCGTGGAAGGCTTTGGCAAATTTCTCTTCGGAGGTTTGCAGTTGCTGTTGGGTTTCCTTCAGCTGGCTGATGTCGCGCACCGCGACGACGAAGGCCAGGGTGCCATCGAGCTCGAAGGTTTCGGCAGAGGTCAGGCCGGTGAACAATTGGCCGTTGCTGCGCCGGAAGCTCATTTCCAGGTTGCGGATGCCGCCTTGGTGCAAGCGTTCGAGCAGCAGTGGCCCGGCACCTTGCGTACCCCACAAGTTCAGCTCTGTGGCGGTGCGGCCAACGACTTGGCCTGGGGTCAGGCCGATCTGCTCTTCGAAAGCTTCGTTGACCTCCAGCAGGCACCCATCACTGTGGCGTGCAATCAACAGGATGTCGGGGCATTGCTGGAAGACCGAAGCGAACTTCTGCTCCGAAAGGCGCAGGGCGTCTTCGGTGCGCTTGGTTTCACTGATGTCGATCATAAGCCCGCGCATCACAGGCCGGTGGCCATGCTCGATCATGCTGACGATATTGCGCACCCAGAGTGAGTGGCCATCGGCACGCATTACCCTGTAATCGAGGCTATGGTCGCGCCCGGCTGCGGTTTCACTTTCGCAGTAGGCCTGAGCCCAGAGTGCATCCTCCGGGTGCAGGATGCTGCGCCAGAAACCCGGTTTGAGCCATTCGTGCAAGGGGTAGCCAAGCAGGTCTTCGGCATGGGGTGAGACGTAGCTATAGGTGAAGTCATTGGCGTCAGCTTCCCAGGCGATAGCTGAGAGGCTTTCGATCAGCCCACGGTAATGGTACTCGCTGCTGCGCAGTTCCTGTTCCAGGGCGATGCGCCTGGATATTTCCGAGCTGAGGCGGCGGTTGATGCGGATCACCACGGCCAGAATGGCGATCAGCAAAAGCACGGCGGGCAGGCCGTACATGAGCATGTCGTGCCAGAACGAGCGTTGATCGACCACATTGCCGACCCAGCGTTGCTGAATCTGCCTGATCTCGTCACTCGACATGTCGGCCATGACCTTGTCGAGGATGCCGACCAAGACCTTCTTGTCACGCGGTGCGGCCATGGCCAGCTGATAGCGGTAGGGTGTTTCGCCGCTGACATAAAGGCCGTCCAGTTTAAGCTGGCGCAGGCTCCAGATGCTCGAGGCGAGGTCGCCGACCACGGCATCCACCTCGTCGGTGGCCAGTGCTTGCAAGGTCGAGCTTACATTGGGCATGGCGACCAGGTTGAGATCGGGATGGTGGGTACGCAGCAGCTCATGTGGAGCGTAATTTTCCACCACGGCGATTTTCAGGCCGTAAAGGTCTTTCAGTGTGCGGGGTTGCTGGCCGCCTTCGTGGGCCAGGATGACGATGGGGAAATCCAGATAAGGGCGGGTGAAGGCCAGATAGCCCTGGCGTTCGGGAGTTGACATCACGCCGGGTAAAAGGTCGATGCGGCTTTCGCGCGCCTGTTGAAGCACCTCGGTCCAGGTGCTGGGTTCGACCGGTTTGAATGCCACGCCCAGGCGTTCCTGAAGCATGGCGATGTAATCGGCGGCCAATCCCTGGTACCGGCCTTCCTGGTCACGAAATTCGAACGGTGGCCAGGAGGCGTCGACGCCTAGCTTCAACTGCGGGTGGGCAGTGAGCCAGGTTTTTTCCTCGTCTGTCAGGGTCAGGGCGCCGGCCGTTGTGTTCCACAGGATCAGGAGCAGCAACAGAATGGCCGGCATTGGCGGCATGGCAGCCTCGTATTCAGGTGGTCTGAATTCGAGTGTAGACGGGCATTCACCCCGAAGGGTAGCTACTTGCCACGACCTTTTGTCACATAAGAAAAACCCCGGCCTGGGCCGGGGTTCGTCATCACTCGTCGAGGAAGGATCGCAGGTGCTCGCTGCGCGTAGGGTGGCGCAATTTGCGCAACGCTTTCGCTTCGATCTGACGGATCCGTTCACGGGTCACGTCGAACTGCTTACCCACTTCTTCGAGGGTGTGGTCGGTGTTCATGTCGATACCGAAACGCATGCGCAGCACCTTGGCTTCGCGTGCGGTCAGGCCCGAAAGCACGTCACGGGTCGCTTCCTTGAGGCTTTCGACCGTGGCCACATCGATCGGGGACTGCATGGTCGAGTCCTCGATGAAGTCGCCCAGGTGCGAATCTTCATCGTCACCGATCGGGGTTTCCATGGAGATCGGCTCTTTGGCGATCTTCAGGACCTTGCGGATCTTGTCCTCAGGCATCTCCATGCGCTCACCGAGCTCTTCCGGGGTCGGTTCGCGACCCATTTCCTGCAGCATCTGCCGGGAAATACGGTTGAGCTTGTTGATCGTCTCGATCATGTGCACCGGGATACGGATGGTGCGTGCCTGGTCGGCGATCGAGCGGGTAATCGCCTGACGAATCCACCAGGTGGCGTAGGTCGAGAACTTGTAACCGCGACGGTATTCGAACTTGTCCACCGCCTTCATCAGGCCGATGTTGCCTTCCTGAATCAGGTCGAGGAACTGCAGGCCGCGGTTGGTGTACTTCTTGGCGATGGAGATCACCAGACGCAGGTTCGCCTCGACCATTTCTTTCTTGGCGCGGCGGGCCTTGGCCTCACCGATGGACATGCGGCGGTTGATGTCCTTGATCTCGGCAACGGTCAGGCCGGTCTCGGTCTCAAGGTCGATCAACTTTTGCTGGCAGGCAACGATGGCGGCGTCCTTTTCACCCAGGGCGGCAGCCCATTTGGTGTTGCGCTTGGCCAGGTCACCGCTCCAAGTCTGGTCGGTCTCGTTGCTCGGGAACAGGCGCAGGAAGTCGGCACGCGGCATGCGCGCATCACGGACGCACAGTTGCATGATGGCACGCTCTTGCTGACGCAGACGGGCCAGGGCATCACGAACGCGCTCGACCAGTACGTCGAACTGCTTGGGCACCAGCTTGATCGGCATGAACAGATCGGCCAGGGCCTGCATTGCGCCAATGCTCTCGGCGTGGCTGCGGCCATGCTTTTTCAGCACCTTGAGGGTGATGGCGAGCTGATCCGATACCGCGCCGAAACGCTGGGCGGCAACGACGGGGTCCGGACCGCTTTCGGTCTCTTCCTCATCGTCACTGCTGTCGTCGCTTTCTTCCTCGTCGTCGGCCTCTTCCTTCGCGGCTGCGGCCTTGGCGCCAGGGATCGGCACTTCTTCGGTCGGCGCGGCGATATTGTCGTCAGGGTCGATGTAACCGCTGAGAACGTCGGACAGACGGCCACCTTCGGTGGTCACGCGATCGTATTCACTGAGGATGTAGTCAACAGTGCCCGGGAAGTGGGCGATAGCGCCCATCACTTCACGGATGCCTTCCTCGATACGCTTGGCGATTTCGATTTCGCCTTCGCGGGTCAGGAGCTCGACGGTACCCATTTCGCGCATATACATGCGCACAGGGTCGGTCGTGCGGCCGATATCGGTTTCAACGGCCGCCAACGCAGCAGCGGCTTCTTCGGCCGCGGCTTCGTCGGTGTCGGCTTCCGCCAACAGAAGGGCATCCGCATCCGGAGCACTCTCGAATACGTTGATCCCCATGTCGTTGATCATGCGGATGATGTCTTCCACCTGTTCAGGATCTGAAATATCCTCAGGCAGGTGGTCGTTGACCTCCGCGTAAGTCAGGTAGCCCTGCTCACGACCGCGGGTGATCAACTCTTTGATACGAGACTGCTGTTGCGCTTTTCCGGACATAACACCCTATCCACTGAAGGTCTTGGCGGGCAAAAAACAAGCCGAGGATTATACCCGAGCATGGGCCTCACGCGCCAGATGAGGTCGGCGTTTGTGCGGGAACATTCCGGCTCAGCAGGGCGAGAAGCTGAGATTTTTCCTCGCTGCTCAACTCGCTTTGACGTGCTTTCCTGAGCAGATGTTCCAGGCTGCGCTCGCGTTGGCGGGCGGACAAGCTAGTTATAGTGTCGAAAAACTGTTGTTCAAGGTTGTCGGCTACGATCAGCCATTCCTTTTCCGCCAAGGCTCGCAGCAAACGGCCCTGTTCGGTGCCGTGCCAGCGTGCGATCAGCTGCATTGAGCTTAGCCCAGGATTTTTTTGCGCGGCCTCGATCAGCGCCACCAGCAGCTGGCTGTAGAGGTGCTCTTCGTCGGCAAAATGGCTGGCGTCCTCGACTTTGCCGGCCAGCAGCGGGTGGTGCAGCAGTGTGCGCAAGGCCGCAAGGGTCGGGGGCTCCACTGGTGCTGGGGTGCGTGGCGGGGCGTCGTCGCGCTGCTGCCACGGCTTGCCTCCTTTGCGGTTCTTGTCCCAGGGCTTGTCACTCCACGGCTTCTTGCCGCCCCCCTTGTTTGGCTTCCACTGCTGCTCCTGCTGCGCCGGGGCGTAGTCGTGCTGCGGCATGTCGCCATAGTCGGGGGTGTAGCTGGCCATGGCATCGTAGTCGTAGCCCGGGTCGTAGTCCGGCACGCTGTTGCTGGCAGGCGCCTGCTGGGCCAACTGCTCGACCTGTTGAGGGTCGAGGCCGGTGATTTCCTTCAGGCGGTTGCGCATCAACTGACGCAGGTTGGCGCCTGGGATTTTTTCGATCAACGGTGCAGCGAGGGTGGCCATGTGCGCCTTGCCTTCAAGCGAGCGCGGATCGGCCTCGACGCTCAGTTGCTCGAAGAAATAGTCGGCCAGCGGCTGGGCGTGCTGGTTGATGCGTGCCATGAAGGCATCGGTGCCTTCTGCGCGCACCAGGCTGTCCGGGTCTTCGCCTTCGGGCAGGAACAGGAAGCGCGCGCGGCGCCCGTCCTGCAGTGCCGAGAGGGTCGACTCCAGGGCGCGCCAGGCGGCCTTGCGCCCGGCCTGGTCGCCGTCGAAGCAGAACAGCACGCTGGGCACCACGCGAAACAGGCGCTTGAGGTGTTCTTCGCTGGTGGCGGTGCCGAGTGTGGCTACGGCGTTGCGCAGGCCTTGCTGGGCCAGGGCGATGACATCCATGTAGCCTTCGACGACGATGATCTCGTCCAGGTTGCGGTTGTGCTTGCGCGCCTCGTACAGCCCGTAAAGTTCCTGGCCCTTATGGAATACCGGGGTCTCCGGGGAGTTGAGATACTTGGGTTTGTCGTCGCCCAGAACGCGGCCGCCAAAGGCGATGATGCGCCCGCGGCTGTCGCGTATCGGGAACATCACCCGGTCGCGGAAGCGGTCGTAGCGTTTGCCGCTTTCGGCGTTTTCGATCAGCAGGCCGGCGTCGATCATCACCTTCTGTTGCAGGGTGTCCGCGCCCAGGTGCTTGAGCAGGTTGTCCCAGCCAGGTGGCGCGAACCCCAGGCCGAAGTCGCGGGCGATTTCCCCCGACAGGCCGCGACCCTTGAGGTAATCCACTGCTGCCTTGCGGGTGGGGTGGCTGCGCAGGGCCTGGCGGTAGAATTCCGAGGCGGCATCCAGCAGCGGGTAGAGCGGGGAGTCTGTTGGCTGTCGCGGCTTTTGACCGCGCCGGCCTTCCTCGCGGGGTACTTCCATGCCTGCGGCACGGGCCAGCTCCTCGACCGCCTGGGGGAAGTCCAGGTTGTCGTGGTCCATGACGAACCCCAGGGCGTTGCCGCCAGCGCCGCAACCGAAGCAGTAGTAGAACTGCTTGTCCGGGCTCACCGTGAAGGAGGGGGTTTTCTCTTTGTGGAACGGGCAGCAGGCGGAGTAGTTCTTGCCGGTCTTTTTCAGCTGGACGCGCGAACTCACCACGTCGACGATGTCGAGGCGGTTGATCAGGTCGTCTATGAAGCTTTGGGGAATCAGCCCGGCCATGGCAGTCTCGTCATCTGGCAACTGGCAAGTCTAATCGCTAGCGCGCCGTTTGGGGCAAGAGCTGCTAGGGGATGTGCGAGGGAGTGTGTGCTCGTCGGTAGCCTCCAGGTCAACCAGGGGCTCGTCAGTGAGGACGTGCACGACTGGTCGGAACCAGCTCTGACGTTGTAATGCGCTTTGCCCATTGCAAGTTGCGATGGACGCCTTGAGCTAGCTGCTCAAGGTTGAAACAAACCGCTGCCATCGGCCCGGCGGTGAGCCGGGCAGGGCAGAAGCTTTGCGTAGAACGGCTGTACTGTATTAGTACAGACGAACGGCGCGGCGCTGTTCGCGCTGAACTTTCTTGGCGTGACGCTTAACAGCAGCAGCTGCTTTACGCTTACGCTCGGCGGTCGGCTTCTCGTAAAACTCGCGGCTACGAACTTCAGCCAGTACACCGGCTTTTTCGCAGGAGCGCTTGAAACGACGCAGAGCTACGTCGAAGGGTTCGTTCTCTTTAACTTTGACGGCTGGCATCCAGGGCTACCTTAATTCATTACCGGGGTAGACGTGCTCCTGGCAAAACAAAGGTGTGCTGGAGAACGTCGGTTTTCAAGGGTTGCGGATGTTAACCCTTAGCAAGCCGGAATGCAAAGCCTCTGATCGAAAACCGCTGGTCGGCACCCGGCACGGGGACTATCATGCGCGGCTTCGAAATCAGCCCCCACAAGGGACGAGCCCATGCTAGTACTGGGATTGGAAACATCCTGCGACGAAACCGGCGTCGCATTATACGACAGCGAGCGCGGTTTGTTGGCCGATGCGCTGTTCAGCCAGATCGACCTGCACCGCGTGTTTGGTGGGGTGGTACCCGAGCTTGCCTCGCGCGACCACGTCAAGCGCATGCTGCCCCTGATCCGCCAGGTGCTGGACGAGGCGGGCTGCGTGGCTACCGAGATCGACGCCATCGCCTACACCGCAGGCCCAGGCCTGGTCGGAGCGCTGCTGGTGGGGGCCTCCTGTGCCCAGGCGCTGGCGTTCGCATGGGATATCCCGGCGATCGGCGTGCACCATATGGAAGGCCATCTGTTGGCGCCCATGCTTGAGGAGAACCCTCCGCAGTTTCCGTTCGTCGCTTTGTTGGTGTCCGGGGGGCATACCCAGCTGGTTCGGGTCGATGGCATCGGCCAATACGAGTTGCTGGGCGAGAGCCTGGATGACGCTGCTGGCGAAGCGTTCGACAAGACTGCCAAGCTGATCGGCCTCAATTACCCAGGCGGCCCGGAAATCGCTCGCCTGGCCGAGCGCGGCGTGGCGGGGCGTTTTGTGTTCCCGCGGCCGATGACTGACCGTCCGGGCCTGGCCTTCAGTTTCAGTGGCCTCAAGACGTTCGCCCTGAACACCTGGCAGCAGTGCCGCGATGCTGGCGACGACAACGAGCAAACCCGTTGCGACGTGTCCCTGGCGTTCCAGCAGGCGGTGGTGGAGACTCTGACCATCAAGTGCAAGCGCGCACTCAAGCAGACCGGCCTCAAGCGCCTGGTGATCGCCGGTGGCGTGAGCGCCAACAAGGCATTGCGTGCGTCCCTGGAGGACATGCTCGGCAGTATCAAAGGCAACGTGTACTACGCCCGTCCCCAGTTCTGTACCGACAACGGCGCAATGATCGCCTACGCCGGTTGCCAGCGGTTGCTGGCCGGGCAGCAGCAGGACCTGGCGATCAGCGTGCAGGCACGCTGGCCGATGGAGCAGTTGCCACCGTTGTAAACCGCTTGCGCGTGCGTCAGAAGTGGCGTTCGCGCCCGGCTAGCAGGTCGCGCAGGTTATTGCGGTGGCGCCAGACGATCATCACGGTCAGTACGCTGATCGGCAGCAGGGCCGCTGGCTCGCGCCAGGCCAGCAGTGGCAGGGTCAGTGGTGTGGCGATCAGCGCGGCCAGCGAGCTGGTGCGGGTGAGGTAGAACGTCAGCAGCCAGGCGGCGATGGCCAGCAGTGCGGCGGGGAAATACAGGCCCATGAGCATGCCGGCCGCCGTGGCCACACCCTTGCCACCCTGGAAGCGGAAGTACACTGGGAACAGGTGGCCGAGCACCGCGCAGACGCCTACCCAGGCCTGCTCTTGCAGGTCGAGCCCGGCCAGGCGTGCCAGCATGACGGGCAGCAAGCCCTTGCACAGGTCGCCAAGCAGGGTCAGGATCGCCATTTTGCGGCCCGCCAGGCGTAGCATGTTGGTGGCGCCGGCATTGCCAGAGCCGCAGGAGCGCGGGTCCGGGCTGCCCGAGAGGCGGCTTAGGACAATGGCGAAGGACAGCGAGCCGAGCAGGTAGGCGAGCAGCGCCAGTAACCAAAACATGCTAACTATTCCGGGCGAGGACGCCCTGATTCTAACGGCGCCAGTCGCCCTTGTCGTGCTGTGGAGAGAAGTGCTTGGACAGAGTGTTCATCGAAGGCCTGGAAGTCGATACCGTCATCGGTGCCTATGACTGGGAACGGGATATTCGCCAGTGCCTGCGCCTGGACCTGAGTTTCGCCTGGGACAACCGCCCGGCAGCGGCTGGCGATGATCTGAACCTGGCGCTGGACTATGCCAGTGTTTCGGCGCGTATCCAGGCGTTTGCCGAGCAGGCGCGTTTCGAGCTGGTCGAGACGTTCGCCGAGCGGCTGGTCGCGGTCCTGATGGCAGAGTTCCACATCCCTTGGGTGCGGCTCAAGCTGACCAAGCCGGGCGCGGTGCCTGCGGCCCGTGGCGGTGTTGGTGTGGAGATCGAGCGCGGATGTCTCTGAGCACGGTTTACCTGGGCCTGGGCAGCAACATAGACCGCCATGCGCACCTGTGCGCCGGGCTCGATGCATTGGCGGCGATCCTCTGCGACCTGCGTTGTTCTCCGGCGTTCGAAAGCCAGCCGGTGGGGATCAAGAGCGGTCCATTCATCAACTTCGTGGTGACGGGCAAGACAGACCTTGGGTTGATGGAGCTGGACCGCCGGCTCAAGTTCATCGAGGCTGACAATGGCCGCTACGCGCCCGACCGCAAGGGCCTGCCGCTGGATATCGACGTGCTGATGTATGACGATCTGCATGGCACATTCGATGGGCTGGTATTGCCCAGGGCCGAGATTCTGAAGAACGCTTTCGTGCTATGGCCATTGGCGCTGCTGGCGCCCGAGCTGGTACACCCGGGAGAGGGTAAAAGCATGGCCCGGTTGTGGCAGGAAGCCAATATCGACCAGGTGCTGGCGCCGGTTGCCTTTGAATGGCGCGGTTTGCAGCTTACCAGCGCCTGAGCCCGGGTGCTTCGCGGCTCGTACTGACCCTACGTGGGTAAGTACGAGCCACTGAGCGATCAGTTTACGGCCGTGGTCTTGTAGGCTTTCAGTGCCTCCAGGCGCTTGTGCCTCAGCGCCTCTCCCAATGCCTGCCCGGTCAGCCCTGCTTCTACCAGCGGCTTCGCTTCTACCGCTCTGGCCGCCGCTGCCGCGGCGCGCAGGTAATCCGCCTGTGGATAAGCCTCTGCGTTCGCGTGTGCAACCATCTGGCACACGGCAATGAAATCCTCGAAGCGCTGTGGCCGCCGATACACGTCGAACTTCTGAAGTAGCGCCAACATCGCTTCAGGGTCGAGCTCCAAGGCCTTGTGGCCGAGACTGGCGCATTCGCTCACCAGCATGGCCATCTCCTGGCATTCACGCGGCGCCTTGAAGCGTTGGTTCAGTGCCTTGATTGCAGTTGTGCTCAGGTCATGCAGCAGGCAGGCCCAGCGAATATGCAGTGGCTGATGGTGTTTGGCTGCTTGCGTCAAGGCAGCCAGCGAAGCCGCACCTCCCTCAAGCTCAGGCATCAGTCGTTCAAGGGCTGTGCAGTCGCGCAGCACGTTGATGAACACCTGTGGCTCGTCTTCCATCAGCGCGCGCTCGATCTCTTTCCAGCTGCGTTCAGCCGTGAGCGCCTGCAGTTCGCCAGAACTCGCGATCTGCTTCATCAGCTCCAGTGTTTCATCGGCGACCCTGAACCCCAACGGGGCATAGCGTGCGGCGAAGCGGGCAACACGCAGCACGCGCAAGGGGTCTTCGGCGAATGCCGGAGACACGTGGCGTAAAATGCGCTGCTCAAGATCGGCTTGGCCGTTAAAGGGGTCCAGCACCTGTCCCTGATCATCCTCGGCCATGGCGTTGATGGTGAGGTCACGCCGGATCAGGTCTTCCTCAAGGGTCACCTCGGGGCTGGCATGGAAGGTAAAACCGCCATAGCCGCGCCCGCTCTTGCGCTCTGTGCGCGCCAAGGCATATTCCTCGCCCGTCTTGGGGTGCAGGAAAACCGGGAAATCAGCGCCGACTGGGCGAAAGCCCTTGGCGTGCATTTCTTCGACGCTGGTACCCACGACCAGCCAATCGATGTCACTGACGGGGAGCCCGAGCAGGCGGTCGCGCACGGCGCCGCCGACTTTGTAGATTTGCATGTGCAGCCTCCATTACTGCCCACAGGATAACCTGTCGGCAGCAAGGGTGGGGTGCAGGCTAGAGGTGGTGGATGACGGCCAGGTCCATTCGGCCATAGTCGCCGGCTTCGCCGTGCTCGCCCCGCGGTGGCATGTGGTGGGTCTTGACCACCTGATCGCCTTGCACGGTTTCCAGGTGGATATCGAAGCCCCAGAGGCGGTGCAGGTGCTTGAGCACCTCATCGGTGGAATCACCCAGCGGTTTGCGGTTGTGCTGCTGGTGGCGCAAGGTCAGGGACCGGTCGCCACGACGGTCGATGCTCCAGATCTGTACGTTGGGTTCGCGGTTGCCCAGGTTGTACTGGGCTGCGAGTTGCTCGCGTATGGCCCGGTAGCCGGCTTCGTCATGGATCGCCGGCACCAGCAGGTCGTCGCGCTGGTCGTCATCCAGGATGCTGAACAGCTTGAGGTCGCGGATCACCTTGGGAGACAGGTATTGCAGGATGAAACTCTCGTCCTTGAAGCTGCTCATGGCGAACTTGATGGTCGACAACCAGTCACTGCCGGCAATGTCGGGGAACCAGCGTCGATCTTCCTCGGTAGGGTTTTCGCACATGCGGCGGATGTCGGTGTACATGGCGAAGCCCAGGGCATAAGGGTTTATGCCGCTGTAGTAGGGGCTGTCGAAGCCGGGCTGGAACACCACGCTGGTGTGCGACTGAAGAAATTCCATGATGAAACCGTCGGTGACCAGGCCTTCGTCGTACAGGTCGTTCATCAGGGTGTAGTGCCAGAAGGTCGCCCAGCCTTCGTTCATGACCTGGGTCTGGCGTTGCGGGTAGAAGTACTGCGCGATCTTGCGCACGATACGCACCACTTCGCGCTGCCAGGGCTCGAGCAAGGGTGCGTGTTTTTCGATGAAATAAAGGATGTTTTCCTGGGGTTCGGCGGGGAAGCGTGCATCATCACGCTCGCCGCCTTTTTCCGCGCCTTTGGGAATGGTGCGCCACAGGTCGTTGATCTGGCGTTGCAGGTGCTCCTCGCGCTCCTTCTGGCGGCGCCGCTCCTCTTCGGCGGAGATCGGGTAGGGGCGTTTGTAGCGGTCCACGCCGTAGTTCATCAAGGCGTGGCAGGAGTCGATCAGGTCCTCGACAGCATCGATGCCGTGGCGCTCTTCGCATTGGGCGATGTACTGCTTGGCGAACACCAGGTAGTCGATGATCGAACTGGCATCGGTCCATGTGCGGAACAGGTAGTTGCCTTTGAAGAAGCTGTTATGGCCATAGCAGGCGTGGGCGATCACCAGTGCCTGCATGCACATGGTGTTTTCTTCCATCAGGTAGGCGATGCACGGGTCGGAGTTGATCACGATTTCGTATGCCAGGCCCATCTGGCCACGGCTGTAGGACTTCTCGGTGCTGAGAAACTGTTTACCGTAGGACCAGTGGTGATAGCCCAGCGGCATGCCGACGGATGCATACGCGTCCATCATCTGCTCGGCCGTGATCACTTCGATCTGATTGGGGTAGGTGTCCAGGGCATAACGTTCGGCCAGACGGCTGATTTCCCGATCGTAGGTCTGGATCAGCTCGAACGTCCACTCGGACCCGGTGGAAATGGGTTGGCGTCTCTGTGCTCTGGCGGTCATGTGGCTAACCTGCGCTGGAAGAGTTCACGGAAGACCGGGTAAATGTCACCGGCCGAAACCAACTGCTGCTGGGCGAACGTATCGGGGAAAGCTTCGCCGATACGCTCGTATTCGTACCACAGCGCCTGATGCTCGCGGGGGGTGATCTCCACGTAAGTGTAGTACTGCACATGCGGCATGATCTGTTTGGAGAGGATCTCACGGCAAATGGGCGAATCGTCGTTCCAGTTGTCGCCGTCGGACGCCTGAGCGGCATAGATGTTCCAGTCGCTGGCGGGGTAACGCTCGGCCATGATCTCCTGCATCATCTTCAGTGCACTGGAAACGATGGTGCCGCCGGTCTCGCGGGAATAGAAGAACTCTTCTTCGTCCACTTCGCGGGCGCTGGTGTGGTGGCGGATGAACACCACCTCGATGCGGTCATAGTTGCGCTTGAGGAACAGGTACAACAGGATGAAGAACCGCTTGGCGATGTCCTTGGTGGCCTGGGTCATCGAGCCGGACACGTCCATCAGGCAGAACATCACGGCCTTGGAGCTGGGGTTGGGCTGCTTGACCAGCAGGTTGTACTTGAGGTCGAAGGTGTCGAGGAACGGCAGGCGGTTGATGCGGGCTTTGAGCCGCTCGATCTCTTGCTCGACCTCCTGGATATCGGTGAAGTTGTCCGGCTCCTCGACCTTCAAACGGGCCAGTTCCTTCTGCGCCTCGCGAAGCAGTGCACGGCTGCTGCCGGTCAAGGCGATACGCCGTGCATGGGCCGAGCGCAGGGTGCGCACGATGTTGATGCGCGACGGGTTGCCTTCGTTGGCGATACCGGCGCGCACAGTCTTGAAGGTGTCGGCACCTGTCAGGTGACGTTTGACCAGGTTGGGCAGTTCGAGGTCTTCGAACATGAATTCGAGGAACTCTTCCTGGGTGATCTGGAATACGAAGTCATCCATGCCCTCGCCGGAGTTGCCTGCTTTGCCGCGGCCACCACCACCGCCCCCGCCCTGAGGCCGGGCGATATGTTCGCCTGCGGTGAATTCCTTGTTGCCCGGATGCACGATGGTCTGCTTGCCGCCGCGGCCATGGTGCAGCACCGGTTCGTCGATGTCGCGTCCCGGGATGCTGATCTGCTCGCCGTGTTCCATGTCCATGATGGAGCGACGGCTTACGGCCTCTTCGACGGCTTTCTTGATGTGTTCACGGTAACGCCGCAAGAAACGCTGGCGATTGACCGTGCTTTTGTTCTTGCCGTTCAGGCGTCGGTCGATAACGTAGCTCATGGTCCCTCCGGTGACTGGATGCAGCTGCAACTGCAAGCCACAAGCTTCAAGCCACAAGCTTCAAGAAAGAGCAGCCAGCGTGGCTGCAAGCTGTAGCGTCGGGGTTCAACCGAGCATCGGACAGCTTGCAGCGTGCCGCTGGCGGCTTGGAGCTTGCTGCAGGGGCAGCTTGCCGCTTTATTGCGATTTCCTGACCCGCAGGTACCATTCCGACAGCAGGCGTACCTGTTTGTCGGTGTAGCCACGCTCCACCATCCGCGTGACGAAGTCGTTGTGTTTCTGTTGATCTTCTTTGCTGGCCTTGGCGTTGAAACTGATGACCGGCAGCAGGTCCTCGGTGTTGGAGAACATTTTCTTCTCGATCACCACCCGCAGCTTCTCGTAGCTGAGCCAGCTAGGATTCTTGCCGTTGTTATTGGCACGGGCACGCAGTACGAAGTTGACGATTTCGTTGCGGAAATCCTTCGGATTGCTGATGCCGGCCGGTTTTTCGATCTTTTCCAGCTCTTCGTTCAGGGCAATGCGGTTGAGGATTTCGCCCGTTTCCGGATCGCGGTATTCCTGATCCTGGATCCAGAAATCGGCGTACAGCACGTAGCGGTCGAAGATGTTCTGACCGTATTCGCTGTAGGACTCCAGGTAGGCGGTCTGGATTTCTTTGCCGATGAACTCGATGTAGCGGGGCGCCAGGTATTCCTTCAGGTAGCGCAGGTAGCGTTCGCGCACTTCAGCTGGGAACTGCTCCTGTTCGATCTGCTGTTCCAGCACATAGAGCAGGTGCACCGGGTTGGCCGCCACTTCGTGCGGGTCGAAGTTGAACACCTTGGAGAGGATCTTGAAGGCGAAACGGGTGGACAGGCCGTTCATGCCTTCATCGACACCCGCTGAATCGCGGTACTCCTGGATCGACTTGGCTTTGGGGTCGGTATCCTTGAGGTTTTCGCCATCGTAGACCCGCATCTTGGAGTAGATGTTGGAGTTCTCCGGCTCTTTGAGGCGTGAGAGTACGGTGAACTGAGCGAGCATCTTGAGCGTATCGGGTGCGCAATGGGCCTTGGCCAGCGAACTGTTGACCAGCAGCTTGTCGTAGATCTTGATCTCGTCGCTCACGCGCAGGCAGTACGGCACCTTGACGATGTAGATCCGGTCGATGAACGCCTCATTGTTCTTGTTGTTGCGGAAGGTGTGCCACTCCGATTCGTTGGAGTGGGCCAGCAGGATCCCTGAATAAGGGATCGCGCCCAGGCCTTCGGTACTGTTGTAGTTGCCTTCCTGGGTGGCGGTCAGCAGTGGGTGCAGGACTTTGATGGGCGCCTTGAACATCTCGACGAATTCCATCAGGCCCTGGTTGGCCCGGCACAACGCACCCGAGTAGCTGTAGGCGTCGGCATCGTTCTGCGGGAATTCCTCGAGCTTGCGGATATCCACCTTGCCGACCAGGGCCGAGATGTCCTGGTTGTTTTCGTCGCCGGGTTCGGTCTTGGCGATCGCGATCTGGTTGAGTATCGAGGGGTAGAGCTTGACCACCCGGAACTTGCTGATATCGCCACCGAACTCCTGCAGGCGCTTGGTGGCCCATGGCGACATGATGGTGTTCAGGTAGCGCCGCGAGATGCCGTATTCTTCTTCGAGAATGGCGCCATCTTCAGTGGCGTTGAACAAGCCCAGCGGCGACTCGAAAACGGGCGAGTCCTTGATCGCGTAGAAAGGGACTTTTTCCATCAGCTGCTTGAGTTTTTCGGCCAGCGACGATTTACCGCCACCTACCGGGCCCAGCAGATAGAGGATCTGTTTCTTCTCTTCCAGGCCTTGAGCGGCGTGGCGGAAGTAGGAAACGATCTGGTCGATGCACTCTTCCATGCCGTGGAAGTCGGCAAAGGCCGGATACCGGCGGATCACCTTGTTGGAGAAGATTCGCGACAGTCTGGAGTTGCTTGAGGTGTCGATCAGTTCCGGCTCGCCGATGGCCAGCAACAGCCGTTCAGCCGCCGATGCGTAGGCACTGCGATCCTCTTTGCACAGCTCGAGGTACTCCTGCAGCGAGAGTTCTTCCTGGCGCGTAGACTCGAAACGTTGTTGGAAGTGGCTAAAAATACTCATGACGTCACCTCGCTCGATACGTGGAGACGACGCCGGATCAGTCAGCCGATGCTGGCATGCAACCGGGCTTGCCGATTGCTGTATACCCCCCAGAACACCCTGTAACGCTACCGATGACCCGCACGCCGGTGTACCGGCTCTCCCCTTTTTTGGATGGCCTGCGCTTAAGAATAGTTGGTTATCCGCAAGGTCAAGGGCAAGCGGCGCAGAAGTTGTCGGCGACCGTTCGTCAGGTGAGGCGCAAGCCCGCGTGGGGCGCGGGCTGGAGTGAAATTAAAAAATTATTCAGGGGTGCCTTGCGCGGTGTGGTCGGGGTAGGTGGCGCGCCACAGCTCGAAGCCGCCATCGATGCTGTAGACGTCGGAAAAACCTTGCCCGACCAGGTACGCGGCCGCGCTCTGGCTGGAGTTGCCGTGGTAGCAGACCACCAGGGTCGGGGCATCCAGGTCGGCATTGCGGATGAAGTCGGCGACCGAATGGTTATCCAGGTGCCTGGCCCCGGCGATGTGGCCGGCGGCATAGGCCTGCGGGTCGCGAATGTCGACGACGACTGCACCTTGTGCGCGCAAGGCCAGGGCCTGCTCGGGAGGGATGCGTTTGAATTCGCTCATGGGTAAGGCTTTCCTTCAGGGCTGGTCGTTGAGTTTAGTCGGTTGTGCCGGCTGGCGCAGGTTGCCGTCGTCGGCGCAGTCGCAGCGCAGGTATTCACCGCTGTCGACATTGTAGAGGGTCATGGTGCCACCCCAGACGCAGCCGGTATCGAGGGCAATGATGCCGGGCTCGTCGACACGCCCTTCGAGTGCGGCCCAGTGGCCAAAGATGATCTTCACATGCCGTGAGCGGCGGTCCTTGTGCGCGAACCAAGGCTTGTAACCCTTCGGTGCCGCGCCCAGCCCTTCCTTGCTCTTGAGGTCGAGTTTGCCTGTGCCCGTGCAGAAGCGCATGCGCGTCAGGTAGTTGGTGATCACCCGAAGGCGCTCTACGCCGCTGAGGTTCTTGCTCCACTTGTTCGGTTCGTTGCCGTACATGCCATCGAGGTACAGCTTCATGCGCTCGTCGTCGCGCAGCACCTCTTCGACTTCGCCCGCCAGTTCCAGGGCTTTGCCCAGTGTCCACTGGGGCGGGATGCCGGCGTGCACCAAGGCAATGCCGCGCGGCTCGTCGTAGTGGAGCAGCTTCTGTTGGCGCAGCCAGTCGAGCAGTTGGTCGGCGTCGGGTGCTTCGATGATTTCGCGCAGGGTATCGCTTTTCTTCAGGCGTTCGACATTTTGCCATGCCGCCAGCAGGTGCAGGTCATGGTTGCCCAGCACACAGGTCAGCGATTGGCGGATCGAGTAGAGGTAGCGCAGGGTCTGTAGCGATTCAGGCCCGCGGTTGACCAGGTCACCGACCAGCCACAGGCGATCGACGGCCGGGTCGAACTTGACGCGCTCCAGCAGGCACTTGAGGGGTTGAAGGCAGCCTTGCAGGTCACCGACGGCATAGGTAGCCATCAGTGCAGGGCCCCGGGTACCGCGAGGCGGAAGGGGGCGATATCGGCCTCGAAGCGTTTACCGTCCTCGGCGAACATCTGGTAGCTGCCCTGCATGGTGCCCACGCGGGTGCTGATCACTGCGCCACTGCTGTAGGTGTGGCTCTGGCCGGGTTCGATGGTCGGTTGTTGGCCGATCACACCTGCGCCGCGGACTTCCTCCACTTCGCCATCACCGTTGGTGATGAGCCAGTGTCGAGACATGAGCTTGGCTTTGATCGAGCCATTGTTCTGCACGGTGATGGTGTATGCGAACGCAAAGCGATCGCTTTCGGGGTCGGATTGGTCTTTCAGGTAGCGGGTCACGACGCTGACGTCGATCTGGTAACGGGGATCGGACATGCATGGGCCTTGGGCAAACAAGCGAATACGGCGATACATGCAGTCTAGGCCATTGGCGGGGGGGAGGGCCAGTGGTGTCGGGGAGGGAGTGGGCTTCAAAACCTTGCGGTGGGGCGGCGTCTTCGCAAGTTGACCGCGAAGACGCCGTGCTGCGTTGTCAGGCTTGCTGATCTGCCAACTGATCTGCCAGGCGCACGAATGCAGCCAGGTCCAGCTGCTCAGGGCGCAGGCTGCCATCCACGCCAGCGGCCTCGATAGCCTGGCTGTCGAGCAGGCCTTTGAGGGTATTGCGCAGCGTCTTGCGGCGCTGGTTGAACGCTTCGCGCACGACCCGTTCCAGCAGCAGGTGGTCCTTGGCCGGGTGCGGAAGCACCTCGTGCGGTACCAGGCGGACGATGGCCGAGTCCACTTTGGGCGGCGGGTTGAACGCACCTGGGCCTACGTTGAACAGGTGCTCGACGCGGCAGTGGTACTGCACCATGATCGATAGCCGACCCCAGTCCCCGCCGCCCGGGCCTGCGGCCATGCGCTCTACCACTTCCTTCTGCAGCATGAAGTGCATGTCGCGAATCAGCCCGGCATGGCTGAGCAGGTGGAAAATCAACGGGGTGGAGATGTTGTAGGGCAGGTTACCTACGACTTTGAGGCTGCGCTGCGGTACGCCCAGCTGGTTGAAATCGAACTTCAGGGCATCGCCCTGGTGCAGGCGGAAGTTGTCGCGCCCGGCAAACTTGTGCTGCAGGATCGGCACCAGGTCTTTGTCCAGCTCCACGACGTCCAGCTGTGCGCCGCTGCCCAGCAGGCCCTCGGTCAGGGCGCCCTGGCCCGGGCCGATCTCCAGCAGGTGTTCGCCGGCTTTGGCATTGATGGCGCGCAGGATGCGGTCGATGATGCCGGCGTCATGCAGGAAGTTCTGACCGAAGCGCTTGCGCGCCCGGTGTTGGTAATGCTCGTTCATGGTCGGTTCTCGGCCATCTGGTAGGCGGTTTCCAGGGCGACGCGCAGGCTGCCGGTGTCGACGTTGCCGGTACCGGCAAGGTCCAGGGCGGTGCCGTGATCGACCGACGTGCGGATGATCGGTAGGCCCAGGGTCACGTTGACTGCAGCGCCGAAACCTTTGTACTTGAGTACAGGCAGGCCTTGGTCGTGGTACATCGCCAGCACCGCGTCGCAGTGCTCCAGATATTTGGGGGTAAACAGGGTATCGGCCGGCAGCGGGCCGCGCAGGTCCATGCCTTCGGCGCGCAGGCGGGCCAGTGCCGGTTCGATGATGTCGATTTCTTCGCGGCCCAGGTGGCCGCCTTCGCCGGCATGCGGGTTGAGCCCGCAGACCAGGATGCGTGGGTTGGCAATGCCGAACTTGTCGCGCATGTCGGCGTGCAGGATGCGGGTAACCCGCTCCAGGCGCTCAGGGGTGATGGCGTCCGCGATGTCGCGCAGTGGCAGGTGCGTGGTGACCAGCGCCACGCGCAGGCCACGGGTCGCCAGCATCATCACGACCTGAGCGGTGTGGGTCAGTTCTGCCAGGAATTCGGTATGGCCGGAAAAGGCGATGCCGCTTTCATTGATCACGCCCTTGTGTACAGGGGCCGTGATCATTCCGGCGAAATGCCCTTCAAGGCAGCCTTGCCCGGCTCGTGTCAGGGTCTGCAGGACAAACGCCGCATTGGCCTTGTCCAGCATGCCCGGTACCACGGGGGCGGCTAGGGGGGTGTCCCAGACGTAGAGGCTACCTGCCGGGGCCGGCTGGTCAGGCCATTGGCCCGGCCCTACTGCCAGCAGGTTGACGGCCAGCCCCAGCCGCGTGGCCCGCTCGGCGAGCAGGTCACGGCTGGTGATGGCGATCAGGGGGTGAGGCTGGGGCTCGGCGGCGAGCAGCAGGCACAGGTCTGGGCCTATGCCGGCCGGTTCGCCGGGAGTGACGGCGAAGCGCAGCGGCTTCACTGTGCGGCCTGGTCAGCGCCAGGCAGCTTGATTTCAACGTAGGCTTCGTCGCGGATCTGGCGCAGCCAGGTCTGCAGCTCTTCATCGTACTTGCGGTTACGCAGTACGTTCATTGCCTGCTGCTCGCGTGCCTGTTCGGTGCTGTCGGTGGCACGACGGCCCAGCACTTCCAGGACATGCCAGCCGTACTGAGTCTTGAACGGTTTGGTCACGACACCCTGCTGGGCGTTGGCCATCTGCTCGCGGAACTCCGGTACCAGGCTGTTCGGGTCGACCCAGTTGAGGTCGCCGCCGTTGAGCGCTGAACCCGGGTCTTCCGAGAAGCTTTTCGCCAGCTCTGCGAAGTCTTCGCCGTTCTTGATGCGTTCGTACAGGCGCTCAGCCAGCTGCTCGGTGGCGGCTTCGCTGCGGATTTCGCTCGGTTTGATCAGGATGTGGCGTACATGCACTTCGTCACGCAGTACGTTTTCGCTGCCGCCGCGCTTCTCTTCGAGCTTGATGATGAGAAAGCCGCTAGGGATGCGCAGTGGCTGGGTGATGTCGCCAGTGGCCATGCCGCTGAGCAGCTTGGCAAATTCAGGTGGCAACTGGCCGGCTTTACGCCAGCCCATCTCGCCACCTTCAAGGGCGTTCTCGCTGCCTGAGTTGGCAATCGCCATCTGGCCGAAGTCCGCACCCTGGCGCAGCTGCTGGTACACGTCGCCGACCTTGCGCGCAGCCTTCTGGATGTCGTCCGAGTTGGCGCCTTCCGGGGTTGGGATGAGGATGTTGGCCAGGCGGTACTCTTCCGACATCTGCATCTTGCCCAGGTCCGAGGCGAGGAAGTTCTTCACTTCCTGTTCGGATACCTGGATGCGCTCGGCCACACGGCGCTGGCGCACGCGGCTGATGATCATCTCGCGTTTGACCTGCTCACGGGCGTCGTCGAACGACAGGCCGTCGCGGGCCAGCGCGGCGCGGAACTGGTCCAGCGACATGCCATTGCGCTGGGCAATGGTGCCGATGGCCTGGTTCAGCTCCTCGTCAGTGATGCGGATACCCGAGCGTTCACCGATCTGCAACTGCAGGTTCTCGACGATCAGGCGCTCCAGTACCTGCTGTTGCAGGGCGCTGGTCGGCGGCACGCCGCCGCCGCGCTTGGCGATGGTTTGCTGAACCTCCTGGACGCGCTGGTCCAGCTGGCTTTGCATGACCACGTCGTTGTCGACGATGGCCACCACACGATCCAGGGGTTGCACCGCGGCATGCACCGCGCCACTCAGCAATACAGCGCCCAGCAACACTGGGCGCAGACGATCAATAAGCTTGGTCTTCACGTTCACGGTAACCTTCAATGCCTTGGTCGAGGAAAGATTCGACCTTGTTGCCAACCACGCCACCGAGGCCTTTCAGCACGATTTGCAGGAAGATGCCATGGTCGCCTTTTTCGTTCTGCGGGGCGGCCTGGCTGAAATCGTCGTAGTCGATCCAGTAACGGTTGATCAGGCGCAGTTTCCAGCAGCAGTTGTCATATTCGAAACCGCCCATGGCTTCCAGGGTGCGGTTGCGGTTGTAATCGTGCTGCCAGCGGGCGATCACGTTCCATTGCGGCACGATCGGCCAGATCACCGAGAAGTCGTGCTGCTGGATCTTGTAATAGTCCTTGATGTAGTTCGGGTCGCCTGGGTTGCCATAGTCACCGCCACCCACTTTCCAGGTACCCGTCGTGGAATCGTAAGCGATGGTGTCGTTGCGGTAGCGATAGCCGAGGTTGACCACCTTGTTCGGGTTGTCTTCAGGCTGGTAGTGGAACATCGCGCTGCCAGAACGGGTGGTGCGGCTGTCCGGGTCCCAGTTGAAGTCCGAATTGAAGCGCCAGTCGCGGTTGAAGTAGTAGTTGTACACCAATGCGTATGGCGAGACGTCAGACTGCGCGTCACTGCGATCGCGGTAGTTGATGCCTGGCAGTTGGGCCTTGCGATCCTTGAAGTACAATGCTTGACCGATGCTGAAGTTCTGACGTTCGAAGCCGTCGTCCTGGATCCAGCGGGTGGTCACGCCCAGCGACAGCTTGTTCTCGTCACCGATACGGTCGGTGCCGCTGAAGCGGTTGTCACGGAACAGCGAATCGAAGTTGAACAGCGTTTCGCTGGTATCGAACAGCGGAATGTCCGTCTGGTCCTTGTAAGGAACGTACAGGTAGAACATGCGCGGTTCGAGTGTCTGGCGATAGTTGGTGCCGAACATCGAGGTGTTGCGGTCGAAGTACAAGCCGCTGTCAACACTGAAGATAGGAACGTCACGGCTGATGGAGCTGCTGTAACTGCCGTATCCTGGTTGCGACGCTTGCGCCAGCGCTTCTTGCTTGCCTTGACCATCAAGGTCAAGGTCATAGTTGGTGTAAACATACTTCAGCTTTGGCGTAACGTAACCGTAGCTGGCTTGCATGGGCAGGCTGATTGCCGGGGCAAAATTCAGGCGGTTGCCGTTGGCGCGCGCGATGCCGCTGACGTTTTGATCGAGACGTCGACCTGCTGCGCCGGCGGTGAAGTCCGGGTTGCCATCTTCGTCAGTGACAAAGTCATCCTTCAGATCACGATCGAAGCGCACGGCCTCGGTCTGGTAGCCGAAATCAAAGCCACCCGGGTGATACGGCAGCATCCCGTCAATTGTGATCTGTGGCAGCTTGTTGTACGGGGTGATCTGCGACAGGGTCGCCATCTCGTACGCTTGCGCATTCAGTCGAGCGGTATAGCTGTCGCCACGCCAGGTCAGTGCACCTTGCTGATTGACCACATCATTGCTTTGGACGCCAATCTGATCGGTTTCCAGGTCCTGGAAGTAGAACGGATCGCTGATGTCGGTGTAATCGACTTCAGTCATCAGGCGCTCGTCCAGGCCACCTCTATGCTGCCAGTTGATCATCCAGCGCTGATCTTCGTAATCAGTCTGGTCTTTGCGGTCGTCGTTCTTGTCGTTCAGGTACGCGCCGCCGACCTGGCCTTCGCTGGACTTGGTCAGGTAGCGGAATTCGCCTTCCATCAGCAAGCCACGCTTGGTCATGTAGCGCGGGTACAACGTGGCGTCGTAGTTGGGCGCCAGGTTGAAGTAGTACGGCGTGACCAGCATGAAGCCGGTGTCGCTGGTGCTGCTGAACGACGGTGGCAGGAAGCCGGATTGGCGACGGTCGTCGATCGGGAAGTAGATGTACGGTGTGTAGAACACCGGGAAATCTTTGACCCGCAGGGTGACGTTGGTCGCGGTACCGAAGCCGGTGGCCGGGTTCAGGGTGATGTTGTTGCCCTTGAGCTGCCAGGCGTTGCTGCCTGGTTCACACGTGGTGTAGGTACCATCCTTGAGGCGGATGATCGCGTTCTCGCTACGCTTGGCGTAGAGGGCGTTGCCGCGGATGTGCGACTTGTGCATCACGTATTCGGCGTTGTCGACCTGGGCTTCGCCCGTGTCGAGCTGGATCTGTGCCTCGTCGCCCACGACCAGCGAGCCGTTGTCGCGAATCCTGACGTTGCCCTTGAGCTCGCCACGGTTCTCGGCCTGGTAGAGGTTGGCCTCATCGGCTTCGGCCTGCATGCTGCCTTGGCGCATGACCACGTCACCGGCAAGGGTAGCGATCTGCTGCTCTTGCTGGTACTTGGAGACCTTGGCGTTGATGTAGGTCGGCGATTCGTCCTTGGGCGTGGTGTCGGCCATGCCAGGGCGAGTCGGCTCGATGTACGCGCCACCGCAGTACGGACCGGTTTCGGCCAGCTGGGCAGCGGTGAGCTTATCGCGCGGGACCCAATCGAGATGGCTGTAATCCTCGCTGCGCGACTTCAGGCCACGGCCTTTGCTCTCGGTGACCAGCACCGGCTTGTCAGCACTTTCGGCCTCGGCCGATGGGGCCTCGGTGCCGGAAGTGAGCGCAGCGCCGTCATGCACCGGGCGCGGTGGCAAGTTGTTGACTGGGCTCTTGGGCTTGCAGTCCCAACCACCGGAGGCGGACACTTGGCAGTCGAACTGCTCGGCTGCGACCACGTACGAGGTGGCAAAAGGTTGCAGGGCCAGCAGACCGCCGGTGACCAGCAACGGAAACTTTCTACGAAACGCGGGGGATTTCAATGCCATCTTATTAGTCCGGGCTTCCTGCGTGCCATCTGCCCGCGTGTGGGGCCGCACGCCTCTCGATGGTCTGAAAAAGATGCTGGATAATAAAGCATGACCCGCTTGACGGCTAGGGCCGTCGGAGACCCTTGTAATGCCTGAACACGATGTACGCCTGCAACAGCTGACTGTCTGGCTCGCCGAGCAGCTCAATGTTCTTTTCCGCAACAACGCCTGGGGCGAGGTGCCCGAGGGCAGCCTGACCCCCGCCAGCAGCGATGCGAGCTTCCGCCGTTACTTCCGCTGGCAGGGCGCCGGCCACAGTTTTGTGGTCATGGATGCGCCGCCACCCCAGGAAAACTGTAGGCCGTTCGTTGCCATCGACCACTTGCTGGCGAGCGCGGGCGTGCATGTACCGGTGATTCATGCCGAAGATCTGGACCGTGGTTTCCTGTTGTTGGGGGATCTGGGCCATCAGACATACCTCGACATCATTGAACCGGAAAACGCCGATGCATTGTTTGCCGACGCCATCGACGCCCTGCTGGCGTTCCAGCGCCTGCCGATGGACGCGCCGTTGCCCAGCTATGACGACGCCTTGCTGCGCCGCGAGGTCGAACTGTTCCCCGAGTGGTATGTCGGGCGTGAGCTCGGCCTGACCTTCAACGAGGCGCAGCAGGCCAGTTGGCAGCGCATCAGCCAGTTGCTGATCGACAGCGCCCTTGCCCAGCCGAAGGTGTTGGTGCACCGCGATTACATGCCACGCAACCTGATGCAGAGCGAGCCTAACCCCGGCGTGCTCGACTTCCAGGACGCTGTGTATGGCCCGGTGACCTATGACATAACCTGCCTGTTCAAGGACGCCTTCCTCAGTTGGCCACAAGCGCGAGTCGAAGGCTGGTTGCGCAACTACTGGGACAAAGCGCAGGCCGCCGCAATCCCGGTTCAGCCGGCGTTCGAAGATTTCCAGCGCGCCAGCGACCTGATGGGTGTACAGCGCCATCTGAAGGTGATCGGCATCTTCGCGCGTATTTGCCACCGTGACGGCAAGCCGCGCTACCTGACTGATGTGCCGCGGTTCTTCGCCTATATAGACGAAGTGATCGGCCGGCGCCCTGAACTGGCCGAACTCGGCCAGCTGATCGCCGAACTCAAGGATGGAGTGCGCGCATGAAAGCGATGATCCTCGCCGCTGGCAAAGGTGAGCGCATGCGCCCGCTGACCCTGCACACGCCAAAGCCGTTGCTGCCCGTGGCCGGCCAGCCGTTGATCGAGTACCACCTGCGTGCGCTGGCGACAGCCGGGTTCACCGAAGTGGTGATCAACCATGCCTGGCTTGGCCAGCAAATAGAGGATCACCTTGGCGATGGCAGTCGCTTCGGCCTGAGCATTCGCTATTCCCCTGAAGGCGAGCCGCTGGAGACGGGGGGCGGGATATTCCAGGCGTTGCCTTTGCTGGGCAACGAGCCGTTCCTGTTGGTCAACGGTGATGTCTGGACCGATTACCCGTTCGCGCTCTTGCGGGCACCGCTGCAGGGCCTGGCGCACCTGGTGCTGGTCGATAACCCTGGCCATCACGGGCGGGGTGACTTCCGCCTGCAAGGTGGGCAGGTGGTGGACGGTGACGACGGCCCTGGCACCCTGACCTTCAGCGGCCTCTCAGTGCTGCATCCAGCCTTGTTCGCAGGTTGCCAGGCGGGAGCCTTCAAACTGGCCCCGCTGCTGCGCCAGGCCATGGCGGCAGGCAAGGTGACCGGTGAGCACTACCGTGGCGACTGGGTCGATGTCGGCACCCAGGAGCGCCTGGCCGAGGCCGAGCGCCTTATACGCGAGCGTGCCTGAGATGTGGTGGCCAGGCACGGTGATCGGGCTAGGCGCGGGTTTCGCTGTCGCCAGCATCCCAGGTGCGCTGCTGGGGGCA
The DNA here is from genome assembly GCF_040224055.2 of Pseudomonas sp. WHRI 8519. Lineage (NCBI taxonomy): Bacteria > Pseudomonadati > Pseudomonadota > Gammaproteobacteria > Pseudomonadales > Pseudomonadaceae > Pseudomonas > Pseudomonas sp. WHRI 8519. The sequence goes on along the minus strand of NZ_CP167996.1, from coordinate 5,605,607 downwards.
TTGCTTGGCCAGGCCATGGATCGGCGCTTGCGCGTGCAAGGCTGGGATGACATGCGCGAACGCTTGGGAGGCCGCCCGGCCCTGCGCGATGAGGAGTTGTTGTTCGTCCTGTTGGGGCGGCTGGCCAAAAGCGATGGGCGAGTGGCCGAACAGCATATTCAGCAGGCGCGCCAGGAGATGGTCCGGCTGAACCTTGCCGAGGCCGCGAGGATGCGGGCCATTGCCGCCTTCAACCGCGGTAAGGCGGGCAAGGACCGCTTGGCTCACCCTCTACGTCGCATTCGCCTGCAGCCACACGCGGCCGAGGGCACGTTGCGGGCGTGCTGGCGTATGGCCTGGGCTGACGGCAAGGCCGGGGCCCATGAGCGGGAACTGCTGCTGGACTGGGGGCAGAAACTGGGGCTTAGCCGGCGGCAGGTGCAGGCCATGTCGCTGGAATATGAGCCACGCAAAGTGAGCACGGCCAGTGGCACCATGACCTATGCGGCTGCGCTGCGCTTGCTGGGGGTAGATGCCGACACGGAAGGTGACCGGGTCAAGCACGCCTATCGCCGGCTGGTCAGCCGGCACCATCCGGACAAGCTGGCCGGGAGCGGGGCCAGTGAAGCGCAGGTCAGGGAGGCGACCGAGCGCACGCGTGAGCTGCACCAGGCTTATGCGCTGATCCGCAAACGGCGCGGGCTCTAAGGCTTCTGCCACCGGCAAGCCGCGCTGTCCTGGTGCCAGGCAGCCTGCCGGTGCAACGGCCAAAGCCGGCCGGTCACTTCATTCCTGCGGGCTCATCCAGCCCCTGGCCCGGCGGAACAACTGCTCCTGTTCCGCGCCCTTGTTCCCTGGCATCGCGATCAGCGACAGCTGTTTGTACTGGCTGTCCTTCTGACGCTTGCTGGCCTGCAGGCGTTGCATGGCGGCATTGCGGTCGCCGGTGCGGGTTGCATAGTAGAGATCGGCAGTCGGCACTTTGAGCGTCGGTGCCAGGCTTTCCAGGTCGTGCTCTACCCGTGCCGGGGTCTGTGCGGCGATCATCACCAGCTTCTGAACCTGCGGTGGTTGTTTCTCGCTCAGGTAGCGTGCTGCCCAGTAGGCGCCGCTGCCATGGCCGATCAGCACGGTGCTGCGGGAGTTATGTTGTTGAGCATACGCCACCGCGGCATCCAGCCGCGCGAAGATGCGTTCGGCGTCAGCCTGATCGTTCTGTTCGCTGGCCTGTTCGGCATCGGTGCTTTCTGCCGTGTCGGCATCCGCCGCGGTAGCCTGGGCTACATTGGCGTTGGCATCGGCGGGGGTTTGCTTGGCCGGTGCGCTCTCGCCCTGGTCTGGCTGCGGTGCGGGAGCTGGCGTGGCCTCCACCCGTGCTTGTGGGCTATCGGCGAGCAGGTCGGGCAGGCTCACGCTCAGGCTGTTCCAGCCGGCGTCAGGGAACTTGCGCCGCAACGGGCCGACCGCATTGGGCCAGTCGGCGGTTTCCCCGGCACCAGGGACAATGATCACCGTGCCTTGCGGATCGCTGTCGTTGGCTGGTTTCCACAAGGCCAGAAAGTGGTCGGAGCCGGCTTCCAGGGTTTGCTGCTCGTCTTTGGGCAACAGGCGTTCAAGGGCCTGCGCATCTTCCTGGCTACGCTCCAGCAACGGTGGGCGCGGCGCAGGTGCGGCGGCAGCCTCTGGGGGAGCTGGTTGTTCGGCGTCGGCGGCCAGGGCGCCAAGTGGTAGGAGCGAGGCGAGGCAGCACATTGCCAGCGTCGTGCGATAAAGTGTGAACATGAATCAACCCAAGGCCAGAATGATACCGGCAGCCTAATAGTATTTGCCCGCGACGGCCATGCTGCATGGCCGCCCTTGCCAAGACGAGCGTGTAGATGAAGCGATTGCGTCGCCTGTTGGTTATCGGCTGCTTGTGGCTACCCTTGATTGCCTTGGCAAGGCCCGAGGCGGCGCCTGCGGTGCTGCTCGACCCTGCCCAGCAGCAATGGCTGGACGCCCATCGCAGCCTGCGGGTCGGCCTTGTGCTGCAGGCGCCCTATGCCCAGTTCGACCGCCGTCTGCAGCGACTCTACGGGGCCAATGTCGACCTGGTGAACTGGCTGGGGCAGGCCCTCAAGCTGGACCTCACCTGGCGCAACTTCACTGATCAGGCCAGCCTTGAACACGCCCTGCAGGCAGGTGAAATCGACTTTGCGCCGGGGCTTACGCAAACACCGGTCAGCTTGCGCCTGTGGTTGTTCAGCGACCCCTACATGCGCGTGCCGCAGCTGGTGGTCGGGCTGCGCACCGGTGCGTTGGCCGTCGAGCTGGAAAAGCTTGAAGCCAACGAGCGCGTGGCGGTACGCATGCCAAGCGTGTTGGCCGATTACCTGCGAGGCAATTACGCCAACCTCAACCTGCAAGGTGTGCCCACCGAGCGCCAGGCCTTGCAACTGGTGGTAGGGGGCCAGGCCAGTTACGCGGTGCTGGATGAAGCTCAGCTGAGTCGGCTGTCCCGCGAGAGCGAGTTCGGTGAGCTGGCGGTGCTCGGCGACATCGGCTTACCGCAATTATTACGGGTGGGTTCGCGCCGTGACTGGCCGTTGCTGGCTGACGTGCTTGAACGGGGCCTGCAGGCCATGCCGGGCAAAGAGCTGGAGCAACTGCATCAGCGTTGGTTGCAGCCGCAATACCCGCGCCTGAGCGAATCCACCGGTTTCTGGCAGAACCTTGCGCTGCTGTTCGGCATGTTGCTGCTGTGTGCCGGGGCCACGCTGGTGTGGCAGCGCCGCCAGCAGCGTCAGCTCGAGCGTAGCCTGCTGGCGGCGCGGGAGCACCTGGCGGAGCGGCAGATACGGGAGGAGGCGCTGCGCGTGAGCCAGTTCGCCATCGACCAGAGCACGGTGGGCATCCTCTGGGTCAACTGGGACAGTCATGTGCGTTACGCCAACCAAGCGGCGGGGCGCATGCTGGGTTATGCCGAGGCGGCATTGCTGGAGCGTCCGCTGAGCGACTTCGAGCCGAACCTCAGTATGGACCGCTGGCTGCAGTTGTGGCGGGCGGCGCGCACCGGGGACGCTGGTGCTCGGCAGTTCGAGACCCAATGCCTGTGCGCCGATGGCAGCCTGTTGCCGGTGGAGTTGTCCTTGAGCTTCCTGCGTTTTCGCGATGCCGAGTACCTGGTGGTTTACCTTGCCGACGTCACCGAACGCCACCGTGCCCTGGCGGCGCTGCGTGAAAGCGAAGCACGGCTCAAGGGTATTGCTGGCAATGTGCCAGGGCTGGTGTTCCGCCTGGAGCCCGCGCCGGCGGAAGGGGCCCTGGAGTTTCCTTACATCAGCGAGGGCAGTGAGGCGTTGGTGGGCTATACGCCCGCGCAGATCCAGCACCCGCAGATGGGCTTGCGCAATCTGGTCCATCCGGATGACCGTGCGGACTACCATCAGGTGCAGGACCTGGCCATTGCCAACGATCAGGACTGGTCCTGGCAAGGGCGCATCCTTACCCGCGAAGGTGAGCAGCGCTGGGCCGACATCAAGGCCAGTACCCGCCGCCTGGCCGACGGCCGGGTCGTCTGGGACGGTATCGTCTGGGACATTACCCAGAGCAAGCGCGCAGAGCTGGCGCTTGCGAAGTCCCAGGAGCAACTGCGCGAGCTGTCGGCCCACCTGGAAAGTGTGCGCGAGGAAGAAAAGGCCCGCATCGCCCGCGAAGTGCACGATGAGCTGGGGCAGATGCTGACCGTGCTCAAGCTTGAAGTTTCGATGTGCGAATTGGCCTTTGCCGAGCTCGACCCTGCGCTGAACGAGCGTCTGGCCAGCATGAAGCGCCTGATCGCCCAGTTGTTCCAGTTGGTGCGCGATGTGGCAACGGCGTTGCGCCCGCCGATCCTGGACGCCGGTATCGCCTCGGCCATCGAATGGCAGGCACGGCGCTTCGAAGCGCGCACGCAGATCCCCTGCCTGGTACAGGTACCGGATAATCTGCCAGCATTGAGCGATGCAAAAGCCGTCGGCTTGTTCCGTATCCTGCAGGAAGCGTTGACCAACGTCATGCGCCACGCCCAGGCCCACAGTGTGGAGATAGAGCTGGTGCGCGAGGGCGAAAAACTGCGTATGACAGTCAGTGATGACGGCAGCGGATTCTGCCTGGACCAGGCCCGGCCAACCTCGTTCGGCCTTGTCGGTGTGCGTGAGCGGGTACTCATGCTCGGTGGCAGCATGGCGTTGAACAGCGAGCCAGGTGAAGGTACCAGCCTGAGCGTGACCATAGCGTTGGATTAGGAGAACGATCGTGATTCGAGTGCTGGTGGCCGAAGACCACACCATTGTCCGCGAAGGCATCAAGCAGTTGATCGGCCTGGCCAAGGATATGCAGGTAGTGGGGGAGGCCGGCAATGGTGAACAGTTGCTGGAAACCTTGCGCCGCACCCCCTGCGAAGTGGTGTTGCTGGATATCTCGATGCCCGGGGTCAGTGGGCTGGAGGCGATTGCGCGGATCCGCGCGCTGCACAACCCGCCGGCGATCCTGATGCTGTCGATGCACGACGAAGCGCAGATGGCCGCGCGCGCGCTCAAGGCCGGCGCTGCCGGTTATGCCACCAAGGACAGTGACCCTGCCTTGCTGCTGACCGCAATCCGGCGGGTGGCAGGCGGCGGGCGCTACATCGACCCGGCGTTGGCTGACCGCATGGTCTTCGAGGTTGGCCTGACCGAGACCCGGCCGCTGCATACGCTGCTGTCGGAGCGCGAGTTCTCGGTGTTCGAACGCCTGGCCCACGGCGCTAACGTCAACGATATCGCTCAGCAGCTGGCGCTCTCCAGCAAGACCATCAGCACCCACAAGGCGAGGCTGATGCAGAAACTCAAGGTCAACTCGTTGGCTGAGCTGGTGAAGTACGCCATGGAGCACAAGCTGGTCTGACTGTTCTGTTTGCGACAGAGGTTGCCCGCCGGGTACCGCTTTCCCTTTGGATGGCTGAAACCTGCATTCCAATAACGCCATCGCTGTAGGGCAATCCCTACACAAACGCTTCCAACCGGATGATGGCATTCTCTCAGTGCCCCCGATTTGCGGGCGCTTGCGTCTTCTTTAGTCTTTGCCTACGCAGTCATTCCAACAAGAAGGTGCAGGCATGAGCGAGGCGAATTCGAACGCGACCACCGGTGAGACGCTGGTCAGTTTCCGTGGTGTGCAGAAGAGCTACGACGGCGAGTCGCTGATCGTCAAAGACCTCAACCTGGACATTCGCAAAGGTGAATTCCTCACCTTGCTCGGCCCTTCCGGCTCGGGCAAGACCACCAGCCTGATGATGCTGGCCGGCTTCGAAACCCCGACCGCCGGTGAAATCCAGTTGGCCGGGCGCTCCATCAACAACGTGCCGCCGCACAAACGTGACATCGGCATGGTGTTCCAGAACTACGCGCTATTCCCACACATGACCGTGGCGGAAAACCTCGCTTTTCCGCTGAGCGTGCGCAACCTGAGCAAGACCGACATCAGTGAACGGGTCAAGCGGGTACTCAACATGGTGCAGCTCGATGCCTTCGCCAAACGCTACCCTGGCCAGCTTTCCGGTGGCCAGCAGCAGCGCGTGGCCTTGGCCAGGGCGTTGGTGTTCGAGCCGCAGCTGGTACTGATGGACGAGCCGCTCGGCGCGCTGGACAAGCAGCTGCGTGAACACATGCAGATGGAGATCAAGCACATTCACCAGCGCCTGGGTGTGACGGTGGTCTACGTAACCCACGACCAGGGCGAGGCGTTGACCATGTCCGACCGCGTGGCCGTGTTCCATGAAGGCGAGATCCAGCAGATCGCCGACCCGCGCACCCTTTATGAAGAGCCGCGCAACACCTTCGTCGCCAACTTCATCGGTGAGAACAACCGCATCAACGGCACGCTGCTGGCCAGTGACGGTCACCGTTGCCAGGTGCAGCTGGCCCGCGGCGAGCGGGTCGAGGCACTGGCGGTGAACGTCGGCCAGGCTGGCGAGCCGGTGACCCTGTCGGTACGCCCGGAGCGCGTGCGTCTCAATGGCCACAGCGAAAGCTGCGTCAATCGATTCTCCGGCCGCGTGGCCGAGTTCATTTACCTGGGCGACCATGTACGGGTGCGTCTGGAAGTCTGTGGCAAGGCTGACTTTTTCGTGAAACAGCCGATTGCCGAGCTCGACCCGGCGCTTGCCGTGGGCGATGTGGTACCGCTGGGCTGGGAGGTGGAGCACGCGCGCGCGCTCGATCCGATTGCCGAAGCCCACTGATGGATTGCTTCACCAACCCTGTACTGTGGAGAGAATAATAATGCGCAAGCAGCTGAAACTGACCGCCCTGGCCCTTGGCCTGTTCGCCGCCGGCCAGGCCATGGCGGCAGACCTGACCGTGGTGTCCTTCGGTGGCGCCAACAAGGCGGCCCAGGTCAAGGCGTTCTACGAGCCATGGGAGAAGGCCGGCAAGGGCAAGATCGTCGCTGGCGAGTACAACGGCGAAATGGCCAAGATCAAGGCCATGGTCGACACCAACAGCGTGTCCTGGAACCTGGTGGAGGTGGAGTCGCCAGAATTGGCCCGTGGTTGCGACGAAGGCATGTTCGAGGAACTCGACCCGGCTTTGTTCGGTAACGAAAGCGATTATGTGAAAGGCGCCATCCAACCGTGCGGCGTGGGCTTCTTCGTTTGGTCGACGGTGTTGGCCTACAACGCTGACAAGCTCAAGACAGCCCCGACCAGCTGGGCCGATTTCTGGGACACGAAGAAATTCCCGGGCAAGCGCGGCCTGCGCAAGGGCGCGAAGTACACCCTCGAGTTCGCCCTGATGGCCGACGGCGTTGCGCCCAAGGATGTGTACCAGGTGCTGGCCACCAAGGACGGCGTGGACCGCGCCTTCAAGAAACTCGACGAACTCAAGCCAAGCATCCAGTGGTGGGAAGCGGGTGCCCAGCCGCCCCAGTACCTGGCATCGGGTGATGTGGTCATGAGCTCGGCCTACAACGGGCGTATTGCCGCGGTGCAGAAAGAGAGCAACCTCAAGGTGGTATGGAACGGTGGTATCTACGATTTCGACGCTTGGGCCATCCCGAAAGGGGCCAAGAATGTTGAAGAAGCCAAGAAGTTCATCGCTTACACCGTTCAGCCCGAGCAGCAGAAGACCTACTCCGAGAACATCGCCTACGGCCCGGCCAACGCCAAGGCGGTACCGCTGCTGGCGGACGCGGTGAAGAAGGACATGCCGACCACGCCTGAAAACATCGCCAACCAGGTGCAGATCGATGTGGCCTTCTGGGCCGACAACAGCGAGCAACTGGAGCAACGCTTCAACGCCTGGGCGGCGAAGAAGTAAGGCGCCTCGAAGGAGCGCCGGCCGGCTGGCTGGCGCTCCCTGTTCCCCTGTTTTTGCGGAGTTCGCCATGGCCATTGCAGTGCCCCTCAACGAAGGCGCAGGTCCAAGTCTCAAGCAGCGCCTCAAGCACGCCGAGCGGGTCAACCGCTGGAAGGCGCAGGCGCTCATTGCGCCGCTGGCGCTGTTTCTTCTGCTGGTGTTCCTGGTGCCCATCGCGGCGCTGCTGTTCAAGAGCGTCGACAACCCGGAAGTGGTCAACGGCCTGCCGCGCACGGTCCAGGCTGTGTCGCAGTGGGACGGCAAGAGCCTGCCCGGCGAGGCGGTTTACAAGGCCCTGAGCCAGGACCTGGCCGAATCGCGCAAGAACCAGACCTTGGGCGACCTGTCCAAACGCCTGAACATGGAGCTGGCCGGCTACCGCAGCCTGCTCTCCAAGACCGCTCGGGCGCTGCCGTTCAAGGCTGAACCTGCTTCTTATAAAGAGGCCTTGCAGGCCCTCGATGAACGTTGGGGCGACCCGGCGTACTGGCAGGCGATCCGCCGCAACACCAGTAGCGTGACGTCCTATTACCTGCTGGCATCGGTCGACCACCGTATCGATGACCTTGGCGAGTTGGCCAAGGCCACCCCCGACCAGGCTATCTACCTGGATATCTTTGCCCGCACCCTGTGGATGGGTGTGGTGATCACGGCCATCTGTCTGGTGCTGGCGTATCCGCTGGCCTACCTGCTGGCCAACCTGCCAACCCGCCAGGGCAACCTGCTGATGATCCTGGTATTGCTGCCATTCTGGACTTCGATACTGGTTCGGGTGGCGGCGTGGATCGTGCTGCTGCAATCAGGCGGCCTGATCAACAGTGCCCTGATGGCAATCGGCATCATCGATCAGCCGCTGGAGCTGGTGTTCAACCGTACCGGCGTGTACATCTCGATGGTTCACATCCTTCTGCCGTTCATGATCCTGCCGCTGTACAGCGTGATGAAGGGCATATCGCCAAGCTACATGCGTGCAGCGATCTCCCTGGGTTGCCACCCGTTCGCCAGCTTCTGGCGGGTGTACTTCCCGCAGACCTACGCGGGCGTGGGCGCCGGTTGCCTGTTGGTGTTCATCCTGGCCATCGGCTACTACATCACCCCGGCGCTGCTCGGCAGCCCGAACGACCAGATGGTCAGCTACTTCGTGGCTTTCTATACCAACACCAGCATCAACTGGGGCATGGCCACCGCGCTGGGTGGGCTGTTGCTGCTGGCGACCGTGCTGCTGTACCTGATCTATAGCTGGCTGGTCGGTGCCAGCCGCCTGCGCCTGAGCTGAGGAGCCTAGTGATGCTTAGCCCATACATGTCGCCCGTGGAGCGGGTGTGGTTCTACAGCCTGCGTATCCTTTGCGGCCTGATATTGCTGTTTCTGGTGTTGCCGGTACTGGTGATCGTGCCGCTGTCGTTCAACAGTGGCAGCTTCCTGGTGTATCCACTGCAAGGCTTCTCTCTGCAGTGGTACCACGACTTCTTCGCTTCGGCCGAGTGGATGCGCGCCCTGCGCAACAGCGTCATCGTCGCCCCGGCGGCCACGCTGCTGGCCATGGTGTTCGGCACGCTGGCAGCGATCGGGCTTACCCGCGCCGATTTTCCGGGCAAGTCACTGGTCATGGCGCTGGTGATTTCGCCGATGGTGGTGCCGGTGGTGATCATTGGTGTAGCCAGCTACCTGTTCTTTGCCCCGCTGGGGATGGGTAACAGCTTCATTTCGCTGATCCTGGTGCACGCGGTGCTGGGTGTGCCGTTCGTCATCATCACCGTGTCGGCGACCTTGCAAGGCTTCAATTACAACCTGGTGCGTGCGGCTGCCAGCCTGGGGGCCTCACCGGTGGTTGCGTTTCGCAGGGTCACCTTGCCGCTGATCGCCCCCGGGGTCATCTCGGGAGCGCTGTTCGCCTTCGCTACCTCTTTCGATGAGGTGGTGGTGACGCTTTTCCTCGCCGGGCCAGAGCAGGCCACCCTGCCGCGGCAGATGTTCAGCGGCATTCGCGAGAACCTGAGCCCGACGATTGCAGCGGCGGCAACCTTGCTGATCGGTTTTTCGGTGGTGCTGTTGCTGACCCTGGAGTGGCTGCGCGGGCGCAGTGAAAAGCTGAGGACTCAGCAGCCCGCCTGAGCCATGTCGCCGGTACCGGCCCTTCACAGGCAAGCCCGCTAAGGGCCGGTAGCGGCGAGACGGCGACACCCGTCGCCACGCATTGATGCCAATCAGCCCCTATCCGGTTCCCTGAGTTACAATGCGCGCCACCTAGATTCTGCCAACAGGTGCGCCATGCAGCCCTACGCTATTGCCCCCTCCATTCTCTCCGCCGATTTCGCCCGCCTGGGCGAGGACGTCGACAAGGTGCTGGCCGCTGGTGCCGACATCGTCCACTTCGACGTGATGGATAACCACTACGTACCCAACCTGACCATCGGCCCGATGGTCTGCACTGCCTTGCGCAAATACGGTGTGACCGCGCCGATCGATGTGCATCTGATGGTCAGCCCGGTAGACCGCATCATCGGTGACTTCATCGAAGCAGGTGCCACCTACATCACCTTCCACCCGGAAGCCTCGCAGCACATCGACCGCTCGCTGCAGCTGATCCGTGACGGTGGCTGCAAGGCCGGCCTGGTGTTCAACCCGGCAACCAGCCTGGACGCGCTGAAATACGTGATGGACAAGGTCGACATGGTGCTGCTGATGAGCGTCAACCCAGGCTTTGGCGGGCAGAAGTTCATCCCCGGCACCTTGGACAAGCTGCGTGAAGCACGGGCGCTGATCGACGCCAGTGGCCGTGATATCCGCCTGGAAATCGACGGTGGGGTCAACGTCAACAATATCCGCGAGATCGCTGCCGCAGGCGCTGATACCTTCGTTGCCGGCTCGGCGATCTTCAACGCGCCGGATTATCAGGAAGTGATCGCCAAGATGCGCGCCGAACTGGCTCAGGCCCGGCCATGAGCGGCTTCGAGCAGCTGTTCCCCGGGACGCTGCCCAGGCTGGTGATGTTCGATCTGGACGGTACCCTGATCGATTCAGTCCCCGACCTGGCCGCAGCCGTTGACCGCATGCTGCTCGAACTTGGCCGCCCGGCCGCCGGCCTCGACGCCGTGCGGCACTGGGTAGGCAACGGCGCACCCGTGCTGGTGCGCCGCGCCCTTGCCGGCGGCCTGGACCACGCCACGGTAGACGATGAGCTGGCCGAGCGTGGCCTTGCACTGTTCATGGAGGCGTACGCCGAAAGCCATGATCTGACGGTCGTCTACCCTGGTGTGCGCGAAACCCTGCGCTGGCTGCGCAAGCAGGGTGTGGAGATGGCGCTGATCACCAACAAGCCGGAACGCTTCGTCGCACCCTTGCTCGACCAGATGAAGATCGGCCGTTATTTCCGCTGGATCATCGGCGGCGATACCCTGCCACAGAAGAAGCCCGACCCTGCTGCGTTGCTGTTCGTCATGAAAATGGCCGGCGTCGAGCCTGGCCAGGCGCTGTTTGTGGGGGACTCGCGCAGTGATGTGCTGGCGGCCAAGGCTGCCGGCGTGCAGTGCGTTGGGCTCAGCTATGGCTACAACCACGGCCGGCCGATCGATGAAGAAGCGCCCAGCCTGGTCTTGGGCGATCTGCGCCTGCTGCTGCCTGGTTGCGTAGTCACCGACACTGGGATAACGTTGGCGGACCTTCAAGCCTCACAAGACAGAGAGCCCTCCGTGGTGGTTACCGGCAAATTCTGGATGAAAGTCATCAAGGCCCTGGCCCGTTGGCGTTGGCGCGCCTGACTTCTGCCCGCCGGCCTTAGCCGGCCCGTCCGCTTGCCCGACTCTCATTGTTGCTCCGAGGCTACTCATGACCCGCGAAGAATTCCTGCGCCTGGCCGCTGCTGGCTACAACCGCATTCCCTTGGCCTGTGAAACCCTGGCCGACTTCGATACCCCGCTTTCCATCTACCTGAAGCTGGCAGACCAGGCCAACTCGTACCTGCTCGAGTCGGTGCAGGGTGGAGAGAAGTGGGGGCGGTATTCGATGATCGGCCTGCCGTCGCGCACGGTGATGCGTGTGCATGGCTATCACGTGAGCATCCTGCACGATGGCGTGCAGGTCGAAAGCCATGATGTCGAAGACCCGCTGGCATTCGTCGAAACGTTCAAGGACCGCTACAAGGTCGCTGACATTGCCGGCCTGCCGCGTTTCAACGGTGGCCTGGTCGGCTACTTCGGCTATGACTGCGTACGCTATGTGGAAAAGCGCCTGGGCGCTTGCCCCAATCCTGACCCGCTGGGCGTGCCGGACATCCTGCTGATGGTTTCGGATGCCGTGGTGGTGTTCGACAACCTGGCCGGCAAGATGCATGCGATCGTACTGGTCGACCCGTCCGAAGAGCAGGCTTTCGAGCAAGGCCAGGCGCGCCTGCAAGGCCTGCTGGCCAAGCTGCGTGAACCGATCACGCCGCGACGCGGCCTGGACCTGAGCGGCCCCATGGCGGCAGAGCCGGCGTTCCGCTCCTCTTTTACCCAGGAGGATTACGAGCGCGCTGTGGACACTGTGAAGGAGTACATCCTGGCCGGTGACTGCATGCAAGTGGTGCCGTCCCAGCGCATGTCGATCGACTTCAAGGCAGCGCCCATCGATTTGTACCGTGCGCTGCGCTGCTTCAACCCGACGCCGTACATGTACTTCTTCAACTTCGGGGACTTCCACGTGGTCGGCAGTTCGCCGGAAGTGCTGGTGCGGGTTGAAGACAACCTGGTCACCGTGCGACCGATTGCCGGTACTCGCCCACGGGGGGCCAACGAGGAGGCCGACCGAGCACTGGAAGATGACCTGCTGTCGGACGACAAGGAAATCGCCGAGCACCTGATGCTCATCGACCTTGGCCGCAACGATGTGGGCCGTGTGTCTTCCACCGGTAGCGTGCGCCTGACCGAAAAGATGGTGATCGAACGCTACTCCAACGTGATGCATATCGTGTCCAACGTCACCGGCCAGCTGGCCGAGGGCTTGACCGCCATGGATGCCCTGCGGGCGATTCTGCCGGCGGGTACATTGTCGGGTGCACCGAAGATTCGCGCGATGGAGATCATCGACGAACTGGAGCCGGTCAAACGGGGCGTCTACGGTGGTGCGGTGGGCTACTTTGCCTGGAACGGCAACATGGATACCGCCATTGCCATTCGTACGGCGGTGATCAAGGACGGCGAGCTGCATGTGCAGGCAGGTGGGGGCATCGTCGCCGACTCGGTGCCGGCGCTGGAGTGGGAAGAAACCATCAACAAGCGCCGGGCGATGTTCCGTGCAGTAGCATTGGCTGAGCAGTGTCCTGCCGAGTAACGCTCAGGCGTGGGGCCGCATAGCGGCCCCAATGGGTTAAAAGTCGACGCTGAGGCCCAGGCTTATTCCTTGCTGGGTCAACTCATCGCTCTTGCGCCAGTTGTAGTTCCCGCGCAGGTGTACCCCCGCCACCAGCTCATGGGTCAGCCCGAGGCTGGCGCGGGTCAGGTCGCTCTGCGGGGTGTACCCGGTCAGCGTGAAGTCATTGGCTGGCAGTGTGGTCAGGTGCAGGGTCACGTCCTGCTGGTCATCTTCGAACTCATGCTCCTGCGCCACCTCGGCAAAAAGCCTGGTGTTGGCCAGTACCTGCACGCTGCCGAGCAACCCAACGCCCAAACGACGTGACGTGCGTTCCTGGTCATCGAAGCCCAGGGCCGTCGAGCGTCCGCTCTTCTCGTCATAACCGTCCACCTTCACCCGTGCATAGTCGGCGCTGATGAAAGGGGCCAACTGCCATTGGCTGCTATCGGCTGCCAGGTTGTATCCCAGCCGGCCGGTCACAGCCCAGGCTTCGCCGTCGGTATCACCTTTTTCGCTTCGGTCATTCACGCCCAAGGCGAAGGTTCGCTTGAGGTCCCGGTAATCCAGGTGCCCGGCGCTCAGCGCTGCGTCCGCCCACCAGCGGTCCTGACGAAACTGGGCGAAGGCACTGGCCAGGTAGCTGTCGAGCTTGTAGTCCGAGTCTTGTTCGCCTGCCTCCAGTTTCTGGCGGTAGATACCGCCGGCAAGCCCCAAGCGCCAAGCGTCGTTGAGCCGATAGCTGCCGCCCAACGTGAGGTTGTAGCCGCGCCCGTCCCCGTTGGCAGAACTGCGCGCGCTGTCGAAGTCCAGGTCTTGCGCACCCGTGGCAACAAAGGCCTGCCATTGGCCTGCCGCTTGCCAGGGTGTCTGCCATTGATTACGCAGTTCGTCCTGATGCGCGCGCAGGCTGGCGTGGGCCATTTCCGGTAGCAGTGTCAGCTCCCAGGGTGCGGAGAGGATCGAGTAGCCGTAGTCGGCAATCAGTTGCTGGCCTGCGATGGTTGGGTGCACCGAGTCGTTGAACAGGAGCTTGGTGGGGTCAGGGGTGGTGCCGTTGATGCCGTACAGCGGGTTTTCCACACAACTGTTGCCGCTGTAGCAGGTACCGACCAGGTTCTGCCCGCTGGCCAGCCCGAACTGCGTCGGGCTGGCCAGTGCTTCGTTCAGCAGTACGGGAATGTTCAGTGGAATGATTTCGGCATCTATCTGGCCCAGTTGGCTGACCAGTGACTGGTTGAACACGCTGGAAAGTTGCGACAGCGCGCCTTGCTGCGGCGTGCCGCTGAAGTTCGGCGTTAGCCCGAGGTCGGGTAGCAGCCAGACCATGATGTAGCGGGCGCCGCCTTGTTGCAGGGCCTGGGCGCTGGCGGCCAGGCGCGACCCCGCGGCGGCCGCGTCGGCAGGGCTGCTCACCAGGCCCTGCAGGAAGTCGTTGCCGCCCCCGGTCAGGTAGTAGAGGGCGTTGGGGTCGGCGCGCAAGCCATTGGCCAGGTAACCGGCCTTCTCGCGTAGGACCAGGCCGGCAAAGTCTTGACCAGGCGGAATGATTGTCTGGGAAGTGTCGGTGACCGAATCCAGGATCTGCTGCGTGGTGTAGCCACCAACGGCCCAGTTGTTGCCGTCGGGGCGTATCCCGAGTGATGTGGACGGGTTCAACTCATCGGCATTCACACCCAGGCGGGCGCCGAGGATCATGGGCGAGACAGGTGCAAAGTTGCCATTCGCATCACGGTTGGTAAAGCGCATGCCGGCAGTGCCGCCGGTCAGGTCAGGGAATTGCCCGGCGTCGCTGAGGCTGTCCCCGAAGACGATCATTGTCGAGTAAGGCGAGGGCGCAGCGAAAGCTTGGCTGCAGGCGAGCGCCAAGGTAGCCAGGGTAAAACGTAGCAAGGGTGTTTTTCGCATGTGTGAACATCCTTTTCATTGTTTTTATGAGTACAGCCCGATCGACCATAGCAAATCGCGGGGCATGCCTTCCAAGTCCATTCGTTTCCCGTATTTACGGGCATATTGCGCCCGCCGCCCCGGTAGGCTACTGTGCCTGCAAGTATGAGCGAGACCTATCCCGTGTTGATCGTCAGCAAACTCTTGATGCGCGTTATCAAGGCCCACGCCCGTTGGCGTTGGCGCGCCTGACTTTATCTCTTGCCGGCCTGCCCGGCCCGCCCCCGTTTGCCTTCCTGTCCGTGTCCGAGCGCCCTTAGTGGCAACGCCGTGTCTGTTTATGGTGTAGGAAGGTTCGACTTTTAAAGTCAGTAGATTCTAGAGGTTTAGCCTGATGTTACTGATGATCGACAATTACGACTCATTCACTTACAACGTCGTGCAGTACCTTGGCGAGTTGGGTGCCGAGGTCAACGTCTTCCGCAACGACGAAATCACCGTTGCCGAGATCGAAGCCCTCAACCCTGAACGGATCGTGGTCTCCCCCGGCCCTTGCACGCCGAGCGAAGCCGGTGTGTCCATCGAGGCCATCCTGCATTTCGCCGGCAAGCTGCCGATCCTTGGGGTTTGCCTGGGCCACCAATCGATCGGCCAGGCGTTTGGCGGCGATGTCGTGCGTGCCCGCCAGGTGATGCACGGCAAGACCAGCCCGGTGTATCACCGCGACCTGGGCGTGTTCGCCGGCCTCAACAACCCGCTCACCGTGACCCGCTACCATTCCCTGGTGGTCAAGCGCGAGACCCTGCCAGAGTGCCTGGAGGTGACAGCCTGGACCGCACATGACGACGGTTCGGTCGACGAGATCATGGGCCTGCGCCACAAGACACTGAATATAGAAGGGGTGCAGTTCCACCCCGAGTCCATCCTGACCGAGCAGGGCCACGAGCTGTTCGCCAACTTCCTCAAGCAGACCGGCGGCCGCCGCTAAGGACCGAGCATGGATATCAAGAGCGCGTTGAGCCGTATTGTCGGCCACCTGGACCTCTCTACCGAAGAAATGCGCGATGTGATGCGCCAGATCATGACCGGCCAGTGCAGCGAGGCGCAGATCGGTGCCTTCCTGATGGGCATGCGCATGAAGAGCGAAAGCATCGACGAGATCGTTGGCGCGGTTTCGGTCATGCGTGAGCTGGCTGACAAGGTCGAGCTTAAAAGCCTTGATGGCGTGGTCGATATCGTCGGCACGGGCGGTGATGGCGCCAACATCTTCAACGTTTCCACCGCTTCCGCGTTCGTCCTGGCGGCGGCGGGTTGCACTGTGGCCAAACATGGTAACCGCGCGGTTTCCGGCAAGAGCGGCAGTGCGGACCTGCTGGAAGCTGCGGGCATCTACCTGAACCTCACGCCTACCCAAGTGGGGCGTTGCATTGACAGCCTCGGCATTGGCTTCATGTTCGCGCAGAGCCATCACACAGCCATGAAACATGCCGCAGGCCCGCGCCGCGACCTGGGCCTGCGTACCCTGTTCAACATGCTCGGCCCGCTTACGAATCCGGCTGGGGTGAAACACCAGGTGGTCGGCGTGTTCAGCCAGGCCTTGTGCCGCCCGCTGGCTGAAGTGCTGCAACGCCTGGGCAGCAAGCATGTGCTGGTCGTGCATTCCAAGGATGGCCTGGACGAGTTCAGCCTGGCCGCGCCTACCTTTGTCGCCGAACTGAAGAACGACCAGATCAGCGAGTACTGGGTCGAGCCTGAAGACCTTGGCATGAAGAGCCAGAGCCTGCATGGCCTGGCAGTCGAGAATCCACAGGCATCGCTGGAGTTGATCCGTGATGCACTGGGCCGGCGCAAGACCGAGAACGGCCAGAAGGCTGCCGAGATGATAGTGCTCAACGCGGGCGCTGCGTTGTACGCCGCTGACCACGCCATGAGCCTGAAGGCGGGTGTGGATCTGGCGCACGATGTGCTGCACACAGGGCTAGCGTGGGAAAAGCTGCAGGAGCTGGGTGCCTTTACAGCGGTATTCAAGGTGGAGAACGAAGCATGAGTGTCCCGACGGTGCTGGAAAGGATCATTGCCCGCAAGTTCCAGGAAGTGGCAGAGCGCAGCGCGCGCGTCAGCCTCGCCGAAATGGAGCGCCTGGCCAAGGAGGCGGATGCCCCGCGCGGGTTTGCCAATGCCCTGATCGAGCAGGCCAAGCGCAAGCAGCCAGCGGTGATCGCCGAAATCAAGAAGGCCTCGCCGAGCAAGGGTGTGATCCGCGAGAACTTCGTCCCGTCGGAAATTGCCGTCAGCTACGAAAAGGGCGGGGCGACTTGCCTGTCGGTGCTGACCGACGTGGACTACTTCCAAGGGGCCGATGAGTACCTGCAGCAGGCTCGCGCCGCCGTTTCGCTGCCGGTGATCCGCAAGGATTTCATGGTCGACCCTTATCAGATCATCGAAGCACGCGCCTTGGGTGCAGACTGCGTACTGTTGATCGTGTCGGCGCTCGATGACGTCAGGATGGCCGAGCTGGCTACTACCGCCAAGGACGTCGGCCTCGATGTGCTGGTCGAAGTACACGACGGTGATGAGTTGGAGCGCGCGTTGAACACCCTTGATACCCCGCTGGTGGGTGTCAACAACCGCAATCTGCATACCTTTGACGTCAGCCTGGAAACCACTCTCGACCTGCTGCCACGCATCCCCCGCGATCGCCTGGCCATCACCGAGAGTGGCATCCTCAACCGTGCTGATGTCGAGCTCATGGAAATCAATGACGTTTATTCGTTCCTGGTGGGCGAGGCGTTCATGCGGGCCGAGCAGCCGGGGCTGGAATTGCAGCGGTTGTTCTTCCCTGAACAAGTGAAGAAGACTGTTCAGCATCTGGACTAAGCAACGTTGAAGCCGGCAATCGCCGGCTTTATCTAAGGTGGATCAATGACCGATCAACCCCTGGCCCTTACCGTCGAGCAGGGCCTGCGCGCCGAGCAAGATCTTTTGGCTGCAGTCTGTCGTGGCGAAGCCGAGAGTGGTGTGCTGTTCTGGCGCCCGACGGATCATGCGCTGGTCATGCCTCGGCGCATGAGCCGCCTGGACAACTTCGAGGCAGCCTGCTCGGAATTGGCGATCGCGGGCTGGCCAGTGCTGCTGCGTGAAACCGGCGGTGAACCGGTGCCTCAGTCGCATTCGACGGTGAATGTGGCGCTGGTGTACGTAGCTCCCCGCAGCGAAGGCGACCATGGCCGTATCGAGAACGCCTATGAACGGCTCTGCCTGCCGTTGTGCGACGTGCTGCGCGAGTGGGGTGGTGTGGCTTCGGTAGGCGAGATCGACGGGGCCTTCTGCGATGGCCGCTACAACGTCAACCTCAATGGCCGCAAGCTGGTGGGTACTGCCCAACGTTGGCGCCAGGGGCTGGGTGGAAAACGGCCCGTGGTGCTGGTGCATGGTGCGTTGTTGCTGGATAACGAGCGCGAGTCCATGGTCGCGGCGGTCAATCTGTTCAATGAATGTTGCGAGCTCGAGCAGCGCTGCCGGGTCGACAGCCATATAGCCCTGCACGAAGTGGCGCCCGCTGTGCCGTGGTACGAGCGCCTTTCGCAGGCGTACAGGGAAGTACTTGCAGCGTTACCCAAGGATTAACGCGTACCGTAAACCACCATGGTCTTGCCCTTGACCTGGACCAGGCTGCGTTCCTCGAGGTCCTTGAGCACGCGGCCGACCATTTCCCGTGAGCAGCCGACGATACGGCCAATTTCCTGGCGGGTGATCTTGATTTGCATGCCGTCCGGGTGGGTCATGGCATCTGGCTGTTTGCACAGATCCAGCAGGCAGCGGGCGACCCGGCCGGTAACATCGAAGAAGGCCAGGTCGCCGACCTTGCGTGTGGTGTTACGCAGGCGCTGGGCCATCTGGCTGCCGAGGGAGTAGAGAATCTCCGGGTCCTGGCGGGCCAGGTCGCGAAACTTGTCGTAACTGATCTCGGCTACTTCGCACTCTGTCTTGGCGCGCACCCAGGCGCTGCGCTGCTGATCGCTGCCGGCGGGTTCGAACAAACCCAGTTCGCCGAAGAAATCGCCACTGTTGAGGTAGGCGATGATCATCTCGTGGCCTTCGTCATCCTCAATGAGGATAGTGACTGAGCCTTTGATGATGAACGACAGCGTTTCGGCTCGGTCACCAGCACAGATGATATTGCTCTTGGCGGTGTAGCGGCGGCGCTGGCAGTGCATCAGCAGCTTGTCGATGTTCTTGATCTTGGCGGGTAGGGCTGAGGCAACCATCACGAAATCCTGTTCGATACGACCCATGGGCTCTGGTGGGGAGTTGGCTGACATGACGCGTCAGTCAATTGGCGCCAGCTTATCAGACACTGCAAGATGTTTCGGCACAAATGGCGAACCTGTGGAGCTTTTCCGACAGCCACACAAGGCTTAAGCTGACACCCTTTTTGCTAGATCCAGGAGTACGGACAGATGAAGGCACGCATCCAATGGGCCGGTGAAGCGATGTTCCTTGGCGAATCGGGGAGCGGCCATGTGGTGGTGATGGACGGCCCGCCCGAGGCAGGGGGCCGCAACCTGGGCGTGCGCCCGATGGAAATGCTCCTGCTCGGCCTGGGTGGCTGCAGCAGCTTCGATGTAGTGAGCATCCTGAAGAAATCGCGCCAAGCGGTGGAAAGCTGCGAAGCCTTCCTTGAAGCCGAGCGCGCCAGCGAAGATCCGAAGGTGTTTACCAAGATACACATGAACTTCGTGGTCAAAGGGCGTGGGCTGAAAGAGGCTCAGGTCAAGCGTGCGGTGGAGCTGTCGGCGGAGAAATATTGCTCGGCGTCGATCATGCTGGAGCGGGCGGGTGTGGAAATCACCCACGGTTACGAGATCGTTGAGCTGGGGTAAGACTTCAGGGCCGCAAGGCAGCCCCGACGGCCATCAATTGCGCAACGCTGGGAGAGCCACCACCAGCCAACGGGGCACGCAACGCCTCAATGACTGGCTGAGGTGCTCCCGGCGCTTTTGGTAACCCAGCCCCAGGGCGATGACCCCGAGCCCGATCAAGGTCAGCACCACAGGGAACAGCAGCGAATCGGCAAACACCTCGTACGACAGATAACCCAGGTAAGCAACCACCCCCAGGGCCCCGAAGACCATGAACACTGGCCGGCGCAGCAGCACCGCCATGGCCATCAGCCCCAGGTTGATCAAGCAGTACAATGCCTTACCCAGCTCGCTGTCGCTTTCGACCAGCGTTAGCCCACCCCAGAACGCTGCCAGCCCGGCCAGGTAACCCCAGTGGGCGTAATCCTCACGCGTGCGCCCGTCGACCACCAGAAACACCAGCAGCAGCCCAAGCCCGAACCACAGCGAAACCGTGCGCCGCTGTTCCCAGCTGAACGGTGAGCCGAACACCCACTCGCTAAGGTCCATCGACATGAACCACAAGGCAACGGCAATCGGCATGACGATAAACGGGTAGGGGATCAGGCGCAGCATCAGCAAACCGGCGACTACCGTGGCCGCCTCCATCATCAGCCAGCCGCCCTGCACATAGGTGTAGTACTGGTGATAGTCCGTTTGCCGATCATCCAATGGCCACCAGCCGGCCAGGCGTTCGATGGCAAAGACTGCCAAGGGCACGATGCTTACCGCGACCGCCGCCAACACGCCAGAGGCGATAGGTTGCTGACGTTTTTGCAGGTTGAGGGCGAACAGGGTGAGAAGGCCGATGTAAAGGATGCCGATGGCCAGCAGCGCCCAATCACCGATTCGCATCCAGGCTTCGGTCAGCAGCCAGCCCATCGCCCCCATGATCAGTAGGGCGCCGAAGTAGAAGGCGACGTGCGCCAGCTGGAAGCTGCCACGAACTACCGGCTGCTGGTGCAGGAAGTCCAGCAGAGCCTTGTCCTGGCCCGGCTGGAGAATGCCTGCTTGTACGGCGCGCGCCAGGTCCTTGGCGTCGATACGGTCCGTCATTGGCGTGCCCTTAGATGCGGTAAGTGCTCTTGGTCATGACCTTGGCCAGCATGCTCATGCCGAAGCGTACCGGCGCGGGGAAGCGATAGCCACCTGCTTCAAGGGCCGAATCGGCGTGCTGCTCTTCGTCGACGCGCATCTGCTCGAGAATGGCACGGGACTTTTCGTCCTCATGGGGGATCTGCTCCAGGTGTTCGTCGAGGTGTTTGCACACCTGATGCTCGGTGGCGGCGACGAAGCCCAGGCTGACCTTGTCGCTGACCATGCCGGCGAGCGCGCCGATGCCGAACGACATGCCGTAGAACAACGGATTGAGCACGCTGGGGTGGCTGCCCAGCTGACGGATGCGCTGTTCGCACCAGGCCAGGTGGTCGATTTCTTCCTCTGCCGCATGCTCCATCGCCTTGCGCACCTGAGGCAATTTGGCGGTCAGGGCCTGGCCTTGGTACAGCGCCTGGGCGCAGACCTCTCCGGTATGGTTGATGCGCATGAGCCCGGCAATGTGGCGAGTCTGGCTTTCGTCGAGTTCGACGTCCGGCTGGACAATGGCCGGGGACGGCCGGGAGGGTTGGCCGCTGAAGGGCAGCAAGGTGCGCATGGCGGTATCGGCCTGCAGCAACAAGCGGTCGAGCGGCGAGTAGTGACGTTCGGTAGCCATCGGGCACCTCCGCTGAAGTGATGCCCGACAGTTTACCTCAATCGCCCGGGGTGGGCTTGCCTTGGGTCAGCCCGGTGGCCAGTGCATCTGGCGCTGGCCGAGCACATGCATGTGGATGTGGTAGACGGTCTGGCCACCTTGCTCGTTGCAGTTCATGACCACGCGGAAGCCATCCTCGCAACCCAGTTCCTTGGCCAGGCGCTGGGCGGTGAACAGGATGTGGCCGGCCAGGCCCTTGTCCTCTTCGGTCAGATCATTGAGCGTACGGATGTGTTTTTTCGGGATGACCAGAAAATGCACCGGCGCCTGGGGCGCGATGTCGTGGAAGGCCAGAACCTGGTCGTCCTCGTAGATGATCTTCGCCGGGATTTCCCGGTTGATGATCTTGATGAATAAATCGTCCACAGCACTTGCTCCATGGTGAGGGTCCTGGCCGAGTGTACTTAGCCAGGCGCCGCTCGCCCAGTGGGCTATTCCATTCCGACCGGGCAGTAACGGCGGTGGATGAAGCCCGCAAGCTTGCGCGACAACCAGCGGGGCAACAGGCGTGGGGCGAATGCCAGCCAGCGGTTGCGGCGAACCGGCATGATCAGCGCCCGGTTCTTCGCCAGTGCGCGCACGGTGTACAGCGCTACTTCTTCGGGGCTGAGGCAGCGGCTGCTGCCTTCTAGCCTGGGAATAGGCCGGCGCGAAGAGCGCACAGGCCCGGGGCAAAGGACCGAAACCTTGATGCCTGTGGGCTTGAGCTCTTCGCGCAGGGCTTCGGTGAAATGCATCACATAGGCCTTGCTGGCGGCATAGGTAGCCATCCAGGGGCCCGGCGCTATGGCGGCCAGGCCGGCGACGTTGAGGATCTGCCCACCACCCTGTACTGCCATGAGGTTGCCGATGGCGTGGCACAGGCGGCTCATGGCGAGAATGTTCACCTCCAGCAGGTCTTGCTCGTCTGCCCATTCGTGGGCGAGAAACGGGCCATAGGTACGCTGGCCGGCGCAGTTGACCAACAGGTCGATGCGCCGCTCGCCCTCTTCCAGTTCGAGTACGAAACCGGACAGGCGCAGTGGCTGGCTGAGGTCGCAGGCGCGTAGCAGTACTTCGACGCCGAAGCGCTGGGTCAGCTCTATGGCAACCGGTTCAAGGGTTTCGCGGTTGCGTGCCACCAGGATCAGATTGCGCCCGCGCCGCGCCAGCGCTTCCGCCAGGGCCAAGCCCAGGCCGCTGGAAGCACCAGTGATCATGGCGTAACGGGTCATGCAAGGCTCCTGAGGGCTAGAGAGGGCGCCTAGTGTACAGCGTGGCCGGGCCAGGTGTTGCCTTTTGCTGCTAGGCCTTGGCGCGTAACGCCTGGCTGCGCTCCAGGGCTGCTTTGTATTCACCGTGCAGGCGTTCGATCAGTGCTGCGGCGTCGGGCAGGTCATGGATATCTCCGACGCCTTGCCCGGCAGACCATACTGTCTTCCAGGCCTTGGCTTCATCATCGATTGGCTTGAGTTTGCCCTGCTCCTGGCCGGCCTTCAGTGCGGCCATGTCGTACCCGGCCTGTTCAAGGCTCTGACGCAAAAAGCTGGCTGGTATGCCGGACACCGCTGGGGTATGGACGATGTCCGCTGCATGCGCGCCGAGCAGCATCTGTTTATAGGCCTCTTGGGCTTGGCTCTCCCGGGTGGCGATGAAGCGAGTACCCATGTAGGCCAGGTCCGCGCCAAGCAACTGGGCGGCAAGTATTTCATGGCCGTGGTTGATGCAGCCGGCCAATAGCAGTGTCTTGTCGAAAAACTGGCGAATTTCGGCCACAAGGGCGAACGGGCTCCAGGTGCCCGCATGCCCGCCTGCACCTGCCGCCACCGCGATCAGGCCATCGACGCCGGCCTGTGCAGCTTTTTCAGCGTGACGCCGGGTGGTCACATCATGGAACACCAGGCCGCCATAGCCGTGCACGGCATCCACGACTTCCTTCACCGCGCCAAGACTGGTGATGACTATAGGCACCTGATGCTCGACACACAGGGCAAGGTCAGCCTGCAGACGCGGGTTGGATGGGTGGACGATCAGATTCACCGCATAAGGGGCTGGCGTTTGCAGCTGCCCAAGGCCCGCTTCGATCTCCTCGAGCCAGCCTTTGAAGCCGGCACTGTCGCGCTGGTTCAAGGCCGGAAAGCTGCCGACCACGCCATTGCCGCAGCAGGCCAGGACCAGCTGGGGATTGGAGATCAGGAACATCGGCGCCGCCACCACGGGCAAGCGCAGGCGTTGTTCGAGCGAAGCAGGCAAGGGCATGGGCGAGGCTCCTGAACAGTGCGTTCAACGTCAGAACGGTTTGACCACCACAAGGATCACGATGCCCAGCAGGAACAGCACGGGTACTTCGTTGAACCAGCGGTAGTAACCGTGGCTGCGGGTGTTGGCGCCGTTGGCAAAGCGTTTGCGCTGGGCGCCGCACATGTGATGGTAGCCGGTGAGCAGAATTACCAGGGTCAATTTGGCGTGCAGCCAGCCTTGGCTCAGCCAGCCCGGGGTGAGATAGAGCATCCAGGCGCCGAACACGTAGGTGGCAATCATCGCCGGGTTCATTATGCCGCGGTACAGCTTGCGCTCCATGGTAACGAAGCGGTCCCGGCTGATGCTGTCCTGGCTTTGGGCGTGGTAGACGAACAGCCGGGGCAGATAGAACAGGCCGGCGAACCAGCAGACCACGCTGACGATGTGCAGCGCTTTTATCCATAGGTAAAGCATGGAGAGAGTTCCTTCAGGTATTCACGGTCGTCAGATAGTAGAGGCCAAGCGCCCGAAGGGTCACCCGAAGAGTTGTTACAGGCGCCTTGCGCCCCTATCATCGTGCGCTTTCCAGACGGCTCGTTGATAAGGGGCAAGCGTTATGATCAAGGTCGGTATCGTCGGCGGCACGGGTTACACCGGCGTCGAACTGTTGCGTCTGCTGGCACAGCATCCACAGGCCGAAGTGGCGGTCATCACTTCGCGTTCCGAGGCGGGCGTAGCGGTCGCCGACATGTATCCGAACCTGCGCGGCCACTATGACGGCCTGGCTTTCAGTGTGCCGGACAGCAAGGCCCTGTCAGCCTGCGACGTGGTCTTCTTCGCCACCCCGCACGGTGTCGCGCACGCCCTGGCCGGCGAGTTGCTGGCTGCCGGAACCAAGGTCATTGACCTGTCCGCCGACTTCCGCCTGCAGGACGCTGCCGAGTGGGCGAAATGGTACGGTCAGCCGCACGGCGCGCCGGAGTTGCTCAAGGATGCGGTTTACGGCCTGCCTGAAGTCAACCGTGAGAAAATTCGCCAGGCGCGCCTGATCGCCGTGCCCGGCTGCTACCCGACCGCTACCCAGTTGGGCTTCCTGCCACTGCTCGAAGCGGGCCTGGCCGACCCGTCGCGCCTGATCGCCGATTGCAAGTCGGGTGTCAGTGGCGCCGGCCGTGGTGCCGCCGTGGGGTCGCTGTTCTGTGAGGCTGGCGAGAGCATGAAGGCCTACGCGGTCAAGGGCCACCGTCACCTGCCGGAAATCAGCCAAGGCCTGCGCCTGGCTGCGGGCACGGATATCGGTCTTACCTTCGTGCCGCATCTGACCCCGATGATCCGCGGCATTCACTCGACCTTGTACGCGACGGTTGCCGATAAGTCGGTCGACCTGCAGGCACTGTTCGAGAAGCGCTACGCAGACGAGCCGTTCGTCGACGTGATGCCAGCGGGCAGCCACCCTGAAACCCGTAGCGTTCGCGGTGCCAACGTATGCCGTATTGCCGTTCATCGCCCGCAAGGTGGTGACCTTGTGGTCGTGCTGTCGGTTATCGACAACCTGGTCAAGGGCGCGTCAGGCCAGGCGGTGCAGAACCTGAACATCCTGTTTGGCCTGGACGAGCGCATGGGCCTGTCCCATGCCGGCCTGCTGCCCTGACACCGCCGGCAATGTACAAGCTGCAAGTGAGCGTACTGCGTTCAGCTTGTAGCTTGTCACTTGCGGCTTACGAATTGTTGACCGATTTTCTCGGAGAAGCGGATAATGCGCGTCATCGAGTTTTATGGCGGCTACTGCGCCGGGAGAATCAACATGAGCGTCGAAACCTTCACCCCCACGGCTTTGGAATTCACTCACGGCGCCGCGCAAAAGGTGAAGACTCTGGTTTGCGAGGAAGGCAATGATCGTCTGAAACTGCGGGTTTTCGTGACCGGTGGCGGCTGCTCGGGTTTCCAGTATGGCTTCACCTTCGATGAAGATGTGGCCGAAGATGACACCATCGTCGAGCGCGAAGGTGTATCCCTGGTGGTAGATCCCATGAGCTTCCAGTATCTGGCGGGCGCGGAGGTGGATTACCAGGAAGGTCTTGAGGGTTCGCGCTTCGTGATCAAGAACCCGAATGCCGCTACCACCTGTGGCTGTGGATCTTCCTTCTCGATCTGAAGCCCGGTAGTACAAAAAACGCCGCGCATTCGCGCGGCGTTTTCGTTGGCGGTTGCAAGGTCAGGCTGGGTAGATCGCGCCCAGCACCCGGAGCCCCTTCGCTGCCGTAACGCTGGGCCGGTTGGCAGCGATGCCTTCCAGGCAGCAATGAGCCAGCCAGGCAAATGCCATACCCTCGACCCAGTCTGGGTCCACGCCATATGCCTGGGTGCTGGTGACCCGGGTATCGGGTAGCTGCGCGTCAAGGCGAGCCATCAATGCACCGTTGCGTGCACCGCCTCCACATACAAGCAGTGCTTCTGTGCCTTGCTGTGCATTACGCAAGGACTCCGTGATGGTTCGCGCCGTCAGTTCAAGCAATGTGGCCTGGACATCCTCGTCGCGATACTGCGGCATACGAGCGAGATGGCCATCCAGCCAGGCCAGGTTGAACACTTCGCGGCCTGTACTCTTCGGGCCGCTGCCGACGAAGAATGGATCACTCAGCAACGCGTTCAGCAAATCGGTCTGGGCCACGCCACTGGCCGCCCAGGCGCCGTCGGCGTCATAAGCCTGGCCGCGTTTACGCTCGATCCAGGCATCCAGCAGGACATTGCCGGGGCCACAGTCGAAGCCGTGGACCGGCTTGTCGTGCTCGATCAGGCTGAGGTTGCTGAAGCCGCCCACGTTGAGCACTGCCAGCCGCTGGCCAAGATGGGCGAACAGGGTTTCATGAAACGCAGGCACCAGAGGCGCGCCTTGGCCGCCAGCCGCCACATCGCGCCGGCGGAAATCGGCTACCACTGCGATCCCGGTGAGCTCGGCGAGCAATGCCGGGTTGCCGATCTGCACGGTAAACCCCCGGGCAGGCTCGTGGCGAATGGTCTGGCCATGGCTGCCGATGGCGCGGATGGCGGCAGGCTGCAGCTCCTGCTTTTTCAGCAACTGCTGTATGCCTTCTGCGGCCAGGCTGGCCCAGTGGTTTTCCGCCAATGCTGCACGTGCGATTTCGTCAGGGCCGCTGGCGCAAAGGGCAAGCAGTTGCTGACGCAGCTCGGCGGGCATCGGCAGGTAATGGGTGGCGAGCAGCTCCAGCCGCTCGCCTTGTTCGATCAGGGCAATGTCCAGGCCGTCGAGGCTGGTGCCAGACATTACTCCCAGGTAGAGCGCCATGGATCAGCGCTTGTTCGCTGCGAGCATGGTGGCCTTTTCCTGATCCATGCGCGCGATCAGTGGCTTGCTTTGCTGCAGGAACCGCTGGCGTTCGGCCTTGGCGATCGGGTCGGCCATCGGTACCTTCTGGCTCAGTGGGTCGACGTGGACGCCATTGACCTGGAACTCATAGTGCAGGTGCGGGCCCGTGGACAGGCCGGTGGTGCCGATATAACCGATGATCTGCCCCTGCTTCACGCTGCTGCCGGTCTTGATGCCTTTGGCAAAGCCCTGCATGTGCCCGTACAGGGTCTTGTACCTGTTGCCGTGGGCGATGATGACTGTGTTGCCGTACCCACCGCGGCGGCCGGCCAGCTCGATGCGGCCGTCACCGGCTGCTTTGATCGGTGTGCCGCGTGGCGCGGCATAGTCGACACCCTTGTGTGCACGGATCTTGTTCAGGATCGGGTGCTTGCGGCCTGCGGAAAACCGCGAGCTGATACGCGCAAAGTCCACGGGGGTGCGGATGAACGCCTTGCGCAGGCTGTTGCCGTCGGCAGTGTAGTAGCTGGTGTTGCCCTGCTTGTTGGTGTAGCGCACCGCCGTGTAGGTCTTGCCACGGTTGGTGAAGCGGGCGGACAGGATGTTGCCTGTACCAACCACCTTGCCATCCATGACCTTCTGCTCATAGACCACGTCGAATTCGTCACCCTGGCGGATGTCCTGGGCGAAGTCGATGTCGTAGCCCAGTACCTTGGCCATGTCCATGGTCAGGCTGTGGGACAACCCGGCACGCTGGGCCGAGGCCGACAACGAACTTTTGATCACGCCGTGGGCGTACGCGGTACGTACCAATGGCTTGCTGATTTCGCGGTCGAAGGTATAACCCTTGGCGGTCTTCGTCAGGCGGATGGTTTCGAGGGTGCTGACCTTGCTTTGCAGGCTGGCCAGTTGGCCGTCCTTGTCGAGCTCGAACTGCAATACCTGGCCATGCTTGAGTTGGCTGAACTGCTTGGCCTGCTTGCTGCTGGCCAACAGATCGTGCACAGCATTGGCTGGCAGGCCGACTTTTTCGAACAGCGTGGACAGTGTATCGCCACGTGCCACGGTGACTTCACGATGCCCAGGCGTTGTGGCTTCTGGTTTTTGCTCCAGGGCCGGAAGCTCTTGCGTAGCTTGCTCGGTTTTGCCATCGGCACCTTCGATTTGCGCGAACGGTGAACCTTGATCGGCTTGGGTCTGCACCAGTGGCGCGGCGGCAGACTCATCCTTGAGTTGCTCCGCCGGGCTTTCCAGCTCGAGGCTGAGGGTGGTCTTTTTGGCTTCGACTTCGCTGGACGGAAATACCAGCAGAGCCAGGCTGAGCAGGGCGGCGATGCCGCTGGCGGCCAGCAGGTGCGTTTTCGGATAAAGCGGGGGCGCTTTAGGCGTTTCGTCGGTCATAGGTAAGGTGACTTTTTGAAGAAAAGTGAATATGGAAAAGATGAATGACATGATGAAGATGAAATAACTGTATAAAATATAACCAAATCCATTTTCACGCAAGGGCGCGTAGACGCCGCGAGGCTGCGGTCAGGTCACATTCCGTTGCGAAACTTGTATTTGATGGCCGATCTTGTATGGTTGGCTCCCCTTGAATCTGAGCCTTGCGGGTCTGTCTATGAAGTCGGTTGAAGAGCAGCTGGCGCTTATCAAGCGCGGTGCGGAAGAAGTGTTGGTCGAGTCGGAACTGGTGGAGAAGCTCAAGCGCGGCCAGCCTCTGCGTATCAAGGCAGGTTTCGACCCGACCGCGCCTGACCTGCACCTGGGGCACACCGTGCTGATCAACAAGCTGCGCCAGTTCCAGGAGCTGGGTCATCAGGTCATCTTCCTGATCGGTGACTTCACCGGAATGATCGGTGATCCCAGCGGCAAAAGTGCGACTCGCCCGCCGCTGACGCGTGAGCAGGTGCTGGATAACGCCGAGACCTACAAGCAGCAGGTGTTCAAGATTCTCGACCCGGCCAAGACCGAGGTCGCGTTCAACTCCACCTGGATGGACAAGCTGACACCGGCTGATTTCATTCGCCTGGCGTCGCAGTACACGGTGGCGCGTATGCTTGAGCGCGACGACTTCGACAAGCGCTACACCACCAACCAGCCGATTGCCATTCATGAATTCCTCTACCCGCTGGTGCAGGGGTATGACTCGGTAGCCCTCAAGGCTGACGTGGAGCTCGGTGGTACCGACCAGAAATTCAACTTGCTGATGGGGCGCGAGTTGCAGCGCGCTTACGGCCAGGAAGCGCAGTGCATCGTGACCATGCCGCTGCTCGAAGGGCTGGACGGCGTGAAGAAAATGTCCAAGTCGCTGGGCAATTACGTCGGTATCCAGGAAGCCCCTGGGGTGATGTACAGCAAGCTGGTGTCGATCCCGGACACGCTGATGTGGCGTTACTTCGAGTTGCTGAGCTTCCGCTCCATGGAAGAGATCGAGCAGTTGCGTGCCGATGTCGCCAATGGTGCGAACCCGCGCGACATCAAAATCAAGCTGGCGGAAGAAATTGTTGCGCGTTTCCATGGTGAAGAGGCGGCTGCCAACGCCCACCGCGCGGCGGGTAATCGCATGAAAGAGGGTGAGTTGCCGGAAGATCTGCCCGAGATCGAGGTGGCAGCTGCTGAAGACCTGCCGATCGCTGCTGTATTGAACCGTGCAGGCCTGGTGAAAAACTCGGCGATGGCGCGCGATCTGCTCAATGGCGGTGCGGTCAAGGTCGATGGTGCGGTGGTTGGGCGTGACTTCATGTTTGCGATTGGTGCCACTCATGTGTGCCAGGCGGGCAAGAAGGCGTTTGCCCGGGTTACGCTCAAGGCGGAGTGAGTGCCTGGTGGTGTAGCTATATATAGAAGCGGGGAGGCCGGCAGGCCTCCCCGCTTTGTTTTGCAGCGATTGTGAAGTTTATTGGAATTAAGCCTTGACGCGTTCTCGAATCCCCTTATAATGCGCCCCACTTCCAGCGTAGTCGGAACGAGAAACTCCTTGAAATTCAATGAGTTGCTTAATCCAGGTAGTGCTGGAGGTGCTTCGGTCATCTGATCGATAGCGGTTGAAATGGTGGTTGACAGCGCTTTTAAACGCTGTATTATTCGCCTCCCGCTACGAGAGATCGAAGCGAGCCAAGTGTTTGAAGCTAAACGAGTTTCTCGCAAAAAACTTCAAAATAAACGCTTGACAGGCTCTGAGGAAAGCGTAGAATGCGCGCCTCGGTTGAGGCGAAAAGCTCTTAACCAAACGCTCTTTAACAAATCGAATCAAGCAATTCGTGTGGGTGCTTGTGAGTATGGACTGATAGTCAAAAAGATTATCAGCATCACAAGTGACCATGCGAGAAATCACATAGTCATTTGAGATTGCTGAGCCAAGTTTAGGGTTTCTTAAAAACCCAAGCAGTATTGAACTGAAGAGTTTGATCATGGCTCAGATTGAACGCTGGCGGCAGGCCTAACACATGCAAGTCGAGCGGATGACGGGAGCTTGCTCCTTGATTCAGCGGCGGACGGGTGAGTAATGCCTAGGAATCTGCCTGGTAGTGGGGGACAACGTTTCGAAAGGAACGCTAATACCGCATACGTCCTACGGGAGAAAGCAGGGGACCTTCGGGCCTTGCGCTATCAGATGAGCCTAGGTCGGATTAGCTAGTTGGTGGGGTAATGGCTCACCAAGGCGACGATCCGTAACTGGTCTGAGAGGATGATCAGTCACACTGGAACTGAGACACGGTCCAGACTCCTACGGGAGGCAGCAGTGGGGAATATTGGACAATGGGCGAAAGCCTGATCCAGCCATGCCGCGTGTGTGAAGAAGGTCTTCGGATTGTAAAGCACTTTAAGTTGGGAGGAAGGGCATTAACCTAATACGTTAGTGTTTTGACGTTACCGACAGAATAAGCACCGGCTAACTCTGTGCCAGCAGCCGCGGTAATACAGAGGGTGCAAGCGTTAATCGGAATTACTGGGCGTAAAGCGCGCGTAGGTGGTTTGTTAAGTTGGATGTGAAAGCCCCGGGCTCAACCTGGGAACTGCATCCAAAACTGGCAAGCTAGAGTACGGTAGAGGGTGGTGGAATTTCCTGTGTAGCGGTGAAATGCGTAGATATAGGAAGGAACACCAGTGGCGAAGGCGACCACCTGGACTGATACTGACACTGAGGTGCGAAAGCGTGGGGAGCAAACAGGATTAGATACCCTGGTAGTCCACGCCGTAAACGATGTCAACTAGCCGTTGGAATCCTTGAGATTTTAGTGGCGCAGCTAACGCATTAAGTTGACCGCCTGGGGAGTACGGCCGCAAGGTTAAAACTCAAATGAATTGACGGGGGCCCGCACAAGCGGTGGAGCATGTGGTTTAATTCGAAGCAACGCGAAGAACCTTACCAGGCCTTGACATGCAGAGAACTTTCCAGAGATGGATTGGTGCCTTCGGGAACTCTGACACAGGTGCTGCATGGCTGTCGTCAGCTCGTGTCGTGAGATGTTGGGTTAAGTCCCGTAACGAGCGCAACCCTTGTCCTTAGTTACCAGCACGTTATGGTGGGCACTCTAAGGAGACTGCCGGTGACAAACCGGAGGAAGGTGGGGATGACGTCAAGTCATCATGGCCCTTACGGCCTGGGCTACACACGTGCTACAATGGTCGGTACAGAGGGTTGCCAAGCCGCGAGGTGGAGCTAATCTCACAAAACCGATCGTAGTCCGGATCGCAGTCTGCAACTCGACTGCGTGAAGTCGGAATCGCTAGTAATCGCGAATCAGAATGTCGCGGTGAATACGTTCCCGGGCCTTGTACACACCGCCCGTCACACCATGGGAGTGGGTTGCACCAGAAGTAGCTAGTCTAACCTTCGGGAGGACGGTTACCACGGTGTGATTCATGACTGGGGTGAAGTCGTAACAAGGTAGCCGTAGGGGAACCTGCGGCTGGATCACCTCCTTAATCGACGACATCAGCCTGCTGATGAGCTCCCACACGAATTGCTTGATTCTTTGTATAAAGACGATGCTGTAACGCGACCCTGTTATAGGTCTGTAGCTCAGTTGGTTAGAGCGCACCCCTGATAAGGGTGAGGTCGGCAGTTCAAATCTGCCCAGACCTACCAATTACTTGGTGCGGCCTAGAAAATACGGGGCCATAGCTCAGCTGGGAGAGCGCCTGCCTTGCACGCAGGAGGTCAGCGGTTCGATCCCGCTTGGCTCCACCACTCTTTCAGGTTGTACAGCTTTCAGAACTTAGAAATGAACATTCGGTGATGAATGTTGATTTCTGGCTTTTGTCAGATCGTTCTTTAAAAATTCGGATATGTGATAGAAATAGACTGAACACCAGTTTCACTGCTGGTGGATCAGGCTAAGGTAAAATTTGTGAGTTCTGCTCGAAAGAGCAACATGCGAATTTTCGGCGAATGTCGTCTTCACAGTATAACCAGATTGCTTGGGGTTATATGGTCAAGTGAAGAAGCGCATACGGTGGATGCCTTGGCAGTCAGAGGCGATGAAAGACGTGGTAGCCTGCGATAAGCTTTGGGGAGTCGGCAAACAGACTGTGATCCAGAGATCTCTGAATGGGGGAACCCACTCAGCATAAGCTGAGTATCTTGTACTGAATACATAGGTGCAAGAGGCGAACCAGGGGAACTGAAACATCTAAGTACCCTGAGGAAAAGAAATCAACCGAGATTCCCTTAGTAGTGGCGAGCGAACGGGGACCAGCCCTTAAGTTGGTTTGAGATTAGTGGAACGCTCTGGAAAGTGCGGCCATAGTGGGTGATAGCCCCGTACACGAAAATCTCTTATCAATGAAATCGAGTAGGACGGAGCACGAGAAACTTTGTCTGAACATGGGGGGACCATCCTCCAAGGCTAAATACTACTGACTGACCGATAGTGAACCAGTACCGTGAGGGAAAGGCGAAAAGAACCCCGGAGAGGGGAGTGAAATAGAACCTGAAACCGTATGCGTACAAGCAGTGGGAGCCTACTTTGTTAGGTGACTGCGTACCTTTTGTATAATGGGTCAGCGACTTATATTCAGTGGCGAGCTTAACCGAATAGGGGAGGCGTAGCGAAAGCGAGTCTTAATAGGGCGTTTAGTCGCTGGGTATAGACCCGAAACCGGGCGATCTATCCATGGGCAGGTTGAAGGTTAGGTAACACTGACTGGAGGACCGAACCGACTACCGTTGAAAAGTTAGCGGATGACCTGTGGATCGGAGTGAAAGGCTAATCAAGCTCGGAGATAGCTGGTTCTCCTCGAAAGCTATTTAGGTAGCGCCTCATGTATCACTGTAGGGGGTAGAGCACTGTTTCGGCTAGGGGGTCATCCCGACTTACCAAACCGATGCAAACTCCGAATACCTACAAGTGCCGAGCATGGGAGACACACGGCGGGTGCTAACGTCCGTCGTGAAAAGGGAAACAACCCAGACCGTCAGCTAAGGTCCCAAAGTCATGGTTAAGTGGGAAACGATGTGGGAAGGCTTAGACAGCTAGGAGGTTGGCTTAGAAGCAGCCACCCTTTAAAGAAAGCGTAATAGCTCACTAGTCGAGTCGGCCTGCGCGGAAGATGTAACGGGGCTCAAACCATGCACCGAAGCTACGGGTATCACCTTTGGTGATGCGGTAGAGGAGCGTTCTGTAAGCCTGTGAAGGTGAGTTGAGAAGCTTGCTGGAGGTATCAGAAGTGCGAATGCTGACATGAGTAACGACAATGCGAGTGAAAAACTCGCACGCCGAAAGACCAAGGTTTCCTGCGCAACGTTAATCGACGCAGGGTTAGTCGGTCCCTAAGGCGAGGCTGAAAAGCGTAGTCGATGGAAAACAGGTTAATATTCCTGTACTTCCAGTTATTGCGATGGAGGGACGGAGAAGGCTAGGCCAGCTTGGCGTTGGTTGTCCAAGTTTAAGGTGGTAGGCTGAGATCTTAGGCAAATCCGGGATCTCAAGGCCGAGAGCTGATGACGAGTTGCCTTTAGGCGACGAAGTGGTTGATGCCATGCTTCCAAGAAAAGCTCCTAAGCTTCAGATAACTGGGAACCGTACCCCAAACCGACACAGGTGGTTAGGTAGAGAATACCAAGGCGCTTGAGAGAACTCGGGTGAAGGAACTAGGCAAAATGGCACCGTAACTTCGGGAGAAGGTGCGCCGGTGAGGGTGAAGGACTTGCTCCGTAAGCTCATGCCGGTCGAAGATACCAGGCCGCTGCGACTGTTTATTAAAAACACAGCACTCTGCAAACACGAAAGTGGACGTATAGGGTGTGACGCCTGCCCGGTGCCGGAAGGTTAATTGATGGGGTTAGCGCAAGCGAAGCTCTTGATCGAAGCCCCGGTAAACGGCGGCCGTAACTATAACGGTCCTAAGGTAGCGAAATTCCTTGTCGGGTAAGTTCCGACCTGCACGAATGGCGTAACGATGGCGGCGCTGTCTCCACCCGAGACTCAGTGAAATTGAAATCGCTGTGAAGATGCAGTGTATCCGCGGCTAGACGGAAAGACCCCGTGAACCTTTACTATAGCTTTGCACTGGACTTTGAATTTGCTTGTGTAGGATAGGTGGGAGGCTTTGAAGTGGGGACGCCAGTTCTCATGGAGCCATCCTTGAAATACCACCCTGGCAACTTTGAGGTTCTAACTCAGGTCCGTTATCCGGATCGAGGACAGTGTATGGTGGGTAGTTTGACTGGGGCGGTCTCCTCCCAAAGAGTAACGGAGGAGTACGAAGGTGCGCTCAGACCGGTCGGAAATCGGTCGTAGAGTATAAAGGCAAAAGCGCGCTTGACTGCGAGACAAACACGTCGAGCAGGTACGAAAGTAGGTCTTAGTGATCCGGTGGTTCTGTATGGAAGGGCCATCGCTCAACGGATAAAAGGTACTCCGGGGATAACAGGCTGATACCGCCCAAGAGTTCATATCGACGGCGGTGTTTGGCACCTCGATGTCGGCTCATCACATCCTGGGGCTGAAGCCGGTCCCAAGGGTATGGCTGTTCGCCATTTAAAGTGGTACGCGAGCTGGGTTTAGAACGTCGTGAGACAGTTCGGTCCCTATCTGCCGTGGACGTTTGAGATTTGAGAGGGGCTGCTCCTAGTACGAGAGGACCGGAGTGGACGAACCTCTGGTGTTCCGGTTGTCACGCCAGTGGCATTGCCGGGTAGCTATGTTCGGAAGAGATAACCGCTGAAAGCATCTAAGCGGGAAACTTGCCTCAAGATGAGATCTCACTGGGATCTTGAATCCCCTAAAGGGCCGTCGAAGACTACGACGTTGATAGGTTGGGTGTGTAAGCGCTGTGAGGCGTTGAGCTAACCAATACTAATTGCCCGTGAGGCTTGACCATATAACACCCAAGCAATTTGCTGCTGCAGATTGCGGTGGTGAAGATGATACGAACCGAAAGTTCGCAACGAACCACACATATCGCATATCCGGATTCGCTGGGCTGTCCATCTGGGCATTCTGGCTACAGAATTTCTTGACGACCATAGAGCATTGGAACCACCTGATCCCATCCCGAACTCAGTAGTGAAACGATGCATCGCCGATGGTAGTGTGGGGTTTCCCCATGTGAGAGTAGGTCATCGTCAAGATTCATTTCGCAAAACCCCTATCTGCGCGAGCAGGTAGGGGTTTTGTCTTTTCTGGCTCGATACACGGGATTTGGGTGGTGACGTGGGGCCCTTTTCCTATGCAAGCCCACTACCCATAGCTATCATGCCAGCCTTATTCCAAGTCGAGACTGGCATGCTGAAGTTGTTGAATCTCCTCAAGGATGGCCGGTTCCATTCCGGAGAAGCCTTGGGGGCAGCCCTCGGGGTGAGTCGCAGCGCCGTTTGGAAGCAGCTGCAGCATCTGGAGAGTGAGCTAAATCTCACAATTCACAAGGTTCGTGGGCGTGGCTATCAGCTAGCGGCGCCCCTGGCGTTGCTCGAAGCGAAGGCTATTGCCGAATTCGCTGATGCTGAGCAATGGCCAATGTTCATCCACGAAACCATCGACTCTACCAATGCTGAAGGCCTGCGGCTTGCAGGTCAGGGGCAGGCTGCTCCATTTCTGGTGCTTGCCGAGCGTCAGAGTGCTGGCCGTGGCCGTCGTGGTCGTCAGTGGGTCAGCCCATTCGCAGAAAACCTTTATTACAGTCTGGTGTTGCGGGTCGAGGGCGGCATGCGCCAGCTCGAGGGGCTGAGTCTGGTGGTCGGCTTGGCGGTAATGCGGACCTTGGAAGGCTTGGGTGTAAAGGAAGTCGGGCTCAAGTGGCCTAATGACGTACTGGTGCGTGGGCAGAAAATCGCGGGCATCCTGCTTGAGTTGGTCGGTGATCCGGCAGACGTCTGTCACGTTGTTCTTGGCATTGGCGTCAACGTGAACATGCAGTCAAATGTGCAAGTCGATCAGCAGTGGACCTCCATACGGCGTGAGGTTGGCGCTCCGATTGATCGGAATCGCCTGGTGGCAATGCTCAGCCAGCAATTGCAGCATGAGTTGGCGCGACACCGACGCTATGGTTTTGCCGCATTCCAGGAAGAATGGGAACAAGCACATCTATGGCAGGGGCGTAACGTGTCCCTTGTTGCCGGCAGTACCCAGATCAACGGGGTAGTGCTCGGGGTGGACGGGCAGGGCGGCTTGCGCCTGGAGGTCGATGGTGTGGAGAAGAGCTTCAGTGGTGGTGAGCTCAGTTTGAGGTTGCATGATGATTCTTGAGCTCGATTGCGGTAACAGCTTCATCAAATGGCGAGTCATCCATGCTGTTGACGCCACTATCGTGGGTGGCGGCATTGTGGATTCCGATCAGGCGCTAGTGGCCCAGGTCGGTACTTTGACTTCGCTTCGCCTGTCAGGCTGCCGTATTGTCAGTGTGCGTAGTGAGGAAGAAACGGCGGCGCTCTGTGGGCTGATCAATCAGGCGTTTTCTGTGGTGCCGCGGGTAGCGGAACCGGCCCGTGAGATGGCTGGGGTGCGCAATGGATATGAAGACTTCCAGCGCCTGGGCATGGATCGCTGGCTGGCGGCGTTGGGTGCTTTCCACCTGGCCAAGGGGGCTTGCCTGGTGATCGACCTGGGTACAGCTGCCAAGGCCGACTTCATTGGTGCTGATGGCGAGCACCTGGGGGGATACATCTGCCCGGGTATGCCGCTGATGCGCAGCCAACTGCGCACGCACACTCGCCGGATCCGCTACGACGACGCATCTGCTGAGCGTGCATTGACCAGTCTTGCTCCTGGACGTTCGACTGTTGAGGCGGTCGAACGGGGTTGCGTGTTGATGCTGCAAGGTTTTGCGCGCACGCAGCTGGAGCAAGCACGCTCGCTGTGGGGAGAAGCCTTTACAGTATTCCTCACGGGGGGGGATGCGCCGTTGGTACGTGAAGCTGCACCCCAGGCGCGCGTGGTTCCCGACTTGGTATTCGTTGGCCTGGCAATGGCCTGCCCTTTGAACTGAGGTGCTTATGCGTTGGTTGTTTCTGCTGTTGCTGGTGCTCAACGTCTTCTATTACGTCTGGCACCAACAGGAAGCCCCGCTGAAAGCCAAGGATGTCGCCCCGCTCTCGTTATACAAAGGTAATCAGCAGGAGATCCGTCTATTGCGTGAAGCGGGTGTGAACGCGCCTGCTCGTCGCCGTGATGAATGCTTGGTGGTAGGGGGGCTGACGGAGCGCGATCAAATCGACGCATTGCGCCAGCGCTTGCTGAGCCTGGATATCAACGCAGTACCGGTGTCTGGGCAGTTGCCCGGCGCCGATGGTCTCTGGCTCAAGATTTCCCCGGAAAGCGAGCGTTTACTGGATCAAATGGTCCTTGCCACTCTTTCCAACGATTTCAAAGACTTAAAACATAAAATTATTTTCTGCCAGGGTATTGCAACTGGCGAATAGCTTGATAGAATGGCGCCCGCTTCACAGGGAACACCACTGAGGTGGTAGAGCTGGAAGCAGTGTCAAAGCAGCTAAGTTTCAGATTTGATTGAAGAAATTTGAAAAAAAGCTTGACACTAGGACGGCAGACAAATAGAATGCCGGCCACATCTGGAGGGATTCCCGAGCGGTCAAAGGGGACGGACTGTAAATCCGTTGCGAGAGCTTCGAAGGTTCGAATCCTTCTCCCTCCACCAGTTTTAGCGAGAGCCGCAAGCTCCGCGGGTATAGTTTAGTGGTAGAACCTCAGCCTTCCAAGCTGATGATGCGGGTTCGATTCCCGCTACCCGCTCCAAGTTTGCTGGGTTTTGCACAAAGTGTTTCGCTCTTGTAGCTCAGTTGGTAGAGCACACCCTTGGTAAGGGTGAGGTCAGCGGTTCAAGTCCGCTCAAGAGCTCCATATAAACAAGGCAGATATGAAAATATCTGCCTTTGTTTTATCAGCGTAAGACTATTTCTTCTGCGGAGGATTGTATCGATGGCTAAGGAAAAGTTTGATCGTTCCCTTCCCCACGTTAACGTCGGCACTATCGGCCACGTTGACCACGGTAAGACCACTCTGACCGCAGCTCTGACTCGCGTTTGCTCCGAAGTTTTCGGTTCGGCAATCGTTGAGTTCGACAAGATCGACTCGGCTCCGGAAGAAAAAGCGCGCGGTATCACCATCAACACCGCTCACGTCGAGTACAACTCGACCATTCGTCACTACGCTCACGTTGACTGCCCAGGTCACGCTGACTATGTGAAGAACATGATCACCGGTGCTGCCCAGATGGACGGCGCGATCCTGGTTTGCTCGGCCGCCGATGGTCCGATGCCACAAACCCGTGAGCACATCCTGCTGTCCCGTCAGGTTGGCGTTCCGTACATCGTGGTCTTCCTGAACAAGGCCGACCTGGTAGACGACGCTGAGCTGCTGGAACTGGTCGAGATGGAAGTTCGCGACCTGCTGTCCACCTACGACTTCCCAGGCGACGACACTCCGATCATCATCGGTTCCGCTCGTATGGCGCTGGAAGGCAAAGACGACAACGAAATGGGCACTACCGCTGTCAAGAAGCTGGTAGAGACTCTGGACAGCTACATTCCTGAGCCAGTTCGTGCGATCGACCAGCCGTTCCTGATGCCGATCGAAGACGTATTCTCGATCTCGGGTCGTGGTACCGTTGTTACCGGCCGTATCGAGCGTGGTATCGTCCGCGTTCAGGATCCGCTGGAAATCGTTGGTCTGCGTGACACCACCACCACCACCTGCACCGGTGTTGAGATGTTCCGCAAGCTGCTGGACGAAGGCCGTGCTGGCGAGAACTGCGGCGTTCTGCTGCGTGGTACCAAGCGTGACGACGTTGAGCGTGGTCAGGTTCTGGTCAAGCCAGGTTCGGTCAAGCCGCACACCAAGTTCACCGCAGAAGTCTACGTTCTGTCGAAGGAAGAAGGCGGCCGTCACACGCCGTTCTTCAAAGGCTACCGTCCTCAGTTCTACTTCCGTACCACTGACGTGACCGGTAACTGCGAACTGCCGGAAGGCGTTGAAATGGTAATGCCAGGTGACAACATTCAGATGACTGTTACCCTGATCAAGACCATCGCAATGGAAGACGGTCTGCGCTTCGCTATCCGTGAAGGCGGTCGTACCGTCGGCGCCGGCGTCGTAGCAAAAATTATCGAATAAGTAGTTGATTTACTTGATCAGGCCGGTATAATGGCCGGCCTGATACAGCGTTACAGGTCAGTAGCTCAATTGGCAGAGCGACGGTCTCCAAAACCGTAGGTTGGGGGTTCGATTCCCTCCTGACCTGCCATTCACCTCAGTGTGATTGGCTTTCTTCTTACAGGATCCTCCTCGATGACTCCCAAAACTGAAGCCCAAGAATCGCGTTTTGATCTGTTCAAGTGGCTGGCTGTAGTGGCTTTGGTGGTTGTTGGTGTAGTGGGTAATCAGTATTACTCCGCCTCTCCAATCCTGTACCGCGTTCTTGCACTTCTCGCCCTGGCTGCTGTTGCGGGCTTTGTAGCTCTGCAGACCGCGAAGGGTAAGTCGTTCTTTGCGCTTGCGAAGGAAGCTCGTACTGAGATCCGTAAAGTCGTGTGGCCGACCCGCCAGGAAACCACCCAGACCACGCTGATTGTCGTGGCTGTCGTGCTGGTTATGGCACTGCTGCTGTGGGGGCTTGATTCCCTGCTCGGCTGGGCGGTCTCCCTGATCGTTGGCTAAAGGTGTCCCGTGGCTAAGCGTTGGTATGTTGTGCATGCTTACTCGGGTTACGAGAAGCATGTTATGCGCTCCCTGATAGAGCGCGTCAAGCTGGCAGGCATGGAAGACGGTTTCGGCGAGATCCTGGTCCCGACCGAAGAAGTCGTCGAAATGCGCAACGGCCAGAAGCGCAAAAGTGAGCGTAAATTCTTCCCTGGCTATGTTCTGGTCCAGATGGAGATGAACGAAGGGACTTGGCACTTGGTCAAAGATACCCCTCGTGTGATGGGCTTCATTGGTGGTACTGCTGATAAGCCTGCACCGATCACTGATAAAGAAGCTGAAGCTATCCTGCGTCGCGTAGCCGACGGTAGTGACAAGCCGAAGCCGAAGACGTTGTTCGAGCCCGGTGAAGTGGTTCGAGTCATTGATGGTCCGTTCGCTGACTTCAATGGTAACGTCGAAGAGGTTAACTACGAAAAGAGTCGCCTCCAGGTGGCGGTGCTCATTTTCGGTCGCTCTACTCCGGTAGAGCTAGAGTTCAGCCAGGTCGAAAAGGTCTAGGCGGACGAAGCATCCCATACCCCGCAGCCCTGTGTGCTGCGGGGTTTTGTCGTCACTGGGATAAAACGCAAGTCATCCGGGGAGCCATCTGGCGTTCGTACCCGATATTGGAGTAGCTCATGGCTAAGAAGATTCAGGCTTACATCAAGCTGCAAGTTAAGGCCGGCCAGGCCAACCCAAGCCCACCCGTTGGTCCAGCACTGGGCCAACACGGTGTGAACATCATGGAATTCTGCAAGGCCTTCAACGCCCGTACTCAGGGTCAAGAAGCCGGCCTGCCGACGCCTGTGATCATCACTGTTTACAGTGACCGTAGCTTCACTTTCGAGACCAAGAGCACCCCTGCCTCGGTTCTGCTGAAGAAAGCTGCTGGCCTGACCAGTGGTTCGGCTCGCCCGAACACCGTCAAAGTCGGTACCGTGACCCGTGCTCAGCTGGAAGATATCGCCAAAGCTAAACAGGCTGATCTGACCGCTGCTGACCTGGACGCTGCTGTACGCACCATCGCTGGCTCTGCCCGCAGCATGGGCCTGAACGTGGAGGGTGTGTAATGGCTAAGCTGACCAAGCGCCAAAAGGCTATTGCTTCGAAAGTCGAAGCTGGCAAAGTTTACAACTTCGAAGACGCAGCTGCGCTGCTGGCCGAACTGTCCACCGTGAAGTTCAGCGAATCTTTCGACGTTGCTGTTAACCTCGGTGTTGACCCGCGTAAATCCGACCAGGTCGTTCGTAGCGCTACCGTGCTGCCACACGGCACTGGCAAGACCGTGCGCGTTGCCGTCTTCACCCAGGGTCCAGCTGCTGAGGCCGCTCTGGCTGCCGGCGCTGACCGTGTAGGTATGGATGATCTGGCTGCCGAAATGAAGGGCGGCGACCTGAACTATGACGTCGTCATCGCATCGCCAGATGCCATGCGCGTTGTGGGTCAGTTGGGTCAGGTTCTGGGTCCTCGCGGCCTGATGCCTAACCCGAAAGTCGGTACTGTGACTCCTGATGTTGCCACGGCTGTGAAAAACGCCAAGGCCGGTCAGGTTCGCTATCGCACCGACAAAAACGGTATTATCCACACCTCCGTTGGCAAGGTCGGTTTCGAAGCTGGCAAGCTGAAGGAAAACGTTGAAGCCCTGATCGCTGATCTGAAGCGTATCAAGCCAGCTTCTTCGAAAGGTATTTACGTCAAGCGCGTTACCCTGAGCACCACTATGGGCCCAGGTCTGGTCATCGATCAGAGCTCGCTGAACGCGTAAGGCAATGATGGCGCGATTCGTCGCGCCATCAGCAAAATTGGGGTCCCTGCCTGGCGGGGGCTATCCAAGACCGTAGGCGGCGCAAGCCTTAAACCTCAAGCCTACGCAGATGGTGCTCCCGATTCGTTACCGAATCAGACACCAAAACGACATCCGGCTTCGGCCAGATGAAACGGTAAAAACCAGGAGTAAACCCGTGGCAATTAAACTCGAAGACAAGAAAGCCATCGTCGCTGAAGTCAACGAGGCTGCCAAAGTCGCTCTGTCCGCTGTCGTGGCCGATGCCCGTGGTGTGACTGTAAGCGCAATGACCGGACTCCGTAAAGAGGCCCGCGAAGCTGGCGTATACGTACGTGTCGTACGTAACACCCTGCTCAAGCGCGCAGTTGAAGGTACCGAGTATTCGATCCTCAACGACGCGTTCAAAGGCCCGACCCTGATTGCATTCTCCAACGAACACCCGGGCGCTGCTGCTCGTCTGTTCAAAGAGTTCGCCAAGGGTCAGGACAAGTTCGAGATCAAGGCAGCTGCGTTTGACGGCAATTTCATTGCCGCCAACCAGATCGATGTACTGGCTACCTTGCCGACCCGTGACGAAGCTATCGCACGTCTGATGAGCGTCATTCAAGGCGCTACCAGCAAGCTGGCTCGTACTCTGGCGGCCGTTCGCGACCAGAAAGAAGCTGCTGCTGCCTAAGGCCGCGTAACCTCTTTCAAAATCATATGTTTAATTTGATGGCTGCGTAGGCTGTCACCCCAATACAGGATTTAAGTCATGTCCCTGACTAACGAGCAAATCATCGAAGCAATCGGCCAGAAAACCGTTCTGGAAGTTGTTGAGCTGATCAAAGCTATGGAAGAAACCTTCGGCGTTACCGCTGCTGTTGCCGCTGCTGGCCCAGCTGCTGCTGCTGCCGTTGTTGAAGAGCAGACCGAGTTCAACGTTGTTCTGGTTGAAGCCGGCGACAAGAAAGTGAACGTGATCAAAGCCGTTCGCGAACTGACCGGTCTGGGCCTGAAAGAAGCCAAAGAGAAAGTCGACGGCGCTCCTCAGGTCGTAGCTGAAGGCGTTTCGAAAGAAGCCGCTGAAGACGCTAAGAAGAAGCTGGAAGAAGCAGGCGCTAAAGTCGAGCTGAAGTAATCTCGACCTTGCGACTCCAGCCGGAGCGTTGAGCAAAGGCTGATGGCTGGTGGCTTATGCCACCGGCCTTTTTCCGTTATTGGTGGCCGATCACGTCGGCCCCGATAACAAGCTGCAAGACACCCATGTGGGTGGCGCAAACCAAGGGGTTTGCACGATTTTCTGGCTGCTCCCGCCGGGAGAAGCCAAACAAGCAGGTGACCAAGCTGGGGAACGCTGATGGCTTACTCATACACTGAGAAAAAACGTATCCGCAAGGACTTTAGCAAGTTGCCGGACGTCATGGATGTGCCTTACCTCCTGGCCATCCAGCTGGATTCGTATCGCGAATTCCTGCAAGCGGGAGCATCCAAGGATCAGTTCCGCGACGTCGGCCTGCACGCGGCCTTCAAATCGGTATTTCCGATCATCAGCTACTCCGGCAATGCTGCCCTGGAGTACGTAGGCTATCGCCTGGGCGAACCCGCCTTCGATGTGAAGGAATGTGTCCTGCGTGGCGTGACCTTCGCGGTCCCACTGCGGGTCAAGGTGCGCCTGATCATCTTCGACAAGGAATCGTCGAACAAAGCGATCAAGGACATCAAAGAGCAAGAAGTCTACATGGGTGAAATCCCCCTGATGACTGAGAACGGTACCTTCGTTATCAACGGTACCGAGCGTGTGATCGTTTCCCAGCTGCACCGTTCGCCTGGTGTGTTCTTCGACCACGACCGTGGCAAGACGCACAGCTCCGGCAAGCTGCTGTACTCCGCTCGCATCATTCCGTACCGCGGCTCCTGGTTGGACTTCGAGTTCGATCCGAAAGACTGCGTGTTCGTCCGTATCGACCGTCGCCGCAAACTTCCGGCCTCGGTACTGCTGCGCGCCCTGGGTTACAGCAC
This sequence comes from Pseudomonas sp. WHRI 8519, assembly GCF_040224055.2. NCBI lineage: Bacteria > Pseudomonadati > Pseudomonadota > Gammaproteobacteria > Pseudomonadales > Pseudomonadaceae > Pseudomonas > Pseudomonas sp. WHRI 8519. The sequence continues at coordinate 5,561,927 of NZ_CP167996.1, read as the reverse complement.
CGAAGAGGTTCTGAACACCTTCTACACCACCAACGTGTTCCATATTTCCGGCGAAAAACTCAGCCTGGAACTGGTGCCTCAGCGTCTGCGTGGTGAAGTTGCGGTCATGGATATCCATGACGAAACCGGCAAGGTCATCGTTGAGCAGGGCCGCCGCATTACCGCGCGCCATGTCAACCAGCTCGAGAAGGCCGGCGTGAACCAGCTGGACGTTCCGATGGAATACGTCCTGGGTCGCACCACCGCCAAGGCTATCGTGCATCCGGCTACCGGCGAGATCATCGCCGAGTGCAACACCGAGCTGACCGCCGAGCTGCTGATCAAGATCGCCAAGGCTCAGGTCGTACGCATCGAAACGCTGTACACCAACGACATCGACTGCGGTCCGTTCATCTCGGACACCTTGAAGATCGACACTACCAGCAACCAACTGGAAGCGCTGGTCGAGATCTATCGCATGATGCGCCCGGGCGAGCCGCCAACCAAGGACGCTGCCGAAACCCTGTTCAACAACCTGTTCTTCAGCGCCGAGCGTTACGACCTGTCGGCCGTGGGCCGCATGAAGTTCAACCGTCGTATCGGTCGTACCGAGATCGAAGGTTCGGGCGTGCTGAGCAAGGAAGACATCGTCGAGGTTCTCAAGACCCTGGTCGATATCCGTAACGGTAAAGGCATCGTCGACGACATCGACCACCTCGGTAACCGTCGCGTACGTTGCGTCGGCGAGATGGCCGAGAACCAGTTCCGTGTTGGCCTGGTGCGCGTCGAGCGCGCGGTCAAGGAACGTCTGTCGATGGCTGAAAGCGAAGGCCTGATGCCGCAAGACCTGATCAACGCCAAGCCGGTTGCGGCGGCGGTGAAGGAGTTCTTCGGTTCGAGCCAGCTCTCGCAGTTCATGGACCAGAACAACCCGCTCTCCGAGATCACCCACAAGCGCCGTGTTTCCGCACTCGGCCCGGGCGGTCTGACCCGTGAACGCGCAGGCTTTGAAGTCCGTGACGTACACCCGACCCACTACGGCCGTGTGTGCCCGATCGAGACCCCTGAAGGTCCGAACATCGGTCTGATCAACTCCCTGGCGGCCTATGCCCGCACCAACCAGTACGGCTTCCTGGAAAGCCCGTACCGCGTGGTGAAGGAAGGCGTTGTCAGCGACGACATCGTGTTCCTGTCGGCGATCGAAGAAGCAGATCACGTCATCGCCCAGGCTTCGGCCGCGATGAACGACAAGAAGCAACTGATCGACGAACTGGTTGCTGTTCGTCACCTGAACGAATTCACCGTCAAGGCGCCGGAAGACGTCACCCTGATGGACGTATCGCCGAAGCAGGTTGTTTCCGTTGCTGCCTCGCTGATTCCGTTCCTCGAGCACGACGACGCCAACCGTGCACTCATGGGTTCGAACATGCAGCGCCAGGCTGTACCAACCCTGCGTGCCGACAAGCCGCTGGTCGGTACCGGCATGGAGCGCAACGTTGCCCGTGACTCCGGTGTCTGCGTGGTTGCTCGCCGCGGTGGCGTGATCGACTCCGTCGACGCCAGCCGTATCGTCGTTCGCGTAGCCGACGACGAAGTCGAAACCGGTGAAGCAGGTGTAGATATCTACAACCTGACCAAGTACACCCGCTCCAACCAGAACACCTGCATCAACCAGCGTCCGCTGGTTAGCAAAGGTGACAAGGTTGCGCGTGGCGACATCATGGCCGACGGCCCGTCCACCGACATGGGTGAACTGGCGCTGGGTCAGAACATGCGCATCGCGTTCATGGCGTGGAACGGCTTCAACTTCGAAGACTCCATCTGCCTGTCCGAGCGTGTGGTTCAGGAAGACCGCTTCACCACGATCCACATTCAGGAACTGACCTGTGTGGCGCGTGACACCAAGCTTGGCCCAGAGGAAATCACTGCGGATATCCCGAACGTGGGTGAAGCTGCACTGAACAAGCTGGACGAAGCCGGTATCGTCTACGTGGGTGCTGAAGTCGGCGCTGGCGACATCCTGGTCGGCAAGGTCACGCCAAAAGGCGAAACCCAGCTGACGCCGGAAGAGAAACTGCTGCGTGCGATCTTCGGTGAGAAGGCCAGCGACGTTAAGGACACCTCCCTGCGCGTGCCGACCGGCACCAAGGGTACCGTCATCGACGTTCAGGTCTTCACCCGTGATGGCGTGGAGCGCGACAGCCGCGCACTGGCCATCGAGAAGATGCAGCTGGACGAGATTCGCAAGGACCTCAACGAAGAGTTCCGTATCGTCGAGGGTGCAACCTTCGAGCGTTTGCGTTCTGCCCTTAACGGCCAAGTGGTCGACGGTGGTGCGGGCCTGAAGAAAGGCACCGTGATCACTGACGAAGTGCTGGACGGTCTGGAGCACGGCCAGTGGTTCAAACTGCGCATGGCTGAAGATGCACTGAACGAGCAGCTGGAAAAGGCTCAGCAGTACATCGTCGATCGCCGTCGTCTGCTGGACGACAAGTTCGAAGACAAGAAGCGCAAGCTGCAGCAGGGCGATGACCTGGCGCCGGGCGTACTGAAGATCGTCAAGGTTTACCTGGCCATCCGCCGTCGCATCCAGCCGGGTGACAAGATGGCCGGTCGTCACGGTAACAAAGGTGTGGTCTCGGTCATCATGCCGGTAGAAGACATGCCGCACGACGCCAACGGTACTCCGGTCGACGTCGTACTGAACCCGCTGGGCGTACCTTCGCGTATGAACGTCGGTCAGATCCTTGAAACCCACCTGGGCCTCGCGGCCAAAGGTCTGGGCGAGAAGATCGACCGCATGATCGAAGAACAGCGCAAAGCCGCTGAGCTGCGTGGCTTCCTCACCGAGATCTACAACGAGATCGGTGGTCGTCAGGAGAACCTGGAAGAGTTCACCGACGAAGAGATCCTCGCCCTGGCGCACAACCTGAAGAAAGGCGTGCCTATGGCTACTCCGGTCTTCGACGGTGCCAAGGAGCGCGAGATCAAGGCCATGCTGAAGCTGGCTGACCTGCCAGAGAGCGGCCAGATGGTGCTGTTCGACGGCCGTACCGGCAACAAGTTCGAGCGTCCTGTGACCGTGGGTTACATGTACATGCTCAAGCTGAACCACTTGGTGGACGACAAGATGCACGCGCGTTCCACTGGTTCCTACAGCCTGGTTACCCAGCAGCCGCTGGGTGGTAAGGCGCAGTTCGGTGGTCAGCGTTTCGGGGAGATGGAAGTGTGGGCGCTGGAAGCATACGGCGCGGCATACACCCTGCAAGAAATGCTCACAGTGAAGTCGGACGACGTGAACGGCCGTACCAAGATGTACAAGAACATCGTGGATGGCGATCACCGTATGGAGCCGGGCATGCCCGAGTCCTTCAACGTGTTGATCAAAGAGATCCGTTCGCTCGGTATCGATATCGATCTGGAAACCGAATAACACGTGACGCGAAGGGGAGCGGGGCTGGTACAGCCCGCTTCCTGCTCCGCCAGGAGGAAAGGCCTTGAAAGACCTACTGAATTTGCTGAAAAACCAGGGTCAAGTCGAAGAGTTCGACGCCATCCGCATCGGTCTGGCGTCGCCTGAAATGATCCGTTCGTGGTCGTTCGGTGAAGTTAAGAAGCCGGAAACCATCAACTACCGTACGTTCAAGCCTGAGCGTGACGGCCTTTTCTGCGCCAAGATCTTTGGCCCGGTGAAGGACTACGAGTGCCTGTGCGGCAAGTACAAGCGCCTCAAGCACCGCGGTGTGATCTGCGAGAAGTGCGGCGTTGAAGTTGCCCTTGCCAAGGTTCGTCGTGAGCGCATGGCGCACATCGAGCTGGCCTCGCCGGTCGCCCACATCTGGTTCCTGAAGTCGCTGCCGTCCCGTATCGGCCTGCTGATGGACATGACCCTGCGTGACATCGAGCGCGTGCTCTATTTTGAGAGCTACGTCGTAATCGACCCAGGCATGACTACCCTCGAGAAGGGCCAGCTGCTGAATGACGAGCAGTACTTCGAAGCGCTGGAAGAGTTCGGTGACGATTTCGACGCCCGCATGGGTGCCGAGGCTGTCCGCGAGCTGCTGCACGCTATCGACCTGGAGCACGAGATCGGTCGCCTGCGCGAAGAGATTCCGCAGACCAACTCGGAAACCAAGATCAAGAAGCTGTCCAAGCGCTTGAAGCTGATGGAAGCCTTCCAGGGCTCGGGCAACCTGCCTGAGTGGATGGTTCTGACCGTTCTGCCGGTACTGCCGCCGGACCTGCGCCCATTGGTTCCGCTGGATGGCGGCCGCTTCGCGACCTCCGACCTGAACGACCTGTATCGTCGGGTGATCAACCGTAACAACCGTCTCAAGCGCCTGCTCGATCTGTCGGCGCCGGACATCATCGTGCGCAACGAAAAGCGCATGCTGCAGGAAGCGGTAGACGCCCTGCTGGACAACGGCCGTCGCGGTCGCGCCATCACTGGCTCGAACAAGCGTCCGCTGAAGTCCCTGGCCGACATGATCAAAGGTAAGCAAGGTCGCTTCCGTCAGAACTTGCTCGGCAAGCGTGTGGACTACTCCGGCCGTTCGGTAATTACCGTAGGCCCGACCCTGCGTCTGCATCAGTGCGGTCTGCCGAAGAAGATGGCCCTGGAGCTGTTTAAGCCGTTCATTTTCGGCAAGCTGGAAATGCGTGGTCTGGCGACCACCATCAAGGCTGCCAAGAAGATGGTCGAGCGCGAGCTGCCAGAGGTATGGGACGTTCTCGCTGAAGTGATTCGCGAACACCCCGTACTGCTGAACCGTGCACCGACCCTTCACCGTCTGGGTATCCAGGCGTTCGAGCCTGTGCTCATCGAAGGCAAGGCCATTCAGCTGCACCCGCTGGTCTGTGCTGCGTACAACGCCGACTTCGACGGTGACCAGATGGCCGTTCACGTGCCTCTGACGCTGGAAGCACAGCTTGAAGCGCGCGCGCTGATGATGTCGACCAACAACATTCTGTCGCCAGCCAACGGTGAGCCAATCATCGTTCCGTCGCAGGACGTTGTACTGGGTCTGTACTACATGACCCGTGAAGCCATCAATGCCAAGGGCGAGGGTCGCGTATTCGCCGACCTGCAGGAAGTCGACCGCGTATTCCGCGCCGGCGAAGCCGCTCTGCACGCGAAGATCAAGGTCCGTATCAACGAGACCGTGAAAGACCGTGATGGCAGCATCACCAAGAACACCCGCATCGTCGACACCACTGTCGGCCGTGCTCTGCTGTTCCAGGTTGTACCGGCAGGCCTGCCGTACGATGTGGTCAACCAGCCGATGAAGAAAAAGGCGATCTCCAAGCTGATCAACCAGTGCTACCGCGTGGTTGGTCTGAAAGAGACCGTGATCTTCGCCGACCAGTTGATGTACACCGGTTTCGCCTACTCGACCATTTCCGGCGTTTCCATCGGTGTGAATGACTTCGTCATCCCTGATGAAAAAGCACGCATCATTGGCAGCGCCACTGATGAAGTGAAGGAAATCGAGAGCCAGTACGCTTCCGGCCTGGTAACCCAGGGCGAGAAGTACAACAAGGTCATCGACTTGTGGTCCAAGGCGAACGACGAAGTGTCCAAGGCGATGATGGCCAACCTCTCGAAAGAGAAGGTCATCGACCGCGAGGGCAAAGAAGTCGAGCAAGAGTCCTTCAACTCGATGTACATGATGGCTGACTCGGGTGCGCGGGGTTCCGCAGCACAGATCCGTCAGTTGGCCGGTATGCGTGGTCTGATGGCCAAGCCGGACGGCTCGATCATCGAGACGCCGATCACCGCGAACTTCCGTGAAGGTCTGAGCGTACTGCAGTACTTCATCTCGACGCACGGTGCTCGTAAAGGTCTGGCGGATACCGCGTTGAAGACTGCGAACTCCGGTTACCTGACCCGTCGTCTGGTGGACGTTGCGCAAGACCTGGTTGTAACCGAGATCGATTGCGGTACCGACCAAGGCCTGCTGATGACTCCGCACATTGAAGGCGGTGACGTTGTAGAGCCGTTGGGTGAGCGTGTACTGGGCCGTGTCATCGCCCGCGACGTGTTCAAGCCAGGCACCGAGGACGTCATCGTTCCTGCCGGTACCCTGGTCGACGAGCAGTGGGTCGAGTTCATCGAGCTGAACAGCATCGACGAAGTTGTCGTGCGTTCGCCGATCAACTGCGAAACCCGCTACGGTATCTGCGCCAAGTGCTACGGTCGTGATCTGGCCCGCGGTCATCAGGTGAACATCGGTGAAGCTGTCGGCGTTATCGCTGCACAGTCGATCGGTGAGCCGGGTACCCAGCTGACCATGCGTACGTTCCACATCGGTGGTGCTGCAAGCCGTACTTCGGCTGCCGACAGCGTCCAGGTGAAGAACGGCGGTATGGTCCGTCTGCACAACCTGAAGCAGGTCGAGCGCGCCGATGGCAACCTGGTTGCCGTATCGCGTTCCGGTGAGCTGGCCATTGCCGATGAATTCGGTCGTGAGCGCGAGCGTTACAAGCTGCCTTACGGTGCGGTTATTTCGGTCAAGGAAGGTGACAAGGTCGAAGCTGGCGCCATCGTCGCCAAGTGGGACCCGCACACCCACCCGATCGTTACCGAGCTCAAAGGTACCGTGACCTTCGTGGGCATGGAAGAAAACATCACCATCAAGCGCCAGACCGACGAGCTGACCGGCCTGACCAACATCGAAGTACTGGACGTCAAGGATCGCCCTGCCTCAGGCAAGGAAATCCGTCCGGCAATCAAGATGGTCGATGCCAACGGCAAGGATCTGTACCTGCCAGGTACCGACGTACCTGCACAGTACTTCCTGCCAGCGAACGCCTTGGTAGGTGTTGCTGACGGTGCACAGATCGGTGTTGGTGACGTTATCGCGCGTATCCCGCAAGAAACGTCGAAGACCCGTGACATCACCGGTGGTCTGCCACGTGTTGCCGACCTGTTCGAAGCGCGTCGTCCGAAAGAAGCCTCGATTCTGGCTGAAGTCAGCGGCACCATCGCATTCGGCAAGGAGACCAAAGGCAAGCGTCGTCTGGTCATTACCCCGACCGACGGTAGCGATCCGTATGAAGAGCTGATTCCGAAGTGGCGCCACCTGAACGTCTTCGAAGGCGAACAGGTAAACCGCGGCGAAGTCATCTCCGACGGCCCGAGCGATCCGCACGACATCCTGCGTCTGCTGGGTGTGAGCGCGCTGGCGAAATACATCGTCAACGAGATCCAGGACGTTTACCGTCTGCAAGGCGTTAAGATCAACGACAAGCACATCGAGACCATCCTGCGTCAGATGCTGCGTAAGGTCGAGATCTCCGAGTCGGGCGATTCCAGCTTCATCAAGGGCGACCAGATGGAACTGACTCAGGTGCTGGTCGAGAACGAGCGTCTCGCCGCCGATGACAAGTTCGTATCGAAGTTCACCCGTGTACTGCTGGGTATCACCAAGGCCTCGCTGTCGACCGAGTCGTTCATCTCCGCGGCTTCCTTCCAGGAAACCACCCGCGTGCTGACCGAAGCGGCCGTAACCGGCAAGCGCGATTACCTGCGCGGCCTGAAAGAGAACGTGGTCGTGGGTCGTCTGATCCCGGCCGGTACCGGTCTGGCCTACCACAGCGAGCGTAAGCGTCGCCGTGATGCCGACAAACCGCTGCGCGTAAGTGCCAGTGAGGTGGAAGCCGCACTGACCGAAGCGCTGAACTCCAGCGGTAACTAAGTACAGGGCAGGGCCCCGGCAAGCTCCTCACGGTCATCGGCGACATGAAATGTTGCCGATGATCGGGCGGGGAGGGCCGGGGCCTTGTCTTGACTGGGTGCAAGATCCTCTTTAGACTTTTGTACCCTTAAATTTGGTGAGGCTCCGTCTCGCCAATTTTTGGCTTTCTTGCAAGACAATAGAGTCGCAAGACAATCAGTGGAGCTAGTAGATGGCAACTATCAACCAGCTGGTACGTCAGCCGCGTAAGCGTTCGGTCGAAAAGTCCGACGTTCCTGCGCTGCAGAACTGCCCGCAACGTCGTGGCGTGTGCACCCGTGTGTACACCACTACGCCGAAAAAACCTAACTCGGCACTGCGTAAAGTATGCCGTGTGCGTCTGACCAACGGTTTCGAGGTTTCCTCGTACATCGGCGGTGAAGGCCACAACCTGCAAGAGCACAGCGTCGTCCTGATCCGTGGCGGCCGTGTAAAAGACTTGCCAGGTGTTCGTTACCACACCGTTCGCGGCTCTCTGGATACTTCGGGCGTCAAAGGCCGTAACCAGGGTCGTTCGAAGTACGGTACCAAGCGTCCGAAGTAATCGGCCGTTTGCAGACATCCATTTTTTTGAGTCGATAAGAGTAAGGTCGGGCAGGGGTCGAAGACCCACGTCCCGGGCTAACCTGAAGACCGTTTGAGGGCTTATCATGCCAAGACGTCGTGTAGCAGCAAAACGTGAGATCCTTGACGATCCGAAGTACGGATCCCAGATTCTCGCCAAGTTCATGAACCACGTGATGGAAAGCGGCAAGAAGGCCGTAGCCGAGCGCATCGTTTACGGTGCCCTGGATACCGTCAAAGCACGCAAGAACAGCGACCCCCTGGAAATCTTCGAGAAAGCTCTCGACGCCATCGCTCCGCTGGTCGAAGTAAAGTCCCGTCGTGTCGGCGGTGCCACTTACCAGGTCCCGGTTGAAGTTCGTCCATCCCGTCGTAACGCTCTGGCAATGCGCTGGCTCGTAGACTACGCCCGCAAGCGCGGCGAGAAGTCGATGGCTCTGCGCCTGGCTGGCGAGCTGCTGGATGCTGCCGAAGGCAAGGGTGCTGCAGTCAAGAAGCGTGAAGACGTGCACCGTATGGCTGAAGCCAACAAAGCGTTCTCGCACTACCGCTTCTAATTCAAGCATCAATCATTTTGCGAGGGCTTTATGGCTCGTACTACAGCAATTAACCGCTACCGTAACATTGGTATCTGTGCCCACGTTGACGCGGGTAAGACCACCACTACCGAGCGGATCCTGTTCTACACAGGTCTGAGCCACAAGATGGGCGAGGTGCATGATGGCGCCGCGACCACCGACTGGATGGTGCAGGAGCAGGAGCGCGGTATCACCATTACCTCCGCTGCCGTTACCACCTTCTGGAAAGGTTCCCGTGGTCAGTACGACAACTACCGCGTAAACGTCATCGATACCCCTGGCCACGTTGACTTCACCATTGAAGTAGAGCGTTCGCTGCGTGTACTCGACGGCGCGGTCGTTGTGTTCTGCGGTACCTCCGGCGTTGAGCCGCAGTCCGAGACCGTATGGCGTCAGGCCAACAAGTACGGCGTTCCACGTGTTGTCTACGTGAACAAGATGGACCGTGCCGGTGCCAACTTCCTGCGCGTCGTAGGTCAGATCAAGAACCGCCTGGGTCACACTCCGGTTCCAGTACAGCTGGCTATCGGTGCTGAAGACGACTTCCAGGGTCAGGTCGACCTGATCAAGATGAAAGCCATCTTCTGGAACGACGACGACAAAGGCACTACCTACCGCGAAGAAGAAATTCCTGCGGATATGGTCGAGCTGGCCAACGAATGGCGCAGCAACATGGTCGAGGCTGCTGCCGAGGCCAACGAAGAGCTGATGAACAAGTACCTTGAAGAAGGTGACCTGTCCGTCGAAGACATCAAGGCTGGTCTGCGCGCCCGTACCCTGGCGAGCGAGATCGTTCCTGCTGTCTGCGGTTCCTCGTTCAAGAACAAGGGCGTTCCCCTGGTTCTCGACGCCGTCATTGATTACCTGCCTGCGCCAACCGAGATTCCTGCGATCAAGGGTATCCACCCTGATCTGATCGACGTGCCGAAGGATGAGGTTCAGCCAGAGCAGTACGACGAGCGTCCTGCTGACGACAACGCGCCGTTCTCGGCCTTGGCGTTCAAGATCGCTACTGACCCATTCGTTGGTACTCTGACCTTCGTCCGCGTCTACTCGGGCTTCCTGACCTCCGGTGACTCCGTCATCAACTCGGTCAAGGGCAAGAAAGAGCGCGTTGGCCGTATGGTGCAGATGCACGCCAACCAGCGGGAAGAAATCAAGGAAGTACGTGCAGGCGACATCGCTGCTCTGATCGGCATGAAGGACGTCACCACCGGTGACACCCTGTGCAACGCCGACAAGCCGATCATCCTTGAGCGTATGGACTTCCCTGAGCCGGTTATTTCGCTCTCCGTAGAGCCGAAGACCAAGGCTGACCAGGAGAAGATGGGCATCGCACTGGGCAAGCTGGCCCAGGAAGACCCGTCGTTCCGCGTCAAAACCGACGAAGAAACCGGCCAGACCATCATCTCCGGTATGGGTGAGCTGCACCTGGACATCCTCGTTGACCGCATGAAGCGCGAGTTCAACGTCGAGTGCAACGTCGGCAAGCCGCAGGTTTCGTACCGCGAGAAGATCACCAAGTCCAACGTCGAAATCGAAGGTAAGTTCGTTCGTCAGTCGGGTGGTCGTGGTCAGTTCGGTCACTGCTGGATCCGTTTCTCGGAGCCGGACGTAGACGAGAAGGGCAACATCACCGAAGGTCTGGTGTTCACCAACGAAGTCGTTGGTGGTGTGATTCCTAAGGAATTCATCGCCCCGATCCAGAAGGGTATCGAAGAGCAGATGAAAAACGGCGTTGTTGCCGGTTATCCGCTGCTTGGCCTGAAGGCCACGGTATTCGATGGTTCGTATCACGACGTCGACTCCAACGAAATGGCGTTCAAGATCGCCGCTTCGATGGCGACCAAGCAACTGGCCCAGAAGGGCGGTGGCGTGGTGCTTGAGCCGATCATGAAGGTCGAAGTTGTAACCCCGGAAGATTACCTGGGTGACGTGATGGGTGACCTGAGCCGTCGTCGTGGGATGATCCAGGGTAATGAAGACTCGGTGTCCGGCAAGGTAATCACTGCTGAGGTACCGCTCGGAGAGATGTTCGGTTACGCGACCGACGTTCGTTCCATGTCTCAGGGTCGCGCAAGCTACTCCATGGAATTCTCCAAATACGCCGAAGCTCCGTCGAACATCGTCGAAGCACTCGTTAAAAAACAAGGCTAATCCCCTTTAGGCAAGAGGTTCACTGTCGTGGCTAAAGAAAAATTTGATCGTTCCCTTCCGCACGTTAACGTTGGCACCATCGGCCACGTTGACCACGGTAAGACCACTCTGACCGCAGCTCTGACTCGCGTTTGCTCCGAAGTTTTCGGTTCGGCAATCGTTGAGTTCGACAAGATCGACTCGGCTCCGGAAGAAAAAGCGCGCGGTATCACCATCAACACCGCTCACGTTGAGTACAACTCGACCATTCGTCACTACGCTCACGTTGACTGCCCAGGTCACGCTGACTATGTGAAGAACATGATCACCGGTGCTGCCCAGATGGACGGCGCGATCCTGGTTTGCTCGGCCGCCGATGGTCCGATGCCACAAACCCGTGAGCACATCCTGCTGTCCCGTCAGGTTGGCGTTCCGTACATCGTGGTCTTCCTGAACAAGGCCGACCTGGTAGACGACGCTGAGCTGCTGGAACTGGTCGAGATGGAAGTTCGCGACCTGCTGTCCACCTACGACTTCCCAGGCGACGACACTCCGATCATCATCGGTTCCGCTCGTATGGCGCTGGAAGGCAAAGACGACAACGAAATGGGCACTACCGCTGTCAAGAAGCTGGTAGAGACTCTGGACAGCTACATTCCTGAGCCAGTTCGTGCGATCGACCAGCCGTTCCTGATGCCGATCGAAGACGTATTCTCGATCTCGGGTCGTGGTACCGTTGTTACCGGCCGTATCGAGCGTGGTATCGTCCGCGTTCAAGATCCGCTGGAAATCGTTGGTCTGCGTGACACCACCACCACCACCTGCACCGGTGTTGAGATGTTCCGCAAGCTGCTGGACGAAGGCCGTGCTGGCGAGAACTGCGGCGTTCTGCTGCGTGGTACCAAGCGTGACGACGTTGAGCGTGGCCAGGTTCTGGTCAAGCCAGGTTCGGTCAAGCCGCACACCAAGTTCACCGCAGAAGTCTACGTTCTGTCGAAGGAAGAAGGCGGCCGTCACACTCCGTTCTTCAAAGGCTACCGTCCTCAGTTCTACTTCCGTACCACTGACGTGACCGGTAACTGCGAACTGCCGGAAGGCGTTGAAATGGTAATGCCAGGTGACAACATTCAGATGACTGTTACCCTGATCAAGACCATCGCAATGGAAGACGGTCTGCGCTTCGCTATCCGTGAAGGCGGTCGTACCGTCGGCGCCGGCGTCGTGGCCAAAATCATCGAGTAATCACTCGACCGATTGAAAAAACCCCCGCTCAGCGGGGGTTTTTTTTATTGGGTTGACACTAAATAGGGGCGTCTATAGAATCACGCCTCCTTTTAGCGGGCGTAGTGCGTCCGTTGGGAACAGCCTGGAGTCTGAAATCCAATGCAAAATCAGCAAATCCGAATCAGGTTGAAGGCTTTCGACCATCGCCTGATCGACCAATCCACCCAGGAAATCGTGGAAACCGCGAAACGTACTGGTGCACAAGTGCGTGGTCCAATTCCACTGCCTACCCGCAAAGAGCGTTTCACCGTTCTGGTCTCCCCGCACGTCAACAAAGACGCGCGTGACCAGTACGAGATCCGCACTCATAAGCGTGTTCTGGACATCGTCCAGCCAACGGATAAAACCGTTGACGCGCTGATGAAGCTTGATCTGGCGGCAGGTGTGGAAGTGCAGATCAGCCTCGGCTAAGACTTCGGTCTTGTCGTGTAACGCTCTGAAATGGGCGGCCATAGCGGGTGAAAGCCCCGTACACTCATGAGGTTTACAACATGACTATTGGTGTAGTCGGTCGCAAGTGCGGTATGACCCGCATTTTCACCGAAGAAGGTGTCTCCATTCCGGTCACGGTCATTGAGATCGAGCCGAATCGCGTCACCCAGTTCAAAACTGAAGAAACCGATGGCTACCGTGCAGTGCAAGTCACTGTCGGCGAGCGTCGTGCTTCGCGTGTGACTGCCGCTCAGGCAGGTCACTTCGCCAAGGCCAACGTTGCCGCTGGTCGCGGTGTCTGGGAGTTCCGTCTTGAAGAAGGCGAGTTCCAGGCTGGCGACTCGATCAAAGCTGAACTCTTCACTGCAGGCCAGCTGGTAGACGTTACTGGTCAGTCCAAAGGTAAAGGCTTTGCCGGTACCATCAAGCGCTGGAACTTCCGTGGCCAGGACAACACCCACGGTAACTCCGTGTCGCACCGTGTCCCAGGCTCCATCGGCCAGTGCCAGACTCCTGGTCGTGTGTTCAAGGGCAAGAAAATGTCCGGTCACATGGGCGCCGAGCGCGTGACTGTTCAGTCCCTGGAAGTAGTTCGCGTAGACGCTGAGCGCAACCTGCTGCTGGTCAAGGGTGCCGTTCCTGGCGCTACTGGCGGCGACGTGGTTGTACGTCCAGCTGTCAAGGCTCGCGGTTAAGGGGAAACTGACATGCAACTTAATGTAAATGACGCTCAGGCGATCGAAGTTTCCGAACTGACTTTCGGTGGCGAATTCAACGAGACGCTGGTACACCAAGCAGTCGTGGCCTACATGGCCGGCGGCCGTCAGGGCACCAAGCAGCAAAAGACCCGTTCCGACGTGGCTGGTGGCGGTAAGCGCCCATGGCGTCAGAAGGGTACTGGCCGTGCTCGTGCTGGTACCACTCGTGGTCCGATCTGGCGTGGCGGTGGTGTAACCTTCGCAGCTCGTCCTCAGGATCACTCGCAGAAGCTCAACAAGAAGATGTATCGCGCAGCTCTGCGCTCCATCCTCGCTGAGCTGGTGCGTAGCGACCGTCTGGTCGTGGTTCAGGACTTCGCTGTTGAAGCACCGAAAACCAAAGATCTGCTGAACAAGCTGAACGGCATGGGTCTGAGCGACGTTCTGATCGTTTCGGACGCTGTTGATCAGAACCTGTACCTGGCTGCTCGTAACCTGCCGCACGTCGATGTACGTGACGTTCAAGGTTCCGACCCGGTCAGTCTGATCGCATACGAGAAAGTGTTGATCACTGTCTCGGCCGTGAAGAAATTCGAGGAGCTGCTGGGATGAACCAGGAACGCGTATTTAAAGTCCTCCTTGGCCCGCACGTTTCCGAGAAGGCTACCGTTCTGGCTGAGAAAAAAGGCCAGTTCGTATTCAAGGTTGCTACTGACGCAACCAAGCTGGAAATCAAGAAAGCTGTCGAAGGCCTGTTCAACGTAAAAGTTGAAAACGTGTCGACTGTTAACGTTCTGGGTAAAACCAAGCGTACCGCACGTGGTCTGGGCAAGCGCAATGACTGGAAGAAGGCGATCGTCTCCCTTCAGCCAGGCCAAGATCTCGATTTCAGCAGCAGTGCTGAGTAAGGAAGGGGTGCATCATGGCAATCGTTAAATGCAAACCGACTTCCCCTGGCCGCCGTTTCGTGGTCAAGGTGGTCAACCAGGAGCTGCACAAAGGCGCTCCTCACGCACCGCTGCTCGAGAAGAAATCGAAGTCTGGTGGTCGTAACAACAATGGCCGCATCACCACTCGTCACGTTGGTGGTGGTCATAAGCAGCATTACCGTCTGGTCGACTTCCGTCGCAACGACAAAGATGGCATCCCAGCCACTGTCGAGCGTATCGAATACGATCCAAACCGTACTGCTCACATCGCCCTGCTGTGCTACGCAGACGGTGAGCGTCGCTACATCATCGCCCCTAAAGGCGTGAGTGCTGGCGACCAGCTGATCGCAGGTGCTCTGGCCCCAATCAAGGCCGGTAACTCCCTGCAGCTGCGCAATATCCCAGTAGGTAGCACCATTCACGGCATCGAACTGAAGCCGGGTAAAGGTGCTCAGATCGCTCGTTCCGCTGGTGCTTCGGCTCAGCTGATCGCTCGTGAAGGCGTCTACGTGACTCTGCGTCTGCGTTCCGGTGAGATGCGTAAAGTACTGGCTGAGTGCCGTGCGACCCTGGGCGAAGTCTCGAACTCCGAGCACAGCCTGCGCTCGCTGGGTAAAGCTGGTGCCAAACGCTGGCGCGGCGTTCGCCCAACCGTTCGTGGTGTTGCCATGAACCCGGTTGACCACCCACATGGTGGTGGTGAAGGTCGTACCTCCGGTGGTCGTCATCCGGTATCGCCATGGGGCTTCCCAACCAAGGGTGCTAAAACCCGTGGTAATAAGCGTACCGACAACATGATCGTCCGTCGTCGCAAGTAACTAGAGGGATACGACAGTGCCACGTTCTCTGAAAAAAGGTCCTTTTATCGATCTTCACCTGCTGAAGAAGATCGAAGTGGCGGTGGAGAAGAATGATCGCAAGCCAGTTAAAACCTGGTCGCGTCGTTCGATGATCCTGCCACAAATGGTCGGTCTGACCATCGCGGTTCACAACGGTCGCCAACATGTCCCAGTTCTCGTGAACGAAGACATGGTCGGCCACAAACTGGGCGAGTTCGCCGGTACCCGCACCTATCGCGGGCACGTGGCTGACAAGAAAGCCAAGCGTTAAGGGGTAAGGAAATGGAAGTAGCCGCTAAGTTGTCGGGCGCTCGCATCTCCGCCCAGAAAGCCCGCTTGGTCGCCGACCAGATCCGCGGGAAGAAGGTGGGCGAAGCGCTCAACCTGTTGGCCTTCAGCAGCAAAAAAGCCGCTGAAATCATGAAGAAAGTCCTCGAGTCGGCCGTTGCCAACGCCGAACACAACGAAGGCGCAGACGTTGATGACCTGAAGGTCTCCACCGTCTTCGTCAACGAAGGGCGTTCGCTGAAGCGCATCATGCCACGTGCCAAAGGCCGTGCTGATCGCATCGTCAAGCGGTCTTGCCATATCACTGTCAAGGTTGCGGACAAGTAACGGAGTCGATCAGATGGGTCAGAAAGTACATCCCACTGGCATTCGCCTGGGAATCGTCAAGGAGCACACCTCCGTCTGGTACGCAGACGGTGCTACTTACGCAGATTACCTCTTGAAGGATCTGAAAACGCGTGAGTACCTCCAAGACAAACTAAAAAGCGCGTCCGTAAGCCGTATCGATATTCATCGTCCGGCTCAAACTGCACGCATCACCATCCACACCGCTCGTCCCGGTATCGTTATCGGTAAGAAAGGTGAAGATGTCGAGAAGCTGCGTCAGGACCTGACCAAGCAGATGGGTGTGCCTGTGCACATCAACATCGAAGAGATCCGCAAGCCGGAACTCGACGCTATGCTGGTTGCGCAGAGCGTAGCTCAGCAGCTGGAACGCCGCGTAATGTTCCGTCGCGCCATGAAGCGCGCCGTACAGAACGCCATGCGTATTGGTGCCAAGGGCATCAAGATCCAGGTGAGCGGTCGTCTCGGCGGTGCTGAGATTGCTCGTACCGAGTGGTATCGCGAAGGGCGTGTGCCTCTGCACACCCTGCGTGCCGATATCGACTACAACACCTACGAAGCTCACACCACTTACGGTGTGATCGGTGTGAAGGTTTGGATCTTCAAAGGCGAAGTTATTGGTGGTCGCCAAGAAGAACTGAAACCACAAGCACCAGCGCCTCGTAAAAAAGCTGCTAAGTAAGGGGTACGCCAAATGTTGCAACCAAAGCGTACAAAATTCCGCAAGCAGATGACCGGCCACAACCGTGGTCTGGCACTGCGCGGTAGCAAAGTCAGCTTCGGCGAGTTCGCCTTGAAAGCTGTTGCTCGCGGTCGCCTCACCGCCCGCCAGATCGAGTCGGCACGTCGTGCTCTGACCCGTCACGTTAAGCGTGGCGGTAAGATCTGGATCCGTGTCTTCCCGGACAAGCCGATCTCCAAGAAGCCTCTCGAGGTTCGTATGGGTAAAGGTAAGGGTTCCGTGGAATACTGGGTTGCCCAGATCCAGCCAGGCAAAGTCCTGTACGAGATCGAGGGTGTTTCTGAAGAGCTGGCGCGCGAAGCTTTCGCCCTGGCTGCTGCAAAGCTGCCTCTCGCCACCTCCTTTGTTAAGCGGACGGTGATGTGATGAAAGCGAATGAACTTCGTGAAAAATCTGCACAGCAACTGAATGAGCAACTGCTCGGCTTGCTGCGCGACCAGTTCAATCTGCGTATGCAGAAGGCAACTGGCCAGTTGGGGCAGTCGCACCTGCTCTCGCAAGTTAAGCGTGACATCGCTCGCGTGAAAACTGTGCTTAACCAGCAGGCAGGTAAGTGATCATGGCTGAAGCTGAAAAAACCGTCCGTACGCTGACTGGCCGTGTCGTCAGCGACAAAATGGACAAGACCATCACCGTTCTGATCGAGCGTCGCGTCAAGCACCCGATCTACGGTAAATACGTTAAGCGTTCGACTAAGCTGCACGCGCACGACGAATCCAACCAGTGCAAAATCGGCGACAAGGTTTCCATCCGTGAAACCCGTCCGCTGGCCAAGACCAAGTCCTGGGCACTGGTTGAAGTCCTCGAACGCGCTGTTGAAGTCTAAGGGCTAGGGGTCGGAGAAATTTTATGATTCAGACTCAATCCATGCTCGATGTGGCCGATAACAGCGGCGCTCGTCGCGTCATGTGCATCAAGGTGCTCGGCGGTTCGCACCGCCGTTACGCCGGCATCGGTGACATCATCAAAGTAACCGTCAAGGAAGCAATTCCGCGCGGTAAGGTCAAAAAAGGCCAAGTGATGACCGCTGTTGTCGTCCGTACCCGTCACGGTGTACGTCGCGCTGACGGTTCCATCATTCGTTTCGACGGCAACGCTGCTGTTCTGCTGAACACCAAGCAAGAGCCGATCGGCACTCGCATCTTCGGGCCAGTGACCCGTGAACTTCGTACTGAGAAGTTCATGAAGATCGTCTCGCTCGCCCCTGAAGTGCTGTAAGGAGATCCGACATGCAAAAGATTCGTCGTGACGACGAGATCATCGTGATCGCCGGCAAAGACAAAGGTAAGCGCGGTAAGGTGCTGAAGGTTCTCGCTGACGACCGTCTGGTCATCGGTGGTGTGAACCTGGTTAAGCGTCATACCAAGCCTAACCCGATGGCGGGCGTTCAGGGCGGTATCGTCGAAAAAGAAGCGCCTCTGCACGCTTCCAACGTTGCCATCTTCAATGGCGAAACCAACAAGGCTGACCGCGTTGGTTTCAAAGTAGAAGACGGTAAGAAAATTCGTGTCTTCAAGTCGACCCAAAAAGCGGTTGATGCTTGAACACTGCTAGGTAGAAGACCATGGCACGACTGAAAGAGATTTACCGGAACGAAATCGCTCCTAAGCTTAAGGAAGAACTTAAGCTGTCGAACGTGATGGAAGTTCCGCGCGTTACCAAGATCACCCTGAACATGGGTCTGGGCGAAGCGATCGGCGACAAGAAGGTCATCGAGCATGCTGTTGCCGACCTGGAAAAGATCACCGGTCAAAAGCCGGTTGTGACTTTCGCTCGTAAATCCATCGCGGGCTTCAAAGTCCGTGAAGGATGGCCGATCGGTGTCAAGGTGACCCTGCGTCGCGAAAAGATGTACGAATTCCTGGACCGCCTGCTGGCGATCTCCCTGCCTCGGGTCCGCGACTTCCGCGGCCTGAATGCCAAGTCCTTCGATGGTCGTGGCAACTACAGCATGGGCGTGAAAGAGCAGATCATCTTCCCGGAAATCGATTACGACAAGATCGATGCTCTGCGCGGTTTGGACATCACCCTGACCACCACTGCTCGTTCGGATGACGAAGGCCGCGCTCTGCTGCGTGCATTCAAATTCCCGTTCCGCAACTGATTGGAGTAGGAAAATGGCCAAGAAGAGCATGAAAAACCGCGAGCTGAAGCGTCAGCTCACGGTAGCCAAGTTCGCTAAAAAGCGTGCTGAGCTGAAAGCGACCATCGTCAATCTGAACGCCTCTCCTGAAGAGCGTTTCGCTGCCGTTGTCGCTCTGCAGAAGCAGCCACGTGATGCCAGCGCTGCGCGTCTGCGCAACCGTTGCCGCCTGACCGGTCGTCCTCACGGTGTTTACCGTAAGTTCGGCCTGGGCCGTAACATGCTGCGTCAAGCGGCAATGCGCGGTGACGTACCAGGTCTGGTCAAGGCCTCCTGGTAATCGCTGTAGGCGTGACGCTGGCGGAAGGGGAGTGATCTTCCGACCGCCGGTGTTCTCGCCAACAAACAAGCCCCTTCATGGGGCTTGTTTCGTTTCTGTCTTGTGTCTAGAATGACCGGCTCACCTGAGCCTGGGGTTTTACCCTGCCTGCTTGGGTGGTTGTGATAGCCGCAAGGCTAATAATTCTTGTATCAGGAGCATCTAGCCCATGAGTATGCAGGACCCGTTAGCGGACATGCTAACTCGCATCCGTAATGCCCAGATGGCTGAAAAGTCCGTCGTAAGCATGCCTTCCTCCACTCTGAAGGTCGCGGTTGCCAAAGTTCTGAAAGACGAAGGTTACATCGCTGGCTACCAGGTTACTGGTGAGGCCAAGCCGTCCCTGTCGATCGAACTCAAGTACTTCGAAGGCCGTCCGGTCATCGAGGAACTGAAGCGTTCCAGCCGTCCTGGCCTGCGCCAGTACAAGTCCGTCACAGACCTGCCGAAAGTTCGTGGCGGCCTGGGCGTGTCTATCGTCTCCACCAACAAAGGTGTGATGACTGACCGCGCTGCGCGCGCTGCCGGTGTCGGCGGCGAAGTTCTGTGCACAGTGTTCTAAGGGGAGATAGGCATGTCTCGCGTCGCTAAGAACCCCGTTAAGCTGCCAGCTGGTGTCGAAGTCAAATTCGCCGGTCAGCAGCTTTCGGTGAAGGGTGCCAAAGGCACTCTCGAACTGAACGTTCACTCGTCTGTTGAAGTTACCGAAGAGTCCGGCGAACTGCGTTTCGTCGCCCGCAACGGTGATCAGCAAGCTCGCGCCATGGCCGGTACTACCCGTGCTCTGGTCAACAACATGGTCCAGGGCGTAAGCCAAGGCTTTGAGCGCAAGCTCCAGCTGGTCGGTGTTGGTTACAAGGCACAGGCCAAAGGCACCGTCCTGAACCTGGCTCTGGGCTTCTCGCATCCAGTGGACTACGAACTGCCAGCCGGTATCACTGCTGAAACTCCCAGCCAAACCGACATCCTGATCAAGGGTATCGACAAGCAGCTGGTAGGTCAGGTGGCCGCTGAAATCCGCGACTTCCGTCCACCAGAGCCTTACAAAGGCAAGGGTGTGCGTTACGCGGACGAAGTAGTCCGTCGTAAAGAAGCCAAGAAGAAGTAGGGCCTAGCAAATGACCGACAAAAAAGTTACTCGACTGCGTCGCGCTCGCAAAGCACGTCTCAAGATGCACGAACTCGAAGTCGTGCGCCTGTGCGTGTTCCGCTCCTCGCAGCACATCTACGCCCAGGTCATTTCGGCCGACGGCAGCAAGGTTTTGGCAAGCGCCTCGACCTTGGACAAAGACCTGCGTGATGGCGCCACTGGCAACATCGACGCGGCCACTAAGGTTGGCAAGCTGGTAGCTGAGCGTGCGAAAGCCGCCGGTGTATCTCAAGTTGCCTTTGACCGTTCCGGCTTCAAGTACCATGGCCGCGTCAAAGCGCTGGCTGATGCTGCTCGTGAAGGCGGGCTGGAGTTCTAAGTTATGGCAAATAACGATCAAAAGCGCGACGAAGGCTACATCGAGAAGCTGGTTCAAGTTAACCGCGTAGCTAAAACCGTTAAAGGCGGCCGTATCTTCACCTTCACCGCGCTGACCGTGGTGGGTGACGGTAAAGGTCGCGTCGGCTTCGGCCGTGGCAAATCGCGCGAAGTACCTGCCGCGATCCAGAAAGCCATGGAAGCTGCTCGTCGCAACATGATCCAGGTTGACCTGAAGGGCACTACCCTGCAGTACGCCACCAAGGCCGCCCACGGCGCCTCGAAGGTTTACATGCAGCCTGCTTCGGAAGGTACCGGTATCATCGCCGGCGGCGCCATGCGTGCTGTCCTGGAAGTTGCTGGTGTTCAGAACGTCCTGGCCAAGTGCTACGGTTCGACCAACCCAGTGAACGTGGTTTACGCCACCTTCAAGGGTCTGAAAGCCATGCAATCTCCTGAGTCCATTGCTGCCAAGCGCGGCAAGAGCGTTGAGGAGATCTTCTGATCATGGCAACCGTAAAAGTAACGCTGATCAAGAGCGTCTCGGGCCGTATCCCTAACCACAAACTGTGCGTTAAAGGTCTGGGTCTGCGTCGCATCGGTCACACTGTAGAAGTCCAGGATACTCCCGAGAACCGCGGGATGATCAACAAGGCTTACTACATGCTGCGCGTCGAGGGTTAATCGATGAAACTCAATGATCTGAGTCCAGCGCCGGGTTCCCGTCGCGAAAAGCATCGTCCGGGTCGTGGTATCGGTAGCGGTCTGGGTAAGACCGGCGGCCGTGGCCACAAAGGTCAGACCTCCCGTTCGGGTGGTTCGATCGCTCCGGGCTTCGAAGGCGGTCAACAGCCGCTGCACCGTCGCCTGCCGAAGTTCGGCTTCGTTTCCCTGAAAGCCATGGATCGCGCAGAAGTGCGTCTGTCCGAACTGGCTAAAGTGGAAGGCGACGTGATCTCCGTGCAATCCCTGAAGGATGCCAACGTGATCAACCAGCACATTCAGCGTGTGAAAATCATGCTGTCTGGCGAAGTTGCTCGCGCAGTCACCATCAAGGGTATCGCAGCCACCAAGGGTGCGCGTGCGGCTATCGAAGCAGCTGGCGGCAAATTCGAGGAATAAATGGCTAAGCAAGGTGCTCTCTCTTCGCTCGGTAAGGGCGGGATGTCGGAACTCTGGGCTCGTCTGCGCTTTCTGTTCATGGCGATCATCGTCTATCGGATAGGTGCGCATATCCCGGTTCCAGGCATCAATCCGGACCGTCTGGCGGATCTGTTTCGGCAGAATGAGGGGACCATTCTTAGCTTGTTCAACATGTTTTCCGGTGGCGCGCTCGAGCGCATGAGCATCTTTGCATTGGGGATCATGCCGTACATCTCGGCATCGATCATCATGCAGCTGATGACGGCGGTCAGCCCGCAACTGGAGCAGTTGAAGAAGGAAGGTGAAGCTGGCCGTCGCAAGATCAGCCAGTACACCCGCTACGGCACCGTTATTCTGGCGCTGGTTCAAGCCATTGGCATGTCCATTGGCCTAGCCAACCAGGGCGTGGCGTTTTCTGCGGGCCTTGGCTTCCATGTCGTCGCGGTTTCCACGTTTGTGGCAGGCGCGATGTTCATGATGTGGCTGGGTGAGCAGATCACCGAGCGCGGTGTGGGCAACGGTATCTCGATGTTGATCTTCGCAGGTATCGTTGCCGGTCTTCCGAGAGCAATCGGGCAGTCTTTCGAGTCTGCGCGCACAGGCGATATCAACATTTTCGCCCTGGTCGCTATCGGTTTGCTGGCAGTAGCGATTATCGGCTTTGTGGTGTTCATTGAGCGTGGTCAGCGTCGTATCGCCGTTCACTACGCCAAGCGTCAGCAGGGCCGTAAGGTCTTTGCAGCGCAGACCAGCCACTTGCCGCTGAAAGTGAACATGGCGGGGGTTATCCCGGCCATTTTCGCGAGCAGCATTCTGCTGTTCCCGGCTTCGCTGGGTGCCTGGTTCGGTCAGTCCGAAGGTATGGGCTGGCTGCAGGACATCTCGCAGTCGATCGCTCCTGGTCAGCCGTTGAACATTCTGCTGTTTAGTGCAGGGATCATTTTCTTCTGCTTCTTCTACACAGCGTTGATGTTCAACCCGAAAGACGTAGCGGAAAACCTGAAGAAGTCCGGTGCCTTTATTCCGGGTATCCGTCCTGGTGAGCAGTCGGCGCGCTACATTGATGGCGTTCTGACTCGTTTGACCATGTTCGGTGCTCTTTACATGATGGCCGTCTGCCTTCTGCCCCAGTTCCTGGTGGTGGCAGCAAATGTGCCGTTCTACCTTGGCGGGACCTCGTTGCTGATTGTGGTAGTGGTTGTGATGGACTTCATGTCCCAAGTACAATCGCACCTCGTTTCGCACCAGTACGAATCCCTGATGAAGAAAGCCAACCTGAAAGGCTACGGTGGCAGCGGTTTGCTGCGCTGATACGCCCCTAAGGTTCGAGGAGTCGGTAATGAAAGTTCGTGCATCGGTGAAAAAGCTGTGCCGCAACTGCAAGATCATCCGTCGCGAAGGCGTCGTACGAGTGATCTGCAGCGCGGAACCGCGTCACAAACAGCGCCAAGGCTGAGTGTGATCTGCGTTTCAAACCCAGCAGCTAGTGTGCTGCTGGGTTGATTATTCGTTTCTACAGCGATATTATCTCGCGCCCTATTTCTTGGCTTCCGGGGCGTAGGTAGCTGTCAATTGGAGTCCCACTGAATGGCCCGTATTGCAGGCGTCAACATTCCAGATAACAAGCATACTGTTATCTCGCTGACCTACATCTATGGTGTCGGTCGCACAACTGCACAGAAGATCTGTGCAGATGCTGGTGTAAATCCAGCCGCTAAGATCAAGGATCTGAGCGACGAGCAAATCGAAACCCTGCGTGGCGAAGTTGCGAAGTTCACCACCGAAGGTGACCTGCGTCGTGACGTCAACATGAAGATCAAGCGCTTGATGGACCTGGGTTGCTACCGCGGCCTGCGTCATCGTAAAGGTCTGCCGGTTCGCGGTCAGCGCACCAAGACCAACGCACGCACCCGTAAGGGCCCGCGTAAGCCGATCCGCAAGTAATCGCCCAGGAATATAGACATGGCAAAACCTGCTGCTCGTCCTCGTAAGAAAGTCAAAAAGACAGTGGTTGATGGCATCGCCCACATCCATGCGTCTTTCAACAACACCATCGTGACCATCACCGACCGTCAGGGCAATGCTTTGTCCTGGGCGACCTCCGGTGGCTCGGGTTTCCGTGGTTCGCGCAAATCCACGCCGTTCGCAGCTCAGATCGCTGCTGAGCGTGCTGGTCAAGCTGCGCTGGAATACGGTCTTAAGAACCTCGACGTTAACGTCAAGGGTCCAGGTCCAGGTCGTGAGTCCGCCGTTCGTGCATTGAACAGCTGCGGCTACAAGATCGCCAGCATCACCGACGTGACGCCAATCCCGCACAACGGGTGCCGTCCGCCGAAGAAGCGCCGCGTGTAATCAGGAGACAGAAGAATGGCACGTTACATTGGTCCAAAATGCAAACTGTCTCGTCGTGAAGGCACCGACCTGTTCCTGAAGAGCGGCGTTCGCGCTCTGGAATCGAAGTGCAACATCGAAGCAGCCCCAGGTATCCACGGCCAGCGCCGTGGCCGTCAGTCCGACTACGGTACCCAGCTGCGCGAGAAACAAAAAGTCCGTCGTATCTACGGTGTTCTGGAGCGTCAGTTCCGCGGTTACTACCAAGCTGCTGCCTCGAAAAAAGGCGCAACCGGTGAGAACCTGCTGCAACTGCTCGAGTGCCGTCTGGATAACGTCGTCTACCGTATGGGCTTCGGCTCGACTCGTTCCGAGTCCCGTCAGCTGGTTTCGCACAAAGCGATCAGCGTCAACGGTAAGACTGTAAACATTCCATCCTACCAAGTTCGTCCGGGTGACGTGGTCGCGGTTCGCGAGAAGTCGTCGAACCAGCTGCGCATTGTTCAAGCCCTTGAACTGTGCGCCCAGCGTGGCCGCGTTGAGTGGGTAGACGTAGATTCCGCTAAGAAGTCGGGCGTTTTCAAGAACGTTCCTGCTCGCGGCGACCTCTCTGCCGACATCAACGAAAACCTGATTGTCGAGCTCTACTCCAAGTAAGGGCTAGAAAATAGGTGCATCCATGCAGATTTCGGTAAATGAGTTCCTGACTCCCCGCCATATTGATGTGCAGGTAGTCAGTCCGACCCGCGCCAAGATCACGCTCGAGCCTCTCGAGCGTGGCTTCGGCCATACCCTGGGCAACGCGCTGCGCCGCATCCTGTTGTCCTCCATGCCTGGCTGTGCAGTAGTCGAGGCCGAGATCGATGGCGTACTCCATGAGTACTCCGCGATCGAAGGTGTACAGGAAGACGTAATTGAAATCCTGTTGAACCTTAAAGGTCTGGCTATCAAACTGCACGGTCGTGACGAAGTTACGCTGACCTTGTCGAAAAAGGGTTCGGGGGTGGTTACCGCTGCCGATATTCAGCTGGATCACGATGTCGAGATCGTCAACCCCGATCACGTAATCGCGAACCTGGCGTCCAACGGCGCCCTGAACATGAAGCTCACTGTAGCTCGTGGTCGCGGTTACGAGCCGGCTGACTCCCGTCAAACCGACGAAGACGAAAGCCGTAGCATTGGCCGTCTGCAGCTGGACGCTTCGTTCAGCCCGGTGCGTCGTATCGCCTATGTGGTCGAGAACGCCCGTGTTGAACAGCGTACCAACCTGGACAAGCTGGTCATTGATCTGGAAACCAACGGCACCCTGGATCCTGAAGAGGCTATCCGCCGCGCTGCGACCATCCTGCAACAGCAGTTGGCCGCGTTCGTCGACCTCAAAGGTGACAGCGAGCCTGTCGTAGTCGAGCAGGAAGACGAGATCGATCCGATCCTGCTACGTCCGGTTGACGACCTGGAACTGACTGTACGTTCGGCCAACTGCCTCAAGGCGGAGAACATCTACTACATCGGCGACCTGATTCAGCGTACCGAAGTAGAGCTGTTGAAGACTCCTAACCTGGGCAAGAAGTCCCTGACTGAAATCAAGGACGTGCTGGCCTCTCGTGGTCTGTCTCTCGGCATGCGCCTCGACAACTGGCCGCCTGCAAGTCTTAAGAAAGACGACAAGGCGACCGCCTGATCGTCGTAATCACCGAACGTAGTGTTTGGTAAGGAATGAATCATGCGTCATCGTAAAAGTGGACGTCACCTGAGCCGTACCAGCTCTCACCGCAAAGCTATGTTCCAGAACATGGCTGTGTCGCTGATCGAGCACGAGCTGATCAAAACCACCCTGCCGAAAGCCAAGGAACTGCGCCGCGTTGCCGAGCCGCTGATCACCCTGGCCAAGGAAGACAGCGTTGCTAACCGCCGTCTGGCCTTCGACCGTACCCGTTCGAAGTCCGCTGTTGGCAAACTGTTCAACGATCTGGGCAAGCGTTACGCCACCCGTCAGGGCGGCTACCTGCGCATCCTGAAGTGCGGTTTCCGCGCTGGCGACAACGCGCCTATGGCGTACGTCGAGCTGGTTGATCGTCCAGTCGGTGGTGCTGTAGAAGCTGCCGAGTAAGACGTTCTGTCTGCTACAAAAAACCGGGACTAGTGCCCGGTTTTTTGTTTTCACAGGAATTGTTTTTTTCTATCGATACGACACGTGCAATGAATTTGTTCTGAATCGACCGCTCGTCGATACTCCTATCCAAGCCGATTCGCCGGCAGTTCAAAACCGATATGGAGAGCCCATGAGCAAGATTCTCACCACCGCCAGCGGTGCCCCCGTAGCTGACAATCAGAATTCCCGCTCTGCTGGCCCGCGCGGCCCGTTGTTGCTCGACGATTTCCACCTGATCGAGAAGCTCGCTCACTTCAACCGCGAGAACATTCCTGAGCGGCGTGTACATGCCAAAGGCTCGGGAGCCTACGGCACGTTTACCGTCACCCACGACATCACTCGGTACACCAAGGCCAAGCTGTTCGACACGATTGGTAAGCAGACGGAAACCTTCCTGCGCTTTTCCACCGTCGGTGGCGAGCGTGGTTCGGCTGACACCGAGCGTGATCCTCGCGGCTTTGCGGTAAAGTTTTACACCGAGGAAGGCAATTGGGACATCGTCGGCAACAACACGCCGGTTTTCTTCATCCGCGATCCGCTCAAGTTCCCGGATTTCATCCACACCCAGAAGCGCCATCCGCAATCAAACCTGAAGAACGCTCAGATGATGTGGGATTTCTGGTCGCACTCGCCTGAGGCGCTGCACCAGGTCACCATCCTGTTCTCCGATCGCGGTATTCCGGACGGCTACCGGCACATGCACGGCTTCGGCAGCCACACCTATAGCTTGATCAGCGCTGCTGGCGAGCGCACATGGGTCAAATGGCACTTCAAGACCCAGCAAGGTATCAAGAACCTTACGCCAGCCGACGCTGCGCGCCTGGCGGGTACAGACCCTGACTACGCCCAGCGTGACCTGTTCGAGGCCATCGAGCGCGCAGACTATCCCCGTTGGACCGTGTGCATTCAGGTCATGACCGAGGAGGAGGCAGCCAGCCGCGAAGAAAATCCGTTCGATGTGACCAAGACCTGGTCGCAGAAGGACTATCCGTTGATCGAGGTGGGTGTCCTGGAGCTCAACCGCAACCCGCTCAACTATTTCGCTGAAGTCGAGCAGGCTGCGTTTGGCCCGAGCAACATGGTGCCGGGCGTTGGGCTGTCCCCAGACCGCATGCTGCAGGGCCGCGTTTTCGCCTATGCCGATGCGCACCGGTACCGTGTGGGCACCAACCACCAGCAGTTGCCGGTCAACGCGCCACGTTGCCCGGTCAATAGCTACCAGCGTGATGGATCGATGGCGTTTGGCAACTATGGCAGTGCACCCAATTACGAGCCCAATAGCTATGGCGATGCGCCTAAGCAGTCGCCTGGCCATGGCGAACCTGCATTGGCCCTCAAAGGCGCTGCGGACCGCTACGATCACCGTGAAGACAATGACTACTACAGCCACGCCGGTGCACTGTTCCGCTTGATGAACGATGAACAAAAGGCACTGCTGATCAGCAACATCGCCACAACCATGGCAGGTGTCAGTCAAGATGTCATTCAGCGTCAACTGCAGTACTTCTTCAGGGCTGATCCGGCCTATGGTGAAGGCATTGCCAAGGCATTGGGCGTGAATCTCGCCTAACTCGAAGTGATAAGAAGAACCGCCCTCATTTGGGCGGTTTTTCAATGAATATCACTACTGTTTACCTGTTTTTTTGCCCCTGATTGCGCATTTTTCAGTGACCGTGGGCAATTCCTGGTTCAAACTATGTCTCATTAGACGTATCCACACGGAGAATCAGGGCGATGCAAGGTCACCCGGACGTAATCAATTATCTCGTCACGTTGCTGAAGGGCGAACTGGCCGCACGCGATCAGTACTTCATTCACTCGCGCATGTACGAAGACTGGGGCCTGTCCAAGCTCTACGAACGCATCAACCATGAGATGGAAGAGGAAACCCAGCACGCCGATGCGCTGATGCGGCGTATCCTCATGCTCGAAGGCACCCCCGACATGCGCGCGGATGACCTGGAAGTGGGTAGCACTGTGCCGGAAATGATCGAAGCGGACCTCAAGCTGGAGTACAAGGTTCGTGCCGCCTTGTGCAAAGGCATCGAGCTGTGCGAGCTGCACAAGGACTACATCAGTCGCGATATCCTGCGTGCGCAGCTGGCCGATACCGAAGAAGATCACACCTACTGGCTTGAGAAGCAGCAGGGCCTGATCAAGGCCATCGGCCTGGAAAACTACCTGCAGTCGCAGATGTAAGTTATCCACAGATAAAAAAGAGCCCCAGGCACCATTCGTGCCTGGGGCTTTTTCATGGGCTGCCAGATCAGGCCCTGTCACGCTCCAGAAGCGGTTTCAGGTAGTGCCCTGTGTACGACTGCTTCATCTTGGCCAGTTCCTCCGGGGTACCGCTGGCAATAATTTGCCCACCCTTCGAACCACCCTCTGGGCCCAAGTCGACCAACCAGTCCGCGGTCTTGATCACATCGAGGTTGTGCTCGATGACCACCACCGTGTTGCCGTGGTCGCGCAGGCGGTGCAAGACGTCCAGCAACTGCTGAATATCGGCGAAGTGCAGGCCCGTGGTCGGCTCGTCAAGGATGTACAGGGTCTTGCCAGTATCGCGTTTGGACAGCTCGCGTGAGAGCTTGACCCTTTGCGCTTCACCCCCCGACAGCGTCGTCGCCGACTGGCCCAGCTTGATGTAAGACAGGCCTACATCCATCAAGGTTTGCAGCTTGCGCGCCAGCGCCGGCACCGCATCGAAGAATTCGCGCGCATCCTCGATGGTCATTTCCAGGACCTCGTGGATGTTCTTGCCTTTGTATTTGATCTCCAGGGTTTCGCGGTTGTAGCGCTTGCTCTTGCACACGTCGCACGGCACGTAGATGTCCGGCAGGAAGTGCATTTCCACCTTGATCAGCCCATCGCCCTGGCACGCCTCGCAACGGCCGCCCTTGACGTTGAACGAGAAACGCCCCGGGCCGTAGCCGCGTGAGCGCGATTCCGGCACGCCGGAAAACAGCTCACGAATCGGCGTGAAGATGCCGGTATAGGTCGCCGGGTTCGAACGCGGTGTGCGGCCGATCGGGCTCTGGTCGATATCGACGACTTTGTCCAGGTGCTGCAGGCCATCCATGTTGCTGTGCGGTGCGGCTTCCAGGCTGCTGGCACCGTTGAGGGCAGTAGCGGCCAGGGGATACAGCGTGTTGTTGATCAACGTCGACTTGCCCGAGCCGGATACGCCAGTCACGCAGGTCAGCAGGCCGATCGGGATTTCCAGGTCAACGTTCTGCAGGTTGTTGCCTCGCGCGCCTTTGAGCTTGAGGGACAGCTTTTTGTCGCGGGGCGTGCGTTTGGCAGGGACAGCGATTTTCTTGCGGCCGGACAGGTACTTCCCGGTCAGCGAGTCGGGATGTGCCATGACTTCTTGCGGCGTACCCTCGGCAACGATCTGGCCACCGTGGACGCCGGCCCCTGGGCCGATGTCCACCACGTAGTCCGCCAGGCGAATGGCGTCTTCGTCGTGCTCGACCACGATCACGGTGTTACCCAGGTCGCGCAGGTGGTTGAGGGTGGCGAGCAGGCGGTCGTTGTCGCGTTGATGAAGACCGATGGACGGTTCATCAAGGATATACATCACCCCGACCAGCCCCGCACCAATCTGGCTGGCCAGGCGGATCCGTTGCGCTTCGCCGCCGGACAAGGTGTCGGCACTGCGATCCAGGGTAAGGTAATCCAGGCCAACGTTGACCAGAAACTGTAGGCGTTCGCAGATTTCCTTGAGGATCTTTGCCGCAATTTCACCGCGACGCCCGGTCAGGGTCAGCTCACCGAAGTAGCTGCTGGCTTCACCGATAGGCAGGTTGGTCACCGCCGGCAGGGTTTTTTCGCCAACCCAGACATGCCGTGCTTCCCGGCGCAGGCGGGTGCCGCGGCAGTCGGGGCAGGGCTGGGTGCCGAGGAACTTGGCCAGCTCCTCACGCACCGTGGCCGACTCGGTTTCGCGGTAGCGCCGCTCCAGATTGGGCACGATCCCTTCGAACGGGTGCGAACGCTTGACGATGTCGCCACGGTCGTTCAGATACTTGAAGTCAACGCTCTGTTTGCCACTGCCTTGCAGGATTACCTTCTGGTGCTCGGCCGACAGCTCGCCGAACGGTTCCTCCAGGCTGAACCCATAATGCGCTGCCAGCGAACCCAGCATCTGGAAGTAGTAGACGTTACGCCGATCCCAGCCGCGGATAGCGCCCTCGGCCAATGTCAACTCGCTGTTGACCAGGCGCTTGATATCGAAAAATTGCTTTACCCCCAGGCCATCGCAGGTCGGGCAGGCGCCGGCCGGGTTGTTGAACGAAAACAGCTTGGGCTCCAGTTCGCTGATCGCATGGCCGCAGACCGGGCAGGCGAAACGAGCGGAGAAGATCGTCTCTTCGCCTTCTTCATCGTCCATCGGGGCAACCAGGGCGATGCCGTCGGCCAGCTTGAGGGCGGTCTCGAATGACTCGGCAAGGCGTTGTTGCAGGTCGGCGCGGACCTTGAAACGGTCCACCACCACATCGATGCTGTGTTTCTTCTGCTTGTCCAGCTTGGGCAGTTCGTCGAGTTCGTAGAGCTTGCCGTTGACGCGTGCCCGAACGAAGCCTTGGGCACGCAGTTCGTCGAACACGGCCAGGTGCTCACCCTTGCGCTCGCGCACTACCGGAGCCAGCAGCATCAGCTTGCTGCCTTCCGGGCGCTCCAGCACCAGGTCGACCATCTGGCTGACGGTCTGCGCCTCCAGCGGAATGTCGTGGTCCGGGCAGCGCGGAGTACCCACGCGGGCATAAAGCAGGCGCAGGTAGTCGTAGATTTCGGTGATGGTGCCTACCGTCGAGCGCGGGTTGTGCGAAGTCGACTTCTGCTCGATGGAGATGGCAGGCGACAGGCCTTCGATCGTGTCGACGTCAGGTTTTTCCATCATCGACAGGAATTGCCGGGCGTAGGCCGACAGCGATTCCACATAGCGGCGCTGACCCTCGGCATACAAGGTATCGAATGCCAGGGAAGACTTCCCGGACCCGGACAAGCCGGTGATCACGATCAGCTTGTCCCGCGGCAGGGTCAGGTCGATGTTCTTCAGGTTGTGGGTACGTGCCCCACGAATAAGGATCTTGTCCACTGCGGCCTCGCTTGGCGGGCATAAACAAGGAAGTATACGGGGCGCTGCCAGTACGCGGCAAAGCGTCACGTAGATGCCGTCAAGCTGTCGGACTGATAGAATCGCCGCCGGTTCACACGAGGTTAATCCATGCACGACACCCACAACGAGCGCATGAGTGGCAGCGAAACGCGCGCCGCTGGCGGCCTGGCCCTGGTCTTTGCCTTTCGTATGCTGGGCATGTTCATGGTCTTGCCGGTGCTGGCCACCTACGGCATGGACCTGGCCGGTGCCACGCCCGCGCTGATCGGCCTGGCCATCGGTGCCTATGGCCTGACCCAGGCGTTTTTTCAAATCCCTTTCGGGATGATTTCCGATCGCATCGGCCGCCGTCCGGTGATCTACCTGGGCCTGGTGATCTTCGCTTTGGGCAGTGTACTGGCGGCTCAGGCCGACTCCATCTGGGGTGTGATTGCCGGGCGAATTCTGCAGGGCGCCGGGGCGATTTCCGCCGCAGTCATGGCGCTGCTGTCCGACCTGACCCGCGAGCAGCACCGTACCAAGGCCATGGCCATGATCGGCATGAGCATCGGCCTGTCGTTCGCTGTGGCGATGGTCGTTGGCCCACTTCTCACCAGCGCCTTCGGCCTGTCAGGATTGTTCCTCGCCACGGCAGGACTTGCCCTGGTAGGCATTTTGCTGATCGCCTTCATCGTGCCCAACACCCACAGCACCTTGCAGCACCGCGAATCGGGTGTGGCGCGCCAGGCACTCGGTCCAACCCTGCGCCATCCGGACCTTCTGCGCCTGGACGCCGGCATCTTCATCCTCCACGCGATCCTCATGGCGAGCTTCGTTGCGCTGCCTCTGGCCTTCGTCGAGCGCGGTGGCTTGCCCAAGGAAGAGCACTGGTGGGTGTACCTGACTGCGCTGTTCATCTCATTTTTTGCAATGGTCCCTTTCATCATCTACGGCGAAAAAAAGCGCAAGATGAAACGCGTATTGGCCGGAGCGGTCAGTGTGTTGCTGCTGGTGGAGGTGTTCTTCTGGCAGTGGGCTGACAACTTGCGCGGACTGGTGATTGGCACCGTGGTATTCTTTACTGCATTCAACCTGCTGGAGGCATCGCTGCCGTCGCTGGTTAGCAAGGTGTCGCCTGCTGGCGGCAAGGGGACGGCGATGGGGGTGTATTCCACCAGCCAGTTCCTTGGTGCTGCGCTGGGTGGGATCCTTGGCGGCTGGCTGTTCCAGCACGGTGGGCTGAACACGGTGTTCCTCGGTTGCGCGGTGCTGTGTGCCGTATGGCTGGTGGTTGCGTTACGCATGAACGAGCCGCCGTATGTGACCAGCCTACGCATGCCGCTGACGCCTGAGGCAGTCCGGGAAGCCGGCCTGACCGAGCGCCTGATGGCCGTGCCGGGTGTGACCGACGCCGTTGTGGTGGCAGAAGAAGCTGCCATCTATATCAAACTGGATACGAAAATTTTGGACCGTGCGACCCTCGAGCGTCTGGTGAACCCAGCCTCTTCGGCGTGCGAAGCCTAGGAGAACGTTATGGCCCGTGGGGTTAACAAAGTCATTCTGGTCGGCACCTGTGGCCAGGATCCCGAAGTCCGCTACCTGCCCAACGGTAACGCCGTGACCAACCTGAGCCTGGCTACCAGCGAGCAGTGGACCGACAAGCAGTCGGGCCAGAAGGTCGAGCGCACCGAGTGGCACCGTGTGTCGATGTTCGGCAAGGTTGCCGAAATCGCTGGCGAATACCTGCGCAAGGGTTCGCAGGTGTACATCGAGGGCAAGCTGCAGACCCGCGAGTGGGAAAAAGACGGCATCAAGCGTTACACCACCGAAATCATCGTCGACATGCAGGGCACCATGCAGTTGCTCGGCGGCCGTCCGCAGAACCAGCAAGGTGGCGGCGACCAGTACAACCAAGGTGGTGGTAACAACTACAATCAGGGTGGCCAGCAGCAACAGTACAACCAGGCGCCACCACGTCAGCAGGCCCCACGCCCGCAACAGGCCCAGCAGCGCCCTGCGCCGCAACAGCCCGCGCCGCAGCCGGCTGCTGACTTTGACAGCTTTGATGACGATATTCCGTTCTGAGCAACCTCAGGTCGGTAAGACGTCCAGCTTTATCGAAAAACCCAGGGCATTTGCCCTGGGTTTTTTGTGTCTTGCGGATTGCCGGGGATCGGGAAATGCATCCTCGAACGCTTTGTTTCGACGATTGCCGTGACCGCTTGCCTCAAGGCCTGCGTTCGAAGTTCTTCGCCGCTGCCGCCGCCAGGTCCGGTGGCAGGAAGTCCTTGTCCGGATTGTAGTCCGCCTTCAGGTACCGCTTGAGGTCCACCAGGTCCTGTGGGCTCAAAGTGCCAGCCGCTTGCTTCAGGCTGAGGTTGTCA
Source organism: Pseudomonas sp. WHRI 8519 (assembly GCF_040224055.2). Classification (NCBI taxonomy): domain Bacteria; kingdom Pseudomonadati; phylum Pseudomonadota; class Gammaproteobacteria; order Pseudomonadales; family Pseudomonadaceae; genus Pseudomonas; species Pseudomonas sp. WHRI 8519. The sequence goes on along the minus strand of NZ_CP167996.1, from coordinate 5,528,336 downwards.
AGAATGTAGTCGTACCGGCTGTTGTTGTAGTCGCGAACCGAGGTGTACAGCTGGCGCTGGGCATCGAGCACGTCGACGATATTGCGGGTGCCGACCTGGTAACCGATCTCGGTGGCTTCCAGCGCGCTCTGGTTGGAAATGATCGACTGCTTGCGCGCTTGCACCTGCTCCACATCGGTATTCACGGCACGGTGCAGGTTGCGTGTGTTCTCCACCACCTGGCGGCGCAGGCTCTCGCGTTGTTGTTCGCTCTGGCTCAGGCGCTGGTATGCCTCGCGTACTTGCGAGCTGGTCAGGCCGCCACTGTAGATCGGGATGTTCAGCTGCAGGCCGATGCTGGTCTGCTCCACGTCACCGCTGTAGCGCACGCCCAGTTGCGAAGGGTTGGAGAAGCCCAGGCTGTCATTGTCGCCTTTCTGGTATTTGGCTACCGCATCAAGGGTCGGGGCGTGGCCGGCCTTGCGCTGGCGTAGGGTTTCTTCGGCGGCATCGACTGCGTAGTTGGTTGCCAGCAGGTTGAGGTTCTGCCGCCCCGCAGTCTCGACCCAGGCCTTGGCGTCGTTGGGGGTGGGCACCTGTATCGGCAAGGTGTGAACAACGCCCTGGATCGAGGTGTATTCGCGGTTGGTGAGGGTCACCAAGGCCTCGAAAGCATCCTGCACCTGGCGTTCGGCAATGATCCGGTTGGCCCGAGCGGTGTCATAGCTGGCCTGGGACTGCAGCACGTCGGTCTTGTCGGACAGGCCGACATCGAAACGTTCGTTGGACTGGTCCAGCTGGCGCTTGAAGGCCGATTCTTCGGCTTTCGTGGCTGCCAGGTTGTCCTGGGCCCGCAGCACGGCAAAGTAGCTTTGCGCGGTCTGCAGGATCAGGTTTTGCTCAGTGGCAGACAACTCCAGCGCCGCCTGCTCGTTGACGGCCTCGGCGGCCTGCAACTGGAACCAGCGATCGGCGCGGAAGACAGGTTGCGCCAGTGTGGCGCTCCAGGAATTGCCGCTGCGGTTCGAGGTGATCGAGGGTTCGTCGAGTTTGGTGCGGGTGTTCATCATTTCGGCACCTGCCGACAGGTTGGGCAGCAGGCCGGCGCGGGCCTGGGGCACCACTTCGCGGCGCGCGCCATAATCGGCGCGAGCGGCGGCAAGATCGGCGTTGTTGTCGACCGCTTCCTGGTAGACACTGACCAGGTCAGTCTTCACCGTCATGGGCACATCCGCTGCCCAGGCCACTCCGTTGGACGCACAAGACACGGCAATCGCCAGTGAGAGTTTGCGCAGCATAGAGGCAATCCTTGTACGAAATTTAATTACTGAACTGTTGAGTATCGAGCGATGGGGCAGTGTAGTGCCATGCGCAATTGGCAACAATCGTTGGCGGTGCCTTTCATCATCCCCCCGTTTTACACGCTTGGCTTTGCCGGCCACTCCAGTCTAGACTGCGCACGTTCTTGTCGGGGTGCCTTGAAGCAAAGGCTGAGATCGCATAGGTGCGGATCCCGTTGAACCTGATCAGGTTAGCGCCTGCGTAGGGAACAAGATTGCTCGCCTTCCCGGGGAGCCTCTTGTGCCAGGTCCGGGAATGTCGCAGCTGCAAGCAGCTCAAGGCACTCCATGTATCCGGCACTGCATACCCGCCAAGGGGTGCGTCCGCGTCTTTCAGGTTCTCCCCGACATTCCACCGCTAGGAAGCTGTCTGGAGCCTGTGATGAGCAAACAAGAAAAAACGATCAACCTCAGCGAATCGGCGCAAGTCGATCAGCAGTCCGTGCAACCCTTCCCGCGTTCGCGCAAGGTCTATGTCGAGGGCTCGCGCCCGGACATCCGCGTGCCGATGCGCGAAATCAGTCTGCACGATACCCCAACCGACTTCGGCGGCGAAGCCAACGCCCCGGTACTGGTCTACGACACTTCCGGCCCCTATACCGATCCCGACGTCATCATCGATGTACGCAAAGGCCTGGCCGATGTGCGTTCGGCCTGGATTGACGCCCGTGGCGATACCGAGCGCCTGGGTGGGCTGAGCTCGAATTTCGGCCAGCAACGCCTGAACGACGCCGAACTGGCCAAGCTGCGCTTCAACCATGTGCGCAACCCGCGCCGCGCCAAGGCTGGCGCCAACGTCTCGCAGATGCACTACGCGCGCCAGGGCATCATCACCGCCGAGATGGAGTACGTCGCCATCCGCGAAAACATGAAGCTGCAGGAGGCACGCGCTGCTGGGCTGCTCACGCAGCAGCACGCCGGCCACAGCTTCGGCGCCAACATCCCCAAAGAGATCACTGCCGAGTTCGTGCGCGAGGAGATCGCCCGCGGCCGCGCGATCATCCCGGCCAATATCAACCACACGGAACTGGAGCCGATGATCATCGGCCGCAACTTCCTGGTGAAGATCAACGGCAACATCGGCAACAGCGCCTTGGGCTCCTCGATCGAAGAAGAAGTGGCCAAGCTGACCTGGGGTATTCGCTGGGGCTCGGACACGGTCATGGACCTGTCGACCGGCAAGCACATCCACGAAACCCGCGAGTGGATCATCCGCAACTCGCCGGTACCCATCGGTACCGTACCGATCTACCAGGCCCTGGAAAAGGTCGGCGGAGTTGCCGAAGACCTGACCTGGGAGCTGTTCCGCGACACGCTGATCGAGCAGGCAGAGCAGGGCGTTGACTACTTCACCATCCATGCTGGCGTGCTGCTGCGCTACGTGCCACTGACCGCCAAGCGGGTCACCGGTATCGTCAGCCGCGGCGGGTCGATCATGGCCAAGTGGTGCCTGGCGCATCACCAGGAGAACTTCCTGTACACGCATTTCGATGAGATCTGCGAAATCATGAAGGCTTACGACGTGAGCTTCTCGCTCGGTGACGGACTACGTCCAGGCTCGATTGCCGATGCCAACGACGCGGCGCAGTTCGGTGAGCTGGAAACCCTTGGCGAGCTGACCAAGATCGCCTGGAAGCACGACGTGCAGTGCATGATCGAAGGCCCTGGCCATGTGCCGATGCAGCTGATCAAGGAAAACATGGACAAGCAGCTGGAGTGCTGCGACGAGGCGCCGTTCTACACCCTCGGCCCTCTGACCACTGACATTGCGCCAGGTTACGACCACATCACCTCGGGCATCGGCGCGGCCATGATCGGCTGGTTCGGCTGCGCCATGCTGTGCTACGTCACGCCCAAGGAGCACCTGGGCCTGCCGAACAAGGATGACGTCAAGACCGGCATCATCACTTACAAGATCGCCGCGCATGCTGCCGACCTTGCCAAGGGGCACCCAGGCGCACAGATCCGTGACAATGCCCTGTCCAAGGCGCGTTTCGAGTTCCGCTGGGAGGACCAGTTCAACCTGGGCCTGGACCCTGACACCGCGCGTGCCTTCCATGACGAAACCCTGCCGAAGGAGTCGGCCAAGGTCGCGCACTTCTGCTCGATGTGCGGGCCGAAGTTCTGCTCGATGAAAATCACCCAGGAGGTCCGGGAGTACGCCGCCAACCTGCGCATCGATGCCGTGGATGTGTCGGTTGAGGAGGGTATGCGCGAGCAGGCCGAACGGTTCCGCCAGGAAGGCAGCCAGCTGTACCACAAGGTGTAAGCCGCTGTGATTGTTTGCAGGGGCGGCCCGGCAACGCCGCTCCTGCAACCACTGCGTCGATTGGATTTCTTTGTCGAGTGACAACAATGACAACTACCAGCCATTTTTCCCCCGACCACCCCGTCCCCGCCAGCCAACGCCCGTTCGGTGGCCGGGACCTGTTCTCGCTCTGGTTTTCCCTGGGCATCGGCCTGATGGTCCTGCAGGTGGGCGCGATGCTCGCCCCCGGCCTGGGCCTGGCCGGCGCGGTGCTGGCCATCATCTTGGGTACCGGCGTGGGCGTACTGCTGCTTGGGGCGGCAGGCGTGATTGGCAGCGACACGGGCCTGTGCGCCATGGCCACCCTGCGCCTGAGCCTGGGCAGCCACGGCGCGCGCTTGCCGGCGTTGCTCAACCTGCTGCAACTGATCGGTTGGGGGGCGTTCGAGATCATTGTCATGCGGGACGCCGCCAGCCTGCTGGGCGCGCGCACCTTCGGTGAAGGCAGCCTGTGGAACAGCCCAATGTTCTGGACCCTCTGCTTCGGTGGCCTGGCCACGCTGCTCGCGGTCAGCGGGCCGCTGGCATTCGTGCGCAAGGTGCTGCGTAAATGGGGGATCTGGCTGTTGTTGGGCGCTTGCCTGTGGCTGACCTGGAACCTCTTCGCCAAGGCTGACCTGAGCGAGCTGTGGCAGCGCAGCGGAGATGGCTCGATGTCGCTGGCCACGGGCTTCGACATCGTCATCGCCATGCCGCTTTCCTGGTTGCCGTTGATTGCCGACTACTCGCGTTTCGCCCGCAGCGCCAGGCGCGTGTTCGGCGGGACCGTGCTCGGTTACTTCATCGGCAATACCTGGCTGATGAGCCTGGGCGTGGCCTACACCCTTGCCTTTGCGCCGAGCGGTGAGGTCAATGCGCTGCTGCTGGCCCTGGCCGGTGCCGGGCTGGGTATTCCGTTGCTGCTGATTTTGCTGGACGAGTCGGAGAAGGCCTTTGCCGATATCCACTCGGCGGCGGTATCGACTGGCCTGCTGGTACGCCTGAAGGTCGAGCACCTGGCGTTGGCCATCGGTGTGCTATGTACGCTGATTGCTCTGCTGGCGCCGCTGGCCCAGTACGAGAACTTCCTGCTGCTGATTGGCTCGGTGTTCGCGCCGCTGTTCGGTGTGGTGCTGATGGACCACTTCGTGATCCGCCGCCGCCGCCTGCCAGCACAAATCGATGGTTTGCACTGGCAGGCGCTGCTGGCTTGGGCGGTGGGCGTGGTGGCCTATCACAGCATCGCTGCGCAAGCGCCAGAGGTCGGCGCTACCCTGCCGGCATTACTGCTGGCGGGTGGGCTGCATGCGCTACTGAGCCTCAGCCGCGGCCGGGGAACAGTTCGGGCTTGAGCACGCCATTCAGGCGAGGGTAGGGAAGCTTCAGTTCCACGTGGCCCATGGAGTAGGGCGCGATGGTATAGACCTCGTATTTGACAACCACTGCGCCGTACGTCAGAGCGATGTGCGGCGACTTCTTGAACGGCCAGGTTTTGACGAACTCGGCATCCTTGTCCATCCCCACGCTGATCAGCCAGGCGCGGTGCGATTCTTCTACCGTTTTCCAGAAGGTGTCTTCCTGGCCCGGGACCAGCATGTCCTGCAGGGTCAGTACCTTGTCCAGCTTGCGCGAATAGTTGATGAAGCCCCGGCCTGGCATGCCATGAGCGCCGCCGCTATCGAGGTAGCTGGACAGCTCGATGATCACCAGCCCGTCATGCTGTTCACGTACCTTGGCCTGCAGGTAGCTGCTGTTGCGTTTGTCGGCAGTTGCCAGGTATTGCTGCTCATACGCCTGCAAAGTGCTTGGTGCGGTGCCATGCTGGTTGTCTTCGGTCAGTTGCAGCAGGCGCTTTTCGACGATTGCGTCGAGCTTGGGCAGGTCTGGGAAGTGAATGGTGTCAATATTCACCAGTGGGCAGTCACTCTCGCTGCAACCTGGCTTTACGTGCTCCCAGGCGTCGCGCTTCACCTCCAGCGGGGCACGGTAATTCGGCGCGAACAGGCTCTGGCAGGCACCGAGGGCCAAGGCCAGCACCGCCACGGCAGTCAGTTTGACAAGTGTCATGATGATCCTTGCAATACAGGGAAAAGTCGGCCTTTGACCGCCTGCGCGGCCTTCAGTTCGCCACTAAGCTAACAGAGAGAACAGCCCCTGTCCCGACTGCGCGAATGGTTAACGGAAAGGGGTGAAACAGGCAGGCGTGCAGAGTAGGATGGCGCGAAGCGGTATTTGAGGTAATGAGGATTTCCATGTCAGACGCGTTGAATTCAGTGCCCAAGGGCTTCGACATCATCGAACGGGCCAATTGCTTCCAGGGCTTCTACAGGCTCGACAAGCTTCGCCTGCGCCATGAGCTGTTCGCCGGGGGCATGGGCCGTGAGATCAGCCGCGAACTGTTCGTGCGCCATGATGCCGTTTGCGTGCTGCCTTACGATCCGCTGCGTGATGAAGTGGTATTGATCGAGCAGTTTCGCGTCGGTGCGCTGGATAAAGTCGACAACCCTTGGCTGATCGAGATGGTCGCCGGCCTGATCGACAAGGACGAACAGCCTGAAGAGGTCGCTCATCGTGAAGCCGAAGAGGAAGCCGGCCTGACCTTCAGCGCCCTATGGCCGATGACGCGGTATTTCCCGTCGCCGGGCGGCAGTGATGAATACGTGCACCTGTTCCTTGGCCGCTGCAGCAGCGAAGGCGCCGGGGGGCTGCACGGCCTGGAAGAAGAGGGCGAGGATATCCGTGTGCGGGTCTGGTCGTTCGAAGATGCCTTGCAGGCTGTGCGCGATGGGCGTATCTGCAATGCGGCGACGATCATCGGCCTGCAATGGCTGGCGCTCAACAGAGATGAAGTACGAGGTATGTGGAAGTGAACCTGCTGCGTGAGCGTTATCGGGTCGATCTGGCCGGGCTGCAGGCAGCCTGTGAGGCCAACTACGCCCGGCTCATGCGCCTGCTGCCCGACATGCGTACCACCCAGAGTTCGCGCCGCATCGGCATGACCCAGGGCGACCAGATGCTCGGCGTGCTGGTGCTCGATGTAGTGCTGGCCTGCCCGTATACCACTACCCTGCGGGTGCGCCAGGAGCACAGCCTGCCTTGGCTGCCGGTGCCCCACCTTGAGGTGCAGGTGTACCACGATGCGCGTATGGCCGAAGTGGTCAGCGCCGAACACACCAGGCGCCTGCGCAGCATTTACCCGTATCCCAACCAGTCCATGCACCAGCCGGATGAAAAGGCCCAGCTCAACCTGTTTCTCGGCGAATGGCTGAGCCACTGCCTGGCGTGTGGTCACGAGCTGGCAAGTGTGCGCTGAAATGTGACCCAGGTCGGTTTCGACTGTTTTCTCGTAACCGATCCCCCGCCATAATTCGTGCTGAATTCCCCCGAGGAGACGGCCGGTGCCGCACCCAGACCCCTCTCAGGCACCCGTATGCGTGGTGCAATTGACTGACGCTCACCTGTTCGCTGACCCTGCGGGCACGCTGCTGGGGCTGCGCACGCGCGACAGCCTGCGTCATGTGATCGCCCAAGTGCGTCGTGAACAGCCGTGTATCGATCTGCTGTTGTGCACGGGTGACCTTTCGCAGGATGGCAGTGTTGCCTCGTATCAGGCGTTTCGTGATCTTACGGGCGAGATCGGCGTGCCGGCGCGCTGGTTGCCGGGTAATCATGATGAAGCCAGGGTCATGGCCGAGGTGGCGCCGGAGCTGGTGCAGGCAGTGACCGATATCGGCGCCTGGCGTGTCATCATGCTCAATTCTGCGGTGCAGGGCGCGACCCATGGGCTGCTTGAGCCGGCACAGCTGGCGCTGCTCGATGATGCGCTGGTGTCGGCCGGTGGGCGCCATTGCCTGGTCTGCTGCCATCATCAGCCGGTGGATATCGGCTGCGCCTGGATCGCACCGATCGGGTTACGCAATGCGGATCAATTGCTGCGCCGGCTTGAGGGTTATCCACAGGTGAGGGCGCTGCTTTGGGGGCATATCCATCAGGAGTGGGATGAGCTGCGTGACGGGCTGCGCCTGCTGGCCACGCCATCGACCTGCATACAGTTCGCCGCGGGTAGCGAAGACTTCAAGGTGAGTGAGGAGCAGCCAGGTTACCGCTGGTTGCGCCTGCATACCGACGGGCAGCTGGAGACCGGGGTGCAGCGGGCCACGGACTTCGAGGTGAAGCTCGATTTCGATAGCCCGGGCTATTGAAACCAGGGCAGCAGCATCGCAAAAATTGTTGCGAAAAACCCGCCGCTGCGCCAAAACACGGCGAACACGCTACACTGCGCATCCCTGCGCCTCCACCATGGGGCGCGAAGCCAAAGATTCCGGGGGCAGCATGTCGGGTTCCATCCTCTATATCCATGGCTTGAACAGCTCACCGCTCTCCACCAAGGCGCGTCAGCTCGACGCTGTGATGCAGCAGCTAGGCCTGTCCGGCCAGCTGCGCGTACCCGCCTTGCACCATCACCCGCGCCAGGCCATCGCACAGCTCGAAGCGGCCATCGCCGAACTGGGCGCGCCCCTGCTGGTCGGCAGTTCGCTCGGAGGCTACTATGCCACCCATCTGGCCGAGCGCCTGGGCCTCAAAGCCCTGCTGATCAACCCCGCGGTTACCCCGCACAAGCTGTTCGACGGCTACCTGGGCACCCAGCGCAACCACTACAGCGGCGAAACCTGGGAGCTGACCCACGATCATGTCCAGGCCCTGGCTGAACTGGAAGTGCCGGCCCCCGCGGACGCCAGCCGCTATCAAGTGTGGTTGCAGACCGCCGATGAAACCCTGGACTATCGCCACGCCCAGCATTATTACCGGGCATGCGCGTTGCGTATCCAGGCCGGTGGTGACCACGGCTACCAGGGCTTTGCCGAGCAGATACCAGCCCTGCTGGCCTTCGCCGGAATTGCCCGGGGGCAGTATGCGGCGCTCGATTTTTCTGTATTTTGATTTTTTCGCATTCACCAGACTGACGACGAGAACCCATGGCCAACCCCAGCGCTAGCGCCTATAACGCAGACGCCATTGAAGTCCTCTCGGGCCTTGACCCGGTCCGTAAACGGCCGGGCATGTACACCGATACCAGCCGGCCCAACCACCTGGCCCAGGAAGTCATCGACAACAGTGTCGACGAAGCCCTGGCTGGCCACGCCCGTTCGGTGCAGGTCATCCTTCATGCCGACCACTCGCTGGAAGTCAGCGATGACGGCCGCGGCATGCCGGTGGATATCCACCCCGAAGAGGGCGTATCGGGGGTCGAGTTGATCCTCACCAAGCTGCATGCCGGCGGCAAGTTCTCCAACAAGAACTACCAATTCTCCGGGGGCCTGCACGGCGTCGGCATCTCGGTGGTCAATGCCTTGTCGACCCAGGTGCGCGTGCGCGTCAAGCGGGACGGCAACGAATACCAGATGACCTTTGCCGATGGCTTCAAAGCCAGTGAGCTGGAAGTGGTCGGTACTGTCGGCAAGCGCAATACCGGCACCAGTGTGTACTTCAGCCCCGACCCGAAGTACTTCGATTCACCCAAGTTTTCCATCAGCCGCCTCAAGCACGTGCTCAAGGCCAAGGCCGTACTGTGCCCAGGGCTGTTGGTAAGCTTCGAGGACAAGGCCAGCGGCGAGAAGGTCGAATGGCACTACGAGGATGGCCTGCGTTCCTACCTGGTCGACTCGGTCAGTGAGTTCCAGCGCCTGCCGGACGAGCCCTTTTGCGGCAGCCTGGCTGGCAACAAGGAAGCCGTGGACTGGGCCTTGCTGTGGCTGCCCGAAGGCGGTGACAGTGTTCAGGAAAGCTACGTCAACCTGATCCCCACCGCCCAGGGCGGTACCCACGTGAACGGCTTGCGGCAGGGCCTGCTCGATGCCATGCGCGAGTTCTGCGAGTTCCGCAACCTGTTGCCGCGCGGGGTCAAGCTGGCGCCAGAAGACGTTTGGGAACGCATCACGTTCGTGCTCTCGATGAAGATGCAAGAGCCACAGTTCTCCGGGCAGACCAAAGAGCGTCTGTCGTCGCGCGAGGCTGCAGCATTCGTCTCGGGCGTGGTCAAGGACGCCTTCAGCCTGTGGCTCAATGCACACCCCGAGCTGGGCATGCAACTGGCGGAACTGGCCATCAGCAACGCCGGCCGCCGCCTCAAGGCCAGCAAGAAAGTCGAGCGCAAGCGCGTCACTCAGGGCCCTGCGCTGCCGGGCAAGCTGGCCGATTGCGCAGGCCAGGACCCAATGCGGGCCGAGCTGTTCCTGGTCGAGGGTGATTCGGCCGGTGGTTCTGCCAAACAGGCGCGTGACAAGGAGTTCCAGGCGATCCTGCCGCTGCGCGGCAAGATCCTCAACACCTGGGAAGTGGACGGTGGTGAGGTGCTGGCCAGCCAGGAAGTGCACAACATTGCCGTGGCCATCGGTGTCGACCCGGGCGCTGCCGACCTGTCGCAGCTGCGCTATGGCAAGATCTGCATCCTTGCCGACGCCGACTCCGACGGCCTGCACATCGCTACCCTGCTGTGCGCGCTGTTCGTTCAGCACTTCCGTCCGTTGGTCGAAGCAGGCCACGTCTACGTTGCCATGCCGCCGCTGTACCGTATCGACCTGGGCAAGGAAATCTACTACGCCCTCGATGAGGCTGAGCGCGACGGCATTCTCGACCGCCTGGTGGCCGAGAAAAAGCGTGGCAAGCCGCAGGTCACCCGATTCAAAGGGCTGGGCGAAATGAACCCGCCGCAGTTGCGCGAAACAACCATGGACCCTAACACCCGGCGCCTGGTCCAGCTGACCCTGGATGACTTGCAGGGCACGACCGAAATCATGGATATGCTGTTGGCCAAGAAACGTGCGGGCGATCGCAAGAACTGGCTGGAGACCAAAGGCAATCTGGCCGAGGTTCTGGTTTGATTCGTTCGTTTGTCGCGGTTTTCCTTACGCTGGTCGCGCTGCAAAGCCTGGCTGGCGACTGGCCGGAGCTGAAGCTGACATCCGAGCATCCGATCGACGGCATGCGCGGCGGCAATCTCTCCGGGCTGGCTTTTTGTCGGGGTGCGTTGTGGGGCGTTTCGGATCGCGATGATGACCGTATCTACCGCTTCGACCCGCACAATCAGGTCTGGCGCGCCCAGCCTTTGACGTTCTCCCCACCCCCGGTGCCGGACAGCGGTTTGCCTTGGGGGCTGAAGTCGCGCAACTGGGCGGTGTCGTTCATTCGTGGCGGGCAGTTTGATTACGAAGGCATCACTTGCGATCAGGCTGGTAACATCTACCTGGTCAGCGAAGCGCATGTGGCCGTGCTGCAATTGCCGGTCGTAGGCGCACCTGCCTGGCTCAGGGTTGACCCAGCGATGATTCGCCAGGCACGGGCCAGTGGCATGCTGCTGAACTTCAATGCCCTGTTCGAAGGCCTGGCGATCAACCCGGCCGGTGATCGCCTGTGGCTTGCGGCCGAGCGTGAGCGCCGGGGCTTGGTCAAGATAGAACGGCAGCAGTCGGTATGGACGTGCGGACGCAGTTGCGTACTGCTCAGTGAAGCCGGGGTCGAGATGCAACCGCCACAAATGCCTGAGGCCCGTGCGCTTTCGCGTGATTTTGCTGACCTGGCCTGGTTCGAGGGCAAGCTGTTCACCCTCGAACGTAATGCATACCGCGTGTGCCGGCGCCATGCCGACAACGGCGAGGTCGAGCGCTGCTGGTCATTCGCCGCCGATGCTCTGGTGCCCGAGCGCCGCTACGATCAGCCGTTCGGCCTGGCCGAAGCGTTGGTGATCGATGCCAAGGGCGCCTGGATCGGTCTGGACAACAACAACGCTGATCGCGCCGATGGTGAAAACCGCCCGGTCGTCTGGCGCTTCGCCGCACCGCAGGGCGGGTGGAGCGCCACACCATGAGCCAGCCACCGGGCAAGCGTGCGGGCAGGGTACTGATGATCGTCGCCTGGGCGGCGGCGATGTTCCTCGCGACGCGGTTTTTCGGTGAGTGGGAGGCGCGCGAGCGTAACCCCAATACCCAGGTGCAGTCCGAGCACGGCGAAGGCTTCATCGAGGTGCGTCTGCTGGGCAATGGCCAGGGCCATTTCGTGGCAGATGGCGCGATCAACGGCAAAGCTGTGCATTTCATGCTCGATACCGGCGCCACCGACGTGGCGATCCCCGAAGCGCTGGCCCGTGACCTGAGCCTGCAACGTGGCAGCCCGGTCATCCTCAGCACCGCCAACGGCCGCACCGAAGGTTACCGCACGCGACTGGACAGCCTGCAACTTGGCGATATCCGCCTGCAGGGCGTGCGCGCCCTGGTGGTGCCGGGGCTGGATGGGCAAACGGTGCTGCTCGGCATGAGCGCTCTGAAACAACTTGAATTTACCCAGCGCGGCGGCACCATGCTGCTGCGCCAGAACCTGAAATGACGAGGCCCGCATGAGCGACTCACTGGAACTCAGCCTCGACGGCGTCGAACGCCGTTCGCTGGCTGACTTCACCGAACAGGCCTACCTCAACTATTCCATGTACGTGATCATGGACCGGGCCTTGCCGCACATTGGCGACGGCCTCAAGCCTGTGCAACGACGTATCGTCTATGCCATGAGCGAGTTGGGGCTCGATGCCGATGCCAAGCACAAGAAGTCGGCGCGTACCGTCGGCGACGTGCTCGGTAAATTCCACCCCCACGGCGATTCGGCCTGCTACGAAGCCATGGTGCTGATGGCGCAGCCGTTCAGCTACCGCTACACGCTGGTCGATGGCCAGGGTAACTGGGGGGCGCCGGACGATCCGAAGTCGTTCGCGGCGATGCGTTACACCGAAGCGCGCCTGTCGCGTTATTCCGAGGTGCTGCTCAGCGAACTGGGCCAGGGCACCGTGGACTGGGTGCCCAACTTCGACGGTACCCTGCAGGAGCCTGCGGTACTGCCGGCACGGTTACCGAACATCCTGCTCAACGGCACCACCGGCATTGCCGTCGGCATGGCCACCGACGTGCCGCCACACAACCTGCGCGAAGTGGCCAGTGCCTGTGTGCGCCTGCTCGACGAGCCCAAGGCCACCCTCGAGCAGCTGTGTGAACACATCCAGGGGCCGGACTACCCGACCGAAGCTGAAATCATCACGCCGCGTGCCGAGATCCTCAAGATCTACGAAAGCGGCCGCGGTTCGATCCGCATGCGCGCCGTATACCGGGTCGAGGACGGCGACATTGTCGTCACTGCGTTGCCGCACCAGGTCTCCGGGGCCAAGGTGCTGGAGCAGATCGCCGCGCAGATGCAGGCGAAGAAGCTGCCCATGGTTGCTGACCTGCGTGACGAATCGGACCATGAAAACCCCTGCCGTATCGTGATCATCCCACGCTCCAACCGCGTGGATGCCGACGAACTGATGCAGCACCTGTTCGCCACTACCGAGCTGGAAAGCAGCTATCGGGTCAACGTCAACATCATCGGCCTGGACGGGCGGCCACAGCTCAAGAACCTGCGTGCCTTGCTTCTGGAGTGGCTGCAGTACCGTATCGGTACCGTTCGTCGTCGCCTGCAGCACCGCCTGGAGAAGGTCGAGCGGCGCCTGCACCTGTTGGAAGGCTTGCTCACTGCATTCCTCAATCTCGATGAAGTCATCCACATCATCCGTACCGAGGAGCATCCCAAGCAGGCATTGATCGCTCGTTTCGACCTCACCGAAATCCAGGCCGACTACATCCTTGAGACCCGCCTGCGCCAGCTGGCGCGTCTGGAGGAGATGAAAATCCGCGGTGAGCAGGACGAATTGCTCAAGGAGCAGGCCAAGCTGCTGGCCCTGCTCGGCAGCGATGCCAAGCTACGCAAGCTGGTACGCAGCGAACTGATCAAGGATGCGGAGACTTACGGCGACGACCGCCGGTCGCCCATCGTCGCGCGCGCCGAAGCCAAGGCACTGTCGGAAAACGAGCTGATGCCGACGGAGCCTGTCACCGTCGTGCTGTCGGAAAAAGGCTGGGTGCGTTGCGCCAAAGGCCACGACATCGATGCAACCGGCCTCTCGTACAAAGCGGGCGATGGCTTCAAGGCTGCAGCAGCGGGGCGCTCCAACCAGTTTGCCGTGCTCATCGATTCCACCGGGCGCAGCTACTCGGTGGCTGCGCATACCTTGCCATCGGCGCGTGGCCAGGGTGAGCCGCTGACCGGTCGCCTGACGCCGCCGCCGGGGGCTACCTTCGAATGCGTGCTGCTGCCGGACGATGATGCGCTGTACGTGGTGGCATCGGATGCCGGTTACGGCTTTGTGGTCAAAGGTGAGGATCTGCAGGCCAAGAACAAGGCCGGCAAAGGGTTGCTCAGCCTGCCTAACGGGGCCAAGGTCATCGGCCCGCGTCCTGTGGCAAACCGTGAACAGGACTGGTTGGCGGCCGTGACCACCGAAGGTCGCTTGCTGGTATTCAAGGTCGCCGACCTGCCGCAACTGGGCAAAGGCAAGGGCAACAAGATTATCGGTGTGCCCGGTGATCGGGTCGCCAGCCGTGAAGAATATGTTACAGATCTGGCGGTGATCCCCGAGGGCGCCACCCTTGTATTGCAAGCTGGCAAGCGTACCCTGTCTTTGAAGCCGGACGACCTCGAGCATTACAAGGGCGAGCGCGGGCGGCGGGGTAGCAAGCTGCCACGCGGGTTCCAGCGCGTTGACGGTTTGCAGGTGGAAAGTCCGGCGTAACCCGCAGAAATGTCTGGGGCGGCAATTTCAGCGCCGTTCCAGGCAGAAATGCTGGAGTCGGGCCGACATTTCGCGGATGATAGTGCCCCTGTGGTGCCGGCGTGGCCGTGTGCCCGATTGAATCTATATGAGTATCAATGCGGTTAGCTTGTGGCGACCGCCTGGATGGGATGAATGAAATTTCTGCGCCTTCCATTTGCGCTGTTGATGACGGGCCTGCTGGGGCTGAGCGGATGCAGCATGCATCAGCCGGTTGCCCTGTATCAGCTCGACAGCGGTGACCCTGGCCAGCCTTCGCAGAGTGCGGGCATGGCCGTGGTGCTCGGCCCGGTGTCGGTCGCCGATTACCTGCAGCGTGAAACCTTTTTGCAGCGCCAGCCGGATGGCAGCCTGAGTTCGGCGACGGACGGTCGTTGGGCCGGTAGCCTGTCGGCAGACATCGACCAACTGTTGGTGCGTCAGCTAGCCTGGCGCCTGGACAGCCAGCGGGTGGTCCTGGCACCGGCCAGCAGTGGCTTCTCGCCTGACGTACAGGTATTGCTGTCGATCACTCGTCTGGACTCGGGCAAGAACCAGCCGGCTATCCTCGACGCCCAATGGCGTTTGCTGGACCGTCGCGGGAATGTGCGTGACAACCGGATCGTGCACCTCGAGCAGCCGCACGAAGGCAGCGAGTCTTCGCAGGTACAGGCCCAGGGGCAGTTGTTGCAGAAGCTGGCAGAACAGTTGAGCGCTGCAGTCAAACCTTTGGCCAACCAGCCAGCGATCGCTGAAGAGTCGCGCAAAAAACCTGCAGCGCCGGTTCAGGTCAAGAAAGCACCGGAGAAGTCAAAGATCCCTATGGCTTCGCCTATTCGGACCGATATGGAAGTCTATCGGTTCTGATGCTTACCCCGGATACACAAAAGCCCGCACATGTGCGGGCTTTTTCATGGGTGTGAGATCAGGGCACTCGGTATCACGCCCTGCGTTCGTGCATCCGCGCCAACTGCCGCTCCAGCATTGAGGGGTAGGGCTCCATCAAGCGTTCGACACAGCAGGCCCCTTCAGGGCTGGCAATTGGCCGGATGCGCGCACGCTGGCGAATCAGCGAGTCGTCACTGATCTGCCGCTCCACCAGCAGTAGGTTGCGGCTGTGCTGGGAGAGCGCCAGGGCGTCCTGGGCTTTTTCGGTCATCAGCAGGTCGACCTGCTCCAGCCCCTGCAAGTCATCGCCCAAGGCCAGGCCCAGTTGCAGTTGCAGGGTGATGCCGCTGTCGGCGACCTCGATCTGCAGGGCGTGGCCGAGTGCGCGCAGCAGCTCGCCGCAGCAGATTGCATTGGTCAGGTAATCCTCGCCGCAGTCGCGGCTGTGGAACAGCACCAGCGTGCTGCCGTCGTTGAGCGTGTGGGTTTCGCCATCGTACAGCGATGCGGCCTGCTCCAGGCAGTCGCGGTAGCGCTCCAGCAACTCAGTCAGGCGGGTGCGCGGCAGCCGGCGCAGTTGCTCCTGCGATCCTAGCTGAACGGCCAGCACCGCAGTGCTCTGCGGCTCGTCGGACTCGACTGCTGCGGCCTTCGGCGCGCTTTCTTCGTGGTCCAGCAGGCCGGCAAAGGCTTCATCGTCGTCTTCGTCGTCTACCTGAGCAGCAGCCTTGGCCCGTGGCGCAGCTTTGACCGGCGCAGGGGCATCGTGCAGATCGTCGAAGTCGTCTTCATCTTCATATTCCTCCGGTTCAGGCTCTGGAGGCGGCGGCGGGGCCAGGCGCGCATGCAGCTGACGGGCGATATCGCCGATCTCATCCTGACGATCGATCGCCGGGGTGTAGGGGTGCGGGTCACGCAGCCATACGCGCAGTTGCAGCAGCGGCAGGGTGATGTGGCGGCCTTGGCGCAGGCTCAGGCTCAGTGCCAGGGCCAGCAGGATCGCGGCCAGGATGCCCATGCTCTGCAGGCTGATCAGCATCGGCTGCTGGAACTGGCTCATGTCCAGGCTGATGCGCAGTTGCCCGGCCGTCACGTCCTGGAAGGTGATCTTGGTCTGGTACAGGCCTTCGGCCTCACCCAGCAGGCTGTTGCGTGGGCGCTGCCCGGCTTCTGCCAGGATGCGGTTGTCCACGCTGTATATCGCCGCGTGGGCCACCAGCGGGTTCTTCACCAGGTTGCCCAACAGCACGTTGAGGCTGAGGATGTCGTTGGACACCAGCAGCTCGGTCGCCGATGTGGCTGTCTGGGTGGTCAGGCTCTGGCCAAGGGCGTCCGCCTGCTCGTGCATGGCCTGCTTGAACTGCAGACCCATCACGCAGGCATAGATCACCAGCGCCAGCGCAACCAAGAAAATGTTGGTGCTGGCGATGCGCAGTGCCAGGGGAACGCGACGTTGGCGCAGGGCACGGAAGATCATGAGGAAGAAGTTGTCTGGTTTGACGGGCGTGGGCCGGTTCACAGAGCGCGGCTCTTAATGGCATGAAAGTGCTGCGCAGTATAGCGACCCGAGTTTTGTCGGCAAAGTATCGTTGGCGCCCGATGGTCACGGAAAATCGGTAGAATGCGCATTTTTCATCGAAGTCGGAGCCAGGTTGTGCGCGAAATCGTTCTGATCAACATCACCGGTGAGGACCGTCCGGGTCTCACTGCCGCCATCACCGGCGTCCTTCTCCAGGGCGGTGTGAACATTCTCGACATCGGCCTGGCTGTCATGCATGGCACCCTGTCGTTCGGCATTCTGGTCGATATTCCGGACAACGAAGTGGCCACCAGCCTGTTGCAGAGCGTGCAGTCCAAGGCCCATGAGCTGAACCTGCAGGCCCGCTACACGCCGATTTCCGAGTCTGATTACCAGCACTGGGCCGATGGCCAGGGCGAAGCCCGCTATATCGCTACCGTTCTCAGCCGCAAGATCACCCCACAGCAACTGCAGCGTGTCAGTGCAGTCATCAGCCAGTACGGCCTGACCATCGAGCGTATCGAGCGGTTGTCTGCGCGTGTTGCGCTGGGCGTGCAGAGTGAGCATGGCAAAGCTGCCCTGGAAATTTCCGTGCGCGGAGAGCCAAGCGATGCCCAGGCCCTGCGTGCCGACTTCTTTGCCTTGTCCGAAGCGTTGAACATCGATATCGCCTTCCAGAAGGACGACCTGTTCCGTCGCAACCGCCGCCTGGCGGTGTTCGACATGGATTCGACCCTGATCGAAGCCGAAGTCATCGATGAACTGGCCAAGGCTGCCGGCGTCGGCGAGCAGGTGGCGGCGATCACCGAGCGGGCAATGCGCGGCGAACTGGACTTTCGTGCCAGCTTCAAGGAGCGCATGGCGCTGCTCAAGGGCCTGGACGTTGGTGTGCTGGACCAGATCGGTGCTTCACTGCGCCTCACCGAAGGTGCCGAGAACCTGTTCGCCGAGCTCAAGCGCATGGGCTACAAGACTGCGATCCTCTCGGGTGGATTCACCTACTTTGCCAAGCAGGTGCAGGCGCGCCTGGGCATCGATTATGTGTTCGCCAACGAACTGGAAGTGGTTGATGGCAAGGTGACCGGCGTGGCGGTCGAGCCCATCGTCGATGCCCAGCGCAAGGCAGAGCTGCTGCAGCAGTTGGCGAGCGAAGAGGGCCTGCAACTGGAGCAGACCATTGCCGTAGGCGACGGTGCCAACGACCTGCCGATGCTGTCGCTGGCCGGTCTGGGCGTCGCCTTCCGCGCCAAGCCGCTGGTACGTCAATCGGCCAAACAGGCCATCTCGACCCTTGGGTTGGACGGCGTGCTCTACCTGCTGGGGCTGCGCGACCGCGACGCGCGGGGCTGACACAAACCTCGCTGACAAAAAGGCCCTGCATGGCTACAGCCATGCAGGGCCTTTTGGTTTTGGGCAGAATCAAGCCTGCGCGGGAACCGCCAACAGCTCACCCATGCGCGTTGCCGAACCGGCACCCAGGGTTTCAGCCCACTTCACCTGCTCCGGCCCGAACAGCACGATAGCCGTGGAGCCCAGCTTGAAGCGGCCCAGTTCCGCACCCTTCTCCAGATGGATCGGCGCACGGCTGCCTTCGTCATAACGGAAGGTTTTAAGTTCGCGCTTAGGCGGGGTGACCAGGCCGGCCCACACGGTTTCGATCGAGGCAACGATCATCGCTCCCACCAGCACCACGGCCATCGGCCCGCGCTCGGTGTCGAACAGGCACACCACACGCTCATTGCGGGCAAACAACTCAGGGACGTTTTCTGCAGTGGTCTGGTTCACCGAGAACAGGCGACCTGGCACATAGACCATTTCGCGCAGGGTACCGGCCAGCGGCATGTGCACGCGGTGGTAGTCCTTCGGCGACAGGTAGATGGTTGCGAATTCGCCACCCATGAACGGGGCGGCCAGGGCCGGGTCGCCGCCGAGCAGCTCCAGGGCGCTGAAGCTGTGGCCCTTTGCCTGGAAGATGCGACCGTGTTCGATCGGGCCCAGCTGGCTAACAGCACCATCGGCCGGGCAGAGAATGGCCCCCGGCGTTTCGTCCAGCGGACGTGCACCCGGCTTGAGGGCCCGGGTGAAGAAGGCATTGAAGTGCTCGTAGGCGGTGAGGTCTTCGACCAGTGCCTCGCTCATGTTCACCTGGTAGCGCTTGGCGAACCAGGCGGTGAAGGCATTCTTGAACCAGCGTGCGCGGCACTCGGCGACGCAGCCGGCCAGCCGCGACAGCAGATGGTGCGGCAGCAGGTACTGGCTGATGATGAACAGACGGGATTTCATGCAGGTTCCTTAAACTTCTACAGGCGTGTCCGGATGGTTGCCCCATTCGCTCCACGAGCCGGCATAGGCCTTGACGCGTGGGTAGCCGAGGGCTTTGGCCACCAGGTAGGTAAAGCCGGAGCGGCGGTGGGACTGGCAATGGGTGATCACTTCTTTGTCAGGGGTGATGCCCAGTTGCTGGAGGACTTGGGCGATGTCCTTGCGGATGCGCAGGTGGTCGTTGAGGTCCATGCCTGCCGTCCACTCGAAGTTGATCGCGCCGGGTATATGGCCACCTTTGGCTGCCAGGACCTTTTCACCGGAGAATTCTTGCGGGCCGCGGGCATCCCAGATCACCAGGTCATCGGCGCCCAGGCGGCTTTGCAGGTATTCGCGGGTGGCAGTCGGTTCGCCATGCAGCTGCAGGCGTACCGGTACGGAGGCGGGCGGCGGCACCTCGGTCGAGAGCTTGTCCGCCGGCCAGGCCTGGATGCCGCCATTGAGGTAATGGCAGGCCTTGTGGCCGATGACGTCGAGCAGCCAGATGAAGCGCCCGGCCCAGCCGCCGCCCTCATCGTCGTACACCACGTAGACCGCGTCATCCCGGTGGCCGAGTTCGCTGAACAGTTTTTCCAGCTCGCCAATGGCCGGCAAAAGCCCCGGCGCGGGCGGCAGGCCCAGCTGGGTGCGCTTGCCTTCGACGAAGCGGGCGCCGGGGATATGACCGCTGACATAGCGGTTGGCGCTACTCAGGTCGACCAGGATCAGCTGGGGGGACGCCAGGCGCGCAAGCAGGTCCGCAGGCTCGATCACCAGCGGTAGTCCGGCAAAATCAGTCATCCACGGTCTCCAGTGTGGAAAGAGGGGCGATTGTAGCGCAAGGGTCAGGCATTGCGGTTGGCAAACGCCGCAAGGGCGCGCTCGATACATTGCGCGGTTTTACCGAATGCCTGGACACTCACATCTGCCATCGGTTTACCGCCTTGGTCGGCCACTGCCAGCATCAGCACTTGATTGTTCACGGCCAGCGAGCGCAGCAACAGGTGTTCGCCACGGAAGAACGCCCGCAATGGGGCGGGCAGCAGGGCCGCGAACTGGGCATGGTTGTCTGGCGACAGGCGCAGTTGCGCGGCCTGGCCGACCAGTTTCTGCAACAGCTTGCTCTGCGTGACGGGCAGGGCGATGGTTGCCGCCTCCTTGGGCAAACCGGCCGTTTGCTGTACGCGCAGGTAGTCACTGGCCTTGTCCAGGGTCAGCAGCATGATGCGCTGCATGCCGCAGGCCAACAGTGCTTCGCGGGCGTGGGTAGCCAGGTGCACGGCATTGGTGAAGGGGCTGGGCTGTGCCAACAGCGCTTGGCACAGCGTGCGCCAATGGCCGAGCGCCTCGCTGGAAGGCGGTGGCGGTGTCAGCATGTCTGGGTGCGGGCGACGCTGGTGCCAGGGCCAGATCAAGGCCTCGGCAGGGTGGAACAGGGCATGCCTGGCGTGCCGGCGGGCACTGGCGGCGGCCTGTTGGTGAACTTGCTGTTGCACGTCCTCCAGTGTGGTCTGCAGGTACAGCGCGGTAAGCAATTGCCAGCGCAGCAGGTGCGGGTTGTCCCAGCCTACCTGTGCCGCCAGCGCCAGGTTGTTGGCCAGCAGCACGGTATTGGCCGGCTGGTTGAACCAGCGGCTCAGTGCCGGCGCCTCATCCAGGCGGTGCTGCTGGCTAAGCAGGTCTTGGTCGCGGGCGATGCTCAGTATCTGCCCCAGTTGCTCACGCTCTTCAAGAAGCATGCGGTAACCCTGGGTGACCCATTGCGACAGGCGCCAGTGTTCGGCCATGGCTTGGCATAGCGCCAGGATGCGCACGCCAAACAGTTCGAGCTCGACCTCTTGCGCCTCTTCGCCCTTGTGGATAACCCGCAGTTCCCACGCGTCCAGCAGCTTGGGGTAGGCCAAGGCCAACGGCCATAGCGGCGAGAGGAACAGCAGGCTACCCCAGTGAATTTCCTGCCACAGCCGTGCAAGGCGGCTGGCGAACAGGCCGCTGGCCTGCTGCGAAGCATGTTGGCTGATCAGCAGGAACTGGCGCAGCACCGGCGGGATGTCCTCGTCCGGCAGCGCCGGCAGGCGGGTAAGCAATTCCCTGCTGCGTGCCAGGCCCAGCCTGTTCAGGGCGATTTCCAGGCTTTCGGCGGGCTCTGCCTGGCTGGCATTGGCGGGATGATTGGCCTCGCGCATCACCGACAGCACCAGGGCCGGGCTGTCCTGCATCAGTTCGGCGATATCGCGAAGCGAACGGCGGCTATCGTTGATAGCGCTCATGACCCGGTCATAACTCTGCTTCGGCACCGGTAGACGAATACCGTCCAGCAGCTTTACCCAGGCCTCTAGCGTACGCGGATTCTGAGTGGGCACCTTGGATTCCATTGGCATTTTGACATCAGTCCGAACTGGCTTTTCGCTTTGAGTGGCTATAGTCTGGCGCAGTTCTGCCGATAAGTAGAAGAAGAGTTTTAAAGCTCCCGTCCCTCATCCTGACCACGACAGCAAGTGCTTTGAACCTATGGCTAAAATTATCGGCATCATCGTCGTATTCGCGAGCGTGCTCGGCGGATATGTACTCTCCCACGGCAAGATCGCGGCACTGATCCAGCCGTTCGAAGTGCTGATCATCGGCGGTGCAGCCTTTGGCGCCTTCATGCAGGCCAACCCTGGTTACATGACCATGCATGTAGTCAAGAAGTCGCTGAAGATGTTCGGCACGCGCTTCACCCACACCTTCTACCTGGAAGTGCTGGGCCTGGTGTACGAAATCCTCAACAAGAGCCGTCGCGAAGGCATGATGGCGATCGAGAGCGACATCGAAGACGCCGCAGCCAGCCCGATCTTTGCCAAATACCCAGCGGTGCTGGGTGATGAACGCATGACCGCCTTCATCTGCGACTACCTGCGCATCATGTCCACCGGCAACATGGCACCCCACGAACTCGAAGGCTTGTTCGACATGGAGCTGCTGAGCATGAAGGAAGAGCTCGAGCACCCGTCGCATGCGGTCAACGGCATTGCCGACGGCATGCCCGGTTTCGGTATCGTCGCAGCGGTACTGGGCATCGTGGTGACCATGGCGTCTCTGGGCGAGGGCGACCAGGCCTCGATCGGCCTGCACGTCGGCGCGGCGCTGGTCGGTACCTTCTTCGGTATCCTTGCAGCCTATGGTTTCTTTGGGCCGCTGGCCAAGTGCCTGGAGCACGATGCCAAGGAAGAGCTCAACCTCTATGAGTCGATCAAGGCTTCGCTGGTCGCGTCTGCTTCTGGCATGCCACCTTCGCTGGCCGTTGAATTCGGGCGCAAGGTGCTGTATCCGAAGCATCGCCCGAGCTTTGCCGAGCTGGAACAAGCAGTTCGCGGTCGCTGAGTCATGGAAAACAATCAGCCGATAATCATCAAGCGCGTCAAGCGCTACGGTGGTGGCCACCATGGCGGCGCCTGGAAGATCGCTTTCGCTGACTTCGCCACGGCGATGATGGCGTTCTTCCTGGTGCTGTGGCTGCTGTCCACCGCCACGCCCGAGCAGAAGATCGCCATTGCCGGTTACTTCAAGGACCCGATCGGTTTCTCCGAGAGCGGAACGCCCTATGTGATCGATCTTGGCGGTTCGCCCCAGCTTGCGCCGGAAAAGACCATCAACCCGGAAGAAAAATCCGAGCCTACGCCCGATACCAGCATCCAGTTGGACCAGGATCAGGTCGAGACCATGGCTGATCAAGTTGAGCGAGAACGCCTCGAACTGCTGTTGCAGGAGCTGCAGAACAAGGTCGAGGAAAATCCGCAGCTGCAGAAATTCAAGGACCAGATTCTCTTCGAGATCACTCAGGACGGCTTGCGCATCCAGATCATGGATGCCGAGAACCGGCCGATGTTCGATATCGGCAGTGCCCGACTGCAGCCGTATTTCGAGGACATTCTGCTGGCCATGGCCGACACCATCAAGGCCGTGCCGAACAAGATCAGCGTCAGTGGCCACACCGATGCCAAGCCTTATTCTGGCAGCGGAGAGTTCGGCAACTGGGAGCTGTCGGCCAATCGCGCCAATGCCGCACGGCGGGCGCTGGTTGCCGGTGGCTATCCGGATGACCAGGTCGCGCGGGTAGTGGGTTATGCGTCGTCTTCGCTGTTCGATCGCAAAGACCCTTTCAACCCGGTAAACCGCCGTATCGACATCATCGTCCTGACCAAGAAGGCCCAGCGCAACATTGAGGGCGAGCAGGGTACGGCGCCTGCACAGCCTAGCCAGCCAGCGCCGCCTGCCGGCGCTGCGCCAGATGCGCCGGCGGCACCTGCTGCGCAGGATGCACCCATGCAACCGCGTGAACTGCGCCAGAAGCTGAACATCTTCGAGGAAGGGACCTTGAAGATGGACGAGCCCAAGGACCCGTGACGGAGGGGCCGCCCAGCGGCCCCAATGCATCAGAACCCCCGCCGGATCTTGGCCTTCAGATCCGCATGAAAGAAATCTGCATTGTCCCGGTCGGCACAGCTTCCGCGTCCCGGGGGTAACGTCATGGCACGGGTGAACGTGCACTCATCGTGATAGGCCCGCACAAACAGGTCGATGTGCTTGCGCTCGCGCATTACCGGCCATCTGCCAAAACACTCCGGTAGCGCGCCGCCGTTGCTTTGATAAAGGCTGACACGGCGGCTGCTCATGACTGCAGCCCCCAGCAGCCAGGGTGTCCACCAGTCGGCGGCGGCCCATTCGGACAAAAGGCCAATCCAGTGGGTTGCATCGCCCATGGATCGGCAGAAGTTGCCATACAGATCTTCGCGGGTCTGCCCTTGGCAGTCGAACAGGACCAGCTGCGTCGGAATGCTTTCGAGCAGCAGGCGTTCATTGAGGATAAAGGCGTCAAGCCGCTCTTCGTGGCGGTAAGTGATTAAAACCGGCATCGCGGTTGCCCTCCCTGATAGGAAGTCATGACCATCAGGGAAAGCAGCAGGCGGGGCAATAGATGACGGCGAAACCGGAAGAGCCCTACGAGGGCGGGTAATATTTCCTACGAATCAGTAGTTGTCATCCGGCAGGCTGGCAATGATCGAGCGGTAGCTGTTCATGCGCTGCTGCTTGATCCGGCCATCTTCGAGTGCCCTGAGCAGGGCACAGCCTGGCTCGCGATCATGCTTGCAGTCGCGAAAGCGGCAGGTGCCGAACAGGTCGCGGAACTCGATGAAGCCGTCTTCCACATCATCACGGCTGACATGGCCAAGGCCGAACTCTCGGATGCCTGGCGAGTCGATCAGGTCGCCGCCATTGGGAAAGTGGTAAAGGCGCGCAGTGGTGGTGGTGTGGGTGCCTTGGCCCGACCATTCGGACAGGTCGCCGACCCGGGTGTCGGCAGCAGGCAGCAGGCTGTTGACCAGAGAAGACTTGCCCACACCCGACTGGCCGACGAACACGCTGATATGGCCGTCCAGCATCTGCTGCAGGCGCTGCATGCCGTCGCCGTGGTGGGCAGAGACCTCCAGCAACGGGTAGCCCAGGTCTCGGTACACCTCGAGCAAGGCATGGAGTGCGGGGCCGTTCTCGTCGTTGATCAGGTCGGCTTTGTTCAGCAGTAACAGTGGGCGGATGCCCGCGTGCTCGGCGGCGACCAGATAACGGTCGATCAGGTTCGGATGCGGCTCGGGCGCTGGCGCGAAGACGATGACGATGAGGTCGACGTTGGCGGCAACCGGCTTGAGCTGACCGTGGTTGTTCGGCCGGCACAGCTCGGTGCTGCGCGGCATCTGCGCGACGATTACGCCAATGCCCTGGTTGCCGGCACGCCAGACCACGCGGTCACCGGTGACCAGCGCCGGCAGGTTTGCGCGCAGGTGGCAGCGCACGACCTGGCCTGCAGCCTCGCCGTCCTGAGCCTCCACCTCGACCTGTACGCCAAAGTGAGCGATCACCAGGCCCAGTTGCTCCGGCCCCAGGTCACCCCCTTCCAGCTCCTGCAGCGCATGCTGCTCGCGTTTGGCAGCGCGAGCGGCGCGTTCGTTCTGGATCTTTTCGATACGCCAGTTCTGGCGGCGATTGAGCTGGCGTTTGGCCATTAGTGTTCCGTGCGAGTTGCGTGAGAGAGCCGTGGTGGGGCATTGAAAGCGGCATGCAGTTTAGCACGACGGGCGGCGGACCATTCTGGTTACCTTTGCGCCGGGAATGCGCTGGCCCATGCCGCTAGGCTACTATGACGGCCTATACGAGGAGCCCTTCATGCAGAACCCACAGAACCTGATCTGGATCGATCTGGAAATGACCGGCCTGGACCCGGACACCGACGTCATCATCGAGATGGCCACCATCGTCACTGACAGCGAGCTGAACACGCTGGCCGAAGGGCCGGTGATCGCCATCCACCACAGTGACGAAGTGCTGGCGCGCATGGATGAGTGGAATACCCGCACCCACGGCGGCTCGGGGTTGACCCAGCGTGTACGCGAAAGCAAGGTCAGCATGGCCGAGGCCGAAGCGCAGACCATCGCCTTCCTGGAGCAATGGGTTCCCAAAGGCAAGTCGCCGATCTGTGGCAACAGCATCTGCCAGGACCGCCGCTTCCTCTATCGCCATATGCGCAGCCTGGAAAACTACTTCCACTATCGCAACCTCGATGTCTCCACAGTCAAGGAGCTGGCTGCGCGCTGGGCACCGGACGTGCGGGACAGCTTCAAGAAGGGCAGCACCCACCTGGCGCTGGACGATATCCGCGAGTCGATCGCCGAACTGCGCCACTACCGCACGCACTTCATCAAGGTGTGAGTTGGAAGTGGGCGCATAGAATGTGCGTGCGCCCTCTTTTGGTGCCTTGGGCAACTGGTTAGACTGCGCGCCTTTCCCGCACGGACCCGCGCCATGTTGTTGATGCTCTACCTTATCGCCATCACTGCCGAAGCCATGACTGGCGCTCTGTCCGCCGGGCGGCGCGGTATGGACTGGTTTGGCGTGGTGCTGATCGCCTGCGTGACTGCACTGGGTGGTGGCTCGGTGCGTGATGTGCTGCTCGGGCACTATCCACTGACTTGGGTGAAGCATCCGGAATACCTGGTGCTGACCAGCTTCGCCGCGCTGCTGACGATTTTCATCGCACCGATGATGCGCCGCCTGCGGTCACTGTTCCTGGTGCTGGATGCCTTGGGTTTGGTGGCTTTCACCCTGATTGGCTGCATGACTGCGCTCGAGATGGGGCAGGGCATGTTGGTGGCGTCGATCAGTGGCGTCATTACAGGGGTATTCGGCGGGATCCTCAGGGATATTTTCTGCAACGACATCCCGCTGGTGTTCCGGCGCGAGCTGTATGCCAGCGTATCGTTTGCCGCAGCGTGGTTCTACCTGGGCTGTGTGTATTTCAAGGTGCCGGCAGAGCAGGCCATGCTGCTGACCTTGTTTGGTGGGTTCCTGGTGCGGCTATTGGCGATCCGCTTCCATTGGGAAATGCCCAAGTTTCACTACAACGACCAGCAGTGAACGCCTGAGGCTGCTTCGCGCCCCCGGCTACCTAATGCCATGCCGCGCCAGCGCCCACTCCACATGTTCACGCACCAGTTCCGAAGGGTCTTCCCGGCGGGCCTTCAAGGCTTCCAGTACCGGAATCGTCGACGGCGCATTGCCCAGCCCCACTGCCAGGTTGCGTAGCCAGCGCTCATACCCGGCGCGCCGCAGCGGCCCGCCCTCGGTCTTGCGTAAAAATGTCTTTTCATCCCACATGAACATCTCGGCCAGCTCGGCATTCTCCAGGCCATGCCTGGGCTGGAAGTCGTTTTCCTGGGTGGGTCGTGCAAAACGATTCCACGGGCAGACGATCTGGCAGTCATCGCAACCGAACACCCGATTGCCCATCATCGCGCGCAGCTCCACGGGAATGGCGCCTTTCAATTCGATGGTCAGGTAGGAAATGCAGCGCCTGGCATCCAGCACATAGGGCCCGACAAAGGCCTTGGTCGGGCAGATGTCCAGGCACGCCTGGCAGCGCCCGCAATGCTCGCTGGCATGCGCCTCGTCTACCGGCAGCGGCAGGTCGACGAAAAGTTCGGCCAAGAAGAAGTAGCTACCGGCCTTGCGGTTGAGCAGCAGGGTGTTCTTGCCGATCCAGCCCAGCCCCGCCTGTTCGGCAATGGCCTTTTCCAGCACCGGGGCACTGTCGACAAATGCCCGGTAGCCGAACGGGCCGATGTCTTCCTGGATGCGATCGGCCAGGTGCTGCACGCGTTTGCGCACCAGCTTGTGGTAATCGCGGCCAAGGGCATAGCGCGAGACGTAGGCCTTTTCCGGCTGGGCCAAACGTTGCGCCATCTGTGTATCGCCGGGCAGGTAGTCCATGCGCAGCGAAACCACCCGCACGGTGCCAGGGATCAGCTGGTCGGGGTGGGCGCGTTTGCCATCGTGGGCGGCCAGGTATTCCATCTCGCCCTGGTAACCTGCGTCGAGCCAGCGCTGCAGGTGCTGTTCGTGCTCGCCAAGGTCCACACCGGCGATGCCGACGTGGGCAAAACCGAGTTCTCGGCCCCAATTTTTGATCGATTGGGCCAGGGCGGCGAGGTCAAGTGTGCAAGCGGACATGGATGGGCAAGGCAATACGGGCTCAGGTGCGTATAATTCTGCCAGACATTGGAGCCTTTGACCCCATGCCGCAGACCAAACACCCAAGCCATGCCCCGCTCCTGCTCAGCAGCGTGACCGTCACGCGTCTGCCCACCAGGCATCCGCACGCCCATAAAGGTGACTTCGGCCATGTGCTGGTGGTGGGCGGCGACCTCGGTACCGGTGGCGCAGTGCTGCTGAGCGCCGAAGCCTCACTGCGCTGCGGCGCTGGGCTGGTAAGTGTGGCAACGCGGCCCGAGCACGTTGCGCCAGCCCTTGCCCGTGTACCCGAAGCGATGTGCCTGGGCGTGAGCTCGGCCAACCAGCTGATGGGCGTGCTGGAGCGCGCTTCGGTGCTGGTGGTCGGCCCGGGGCTGGGCCAGGCCGCCTGGGGGCGCAGCCTGCTGTCGGCTGTCGCCAATGCCGAGCGGCCGCAAGTGTGGGACGCCGATGCACTCAACTTGCTGGCGCGCACGCCCCTGGCATTACCCAGTGGCAGTATCCTCACCCCGCACCCGGGGGAGGCTGCGCGTCTGCTGGGCATTTCAACCGAGGCGGTGCAGGCCGACCGGGCGGGCGCGGCGCGCAAGCTGGCGCGCCGCTATGCCAGTGTTTGCGTGCTCAAGGGCGCCGGTACCCTGGTGGCGGACCCATCGGGGCAGTTGGCGCTGTGCCAGCGCGGGCATCCGGCGATGGCGGGGGCCGGCTTGGGTGACGTGCTCACCGGTGTGCTGGCGGCGTTGTTGGCTCAAGGGCTGGATGCCTGGTGCGCCGCAGGTCTTGGGGTGTGGCTGCACGCCTGTGCCGGCGAGCGTTTGGGTGTGAAAGGTAGAGGCCTGGCGGCCAGTGATCTGGCGCCGGTCATTCGTGAGTTGTTGGAGGAGCATTCTGCGTGTCTGGCATAACCCTGTTTCTGGCCGATGAACAGGCCACCGTCACATTCGGCGCATCACTGGCCGAGGTGACCGGTGGTCGCGGCATCATCTTTCTCGAGGGGAACCTGGGTGCGGGCAAGACGACGCTGTCCCGTGGCCTTATTCGTGGCTTGGGCCATACTGGTGCAGTGAAAAGCCCGACCTTCACCGTGGTCGAGCCCTACGAGATTGGTGACGTACGGGCCTTCCATTTCGACCTGTATCGCCTGGCCGATCCGGAAGAGCTGGAGTTCATGGGCATTCGCGACTACTTCGAGGGAGATCCGCTGTGCCTGTTCGAATGGCCAGAAAAGGGTGCGGGCGTTTTGCCAAAGCCTGACCTGACCATTACCATAAGCCCCCAAGCGGGCGGACGCTCGCTGATCCTTTCGCCGCAGGGGGCTCGCGGCGAGGCCTGGTGCACTGCGCTGGCCAAACACTATAAACAGTAAGTGGGGTAGGTATGCGCATACGCGCACTGGTCGCTGTAGTTGGGCTGCTGCTGACAGCGGTGACCGTCGACGCTATGGCCGTCACTCAAGTCAAGAGCATGCGCCTGTGGCGCGCACCGGACAACACGCGGCTGGTCTTCGACCTGTCTGGCCCCGTGCAGCATAGCGTCTTCACCCTCAGCGCACCCGATCGCCTGGTCATCGATATCAATGGCGCGACACTGGCGGCGCCGTTGAACGTGTCCACCTCCAATACACCCATCAGCAACGTGCGCTCCGCCCAGCGTACGCCTAACGATCTGCGCGTGGTGGTCGACCTGAAAAAGTCGGTCACGCCCAAAAGCTTCACCCTGGCACCCAACGCCCAGTATGGCAACCGCCTGGTCGTCGACCTGTACGACCAGGAAGCCGATGCCATCGCCGCCTCGGCGCCTGCTGCACCGCCTGCGCCTGTGCAAACCCCGGCGACCACGCCAGCGGTACCGGTAAGCCCGGCCCAGCCCGCGATCAAACTGCCACCTGTCCCCAGCGGCAAGCGTGACATCGTAATCGCCATCGACGCGGGTCATGGCGGTGAGGACCCGGGGGCTTCGGGGTCGCGTGGCCAGCATGAGAAAGACATCGTGCTGCAGATCGCCAAGGAACTGCAGCGTCAGATAAATACCGAGAAGGGCTACCGTGCCGAGCTGACCCGTACTGGTGACTACTTCATTCCGCTGCGCAAACGTACCGAGATTGCCCGCAAAAAAGGCGCCGACCTGTTCATTTCGATCCACGCCGACGCCGCACCTTCGCGGGCTGCCTTCGGCGCCTCGGTATTCGCCCTGTCCGACCGTGGCGCTACGTCAGAGACCGCCCGCTGGCTGGCCGACGCGGAAAACCGCTCCGACCTGATCGGTGGCGCGGGTAACGTTAGCCTGGACGACAAAGACCGCATGCTCGCAGGCGTGCTGCTCGACTTGTCGATGACTGCAACGCTCAGTTCCAGCCTCAACGTCGGGCAAAAAGTGCTGGGCAACATGGGCCGCATCACCTCGCTGCACAAACAGCGTGTGGAGCAAGCGGGCTTCATGGTGCTGAAGTCGCCTGACATTCCATCGATCCTGGTCGAAACCGGGTTCATCTCCAACAACAATGAAGCTGCCAAGCTGGCCACGCGCAGCCATCAGCAGGCATTGGCCCGGTCGATCCACACCGGTGTGCGCCAGTACTTCCAGCAGAACCCGCCGCCTGGCACTTACATCGCCTGGATGCGCGACAGCGGCAAGATCGCCCAAGGGCCGCGTGAACACACGGTGCGCCCAGGTGAGACCCTGGCGATGCTCGCCGTGCGCTACCAGGTCAGCGTGGCTAGCCTGCGCAATACCAATAGCCTCAAGAGTGATGAGCTGAAGGTCGGCCAGCACCTCAATATTCCCTCAACGACCCTGGCTTCGCAGCAATGAGCGGCGGTTCACGCATCCAGCTGCTAAGCCCGCGGCTGGCCAACCAGATTGCCGCGGGTGAGGTGGTCGAGCGCCCGGCTTCTGTGGCCAAGGAGTTGTTGGAGAACAGTCTCGATTCCGGCGCCCGACGCATCGATGTCGAGGTGGAGCAGGGCGGCGTCAAACTGTTGCGGGTACGTGACGACGGCAGCGGTATTTCCGCCGACGACCTGCCATTGGCCCTGGCCCGGCATGCCACCAGCAAGATCCGCGAGCTGGAAGACCTTGAAGGGGTGCTGAGCCTGGGCTTCCGTGGTGAGGCTCTGGCCTCGATCAGCTCGGTGGCGCGCCTGACGCTCACCTCGCGCACCGCCAATGCGAGCGAAGCCTGGCAGGTCGAGACCGAAGGTCGCGACATGACCCCGCGAGTGCAGCCTGCTGCGCATCCTGTCGGCACCTCGGTGGAAGTACGAGACCTGTTCTTCAATACCCCGGCCCGTCGCAAGTTTCTCAAGGCCGAGAAGACCGAATTCGACCACCTGCAGGAAGTCATCCGGCGCCTGGCCCTGGCCCGCTTCGATGTGGCCTTCCACCTGCGGCACAACGGCAAGAGCATCCTCAGCCTGCATGAAGCGCATGATGAAACGGCCCGTGCGCGGCGGGTCGGCGCCATTTGTGGCGGGGGCTTCATGGAGCAGGCGCTGCCGATCGATGTCGAGCGTAACGGCCTGCGCCTGTGGGGCTGGGTCGGCCTGCCGACGTTCTCCCGCAGCCAGGCAGACCTCCAGTATTTTTTCGTCAACGGCCGTGCGGTGCGCGACAAGCTGGTAGCCCATGCGGTGCGTCAGGCTTACCGTGACGTCCTGTTCAATGGCCGTCACCCGACGTTCGTGCTGTTCCTTGAGCTTGAGCCCAACGGCGTCGACGTCAACGTGCACCCAACCAAGCACGAAGTGCGTTTCCGTGAGGGGCGTTCGGTTCACGACTTTCTCTATGGCACGCTGCACCGTGCCTTGGCCGACGTGCGCCCGGAAGACCATCTGGCCTCGGCGCCGGCCGCCGCTGCCGAGGTCGTCCGCCCGTCGGGGCTACAGGCGGGCGAGTTCGGCCCGCAAGGCGAGATGCGCCTGGCCTCGCCTGTGCTCGAGCAGCCCCAGGTGCCCCAGCATTCGATTTCCAACGGCGGCAGTGGCGCCGGTTACCAGTATCAGTACAGCCCCCGCCCATCGCAGCCGTTGCCCGCTGCCGAGGCCCAGGCGGTCTACCGCGAGTTCTACAAGCCACTGAACGATGACGCCGCTGCGCCTGCGTCGTTGCCGCAGAGCCAGGGCGACATCCCGCCATTAGGCTATGCCCTGGCTCAGCTCAAAGGCATCTACATCCTCGCCGAGAACGCTGCCGGCCTGGTCCTGGTGGACATGCACGCAGCCCACGAGCGGATCATGTACGAGCGGCTCAAGGTGGCGATGGCCAGCGAGGGATTGAGTGGGCAGCCGCTGCTGGTGCCCGAGTCGCTGGCGCTTAGCCAGCGCGAGGCCGATTGCGCCGAGGAGCATGCCCAGTGGTTCCAGCGTCTGGGCTTCGAGTTGCAGCGCCTGGGCCCCGAGACACTGGCGATCCGCCAGATTCCTGCGCTGCTCAAGCAGGCCGAGGCCAACCGCCTGGTGCAGGATGTGCTTGCCGACCTTATGGAGTACGGCACCAGCGACCGCATTCAGGCGCACCTGAACGAACTGCTCGGTACCATGGCCTGCCACGGTGCCGTGCGTGCCAACCGGCGCTTGGCGATTGCTGAGATGAACGCCCTGCTGCGTGACATGGAAAACACCGAGCGTAGCGGCCAGTGCAACCATGGCCGACCGACCTGGACCCAAATGGGCCTGGACGACCTGGACAAACTTTTCCTGCGCGGTCGATGACATGAGCGGCAAGCCCCCAGCAATATTCCTCATGGGCCCGACGGCGGCCGGCAAGACCGACCTTGCCATCGAGCTGACCAAGGTCTTGCCCTGCGAGCTGATCAGCGTCGACTCGGCGCTGGTCTATCGCGGCATGGACATCGGCAGCGCCAAACCCTCAAAAGAGGTTTTGGCTGCTCATCCACATCGTCTTATCGATATTCGCGACCCTGCCGAGAGTTACTCGGCTGCGCAGTTTCGCACCGATGCCCTTCAGGCCATGGCCGAGATCACCGCGCGAGGCAAAGTCCCGCTGCTGGTAGGCGGCACCATGCTCTATTACAAGGCATTGATCGATGGCCTGGCGGACATGCCGCCCGCCGATGCCGGGGTGCGAGCCGCGCTCGAGGCCCAGGCGCAGGCGCTGGGTTCGGCCGAGCTGCATCGCCAGCTCGCCGAAGTGGACCCGGAGTCTGCCGCACGCATCCACCCCAACGACCCCCAGCGGCTGATCCGTGCGCTGGAGGTCTATCAGGTGAGTGGCGAGAGCATGACAGCCCATCGCCAGCGTCAATTCGCGGAAAGTAGCGGCGCAGACGCATGCGCTGGTGGGCATTTGCCCTATACTGTCGCGAGTTTGGCGATTGCTCCCACAGATCGTCACATTTTGCATCAGCGAATTGCGTTACGATTTTCGCAGATGCTGGAACAGGGCTTCGTCGACGAGGTCCGATCGCTGCGAGCCAGAAGTGACTTGCACGCCGGGCTGCCGTCTATACGGGCAGTGGGGTATCGGCAGGTCTGGGACTACCTCGACGGCAAGCTGACTGAGAATGAGATGCGAGAACGCGGTATCATTGCTACTCGCCAGCTGGCCAAGCGGCAGTTCACCTGGTTGCGCGGTTGGTCCGACGTGCACTGGCTCGACAGCCTGGCCTGCGACAATCTGTCCCGCACCTTGAAATACCTTGGGGCCATCTCCATATTGAGCTGAGTCCCTGCTGATTGCCGTCTATTCTTGCGAAGGGGCGGCCTAACTTATCGATTTTTCTGATTTTCTACTATTTATCCTTACAGGAGTGCGGCATATGTCAAAAGGGCATTCGCTACAAGACCCTTACTTGAACACCTTGAGAAAAGAAAAGGTCCCGGTTTCGATCTATCTGGTCAATGGGATCAAGCTGCAGGGCTCGATCGAATCGTTCGACCAGTTCGTGGTGCTGCTGAAAAACACCGTCAGCCAGATGGTCTACAAGCACGCGATTTCGACCGTGGTTCCAGCCCGTCCGGTTCGCCTGCCAAGCCCGTCCGATTCCGAACACGGCGACAGCGAACCAGGCAACGCCTGATAGGAGCCTGCATTGTTCTTTGAGCGCCACGGTGGTGGTGAGCGGGCGCTGCTCGTTCACTTGGAAGGTCAGAACCCTGAGGCGCGCGAAGACCCGCAGGAGTTTCAGGAACTGGCATTGTCGGCCGGAGCCGACATCGTCTCGCTGGTCACAGTGGCAAGGCATCAGCCTACCGCCAAATACCTGATTGGCAGCGGCAAGGTCGAGGAATTGCGCGACCTGGTCAAAGCCGAACAGGTAGATCTGGTGATTTTCAATCACACCCTCACGCCCAGCCAGGAACGTAACCTCGAACGCGTCTTCGAGTGTCGCGTGCTTGACCGTACCGGGCTTATTCTCGACATCTTCGCCCAACGGGCGCGTACCCATGAAGGCAAGCTGCAGGTCGAACTGGCCCAGCTCGAGCACATGAGCACGCGGCTGGTGCGCGGCTGGACCCACCTTGAGCGTCAGAAGGGTGGTATCGGTATGCGCGGCCCGGGTGAAACCCAGCTGGAAACCGACCGGCGTCTGCTGCGGGTGCGCCTGCGCCAGATCAAGTCACGCCTGGAGAAGGTTCGCAGCCAGCGTGAGCAGGCCCGTCGGGGCCGTCGACGCGCGGATATTCCGTCGGTATCGCTGGTGGGCTACACCAACGCTGGCAAGTCCACGCTGTTCAACGCCCTGACCGAATCCGATGTGTACGCTGCCGACCAATTGTTCGCCACCCTCGACCCGACCCTGCGCCGGCTCCAGCTCGACGACCTTGGGCCAATCGTGCTGGCTGACACCGTAGGCTTCATTCGTCACCTTCCGCACAAGCTGGTCGAGGCATTTCGGGCTACGCTCGAAGAGTCGAGCAACTCCGACCTGCTGCTGCATGTGATCGATGCCCATGAGCCAGAGCGCATGGAGCAGATCGAGCAGGTGCTGGCAGTATTGGGCGAGATCGGTGCCGAAGGCTTGCCGATACTCGAGGTCTATAACAAACTCGACCTGCTTGAAGATGTCGAGCCGCAGATCCAGCGCAATGCCGATGGCAAGCCGGAGCGGGTCTGGGTATCGGCTCGAGATGGTCGTGGCCTGGACCTGGTTGGTCAGGCCATTGCCGAATTGCTGGGGGATGATCTTTTTGTCGGTACCCTGTGCCTGGAGCAGCGTTTTGCCCGCTTGCGCGCGCAATTCTTTGCCTTGGGTGCGGTGCAGAGTGAAGAGCATGACGAAGAAGGGCGCAGCCTGCTGAGTGTGCGATTGCCCAGGGTCGAGTTGAATCGCCTGGTCAGCCGCGAAGGCATGGAGCCGCAAGTGTTTGTCGAGCAACACACTTTGCAATAAATGCCCGCCGAGGTCGTCGGGCAGCAGTGGCAGGCATTCTGTAGCATTGGACGGCGCGCCGTGGGCGCGTCTTTGCTTTATCAGATGGAGAGCGCTATGGCTTGGAACGAGCCGGGTGGCAACTCGAACAATCAGGATCCCTGGGGCGGTCGCCGCGGTGGTGGTGGCGGCGGTGGCGATAAAAAAGGCCCGCCGGATCTGGACGAGGCCTTCCGCAAACTGCAGGACAGCCTTAACGGCATGTTCGGCAGCGGCAAGAAACGTGGCGGCGGTGACCGCAATGTCGGCAAGGGTGGCGGCTACGGCCTGCTGGGCATCGGCCTGGCGGTGCTGGCTGCCATCTGGCTGTACAGCGCCGTGTACGTGGTCGACGAGCAGGAGCAGGCCGTCGTGCTGCGCTTCGGCAAGTACTATGAAACGGTCGGTCCCGGCCTGAACATCTACTTCCCGCCGATCGATCGCAAGTACATGGAAAACGTCACGCGTGAGCGTGCCTACACCAAGCAGGGCCAGATGCTCACCGAAGACGAGAACATCGTCGAGGTGCCACTGACCGTCCAGTACAAGATCACCAACCTGCAGGACTTCGTGCTCAACGTCGACCAGCCCGAGGTGAGCCTGCAGCATGCCACCGAAAGCGCCCTGCGCCACGTGGTGGGTTCCACCTCGATGGACCAGGTGTTGACCGAGGGTCGTGAGCAGATGGCCGTGGATATCCGCGAACGCCTGCAGCGCTTCCTCGACAACTACCGTACCGGTATCACCGTCACCCAGGTCAACGTCCAGAGCGCGGCGGCCCCGCGTGAAGTGCAGGAAGCCTTCGACGACGTGATCCGTGCCCGTGAAGACGAGCAGCGTGCCCGTAACCAGGCCGAATCCTACGCCAATGGCGTGGTGCCGGAAGCCCGTGGTCAGGCGCAACGCATCATCGAGGACGCCAACGGTTACCGCGACGAAGTCATCGCCCGCGCCAAGGGTGAGGCTGACCGCTTTACCAAGCTGCTCGCCGAGTACCGCAAGGCACCTGACGTAACCCGTCAGCGTCTGTATCTGGAGACCATGCAAGAGGTCTACAGCAACACGAGCAAAGTCATGGTGGCAACCAAGGACGGGCAGAATAACCTGCTCTACCTGCCGCTGGACAAGATGGTCGAAAGCGGTCGCAACAAGTCCGCGCCGGCTACCAGTGTGTCGCCATCGGCCAATGATGCGGCCGCACGTGCGGCGCAGGACCTGCAACAGCAACAGCAGCAGATGCGCACTAGGGAGAGCCGCTGATGAGCAATAAATCGCTGATCGCCCTGATCGCAGCTGTGGTGCTGGCCGTCGTGGCCTGGAACAGCTTCTACATCGTGGCCCAGACCGAACGTGCGGTACTGCTGCAGTTCGGCCGTGTGGTCCAGGCGGATGTCCAGCCTGGCCTGCATGTGAAGATTCCTTATGTGAACCAGGTGCGCAGGTTCGACGCCCGCCTGATGACCCTCGACGCCCCGACCCAGCGGTTCCTGACCCTGGAGAAGAAAGCGGTGATGGTCGACGCCTACGCCAAGTGGCGTGTTCAGGATGCCGAGCGTTTCTATACCGCGACGTCCGGTCTCAAGCAGATCGCCGATGAACGTCTGTCGCGTCGTCTGGAAAGCGGCCTGCGTGACCAGTTCGGTAAACGCACCCTGCACGAAGTGGTGTCCGGTGAGCGCGATGCGCTGATGGCTGATATCACCGCATCGCTGAACCGCATGGCCAACAAGGAACTGGGTATCGAGGTGGTCGATGTGCGCGTCAAGGCCATCGACCTGCCGAAGGAAGTCAACCGCAGCGTGTTCGACCGTATGAGCACCGAGCGTGAGCGGGAAGCCCGCGAGCATCGTGCCAAGGGTAACGAGCTGGCAGAGGGTATCCGTGCCGATGCCGACCGTCAGCGCCGCGTGCTGCTGGCCGAAGCCTATCGTGAAGCGGAAGAAACCCGTGGTGATGGTGATGCTCAGTCGGCCGCCATCTATGCCAAGGCCTACACCCAGGACGCCGATTTCTATGCGTTCTACCGTAGCCTTCAGGCATACCGCGACAGCTTCACCAGCAAGAGCGATGTGCTGGTCCTGGATCCGAAGAACGAGTTCTTCCGCTTCCTGGACAAGAGCAAGCCCTGATGCTCTGATCGGGAAGTGCCCCGCCTGGCAGCTAAAATACCAGGCGGGGTGCATCCTGATTAAAAAGGGGTGTATGATGAGGCAGCCGGGAAATTTCCCGGCTTTTTTGCGTCTGCAAGGTTGATTGGCAAAGCGCCAGTTGACGGTTTGGTCAGTTCGCAAGGCAATTCGAGGGTATTGGGTACGGTGGCGGCGCTGGGATCAGTGCTGCCTGCTGCTGTGCGCCAATGCCTGCTTTACTGACGGCTCGCCTGCAGGCAAGCCGCCCGGACCAGAGGGGAAATGGCGTAATGGCAACGGTAGACCGCTGGCTACTGCCAGATGGCATCGAGGAAGTACTGCCACCTGAGGCTGCGCGTATCGAGATCGCGCGTCGTCAGGTGTTGGACCTGTTCCAGAGTTGGGGCTACGAACTGGTCGTCACCCCGCATATCGAGTACCTGGAGTCGCTGCTTACCGGCGCCGGCCAGGACCTGGATCAGCGCACCTTCAAGGCGGTCGACCCGCAGTCCGGTCGCCTGATGGGCTTCCGTGCCGACTTTACCCCGCAGGTGGCGCGCATCGACGCCCACACCCTGCGCCGCGAAGGCCCGAGCCGCCTGTGCTATGCCGGCAGTGTACTGCACGCCCAGCCGCGTGCCCTGTCCACCTCGCGCAGCCCGATCCAGCTGGGTGCCGAGCTGTACGGCGACGCCAGCCCTACCAGTGATGTCGAAGTCATCAGCCTGATGCTCGCCACGCTGCAACTGACCGACGTCGCGGATGTGCACATGGACCTCGGCCATGTCGGCATCTACCGTGGCCTGGCGCGCGCCGCCGGGTTGTCCGGCGCAGTCGAACAGCAGCTGTTCGATGCCCTGCAGCGCAAGTCGGTCGATGAAGTGCAGGCACTGACTGCTGACTTGCCGAAAGACCTGAGCAACATGCTGCGCGCGCTGGTCGAGCTGTGCGGTGGCCGCGAAGTGCTGGCCGAAGCCCGTGTGCGCCTGGGCCGCGCCCCAGCCAGCGTGCTGGCGGCGCTGGATGACCTGCTGGCGATAGCTGATCGCCTGGCCGCGCGCTACCCGGACCTGCCGCTGTATTTCGATCTTGGCGAGCTGCGTGGCTACAACTACCACACCGGTGTGGTGTTCGCCGTATTCGTGCCTGGCGAAGGTCAATCGATCGCCCAGGGCGGGCGCTACGACGACATCGGCGCAGATTTCGGCCGGGCCCGCCCGGCCACGGGTTTCTCCACGGATTTGAAGACCCTGGTCACACTGGGGCGAGCGGAGGTCGTATTGCCAACTGGCGGCATCTGGATGCCCGACAGTGGTGACGCGGCCCTCTGGCAGCAGGTCTGCCAGTTGCGCAACGAGGGCCAGCGTGTGGTTCAGGCTCTGCCTGGCCAGCCGTTGAGTGCTGCTCTCGAGGCGGATTGTGATCGGCAATTGATTCAGCAAGACGGGCGCTGGCAGGTTCTGCCGCTGACCCATTGAGTTTCTGCGTCGGCAGTAGGCCGGCAACCAAGTTTGCGTGAATGAGGACCAATGTAATGGGTAAGAATGTCGTCGTCCTGGGCACCCAGTGGGGTGATGAGGGCAAAGGCAAGATCGTCGATCTGCTGACCGAACATGCTGCCGCCGTAGTGCGCTACCAGGGTGGCCACAACGCTGGCCACACGCTGGTGATCAACGGTGAAAAAACCGTTCTGCACCTGATCCCGTCCGGCATCCTGCGCGAAGGCGTGCAGTGCCTGATCGGCAACGGCGTGGTCGTCGCGCCCGATGCCCTGATGCGTGAAATCACCAAGC
Organism: Pseudomonas sp. WHRI 8519; assembly: GCF_040224055.2. Classification (NCBI taxonomy): domain Bacteria; kingdom Pseudomonadati; phylum Pseudomonadota; class Gammaproteobacteria; order Pseudomonadales; family Pseudomonadaceae; genus Pseudomonas; species Pseudomonas sp. WHRI 8519. Next base: position 5,489,503 of record NZ_CP167996.1, on the reverse strand, counting down.
TGGAAGAGAAGGGCGTACCGGTGCGTGAGCGCCTGCGCATCAGCCCGGCTGCTCCGCTGATCCTGTCGTACCACGTAGCCTTGGACCAGGCCCGCGAGAAAGCCCGTGGCGAAGCCAAGATCGGCACCACCGGCCGCGGTATCGGCCCAGCCTATGAAGACAAGGTCGCCCGTCGCGGCCTGCGCGTCGGCGACCTGTTCCACCGTGAGCGTTTTGCTGCAAAGCTCGGTGAGCTGCTGGACTACCACAACTTCCAGCTGGTCAATTACTACAAAGAGCCGGCCATCGACTTCCAGCAGACGCTGGACGAGTGCATGGAATACGCCGAGCTGCTCAAGCCAATGATGCTCGACGTCACCGCCGAGCTGCACAACCTGCGTCGTGCCGGCAAGGACATCATGTTCGAAGGCGCCCAGGGTTCGCTGCTGGACATCGACCACGGTACCTACCCGTACGTCACCAGCTCCAACACCACTGCTGGCGGTATCTCCACCGGTTCCGGCGTTGGCCCGATGTACCTGGACTACATCCTGGGTATCACCAAGGCCTACACCACGCGCGTGGGTTCCGGTCCGTTCCCGACCGAACTGTTCGACGAAACCGGTGCCGGCCTGGCCAAGCGTGGTCACGAGTTTGGCTCGACCACTGGCCGTGCCCGTCGTTGCGGCTGGTTCGATGCCGTCATCCTGCGTCGCGCCATCGACGTCAACAGCATCTCGGGTATCTGCCTGACCAAGCTGGACGTACTGGACGGCATGGAAACCATCAACATCTGTGTTGGCTACAAGGACGCAAACGGCGCCGTTAACGATGCCCCGTCCGACGCCGACAGCTACATCGGCCTGGAGCCGGTGTACGAAACGATGCCAGGCTGGAGCGAGTCGACCGTGGGCGCCAAGTCCCTGGAAGCCCTGCCAGAAGCTGCTCGCGCTTACATCAAGCGCATCGAGGAGCTGGTTGGCGCGCCGATCGATATCATCTCCACCGGCCCGGACCGCAACGAGACCATCGTGCTGCGTCATCCGTTCGCCTGATCTGCCACAGGCTGATCTGACGCCGCGCTCCTGAAAGGGAGCGCGGCGTTTTTGCATCGGCTTGGTGCTAATAGCACCGCTGCTCAACCTTGGCGTTTCTCCCTGCTGTGCCCGGCACAACCCTTGCTGTAAGAAGTTGCTGTAGATGCCATCAAAATAATGGCGCCAGAAAGCACGAGGGTTTTACCGTGTCTGCCATCCTCTCACTGTTACGAAGCCGCCTCTTGCGGCCTGTGTTTGTTGCCCTTGGTATCGCCCTTTTGGTGCAGGTGCTGGTCGCCGTTGCGCTGACCCGAAGCACTGTCACTGCCCTTGAGGCCGACTTGGGCGAGCGCCTGGGCAGCGATAGCCGTAAGCTTGCCAGCGAGCTTGAGCAAGCTGGGCAGGACGTACGCGCCGGCCTCGACAGCCTTTCCAGCAGTACGCGACAGCGCCTGAGTGCCGGGCTGTCCGAGCGGCTGCAAACCGAGCAGCAGCAACTGCGCGCAACACTGGAAAAAAACCTCAAGGACTCGGCCAACGACATGGCCCAACTGCTGGCATCGGTCGCCCCGCGGGCTATCTGGGACAACGATGTGCCGGTGCTTTCAGACTTCGCGCGTCGGGCCCAGCGCAACCCCAACGTCCTGTTCGTGATTTATGACGACGCCCAGGGTCAGCACCTGACCCGCTACCTGAATCGACAGAACCCGATCAACCAGGCCTTGATGGAAAAGGGCCAGGGTGAGCGGGCCTTGGACAAGGTACTGGATGCCGCTCGCCGCGACCCTTCGGTGTACTTCGTCGAAGCCTCGATCAGCCCCAACGGCGCGGAAATCGGCAAGGTACTGATGGGGGTATCCACTGCCGGTGTCGATCAGGAGCTCAAAGCCCTGGACCAGCGCTTCGCTGCCTTGATCACCAGTGGAGAGCAGTTGGTGGGTGACAGCCTCGGTGCCGCCGCAGCGGACAGCGGCAAGGCCCTGCGCGAGCGCCTGGAAACCGCACAGGGCAGTGCCACGGCGATGCAGGCCAATACCGCACAAACCGTGCGCCACGCTGCCGCAGAGCTGCGCTGGCGCATCGGGCTGGGTCTTGTGGTGGTAGGGGTGGGTGTTTTGCTGGTAGTGGCCTTGGTGCTAGGCCGTCGGGTGCTCAGCAAGCTGCGCCTGCTGATCACCGCACTCAACGATTTGGCTGCAGGTGAAGGTGACCTGACCAAGCGCGTCAACCTCGACAGTCGCGACGAGATTGGTGACATGGCCTCAGCGGTCAACCGCTTCGTCGACAAGTTGCAGCCGATTGTCCGCGAGGCCGGCGAGGTGGCACAGCGTACGGGGGTCGAGATCGGCAGCATGACCCAGCGCAATGCTGGCGCCGATGCTGCCGCAGCACTGCAACGCGACGAAGTGGCCGCCAGCCTGCGCGACCTGTCGAGCATGGCCGATGAGGCCCAGGCTGAAAGCCACGCCATGCAGGCGGCGCTGCAGCAGGTGGTCGACATCCGGCAAGCGACCGATGAGAACAGCCGCGCGTCAACCCAATTGGCCGGCATGATCGAGAACCTGGCAGGCCAAGTCGAAACCGGCTCGCAGGTGATCGAACGGCTGGCCAGGCAGAGCGAGCAAATCGAGGTGGTGCTGACCGTGATTCACGGCATCGCCGAGCAAACCAACCTTTTGGCGCTCAACGCCGCCATCGAGGCCGCGCGTGCCGGCGAAACCGGGCGCGGCTTCGCCGTGGTGGCCGACGAGGTGCGGGCACTGGCGAGCAAGACGCAAAGCTCGACCGGTGATATTCAGGCCCATATCGCAGCGCTGCAGAAGGGCGCCAAGGAGGCGGTGGCAACCATCGGCCAGGCGGGTCTGAAGGCCAGTGAAGGCCTGTCGGTGCTACGCGAGAACGAGCGCCGGCAGCAGTCGGTGCAGGCGGCAGTGGAGCAGGTGCATGCCGCAATCGGGCTGGCCACGCGGGCCGCTGAGCAGCAAGCGCATGGGGCGCAGGCGGTGCGTGGGCGGGTTGAGAATATCCATGCTCAGGCAGAGCGTTCGGCAGAAGTGGTGATGCAAACCACAGCGAGCAGCAAGGTGCTGGATGACTTGGCGGCGCAGTTGCGGGCGAGCCTGGGGCAATTCCGCGCCTGATCATGCGAATCAAGGCTTGGGAGAAGCTGTCTTGCTTAAAATTCGAAAGGCTGTGCGATCCCTGGGAGCAACTGTCTGGCTCAACTTCTAAAAGTTGCCGTAATCCAAGTGGGAGCCGGCTTGCCGGCGATGGGCCGCAAAGCGGCCCCAGATGCTCGCTGGCCCCGTCGAGCGCGCTCGGGCTATCACAGCTCGGCTATGGGGGCTGCTGCGCAGCCCATCGCCGGCAAGCCGGCTCCCACCGCGACCGCGCAGTTCCCCAAGCCTGCGGAGCAAACATCTGGAGCCCGTCAAAAAGACGCTAGGGGAGGTTGATGAACTGCATGAAGTCCCACTTGGGTGGTGGCTCGTTAAGCTAGATCTGTCGAGACCAGCGACCTGGTCGGTAGGATTTCTGGTACTGCCGGTGGAGGGCTCGTGGGAGGCGCGTTGCTAAGCTCTGTGTGTGTGGCGGTTGGAATTCCCTCAGCCGGATTTGGAGGGGTAACATGCGTCGTAATTGGCGCGGCCGTGGGTGGGAAGTATGGAGGGGATTACGGTGGTGAGTGGATGGGCGGTCTGGGGGAGGTGATTTATGAGAGTGTACGAGAGTGAGTTCCGTAGCAATGACAGTAATCGCGTCTATCCTAATAGCTTGTATGGGGGGCAGCGTGTGCATGATGGTTTATTTGGCTTGTCGTTATGTAAAGGATATTGAAGCGGCCCTGTCTAAATGCAGTTATATTCAGAGTAATAAGGATAATTTTTCATCGGCCGGACTTGTTGGGAAGGTGATGCGGACCTGCCTGGCGGCAAACATGCTTATGATTCCGGGGTTGTTCATTCGAAAAGGTGTGGCAGACGTTTCGGATGTAGAGAGCTTCCCAAAGCCTATTAAAAAAATCCTACTACCATCGTGGCTGGGGCTCGTATTGTCGACGATCTTGTTCTTTGCTTTCAATTGGATAATAAGGGTTTTAACGTGAGCCAATGATGTAGCCTCAAGTGCTCAGGCTGTTTTCCCAAATCGCTTGGTAGAAAGGCTGAGTGCGTCGAGAGGAGTTCGCTAGTTGCGGGCTTGGGAGTGGGCGATTGGTGGATATGTCGGGGCGTATGGAGGCAATAGCATTTGTTGCTGTAGGTATTCCCACCGATGGAATGGCAAATTCCGCATGCGTAATATTGCAAGTGTCGCTGGAGAAGAGGAGGGGAGGTTTTGTATGAGGCGGTGCGATGAGTAACTTGCACCTGGCGGTGCTCGGTGTGGCTGTGATTATTTCTCCATTTTTGATGTTTGGTGTGTGGATTTTTTTAGTGTATCGATATTTGGATCGTATCGAATCAATCTTATCAAATAGTCGAATGGTGGCTGTGAATAGAGAAATTTATTCTCATGCTGGGTTGCTCGGGAAAGTCATGCGGTTAGGTTCGATTTCTGCAATGCTATCTATGAAATATTTTAGCGTCCGAAAGAGTTTACTAGATAGCGATGACGTTAGTAAGGTTCCCATCGATTTGCACAGGCTGTTAGTGCTCTTGTGGAATATGCAAATATTGCTGATTGCACTGATTGTTCTGTTTTTTATTTGGATAGAGTACTGGAGGTAGGCTCCTGTGTGTCGTTCGAAAACCAAGGCTGCTCGCCAGCCTGGAGTCGTTCTGACGCCTTATTCAAATACATCGCGTGGTCAGCAGATAAACTGGCAAGCCCGAAACCACAATCAGCAATGCCGCATAGGGTGCCGCCGCCGCAAATTCGACGTTGGCGGTATGCGCCCAGAGCTCGGTGGCCAGAGTGGTCATGCCAGTCGGGCTAAGTAGCAGGGTGGCGGTAAGCTACTTCATGGCATCAAGAAACACCGTGGCGAACGCCGTCGTTAGCGTCTGGCCGATGGTCGGCAAGGTCACTCGGCAGAACGTCGCGAAACCGCTGGCGCCCAAGGTACGGGTTGCTTCTTCGAGGGTCGGGGAGGCCTTGTTTAGTGCGGTACGCACAGGCGCCTGGGCCAGTGGTAAGAACAGCAGCGGAGGCCTGCATTAGCAGCGCGGTAGTTTTTTAGAACGCTGACACGTAGTGCAGGGCAATGTCCATGAGGCGGGCGAAGTGGCGCAGCGGACCTGAGTCGAAATCGGCGCCATGGTCCTGCGTGATGCCGGTGCCGACCCCGACGCAGCTGCCGCGCTAAGGCGGGGCGAACTGGCCGGCAGCCTGCGCGACCTGTCGCGCATGGCATTGGCGGCAGCACCGTAGGGGAAGCCTTTGGAGGTGCTATTGCTATAGTGGTGTGTACGCCGGTCTTGGGTATTTCTACTGGAGGGAGCAATGCATAAGCTTTGCTGTATTGGGTGGGACTGTAGGTGCCAGGATTGGTGGAGACAAAGGTGGACAAGGCGGGGAATATTTTGCTGACATATTTTGGCGTAGTGTAAATCCATGGCAATCACTGTGGTGGATCTGGTTGTATTGAGCTGTTTTGTTTTAGCGGTATTATCCCTCTTGGTGTTGGTGTATTTATCGTATCGTTATCTAGAGTTTATAGAGTCTATGCTTTCCAACTCTAGTTTTGTGATGGGGAATAAAAACCTGTATTCGCGGGCGGGCTTGATCGGGCGTGTCATGCGGATCTGCACGGTCTCGATAGTGCTGACTATGCCAAAGATATTCATTAATAGAGGGCTGGTTGACTCAAGGGAGGTAGTTAGGTTTTCGGTGGCGATGCGGTGTATATTGGTTGTGCTATGGAATCTTATGCTCATCTCATTTTTAATTTTTGTCTGTATGAGTGAGTACTGATTAGGCCTTTGATACTTTCGTTTCCAGCATGTTCGCTGCGAGTTCAGAAGGTGACTTGCGCAGGCCGCGGTGAGCGTTTGCCGCTTGTCTTGATGACAGCTTCTTTTGCCCAGCGCCTAGTCACGGTCCAGGCTGCTCGCCAGCCTGGACAGGTTCTCACGCCTTGTTCAAATACATCCGCGTCGTGAGCAGATATACCGGCAATCCCGAAACCAAGATCAACAACGCTGCATAAGGCGCCGCCGCCGCGAACTCGACGTTGGCAGTATGCGCCCAGACCTCGGTGGCCAGGGTGGTCATGCCAGTGGGGCTGAGCAGCAGGGTGGCCGTCAGTTCCTTCATGGCATCGAGGAATACCAGTGCGAAGGCGGCCGCCAAGGCTGGGAAGATGATCGGCAAGGTCACCCGGCAAAACGCCGCGAAGCTGCTTGCACCCAAGGTGCGGGCCGCCTCTTCGAGTGTCGGTGAGGCTTTGTTAAGGGCAGTGCGCACCGGCGCTTGGGCCAGTGGCAGGAACAGCAGCGCATAAGCCAGCAGCAAAAGCGCAGTGGTCTGGTACAGCGCCGGCACGTAGTGCAGGGCGAACACCACCAGCGTTAGTGCAATCACCAGGCCGGGCAGGGCGTGCAGCAGGTAGGGCAGACGCTCGGCCCAGATCGCCAGGCGGCCTTTGTAGCGCACCACCAGGAAACTCACCGGCAGCGCCAGCAGTACACAGAAACCTGCGCCCCCCAGCGATACTGACAGCGAGGTGAGCAGCGCCTTGCTGATCGCCGCGACCGGGAACGCCGCCGACGAACCCACGCTCAGCCAGTAGCCGAGCATGGCCAGCGGAATCCCGCTACCCAGTATCGCCAGCGTCACGCAGAACAGCTGCGCCAGGGGCATCCATCGGCCCAGCCGCATCGGCTGCGCACGGCGTGCCACACCTTGGCCGATGCGCACGTGGCGCGCCTTGCCACGCACTTTCAGCTCCAGCCAGAGCATCGCCAGGCACAGCGCCAGCAGCACTGCCGAGAGCATGGCGGCGTTGGCGTTGCTGAACTCCAGTTCGAACTGTTGATAGATCGCCGTGGTGAAGGTCTGCAGGCCCAGGATCGACAAGGCGCCGAACTCCACCAGCATGTGCAGGGCAATCAGCAATGCGCCGCCGAGCATCGACGGCCACAGCAGCGGCAGGGTGACCTTGGTGAACACGCCCCAGCGGCTGCAGCCCAGCGTGCGCGCCGACTCTTCAAGCGAAGTGTCGAGGTTGCGCAGTGTGGCAGCCACCGGCAGGAATATAAGTGGGTACTTGGACAGGGCCATGACCAGAATGGCCCCTCCCAGCCCCTCGAAGTCCGAGCTCAGCGACACCCAGGTAAAGCTGCTGACGAACGATGGTACGGCGAATGGCAGGCACAGCACTACGCCCCACAGGCGACGGCCTGGCAGATTGCTGCGTTCGAGTAGCCACGCCAGCGCCAGGCCAACCATCATGCACGCCACCGTCACCCCGACCATCAGCATCAGGGTGTTGCGCATCAGGCCCCAGACGAATGGGCGCCAGAGCAGGTGCAAGGCTTCGCGCCAGCCGGCTTCCCAGGCTTTCATCGCGACGTACAGCAATGGCAGCAAGCTCATTGCAACCAGAAACAGTACAGGCAGCACCACCCAGATGGAGGGGCGCTTGCGGCGCGGTACGAAGCGTACCGGCACCGGCTCGGACAGGGCGGCGGTCATCAGAGCAGGCCGACCTCACGTTCAAGCTCCAGCGCTTCCTCGGCATTGCCCAGGTCGGCTGGCGAGATTTTCGGCGGGCGCAGGTCTTCGAACGGCTTCAGTCCACGGTCGGACACCATGCCTTTGTGCAGTGGGTATTCAGCAGTGGTCTGGGTGATCACGCGCTGACCTTCTACGCTGGCCATCCAGTTGAGCAGCGCCTGGGCTTCCTTCGGGTGCTTGCTGGCCTTGATCGCAGCGGCGCCGGAGATAGTCACCAGGTTGCCGGCGTCACCGTCGGCCAGGTAGTACAGCTTGGAGTCCAGTTTGCCGCGCTCACGCTCCAGGGCGTACCAGTAGTAGTTGTTCACCAGCACGGCGGCGACTTCGCCTTTTTCCACGGCTTTCAGGGCGACCATATTGTTGGTGTAGGTCTTGCCGAAGGCTTTCAGGCCGGTAAGCCATTCTTCGGTGGCTTCACGGCCGTGCATCTTGAGGATGGCAACAGCCTGTTCCTGGAAGGCACCGCTGGTCGGTACGAAACCGACCTTGCCGTCCCACTCGGGGTTGGCGAAATCCATTACCGTGGTCGGCAGGTCTTTCTCGTCGATCTTCTTCGGGTTGAACACCACCACGCGGGTACGCGCGGTCACGCCCATCCAGGAACCGTTGGCGGCAACGTATTCTTTGGGCAGCATGTTCAGTGTGGCGTCATCGATCTTCGCCAGCAAACCCAGCTCGCCCAGGTTGTTCAGCGGCGGCGATTCTTCGGTGTAGATGATGTCGGCCGGCGAGCGGTCGCCTTCTTCGATGATCTGGCTGGCCAGCTGGTTGCTGCTGCCTTTGCGAATATTGATATGGATGCCGGTCTTGGCCTCATAGGCCTTGGCGATAGCTTCGCCGATTTCCTTGTGCTGACCGTTGTACATGGTCAGTGTGACCGGCTCGTCTGCCATGGCGGCCGGGGCGCCCACCACCAGGCTAAGAACAGCGGCGGCCAGGGTGCGCATCAGCGGTTGCGGACGGATCGTCATGCGGGTACTTCCTCGCTTACGGCTACATATTTGGAAACAATGGTAAACGAAATCGTTTCTCAAGTGGCCGTGTGACGAGAAATTCATGGTCAGCCCATCGTCGGATGGTTCGCCATGCAGGGGAGGGCTGAAACAAAATCGCAGGCAAGAAAAAACCCACTAGCAAGCTAGTGGGTTTTTGTATGGTGCCCAGGAGAAGACTCGAACTTCCACGACCGTTAAGTCACTGATACCTGAAACCAGCGCGTCTACCAATTCCGCCACCTGGGCAAAGCTTTACATCATCTGATGAAGGCGACTATCGTTCGCTTCACACAGTAGTAACAGATCCTTGGTCATCTGTTACTTGAAATACTTGGTGCCCAGGAGAAGACTCGAACTTCCACGACCTTGCGGTCACTGATACCTGAAACCAGCGCGTCTACCAATTCCGCCACCTGGGCACACATTCGAGATAAAAAAGATGCTTTACAGCGCCGTTCATCTCTACTACAACTTCGGGGTTGTCCGTCGTTGTGGTGCGCACTATACGGACGCTCCCAAGGGCTGTAAAGCCCCTGATCAAAAAAAATTTCAAAAATTCAACCTGTTGATTCCACACGCCTATTGCCGCACTGCGGACATGCTGCTGGGGCTGTCCAAGCCCGACATTTCCGGTTTCAATAGGCCTATGCCAGAATTCATATCTATATACCCCAAGGTGAACCCCTTCTGATGGCCGATTGGCAATCCCTCGATCCCGAGGCCGCTCGCGAAGCGGAAAAATACGACAACCCTATCCCCAGCCGTGAGCTGATCCTGCAGCGCCTTGCCGACCGTGGCGAACCGGCCGCGCGCGAGGAGCTGGCGGCCGAGTTCGGTCTTTACGAAGAAGACCAGATCGAAGCCCTGCGCCGCCGCCTGCGCGCCATGGAGCGTGACGGCCAACTTATCTATACCCGGCGCGGCACCTACGCCCCGGTCGACAAACTGGACCTGATCTGCGGCCGGATCTCCGGCCACCGCGACGGTTTCGGTTTCCTCATCCCTGACGATGGCAGCGACGACCTGTTCCTCAGCCCGTCGCAAATGCGCCTGGTATTCGATGGCGACCGTGCCTTGGCGCGTGTCTCGGGGCTCGACCGTCGTGGCCGGCGTGAAGGTGTGCTGGTAGAGGTCATTTCCCGCGGCCACGAAAGCGTGGTCGGCCGCTATTTCGAAGAAGGCGGTATCGGCTATGTGACGCCGGACAACCCTAAGATCCAGCAGGAAGTGCTGGTGACCGCGGGCCGTAATGGTGGTGCCAAGATCGGCCAGTTCGTCGAAATCAAGATCACCCACTGGCCAACTCCGCGGTTCCAGCCCCAAGGCGATGTGGTCGAAGTGATCGGCAACTACATGGCGCCGGGCATGGAAATCGATGTCGCCCTGCGCAGCTATGACATCCCGCACGTCTGGCCCCAGGATGTGATCAAAGAGGCGCGCAAGTTCCGCTCCGAAGTCGAAGAGAAGGACAAGGAAAAGCGCATCGACCTGCGCCACTTGCCCTTCGTCACCATCGACGGCGAGGATGCCCGCGACTTCGACGACGCTGTTTATTGTGAGCCGCTTGGCAAGCTGCGGCTGTTCTCCGGTGGCTGGCGCCTCTATGTGGCCATCGCTGACGTGTCCAGCTACGTGCGTCTGGGTTCTGCCCTGGATGTCGAGGCGCAGCAGCGCGGCAACTCGGTGTACTTCCCCGAGCGCGTTGTACCGATGCTTCCGGAAGAGCTGTCCAACGGCCTGTGCTCGCTGAACCCGCACGTCGATCGTCTGGCCATGGTCTGCGAAATGACCATGAACAAGGCCGGCCAGATGGTCGACTACCAGTTCTACGAAGGGGTGATCCACTCCCATGCCCGCCTGACCTACAACAAGGTCAGCAGCATGCTCGAGCATGCCCGCACCCGTGAGGGCAAGGCGCTGCGCGAGGAATACAAGGAAGTCCTGCCAGACCTGAAGAACCTGTACAACCTGTACAAGGTGCTGCTGGATGCCCGTCACGCCCGCGGCGCCATTGATTTCGAAACTCAGGAAACCCGCATCATCTTCGGTGAGGAGCGCAAGATCGCGGAAATCCGCCCGACCGTGCGCAACGATGCCCACAAGCTGATCGAAGAATGCATGCTGGCGGCCAACGTCGCCACGGCCGAGTTCCTCAACAAGCATGGTGTGCCGGCGCTGTACCGCGTGCACGATGGTCCGCCACCGGAGCGCCTTGAAAAGCTGCGTGCCTTCCTGGGCGAGCTGGGCCTTAGCCTGCACAAAGGCAAAGACCCTTCGCCCAAGGACTACCAGGCGCTGCTTGCAAGCATCGCCGGGCGCCCGGATTTCCACCTGATCCAGACGGTGATGCTGCGTTCGCTGAGCCAGGCGGTGTACAGCACCGACAACAACGGCCACTTCGGTTTGAACTACGAGGCGTACACGCACTTTACCTCGCCGATCCGTCGCTACCCGGACCTGCTGGTGCACCGCGCCATCCGCAGCGTCATCCGTTCCAAGGTCGATACTCCGCACGTCAAGCGTGCCGGCGCCATGAGCATTCCCAAGGCGCGTATCTATCCGTACGACGTGAACACGCTCGACCAGCTCGGCGAGCAGTGCTCCATGACCGAGCGCCGTGCCGACGAAGCCACCCGTGACGTGGTCAACTGGCTCAAGTGCGAATTCATGAAGGACCGCGTGGGCGAGACCTTCCCTGGCGTGATCACCGCGGTTACCGGTTTCGGGCTGTTTGTCGAACTGACCGATATCTATGTCGAAGGCCTGGTGCACGTCAGTGCGCTGCCGGGTGACTACTACCACTTTGACCCCGTGCATCACCGCTTGTCGGGTGAACGTACCGGGCGCAGCTTCCGTCTGGGCGACACCATCGAGGTCAAGGTCATGCGCGTTGATCTTGATGAGCGCAAGATCGACTTCGAAGTGTCCGAGCAGCAGCTCGCCGCGCCGATTGGCCGCAAGAACCGTGGTGCTGCACCGGTTGCAGGCGCTGCAGAAAAAGCCGAGCAGCAGCCGGCGGTGGAGGCGCGGGCTACCCCGAAACCGCGCAGCCGCAAGAGCGAGGCCGCCGAGGCTTATTTCCCGAAAGACGCCGTGCAGCGTAACGCCGAAGTGCGCAAAAGCCGCGAAATGAAGAAGGCGCTGATGACCGACGCGCGCACTGGCGGCCACGCTGGCAGCAAGTCGGACAAAGGCGGCAAGCCCTCCGGCAAGCCCACCAAGCACCGTAAAGGCCCACCAAAGTCCGGTGCGCCGCGCAAGAGCAAGAACAAGTCATGAGTCAGCTGGAAAAAATCTACGGCGTGCATGCCGTGCAAGCGCTGCTGCAGCACCACCCGAAGCGGGTCAAGCAGATCTGGCTGTCGGAAGGGCGCAGTGAGCCACGCATCCAGGCGTTGCTGGCATTGGCCGCAGAAAACCGTGTGCAAGTCGGCCAGGCCGAGCGCCGTGAGCTGGATGCCTGGGTCGAGGGTGTCCACCAGGGCGTGGTTGCCGAGGTCAGCCCAAGCCAGGTGTGGGGCGAGTTGATGCTCGAGGAGTTGCTCGAGCGCACCGAAACGCCACCGCTGATCCTGGTGCTGGACGGTGTCACCGATCCGCACAACCTTGGCGCCTGCCTGCGCACCGCCGATGCTGCCGGGGCTACGGCAGTGGTAGTGCCCAAGGACAAATCCGCGACGCTGACGCCGGTGGTGCGCAAGGTGGCCTGCGGCGCAGCGGAAGTGATTCCGCTGGTGGCCGTGACCAACCTGGCGCGCACCCTGGAGAAACTTCAGCAGCGTGGCCTGTGGGTGGTGGGTACGGCCGGTGAGGCCGAGCAAGAGATCTATCAGCAGGACCTGACCGGCCCGCTGGTGATGATCATGGGCGCCGAAGGCAAGGGCATGCGCCGCCTGACCCGTGAGCATTGCGATTTTCTGGTCAAGTTGCCAATGTCGGGCAGCGTCAGCAGCCTGAACGTTTCGGTGGCTACGGGCGTTTGCCTGTTCGAGGCAGTGCGCCAGCGTCAGTCCAAGCGCTGATCTTGCGCCTGTAAGGCTCTACCACTGCCAAGCTGGCACTCCACGGATACCGCCATAGGTTCAATGCCTGTGGTGGTCCGGTGGCAGCAACTGTCGTGCTCAACTTCTACATAGCTGGCGCGATCCCTGTGGAAGCCGGCTGGCCGGCGATGAAGGGCGTGCAGGTCTAAAGTGTTTCCGGCTGTTCAAATAATCGCCAATCACCTTGCTTGTGCGCACCGCCTTCTCTACAATTGCGCCCCTTGCCGAGCTGGCAGGTGCGCATGTGCCTCCCCTCCATGGCAAGACATACAGTGTCATTCACTCCTTGTCTGACCAGATACGCTGGCAGACTACTAACCCGTAAGGAGCATTCATGCGTCATTACGAAATCATCTTCCTGGTTCACCCGGACCAGAGCGAGCAAGTCGGCGGCATGGTTGAGCGTTACACCAAGCTGATCGAAGAAGATGGTGGCAAGATCCACCGCCTGGAAGATTGGGGCCGTCGTCAACTGGCCTACGCAATCAACAATGTTCACAAGGCTCACTACGTGATGCTGAACGTTGAGTGCACCGGCAAGGCCCTGGCCGAGCTGGAAGACAACTTCCGCTACAACGATGCCGTGATCCGTAACCTGGTCATCCGTCGCGACGAAGCCGTAACCGGTCAGTCCGAGATGCTGAAGGCCGAAGAGAACCGCAGCGAGCGCCGTGAGCGTCGTGAGCGTCCTGAGCATGCTGACTCCGCCGAAGGCGACGACAGCAATGACAGCGACTCCAGCGATAACGCTGACGAGTAATCCACGGACCTTTTGAGGAGCCTATTACATGGCACGTTTCTTCCGTCGTCGTAAATTCTGCCGCTTCACTGCTGAAGACGTGAAAGAGATCGACTTCAAAGATCTCAACACCCTGAAAGCTTACGTATCCGAAACCGGCAAAATCGTTCCAAGCCGTATCACCGGTACCAAAGCTCGTTATCAGCGTCAGCTGGCTACCGCTATCAAGCGCGCCCGCTTCCTGGCCCTGCTGCCCTACACCGACAGCCACGGCCGCTGAGACCGGGTCGTCGACAAGTAGTAAGGGATAAGCATGCGAGCGTTGGCTGATTTCATCATGCGCGGTCGTGTGCAGGCCACCTTGGTGGTGGTCGTGAGTGCGGTATTACCGCTGCTGTTCTGGTTGAGTGCCGCTGCCGGGAGCCTTGTGCTGCTGCGGCGCGGGTTCAAGGACGCTTCAACGGTCATCGCTTTCGGCCTTTTGCCGGCGGTGGCCATATGGGCCTTCGGTGATCCAAGCACCTTGCTGGTGCTGGTGGGAACACTGGGGCTGGCCGCCTTGTTGCGTGCCGGGCATTCCTGGAGCCGGGTGTTGTTGTCCAGTGTTGTGTTGGGGTTGGTCTACAGCCTCATCCTGGACGCGGTACTGCGCGAAACCTTCGAGGTGTTGGCCAAGGCGCTTTCCGAAGCGCTGCCGCAAGTCGAAGGCAAGCCAGTCATTCCCGGTGAGCTGATCGGCCCTGTGCTGGTCGCTTCCACAGCGGTGATGTTGCAGTTGTTCAGTGTGCTGGCTTTGATGCTGGCGCGTTATTGGCAAGCAGCGTTGTACAACCCTGGAGGCTTCGGTCGCGAGTTTCGCGCCCTGAAGTTGCCGCGGGCAGTCATGCTGGCTCTGGTTGCCGCGATGGTGTTGGGTCCGTTCATCGGCCCGCAGTTCATCGTCCTGGCTTCCGCGTCCAGCCTGGTGCTCGTCCTGGCCGGCATCGCCTTGATGCATGGGCTGGTGGCACAGGGTCGGCTGGCCGGTTTCTGGCTGGTCGGCATGTATGTGACGCTGCCGCTGATAATGCAGCTGATTTATCCGTTGCTCGTGGTTTTGGCCATTGTCGACAGCCTGATTGATTTTCGCGGTCGCAAGTCCCCTGAGGGAAATGACTCCGCGAACGGTGAAGGTTAAAAGTTAAGAGGTTTTACCAAATGGAACTGATCCTGCTGGAAAAAGTCGCTAACCTGGGCAACCTGGGCGACAAAGTTAAGGTTAAGGCTGGTTACGGCCGTAACTTCCTGCTGCCATTCGGCAAGGCCACCGTTGCCAACGCCGCCAACCTGGCTGCGTTCGAAGAGCGTCGCGCCGAGCTGGAAAAAGCAGCTGCTGACCGTAAATCGTCGGCTGAAAGCCGCGCTGCCCAACTGGCCGAGCTGGAAGTGACCATCACTGCCACCGCTGGCGACGAAGGCAAGCTGTTCGGTTCGATCGGCACCCACGACATCGCTGACGCCCTGACCGCCTCCGGCGTTGAAGTGGCCAAAGCTGAAGTTCGTCTGCCGAACGGCACCATCCGTCAGGTTGGCGAATACGACGTAGCCGTGCACCTGCACAGCGACGTTGAAGCCACTGTACGTGTGGTCGTCGTAGCAGCCTAAGCTGCGCTGACTGGGTAGCTCCTTGCGGGCTGCCCGGTTAACATCGGGCACGTCCTGTTTCTGAACAGGCCGTGCCCTTTGTCTTTTTCATCCTCCAGAATTTTTTCGTGGCCATGAACGAGATCACCAATCCCGAACAGCTAGACCTGCAAACCGCTGCCCTCAAGGTGCCGCCGCATTCCATCGAGGCCGAACAGGCCGTGCTCGGTGGCCTGATGCTGGACAACAACGCCTGGGAGCGGGTGCTGGATCAGGTGTCGGATGGCGATTTCTATCGGCATGACCACCGCCTGATCTTCCGTGCCGTGCACAAGCTGGCCGACGCCAACCAGCCGTTCGACGTCGTTACCCTGCATGAGCAACTGGACAAGGAAGGTTTGTCGACCCAGGTTGGCGGCCTGGCGTACCTGGCAGAGCTTGCCAAGAACACCCCGTCGGTTGCCAACATCAAGGCCTACGCCGCGATCATTCGCGAGCGGGCAACGTTGCGCCAGCTGATCAGCATCAGCACCGACATTGCCGACAACGCCTTCAACCCGCAAGGGCGCAATGCCGCAGAAATCCTCGATGATGCCGAACGGCAGATCTTCCAGATCGCCGAGGCACGCCCTAAAACCGGCGGTCCGGTTGGGGTAAACGAACTGTTGACCCTGGCTATCGACCGGATCGACACGCTGTTCAACTCCGACAGCGATATCACCGGTGTTTCCACAGGTTTCACCGACCTGGACGAGAAAACCAGCGGCCTGCAGCCTGCCGACCTGGTCATCGTGGCCGGCCGTCCTTCGATGGGTAAGACCACCTTCGCCATGAACCTGGTTGAAAACGCCGTGTTGCGTACCGACAAGGCGGTGTTGGTGTTCTCCCTCGAGATGCCAGGTGAATCGCTGATCATGCGTATGCTCTCGTCCCTGGGCCGCATCGACCAGACCAAGGTGCGCTCTGGTCAGTTGGACGATGACGACTGGC
Source organism: Pseudomonas sp. WHRI 8519 (assembly GCF_040224055.2). Lineage (NCBI taxonomy): Bacteria > Pseudomonadati > Pseudomonadota > Gammaproteobacteria > Pseudomonadales > Pseudomonadaceae > Pseudomonas > Pseudomonas sp. WHRI 8519. The sequence goes on along the minus strand of NZ_CP167996.1, from coordinate 5,473,419 downwards.
CGCGCCTGACGTCGGCGGTCAACCTGCTCAACGACCGCAAGCTGTTCATCGACGATACCGCCGGTATCAGCCCTTCGGAGATGCGGGCCCGTACCCGCCGCCTGGCGCGTGAGCACGGTGAGATCGCCATGATCATGGTCGACTACTTGCAGCTGATGCAGATCCCGGGGTCGGCCGGTGACAACCGTACCAACGAAATCTCCGAGATCTCCCGCTCGCTAAAGGCCCTGGCCAAGGAATTCAACTGCCCGGTCATCGCCCTTTCGCAGCTCAACCGCTCTTTGGAACAACGCCCGAACAAGCGCCCGGTCAACTCCGACTTGCGTGAATCCGGTGCAATCGAGCAGGACGCCGACGTGATCATGTTCGTGTACCGGGATGAGGTGTACCACCCGGAGACCGAGCACAAGGGCGTCGCCGAAATCATTATCGGCAAGCAGCGTAACGGCCCCATCGGCTTCGTTCGCCTGGCGTTCATCGGCAAGTACACCCGCTTCGAGAACCTCGCACCGGGCATGTACAACTTCGACGACGACGAATAGAAGTCTACGCGGGTATCACAGCTCACTAGCGTATGAATCCGACGGCTATCGTCGGATTTGGTCAAAATTTGTGCTATATTTCGCGCCCGCGATTTTCCTGCTCAATAGAACCGGTCACTGACATGCAAGCAGCCAAACCACTCTACGACTATCCCAAGTACTGGGCCGAATGCTTCGGGCCAGCACCTTTCCTGCCGATGAGCAGGGAGGAGATGGATCTGCTCGGCTGGGATTCCTGCGACATCATCATCGTGACCGGTGATGCCTACGTCGATCATCCGTCATTCGGGATGGCCATCATCGGCCGCCTGCTGGAAGCACAAGGCTTTCGCGTGGGCATCATTGCCCAGCCGAACTGGCAGTCCAAAGACGACTTCATGAAGCTTGGTGAGCCGAACCTGTTCTTCGGCGTCGCGGCGGGCAACATGGATTCGATGATCAACCGGTACACCGCAGACAAGAAAATCCGCTCTGACGATGCCTATACCCCCGGCGGCATGGCGGGTAAGCGCCCTGACCGCGCCAGCCTGGTGTACAGCCAGCGCTGCAAGGAAGCCTACAAGCACGTACCGATCGTGCTTGGGGGCATCGAGGCATCGCTGCGGCGCATCGCGCACTATGACTACTGGCAGGACAAGGTCCGCCATTCGATCCTGATCGACGCCAGCGCCGACATCCTGCTGTACGGCAACGCCGAGCGGGCGATCGTCGAGGTCGCCCAGCGCCTGTCCAGTGGCCAGAGCATCGAAAGCATCACCGATGTGCGCGGCACCGCATTCGTGCGTCGTGACACGCCCGACGGTTGGTACGAGATCGACTCGACCCGCATCGACCGCCCTGGCCGCGTCGACAAGATCATCAACCCGTACGTCAATACCCAGGACACCCAGGCTTGTGCCATCGAGCAGGCCAAGGGCGACCAGGAAGACCCGAACGAAGCCAAAGTCGTGCAGATCCTCGACAGCCCGCGCATGACCCGGGAAAAGTCGGTGATCCGCCTGCCATCGTTCGAGAAGGTACGTAATGACCCGGTGCTCTATGCCCACGCCAACCGTGTGCTGCATCTGGAAACCAACCCGGGCAACGCTCGCGCCCTGGTGCAGAAGCACGGCGAAGTGGATGTGTGGTTCAACCCGCCGCCCATTCCCATGACCACCGAGGAAATGGACTACGTGTTCGGCATGCCCTATGCCCGTATTCCGCATCCGGCCTATGGCAAGGAGCGCATCCCGGCCTACGAGATGATCCGTTTCTCAGTGAACATCATGCGTGGCTGCTTCGGCGGCTGCACGTTCTGCTCGATCACCGAGCACGAAGGCCGGATCATCCAGAACCGCTCCCACGAGTCGATCCTGCACGAAATCGAGGAAATGCGTGACAAGGTGCCGGGCTTCACCGGCGTGGTCTCTGACCTCGGCGGGCCGACGGCCAACATGTACCGCATCGCCTGCAAAAGCCCGGAAATCGAGAAGCACTGCCGCAAGCCGTCGTGCGTGTTCCCCGGCATCTGCGAGAACCTCAACACCGACCACAGCTCGCTGATCGAGCTGTATCGCAAGGCACGCGCCCTGCCAGGTGTGAAGAAGATCCTGATCGCCTCGGGTCTGCGCTATGACCTGGCAGTGGAGTCGCCGGAGTACGTCAAGGAGCTGGTCACCCACCACGTGGGCGGTTACCTGAAGATTGCCCCGGAGCACACCGAGCGTGGCCCGCTGGACAAGATGATGAAGCCGGGCATCGGCTCCTATGACCGCTTCAAGCGTATGTTCGAGAAGTACTCGAAAGAGGCGGGCAAGGAGCAGTACCTGATCCCGTACTTCATCGCCGCCCACCCTGGCACCACCGACGAAGACATGATGAACCTGGCCCTGTGGCTCAAGGGCAACGGCTTCCGTGCCGACCAGGTGCAGGCGTTCTACCCCTCGCCGATGGCTTCGGCCACGGCCATGTACCACTCGGGCAAGAACCCGCTGCGCAAGGTCACTTACAAGAGTGAAGGGGTGGAGATCGTCAAGAGTGACGAGCAGCGCCGGTTGCACAAGGCGTTTCTGCGTTACCACGACCCGAAGGGTTGGCCGATGCTGCGTGAGGCGCTGGAGCGTATGGGCCGTGCCGATCTCATCGGCCCTGGCAAGCATCAGTTGATCCCGCTGCACCAGCCGCAGACCGATACTTACCAGAGTGCACGGCGCAAGAACTCGACCCCGGCCGGCAGCCACAAGGTGGGCAAGGATCAGAAGATCCTCACCCAGCACACAGGTTTGCCGCCGCGTGGCAGTGATGGCAGCAAGCCGTGGGACAAGCGTGAAAAGGCCAAGGCTGAAGCGTTCGCCCGTAATCAGCAGGCGGCCAAGGAGCGTAAGGAAGCGGCAAAAGGTGGTGGCAAAGGCAACAAGAAGCCGCGCCAGCCTGTCATCCCGCGCTAAGGCTCAAAGGGGCCGCTTTGCGGCCCATCGCCGGCAAGCCGGCTCCCACACTTACCGTGCAGCCCTTGAAGGCTGAGTTTGCAGTGCAGAGCTTGAATGCTGCGCCAAACCTGTGGGAGCCGGCTTGCCGGCGATGGGCTGCAGCGCAGCCCTTTTCGGATCAATCCGGTTGCTTGCCAACCCATTTGGGCTGCACCGGTGAGACAAACGAATTCATCCCATCCAGCAGGCGCTCCGCCTGCTGCTCCAGCAGCAACATCGCGCGATGCTGCGGCCGCACGAATCCTTCTTGGACGATATGGTCGAGGAACCCGCCCAACTTCTCATAGAAGCCATTGACATCAAGCAAACCTAGCGGTTTTGCGTGATACCCGAGCTGGCCCCAGGTCCATACTTCAAATAACTCTTCCAGCGTACCCAGGCCCCCTGGCAGGGCGATGAATGCATCGCTCAGTTCGGCCATGCGCGCCTTGCGCGCGTGCATGCCGTCAACGACCTCCAAGCGGGTCAGGCCCTTGTGGCCGATTTCGGCAGTCATCAGGCTCTGGGGGATGATGCCGATCACTTGGCCACCCGCCGCCATGGCCGCGTCGGCGACCGTGCCCATAAGGCCGACAGCGCCACCGCCATAGACCAACGTCAGGCCCCGGCGTGCGATCGCCTGGCCGAGGGCGATCGCCGCTTCACGGTAAGCGGGGTTGGCACCGATGCTGGCGCCACAGAACACACAAACGGAACGTACAGGCATTGCTCTTCTCCAGTCACAGGCGTGCACAGGGTACGGCCAATGCATGGCGGTTCCAAGGCAGCTTTCATTCCGGGCGGGAGAACTCGCAGATCGCACCACTGGCGCCGTGGGCGTAGGCGGCGAGCAGGCTGTTCATGAAACTTGAGAGGGACATTGCAGTAGCTCCTAAATGAGAGGTTGTCCCATCGTCTATTAAAAGGGCATGATGTGCTCTTAGATTGGTTGTATACAATCCATTGAACAATTCTACTGGCTGACCACTTGACGGCCCCTTGATGCACGTCAGCAAGGGGCTGAACGGTTTCAGGCAGTCTCGCAATTGATAAAACCCTGCCAAGGAGATTCATGATGTTTGCGAAAGCTGTAGCGGTATCTTTGCTGACCCTCGCCAGCGCCTCCGTCTTCGCCGCCGAGTGTTCGGTGACTGTCGACTCGACTGACCAGATGTCCTACACCACCAAGGAATTCACCGTCGACAAGAGCTGCAAAGCGTTCACCGTGAAACTGACCCATTCCGGCAACCTGCCGAAAAACGTCATGGGCCACAATCTGGTGATCAGCAAGACTGCCGACATGCAGGCCATTGCCACCGAAGGCATGAGCCAAGGCATCGACAAAGGCTACCTGAAGGAAGACAACGCCAACATCATCGCCCACACCGCGATGATCGGCGCACCAGAGAAAGAAACCGAAGTGAAGTTCGACACTTCCAAGCTGGAAGCGGGTGGCGATTACAGCTTCTTCTGCACCTTCCCGGGCCACATCTCGATGATGAAGGGCAAGGTCGTCGTCAAGTAACAGCTCGAAAGCAAAGGAGGGCTTTGCCCTCCATTCGCGACACGCGGCCGCCTCCACAGAAGATCGCACATCCCTGGAGAGGCGGCTGCGCAGCAGGCCCCATTGGCCTCAAGGGGCGAACGGCAGTTCGCGCTTGTGCTGGGTCTTGCGGTAGGTGGCGACGATGATGTCGAACGCTTCCTGCTCAACCGGCTGGCCATGCAGGAAAGCATCGATCTGCTGGTAGGTCACGCCATGCGAGGCCTCGTCAGGCTTGCCTGGCTCCAGGTCTTCCAAGTCCGCCGTGGGCACCTTCTCAACCAAAGACTCCGGCGCCCCGAAGCTGCGCGCGATGGCCCGCACCTGGTTCTTCACCAGGCCGCTCAACGGGGCCAGGTCGCATGCACCGTCACCAAACTTGGTAAAGAAGCCCATCACCGCTTCGGCGGCGTGGTCGGTGCCGATCACAAGGCCTGCACGGGCGCCTGCGATGGTGTATTGCGCAACCATGCGCGTGCGCGCCTTGACGTTGCCCACGACGAAGTCCACCAGTGATGGCGAGCCGTCTTTGAGTGCCTGCACTTCTGCAGCCAGTGCACGCACGGCAGGTGCGATATCAACGGTGTGCACTTCGTCGGCGTTGATCACTTCCAGGCACGCCTGGGCGTCGTGCTCGTCATGCTGTACCTGGTAGGGCAGGCGCACGGCAATGAAGCGGTAGGCCGGGTCGCTGGTTTCAGCGCGCAACTCGCTGATGGCGCGTTGGGCGAGCAGGGCGGCAGTCAGCGAATCGACGCCCCCGCTGATGCCCAGTACCAGGGTCTTGAGACGGGCGTTGGCCAGGCAATCCTTGATGAACGCCACGCGCCGGGCGACTTCGGCCTCGAGCGCAGCGGCGTCTGCAAACGGCGGCTGCACGTTTAGCGCCTGGGCAATCTCTTGCTGAACGGCTTGCATGGGTTACTCCTTGCTGGGGATTTTGAACACGTGACGCATGTAGGCGACGAAGTTCTCGTCGCGGCACTGGGTCTTGGCGGCCTCGTCAGAGATCTTCGCCACCGGCGAGCCGTTGCAGTCAGTCATTTTAAGCACGATATTCATCGGCGCCACGCCGGGGATGTCGCAGGTCAGGTTGGTGCCGATGCCGAAACTGACGTTGATGCGCCCGCGCAGGGCACGGAAAATCTGCAGCGCGCGGGTCAGGTTGAGGCCGTCGGAGAACACCAGGGTTTTGGTCATCGGGTCGATACCCAGCCTTTGGTAATGGGCGATCGCCTTTTCCGCCCAGGCCACCGGCTCACCTGAGTCATGGCGCAGGCCGTCGAAGAGTTTGGCGAAGTACAAGTCGAAATCGCCGAGGAAGGCATCCATGGTGATGCAGTCGGTCAGGGCGATACCGAGCAGGCCGCGGTACTCTCGGACCCAGCAGTCCAGAGCGGCGATCTGGCTGTCGATCAGCCGCGGGCCGAGCTGCTGGTGGGCCATGATCCATTCGTGAGCCATGGTGCCCAACGGCTTGATATCCAGTTTCCATGCCAGGTCGACGTTGCTGGTACCGACGAAGCGGGCCGGGAAGTCATCGCGAAGTACCCGCACCACTTCCTCCTGCACGCGGCCGGAAAAGCGCCGGCGGGTGCCGAAGTCAGCCACTTGCAGCTCGGCCAGTTCGTCGTCGCTGGCGTGCGCCTGCAGCCAGTCGAACTTGCGGTAAAGCTGGTCACGGGCCTCGGCCAGGCGCATGCGCGGATGAAGGTGGCGGTTGCGCACTTCGCTGATGATGGCCAGCAGCGGGACCTCGAAGAGAATCACATGCAGCCAGGGGCCTTTGAGGCGCAGGTACAGCTGGTCGCTCTCTATGCCGACCTGTACATAGCGCAGGTTGAAACGGAACAGGCGCAGGAAGCGCAGGAAATCGGGCTTGAGGAAGCTGATGCGTTCCAGGAAGGCGAGCTGGCCATCATCGAGGGTAAGTTCGCTCAGCCGTTCGAGCTGGTTGCGGATCTCGCCCAGGTAAGGGCGCAAGTCCTCGCCATTGCGGCAGCGAAACTCCCATTCCACGTCGGCGTCGGGGTAGTTGTGCAGCACGGCCTGCATCATGGTGAGCTTATAGAAGTCGGTATCGAGCAGGTTGTGCACGATGCGCTCGGCGAATGCGCTCTCGCTCATCAAGGGTGGCTCCGGAAGCAGGACTGGCGGCCATTGTGCCAGCCTTTTCAGGGTTGTTGTGGCAGTGCGGCCCCAATGCGGGCGAGCCAGCTGCCAAAGATCTGCTTCAGCCGACTTGCCCGCGAGGGGCCAGCACCCTCAACACGGGTGTTTTTTCGTGCACCCGCCAGCCTTGAAACGGTGCTGCCTGTAGCAGTCGCGCACCAGCGGTGTGCACTTCGGTGACGTCTGCTGTTACAGGGCGGTTGCACGTAAACACTTGTCAGGGTTGCAATGATGGCACTCGCTGGTTGCTCCTTGTTCGCGCGAACGGTGGCGCTTGTCGCGTGGTAGACGGTTGCACACTCAATAAAGAAAAGGCCGTCGGTCGCCTCGACGCAGCCCGCTCAGTGTGTTTTCCCACAAGCCAAAACCAATGGCACGGCCCTTGCTCGGAGCTCAGGGCTGAGAAGTTGTAGTGCCAACCAAAAAAAACTCAAGGAGCACCACCTCATGTCGCAGACGTTTTACAAGAAAGGTTTCCTGGCACTGGCCGTGGCTACGGCACTGGGTGTTTCTTCGTATGTTCAGGCCGACGTCAAGATCGGTGTCGCGGGGCCGATGACCGGGGCTAACGCAGCGTTTGGCGAGCAGTACATGAAAGGTGCCCAGGCGGCAGCTGACAAGATCAACGCTGCCGGTGGCGTCAACGGCGAGAAAATCATCCTGGTCAAAGGCGATGATGCCTGTGAGCCGAAACAGGCTGTATCGGTTGCCAACCGCCTGGTCGATCAGGACAAGGTAATCGGTGTGGTGGGCCACTTCTGCTCCTCCAACACCATTCCCGCTTCCGAGGTGTATGACGAAGCAGGCGTGATCGCCATCACCCCTGGCTCCACCAACCCGCAGGTCACCGAGCGCGGGCTGAGCGCCATGTTCCGTATGTGCGGCCGTGATGACCAGCAGGGCATCGTTGCCGGTGACTACATCGTCGATGTGCTCAAGGGCAAGAAAGTGGCGGTACTGCACGACAAGGACACCTACGGCCAGGGCCTGGCCGATGCAACCAAGGCGCAGCTCGAGAAGCGCGGGGTCAAGCCGGTACTGTATGAAGGCCTGACCCGTGGCGAAAAAGACTTCAGCGCCGTGGTGACCAAGATCCGTTCCACCGGTGCCGACGTGGTCTACTTCGGTGGCTTGCACCCCGAAGCCGGTCCGCTGGTGCGTCAGCTGCGCGAACAAGGCCTGAAGGACGTCAAGTTCATGTCCGATGACGGCATCGTCACCGACGAACTGGTCGCGACGGCCGGCGGCGCCCAGTACGTCGACGGCGTGTACATGACCTTCGGGGCCGACCCGCGCCTGCTGCCAGACAGCAAGGCGGTGGTGGAAGAGTTCCGCAAAGCGGGTACCGAGCCTGAAGGCTACACCCTCTACGCCTACGCTTCGCTGCAAGCCTTGGCCGCTGCCTTCAACGGTGCCAAGTCGAACAAGGGCGAAGACGCTGCCAAGTGGCTCAAGGCCAACCCGGTGCAGACCGTCATGGGCGAGAAGAAGTGGGACAGCAAAGGCGACCTGACTGTCTCTGACTACGTGGTCTACCAGTGGGACAAGGACGGCAAGTACCACCAGCTGGATAAACAAAAATAACAACGGCAACCAGCCCGGGCCTACGCCCGGGCCGATGCCCCTGCGGTACCTGTCTTTATTCGGAGATCTGCACGGTTCTGCGCTGCGAGGGCCGCTTCATCCGTGGCTTGCCGTGGTCGGCGCTCGTGCAGTCTCGCTCAGGTGAGATTGCGTTATGGATGGTATTTTCCTGCAGCAACTGGTCAACGGCCTGACTCTAGGGTCGGTCTATGGCCTGATCGCCATCGGCTACACAATGGTCTATGGCATCATCGGCATGATCAACTTCGCGCACGGCGAGGTGTATATGATTTCCGCGTACCTCGCGGCAATCAGCCTGGCATTGCTGGCTTATTTCGGTATCGAGTCGTTCCCCCTGCTGATGTTGGGCACCTTGTTGTTCACCATTGTCGTCACGGGTGTGTATGGCTTCACCATTGAACGCATCGCCTACAAACCCCTGCGCAACTCCACCCGCCTGGCACCGCTGATCAGTGCCATCGGCATCTCGCTGATCCTGCAGAACTATGCGCAGATCAGCCAGGGCGCCCGCCAGCAAGGCGTGCCCACCCTGCTCGAAGGCGCCTGGCGCGTCGAAGTGGGTACCGGCTTCGTGCAGTTGACCTACACCAAGATCTTCATCCTGATTGCCGCATTCGTCGGCATGGGGCTGCTTACCTATGTGATCAAGTACACCAAGCTCGGCCGCATGTGCCGCGCCACCCAGCAAGACCGCAAGATGGCCTCGATCCTCGGTATCAACACCGACCGGGTGATCTCCTATGTGTTCGTCATCGGCGCGGTGATGGCTGCGCTTGCCGGTGTGCTGATCACCATGAACTACGGCACCTTCGACTTCTACGCCGGCTTCATCATCGGCATCAAGGCATTCACCGCGGCGGTGCTCGGCGGCATCGGCTCGCTGCCCGGTGCCATGTTGGGCGGCATCATCCTGGGGATCTCCGAGTCGTTGTTCTCTGGCCTGATCAACTCCGACTACAAGGACGTGTTCAGCTTCTCGCTGCTGGTGCTGATCCTTATCTTCCGCCCACAAGGCCTGTTGGGTCGCCCGCTCGTGGCTAAGGTGTGAACATGTCCACTGCCAAAACTGCCTCCGTTGCCGAAACCCAAGGTTTCGATCTCAAACGCAGCCTGCTGGAGACCATCGTCGCCGGCCTGCTCGCGCTCATTGTCTTTGGTCCGGTCGTCGGCGTGGTGCTCGACGGCTACAGCTTCAATGCCGAACCCCGTCGCGTAGCCTGGCTGGTCGGCGGCGTGATGCTCGGGCGCTTCCTGCTCAGCCTGTACCTGCAGACCGCCGCAGGCAAACGCATGCTGCAAGGCTTCGACAGCGGCGGCTCGGGGGTGCACGTCAATGCACCGAACTACAAATCGCGTCTGCGTTACATCATTCCGGCGCTGATCGTGATCGCCATCGTCTTCCCCATCTTCGCCAACAAGTACCTGCTGACCGTGGTCATCCTCGGCCTGATCTACGTGCTGCTGGGCCTTGGCCTGAACATCGTGGTGGGCCTGGCGGGCCTGCTCGACCTGGGCTACGTGGCGTTCTACGCCATCGGCGCCTATGGCCTGGCGCTGGGCTACCAGTACCTGGGGCTGGGGTTCTGGAGTGTGCTGCCACTGGCGGCCATCGCCGCAGCGTTGGCGGGCTGCATATTGGGCTTCCCTGTTTTGCGCATGCACGGTGACTACCTGGCGATCGTGACCCTGGGCTTTGGCGAGATCATCCGCCTGGTGTTGAACAACTGGCTGTCGTTCACCGGTGGCCCGAACGGCATGCCAGCCCCGGCGCCGACCTTCTTTGGCCTGGAGTTCGGCCGCCGAGCCAAGGATGGCGGGGTGCCGATCCACGAGTATTTCGGCTTCGATTACAACGCTAACCTGAAGTTCGTGTTCATCTATGCCGTGCTGTTCCTGGTCGTACTGGCGGTGCTGTACATCAAGCATCGGCTGACCCGCATGCCAGTTGGCCGCGCTTGGGAGGCGCTGCGTGAAGACGAAATCGCTTGCCGCTCGATGGGCCTGAACCACGTGCTGGTCAAGCTCTCGGCCTTCACCCTGGGCGCCTCAACTGCAGGCCTTGCCGGGGTGTTCTTCGCCACCTACCAAGGTTTCGTCAACCCGTCCTCGTTCACGTTCTTCGAATCGGCGCTGATTCTGGCCATTGTCGTACTGGGCGGCATGGGTTCGACGGTGGGCGTGGTGATCGCTGCGTTCGTGCTGACCGTAGCGCCGGAACTGCTGCGAAGCTTCTCCGAATACCGGGTGTTGCTGTTCGGTGTGCTGATGGTGCTGATGATGATCTGGCGACCGCGAGGGCTGATCCGCATCAGCCGGGCCGGCGTGGTCCCACGTAAAGGAGTGGCGCCATGAGCGACGAAATCATTCTCTCGGTCGACAACCTGATGATGCAGTTCGGTGGCATCAAGGCGCTCAGCGATGTCAGCCTGAAGGTCAAGCGTAACCAGATCTTCGCCCTGATCGGTCCCAACGGCGCCGGCAAGACCACGGTGTTCAACTGCCTGACCGGGTTCTACAAGGCCAGCGGCGGGCGTATCGAGCTGAACGTACGCGGCAGCCATACCAACGTCATCCAGTTGCTCGGTGAGCGCTTCCAGGCGGCGGACTTCGTTTCGCCGGCGCGTTTCGTTTCGCGCCTGTACTACAAGATGTTCGGCGGCACCCACCTGGTCAACCGCGCGGGGCTGGCGCGGACCTTCCAGAACATTCGTCTGTTCAAGGAAATGTCGGTGGTGGAAAACCTGCTGGTAGCCCAGCACATGTGGGTCAACCGCAACCTGCTGGCCGGCGTGCTCAACACCAAGGCCTACCGCAAGGCCGAGAGCGATGCCCTGGACCACGCCTTCTACTGGCTGGAGGTGGTCGATCTGGTCGACTGTGCCAACCGCCTGGCCGGGGAGCTGTCGTACGGCCAGCAGCGCCGCCTGGAAATCGCCCGGGCCATGTGCACGCGGCCGAAGATCATCTGCCTGGACGAACCGGCAGCCGGCCTCAACCCGCAGGAAACCGAAGCACTTAGCCGCATGATCCGCGTGCTGCGAGACGAGCACGACATCACCGTGGTGCTGATCGAACACGACATGGGCATGGTCATGAGCATTTCCGACCATATCGTCGTGCTCGACCACGGCAACGTGATCGCCGAAGGCGCGCCGCAGGATATCCGCCACAACCCGACGGTGATCGCCGCCTACCTGGGTGCCGACGAAGAGGAGCTGGTATGAGTGCACCCATTCTGGAATTGAAGGATCTGGACGTGTTCTACGGGCCTATCCAGGCATTGAAAAAGGTCTCGATGCACATCGACGAAGGTGAGACCGTGAGCCTGATCGGCGCCAATGGTGCCGGCAAGTCGACCCTGCTGATGTCCATCTTCGGCCAGCCGCGGGCGGCCTCCGGGCAGATTGTCTACCGCGGCACCGACATTACCCGCAAGTCGTCGCACTACATCGCATCCAATGGCATCGCTCAGTCGCCAGAAGGACGCCGGGTGTTCCCCGACATGAGCGTCGAGGAAAACCTGATGATGGGTACCATCCCTATCGGTGACAAATATGCCAGTGAGGACATGCAGCGCATGTTCGAGCTGTTCCCACGGTTGAAGGAGCGGCGTAACCAGCGTGCGATGACCATGTCCGGTGGTGAGCAGCAGATGCTGGCCATTGCCCGTGCGCTGATGAGCCGGCCCAAACTGCTGTTGCTCGACGAGCCTTCGCTGGGGCTGGCGCCGATCGTGGTCAAGCAGATCTTTTCGACCCTGCGCGAACTGGCCAACACCGGGATGACCATCTTCCTGGTGGAGCAGAATGCCAACCATGCATTGAAGTTGTCGGACCGGGCCTATGTCATGGTCAACGGCGAGATTCGCATGACCGGCACCGGGCAGGAGTTGCTAGTCAACGAAGAGGTTCGTAGCGCCTATCTGGGCGGGCACTAAGCTGGACTTGGGGCTGCTTTGCAGCCCCAATATTCGTCAAATAGAGAATGTGGACAACTTGTCGCATATCTTTCTTGAGCCACGCCACAATCCCTGCGCAAGCTATTGTTTCCACAGGCTCATTGTTGTCCACGGATAATGTGGAGCCGCCTGTGGAAAACATGGTGGCATCTCGCTGCAACCCATTGAAATCAAGGCTTGCACGGTGCTGGTTAAATTTTGACCAGCTGCCGCATTGAGCGCTTTCAGGCGCGTTGTCACAGGTGTCATTCAATCCCTCAATAATACGCACGACCTGTGGATAACTCTGTGCGAAACCCTTGGACAGACTGCTGCAAGCGGCATGGTTGAAAGCGTCGCGCCATCATAGGGCTGCGCAAGGATGACCGTAGTTGGCTGAAAGGGTTCCGCCTAAGGGTCAAGTTGCCCCCAATCCGTGGGGAAAGCCTTGTGGATAACATGCGCATAGATGGCGCAGGCCCCTCTACCATGCGGGTTTTCGGGTAATGTACAAAAAATGACCAAGGGCTTCTATGGCTTGCTGACGACGCCCGTCGCGGGCATGCTGCAAAGCTTGCCGAAAATAATCCACAGCGAGGAACAGAGCATGACGTCCACCGTATTCATCACTGGCGCGACTTCCGGTTTTGGCGAAGCCTGCGCGCGCCGTTTCGCCGATGCCGGCTGGAAGCTGATCCTTACCGGCCGGCGCAAGGAGCGCCTGGATGCCCTGTGCGCCGAGCTGTCAGCCAAAACCGAAGTGCATGGCCTGGTGCTCGATGTACGTGACCGCAAGGCCATGGAGCAGGCCATCGCCAATTTGCCGGCCGGCTTCGACAAGTTACGCGGCCTGATCAACAACGCAGGCCTGGCGCTTGGCGTCGATGCCGCGCAGAACTGCAGCCTGGATGACTGGGAGACCATGGTCGACACCAACATCAAAGGCTTGATGTTCACCACTCGCCTGCTGCTGCCGCGTCTGATCGCCTACGGCCGTGGGGCGTCGATTCTCAACGTCGGATCGGTGGCGGGTAACTATCCGTACCCGGGCAGCAACGTGTATGGCGGCACCAAGGCGTTCGTTGGCCAGTTTTCGCTGAGCCTGCGCTGCGACCTGCGCGGCACGGGCGTGCGTGTCAGCAATATCGAGCCGGGGTTGTGCGAGAGCGAGTTCTCGCTGGTGCGCCACGGCGGTGACCAGGCCAAGTACGATGCCACCTACGCCGGTGCCGAGCCTATTCAGCCACAGGATATCGCCGAAACCATCTTCTGGATCCTCAACCAGCCGGCGCACATCAACATCAACAGCCTGGAGCTGATGCCGGTGAGCCAGGACTGGGCGGGGTTATCGATCGATCGTTCGGTGAAAGGCTGACGCCCTAGGGGCGCTTTGCCGCCCAACCGCCGGCAAGCCGGTTGCCACAGGCGTTGCGGGCGCCGCTCGCTGTGTGGCAACCGGCTTGCCGGACGTGGCGTCAGTCAAAGCGCTGCAGGCCTTCCAGGCAAGTCGCCAGGTGGTAGGGCGTAGTCGAAGGCATGTCATGGCGGCTGACCGCACCATCACCATCGCGGCATTCATACCAGCCGCCATCGTGCAGGAAGCGTTGCTGCATTGCCTGCAACTGCTCGGCCAGCTTCGCTTCACTGCCTGGCCGTAATGCCAGCGCGCGCAGATATTCAGCCTGTGCCCAGATCCGCTGGGTCGCATCGATCACCTTGCCATCCACCGCGAGCATCGCCAGCACTGCGGCATCCTTCACTCCGCACTGCTCGGCGTAACCGAATGCGCGGTCGATCGATGCATGCAGCGGCGTGCCGCGCAGCAGTGCCGAGGTATGCAGCAGGTAGAACCACTCGAACTGATGCCCCGGCTCGAACCAGTTATCCACAGCACCGCGGGGTTTTTCCAGCATCAGGCCAGAGTGCGGCTCGATGAAGTGCGTCTGCAGGGCTTGGCACAGTTGCAGCAGTGCTTGTTGAACACCCGGGTCTTCACGCACGCAGAGCACTTGCAGGAAGGCTTCGGCCAAGTGCATCTGTGGGTTTTGCAGGGGGCCGCTGCCAAGGTCGCTCCAGTCTTCACCCAGGCTCGCTTCGTAGAGGCCGTCATCGCGGGCAAACCGCTCGTTGACGATCTCAAGGGCAGCATTGAGGGCCGACTCCACCAGGCCTTCGCGGACTTTGCCCCAGTAATGAGCGCAGGCAAACACGATGAATGCATGGGTGTAGAGGTCCTTGCGCCGGTCCAGCGGCTTGCCTTGGGCATCGATGCTGTAGAACCAGCCGCCATGTTCAGCGTCGTGGAAATGCCGCTGCAGGGAGCGGAACAGCGCTGCAGCCCGCTCGGCCGCGCCCGGTTGTTCGATGCGGCTGCTGAACAGGTACAACTGACGCGCGCAGGCCATTGCCCGGTACCGCTGCACCGGCAGCGGGTGGTGCATGGCATCCAGGGCCTCGTAGGGCAGGGCCATTTCGGCATTCCAGCCCGGGCCGAGCCACAGCGGTACGATGCCTTCGGCGAAGTGCTGTTTGAAGCCGGCCAGTTCGGCTGGAGTGGGGCGGGGGTCGGACATGAATGCGCTCGTCACAATCGGGCAGTGCGCCATGGTAGCAGAAGTGCGCTTCAGCCCGGATTACCCAGACCCTGCCAATGCCGTGCACCGACGAAGATGAAGCGTAACTGCTGGGTTATCTTGTCCCGTGCGCTCAGGGCCTGTGGATAACCTTGCTCCGGGTTGTCGATCAGTTCCGGCAGGGTGGCAAACACGGTCTTCACCACCAGGTCGGCGATCACCGCCAACGCTGCCTCGTTCAGGTGCTGCCAGCGTTTCATGCGCGCAAGGTCGGTGGACAGGTCGTTGCTGATACCTTGGCGCAAGCGGCCGATGGCCTGGCGCACCGCCTGCGAGCCGCCGTACTGCTCGCGGGCCAGGAACAGGAACTGTGCCCGGTTGGCGGCTACCACGTCGAGGAAGATGCGTACCGAAGCGTCGGTGATGCCGCCCAGTTCGAATTCATTGTGCCGCACCAGGCGGATGGTCTGGCGGAAGGTGTCATCGACCTCGGCCACCAGCGCCAGGCCCAGGGCGTCCATGTCGGGGAAGTGCCGATAGAACCCGGTGGGCACGATGCCGGCGGCCTTGGCCACTTCGCGCAGGCTGATGCTGCCGAAGCCACGGCCACTTTCCATGAGCTGGCAGGCCGCGTCGAGCAGGGCCTGGCGAGTCTGTAGCTTCTGTTCGGCGCGCGGCAGCATGTCAGGTCATTGATCACATGAGAAACCTGCACTTTATTGGCTCATGGCCAAAAGTCAAAAAAAAGCAGTTTCAAGCCGCTTGCTCGTTGAGGTGGCGCGCAGCGTAATGCTCAATGTAGTTATCGCCGCTGATGGGGACCTCCAGCATCTTCATGTCCATGTTTGCCAGGCGCTTGAGAATGGAGGGCGCATACTTCACCAACAAGGCCTGCTTGCGTTTGGCCCAGCTCCGCACTTGCCTGGCCGAGGCCGCCTGGGTACGCAGCAGGGCCACTGCGTGGTGCTCTAATTGGTTCAGTAGGTAGACATCGAGGATCACTTCATCCAACGCGTCGTTTCGGGCATTGGCCAGGTATCTCAAGCAGGGCATGCGCACCCCCAGCAGCCTGGCCAGCAACAGCAACTCTTCGGTCTGCATGTGCCGGTTCGGTATTCTGGCAATGCCCGAACGCAGGGCTTCGATGCACGCATCCAGGTGTTTGAGCAGGCGCTGGCGTTGCTTGCCAGTGCTGGCCTGCGTGCTGGCAGGGGCTGCCTGTTTCAGTGAGTAGGAAGCGGCTTTGAGCATGATGACCATGTTTTCGCCTTCGGCTGTGATCGCGCCGTTGTTGGTCAGCAAGTAGCCGATGATCTTGTTCGCCGAGAACATCCCTTGGGCTCCGCACCGTTCACGGCACCGCGTCAGGGTGTCCTGGCTGCCCCAGGTCGAAACCGCCTTGAGAATCGCCACCTCGTTAAGTACTTCGGGGGGCAAAGGCTTGATTGCATCATTGCCCAGCCCCGCGACGATCTGTTCCAGCCAGGCTGCGTGGACCAGGGTGGTCGCAACGTCGATGGCCATGGGGTGGCGATAGGTGGGATAGCTGAGCAAATTGACCGGCCCAGCTGGGCTGAAGCTCTGGCGTTTCTGAGCGTAAGCGTAATTGATCTGCAGGCCCGCCATCGCTACTGCAAGGGAGCAACTGGCCATACACAGCTTGCCGGACTGAACGCGTTCGACCGAGCTGAGGAAGCGCTGGCTGCGCGTGTTCGTCAGCCGCAGGCTGCCGTCGCGGTCGAGTTCGATAATCCCTCGCTGCAGCAGTGCCTCGTACGGGAGTTCGACGTTATCGAACGAGGTCATGGCATTGTCCAGGTGCAACCCCGGCTTGTGGCCCAGCGCCGTGATTCGAATGCCGGTGCAGGCGGCGCCATCTGCCTGCAGTGGAACCAGGAATGGCAGGATGCCGACGAACTGATCCTTGACCATCAGCCGTGCCATGACGACCGCTATTTTGGGTAGCGAACTGTGCGTACTGTTCGGCATGAACTTGTAGGACTGGGCACTGGGAGAGTTAAGCATGAAGCGCTGTCGTTCAGGGTGGTAGTGCGCTTCGGTTTCCAATGAAAAAAGATTGCTTCCGTACCCCAGTTCAGTTGCCAGGTACACACCGATTGCCGTGCCATCGTTCAAGCGGCTGTAATGTTCACGCACATAGTCACTTTCATCGCCCAGGGATTTGATGGTCCCCATGCACAGGTTGTAATGAATGGAAATCATCGATGCCAGGGCGCCATCATGGATGGCACAGACTGCGTGGAGCTGGAGCAATCTGGGCAGGTCGCACAGCAAGGTATCACCTCGCATGCTGGGGTGCGCCAATACATCGATCAAGGCTTGCTTGGCATCTTCACCGGTCGTGATGGGCCTGGCGATGCGGGCCAGAAGTTCTTCGTCCAGCCAGTCCGGCCTGAGTGCTATCAGATCAGTTGTGGGATTTGTCATGCCAACGCTCCATCGCCTCATTTGTCTCAACTTAACAATGGCGATGGGGGGGCTGAAACTGGCAGAAATGATAGGTACTGGTGCAACAGGCGGGCATGCAATACCCCCGTAAAACAAAGCCCGGTCAAGTGACCGGGCCGGGAGGGGCGCAAGCGCTGTACTGCCAGTTGTTCTTTTCGGCCATGGCGTCAGCTCACGCGGCTGATTTCGACCAGGCGGTCCGAGCCACCTTCGGCAACATGGCCACTGCGTTCGATCAGACGGTCAGAACCACCTTCGGCAACACGATCATTGCGTTCGATCAGACGGTCAGAACCACCCTCGGCAACACGATCATTGCGTTCGATCAGACGGTCAGAACCACCCTCGGCAACACGATCATTGCGTTCGATCAAACGGTCGGAACCACCTTCGGCAACTTGGCCACTGCGTTCGATCAGGCGGTCAGAACCACCTTCGGCCACACGATCACTGCGTTCGATCAGGCGATCCGAGCCACCTTCGGCAAGGGTTTTCAAGGGCTGGGCGACTTCCACAGCGCTGGAGCGCGATTCGGCGGTCAGGTGCTGGTCGGCTGCAGGCACGGCAAAAGCGTTGGCAGCAAGAATGGACAAGGTCAGGGTCAGCAGTTGGCGTTTCATGATTTGAGTGCTCCTCAGAGGGGCTGGAAAGTGGGTACGGAGCCAATGCTACGCCCGGTAGCGCCAGAGAGAAGTTCATACGGATAATGGTAACAATCGATGCCATTGATAGCCGTCCAAGAGGGCTCTGGCACGCGGCCTTCAAGTCGATGTGTGGCTCATTGCCACCGTTGCTTTCACGCCACGGCGCACCTGCTCTATGGGCAAAACCTGAACAATGAGCCAAGAAAAACTTCGCTATCATGAGCTTCACCGATAAAACCCTGCGGGCTTTCATCAGTCCGAGACAGTGAGTGCCATCGTTGCGCCGTTATGCGCCAAGCCGTCAGGAGAATCACGCAATGACGCGTCCCGCCAGAATCCTCGTCTGGACCCTTACCAGCCTGCTGACCCTGCTGGCGATACTGGTGGTGGTGATCGCCACCTTCGACTGGAACCGCGTCAAGCCGCTGCTCAATGAGAAAGTCTCCGAAGCGTTGCACAGGCCGTTCGCGATCAATGGCAACCTGGCGGTGCATTGGCGTACTGAGCCGGAAGAAGGCGGGTGGCGTGCCTGGGTACCGTGGCCGCACTTCACTGCCGAGGACCTGACCCTGGGCAATCCCGATTGGCTGAAGGCGCCAGAGATGGTCGGCCTGGAGCGTGTGGAGTTTCGTCTGGCGCCGCTGCCACTGATATTCCAGCAGATCGTCATCCCGCGTATCGACCTGGTCAAACCCACCGCCAGCCTTGCTCGGCTGGCCGATGGCCGCGCCAACTGGACCTTCGACTTAGGCCCCAAGGATGAGAATGCGCAGCCCTCCAAGTGGCAGTTGGACATCGGCGCCATCGGTTTTGACCAAGGCAATGTAAGCCTGGACGACCAGACCCTGAAAACCAGTATGAAGGTGCAAATCGACCCGCTGGGCAAACCGATCCCGTTCAGCGAGATCGTTGGCCAAGCCAGCGCGCAAAAGGCCGGCGGTGCACAGGATTACGCCTTCGGGCTCAAGGTCCGGGGCCGCTACAAAGGTCAGCCGGTTTCCGGCACGGGCAAGATCGGTGGCCTGCTGGCGCTGCAGGACGCCAGCCAGCCGTTCCCGCTGCAGGCCGATGTGCGGGTTGCCGATACCCATGTCGTACTCGCCGGCACCCTGACCGACCCGCGCAACCTGGGTGCGCTGGACCTTCGCTTGCGCCTGTCCGGTGCGAGCCTGGGCAACCTTTATCCGCTGACGGGGGTGACCCTGCCAGATACCCCGGCCTACTCGACCGATGGCCACCTCACGGCCAACCTGCATGCGGCCACAGGCGCGACCTTCAACTACCAAGGGTTCAACGGCAAGATAGGTGACAGTGATATCCACGGCGACCTGGCGTTCACCGCGAGCCAGCCACGGCCGAAACTCTCCGGCAAGCTGGTGTCCAATCAGCTGTTGTTCAAAGACCTGGCACCACTGATCGGTGCCGATTCCAACGCCGAGCAGAAGGCCCGTGGGGGCGCCAGCAAGCAGCCTGCTGGCAAGGTGCTGCCGGTGGAGGAGTTCCGCACCGACCGCTGGCGCACCATGGACGCCGACGTCGAGTTTGCCGGCAAGCGCATCGTTCACAGTGAACAGTTGCCATTCAACGATCTCTCCGCCCATGTGATCCTCGATGACGGTCTGCTGCGCCTGGACCCCCTGCGCTTTGGCGTGGCCGGTGGCAACCTGGCATCCAGTATTCGCCTGGATGGCCGCAGCGTGCCGCTGCAGGGGCGCGCCCGGCTGACCGCACGCGGCTTCAAGCTCAAGCAGCTGTTCCCCACCTTTGCGCCGATGCAGACCAGCTTCGGGGAGCTCAACGGCGATGCCGATATCACTGGCCGCGGCAACTCGGTGGCGGCGCTACTGGGTACGGCCAATGGTGACCTGCGCTTGCTGATCAACGATGGCGCGATCAGCCGCAGCCTGATGGAGATCGCCGGGTTGAACGTGGGCAACTATGTGATCGGCAAGCTATTTGGCGATGAGGATGTTCAGATCAATTGCGCAGCGGCCGATGTGGGTATCAAGGACGGGCTGGCGAGTACGCGCCTGTTCATATTCGATACCGAAAACGCGATCATCTATGTCAATGGCACCGCCAACTTCGCCAGCGAGCAGCTGGACTTGAAGATTACTCCGGAGTCGAAAGGCTTGCGGCTGTTCTCCCTGCGCTCGCCGCTGTATGTTCGCGGGCCGTTTGCCAAGCCCGGTGCAGGCGTGCAGGCGGTGCCGCTGGCCTTGCGCGGGGCAGGCATGGTGGCGTTGGGTGTGGTGGCAGGGCCGGCGGCGGGGTTGTTGGCGCTGGTAGCACCGAGCAGTGGCGATGAGCCCAACCAGTGCACGCCGTTGTTGCAGCAGATGAAAGCCGGCAAGGCGCCGGCTGAGGTGAAGAGCAAGAGGTGAATGAACAGGGGCCGCAAAGCGGCCCCTGGTGATTACAAGCCTTCGAGAATATCCGACATGTCGTCGGCGTGTTCCTCTTCCTGAGCCAGGATGTCCTCGAAGATCCGACGCGTGGTCGGGTCCTTGTCACCAATGTACTGAATGATCTCGCGGTAGCTGTCGATCGCGATGCGTTCGGCCACCAGGTCCTCCAGCACCATCTCCTTCAACGTGTTGCCCGCTACGTATTGAGCATGGGAGTTCTTGGTCAGGTTGTCCGGGTTGAAGTCCGGCTCGCCACCCAGCTGCACAATGCGCTCGGCCAGTTTGTCGGCGTGCTCGGCCTCTTGGTTGGCATGCTCGAGAAACTCCTCGGCAGCCACGCTCGCCTTGATCCCGCTGGCCATGAAGTAATGGCGCTTGTAGCGCAATACGCAGACAAGCTCGGTGGCCAGCGACTCATTGAGCAGGCGCAGGATTTCCTGGCGGTCGGCGTGGTAACCCTCGGTCACCGCACCTTGCTCGACGTGCTCACGGGCACGCTTGCGCAGGGTTTGCACATCGGTCAGTTCAACGTTGCTCATGGTTATCTCCAGACAAATCAGGAAGAGTGGTCAAGGTATTACGCAGGCTCAGGCGCCGTTTACGGCTTCGCTGTCCTCTTCTCGTTGTTTGCAGGTCTTGAAGCCCTTGGCATCGACATGGCCGGTGGCATCGAAACGCACGTAGTAAGGCTGCTGATGGCCATCGCGGTTGAGGATGTAGTCGTTGCAGGTGCCTCCATGCGGCAGGTCGATGGCATTCGATGGGCTGCCACCGATGGCGATGACTTTCTGCATGGTCATGCCGTTTTCAACTTGCTTGACCAGTGGCTCGTCGCGGAAGGTGACGTAGTCCACAGGGTTTTCCGGGCGGCTGCCACAGGCGGCCAGGGTCGCGCTTGCCAGAAGGATTGCCAGGGTCTGTTTGTACATGGTCCCGCTCCTTGCTCCAGGGTCTGTTCTGGTTTGGAACCGCGCGGCGCGTCAGGAGTTCGATTGCGATGCTCATTCAGGCCGCTGTAGTGTTGGCGGGTCGTCCACGCAAAGGGGCTGGGCCCATGCAGCAGGAATTGGCTACGCGATACCCGTTGGTGCTGGTGCCGGGCATGCTCGGCTTTGTCAGGGCGTTGCTGTATCCCTATTGGTTCGGCATCGTGCCGGCCTTGCGCAAGGGCGGGGCGCAGGTGTTTCCCGTGCAGGTATCGCCCTTGCACTCCAGCGAAGTGCGCGGTGAGCAGTTGCTGGCGATCATCGAAGACATCTGCCAGCGCACCGGCGCTGACAAGGTCAACCTCATCGGCCATAGCCAAGGCGCCCTGAGCGCGCGATATGCCGCTGCCAAGCGGCCAGAACGTGTGGCATCGGTGACCTCGGTGGCCGGGCCCAACCATGGCTCGGAACTGGCCGACCACCTGGCGCGTACAGCGCCGGGCGATTCTGCTCAAGGGCGCATCCTCAGGGCGGTTCTGCACGGCCTGGCGGTGCTGCTGGGGTGGCTGGAAACCGGATGGCGGCGCGCCCCATTGCCAATCGACGTGCATGCCTCGCACCAGTCGCTGACCAGTGCCGGCGTAGCGCTGTTCAACCAGGCTTATCCACAGGGCCTGCCCGACACCTGGGGCGGCGAGGGGGCGGAAGAGGTCAACGGCGTCCGTTACTATTCGTGGTCAGGCACTTTGCAACCAGGTTTCACCGACCAAGGGCGTAACCGCTTTGACGGCAGCAACCGCTTCTGCCGCCTGTTCGCCCGCAGCTTCGTCAAGGAAAAGGGCCAGTGTGACGGCATGGTCGGGCGCTTCAGTTCGCACCTGGGGCAGGTGATCGGGGATGACTACCCGCTGGACCACCTGGACATCGTCAACCAGTCGCTCGGCGCCGTGGGCAAGGGCGCCGAGCCGGTGCGCCTGTTCACCGAGCACGCCGCTCGCCTCAAGGCTGCGGGGCTGTAGCCCGGCGGCGCACGGGGGTGCTCCAGCGTTCGGCGAGGATCACCCCGGCCAGGGTCAGCAGGCCGCCGATCAGGTGGTAGCTGGCCAGTTGCTCGTCGAGCACTGCGGCTGCGATCAGCGCGGTCACCAGTGGCAGCAGGTTGAAGAACAACGTGGTGCGGCTTGGCCCCAGGCGTTGCACGGCCTGCATCCACACCAGCGGCGCGATCATGGAGGCCAACACACAGGCGTACAGCACCAAGCCCACGTTATGCACGTTCAGGCCGGTCTTTTCAGAAACCAGGAACAACGGCAGCAAGACCATGATTGCTACCAGCACCTGCAGATACAGCAACTGCAAGGGCGGCAGGCGCAGCTGCCATTTCTTCAGCAGGAAGCTGTACAGCGCGTAGGCCAGGGTGGCCACCAGCATCAGCAGGTCGCCGCGGTTCAGGCCTTGCTCCAGCAAGCTGCCGGGCTGGCCGGCGGAGACCACTTCCAGCACGCCGATGAACGACACCACAGCGCCGGTCAGCGCACCGTAGCTCAGCCGCTGGCCGAGCCACGCGATGGACAGGGCCAGCGACATCAAGGGCATCAGCGAGAGAATGATGCCCATGTTGGTGGCGCTGGTGATGCTGGCCGCGAAATAGGCCAGGCTTTGGTAGAGGGCCATGCCGAGCACGCCAAGGGCGAAGATTCTGGCCAGGTGCGGACGGATGGCCGCGCGGTTGCGCCACACGGCCGGTAGCAGGAATGGGGTGAACAGCAGCCCTGCGAGCAGCCAGCGGTAGAAGCCGATCTCGGCAGGGTGAATGGCACCTGCGGACAGCTTGGTGACCACGGTGTTGCCGGCCCAGATGAGGATGGCGGTAAGGGGGTACAGGTAATTCATGACGCAGCGGCTCTCGGATGCTCACTAGCCCCTGTGGCAGCGTGCCCGCTTGCACAGAGGTTGTAGGGTGGCCCGGTATTATCGGATGTCTGTCAGCAAGCCTATACTCTTATCCAGACAACCTGCCCCTTGAAGCAGACAGCATGCGCCGTAAATACCTCGACATCCCCCAGTTCGACCTGCTTCCTGCGCCGGTGTACCTGCGCCACGACGAATTCGGCGCCGATACGCACAGCGCGCCGCACCGCCACACCTGGGGCCAGCTCAACTACACCGCCCATGGCGTGATGCACCTGGACGTCGACGGCCAGCGTTTTCTGTCACCCCCGCATTACGCTGTGTGGGTGCCGCCGGATACCGAGCATGGTTGCTACAACCCGCAGGCCATCGTGTACCGCTCGGTCTATCTGGACCGCAGCCTGTGCGGCGGGCTACCGCAGCAGCCGTGCAGCCTGGTGATCAGCGATATCCTCAAGGCCATCCTCGGCGACTTCGCCCGTCGTGATGTCAAGGTGGCTCAGGACGAACGCGACCAGCGCCTGGTGCAGGTGCTGCTCGACCAGTTGCTGCAGGCACCCACCCAGACCTGCTACCTGCCCTTCGCTCATAGCGAGGGCCTGCGCCAGGTGCTCGATGCCCTCGTCGCCGAACCTGGTGACAACCGCCCGCTGGCGGACTGGGCGGCGCAGGTGCATGTCAGCGAACGCACCCTGGCGCGGCAATTTCTGCGCGAGCTGGGCATCAGCTTTGGCGAGTGGCGCCTGCGCCTGAGGTTTTTGCGGGCTATCGAGGCGCTGGAGGCCGGTTTGCCGATACAGGCCATCGCCTTCGACCTCGGCTACAGCAGCGCCTCAGCATTCATCGCCATGTTCCAGCGCCAGGCCCATTGCACGCCGGAGCAGTACCGGCGGCAAGCGCGCACGGGTGTGTAAAATTTGTTGTCTACACTCATCTGCGACACCGTGCATCGGGCGCGGGAGAGAAGGAGACCACTCCATGAAGATGCTGCACATGCCATTGCTGGCGTTGGCCGTTATGTTCAGTGCGCAGGGATTCGCCGCCACCGCTCAACAGGAAAAGATGACCTCGTGCAATGCCGACGCTTCTGCCAAGGCGCTCAAGGGCGATGAGCGCAAAGCCTTCATGAGCAACTGCCTGAAGAAAAGCGTACCGCCCACCCAGCAGGAAAAGATGAAGCTCTGCAACGCTGACGCCAGCGCCCAGGCCTTGAAGGGCGATGAGCGAAAGGCCTACATGAGTGACTGCCTGAAGAAGAAATGACCTGCGCCTATGCCTGTAGGACGAAGGCTGGCAGACTGCGGTTCTTTTCCGTTGTCTGCCGTTGAGGCTGTATGACCTTCACCCCCCGCCAGGTCACCCTGGCCAGTTGGATCATCGTATTTGCCGGCCTGCTGCTGGCGCTCCCTCTGAAATTGTTACCTAGCTTGCTGGCCGGGTTGCTGGTGTTCGAGCTGGTGAACATGCTCACGCCACGCCTGCAGCCGATCATTGCCGGGCAGCGCGCGCGCTGGCTGGCGGTGGCGCTGCTGGGTACACTGGTGGTCAGCACCCTGACCTTGCTGATCGCCGGCGCGTTCAGCTTCCTGCTGCACGAGGCGGAAAACCCCGGCGCCTCGCTGGACAAGTTCATGGCCCTGTTCGAGCGTGCCCGTGGCCAGTTACCGCCGTTCATCGAGAGCTACCTGCCGGCCAGCGCCGCGGAATTCAAGGTGGCCATCGGCGACTGGATCAAGAGCCACCTCAGCGACCTGCAGCTGGTAGGCAAGGGCATGGCGCACATGTTCGTGACGCTGCTGATCGGCATGATTCTCGGCGCGATCATTGCCTTGCAGCGCATCCCCGACATTTCCCGGCGCAAGCCGCTGGCTGCCGCCTTGTTCGAGCGCCTGAGCCTGTTGGTGCAGGCGTTTCGCAACATTGTCTTCGCGCAGATCAAGATCTCGCTGCTCAACACCGTGTTCACCGGCATTTTCCTCGCTGTGGTGCTGCCGCTGTTCGGTGTGCACCTGCCGCTGACCAAGACGCTGATCGTGCTGACCTTCCTACTTGGGCTGTTGCCGGTAATCGGCAACCTGATGTCCAACACGCTGATCACCATCGTTGGCATGTCGCTGTCGATCTGGGTGGCGGCGGCCGCGCTGGGGTATCTGATCGTTATCCACAAGGTCGAGTACTTCCTCAACGCGCGGATCGTGGGCGGGCAGATCAGTGCCAAGGCCTGGGAGTTGTTGCTGGCGATGCTGGTGTTCGAGGCGGCGTTCGGCCTGCCGGGCGTGGTAGCGGGGCCGGTGTACTATGCGTACCTCAAGAGTGAGCTGAAGCGGGCGGAGCTGGTTTGAAGCGGCAAGCTGCAAGCTTCAAGCTGCAAGCTAAAGCCGACCGCGGTGGGCCGTCTATCGCCAATCGGCTTGTAGCTTGTAGCTTGTAGCTTGTAGCTTGCGGCTCAGCCGTAACGTTTGCGTGCTTCGATCGCCAGGCCGCTGCCGATGCTGCCGAAGATGTTGCCCTCCACATGCCGCGCATTGGGCAGCATTGCCGCCACGCTGTTGCGCAGCGCCGGAATGCCGCTGGAACCACCGGTGAAGAACACCGTGTCCACCTGGCCTTCGCTTACACCGGCTTTGGTCAGCAACTCCGTGACGCTGCCACGCACCCGCTCCAACAGCCCTTCGATCGCGCCTTCGAACACCGTACGGGTCAGGTCCACGCCCAATTCGCGCTCGACGCGGCCGAGGTCGATACGGCGGCTTTCGTGGTCGGTCAGCTCGATCTTGCTGGCCTCCACCTCCATCGCCAGCCAGTGCCCGGCCCGCTGCTCGATCAGCTTGAACAGACGGTCAATGCCCAGCGTGTCCTCGATGTCATAGCGCATGCTGCCCAGTGCCAGTTGCGACTTCTGCGAGTACAGGGCGTTGATGGTGTGCCAGGTGGCCAGGTTGAGGTGATAGCTGGTCGGCATCAGCGCACCGCTCTTCATCCGGCTGCCGTAACCGAACAGCGGCATCACGCCCTGCAGGCTCAACTGCTTGTCGAAGTCGGTACCCCCGATGTGCACGCCGCCGGTGGCGAGGATGTCGCTTTGACGCTCGGCTACCTGGTGACGTTCAGGTGACAGGCGGATCAGGGTAAAGTCCGAGGTGCCCCCGCCGATATCCACGATCAATACCAGCTCTTCACGGCTGATACCTGACTCGTAGTCGAACGCGGCGGCAATCGGTTCATACTGGAACGACACGTCCTTGAAGCCAATCTTGCGGGCCACGTCGGCCAGGGTGTCCTCGGCCTCCTGATCGGCGGCCTGGTCTTCGTCTACGAAGAACACCGGACGGCCCAGTACCACCTGATCGAAGCTGCGGCCGGCAGCGGTTTCGGCGCGGGTTTTCAGCTCGCCGATGAACATGCCCAGCAGGTCCTTGAACGGCAAGGCGCTGCCCAGCACGCTGGTGTCGTGCTTGATCAGCTTGGAGCCCAGCAGGCTCTTGAGCGAGCGCATCAGGCGGCCTTCGTAGCCTTCGAGGTATTCGTGCAGTGCCAGCCGGCCATACACCGGGCGGCGCTCTTCGATATTGAAGAAAACCACCGAGGGCAGGGTGATCTTGCCGTCTTCCAGGGCTATCAGCGATTCGACCCCGGGGCGGTGCCAGCCGACGGTAGAGTTGGAGGTGCCGAAGTCGATGCCCAGGGCACGGGCCGGGGATACGTCAGACATGGGAAAAGGGCTTCCGGAGGCAAAACGGCCGCGCAGTTTATGCCACTTGGCCAGAGAATCAAGACCGGTCGTCTGCCTTGAAGCAAAGCCAAGCGAACCTTGAAAGGCTATGCTTGACCCTTATCTTCAGATGCAACATGAAAATTCACATTGGTGATCCATAGATGGACTTCAAAGACTACTACAAGATACTCGGCGTAGAGCCCACGGCGGACGAGAAGGCGATCAAGGCCGCGTACCGCAAGCTGGCGCGCAAGTATCACCCTGACGTCAGCAAGGAGCGCGACGCCGAGGAGAAATTCAAAGAGGCCAACGAGGCCTACGAGGTGCTTGGCGACGCCCAGAAACGCGCCGAGTTCGACGAGATCCGCAAGTACGGCGGCCAGCACGGCCGGCCATTCCAGGCCCCGCCGGGCTGGGAGAACCGTGGCGGTGCGGGCGGTGGTTTCGAGGGCGGTGATTTCTCCGATTTCTTCAGCTCGATCTTCGGTGCGCGGGGCGGCAACCCGTTTGGCGGCGCTCGGCAACAACGCAGTGCCGGCAGGCGAGGGCAGGACGTGGAACTGGAACTGGCGATCTTCCTTGAGGAAACCCTGAGCAAGGAATCCAAGCAGATCAGCTTCCAGGTGCCGCAGACCAACGCTGCCGGCCAGCGAACCGGGTTCACCACCAAGACCTTGAACGTGAAGATCCCGGCTGGCGTGAGCGACGGCGAGCGCATCCGCCTCAAAGGCCAGGGGGCACCTGGCAGCGGTGGCGGCGCCAACGGCGACCTGTTCCTGACCATCCGCATGGCACCGCACCCCCTGTTCGATGTCGAAGGCCAGGACCTGATCATCACCGTGCCATTGGCACCGTGGGAGGCTGCTTTGGGCACCAAGGTGGCGGTGCCGACCCTGGACGGCAAGATCAACCTGACCATCCGCCCCGACAGCCAGAGCGGCCAGCGCCTGCGTGTGCCTGGCAAAGGCCTGGCGAACAAGCAGGGCGAGCGCGGCAACCTCTACGCCCAGCTCAAGGTGGTCATGCCGCCGGCATCCGACGCCTCTGCCCGCCAATTATGGACCCAGCTTTCCGAGAAAGCGGCGTTCAACCCGAGGACACAGTGGAGTAAGTGATCATGAGCAGCACCCTGATCGTTCAACTGGACATGCGCACGCTTTGCCAGGAGGCCGATATCACGGCCGACTACGTGGTCGAGATCGTCGAGCACGGCATCGTTGAACCTTCGGGGCGAACGCCGGAGGAGTGGTTGTTCGATGATCAGGCGCCGCTGCTGGCCAGGCGTGCGGCGAAGCTGCACCAGGAGCTGGAGCTGGAGTGGGAAGGGGTGGCACTGGCGCTGGAATTGTTGCAAGAGGTGCAGCAGTTGCGCAGTGAGAACAGCATGCTCAAGCAGCGGCTGGGCAGGTTTACCCAAATGTGATGTCGACTGCACCGGCCCCATCGCCAGCAAGCCGGCTCTCATAGGGGCGGTGCAGAACAACTGGTCCCCAGCTGTGGAGCAGCTGTCTTGCTCAATTTCTAAAGCCGGCGCGATCGGCGTGGGGGCCGGCTTGCCGGCGATGGGGCCTGTGCAATCAGCAAAAATCAGGCTGGCTCTGCCTCCGGGTCGAGCACCAGCTGCATGAAAGTCAAATCCAGCCAGCGCCCGAACTTCACCCCCACCTGGGGCATCTGCCCGGTCACCACGAAGCCCAGGCGCTCATGCAGGCGCACCGACGCCGCATTGCCACTCTCGATGGCTGCGACCATCACATGCTTGCCACACCCCCGCGCGCGCTCGATCAGTGCTGCCATCAACTGCGGCCCCAGGCCCTTGCCGCGCTGATCGCCCCGGATATACACCGAATGCTCCACGGTATGGCGAAAGCCCTCGAACGGCCGCCAATCGCCAAACGACGCATAGCCCAGCACACCGCTGTGATCCACTGCCACCAGAATCGGATAACCCTGCTGTGCCCGGGCCTCGAACCAGGCCTGGCGGTTGCCGAGGTCCACCGGCGTTTCGTTCCAGATCGCCGTGGTGTTGCGCACCGCGTCGTTATAGATGTCCAGGATGCCCGGCACGTCAGCGGGCAGGGCATCGCGAATTTCGTGGCTCATTGCTACATCTCACTAGGTCCAGGGCTGCAGATTAAATGGTTACCAGCCCACGCACACCCTCTGCCTGCATGTTTTCGCCACGCCCGCGCTGGATGATTTCGCCACGGGCCATGACCAGATACTGGTCGGCAAGCTCCTCGGCAAAGTCATAGAACTGCTCCACCAGCAGGATGGCCATGTCGCCACGCTCAGCCAGGCGGCGGATGACGGCACCGATTTCCTTGATGACTGATGGCTGTATACCTTCGGTGGGTTCGTCGAGAATCAGCAGGCGTGGTCGGCTGGCCAGGGCGCGGCCGATAGCCAGCTGCTGCTGCTGGCCGCCAGACAGGTCACCACCGCGCCGCTGCTTCATCTGTTCCAACACCGGGAACAGTTCGTAGATGAACGCAGGCACCTCACGCGCCTCGCGTGCCGGGAAGCGCGACAGGCCCATCAGCAGGTTTTCCTCGACGCTGAGCCGCGCGAAGATCTCGCGGCCCTGGGGCACGTAGGCAATGCCGGCATGCACCCGTTGCTGCGGCTTGAGCGCGGTGATTGGCTTGCCTTCCCACGCCACGCTGCCTTCGCGTGGCGGCACCAGGCCCATCAGGCAGCGCAGGAGGGTGGTCTTGCCCACGCCGTTGCGTCCCAGCAGGCAGGTGACTTCACCGACCTTGGCCTCGAAGGACAGGCCGCGCAGGATGTGGCTGCCGCCGTAGTACTGGTGCAATTCACTGACTTCAAGCACTTTCAATTCCTCGTTCTTGTCAGCTACAAGCCTCGAGCCGCAAGGGCAAGATAAAGCACCGCTACTGCTTGCGGCTTGCGGCTTGCCACTTGAGGCGCGCTAGCGCCCTAGATAAACCTCGACCACCCGCTCATCCGCCTGCACCTGCTCCAGCGACCCTTCTGCCAGTACGCTGCCCTGGTGCAGCACGGTCACATGGTCGGCAATGCTGCCGACAAACCCCATGTCGTGCTCCACCACCATCAGCGAATGCTTGCCGGCAAGGCCCTTGAACAGCTCAGCGGTGAACTCGGTCTCGGCATCGGTCATGCCAGCCACCGGCTCGTCGAGCAGCAACAGTTGCGGCTCCTGCACCAGCAACATGCCGATCTCGAGGAATTGTTTCTGCCCATGCGACAGCAGGCCTGCCTGGCGCTGGGCCAGGGGGAGCAGGCGCAGGGTGGTCAGTACCTCCTCGATGCGTTGCTGTTGCTCACCGTTCAAGCGTGCTGCCAGGCAGGCCCAGACCGATTTTTCGGTTTTCAGTGCCAGTTCCAGGTTTTCGAACACGGTCAGCGCTTCGAACACCGTGGGCTTCTGGAACTTGCGGCCAATGCCGGCCTGGGCGATCTGGTATTCGCTCATGCGGGTCAGGTCCAGGGTATCGCCGAAGAACGCACTGCCGGTGTCGGGGCGCGTCTTGCCGGTAATCACGTCCATCATGGTGGTCTTGCCAGCACCGTTGGGGCCGATGATGCAGCGTAATTCACCCACACCGATGTACAGGTTCAAGTCATTGAGGGCCTTGAAACCATCGAAGCTGACGCTGATGCCTTCCAGGCTCAGCACCGTGCCGTGACGGGTATCGAGCCCCGCCTCCCGGCGGCTGCCCAGGCCAATGGCATCACGGCCACTGCCAAGGTTGTCGAATACCGGTTCGAGCATGAATTCCGGATGCACAGGTGGCACGCCTTTCATGGCTGGCTCCTTTTCTTCAGCAGGCCGACCACGCCCTTGGGCAGGTACAGGGTGACGAGGATGAACAATGCGCCGAGGAAGAACAGCCAGAATTCAGGGAAGGCAACGGTGAACCAGCTCTTCATGCCGTTGACCAGGCCTGCGCCCAGCAGCGGGCCGATCAGTGTGCCGCGCCCGCCCAGGGCTACCCAGACAGCAGCCTCGATGGAGTTGGTCGGCGACATTTCGCTGGGGTTGATGATGCCCACCTGTGGCACATAAAGTGCGCCTGCCAGGCCGCAGAGCACGGCGCTCAGCACCCACACCAGCAGCTTGAAACCCCGCGGGTCATAGCCACAGAACATCATGCGGTTTTCTGCATCGCGTACCGCGGTGAGCAGGCGGCCGAACTTGCTCTGGGTCAGGCGCCAGCACAGGTACAGGCTTGCCAGCAGCAAACCGACGGTGAGCAGGAACAGCACCGCGCGGGTGCCCTGCGCGGCAATGTCGAAGCCCAGAATCGTGCGGAAGCTGGTGAAACCGTTGTTGCCGCCAAACCCTGTCTCATTGCGGAAGAACAGCAGCATGCCGGCGAAGGTCAGGGCCTGGGTCATGATCGAGAAATACACGCCCTTGATCCGCGAGCGGAATGCGAAGAAGCCGAACACCAGCGCCAGCAGGCCCGGCGCCAGCACCACCAGGCACAGGGCCCAGGCAAAGTGCTGGGTACCGGCCCAGTACCAGGGCAGTTCGTTCCACGACAGGAACGTCATGAACCCTGGCAGGCCGTCACCCGCGGCCTGGCGCATCAGGTACATGCCCATGGCGTAGCCACCGAGGGCGAAGAACAGCCCGTGCCCGAGCGACAGCAGCCCGGCGTAGCCCCAGACCAGGTCCAGGGCCAGGGCGACGATGGCGTAGCAGAGAATCTTGCCGACCAGCGTGAGGGTGTAGGCCGATACCTGCAATGCGTGGTCGGGCGGCAGCAACGACAGCGCCGGCATGGCCAGCAACAGCAGGACGACGACCGTGCCAATGGCGAGCGACAGGCGCGGCCCGGCTTTTTGCGAAGCGGTGACAAGCAGTGGCTGGTTCATCAGTCGATAACCCGTCCCTTGAGGGCGAACAGGCCTTGCGGGCGCTTCTGGATGAACAGAATGATCAACGCAAGGATGAGGATCTTGCCAAGCACTGCGCCTATTTGCGGCTCCAGCAGCTTGTTGGCTATCCCTAGGCCGAAGGCGGCCCAGAGGCTACCGGCCAGTTGCCCGACACCGCCGAGCACCACCACCAGGAACGAGTCGATGATGTAGCTCTGGCCAAGGTCCGGGCCGACGTTGCCGACCTGGCTCAGCGCTACACCACCAAGCCCAGCAATGCCCGAGCCCAGGCCGAAGGCGAGCATGTCCACGCGCCCGGTGGACACGCCACAGCAGGCAGCCATGTTGCGGTTCTGGGTCACCGCACGCACGTTCAGGCCCAGCCGCGTGCGGTTGAGCAGCAGCCATGTCAGCAGCACCACGGCCAGCGCGAACGCAATGATCACCAGACGGTTGTAGGGCAGCACCAGGTTGGGCAGCAGCTGGATGCCTCCAGACAGCCAGGCCGGGTTGCTGACCTCGACGTTCTGCGCGCCGAACAGCAGGCGGATGGCCTGGATCAGTATCAGGCTGATGCCCCAGGTCGCCAGCAGGGTTTCCAGCGGGCGGCCGTAGAGGTGGCGGATCACCGTGCGCTCCAGCGCCATGCCCACCCCGGCGCTGACGGCGAAGGCCACTGGCAGGGCAATCAACGGGTAGAACTCGATGGCGCCGGGGGCGTAGCGCTGCAGCAGCACCTGGACCATGTAGGTGCTGTAGGCACCGAGCATGAGCATCTCGCCGTGGGCCATGTTGATCACGCCCAGCAGCCCGAAGGTGATCGCCAGGCCGAGCGCCGCCAGCAGCAGGATCGAACCCAGCGACAGGCCGCTGAACGCCTGGCCGAGCAGTTCACCGAACAGCAGCTTGCGTTTGACTTGGGCCAGGCTCGTTTCAGCGGCAGTACGCACGGCTGCGTCGGTTTCCACATCGGGCTGCAGCAAAGCCTCCAGGCGCGTGCGGGCCAGGGGGTCGCCAGTTTCGCCAAGCAGTCGTACCGCCGCCAGGCGTACGGCTGGCTCGCTGGCGCCCAGTTGCAGGTTGGCCAGTGCCAGGCCAAGCGCAGCGTGCACCGCAGTGTCGGGTTCGCTGGCAAAGCGCCGGTCGAGGAACGCCATTTGCGCCGGGCGCGCACTTTTTTGCAGTTGCTGGGCGGCGGCCAGGCGCGTGTCGCTGTTGTCGCTGAGCAACTGATGGCTGGCCAGGGCGTTATCGATCAAGCCGCGCAGGCGGTTGTTAAGACGCACCTTGCGGGTGTCATCGGCGGCGATGCGGCCCTGGCGCAGGTTTTCCAGCAGCGGCAGGCGCGCGGCTTCGGGTTGCGCCGCCCAGCCTTCGAGCAGGCGAGCCTGCTCGGCGGGCTTGGCGCTGAGGAAGAATTCGCCCTCGCTGGCCTGGGTTGCCAGGGGCAGCAGGAGCAGCAGGGTAAGGAGGATTCTGAACATGCGGGCAATCCTGAAATCGGCGGTGGATTCATCGCCGGCAAGCCGCGCCCCCACAGGTTGGTGCTGTTCTCATGACCCTGTGGGGGCTGGCTTGCCAGCGAATGGGCTGCAGCGCAGCCCCAGTGCACTCAGTTGCCTTTCACTGCATAGTCAGGGCGCTTTTCGTTGCCTGGAATGAACGGGCTCCACGGCTGCGCGCGCAGCGGTTGCTCGGTTTCCCAGACCACGCTGAACTGCCCGTCATCCTGGATTTCGCCGATCATCACCGGCTTGTGCAGGTGGTGGTTGGTCTTGTCCATGGTCAGGGTGAAGCCGGACGGGGCCTTGAAGGTTTGCCCACCCAGGGCTTCGCGGACCTTGTCGACATCGGTGGACTTGGCTTTTTCCGCCGCTTGCGCCCACATGTGGATGCCCACATAGGTGGCTTCCATCGGGTCGTTGGTCACGGCCTTGTCGGCACCCGGCAAGTTCTTGGCTTTGGCGTAGGCCTTCCAGTCTGCGACGAACTTCTGGTTGACCGGGTTATCCACCGATTCGAAGTAGTTCCAGGCGGCGAGGTGGCCTACCAGCGGCTTGGTGTCGATACCGCGCAGTTCCTCTTCACCCACCGAGAACGCCACCACCGGTACGTCGGTGGCTTTCAGGCCCTGGTTGGCCAGCTCCTTGTAGAACGGTACGTTGGAGTCGCCGTTGACGGTGGAGATGACTGCGGTTTTACCGCCCGCCGAGAACTTCTTGATGTTGGCGACGATGGTCTGGTAATCGGCGTGGCCGAACGGGGTGTAGACCTCTTCGATATCCTTGTCGGCCACGCCTTTGCTGTGCAGGAAGGCGCGCAGGATCTTGTTGGTGGTGCGCGGATAGACGTAGTCGGTGCCGAGCAGGAAGAAACGCTTGGCGCTGCCGCCGTCTTCGCTCATCAGGTATTCCACGGCGGGAATCGCTTGCTGGTTGGGCGCGGCGCCGGTGTAGAAGACGTTCGGCGACATCTCTTCGCCTTCGTACTGCACCGGGTAGAACAGCAAGCCGTTGAGCTCTTCGAACACTGGCAGCACCGACTTGCGTGACACCGAGGTCCAGCAGCCGAACACCACCGCGACCTTGTCCTGGGTCAGCAGCTGACGGCTCTTTTCGGCGAACAGCGGCCAGTTGGATGCAGGGTCGACCACCACCGGTTCGAGCATCTTGCCGTTGACCCCGCCCTTGGCGTTGATCTCGTCGATGGTCATCAGGGCCATGTCCTTGAGCGATGTTTCGGAAATCGCCATGGTCCCGGACAGCGAATGCAGGATGCCGACCTTGATGGTCTCGGCGGCCTGGATGCTCCAGCTAAGACCCATCGCCGCAATCGATGCGCTGAGGGTAAAGGCCTTGATCAGACTGCGACGCTTCATGTGCTCTCTCCGCTGAGTTTTTTTTGGTGTTGGCCAAGCGGGGAGGGGCGTTGCAAGGGGTGTGCCGAACGGCAAAAGGTGCGTAATAGAAGGGCTGTGCGAGGTGTTGGGGCGCGGGGCCGGTCCAGGATGGTGCCTGGATGTTTTGCCTGCACAGCATTGGGGCTGCAAAGCAGCCCCTTGGTGCATCAGCTGTTGCGCACCGCCGTTCGCGGATGGCGCTTGCTGCGCACACCTTGGTAGGTGACCGCCAGCAACACGAACCAGATTGGCGTAACGATCAGCGCAGAGCGGGTGTCCGCTTCCAGGCTCAGCAGCACCAGGATGAAGGCGAAAAACGCCAGGCACACGTAGCACATGAAGCGCCCGCCCGGCATCTTGTAGGTCGACGCCTGGTGCAGCGCCGCCCGGGTTTTGCGGTACTTCAGGTACGACAGCAGGATCAGCGTCCAGACAAACATGAACAGCACCGCGGAGACCGTGGTCACCAGGGTGAATGCCTCGATCACATTCGGCACCATGTAGATCAGCACCGCGCCAAGCAGCAGGCAGGTGCACGAGAAGTACAGCCCGTTGGCCGGGACGGCGCGGCTCGACAACTTTTCGAATGCGCGCGGTGCATCGCCTTCCTGGGCCAGGCCGAAGAGCATGCGGCTGGTGGAAAACACGCCGCTGTTGGCCGACGAGGCCGCCGAGGTCAGCACCACGAAGTTGATGATGCTTGCCGCCGCCGGCAGGCCGGCCAGCACGAACAGTTCGACGAACGGGCTCTTGCCCGGCACCACGTCGCGCCAGGGGGTCACCGCCATGATCGCGATCAGTGCCAGCACGTAGAACACGATGATGCGGATCGGTATCGAGTTGATCGCCCTTGGCAGGGTGCGCTCAGGGTTCTTCGCTTCGGCGGCGGTGGTGCCGACCAGCTCGATGCCGACGAAGGCGAATACGGCGATCTGGAAGCCGGCGAAAAAGCCCATCAGGCCATTGGGGAAC
The DNA here is from genome assembly GCF_040224055.2 of Pseudomonas sp. WHRI 8519. NCBI lineage: Bacteria > Pseudomonadati > Pseudomonadota > Gammaproteobacteria > Pseudomonadales > Pseudomonadaceae > Pseudomonas > Pseudomonas sp. WHRI 8519. The sequence continues at coordinate 5,437,787 of NZ_CP167996.1, read as the reverse complement.
ATGCCGCCGTCATTCCACAGGTTGGCCAGCTGCGCGGTGCGCCCGCTCGGCGATTCGAAGCCGGTGATGACCATGTACAGCCCGGTTGCGACCAGGCCCAGGATGGCCAGGATCTTGATCAGGGCGAACCAGAACTCCATCTCACCGAACATCTTCACGGTAACCAGGTTAAGCGACAGCAGCACTGCAACGCAGGTCAGCGCGGGTATCCACTGCGGCAGGTCCGGGAACCAGAACTGTGTGTAGGCGGCAATCGCGACCACATCGGCAATACCGGTGACCACCCAGCAGAACCAGTAGGTCCAGCCGGTGAAGTAGCCGGCCCAGGGGCCGAGCAGGTCGGCCGAGAAATCGATGAACGACTTGTAGTTGAGGTTCGACAGCAGCAGTTCGCCCATGGCGCGCATGACGAAGAACAGCATGAAGCCGATGATCATGTAGACGAAGATGATCGACGGCCCCGCCAGGCTGATGGTCTTGCCCGAGCCCATGAACAGGCCGGTGCCGATGGCGCCACCGATGGCGATCAGCTGGATGTGGCGGTTGGTCAGGTTACGCTGCAGGTGCTGCGCTTGAGCAGGGGGGGAAGAGGTCCGGGTCATCGGCTGCATTCCATTGAGGGTCAGTCTTTTTGTGAAAGCCGCGTAGGCTAACACGCGCGTCCCAAAACGGGGCGCGACAGATCGACTCGACTTTTCGGTAGCAGGGGCTGCTGTGCAGCCCCAATGGCCTCAGGTGCTGGCCAGCACCTTGCGCCGTACCACCAGGCTGTCCACCACCCACATCACCACCATCGACACCCCAACCAGCGGGAAGATCACGCCTAGCACCACCATCACCCCTACCGCCGCCTTCCAGCGCGGCAGGTCATGGCGTAGCGCCGGCACCCCCAGGCCGCCGCTCGGCCGGCGCTTCCACCACATCACCAGCCCGCTCACCGAACCGAGCAGGATCATCAGGCACACCAGCAGAATGATGATCTGGTTCAGCGGGCCGAACATCTTGCCCTCGTGCAGCATCACGCCCACCTCGGTCGCGCGGGCCACCGGGCTGTAGTCCTGCCAGCGCACGTCGGCCAGTACCTTGCCGGTGTACTGGTCAACATGCAGGGTGGCATCGTTGCGCGGGTCGTCGGCGAACACGGCGATGGTGAATACGCCGTCGGCAGTGGTCGGCACGGTGATGCTGTAGCCGGGTTCCACATGGCGCGCGGTGGCGAGGTCCTGAACCTGCTGCAGGCTCACCAGAGGTGCCGCTGGCCTGTTCGACATCATGTGGTGCCCGGCATGTTCGGCGTGTGCGCCAGACTGCGGCATCGGCGTGTTTTCCATGGCCCAGGGTACCGTCTGGCGGTGGGCGCTGTTCAGTTCACCGGCCTGTTGATCGGACTTGGGCACGTCATTCCACATCGCTGCCGGGAAGCGGTTCCACAGGTCGGCGTACTGTTTGCCCCACAGGCCGGTCCAGGTCATGCCGCTGAGCAGCATCAGCAGCAACAGGGCCGAACCCCAGAAGCCGCTGACCGCGTGCAGGTCGCGCCAGAGCAGCCGCCCCCGTGCTGACAACCGTGGCCACAGCACGCCACCGCCGCTGCGCCCGCGCGGCCACCACAGGTACAGGCCGGACACCACCAGCACAATGCCCCAGCCGGCTGCCAGTTCCACCAGGCGGTCACCGAGCGTGCCGACCATCAGCTCGCCATGCAGGGCTCGGGCGACTGCCTGCAGGTTCTGCTTGGCATCCTGCTCGCCGAGGATCTTGCCGCTATACGGGTTGACGAACACATTCAGTTCGCGCCCGCCGTCATGTACCACGAATTGCGCGCTGCGCCCGGCATCGATGGGTGGCAGATACTGGGCCACATGGCCTTTGGGGTAAGCCTGGCGCACTTCGGCCAGCATCAGGTCGGCGCGCTGGCGGTGATGGCCGGCCTCGACCACCATCAGGTCACGGTACAGCAGTGGGTCCAGTTGCGGTTTGAACAGGTAGATGATCCCGGTAATAGCCAGCAGGATCATGAACGGGGCGACGAACAGCCCCGCGTAGAAGTGCCAACGCCAGGCCAGGTTGTAGAAGGAAACGCGTGTTCCGCTCATGGGAACCTCCTGTTTGACCAGCTGAGGGGCGCAGCCAGCAGCCGCGCCCGTTGTTGTCAGAAGCTGAAATCGACCTTGGTCCAGAACGTCCGGCCGGGCTCGTTGACCGGCTGTGGATCGGAAGCCGGGTAGCCGAACCCGGCGTTGCCGGCCAGGTTAAGGTGCTCGGAATAGGCCTTGTCGAACAGGTTGTCGACGCCTGCACTGAACTTGAGGTTGTGGTTCACCTTGTAGGCGCCATTGAGCGAGAACACGCCGAACCCGGCGCTTTTTTCGTAGTCCTTGCCGACCACATTGCCCTGGTTCTCGGCGATGCGGTTCTGTGCAGCCACCAGCCGCCACAAGGCCCCGGCGCTCCAGGTGTCGCGGCTGTAGGTCAGGCCCATGCGGCTTTCCAGGGGTGGCATTTGTGGCAGTGCCTTGCCGTCACTGCTGTTCTTGCCCCAGGCGTAGGCCAGGGTCGCATCGGCCTTCCAGGTTTCTGTCAGCTTGTAGGCGGCGCCCAGTTCTCCCCCCATGATGCGGGCATCGATGTTCTGCGCCTGGGAGGTGCTCATGCCCATCATGCCGTTACGGTAGTCGAACAGGATGTAGTCGCGGATCTGCCCGACATAACCCGAAGCCCAGGCTTCAAGACGCTCGTCGCGATACTGGATGCCGAAGTCGAGCTGGGTGGTCTTTTCTGGCTTGATGCCGTCGAAGGCGTTGGCTGCGCCAGGGGGCGCCAGTTGGGGCGAGAACAACTCCCAGTAGTCGGGGAAGCGCTGGGCATGGCCAAGGCCAATGTAAGTGGTGGCCGGCACCGCCGCGAGGTCGTGTTCATAACGCACGAAACCGCTGGGTAGCGTGTCGGCGCGGGTATCACCTTCGGTCGCGCTGCCAGCCCGGAAATCGCGGGCAGAGGCGCGATCGAGGCGGGCGCCGGTGATCAGCCGGTCAACCCCTGTGGCGAACCAGGTCAGTTCGCCAAAGGCCCCGTAGTTATGGAAGTCGGCGTCCTTGGTCCAGGGCTGGCCCTTGTGCGCATCAACGCCCATGCCACCGCGCTCGCGATGTTCGTTGGTCTGCGCGTCGATGCCACTGATCAGTTGCACGTCGGCCCAGCGCCAGGTGGCCTTGATGCGCGCGCCCAAGGTGCGGCGGTCGACATTGCTGACCATGGGCATACCCATCATGCCACTGCCTGATGGGGTGCGCAGGCTGTAGTTGTCCATCACGTGGTCGGCGTAGTTGTAGTAGACCTGCGCCTCGACCTTGTCGAGCACCTCGCCGAGGTTGGACTTTTCAAAGCGCAGGCCCAGGCTTTCGCGCTTGAACTGCGAGCCGTCCATGCCACGGCCGGCATAGCGGGCCTCGCCGTCACCCTTACCGGCGGTGAGTTCGAGCAGGGTGTCCTGATCGGGTGTCCAGCCCAGGGTCACATCGCCGTTCCATTTGTCCCAGCGCGAGGGCACGGTGTCGCCGTTGCCGTCGTGGTAGTCGTCCGAGCGCGACTGGTTGCCGACGAAGCGCGCATAGGCCTGGCTGTTGCCTGCGGCGGCGTCGAGCACCTGGTCGAAGCGGCCGTTGGAACCGGCCAGCAGGCTGGCGTTGATCCGGCTACCGAGGGTGCCGAATTTTTCCGGTTCACGTTCGAAGAGAATGGTCCCGGCAGAACCACCGGGGCCCCAGATCACGCTTTGCGGGCCTTTGATCACGGTAAGGCGGTCATAGGTTTCCGGGGCGATGTAAGAGGTCGGTGCGTCCATGCGGTTGGGGCAGGCACCGAGCATCACACCGCCATTGGTGAGGATATTCAGGCGCGAACCGAACATGCCGCGCAGCACCGGGTCACCATTGGTGCCACCGGCGCGGATGGCTGAAAAGCCAGGGATCGTCTTGAGGTAATCGGCGCCATCGCTGGCCGGCACGGGCTGGCGCGGGTCTTTGGGGTTGGTGACAACGGTCAAAGGCGAGCTGGGCGCAATGGCGGTGATCACCGTCGGGCTCAGCTCTGGCGGCGCTTGCTCGTGCGTTTCATGGCCAGGTTCGGCGGCCAGGGCCATGGGTGCGAGCAGCGAACCGCACAATACGGCGAACGTCCCTCGCAGATAGGGGGAGAATACAGGGGTGCAGCCTGACATAGTGATTCCAGTCGATCAGTCATGGGTGGGCGCGGAGCCTCCAGGCTCCGTGCGGCAGCAGGGGTCAGACGCTGATCGAGGACGGTGGCGCGCGGCTGCGCGCACCGGGAAATATGGCCTGTCGGGCATGGCCTTGGAGGGGGGCGGCAGGGAGCAGGGCGACGGGCAGGGCGTGCCCGGCAACAAGTGGGCTGAAGGTTTGCGGCAAGGCAGGGCAGTTGAACAACAGGCTGCAGTAGCCGCATTTTTCCCACATCACATGCAGTTGGCCATCGTCGCCGTGGCCGTGATGCGAATTGCTGGCGTGACTGTGCTCCGAGGACAGCGCCATGCCCATCGGCATGCTCATGCCCGCGTGATGATCCATCGGCATCGACTGGGAAATCAGCGGGCCGATAAAGATCATCCACATGGCGAACAGGCTCAGCCAACCGCCACCGATGCGCCTGCGTTCAGGGCCGGTGGTAGGGCTGTGTCCGTTGCGTGGCAGGCTCATGAAAGCGAGCGCCAGTCAGCGAAGGGTCAGTGCGCGTGTTCGTGTGGCTGGTCTGCCGGGGGCTGCTTCTGCACGGCCACCTCGACCGTGATGTCACCGGCCTTCTCGAAATGCAGGGTCAGCGGGAAGCGCTTGCCGTCGCTGAGCAGGCTGCGGTCCTTGGGCTGCATCAGCATCACATGGTAGGCGCTGGGGGCGAAGACTACGTCCTTGCCCGCTGGCACCACTACATCAGGCACCTGCTGCATCTTCATTGCGCCGTTGGCACTCATCACGTGTTCGTGCAGCTGTGCGTCAGCGGTGATCGGGCTGTCTACGCTGAGCAGGCGGTCATCGACCTTGCTGTTGTTGTGCACGATGAAGTAGGCCGCCACATTGGGCGCGTTCGGCGGCAGTTGCAGCGACCAGGGGTGGGCGATATGCAGCTCGCCCACCGTGTATTCATGGGCGTTGGCGAAAGCGCCGGGCAGCAGCAGTGCGGCCACGATGAGAGCTTGCTTGAGCATGGTGTAGGTCTCCGTTCTGTTCAGGTTCAGGTAAACAGCGTGATGAACTCAGACCAGGGGAGAGGCGCGGGGATTGAGCGCGGGCCAGAGCTGGCGCGGCGTCATTTGGTAATCGGCGGGCGGTGGCGCATGCGCAGCCGCCAACGCGGGTGGGTTGTGCAGTTGTGGCGGATAACCTGGCAGGGCCAGCAACGGCGTGGCACCCGAACAGCACCAGCAGTGCTGCATGTTCGAGTGATCGTCGCTTTGCGTGCCGAGGTCGATCTTGGCCAGAGCCTGAACGTCTACCTTGGCCTTACCAACCGCGCTGGAACAGAAAGCCCCCCACAGCAGCTGCTCGGCCGGGCCCTTGGGCGCGGCAGAGGACAGCGGCATGGCCAGCAGGTTGAACAGCACTGCGAGGCAGGCTATCCAGGCGATGTGCCGACGTGGGGGCATGGAGAGATCCGGTCAGGAATCGTGGTGGGTATTGTACGGCGCAGTATAGGTAAAAATGATGGGGTGCGGTGAAGTGACGCAGGCGGGTAGATGGGCTGCTGTGTAGCCCATCGCCGGCCATGAAGCTACTCCAGCCATCAAGCCTTGTTACGGCCCATCAAGCCACGCACGGTCTCTTGCAAATCAGCTGGCAGCACCACCACTTTTGCATTGTTGCTGCTCGCCAGGTTCTCCATGGCGCCGACATATCGCTCACCCAGCAAGTACATGGCGGGTACCGTCTCAGTGCCCACCGCCTCTTTGACCAGCGAAATCGCCTTCGCCGAAGCCTCGGCAAGGTTGATTTGCGCTTCGGCATCGAGCTTGGCCGACTGCAGGCGCGCCTGGGCCTCGAGAATGGCGGCCTGCTTGGCACCTTCGGCACGGGTCACGTCGGCTTTACGTTCACGTTCGGCCGCGGCCTGGCGCTCCATGGCCAGCTGCATGTTCTGCGATGGCTTTATGTCCTGGATTTCTACCGAACGGACGGTCACACCCCAGTCTTCGGTCTGTTCGGACATGGCCTCTCGCAGGCGTGCCTTGATCTGCTCGCGGCTGGACAGCGCTTCGTCCAGGTCCATGGCGCCGACGATGGCGCGCAGCGATGTCATGGTCAGGCTGGTGACGGCGAACGAGAAATTCTGCACGCCATAGGAGGCCTTCTGCGGGTCGACCACCTTGGCGAAGCACAAAGCATTGGCGACGATCACCGCGTTGTCGCGCGTGATGATTTCCTGCTCCTGCACGTCGAGGATGATGTCCTTGGTCGGCAGGCGGTAGGCGACCACGTCCATGAACGGGATGACGATGTTCAGGCCAGGCTTGAGCGTGCTGTGGTAGCGCCCCAGGCGCTCGACGATCCACTCCTCCCCCTGGGGTACGATGCGTACGCCCTTGAAGACAGTGATCAGGACGAAAACGGCGAGCGTGCCGACGACGATGAGGCTGGTCATGATGCGAACTTCCTTTTAATGCGGTTAGGCCCGGATGACCCGGGCAGTATTGCCTTCGATGGCGACAAGACGTACACGCTCGCCTGACGGGATATCGCTGTCGGCGACGCAGACCCATTCCTCGTTGCCCAATATCGGTTTCTGAAACCGCACACGGCCTTTCTGGAATTGCGAAACGCTGCTGATCAGCAGCCCCACTTCGCCGATCACGCTGTCGGCCGTCCAGCGCACATCCGGCTGCTTGCGCCGGAACAGCTTGAACCAGAGTGCGGTGGTGACCGAGGAGAACAGCACCCACGCCAGTACCTGCATATCCAGTTGCAGGGTGGGGGCGGCGAGCGAGATGAGTGACACCAGCACGGCACCGATGCCGAACCAGATGATGAAGAACGTGGGCAGGATCAGTTCGAGCAGGATCAGCGCGATGCCGAAGACAAGCCAGATCCACCATTGCATTTCCATATGGTTGACGCCTTCCGGGGGAGAGCGGCGAGTTTACGCCAGCGCAGCGGCCCATGGCCATTCGGCAGCCAGCGGAAAACGCTGAAGCGGTTGTAGGACTCGAAGCGACCTACGCAAGATCCAGTGTTGAAAGCAGCTGCGCGACTGACGCCAGCTCCAGGTCCACGGGCGGCAGCGCTGGGCGTTTCAGGATGAGCACCGGAATGCCAAGTTCCCGCGCCACCTCAAGCTTGGGCTCGGTCGCAACGCTGCCGCTGTTCTTGCTGACCAGCACATCAATAGCGCGCCGGGCGAACAGCATTCGCTCATCGTCAAGGTGAAACGGCCCCCGCGCACCGATCACTTCGCAGCGATCGTTACCCGGGCAGGCCTGTAACGCCCTCAGGGTCCAGAACTGCTCTGGCGGAATCTCATCCAGATGCTGCAGCGGCTCGCGCCCCAAGGTGAACAACGGCCGACGGAATGGCTTGAGTGCATGGATCAGCCCCGCCCAGTCCTCCACCTCGCGCCAGTCGTCACCGGGCTGGGCCTGCCATGCCGGGCGACGCAAGGCCCAGCACGGGATGCCCACGGCGCGTGCGGCGACGGCGGCATTGCGGCTGATCTGCGCGGCATAGGGGTGGGTGGCGTCTATCAGCAACGTGATACCCGCCTCGCGCAGGTAGGCGGCCAGGCCTTCAGCCCCGCCATAGCCGCCGACCCGCACCTGGCAGGCCAGACCTTCCGGCACCCGGCCGATGCCCGCCAGGCTGTAGACATGCTGCGGCCCAAGCCGGCGGGCGATGGCCAGTGCCTCGGTGACACCGCCGAGCAGCAGGATGCGCCGGTTCATTGCACACCTGCCTTGCCGACGATGCCGCCCTGGCGGTCGATGGCGAACACTTCCACCTGCACCTGTGCAGGCACCACGCTGCGGGCGAACGCCAGGGCGTGCTCGCAAACCGCATCGCCCAGGGCTATGCCGGCGGCGTGCGCCAGCGCCAAGGCTTGCTGGCTGGTGTTGGCTGCCCTGATCGCGGCCTGCAGGTCGGCATCGGCGCCGATGTCTGCGGCCCAGCCGGCCAGTTGCGGCAGGTCGATGCTCGAGTGGCGGCTGTGCAGGTCCATGTGCCCGGCAGCCAGCTTGCTGATCTTGCCAAACCCACCGCACAGTGAAAGGCGTGGCACCGGCACCTTGCGCAGGTGCTTGAGCACCGCGCCGACAAAGTCGCCCATCTCGATCAAGGCAATTTCCGGCAGGCCGTACACGCGGCGCATGGTGTCTTCGCTGGCATTGCCGGTGCAGGCAGCGATGTGGGTATAGCCATTGGTGTGGGCGACATCGATGCCCTGGTGGATGGAGGCGATGTAGGCCGCGCAGGAGAAGGGCCGCACGATGCCGCTGGTACCGAGAATCGACAACCCGCCGAGGATGCCCAGGCGCGGGTTCATGGTCTTGAGCGCCAACTGCTCGCCGCCCGCTACGTTGACCGTGACTTCGAAGCCGCCGCGATAGGCGCAGTCGTTGGCCAGTTGCTGCAGGTGTTCGCTGATCATGCGCCGCGGTACCGGGTTGATCGCCGGCTCGCCCACGGCGAGTACCAGGCCGGGGCGGGTGACGGTACCGACACCCACCCCAGCGACAAAGCGTATGCCCGGCGCTTGCTGTAAACGCACTTGGCTGTAGAGCAGCGCGCCATGGGTGACATCGGGATCGTCGCCGGCGTCCTTGAGTGTGCCAGCTTCGGCGTGCTCGCCCTCGCGGCGGCAGAATTCCAGGCGCATCTGTACCACCTTGCCCTTGGGCAGGGTGATGCTCACGGCGTCAGCGCACACACCGGTCAACAGCAGGCGCGCTGCCGCCAGGCTGGTGGCCGTGGCGCAGCTGCCGGTGGTCAGGCCGCTGCGCAGCGGCGCAGGTTGTTCGCGGGTTTCTTCACGCATCGAGGGGCTTCACCACGTCGAGCAACGTGATCGGCAAGGCCTGGCGCCAAGTGTCGAAGGCGCCCAATGGCTGGGCCTGGGCGACATGGATGCGCGTCAGTTCACCGCCATGCAGTTGGCGAAAGTGCGCCAGTGCCAGTTCGCTTTGCAGTGTCACGGCATTGGCCACCAATCGCCCCCCTGGGCGCAGCCGCTCCCAGCACAACGGCAGCACGCCTTCCCGGGTGACGCCGCCGCCGATGAAGATCGCATCCGGGCGCTCCAGCTCGGCCAAGGCCTGCGGTGCCTTGCCGCGCACCAGTTGCAGGCCGGGGACACCCAGGGCATCACGGTTGTACTCGATGAAGCCCTGGCGGCCCTCGTCGGCTTCGATTGCCAGTGTTCGGCAGGCCGGGTGGGCGCGCATCCACTCGATGCCGATCGAGCCACAGCCTGCGCCCACGTCCCACAGCAACTCGCCTGGCTGCGGGGCCAGGCGGGCCAGGGTGATGGCGCGTACGTCACGTTTGGTCAGCTGGCCGTCGTGCCGGAACGCATCGTCCGGCAGGCCGGCCGTGGGTGAGCGACGCGGAGCGTCGGCCGTGGCCTGGCACTCGATGGCAACCAGGTTCAGCGCGGCCACCTGGGGCTGGGCCCAATCATCGGCGATGCCCGCCAGGTGGCGTTCGGCAGGGCCGCCGAGGTGCTCGAAAACCTGCAGGCGGCTCGGCCCGAAACCGCGCTCGCGCAGCAGGGCGGCGATGGCTGCAGGGCTGTCACCGTCGTTGCTCAGCACCAGCAAGCGCATTCCGCTGTAAAGGTGGGCGTTGAGAGCGGCCAGGGGGCGTGCGACCACAGACACCACCTGCACGTCCTGCAGCGGCCAGCCAAGACGGGCGGCGGCCAGGGCGCAGGACGAGGGCATCGACAGCACCTGCAGCTCTTGGGCCGGCACCTGCCGCGCCAGGCTGGCGCCGACGCCGTAGAACATCGGGTCACCGCTGGCGAGCACGCACACCTGCTCACCGCGCCGGGCCAGTACCGGGGCGAGCGAGAACGGGCTCGGCCAACCCTCTCGGGCGGCGCTCACGCAGCGCGGTAGCAGGGCCAGCTGACGTGGGCTGCCGATGATCCGCGAAGCGCCGAGCAGGGCGCGCCGGGCTTGCTTGCCCAGCCCACTGAAGCCGTCTTCGCCGATGCCAATTACTGTCAGCCAGGGTGTCATGTGTTTCCGATCCGCCATTTTTTTGGGGGCGCGTTGCCCCCCTCAGCCGGCAAAGGGGGCGACGCGGTGATGAATTTCTGTTCAATCGCCAGCGATGCTCGACCACCGGCTTTTCATGCCGCCGGACAAAGCAGGCATAATACCGCGCCTTCTACACTCAAGCGCATTTTCAGCGATTGCCGGACGCCCCTTTGAAGCAGGTCCATACCCCACCCGTGTCGCCCCGTCCCTCGGCTTGCCCGGGGTTGTGGCGCATCGTCAGCGCCCTGGATGGCGGGATCTGCCGGATCAAGCTGCCCGGTGGGCTGTTGCTGGCCGATCAGGCCGATGCCGTGGCGGCGGCTGCCGAGCGCTTCGCCGGTGGCGTGATCGAGGCGACCAACCGCGGCAACCTGCAGATCCGTGGCATTGGCGATGATCACGCCGGCCTGATCGAAAGCCTGCTGGCAGCAGGCCTGGGCCCCCGCGATGCTGCCAGTGACGATGTGCGCAACCTGATGCTCAGCCCTTTGGCCGGGCATGACCCCATGATGGTGCTGGATGTTCGCCCCCTGGCCGAACACATCCTCGACCTGCTGCAAGGCACACCGCGCTTTCATCAGTTATCGGCCAAGTTCGCCCTGCAACTGGACGGCGGCGAAGGCCTGGCGATGCTCGAGCACCCGCACGATCTATGGCTTTGCGCATTGCGGCTCGAACAACGCACCTGGCTGGCGTTCGGCCTGGCCGGCTGCCCGGCTGACGGCCAGGTGCTGGGTGCGGTGCCGGTAGAGCAGGGGCTGGCGCTGGTGCGTGCAGTGCTTGAGCGCTTTCTCGATCTGGCCAGCCCGGAGCAGGCGCGCATGCGCCAGTTGCTGGAAAACTGCTCAGTGGAGCGGTTCATCGCGGGGCTGGGGCTGGAAATCCGCCGGGATGATGCCGTGCTCGCGTGGCGCCGCCCAGCGAGCCACCGCTCATGGCTCGGCGCCGTTCAGCAGCAGCAAGGCATGGCCCTGGGCATTGCCCCGCCGCTTGGCAGGCTCAACGCCGACATGCTGCGCGGTGCGGCGCGCATCGCCCGTGAACACGGCGATGGCAGCCTGCGCCTGAGCCCCTGGCAAAGCCTGATGCTGACCTCTATCGCTGGCACGCGCATCGCTGCGGCGCAACGTGAGCTTTCGGCCCTTGGCTGGCTGTGCCACAGCCATGAGCCCCTGGCCCGCCTGGTTGCCTGCACCGGCGCCAGCGGCTGCGCCAAGGCGCACGGCGATACCAAGGCCGATGCCGTGGCCCTGGCCGCCCTGTTGCCTGCGGGCGCGCCTGCCAGTGTGCACCTGTCGGGTTGCCCCCGATCCTGCGCCGTGGCCCATGTCGCCCCGGCCACGCTGCTGGCCCGCTCGCCGGGCCGCTATGACCTCTATTTGCGTGACGCGCGCCTGCCGGGCTTCGGCGCCCTGCGCGCCGCCAACCTCACCTTGAACGAAGCAGGCGCCATGCTCGACCTGCCGACGGAGCACCTTGATGATTGATTACATCCGCGATGGTCAGGAGATCTATCGCAATTCTTTCCGGATCATCCGTGAGGAGGCCCGGCTCGAGCGGATCCCCGCGGACCTTGAGAAACTCGCCGTTCGTGTGATCCATGCCTGCGGCATGGTCGAGGCCATCGACGGCCTGCAGTTCTCCGAAGGTGCAGGCCGCGCCGGGCGCGAGGCCCTGGCCAACGGCGCGCCGATCCTATGCGATGCGCACATGGTCGCCGAAGGTATCACCCGTGCACGTCTGCCCGCTGACAACAAAGTGATCTGCACCCTGCGCGACCCGAGTGTCCCAGCCTTGGCCAAAGATGCCGGCAATACCCGCTCGGCGGTGGCCCTGGAACTGTGGCGGCCCTACCTGGAGGGCAGCGTGGTGGTGATCGGCAACGCACCGACCGCACTGTTCTACTTGCTGGAAATGATCGATGCAGGTGCACCCAAGCCTGCGCTGATCCTCGGCTTCCCGGTTGGCTTCGTCGGTGCGGCGGAGTCCAAGGCCATGCTTGCCGCAGATAGCCGAGGGGTACCCTTCGTGATCATGCAGGGCCGCCTGGGCGGTAGCGCGATGGCGGCGGCGGCGGTCAATGCCCTCGCCACGGAGGTGGAATGATGGCGCCGCGTGGACGTCTGCTGGGCCTGGGCGTAGGCCCTGGCGACCCTGAGCTGATCACCCTCAAGGCCCTGCGCTTGCTACGCGAGGCCCCGGTGGTCGCCTACTTCGTGGCCAAGGGCAAGCGTGGCAATGCCTTCGGCATCATCGAGTCGCACCTGCAGCCAGCGCAAACGCTGCTGCCGTTGGTCTATCCGGTGACCACCGAGGCGTTGCCGGCACCGTTGTCCTACGAGCAGGTCATCAGCGATTTCTATGACGAAGCCAGCGTGCAAGTGGCCGAGCACCTCGATGCTGGCCGCGATGTGGCGGTGATCTGCGAAGGCGACCCGTTCTTTTACGGCTCCTACATGTACCTGCATGACCGTCTGGCGCAGCGCTATGACGCGCAAGTGATCCCTGGCGTCTGCTCGATGCTGGGCGGCGCCTCGGTACTGGGGGCCCCTTTGGTCTACCGTAACCAGAGCCTGTCGGTGCTGTCGGGGGTGCTGCCGGCCGAAGAGCTCAAGCGGCGCCTGGCCGACGCCGACGCGGCGGTAATCATGAAGCTGGGCCGCAACTTCCCCAAGGTGCGGCAGGTGCTGGGCGAACTGGGCCTGGACAGCCGAGCGCTGTACGTGGAACGGGCGACCATGGCCAATCAGAAAATCGTCGCGCTGGACCAGGTGGACCCACAGTCATCACCGTACTTCTCGCTGATCATCGTGCCGGGTGAAAAATGGCAGGGATGAGCATGCACAAGGCACCGGCGATCATCGTGCTCGGCGCTGGCAGCGTAGCCACCGCGCGGCGCATTCAGCAGCGGTATCCACAGGCAACGCTGCACGGCCTGAGTGGTCGGGTCGACCTGGCCGACCAGTATTACGAAAACTTTGGCGACACGTTGCGCGACCTCTACCGGCAAGACACGCCGATCATTGCCCTGTGTGCGGCGGGTATCGTCATCCGTAGCCTGGCCAGCCTGCTCAGCGAGAAAGGCGCGGAGCCGCCGGTGCTGGCGGTGGCCGAGGACGGCAGTGCGGTAGTGCCGCTGCTGGGCGGGCTGAGCGGCGTCAACCTCATGGCCCGGGAGATCGCTGAAGCGCTGGGCGTGGCCCCGGCGATCACCACCAGTGGCGAGCTGCGTTTCGGCACCTGCCTGCTGAACCCACCCGAAGGCTACGCCCTGGCGGACATCGAACAGGGCAAGCGTTTCGTTTCCGATCTGCTGGCGGGCGAAGCCGCACGCATCGAGGGCGATGCGCCGTGGCTGGCTCAGGCCCAATTGCCAACCAGTGAAGCTGCCCAGCGCACCATTCATGTGGGATGCACTGCGCGCCCGGCCAGCCGTGACGAGTTGCTGATCCGCCCCCGTTCGGTGGTGGTTGCGGTGGATGCGGGCGGCGCTGATCTGGTCGAACGCGTCAATGATGCCCTGCGTGAAGCGGGCATCGCCGAGCAGTCACTGGCGTGCCTGCTGGCCGCCGAACAGGCCATGGCCGAACCGTCCTTGCTGGCAGCGGCCGAGACGCTGGGTGTCGCACTGCGTTTTGCGGCCAAAGAAAGCACGCTTGTCAGCATGGCCGCCGCAGCACTGCCGGATGCGCGCCTGATCGAGCAGGCGGGCTTGGTCATTGCGCTGGCATCGGCACCAGTCAAGGTCAACCAGCTGGGCCGCAAGCGTGGCCGCCTGGCCGTCATCGGCCTTGGCCCTGGCGCCGCCGAGCTGATGGTGCCGGCGGTCAAAGCCGAGCTGGCAGGCGCCGAGGACATTCTCGGTTACGAAACCTACGTGCGCATGGCCGGGCCGTTCCGCGACGATCAGGTGCAACATTGCACCGACAACCGCGAAGAGATGCAGCGCGCGCGTCATGCTTTCGAGCTTGCCGCCCAGGGGCGCTCGGTGGTGGTGGTGTCGTCGGGTGACCCGGGGGTCTTCGCCATGGCCGCAGCCGTGCTGGAAGCGCTGCACGGGTCCTCTGACCCCGCCTGGCATCGCGTCGATCTGCAGATCCTGCCGGGGGTTTCGGCCTCGCTGGCCACCGCCGCTCAAGCGGGCGCGCCGCTGGGGCATGACTTCTGCGTGATGTCGCTATCGGACAATCTCAAACCGTGGTCGACCATCGAACATCGGCTGGGCCTGGCAGCCCAGGCCGACCTGGTGCTTGCCTTCTACAACCCGATCTCGCGTTCGCGCCCCTGGCAGCTTGGCCGCGCGCTGGAAATCGTGCGCCAGCACCGGGATGGCGATACACCCGTAGTGCTGGGGCGTGACATCGGCAGGCCGGGGCAGACGCTCAAGGTGGTCACCCTCGCCGAGTTGATGCCTGAGATGGTCGACATGCGTACCATGGTGCTGGTTGGCTCTTCCACTACCTGCACCTTTGCCCGTGCCGAGGGTGGGCAGTGGGTCTATACCCCGCGTTGGTACCCTGTTGCGCCGTAAGTGGCGGGGCTAGCCGACCAGGTAGCCCCTGATGCCGGTGAAGATGATCTGCGCCGCCAAGGCGCAGACGAACAGCCCCATCAGGCGGCTGACGATCTGCAGGCCTTGCTCACCGAGAAGGCGCTCGATGCCGTGCGACAGATAAAGCACCAGGCCCACGGTGAAGCTGGCCAGCGCGATACTGACGATGGCCAGTAACTTGTCGTCCCAGTGCGGCTGGCTGACGCCCATCACCAGCAGCGCGCCGATGGTGCCCGGGCCTACGGTGAGCGGGATCGTCAGCGGTACGATGGTCACGTCCTGCTGCACGTTGTCGGCCTGCACGGCCGGTTTGCCCTGGGCCATCCCCAATGCCGAGATGAACAGCACGCTGCCGGCGCCGATGCGGAAGGCATCGGCCGTGATGCCGAAAATGCCGAAGATCGCCCGCCCGAACAGGTACAGCAACACACTGGCCACCAATGCGGCGAACGCAACCTTCCAGGCCAGCTGCTTGCGCTCCTTGCTGGAGTGGCCACGGGTCAGGCTGATGAAGCACGACAGCACGAAAAACGGGCTGTAGAGCACCAGCATCTTCAGGTAGACACTGAACAACTCGTGAAGCATGAGGGTGAGTCCTTTGTCGGAGCGGCCTGGTGGCGCAGAAGGGCTGCGCAGCAACCGCAGTTCCATGCAGCGCTGCTGTAATCCAGGCCGCTGCGGCAGCGCTTTATCGTTAGGAGGTATGCAGCGGATCGGTCTTGGTTTCCCGCTGGTTCGCCCAATACTGGATCAACTCGCGCAATTGCGACAGCTCCACCGGCTTGGCCATGTGCCCATCCATGCCGGCCAGCCGTGCGCGCTCCTTGTGCTCGGCGAGGATGTGCGCGGTCAGTGCCACCACCGGGGTGCGCTGGCGCTGGTTGGCGACCTCCCAGGCGCGCAGTTGCTGGGTGGCGGAGAAACCGTCGAGCACCGGCATTTCACAATCCATCAACACCAGGTCGTAGCGCTGGGCTTTCATGGCCTGCAGGGCTTCCTCGCCATTGCTGGCGGTATCCGGTTCGAGATTGAGTTTGCCCAGCATGCCGCGGATCACCTTGGTCGAGATGCTGTTGTCTTCGGCGACCAGCACGCGGAAGTCGCCCGGCAGCTCGTGAGTGGGCGGGGTGCCTGGCAGGGGCATCGGCACGGTCTGTTCGCGGCCGCGCTGGGCCAGCTCTTCGGCCAGGGTGGTCTTGAGCGTGTAGCCGGCCACCGGTTTGGCCAGGATGCGCTTGACCCCGGCATTGCGGGCAATGACCTTGCTCGGTGCATTGCTGATACCGGTGAGCATCACCACGAGGATGTCGTGGTTCAGGCTGGGGTCTTCCTTGATCTTGGCGGCCAGCTGCATGCCGGTCATGCCGGGCATGTTCTGGTCGAGCAAGACCGCGTCGAAATAGTCGCGCAGGTGCGCCTTGGTCCGGAGCAGGGCCAGGGCTTCTTTGCCCGAGGGCACGGCACTGACGTTCATGCCCCAAGCGCTGCACTGCTGCACCAGCACCTTGCGGCAGGTGTCGTTGTCGTCCACCACCAGCACCCGGGCGTCACGCAATGGGCTGTCGAGGTCGGCCAAGGGTTGCTCCAGCCGCGAGGGGTCGAGCGGCAGGGTCAGCCACAGGGTGTTGCCCATGCTGGTGCTGCTCTTGATGCCGAATTCGCCCTGCATCAGGCCGATCAGTTGCTTGGCGATGATCAACCCAAGGTGGCCGCCAAGCTTGTTGCTGGACAGGAAGTGGTGGCTGTGCAGCTCTGCCTGCAGCAGGGCTTCGCGCTCGGCCGCAGGCAACGGCTCGCCGCTGTCCTGCACGGCGATCCGCAGGCGCGGCACCTCGCTGCGCTGGTCCAGTGCAACGACCAGGAGGATTTCGCCGTGGTCGGTGTTTTTCAGGGCGTTTTCCAGCAGGCTGGAGAGGGCCTGACGCAGGCGCGTCGGGTCCCCGCTGATGACCCGTGGCACCTGCGGCTGGGTGAAGCTGATCAGCTCGATGTTCTGTTGTTCGGCCTTGGCGCGGAAGATGTTCAGGCAGTCTTCGATCAGGGCATTGAGGTCGAATTGCACATCGTCCAGTTCGATCTGCCGCGACTCGAGCTTGGAAATGTCGAGAATCTCGTTGATCAGTGTGAGCAGTTCGTTGCCGGCGCTGTGGATGGTCTGCACGTAGTCACGCTGCTTGACCGACAGCGGCGTGCCCAGCAGCAGTTCGGTCATGCCCAGCACGCCGTTCATGGGGGTACGGATTTCATGGCTGATCTTGGCCAGGAACTCGGCCTTGGCATTGATTTCGGCGTCACTGGCCGCCAGTGCGCGGCTGGCGCTGAAGCGCTCTTCGCTCATGCGCCGCAGGCGCTCGCTGACCGCCAGGTTGAGCAGCAGGCCGCTGGCCACGGTCAAGCCGAGCAGAATGCACAGCAGCCAGGGCGTCGAGGTGCGGGTCAGGCCGAGCAGGGCCGGCAGCAACACCAGCCCGCCCAGGTTGAACACGATCATGGCCAGGCTGAACAGGCGTGCCGGTGCATAACCTTTGTACCAGTGGTAGCTGCTGACCAGCAGCATGCTCACACTGCCCAAGGCCAGCAGGGCGTAGGTCATCAGGTTGAGCGGCAGGGTATCGACGAACAGCAGGATCAGGCCGCTGACCGCGGCCACCAGCATTTCGCCCTGCAGCAAGCGATTGAGCTGCGGTGAATTGCAGCGCGAGAAGAAGTGCTGGGTGAAATACAGCCCCGCGAGGCCCGCCAACACCAGGGTCAGGTAGGCGGCCGGGGTTTGCGCACTGTGCCACAGGTGCCACCAGGGGCCGCTGAGGTTGAGCAGGATCAGGCCGCTGAGCAGCATCAGCCCGTGGTACAACGCAAGGACCAGGGTGGTGCTGGAGCGGGTGTATAGAAAGCGGATCAGGTTGTGCAGGATGAGCATGGCCAGGCCGCCGAAGAGCATGCCGAACAGCAATGGCTGGCCCTGGTTTGAAGCGGCGACCGCCGCAGGCTCCAGGGTGATGGCCGGGCGCAGTTGATGCTCGGAGACCAGGCGCAGGTAGACGTCCACCGCGGTCGGGCTGTTCGGCAGGGGCAATACGTGATCGCTGCCACGCAGGGTCGGGCTGGCGTTGCCGGCCTGGCGGCCGTGGTGCAGCTGGCGTAGCAGCCTGTCGCCCTCCAGGGCGTAGAGGTCCAGGCGTGAAAGGTCCGGGGCGAAGACCCGCAACAGTCGCTCCTGCTCACCCGGTTCGAGGCGATAGTGTAGCCACAGGGCCTGTTGCGACGGTGCTGCATCGAGGTCGCCCAGGGTAGTGGGGCTGAACTGGTTGCGATAGCGATCCGAGCGGACGTCGCTCAATTGCAGGTTGGCTTGTTCGTCGAGCAAAACGGACCAGCCTCCGCCTTGGTCGGCCGAAGCCGGGAGCAGGCAGAGCAGGGTCAGCAAGCTGACGATCAGAGCTGTGGCAATCCGAAGCCGACGCACTACGAGATCCCTTCCTAGCTGATGTGCCGTGGAGTAACTATGCGCGGCGCGCCAAGTCGAAGGCAAGGCCCCGAGGGGGCCATGTCGACGAGCCGAAAGCCGCACGCGCAAGACGCTGCGGCTATCCGGTCAAGGTTATTGCTGGTGTTCACCGCGCTCGCGGGCAATGGCCCGATAGCCGATGTCGGTACGGTAGAAGCTACCGTTCCAGGTGACTTCCTTGGCGAGGCGGTAAGCCTGCTGCTGGGCATCTGCGACCGTGCTGCCCATGGCCGTGGCGCAGAGCACGCGGCCACCGTTGGTCACGACCTGGCCGTCCTTGAGCGAAGTACCGGCATGGAACACCTTGCCTTCGATCTTGGCTGCGGCCTCCAGGCCACTGATCGCGTCGCCCTTGGCGTAGTCGCCCGGGTACCCGCCGGCAGCCAGCACCACACCCAGGCTCGGGCGCGGGTCCCACTGCGCTTCGACCTTGTCCAGCGCCTTGGCGAAAGCGGCTTCGATCAACAGCACCAGGCTCGATTCCAGGCGCAGCATGACTGGCTGGGTTTCCGGGTCGCCAAAGCGGCAGTTGAACTCGATGACCTTGGGGTTGCCCGCCTTGTCGATCATCAGGCCGGCATACAGGAAGCCGGTGTACACGTTGCCTTCTTCGGCCATGCCGCGCACGGTCGGCCAGATCACCTGGTCCATCACGCGCTGGTGGACATCGGCGGTAACGACTGGGGCAGGGGAGTAGGCACCCATGCCGCCCGTGTTCGGGCCGGTGTCCTGGTCACCCACGCGCTTGTGGTCCTGGCTGGTGGCCATTGGCAGCACGTTGTGGCCGTCGACCATCACGATGAAGCTGGCTTCCTCGCCGTCGAGGAACTCTTCGATCACCACGCGCGAACCGGCTTCGCCAAAGGCGTTGCCTGCGAGCATGTCACGCACGGCAGCTTCGGCTTCTTCCAGGGTCATGGCGACGATCACGCCTTTGCCTGCAGCCAGGCCGTCGGCCTTGATCACGATCGGCGCGCCTTTTTCCTGCAGGTAGGCCAGGGCCGGCTCGATCTCGGTGAAGTTCTGGTAGTCGGCGGTCGGGATCTTGTGGCGAGCCAGGAAGTCCTTGGTGAATGCCTTGGAGCCTTCCAGCTGGGCCGCGCCCTTGGTCGGGCCGAAGCAGTCCAGGCCGCGGCTGCGGAACAGGTCCACCACACCGATGACCAGTGGCGCCTCGGGGCCCACGATGGTCAGGTCGACGTTCTTCTCGGCGAAGTCTGCCAGTTGCTCAAGGGCGGTCACGTCGATGGCAACGTTCTCGCACTTGGCTTCAATGGCGGTACCGGCGTTGCCAGGGGCGACGAATACTTTCTCGACGCGTGGGTCCTGGGCGACTTTCCAGGCCAGGGCGTGCTCACGGCCGCCGCTGCCGATGATCAAAACTTTCATTACAGGCTCCTTCGGAGAAGCTGCAAGCTGCAAGCGTCAAAAGAAAGCGGTTGGCGCTGATCCTTTCAAGTGCTCACAACTCAGGGATTCAAGGGGCTGTGGCTGCAAGCAGGAGCAATTTGCCCTGCTCTTGCTTGCAGCTTGCAGCGTAAAGCTTGCCGCTGCTATCAGTGGCGGAAGTGGCGCATACCGGTGAATACCATGGCGATGCCGGCTTCGTCAGCGGCAGCGATCACCTCGGCATCGCGCATCGAACCACCTGGCTGGATCACGGCGCTGATACCCACTTTAGCGGCATTGTCGATGCCATCACGGAACGGGAAGAACGCGTCCGACGCCATGACCGCACCTTGTACTTGCAGGCCGGCATGCTCTGCCTTGATGGCAGCGATGCGCGCGGAGTTGACGCGGCTCATCTGGCCAGCGCCGACGCCGATGGTCTGGCGCTGCTTGGCGTAGACGATGGCATTGGACTTGACGAACTTGGCCACCTTCCAGGCGAACACCAGATCGTGGATTTCCTGCTCGGTCGGTGCACGCTTGGTGACGATCTTCAGGTCTTCGGCGGTGATCATGCCGTTGTCGCGGCTCTGCACCAGCAGGCCACCGTTGACGCGCTTGAAGTCCCAACCGGCGGCACGCTCGGCTGGCCACTCGCCGCACTCCAGCAGACGTACGTTCTGCTTGGCAGCCACCACGTCGCGGGCCGCCTGGGAGATTTTCGGGGCGATGATCACTTCGACGAACTGGCGCTCGACGATGGCCTTGGCGGTTTCGCCGTCCAGTTCACGGTTGAAGGCGATGATGCCGCCGAAGGCCGACTCGCTGTCGGTGGCGTAGGCCAGGTCGTAGGCCTTGCGGATACCGCCCTCGTCCTCAGGCACCACGGCGACGCCGCAGGGGTTGGCATGCTTGACGATGACGCAGGCCGGCTTGACGAAGCTCTTCACGCACTCCAGCGCGGCGTCGGTGTCGGCCACGTTGTTGAACGACAGCGCCTTGCCCTGCAGCTGGATGGCGGTGGAAACGCTGGCTTCGCCTTTGTTGGCTTCAACGTAGAACGCAGCGCTCTGGTGCGGGTTCTCGCCGTAGCGCATTTCCTGAGCCTTGACGAACTGGCTGTTGAAGGTGCGCGGGAACTCGCTGCGTGCTTCAGTGGACAGCGTGTCCTTGGCCTGGTCGATGGTGCCCATGTAGTTGGCGATCATGCCGTCGTACGCCGCCGTGTGCTCGAAGGCCTTGAGCATCAGGTCGAAACGCTGGGCGTAGGTCAGGCCGCCGGCCTTGAGGCCTTCGAGAACGCTGGCGTAGTCGCCGGCGTTGACCACGATGGCGACGTCCTTGTGGTTCTTGGCAGCCGAACGGACCATGGTCGGGCCGCCGATGTCGATGTTCTCGATGGCGGTCGGCAGGTCGCAGCCAGGCTTGGCAATGGTGGCTTCGAACGGGTAGAGGTTGACGGCGACCAGGTCAATCGGCTTGATGCCGTGCTCGTTCATGATTGCGTCGTCGACACCGCGACGGCCGAGGATGCCGCCGTGGATCTTCGGGTGCAGGGTCTTGACCCGGCCGTCCATCATTTCGGCGAAGCCCGTGTAGTCGGCCACTTCCACCGCGTTCACGCCGTTGTCCTTGAGCAGCTTGTAGGTGCCGCCGGTGGACAGGATCTCGACACCGAGCTGCTGCAGCTCACGAGCGAATTCGAGGATACCGGTCTTGTCGGAGACGCTGATCAGGGCGCGGCGGACTGGCAGGCGGGTAGTCTGGTCGGTCATTTCGGATTCCAATAACGCGGTGGAGTCAGCAAAAAAGGCGCCTCTGTTCAGGGAGCCGCCTTTTCTGATTGGGATTCTGGCTTACAACAAGTCGTACTGCTTGAGTTTCTTGCGCAGGGTGCCTCGGTTGAGCCCGAGCATCTCGCTGGCCTTGGTCTGGTTGCCCTTGACGTAATTCATCACGCTTTCGAGCAGGGGCGCCTCTACTTCGGAGAGCACCAGGTTGTACACGTCAGTGACGGTAGCGCCTTCCAGGTGTGCGAAGTAGTTGTGCAGCGCCTTCTCGACGCTGTCACGAAGGGTCTGGCCCTCTTCGCTCGGCGTGTTGAGGTGCTGTTTGAGGTTGGCGTTGTCGCTCACGGGCGTTGTTCCACTCACTAATGTCTCGGTCATCATCGTCATGCGGCCACCCCTTGTCCGTCCTCTGTCTCAAGGCTCTGTCGACGTTCGCTGAAAAAAGCTCGAACGTTGGCGCACTGCGCTTGTGTGTCTTCCAAAGCGTTGAACCGGGAGCGAAACTCCTTGCCGCCGGGTCGTGTTGCCAGGTACCAGCCGACGTGCTTACGGGCGATACGTACGCCCATCACATCGCCATAGAAGGCGTGCAGCGCGGCAAGGTGCTCCAGCAGAATACGTTCCACTTCGTCCAGCTGCGGGGCCGGCAAATGCTGGCCCGTCCCCAGGTAATGCTCGATCTCGCGAAAGATCCAGGGCCGCCCTTGGGCGGCCCTGCCAATCAGCAGACCGTCGACGCCGGTGGCGTCCAGCACCGCCCGGGCCTTTTCTGGCGAAGTGATATCGCCGTTGGCAAAAACCGGAATGGACACCGCCTGCTTGATGGCAGCGATGGTGTCGTATTCGGCTTCGCCGGTGTACAGGTCGGCGCGTGTGCGGCCATGCACCGCCAGCGCCTGGATGCCAGCCTGCTCGGCGATTCTCGCCACGTTCAGGCCGTTCTTGTTCGCCCGGTCCCAACCGGTGCGGATCTTCAGGGTCACCGGGACGTCCACCGCGCCGACCACGGCGTGGAGAATCTCGCTGACCAGAGCTTCATCTCTCAATAAAGCAGAGCCTGCAGCTTTGTTGCAGACTTTTTTTGCCGGGCAACCCATGTTGATATCGATGATCTGGGCGCCAGCTTCGACGTTGGCCCTGGCAGCCGCTGCCATCATCTGCGCATCGCCACCGGCGATCTGTACCGAGCGCGGCTCGGGATCGCCTTCGTGAATGCGGCGCAGGCTGGACTTGCGGCTGTTCCACAGGCTCATGTCGCTGCTGACCATCTCCGACACCACCATGCCCGCGCCCAGGCGCTTGCAAAGTGTACGGAAAGGCTGGTCCGTGACCCCGGCCATGGGCGCGAGGATCAGGTTGTTACGTAGTGTATATGGGCCGATGCGTACCGCCGACATAGGTGTTCCCTGTTGTGGGGCCGAATCATTGGAGTCGAAAAAGGGTTGGCATAATACCCGCTCTCGGTGACCGGATAAAGATGGATTTGGATAAATTCTGAACAGTTGCAGGCTTATGACCAGGCGCTACAAGCTGCAAGCTGCAAGCGGCAAGAGGGGGCAGACCGGTTGTCGGCTCGCTTCTCTTGTAGCTTGCAGCTCGGCGTCTATTCGGGGGAGCGGAAGCTCAAGCTGTAATTCACCGCTCTAGGGCCAGGGTCGAGGATATCCAGTGCAATGTGGATTGGCGTCTGGCTGGGCATTTCGCCACGGCCGGCCAGTTCACCCGAGAGATACTCGCTCGGCTTGAAGCGCCGGCTGGCGATCAATTGGCCATTGAGGTCGGCAAAACGCAGCTCCAGCAGAGGGAACGGCTGGGCAAAGGGGGCACGGTTGTAGATGATCGCGTCGACGATCAGCGCGCCTTTGAAGTCCGGGTGGCTGCGCACGACCAGGTTGCTGCTCTTGATCCGGCCGATATCGACACGGGTAGGCACCTCGCAGCCAAGCATCGGGCACAGCTGCTGGAAGAGCGGGCGATACTGGTCCTGGCGCGCCATTTCATCGAAATGGAACCACACGTACTGGAAGGCCAGCAGGCCGGCGGCCAGCAGCGTGAGCACGCTCCAGAGCAGGCGTTTGCCCCAGTGGGGGCGCGGTTTTTCCCAGCCCAGTTGCAAAGGGTCGTCGACCACGTCGATGAGCGGCTCCTTGCGTGACGCACGCGAGGCCTTGGCGGTGAAGCCAGGTTCAAGGCGCTCGCCGGTCAGCCCCGGGTCAGGGGTGTCATCGTGCGCCGACAGATGCAGATCCGTATCGTCATCATCACGGGCACTCAGGCCCTTTTCGTGAACGGGTTCGTCATCTGGCGGCAGCCGCTCGGGGAAGTCGTTCGGGTTGTCGCGCTCGGCAGGCCGATGCACGGCAGGTTCATCATCGAAGTCCAGGTCCAGGTTGCCGTCCAGCGTGGGCTCGGTGCGATCACCCGGGGCAGGCTCCAGGTCCAGCGGCTCTGGCTTGAGCAGTACCGGGGCGGGCTCTTCGGGCTCCAGCGGCTCATGGTGATCGTCGGTCGCATTACCGAACAGCTCGTCGCCATGGGGCTCGGCGGCGGGCTCGTTACGCCGCGCCTGTAGTGCATCGACAGGGGCGGCGGGGCGCGGCTCGTCTGACTTGCCACGGCGTTCGAGGCGGGCCAATTCCTGGTCCAGGTCAAGTTCGTCGAGGGCTTGAGCTGTGGCTGCCCAGTCTTGCGGCTCGGCGGCTGGGCGCTCGCTGACCGGTGGTTCGGGCGCAGTGACTGGCCCAACCGCCGGGATTGGCGGCACTGCCGGGGCGGCGCTGGCGCGGTTCTGCTCCAGCAGTTGCTTCGCCGCGTTGAACACCTGCAGGCAATGGCCGCAGCGCACGACCCCACGCGCCACGCTCAATTGGTGGTGGGTGACGCGAAAGCTGGTCTGGCAATGCGGGCACTGGGTGACGAAACTGTCGGTCATGCGGCGATCCGGGAGCTGTGCAGAAAAGTATTTTAGGCCCGCTTAGCGGCGGCGACCACTGATGCGTACCCAGCCGTCGCGTACGACGATCGGGTCCAGCTCGAAGTCGGCAGCGTAGGCTGCGGCCACTTCCTCACCCTGTTCGGCGAGGATGCCAGACAATGCGAGCAGGCCGCCTGGGCGTACCAGGCCGGACAGCTGCGGCGCCAGCGAGACCAAAGGGCCTGCGAGGATATTGGCGACCAGCACGTCGGCCTGCATGGCCGGCATATGCTCGGGCAGGTACAGCGCCAGCTTCTCGTCGGCGACGCCGTTGCGCTGGGCGTTGTCACGCGAGGCTTCGATGGCCTGCACGTCGATGTCGGTACCGACCGCTTCGCGTGCGCCCAACAACAGTGCGGCAATCGCCAGAATGCCCGAACCGCAGCCGAAGTCCAGGACCTGGGTGCCTTCGAGCTGCTGGCCGTCGAGCCATTCCAGGCACAGGGCGGTGGTTGGGTGGGTGCCGGTGCCAAAGGCCAGGCCTGGGTCAAGCAGCAGGTTCACGGCGTCCTTTTCCGGAGCCTCGTGCCAGCTTGGCACGATCCACAAGCGGCGGCCGAAGCGCATTGGCTGGAAGTTGTCCATCCAGCTGCGTTCCCAATCCTGATCCTCGATCACTTCGGCCTGGTGTTCCGGCAGCTGCGTGCCGGTCAGCAGGCGCAGGTGAGCGAACACCTGTTCAGGGTCGGCGTCGGCCTCGAACAGTGCCAGCAGGTGGGTATGCGACCACAGCGGCGTGGTGTTGAGGTCGGGTTCGAAGATCGGCTGGTCTTCGGCGTCCATGAACGTGACCGACACGGCGCCGACTTCGAGCAGGGCGTCTTCGTAGGTTTCGGCTTGTTCCGGGCTGATGGCCAGGCGTACTTGCAGCCAAGGCATGGCGGGCACCTTTGGTAAATCGAGAGGGGCAGCCCGAGGCTGCGCGAAGGCTGGCAGTTTACGCGAGTGCGGGGTGTTTGTGGATGGCTTGAGGCGCTGCCTGCAGCTCAATGGCCGGCAAGCCGGCTTCCTTAGGCCCTTCAGTGTTTTTCAGTGTGGTGATCTGACCGAAGGCGCTGCTTTGCCCGCGATCGGGCCAGTAAATGGGGGGCTGCATGACCGTTGGCGTGAGAAAGCCCCACAAAAAACCCCGGCACAGGGCCGGGGTTCGTGTTGCATCACGCTAACGCGATCACTCCTGGTTGGCCAGTTTGTGCTCGAGGTAGTGGATGTTCACGCCGCCTTTGCAGAAACCTTCATCACGCACCAGGTCGCGGTGCAGCGGGATGTTGGTCTTGATGCCGTCGACGACGATTTCGTCCAGGGCGTTGCGCATGCGGGCCATGGCTTCATCGCGGTCTTTGCCGTAGGTGATCAGCTTGCCGATCAGCGAGTCGTAGTTCGGCGGAACCGAATAACCGCTGTACAGGTGCGAATCGACGCGAACGCCGTTGCCACCCGGGGCGTGGAAGTGCTTGACCTTGCCTGGGCTCGGAATGAACTTCTTCGGGTCTTCTGCGTTGATCCGGCACTCCAGCGAGTGACCGCGGATCACCACGTCTTCCTGACGGATCGACAGCTTGTTGCCAGCGGCGATGCTGAGCATCTCCTTGACGATGTCGATACCGGTGACCATCTCCGAGACCGGGTGCTCAACCTGCACACGGGTATTCATTTCAATGAAGTAGAAACGGCCGTTTTCGTACAGGAACTCGAAGGTGCCGGCGCCACGGTAGCCGATCTCGATGCAGGCATCGACGCAACGCTTGAAGACTTCCTGGCGGGCCTTCTCGTCGATGCCCGGAGCAGGTGCTTCTTCCAGTACTTTCTGGTGACGACGCTGCAGCGAGCAGTCGCGGTCGCCCAGGTGGATAGCGTTGCCCTGGCCGTCGGACAGCACCTGAACTTCCACGTGACGTGGGTTGGTCAGGAACTTCTCCAGGTAGACCATCGGGTTGCCGAAGGCGGCACCGGCTTCGGTACGGGTGAGCTTGGCCGAGGCGATCAGGTCCTCTTCCTTGTGCACCACGCGCATACCGCGACCACCACCACCACCGGCGGCCTTGATGATCACCGGGTAGCCGACGTCACGGGCGATCGCCAGGGCGACCTCTTCGTCTTCCGGCAGCGGGCCATCGGAACCTGGTACGGTCGGTACGCCGGTCTTGATCATCGCGTCCTTGGCCGACACCTTGTCGCCCATCAGGCGAATGGTGTCGGCGCGCGGGCCGATGAAGGCGAAACCGGACTTCTCTACCTGCTCGGCGAAATCGGCGTTCTCTGCGAGGAAGCCGTAACCCGGGTGGATGGCGGTGGCGCCTGTCACTTCGGCAGCGGCGATGATCGCCGGGATATGCAGGTACGAATCTTTGGACGAAGCAGGACCAATGCAGACCGACTCGTCTGCCAGGCCCAGGTGCATCAGTTCACGGTCGGCCGTGGAGTGCACGGCGACGGTCTTGATGCCCAGTTCTTTGCAGGCACGCAGGATCCGCAGGGCAATTTCCCCGCGGTTGGCGATCAGGACTTTTTCCAGCTTCCCAGACATCGTTGGCTCTCCGCGAATCAAACGATGGTGAACAGCGGCTGGTCGAACTCAACCGGCTGACCGTCTTCCACCAGGATGGCGTCGATAACGCCGCCGATATCGGCTTCGATGTGGTTCATCATCTTCATCGCTTCGACGATGCACAGCGTGTCGCCTTTCTTCACGCTCTGACCCACTTCAGCGAAGTTCGGCGAGGTCGGCGAAGGTTTGCGGTAGAAGGTGCCGACCATTGGCGAGCGGATCACGGTGCCTTTGAGCGCCGGGGCAGTGGCGGCAGCTTCGGCAGCCGGCGCAGCAGCAGCGACCGGAGCAGCAGCAGGTGCGGCAGCCATTGGCGCAGGTGCGTAGAACTGCTGAGCGGCTGGGGTCTTGCTATGACGGCTGATACGGACCGACTCTTCGCCTTCCTTGATCTCCAGTTCGTCGATGCCAGACTCTTCCAGCAGCTCGATCAGTTTCTTGACTTTACGGATATCCATTAATCATCAACTCCCAAAGGTTCGGTCAGGGGGCATAAGTTAAAAACGTATCTGAAACGTTTTTCTCGAACCCCGGCCCACTCAGGCCAGGGCTTCTATCATCAGGGCTGTGCGTTGGCAGCCAGGTGTTCCAGTGCGGCCTCCAGGGCCAGGCGATACCCGCTGGCGCCCAGACCGCAGATCACCCCTACGGCTACATCGGAGAAGTAGGAGTGGTGACGGAACGGTTCGCGTTTGTGCACGTTTGACAGGTGCACTTCGATGAATGGGATGCTCACCGAAAGCAATGCGTCACGTAATGCGACGCTTGTGTGGGTGAAAGCAGCCGGATTGATCAGGATGAAGTCCACACCCTCGTTGCGTGCGGCGTGAATCCGGTCGATCAGCTCGTACTCGGCATTGCTCTGCAGGTATTGCAGGTGATGGCCCGCGGCGCGCGCGCGCTGCTCCAGGTCCTGGTTGATCTGGGCCAGGGTCACGGCGCCGTAGTGGCTCGGTTCGCGAAGCCCGAGCATGTTCAGGTTGGGGCCGTGAAGCACCAGTAGCGTTGCCATCTGCAGATTCCTTGGATTTGTAGGGCAATTCGACACAGCGCGGCGAGTGTGCCGTAAAGCGACCGCAAGTGTCCAGTTCCCGGCAATAGCCAGCACGATGTCCGAGGTTCGCGCGAAGTATGTGACCAAAAAATTAAATCTGGTCACTCCTTCGCAGAATTATGCCGGCACGCGGGAAGTTATAGACCGAGTTTGCCGCGCATGCGCGCCAGAATACCCGCGAATTCGGCGGCGTTTATCTCGCCAATGACCCGATCGGTGGTCATTTCGCTGCCGTTCGCGGCAAAGAACAACAGTGCAGGCGGGCCGAACAGCTGATAGCGGTCGAGCAGGGTACGTTGCTCGGCGTTGCTTTCGGTGATGTCGAAACGCAGCAACTTGAAGGCGCTCAGTTGGGGTTGGACCTGCGCTGCGTTGAGGACTTCATGCTCGATGACCTTGCAACTGATGCACCAGTCGGCGTACCAGTCGAGCAACACGGGCTGCCCCGCCGCTTTCGCCTCGGCCAGTGCCGCGTCGAGTGCAGCAGGCGTGGTGACGGTTTGCCAGGCATCCACCGAGGCTGCCGGGCCACTGCCGGCACTTGCCGGCGCGGGTGCTGGCAATGGGCGCAGCGGGTCGCCCTGGCCATGCAGGGCGCCGTACCAGCAGGCCAGGCCGTACACCAGCAGGGCCAGGCCCAGCAGTTGCGCCAGACGTTGGCGTGGCGCCTTGACCACGAACTCCAGCGCCCCGAGGAAAACGGCCACGCCCACGCTCAGGAACCCGACCAGCAACAAGGTCGCCGGCCCCGGCAGTACGCGGCTGAGCAGGCCGATGGCCAGGCCCAGCAGCAGTACACCAATAGCGTTTTTCACGGTGTTCAGCCAAGGCCCGCTCTTTGGCAGCCAGGCCGCGCCCCCCGTGGCCACCACCAACAACGGCGCGCCCATGCCCAGGCCCAGGGCGAACAGTTTGAGAGCGCCACCCAGGGCGTCACCGCTGGCACTGATATACAGCAAGGCGCCGGCCAGAGGTGCCGAGACGCACGGCGAAACCAGCAGACTGGACAGCACGCCCAGCACCGCTGCGCCCAGCAGCGAGCCGCCCTTGGTGCGGTGGGCGAGGGTATCGAGGCGATTGCTCAAGGCCTGTGGCAGTTTGAGTTCGAACAGGCCGAACATGGCCAGGGCGAACAGCACGAAGAACAGCGCGAAAGGCACCAGCACCCACGCCGATTGCAGCCGCGCCTGCAGGTTCAGGCTTGCACCGAACAGGCCCATCAATGCGCCCAGCATGGCGAAACTGGCGGCCATGGCCAGCACATAGGCCAGCGACAGGGCCAGGCCGCGCAGGCCACCGACCTGGCCACGCAAGACCACGCCAGAGAGGATCGGCAGCATCGGCAACACGCAGGGCGTGAAGGTCAGGCCAACCCCGGCGAGGAAGAACAGCAGCAGTGATTTCCAGCTCCAGCCTTGTTCGCTGGCCGTCGCGGGGGCGTCGGCGGTGCTACCCCCTGCGCCGTCGATGCTCAGGCGTGCCGTCTCTGGCGGGTAGCACAGGCCCTTGTCGGCACAGCCCTGGTAGCCGACCAGCAGGGTGAAGGCGCGAGCGTCGGTGCGCGGCAGTTCGATGTCCAGTACGCCGTGGTAGACCTCGACGTCGCCGAAGAACTCATCGTGTTTGGCCTCGCCCTTGGGAATGTTCGGCGAGCCCAGGGCGATGTCTGCCGGCTCGGTGCGGAACTGGAAGCGATGGCGGTAGAGGTAATAGCCGTCGGTGGCGACGAAGCGCAGCTTGAGGGTGTGCGCATCAGCCTGGACCAGGCTGAGCTTGAAGGCTTCGTGTACTGGCAGAAAGTCTGCGCTGTTGCTCAGCGAGGCGGCGCCGAGAGTGGCGCTGGGGCGGTTGTCGAGCAGGCCCGTGGCGAAGGCAGGGCTGGCCAGCAGCAGGAAAAGCAGGAAAAACAGGCGGCGCATGGCGTCCTCGCGGGGTGGAACGTGCCGGGCATGATAGCGGAGTTGGCCTTCGTTGGGGGGCGGGGCAGGCAAACGATCACAGCCTGAAGGCCCGCACCGCCCGGTTCAGTTCGCCACCAAGGGTCAGCAATTGCTCGCCCTGCTCACGCCCTTCACCGATGCGCTGCAGGTTGTCTTCACCCAGTTCATGAATCCGCTCGCTGTGCCCCCGGATCTCGCTCACCGCATCACTCTGCTGCGCCGTGACGTCAGCAATGCGCACTGCGGTATTGGCTATGGTGCGGATCGCGTTGACGATTTCGTCCAGCGCGCCATCGGCAGCCTGTGCCTGGTCAGCTGTAGCTTGGGCGTGTTCCAGTTGCGCGCGCATGCCCGTCACCGATTCCCTTGCCGCCTGCTGCAGCCGGTCGATCAAGGCCTGGATCTCGCCAGTGGCGCCAGTGGTGCGTTGCGCCAGCGAGCGTACCTCGTCTGCGACCACGGCAAAGCCGCGGCCCATCTCGCCCGCGCGGGCGGCTTCGATGGCGGCGTTCAACGCCAGCAGGTTGGTCTGCTCTGCGATCGACCTGATCACCGTGAGCACACCGCCGATGGTGGCCGACTCCTCGGCCAGCTGTTCGATCATGCGTGCATTGCCCTGTACTTCATCGACCAGCGTACGCAGCCCGCCAAGGCTCTGGCCGATAACCGTCTGGCCTTGCTCCACGGCGCGGCCGGCAGCGCGGCTGGCATCGGCCGCAGAGCTGGCATCACCGGCCACTTGCAAAATGGTGGCCTCCAGTTCGCCCAGTGCATCGCGGATCTGCCCGGTGTCACCCGCCTGGCGCTCTGCGCCGTCATGCAGGGCAGCGCTCATGCCGGCCAGTGCGTGACTGCTGCCGGCCACCTGCTCGGCGTTGTGGCGGATGGTGCCGACCAGCTCTACCAAGTACTGACGCAGGCGATTGAGCGATTCCTGGATGTCGTGCAACTCGCGGTTGGTCTTGCCCAGGGCGATGGGGGCGGCGAAGTCGCCTTCGGCCCATCGTGACAGCGCCGGGGCCAAGCCAGTCAGGGTACGCGTCAGCCGCCGCTGCAAGGTGTCGATGAGCAGGGCGATCAGCAGGATCAGGCCGATCATCAGGCCTTGGATCAGGCGCACTTCGCTGGCGATACGGGCATGCTGGCCGCGCACTTCAGGCTCAAGGCTGGCAATGGCCTTTTGCACGGCGTCGAGCCGTTCGTTGGTGCTGGCGGCCAGCACGGTACGCCGTTCGATCTGGTCGCGGGTCCGTTGCAGTTCGCCCGGGTAGCGGTTGAGCAGGCTTTGCAATTCGCGTTTGAGGCCAACGGCAACGTCTTCCTGCTCCCCTGCGGCCTGCGTTTCCAGGCCCATCATGGCAGCGAAATCATCGGCGTTGGATTCGGTGGCGCGGGTCACGCCCAGCAACGGCAGGTTGTCGATGACCTGAGCCTGGGCGCGGATCAATTGCAGCTCGCGTTCCACCTCGTCGGCCAGTTCGGCGCGGCCGCTGCTGACCAGTTTGTCACGGGCCAGCGACAAGCGGCCCAGGTGGACGCTGGCGTCGAACAACGGCAGCAGATAACGGCTAGCCTCGCTGCTGTCGCTGTCGCGGGCATAGTTGGCCAGCTGTTCGAGATTGGCGCCCAGCTCACGCTCGGCCTGCAACAGCAGGGCTTGAGGGTCGCCGGCCAGTTTGCCAGCCGCGAGCAGCTCGTTGGCGGTGAAGGCTTGCAGGCTATCAAGGCTTGGGCGCAATTGGTCGGCCAGCGCTTCAGGCCAGTCGGCGAGTGCCTGCGCAAGCTGTTGGTTGGCCTCCAGCGCCGCCGCATGGCGTAGGGCGTCGCCGCTGCCCAGATAGGCCTGGATGTTGCGCGCGGCCTGGTTCTGGAACTGCTGCGACAGGCCCAGATAGCGTTCCATCAATTGATAGGGGCGCTCCAGGGCACGCTGCGACCACCACAGGGTTGCACCCAGCGCGATACACACGGTCACCAGTAACAGGGTGTTGAAATTGGTCAGCCACTTCAGGCGCATAGCCGCTAACTTCCTGCGGGGGTGGGGAGGTAGGTGCCTGAAGTTATTGCTATTTTGTGACGCGGTGATGACGATGATGGCTCAAGGCTATCTTGTTGGCGCGGGTCGGCCGCTCAGGGCTCGACCCGGACTACACAGTTGCGCCCGGCATGCTTGGCCCGATACAGCGCCTCATCTGCGGTGCTGGCCATGCTCAATGCATCGAGCTCATCGTCCAGTTGCACGATCCCGGCACTGAAGGTGCACTGCAGGTCGCAGGGCTGCGCGGGGTAGAGAATTTCGGCGAAGCGTCGGCGAATCTCATCCAGCACCTTGTGGGCGGCATCCAATGCGGTGTTGGGCATGACGATGGCGAATTCTTCGCCGCCATAGCGGCCGATGAAGTCGGTCTTGCGCAGCCGTTGCTTGAGAAAAAGCGCCAGGCTCTTGATCACCCGGTCGCCCATGGGGTGGCCATGGCGGTCGTTGATCTTCTTGAAGTGGTCGATGTCGAGCATGGCAAAGCTCAGCGGCTGGCCCTCGCGACGGGCGCGAAAGCTACAGTCCTCCAGCAGTTGCAGGATGTGCGTGTGGTTGTACAGGCCGGTAAGGCTGTCGCGGACCATGCGCGACTTGAGGTGGCGCGCACGCGCAGCGCGGTTGCGCACGGTGGTGATCAGGTGGCGTGAGCGGATCGGCTTGGTCAAAAAGTCGTCGCCGCCCTCGCTCATGGCATCGAGCTGTTTGTCCAGGTCGTCCTCGGCGGACAGGTAGATGATCGGTACGCTGACGTAGCGGTCGTTGTGGCGGATCACCTTGGCCAGTTCCGGGCCGGAGCAGGCGGGCATGTAGAGGTCGAGAATGATCAGGTCGGGCTGAAAATCAGCCAGCTCGGCCATGGCGCGGATCGGGTCGGTCAGGCTGCGGGTGATCATGCCGGCGCTGCCCAGCACGCGTTCGGTGTGCAGCGCCTGGGTGCGTGAGTCGTCGATGATCAGCACGCGCAGTGGTTCAAGCGGCGCGGTGCTGGTCATGATCTCAAGCTTCTCAAGCAGGCTGGAGGCCTCCAGTGTGCCGGTGAGAAACGCTTGGCCACCTGCGCGCACGGCGGCCAGGCGCGTTGGCGTGTCCGCTTCGTTCAGGCTGAAGAACAACAGCGGGATCGGCTGCTCCAGCCCCGACTGCACCTGCGCCGCCAGTTGCATGCCGCAACCCGGCCCGCTGAAGTCGACATCCATCACGATGGCAGATGGCCCCAGCTCTGCCACAGAGGCCAGCAACGCGTCGACGCTGAACAGCGGTTGCACGCTCAGGCCGAAGAACTCCAGCTGCTGGGCCAGACGCTCGGCGCGCTCATGGTCGCGCAGCAGCAGATACACCGGCCTGCGGGCAGGTGGCAGGGTCAACTGGTCAAGTTGGTCGCCCTTGCGCAAACCTGTGCGCGACAGGCGTTGCAGCAGTTGATCGAGCTCCTGCTTGAGGCGCTCTTGGCTCGGCTCCGCGGCTTGGGTCATGTCCTGACTACTTATTAGTGGGATGTGCAGGTGCGATGATGGCTCTATGCTAGCAGTTCTTTTCACCCATGCGAGTGCGGTGGATCAACAAAGCGTTGATGACGAATATTCAGTTACTGACTGATTGGTCGCTTATGCGTACGGTGGTGTCTGCTTTATAGTGCAGCAACATGGGCTTGCCGTGGCACCCTGGCACTGGCCTGTGGTCAAAAGCCCTGAACCGTCGTGACTGATAAGGACAAAGCCATGCTGGACTGGAAAAACCGCGAGGCCAAGGCCGAGCCCCGTGAGCGTGTCGATGGCCGCGGTGCTGCCGCCCGTGGCTATTTGGGTGGCCTCTGGAGCCGAGCCCTGGTAACCCTGATCGGGTTGTACCTGCTGGTCTGCATCGGCTTGGGCTGGTACTGGAGCCAGGAACCGGAGCTGTTCCCGGTGCAGCAGACCGCTCAGGCAGCAGCTGAGCGCAATGGCCAGCAGATGGTGATTGGTTACACCACCATCGAAACGCTCAAGACTGTGGCCGAAACCCTGCTGAACAAACCGGGCGGCTACATTTCCAACGATCGCTTCCCGCCGGGGTTGTGGATGGACAACATGCCGAGCTGGGAATACGGCGTGCTGGTCCAGGTGCGTGACCTGTCCCGCGCTTTGCGCAAAGACTTCGCACGCTCGCAGTCGCAATCTACCGAGGATGCGGACCTGGCCAAGGCCGAGCCGCGTTTCAACTTCGATAACAAGAGCTGGATCCTGCCGTCCAGCGAGTCGGAGTTCGAAGAGGGCATCAAATCGCTTGCCCGCTATCAGGCTCGCCTGGCTGCAGGCGACAAGGGCGCGATCTTCTACACCCGTGCCGACAACCTGAACAACTGGCTGGGCGATGTCGCCACGCGCCTGGGCTCGCTGTCGCAGCGCCTGTCGGCCAGCGTTGGCCGGGTCAAGCTCAACACCACGCTGAAGACCGAGTCGGTGGTTGCCGGCCAGGCGCCGCAGGTGGACGAGGAGGTGGTGGAGACCCCATGGCTGCAGATCGACAACGTGTTCTACGAGGCCCGTGGCCAAGCCTGGGCGCTGTCGCACCTGCTGCGAGCCATCGAGGTGGACTTCGCCGACGTATTGGCGAAGAAGAATGCCACCGTCAGCGTGCGCCAGATCATCCGTGAATTGGAGGCCTCGCAAGAGGCGTTGTGGAGTCCGATGGTGCTCAATGGCAGTGGTTTTGGCATGTGGGCCAACCACTCGCTGGTCATGGCCAACTACATTTCGCGGGCCAACGCTGCGGTCATCGATCTGCGCCAGCTGCTGTCGCAGGGTTGAATATGGCCATCAGCCCCAAAGAGGCCGCCCACCGGGCGGCCTCCGACCGAGAGCTGGTTGCCTGGGTGGACGAAGCCGACCAGGTGCTTGGGGCGCTGCCAAGGGCCGAGCTGCGTGAACGGGGCCTGATCGGCCGGTGTACCTTCATTCTGCTGTTCAACAGCGCAGGGCAACTCTGCGTACACCGGCGTACCTTGAGCAAGGCG
The DNA here is from genome assembly GCF_040224055.2 of Pseudomonas sp. WHRI 8519. NCBI lineage: Bacteria > Pseudomonadati > Pseudomonadota > Gammaproteobacteria > Pseudomonadales > Pseudomonadaceae > Pseudomonas > Pseudomonas sp. WHRI 8519. The sequence continues at coordinate 5,402,741 of NZ_CP167996.1, read as the reverse complement.
CTATACCCAGGTTACTGGGATGTGGCAGCAGGCGGCATGGTGGCCGCAGGCGAGTCGTATGCCGTCTCGGCAGCCCGCGAGCTGGCCGAGGAACTGGGTATCGAAGGCGTGGCGCTGCAATTTCACGAGCGGTTCTATTTCGACCAGCCGGATAACCACCTGTGGTGCGCGGTGTATTCGGCGGTGTCCGATGCGCCTTTGCGGCTGCAGCCGGAGGAGGTGAGCGAAGCGCGTTTCGTCAGCCTCGCACAGGTCGAAGAAGATCAGCATATCTACCCTTACTGCCCTGACTCCTTGGCAGCGCTGGCGCGCTACAAGGCTGCTCAGTCGTAGGCGAACTGGTCGATCAGCCCCAGGCGCGGCACGCGGGTACCGGGCTCGAGCACTGCGCCAGGGGCGATGACCGCGTTCGCACCTATCCTGCAACCATCGCCTATCAAGGCGCCAAACTTGCGCACCCCGGTGTCGAGGGTCGCCTGTGCGTGGCGAATCCTGATGACGGCCCCCTCCAGTTCATTGCGGTAGTTGGCGATGATCGCCCCGGCTTCGATATTGACGTTGGCCCCGATCAGCGAGTCGCCGACGAAGTTGAAATGGGCCAACTTGCTCGAATCGAGCATGAAGCTGCTTTTCACCTCGCAGCTTGGCCCGACGATGCAGTTGCTGGCGATGTAGACGCCCCCTCGCAGGTAGGCACCCGCAGCCACGAAGGCCCCGGGGCCAATGATGATCGCCCCCTTCAGCACTGCCCCGGGCTCGACGACGGCGGTGTGATGAATGGCATGATCACCCTGGCGCCGATACCCTGCGTCGAGGCGCGTCATCAGGGAAAGGACCTGGCTTTCACACGCCTGGGTCACGCCCCATGGGGTGGGCACGGCTACGCCCAGCTCGTGCCAGTTGGCGATGAACGTACCAATTTGGGGTGTCGTCATGGGCCTGTCTCCTGGGTAAGACGCGCCAGTTTGCATCAACCCAGGCGCCGACAGGCGGCGAAGTCGCAAAACATTCGCATAATGGCGCATTCCAGTACTTAGCAATTGCCTGTTTTATCGTTACACTGCGCGCCCTTTTCGGGCTGCCGCAGGTCTTGCGGCAGTAGCGCCGCCCCTGCCAGAGTGGGGCTTCGCGGTCGGCACCTGCCGACCAGTTTTTGTCCTCAGCACAGAGGAACAAAAGTGGCCAAGAAAGCTTCTTCCTTTTCCGCCCTTGGCGGTCTCGTGTTCTCCACCGACGCCGGTCGGCACTGCCCCGACTGCAGCCAGCCGGTGGATGCCTGCATCTGCAAGCAGCAAGCCCTCCCCGAAGGCGACGGCATCGCCCGTGTTCGCCGTGAGAGCAAAGGTCGTGGCGGCAAGACCGTGACCACCGTCACCGGTGTACCGCTGCCGCCAGACCAGCTCAAAGCGCTGGCCACCACGCTCAAGCGCCGCTGCGGTACCGGCGGCGCCCTGAAAGACGGGGTTATCGAGATCCAGGGCGACCATGTCGAGCTGTTGATCGGCGAGCTGACCAAACAGGGTTTCAAGGCGAAAAAGTCCGGGGGCTGAGGCCATCCCGCGACTTTTTGCCCAGCGCTTTCTAAACTCGTTCCCGCGACCAGGGTCTATTCCTGGGCACGGATGAATCGTCATTTCCAGCTTTTACACTGCGCCCGCCACCATGTGGGGCAGTGTCTTCGACTTTATAGGGGACTTGAATGTCCGTACGACGCACACGCAAAGACGATGGTAGCCAATGGACCGTGGCCGACAGCCGCAGTGTTTATGGCATCCGCCATTGGGGCGCTGGTTATTTCGCCATCAATGAAGCCGGGCGCGTCGAAGTGCGCCCCAACGGCCCTCAAAGCGCGCCGATCGACCTGTTCGAGCAGGTCGATGAGCTGCGCCAGAGCGGGTTGTCGCTGCCGCTGTTGGTGCGCTTCCCCGATATTCTGCAGGACCGCGTGCGCCAGCTGACCGGTGCCTTCGACGCCAACATCGCGCGCCTCGAATACCAGAGCCAGTACACCGCGCTGTATCCGATCAAGGTCAACCAGCAGGAAGCGGTGGTAGAGAACATCATCGCCACGCAGAACGTTTCCATCGGCCTGGAAGCGGGCTCCAAGCCTGAGCTGCTGGCGGTGCTTGCGCTGGCACCGAAGGGCGGCACCATCGTCTGCAATGGCTACAAGGACCGTGAGTTCATCCGCCTGGCGCTGATGGGGCAAAAGCTCGGCCACAACGTGTTCATCGTCATCGAGAAAGAGTCCGAGGTGGCGCTGGTGATCGAAGAGGCCGCCGAGCTCAAGGTCAAGCCGCAGGTTGGGCTGCGCGTTCGCTTGTCGTCGCTGGCTTCGAGCAAGTGGGCAGACACCGGTGGCGAGAAGTCCAAGTTCGGCCTTTCTGCTGCCCAGCTGATTTCGGTCGTGCAGCGCTTCCGCGATGCCGGGCTGGACCAGGGCATCCGTCTGCTGCACTTCCACATGGGCTCGCAGATCGCCAACCTGGCCGACTACCAGCACGGCTTCAAGGAGGCCATCCGCTACTACGGCGAGCTCCGTGCCCTGGGGCTGCCGGTCGACCATATCGACGTAGGTGGTGGCCTGGGTGTGGACTACGACGGTACCCACTCGCGCAACGCCAGCTCGATCAACTACGACATGGACGACTATGCCGGCGTGGTGGTGGGCATGCTCAAGGAGTTCTGTGACGCGCAAGGCCTGCCGCATCCGCACATCTTCTCCGAGAGTGGTCGCTCGCTGACTGCGCACCACGCCATGCTGGTGATCCAGGTGACCGACGTCGAGAAACACAACGACGACGTGCCGACCATCGAAAACAAGGAAAGCCTGCCCGAGACCGTGCAGTGGCTGGCCGACCTGCTCGGCCCGACCGACATCGAGATGGTCACCGAGACCTACTGGCGCGCTACGCACTACATGGGTGACGTGGCGGCGCAGTACGCCGATGGCAAGATCAGCCTGAGCGAGAAGGCCTTGGCCGAACAGTGCTACTTTGCTGTGTGCCGCCGCCTGCACAACTCGCTGAAGGCCCGCCAGCGCTCGCACCGCCAGGTGCTGGATGAACTGAACGACAAGCTGGCCGACAAGTACATCTGCAACTTCTCGGTATTCCAGAGCCTGCCGGACACCTGGGCCATTGGCCAGGTCCTGCCGATCATCCCGTTGCACCGCCTGGACGAAGAGCCGCTGCGCCGCGCCGTGCTGCAGGACCTGACCTGCGACTCCGACGGCAAGATCAACCAGTACGTCGACGAGCAGAGCATCGAGACCAGCATGCCAGTGCACTCGCTCAAGGACGGTGAGGATTACCTGCTGGGCGTATTCCTGGTCGGTGCCTACCAGGAAATCCTGGGTGATATGCACAACCTGTTCGGTGACACCGACTCGGTGAACATCTACCAGAACGCCGACGGCAGCGTGTACCACGCCGGTATCGAGACCCACGACACCATCGAAGACATGTTGCGCTACGTGCACCTGTCGCCGGAGGAGTTGATGACCCACTACCGCGACAAGGTGGCCAGCGCCAAGATCACTGCGCGCGAGCGGACCCAGTTCCTCGATGCACTGCGCCTGGGGCTGACCCGGTCTTCGTACTTGTCGTCGTGATTGGCAAGGCTGCTCCTGCTACCGCAGCAGGAGCAGCCTGGCATCAGTGAATCCACAGCCCTTTTCGTTGCAGGCGCCAGCCCGTCCAACCCAGCGTAACCGCCCGTAACGCCATGAACCCGAGAAACGCCCACCACAACCCGTGGTTGCCAAACCCACTCATGGCCCACGCCAGCGGCAATGCCATCAGCACCGAAACCAGCATCGCATTGCGCATCTCCCGCGCCCGCGTCGCACCGATGAACAGCCCGTCCAGCACGTAGCTCCACACCGCAACCAATGGCAGTACCGCCAGGTACGGCAGGTACGGGTATGCCGCCGCGCGCACGCTGTCGATGTCGGTCTGCAGGTCGATGAACACATGCCCGGCCAGCAGGAACAGCACGGCGAACCCCAGGCTGGTGATCAATGACCATCCACAGGCCACGACCAGTGAGCGGCGCAGGGTGTCCCGATCGCGGGCACCGATGGCATGGCCGCACAGGGCCTCCACGGCATGCGCCAGCCCGTCCAGGGCGTAGGCGGTGAGCAGCAGGCCGTTGAGCAGCAGTGCGTTTGCCGCCACCGTCGCTTCGCCCAAGCGGGCGCCTTGCACAGTGATCAGCAGGAACACCAGCTGCAGGGCCAGGCTGCGTAGGAAGATATCGCGGTTGACGGAAAGCAGCGGCCGCCAGGCTTGCCAGCGCTTGAGTGCCGCCCAGGCGATATGCCCGGGGTAGGCGCGCAGGGCAGGGCGGGTCAAGGCCAGGCCCAGCAGTGCGGCCGCCCACTCGGCGATCACCGACGCCCGCGCCGACCCCAGCACACCCCACTCCAGGCCAAGCACGAACCATAGGTTGAGAGCGATGTTCAGCAGGTTGGTGGTCAGCAGGATGGCCAGCGGCGCGCGAGCATTCTGTGTGCCGAGGAACCAGCCGACCAGCGCGTAGCTGGCCAGCGCCGCCGGCAGGCCGAGCAGGCGGGTATGGAAGAAGGCCTCGGTCGATTGCTGCAAGGCTTGGCTCGGTTGCATCGCGTGCAGCGCCAGTTGGCTGAAGGGCAGGGCGAGCAGGCCGATGAGCACGGCAAAGCCCACCGCTAGCAGCAGGCCTTGCACCAGTACCTGGCGCAACGCAGCACCATCGGCACGCCCTGCGGCCTGGGCAGCGAAGCCGGTGGAGCCCATGCGCAGGAAGCCCATCAGGCCGACCATGAAGGTGAACAGCGTGGCGCCTACGGCCACTGCGCCAAGCTGATGGGCGTGGGGCAGGTGACCGATAACCGTGCTGTCTACCAAGGCTACCAATGGCACCGAGATGTTGGACAGGATCATCGGCGCGGCCAGGGCCCAGACGTTGCGGTGGGTGAGGCGGTGGCGCCAGTCGGTGGCAATTTGCGACATTTGTGTTCCTGAGAAAGCAGGCCGCTATGTGCCCTTCTGGATCGAGAGGCCGCATTGTACCGGCCAGGCACCTGCCGTTGCGCTATAGTTGCTGCCTTCACGCCTACGCTGCCTATTTAGAGTCCCCACTCCATGTTCAACAAAGGATTGTTGCTGGCCTGCGCGCTGGCCCTGCTCAGTGCCTGTGATTCCTCCACGCCAGACGAACCTGCCGCTACCGAAAAACCAGCGGCAAGCACCCCAGCCGAATCTGCGGCGCCCAAGCCTGAGGACACTGCCGAACTGGCCAAACGCTACGAGGGCCGTGAGCTCAGCGTGCTGGATGTCTCGGAAGTGCAGCTCGACGGCGCCAGTGCCCTCTCGGTCAGTTTTTCCGCGCCGCTGGACGCCAAGCAGGACTTCGCTGCCAAGCTGCATCTGGTCGATACCGTCAAAGGCAAGGTCGACGGTGCCTGGGAGCTTGCCGACAACCACATGGAGCTGCGCCTGCGGCACCTCGAGCCGCAGCGCAAACTGGTGCTGACCGTCGACAAGGGCCTGCTCGCCGTCAACGGCAAGCAGCTAGAAGGCGAATCGGTGACCCGTCTGGAAACCCGCGACATGCAACCGACCATCGGCTTCGCCAGCCGTGGTTCGCTGCTGCCGACGCGGCTGGCCGAGGGCCTGCCGGTGATTGCCCTGAACGTCGACAAGGTCAATGTCGAGTTTTTCCGGGTCAAGCCGGACATGCTCTCGACCTTCCTGGTCAACTGGGGCCGCAACAGCAGCCTCTACTACTACCAGTCCAAGGAAACCCTGGCCCTGGCCGACCTGGTCTACAGCGGCCGGTTCGACCTCAACCCGGCGCGCAATACCCGCGAGACCGTGTTGCTGCCGATCGCCGGGATCAAGCCGCTGCAGGAGCCGGGCGTGTACCTGGCAGTGATGCGCGCGTCAGGGACCTACGATTATTCGCAGCCGGCGACGTTGTTCACCCTCAGCGACATCGGCGTATCGGCCCACCGCTATCGCGACCGTCTTGACGTGTTTGCCCAAGCCCTGGAGGGTGGCAAGGCGCTCAAGGAGGTAAACCTCGAGCTGCGTGACGACAAGGGCAAACTGCTGGCCCAGGCCAAGACCGATGGCCAAGGCCATGCCCAACTGCCGCTCACGGCCAAGGCCGATACCCTGATCGCGACCCAGGGTGTGCATACCACACTGCTACGCCTGAACACTGCAGCGCTGGACCTGGCTGAATTCGACATCACCGGCCCGCAGGCAAACCCTCTGCAGTTCTTCATCTTTGGCCCGCGCGACCTGTATCGCCCGGGTGAGACGGTGCTGCTCAACGGCCTGTTGCGCGACCAGGATGGCAAGCCGGTGAAGGCCCAGCCGGTCAGCGTCGAGGTGCGCCGCCCGGATGAGCAGGTCAGCCGCAAGTTTGTCTGGGAAGCCGATGCCAGTGGCCTTTATCAATACCCGTTGCAACTGGCCACAGAAGCGCCGACCGGTCGTTGGCAACTGATGCTCGACTTGGGAGGGGGGCGCAAGCAGGTCTATGAATTCCTCGTCGAAGACTTCCTCCCTGAACGCCTGGCGCTTGAACTGAAGGGCAGCGGCACACCGCTCTCGCCCGAGCAAACGGCGCAGGTCCAGGTCAATGGCCGTTACCTCTACGGCGCGCCGGCGGCGGGCAATCGGCTGAGCGGGCAGGCGTACGTGCGCCCCCTGCGCGAAGCGGTGCCTGCTTTGCCGGGGTACCAGTTCGGTTCGGTTACCGAAACCGAGCTGAACCAGGATCTGGAGCTGGATGAAGTGACCCTCGATCAGGCCGGCAAGGCCGTGATCGCTATCGAAAGCCGCTGGGCCGAAGCGCGCTCGCCGTTGCAGTTGACCGTCCAGGCCAGCTTGCAGGAGTCCGGTGGCCGCCCGATCACCCGTCGTCTCGAACAACCGATCTGGCCCGCCGACCGCCTGCCTGGCCTGCGTGGCGTGTTCGAGGGTGAAGAAACCGACAGCGACGGCCCGGTGGAATTCGAGTTCCTGGTGGCCGACCGTGACGGCAACAAGCTCGCTGCCAGCGGCCTCAAGGTACGGCTGATTCGAGAGCGCCGGGACTACTACTGGAACTACTCGCAAAGCGACGGCTGGAGCTACAACTACAACGAAAAATTCCTCACTCAGAGCGAGGAGCAGGTGAACGTGCAAGCCGGCTCTACCGCCAAGCTGACCTTTCAGGTCGAGTGGGGCCCTTACCGCGTGGAAGTGGAAGACCCGGAGACGGGCCTGGTGTCCAGCCAACGCTTCTGGGCGGGATATCGCGCCCAGGACAATGCCGAAGGCGGCGCAGTGCGCCCCGACCAGGTCAAGCTGGCGCTGGACCAGCCGGCTTACGCTGACGGCGCGACTGCGAAGGTCACGGTAACCCCGCCAGCTGCCGGCAATGGCTACCTGATGATCGAATCCAGTGATGGCCCGCTGTGGTGGCAGGAGATCGATGTGCCCGCCGAAGGCAAGACCTTCGATGTGCAACTGGACAAACAGTGGGCTCGTCACGACCTGTACATCAGTGCCCTGGTGATCCGCCCCGGCGAGCGCAAGGCCAATGCCACGCCCAAGCGCGCCATCGGTGTGTTGCACCTGCCGCTGGGCCGCGCCGAGCGCAAACTGGCGGTCAGCCTGCAGGCAGCGGAAAAAATGCGGCCCAAGCAACCCCTGAAGGTCAGGATCAAGGCCACCAATGCCGATGGCAGTATCCCCAAGCAGGCCCATGTGCTGCTGTCCGCGGTAGATGTGGGCATCCTCAACATCACCGACTTCAAAACCCCTGACCCCTACGCCAGCCTGTTCGGCCGCAAGGCCTACGGCGCCGACCAGCTGGACATCTATGGCCAACTGATCGAAGCCGGTCAGGGGCGCCTGGCCAGCCTGGCCTTCGGCGGTGACGCCGCCATGGCCAAGGGTGGCAAGCGCCCCAACACGACGGTCACCATCGTTGCCCGGCAGAGCGTACCGGTGGCCCTGAACGAGCAGGGCGAGGGCGAGGCGAGCGTGTATATCCCCGACTTCAATGGCGAACTGCGCCTGATGGCCCAGGCTTGGACCGAGGACCACTTCGGCATGGCCGAGGGCAAGACCGTGGTGGCGGCCCCGCTGATTGCCGAACTCTCGGCGCCGCGCTTCCTCGCCGGCGGCGACCGCACCAGCCTGGCGCTGGACCTGGCCAACCTTTCCGGCCTGGCCCAGCAGCTGACTGTCGATATCAGCAGCGAAGGGCAGGTGAGCCTAACAGGGGACGCTCAGCAGCGTGTTGCCCTGGCCGAGGGCCAGCGCACCACCCTGATGATCCCGGTGCAGGCGCAGGGTGGCTTGGGCCAGGGCAAGGTGCATGTGCGGGTCAATGGCCTGCAGTTGCCGGGCGAGCCGCAAAACACCTTCGAACGTGAATGGACGCTGGGCGTACGCCCGGCGTATCCGGCCATGCTCAAGCATTACCGTGTGGCCCTCAAGGACCAGCCCTGGACGCTGCCTGAAGCCGACCTGGCAGCATTCGAACCTGCCGGGCTGGAAGCCAGCCTGGCGCTGTCGAGCCGCCCGCCACTGAACCTGGCCGAGCAGATCCGTGCCCTTGAAGCCTACCCCTACGGTTGCCTGGAGCAGACCACCAGCGGCCTGTACCCTTCGCTGTACGCCGATGCGCAGAGCCTCAAGCGCCTGGGGATCAAGGGCGAGCCGGCCGAGGTGCGCAAGCGCAAGATCGAAATGGGCATCGAACACCTGCTAGGGATGCAGCGTTACAACGGCAGCTTCGGCCTGTGGAGTTCGGACGGCGAGGAGGAGTACTGGTTGAGCGCCTATGTCACCGACTTCCTGCTCAGGGCGCGTGACCAAGGCTACGGCGTGCCGGCCGAGGCGCTGAAGAAAGCCAATGAACGCCTGTTGCGCTACCTGCAAGAGCGTAACCTGATCGAGGTCGACTACAGCGAGAACGCCGAACACACCCGGTTTGCCGTGCAGGCCTACGCTGCGCTGGTACTTTCGCGCAGCCAGCAGGCGCCGCTGGGTGCCTTGCGCAGCCTGTATGAACGGCGCGCCGATGCGCGCTCTGGCCTGCCGCTGGTGCAACTGGCGGTAGCGCTGGACAAGATGGGCGACAAGCCGCGTTCGCAGCAAGCACTGCAAGCGGGCCTGGGTATCAGCCGTAGCAACGGCTGGATGGCCGATTACGGCAGCAGCCTGCGTGACCAGGCACTGATCCTGGCGTTGCTGCAGGAGAGTGGTCTGGGCAGCAACCAGGTCGATCAGCGGTTGTTCGCGCTGTCTGATGAGCTGGCAGCCAACCGTTGGTTATCGACGCAGGAGCGCAATGCGCTGTACCTGGCCGGCCGTAGTTTGCTCGATAAGCCCGAGACCCCGTGGAAGGCGCGCCTGGACAGTGCCGGCGAGGTGCGGGAATTCAGCAATGCTGACGCTGGCATGAAGCTCGAAGGCCCGCTGTTGGCCTCGCCGCTGAGTGTGCAGAACGAGGGTAGCGAAACGGTCTACCAGCAACTGACCCTCTCGGGCTATCCACGCCAGGCACCTGCCGCGGGCGGCAACGGCATGCAGATCCGCCGTGAATACCTGGGGATGAACGGCCAGCCGCTGGACCTGCACAATTTGCGCAGTGGCGACCTGGTACTGGTGCATCTGGCGGTCAAGGCCACGGAGCGGGTTCCAGATGCACTGGTGGTCGACCTGTTGCCGGCGGGCCTTGAGCTGGAGAATCAGAACCTGGCGCAGAGCGCTGCCAGCCTGAACAATGCCAGCAGCGCAGTGAAGCAGTGGCGCGAGTCGATGCTCAATGCCGGCGTGGTGCACCAGGAGTACCGTGATGACCGGTACGTGGCAGCGCTCAAGCTTGACGGCTATGGCACCACTCACTTGCTGTACCTGGCACGAGCGGTGACCCCAGGCACCTACCGCATACCGCCGCCGCAAGTGGAGTCCATGTACCGCCCGAACCTCCAGGCGGTTGGCGACGGCCAAGGCGACCTGACGGTTGGGGGGCGCTGACGCGCAGCTACAAGCTGCAAGCTACAAGCTACAAGCTACAAGCTACAAGCTACAAGCAAAGCGGATCGGCGTCGTGCCGGCTTTTTCTTGCAGCTTGAAGCTTACAGCTTGCAGCTTCCAGCTCAGCGAATGACCCAGCTCATCACCCACAACCCGAGCACCAGCCAGATGATCCCGAGGATGATCGAGGCGCGCATGAAGGCACGGATTGCCGAGTACAGCAGCAGCAGGCCGACGATCAGGGCAAGAATGCTGATCAGTGAGGTGTCCATGCCCAGAGTGCGCGCAAGACCATCGATGAAGTTGCCCCCGGCATTGGCCAGCAGGTTGAACAAGCCGCTCAACGCATCGACGATGAAGCGGATCAACGAACCCAGTGCCTGGCCAAGCCACTCGAAAAAACCTTCTACATGCATAGTTGCTTCCTGATGTACGAATCGGCGAGTTTGCCGTCCCCAAGCCTTTGGCCATCACCTGGCCCGGTCGGTTCCCGATGCCTAGCTTAGCGCGGCCGCGCCACCGCGCGGCAAGGATCCTGCGCGCCAGCGTGGTGGCGTTGGTGGGGCTGGTCGGCCTGTTGTGGTTGGCTGACCGCATCTGGCCATTGCCCATGCCGGCAGATGACCTGGCGCGGGTGGTGCTGGCCGAAGACGGCACGCCCTTGTGGCGCTTCGCCGATGCCGAGGGCGTGTGGCGCTACCCGGTCAGCCCGCAAGAGGTTTCGCCTTTGTACCTGCAGGCCCTGCTGACCTACGAGGACCGTTGGTTCTTCCACCACCCAGGGGTCAACCCCCTGGCGCTGGTGCGCGCGGCATGGCTGAACGTGCGCGGTGGGCGTGTTGTTTCAGGTGGCAGCACGCTGTCGATGCAGGTGGCGCGCCTACTCGATCCTCACGACCGCACGCTGGCTGGCAAGCTGCGGCAACTGTGGCGTACGGCGCAGCTGGAATGGCACCTGTCCAAGCAAGACATTCTGCAGATCTACCTCAACCGGGCGCCCTTCGGCGGCACATTGCAGGGCGTGGCGGCGGCCAGTTGGGCGTACCTCGGCAAGTCGCCGATGCACCTCACACCTGCCGAAGCGGCGCTGCTGGCGGTATTGCCCCAGGCACCCAGCCGGTTGCGCCCGGACCGTCACCCCGCACGCGCCCAGCGTGCCCGGGACAAGGTGCTGCAGCGCCTGGGCGAGTATCAGGTATGGCCCGCCTGGCAGATCAAGGAAGCGGCCGAAGAAGCGTTGTTGTTGGCCCCGCGTCAGGAGCCAGCCCTGGCACCACTACTGGCGCGCCGGCTGAACACTCCCGGTAGCCCGCCGTTGATCCGCACCACGCTCGATGCCTCGTTGCAACGGCGCCTGGAAGACCTGCTGCTGGGCTGGCGTGCTCGCTTGCCCGAGCGTACTTCTGCAGCCGTGCTGGTGGTGGATGCGCACAGCATGGCCGTGCGCGCCTACCTGGGCTCGATCGACCTTGCCGATGAGCGCCGTTTCGGCCACGTCGACATGGTCCACGCCTTGCGCTCACCAGGCTCGACCCTCAAGCCGTTCCTCTATGGCATGGCCCTGGACGACGGCCTGATCCATTCCGAATCGCTGCTGCAGGATGTGCCGCGCCGCTATGGTGATTACCGGCCTGGCAACTTCTCGATGGGTTTCAGCGGCCCGGTCTCGGCCAGTTCGGCGCTGGCCTTGTCGCTGAACCTGCCGGCGGTGCAGTTGCTCGAAGCGTACGGCCCCAAGCGTTTTGCCGCGCAACTGCGCATGGCCGGGATGCCGCTGGCGCTGCCGCCATTGGCCGAGCCTAACCTGTCGTTGATCCTCGGTGGCGCAGGCAGCCGCCTGGAGGAACTGGTGGGTGGTTATGCGGCATTGGCCCGGGGCGGCAACAGTGCGCGGGTGCGTTTGCAACCGCAGGACCCACTGCTGGAGCGGCGCCTGCTGTCGCCGGGGGCGGCGTGGATCATCCGGCGGATTCTCAGCGGCCAGGCGCGACCGGACCGTGATCCGCACGCGCAGTGGGTGCAGCGCCCACAGTTGGCCTGGAAAACCGGTACCAGCTATGGCTTTCGCGATGCCTGGTCGATCGGCGTGGGGCCGCGTTACCTGATTGGCGTGTGGATTGGCCGGCCCGACGGCACGCCAGTACCCGGCCAGTTCGGCCTGGCCTCGGCAGCGCCGCTGATGCTGCAGATTCACGACCTGCTGACCAACCGCGATAGCCAGCGGGGCCTTGGCGTGCCGGTCGAGCACGTGCCTGCCAGCATTGGCGTGGCCGCGATCTGCTGGCCGCTGGGCCAGCCAATGAGCCGGCAAGACCCCAACTGCAGGCGCCAGCGCTTCGCCTGGACCCTGGACGGCACCATCCCGCCGACCCTGCAGGCAGCCGATCAACCGCTTGGGCTGGGTTTGCATGAGCAGGTCTGGGTCAACGCCCAGGGGCTGCGGGTGGATGGCACTTGTCCGGGTGCCCTCGCGCGCGATATAGCCCTTTGGCCAGCCCCGCTCGAGCCTTGGCTGGCGCGGGTCGAGCGGCGTGCGGCGCGGTTGCCGGCCGTGGACCCAAGCTGCCCGCCGCAGGTGCCTGCCACAGCACCGCCCCTATCGATCGTCGGTGTACGCCCAGGCGACAACCTGCGCCGCCCAGCCACCAGTCGCGAGCCATTGCAACTGCAGGTTTCGGCCCTGGGTGGGGGTGGGCGACGCTGGTGGTTCCTCAACGGCCAGCCCCTTGGCCAGACCGAGGGGCAGGGCAGCATGCGGGTACGCTTCGAACAGGCCGGGCAGAATGAACTCAGCGCACTCGATGAGAGCGGTGAAACTGCGCGGGTGGCATTTCAGGTCAGCGAGTAACCGTTCGACGTTTAACGGGGCAGCACCTACGCTTGCTGGTGATGGGTGTGGCCGGCCGACGCCCCGGCGCCCAAGGGATTGTGGAGCGTCCTATGCGTCTTACGGTCGTGCCCCCGTTGCTGCTGACCTGGGCCAGCCTGGCCCTCGCCGAGCCGTTGCCGGCGTTTCTCGACACCCAGGAATACGAGCGCCGTCTGCCGACCGCCAACCTGCCGGTGGATACCTATCGCCCCGTGACACCGGCGCTGCAGGTCGTGTTACCCGCTGCCCCCACCCGCGTGCCCTCGGATGCCCGATTCGTGCTGCACAAGGTGCGCTTTGAAGGCGGTACGGTTTACCCGCTGAGTGAATTGCGTGAGCACTATCAAGCATTGATCGGGCACCAGATATCCGTGGGCGATCTGCAGCAATTCACTGAGCGACTGACCCAGCGTTACCAGCATGATGGCTACCCGCTGTCGTATGCCTACCTGCCACCTCAGGACTTTGCCGAGGGCCGTGTGCAGGTGGTGCTGGTGGAAGGGTACATCAAAGAATATGAGCTGCTGGGTGATATCGGCCCTTCTGCGCTCCACCTCAAGCAGATGACAGCACGCCTGCTGGCCGAGCGGCCACTGACCCAGGAGACGCTCGAGCGCTATGTCGGCGCGGCGCAGCGGATACCGGGTATCAATGTGAAGGCGGAGGTGGTGGTAGGGCGCGCCCCTGAAGAGGCAAACCGTCTGAGGGTACGTGCATGGCACAGACCCGTTGATGCTGGCGTGACCCTGAGTGACGGCAGCCGCGGAGGGCCGCAGGCGCTGTTCAAACTCGCCAGCAATGGCCAGACGCGCTTCGCCGAGCAACTGGCTGCGAGCTTTCTGCTGTCGGCCGGTGGCGACCACGTTGATTACCAGCGCCTGGATTACAGCCAGCCTCTGGACGCTCAGGGCAGCCAATTGCTTTTAGCCGTAGCGCGGTACCGCAGCGAGCCGCGCACACGCGTGCGCCTGGAGCACGGTGCCGACATCGATCAGCGGCTCGAGAGTGAGCGTTATTCAGTCGGTCTCGGCCAGCCGCTGATGATTGCGCCGAACGAATGGGTGAACGTGGCCGGGCGTTTCTATTCGGTCGGGGAGCACATCGAGTATCGGTCCGGCGGCTTACCCGAGTACGACTCCTCTGTTCGCGCGCTGTCATTCGAAGGCGATTGGCGCAAGGCTGACCACCGTCGCCTGCGTATCGCCAGTGCCGGGGTCTACCAGGGTATGGACTATCTGGGGGCGCGTAGCGATGCGGACTACGACATGGACTTTCTGCGCTTTCGAATCGCTGGGCTGCAGAGCGACCAACTGTCTGACAACTGGCAGAGCGTGGTGTCAGCCGCAGTGTACTGGAGTGACGACAGGCTGCCCGAGAGTGAGCGGGCGGCGTTTGGCGGGCAGCATTTCGGCCGCGGCTACCCAAGCGACCAGGCTGCGGGTGACAAGGGCTGGGGTGTGGCTTACGAGCTCAACTACAGCATCAGGCCTGGCCGTGCCTGGTCGCAACGGGTGCAGCCCTATGCGGTACTCGATGCAGCGCACGCCTGGTACAACGGCGGGCCTTTCGAGGATGCGCACCTCAGTTCAGTAGCGCTGGGCGTGCGCCTGGCAGGCGCGCGGTATGGCAATGTGGCGCTGGAGGTCGCCAAGCCGCTGGCGGATGTGGCACTGGACAGCCTGAACCGTGGGCCGCGGCTGATGCTGAGTGTCAGCTATCAGTTGGATTGAGCCACCGGCTTTAGGCCCTATCGACGGTTTGCCGGTGATAGGGCCTGTGAAGGCAGCTTCAATCAATGGGTGGTGAACCGCAGGTGCACCGGCGACGAACTGGGTGTCAGCGCCAGTGCCAGTTGCGTGCGGTTGTGCATATGGGTCAGCCGCAACACCTGCGACACATAAAGTTTCACGGTGTTTTCGGTAATCCCGAGTTCACAGGCAATCTGGTAGTTGGTCTTGCCTTTGCTCACCAGCCGCGCCACTTCCAGCTGGCGTGGTGAGAGCTTCTCGAACGCGGCAGGCAGGTCGCTCTCACCCTCTTCGACATCGCTGGCGCGGCGGTGAACGCCCTCGCCCCGAGCCTTTTCCAGGTCCTGGTAAAGTTCGTCGATGCAGCCAGCCAAGTCTTGCAACCGCTTGTTGAGACTGCCCAGGTTCTGGAAGTTGGATTTGCGCTCCAGCAAAACCTGCTCCTGGCGACGCACGCCTTCGAGCAGTTCGTCGAGGTCCACGGGTTTTTGGTAGTAATCCGCGAAGCCTTCGCGCAGCGCACGAATCACGTCCTGCTTGTCGGCGCGGCCGGTGAGCATGATCGCTTCGAACACGCGCTGGCGCCCGGCAATTTCTTTCAGCTCGCGCATCAGTTCAATGCCATCGCGCTCGGGCATGTGCAGATCGCACAGCACCAGTCCAATGGCTTCATCTGCCACATAGCGCTCAATGGCTTCGTCTGTCGAATGGGCGGCCACGCAATGATGGCCCTGACTTTCAAGGTACTCACACAGCTGTTCGACGATCAGCGGCTGATCATCAACCACCAGAACCTTCACCTCACTGAATGACTTGGTCACGATCACCTCCCTGTTCCTAAGCGGCCCTGCTCCCGGGCCAGACGCTCTGGCAGCTTAACCATAGACGCTGCTAGCGAACCTGTACAACGCATGTACAAGTATTCGGACAACGGGATCGATTATTGGATCCATACCGCTGTGAGCAGAAAGCCGGCCAGCACATAAGGCACGAAGGCTTGTTTGTCGCCCATTTGTTCGGTGAGTGCCTGCAACCTCCTCTTCACCTTCGGATTGAACAGGGTCCACAGGCGCCGGCGAGTCAGCAGCCAGAGCAACACGCTGACGCCTGCACCGATGAAGGTCCCGAGCACATATTCATGGCTGGTCGCCAACGCCAGGGCGCCCATGAGCTTGACGTCGTCAGCGCCGAAGCGGCCGAGCATGTAGCCTGGCAAGGTCAATAGCATGACGATGGCCAAGGCCCAGCCGGCATCGCTGGCGTCGGCGCCAATCCAGGTATGGCCAGTGAAGAACAGCCAGACCAAGGCACCCGCTGCTACCCCCAATGTCAGGACGTCGGCGATCTGGCGTTCGCGAATATCCTGTTCAGTGCACAAGGCAAGCCACATCAGCAGAACAATGCTTTGCATTGGCAGGTCGATCCTTATTCGTTGAACACGTCTACCCGTTCATCAAGGTTTATCAACAGGGTAGACGCGATCTGACGAACGGGCTATGCGATGCTCATTTGGCCCTGCCTGGCGGGTAATTGCCCAGTACCTGGCTCACCGTCTTCTGGATGGCGCTGTTGCGCTCCTCAGGGCTGGGCGGGTAATTGTTCATGATCTGCTCTGCACTGCCGCGCCAAACCAGCTTGCCGTCACGGCCATCGAACATGTCGACCTGGATGGTCGCCACCTTGTAATCGACGCTACGGGTTTCGTTGTACATCGGCCCGCCCCAGTAGCCACCCCAATAGCCGCCCCAGCCACCGCCGTAGTTGGTGGTGATCTGCTGCTGGCGTTGCTCGACGATCAGATAAGCACGGACCTTGACGTCAGGCTGGGCACTGCCTTGGGCCGGGCGCAGGCCGCGCTGGTCGAGCTGGTCGGCGACGGCCTGGCGGATTCGCTGTTCGGTAAGGTCGCTCTTGATCCGCGGGTCATCCGGGCGGTAGTGCAGGGCCGGCTCTTGCCATGACCAGCTGCGGTACGCGGCAAAGTCTCGGCTGGCGTCGAAATCCTGCTGGACGTTGTTGCTCGAGCAGGCGGCAAGCAACAGTACCAATGACAGTAGAACGAAGCGACGCATCATGATGGTTCTCCGTTAGGCATTAACTGGGAGGATAGCCGCTGAGCGCCTTGTGTACCGATTCGCGCAAGGCGCTTTCGCGGTCACGTGGCGAGCTTTTGTCGCTGCCGCTTTCAGCACTCGCGCTCCACACCGGCTGGCCGTTGCGAGCGTCGAACAGATCGATGCGCACCACCATCACCTCAACTTCGTAGGTGCGTACGATCGGCACGCTGCCATAGGCGCCGTAACCGTTGCGGTAGCCGCCGAAACCGACACCGCCATAGGGGTACGGGCCGTAGTAGGGGTCGTAGTAGTCATAGTCGCGTACCTGGCGCAAACGCCGCTCCAGGCGCATGTCGGCACTGACCAGCAAGTCGCCGGTCGCGCCCCGGGCTGGGCGCAGCCCATGCTGGTCGAGGGCACCACTGACGGCATCGGCCAGTTGCCCCGGGTCGGCGTCGGCAGTGCCGCTTGGCAACTGGCCGTTGCGCCAGCTCCAGCTGCGATAACGGCCATAGTCACGCGGTGGGGCAGGGTAGGCACTGGCGTCGAAGGTGGTGGCCGCCTGCGCGGGCGCCGGTGGCAAGGGGCGGCTGCTGGCAACGTACGGATTGCTGCCCTGACAGGCGCTGAGGGCAAGCGGCAGCAAGGCCAGGTACAACAGGCGGTACGACATGAGGTCCTCCCGGCGGGCAGGTCAGCGAGGGCGGCACATCCAGTGCAGGTAGCGACCAAGCCCGGCAAAGCTTGGGTGGCGGCGGTGGGCCAGTTCCATCTCCAGCAGGTCGAGCATCTGCGCCTTGGCCTGGAACTCCCTGGGCATGTAGTCGTGGAACACTCGCACGCCACTCTCGGTTTCGACCTGCCATAGAGGATCAAGTTGCACCTTGAGCTCACGCGGATCAAGCGGTTTCTGCGGGGTGAGGCTCTGTTTTTCACCTTCCAGGCGGTTGCTGCGCAACTTGCGGAAATGGCCCTTGAGCAGGTTGCGATAAACCAGCGCATCCCGGTTGTAGAAGGCCAGGGACAACCACCCGCCAGGCGCGGTCAGCTGGTGCAGCACGGGAAGGATGCTCTCTGGCTCGGCCAGCCATTCGAGCACGGCGTGGCACAGCACCAGATCGTAGGGCTCGGTGAGTTGACCGAGCAGGTCCTGCCATGGCGCCTGGATGAAGGTGGCGCTCTGGCCGGCATCGGCAAAGCGCGTGCGGGCACCTTCGAGCATGGGTGCGGCCGGTTCGGCCAGGGTCAGTTGGTGACCGCGTTCGGCCAGCCATAACGCCATGTGGCCGAGCCCTGCGCCGATGTCGAGCACCCGTAGCGGGCGGTCTGGGAGGGTTTCGGCCAGGTCGGCCTGCAGCACGGCCAGGCGGATAGCGCCCTTGGCGCCACCGTAGATTTTCTCGGCGAAGCGGGTGGCCAGTTCATCGAAGTGACGGTCGTTCATCGAGCGAAGCGCCTTTCGGTGTCGGCCAGCTTGGCCCGTACCACCTGCTCCATGTCCAGGCCCAGTTCGCTGCACAGCAGCAGTAGGTAGAGGACGACGTCCCCTACCTCCTGGCCGGCGTGGGCGAGTTTGTCCGCAGGCAGCTGGCGCGATTCATCCTCGCTGAGCCATTGGAAGATTTCCACCAGCTCGGCCATTTCCACACTGGCCGCCATGGCCAGGTTCTTCGGGCTGTGGAAGCCGCGCCAGTCGTTGTTGTCACGGATCTGGTGCAGGCGTTGAGTGAGTTCTTGCAGGTTCATCGCGGGTCTCCTAGTGCCGCATAGCTTCCGTGCAGCCCCAACGCAAAGCAAGAGGATTCAGGGGCCACGGTAGCCTGCGGCCTTCACAGCGCCGACCAGCGCCCGACCATATGCAGCAGCTCGCCATGCCCATCCAGGCGCAGTTCCCCGGCAGGGCCGGCCGCGCTGGCGCTCAATACCACCTCCGAGGGCAGCCGCACGGGTTTGCGGAAATCCACCTCAAAGGCATATCCGCTGTCTGGCAGGTGCCCGCGCAGCGCTGCCAGCGCCATGGCTTTGCTCCACATGCCATGGGCGATAGCTTTGGGGAAGCCGAACAGCCGGGCACTGGTGGCGCTCAGGTGAATCGGGTTGTAGTCGCCACAGACTTTGGCGTAGCGCCGGCCGATATCACTGTCGGCGTACCAGCGGGTCGTTTCAGGCAACGGCTGGGGTTCGCTTTCCTCTCGCTCTTCGGGCTGCCCTTCACGTTTCAAACCGCGCACCAGCATCCGGCTGGTTTCGCGCCATATCAGGCCTAAGCCATCTTCGGCTTCGGTGATCAGGTCGAATGTGCCGCCCTTGGCATGTGGCTTCAGGTTGTCGGCATAGACCGCAAAGTGCAGCCCGTCGATGCCACCCAGGGGGCGCAGCACCTCGATGCGGTTATGCAGGTGTACCAGGCCCAGCAGCGGGAAGGGGAAGTTGTCGGCGGTCAGCAACTGCAACTGCAGGGTGAACGCCATGATGTGGGGGTAGGTGCCCGGCAAGCGGGCGTCATCGGTGAAGTGGCAAAGATGCCGGTACGCTGCGAGATTGCCGTGCTGCACGCGCATGAAGCAGCGCAGGCCATCGGCTGGCAGCGCCTGGCCGCTGATCTTGCGTTTGCTGGCAGCGCGCAGATAGAGGCTTGCGCGTGAGTCGGGGCTGTTCAGGTCATGCCAAGGGCGGTTCATGGTCACGCTCCCATCAATGCCTGGCCACAGACGCGCAGCACTTGGCCATTGACCGCGCCGGAGCCGGGCTGACTGAGCCAGGCGATGGCCTCGGCGACATCCTGCGGGCGACCGCCCTGGCCCAGCGAACTCAGGCGCCGCCCGGCTTCGCGCAGGCCCGTGGGCATGGCGGCGGTCATGTGCGTCTCGATGAAACCGGGGGCCACGGCATTGATGCTGCCACCTTGCGCGCCAAGCTTCGGCGCCCAGGCCTGGGCAAAACCGATCAGCCCGGCCTTGCTTGCGGCATAGTTGGCCTGGCCGCGGTTGCCGGCGATGCCGCTGACCGAGGCCAGCAGCGTGATGCGTGCGTCCGCCCCCAGCGCGCCGCCTGCATACAGTGCCTGGGTCAGTACCTGGGGTGCCTTGAGATTGACTGCCATCACCGCGTCCCAGTAGTCAGGGGTCATGTTGGCGAGGGTCTTGTCTTTGGTGATGCCGGCGTTGTGCACGACGATGTCGATGCCGCCGGGCAAAGCCTGGAGCAGCAACTCGGCGGCGTCGCTGGCGCAGATGTCCAGGCCCAGCGCCTTGCCGCCCAGGCGGGCGGCGAGGGCATCGAGGTCTTGTTGGGCCTGCGGCACGTCCAGCAGCATCACCTCGGCACCATCACGCGCCAAGGTTTCGGCAATGGCTGCGCCGATCCCGCGTGCAGCACCGGTGATCAGTGCCCGGCGCCCGGCCAGCGGCCGCGTCCAGTCTTCGACCTCGCTGGCACAGGCTTGCAAGCGCAGCACCTGGCCGGAAATGAACGCACTCTTGGGTGACAGAAAGAAGCGCAAGGCGCCTTCGAGCTGGCTGTCGGCAGCTTCATCCAGGTACAACAGCTGCGCCGTCCCACCGTTGCGCAGCTCTTTGGCCAGCGAGCGGCTGAAGCCTTCGAGGGCACGCTGGGCGACGCTGGCCAGCGGGTCGTCGATGCCTTCCGGAGGGCGCCCGAGTATGACCACATGGGCGCAGGGCGCCAGGCTGCGCAGCAACGGCTGGAAGAATTCGCGCAACTGCTTCAGCTCATCGCTGTCGGACAGATGACTGGCATCGAATACCACCGCCTTGAGCTTGGGCCCCAGGCCCGCCACCCATGCCGGCGCCTGTAGGCTTGCGCCATTGAAGCTGTAGCATTCGCTGGTCAGGCGGGGAGCGATGGCTTCGACCTGATTTGCCAAAGGCCCTCCGCCGATCACCAGCGCACCTTCCACAGGGCGTAGGCGGCCTGCCTGCCAGCGTTCCAGCGGTGCCGGGTGTGGCAGCCCGACGGCATCGATGAGGCGGCGGCCGAGGTTGGAGTTGGCAAAGTCGAGATAGCGATCGCTCATGTGCGGGTCTCCCTGAAGGCAAGCATTGAAGTGTGGACCAACTTTGTAGGAAGGTCGTTCGAATGCGGCAAAAACACCTAGGCTGTTCGGATCGAGATGTTTCAGGAGGAATCTACGCATGCGTTCACTTCGCCGGGTCGCGATTCTGGGCGGCAACCGAATACCTTTCGCCCGCTCCAACGGCACCTACGCCACTGTCAGCAACCAGGCAATGCTCACGGCCACGCTGGAGGGGCTGACGGAACGGTACCGCCTGCACGGTTTGCGCCTGGGTGAAGTCGTGGCCGGTGCGGTGCTCAAGCATTCTCGCGACATGAGCCTGACCCGCGAATGCGTGCTGGGTTCGCGGCTCTCGCCACAGACGCCGGCCTACGATATTCAGCAGGCTTGCGGCACCGGGCTGGAGGCGGCCTTGCTGGTGGCCAACAAGATTGCCCTTGGGCAGATCGACAGCGGTATCGCCGGTGGTGTCGACACCACTTCCGATGCCCCGATCGGGGTCAATGAGGGGCTGCGGCGCATCTTGCTGCAGGCCAACCGTGGCAAGACCCTGGGCGAGCGGCTAAAGCCCTTCCTGCAACTGCGGCCGGGGCATCTGAAGCCCGAACTGCCGCGCAATGGCGAGCCGCGTACCGGGTTGTCGATGGGCGAGCATTGCGAGCGCATGGCCCAGGCCTGGCAGATCGACCGCGCCGAGCAGGACGCGTTGGCGCTGCTTAGCCATCAGCATCTGGCAGCGGCCTATGCCGAGGGTTGGCAGGATGACCTGCTGACACCCTTTCTGGGCCTCACGCGCGACAACAACCTTCGGCCGGACTTGACCCTCGAGCAGTTGAGCAAGCTCAAGCCCGCCTTCGACCGCAGCGGCGTGGGCACACTCACAGCGGGCA
The DNA here is from genome assembly GCF_040224055.2 of Pseudomonas sp. WHRI 8519. Classification (NCBI taxonomy): domain Bacteria; kingdom Pseudomonadati; phylum Pseudomonadota; class Gammaproteobacteria; order Pseudomonadales; family Pseudomonadaceae; genus Pseudomonas; species Pseudomonas sp. WHRI 8519. The sequence goes on along the minus strand of NZ_CP167996.1, from coordinate 5,381,113 downwards.
ACTCCACACCGCTGACCGATGGTGCGTCGCTGGTGCTGCTGGGCACGGAGGAGTGGGCGCAGGCACAGGGCCTGCCGGTGCTGGCCTATCTGGTCGATGGCGAGACGGCTGCGGTGGACTTCGTCAAAGGGCAGGAAGGGCTGCTGATGGCGCCGGCCTATGCGGTACCGCGGCTTCTGGCGCGCAATGGCCTTAGCCTTCAGGACTTCGATTATTACGAGATCCATGAGGCATTCGCTGCCCAGGTGCTGTGCACGCTCAAGGCCTGGGAGAGTGCCGAGTACTGTCGCGAGCGGCTGGGGCTGGATGCACCGCTGGGCGCGATCGATCGGAGCAAGCTCAACGTCAAGGGCAGTTCATTGGCGGCAGGGCACCCGTTCGCGGCGACCGGGGGGCGGATCCTGGCCAACCTGGCCAAACTGCTGGCGACGGCGGGGAAGGGGCGAGGCTTGATTTCGATCTGCGCGGCGGGCGGGCAGGGGGTGACAGTGATCGTCGAGCGGTGACCGCCTGTAGGGCTGCAGGGTGCCGGTAGGCGGTGTTAGGCTTGTCTGGTCAGAACCACAAGAACTCACTATGCCGAGTATCGGACACCCCCGCGCCATTCCAGCCCTGGTCCATTTGCCCAGGCCGCTCTATGCCCGTGCTGAAAGCCTGGGGGCCGGCTCCTGGACCACTCGCCACAGCCACGACTGGGTGCAGTTTTCCTATGCGATCAGCGGTGTGCTGGGTGTCTACACGCGTGATGGCAGCTATTTCGCCCCACCGCAATGGGGTGTGTGGATTCCCGCCGACGCTGAACACGAAGTGGTGACGTCCGGGCGGGCGGAAATGCGCAGCCTGTACATTCGCCGCGACGCTTGCCCTTGGGCTTCGGCGCAGTGCCGGGTGTTGGAAGTGACACCGCTGGCGCGTGAGTTGATCAAGCAGTTCTGTGTTTTCCCAGCGCACTATCCCGAAGGCGATAGCGTCGAAGGCCGCTTGGTCTCGGTACTGCTCGATCAGCTTCGTACTTTGCCTGAAGTGGGGTTCTCCCTGCCGCTGCCGCGGCATGCCGGCTTGCTGGCGCTGTGCAACAGCTTGATTGCCGCGCCGGATCAGGTGCAAACCTTGCAGCAGTGGGCCGGCCAATTGCAGTGCTCGGAAAAGACCCTGATGCGCCTTTTTCAGCGCGAGACGGGGTTGAGCTTTCGTAACTGGCGTCAACGCATGCGGTTATTGTCGTCACTGGCGTTGCTGGAGACGGGGGCGAGTGTGACAGACGCGGCGCTGGGCTGCGGCTATGACTCGACGTCGGCCTACATCGCCGCCTTCAAGCAATTGTTTGGCTCTACACCGGGTGAGTTGACGTTGTAGCGGGGGGCCGGCCTCTTCTCGGGGAACCTGCGAAGAGGCCGGTGCAGCCTGCCGGTCAGGTGCGGAAGCGTCGTACCAGCGAATCCAGCTCATTGGACAACCCGGCCAGGCTTTCCGAGTCCTGCCGCGCCGCCTGCGCCAGGTCGGCCACCAACTGCGCATCACCGTGGATCTGGCTGATATGGCGGTTGATGTCTTCGGCAACCTGGTGCTGTTCTTCTGCCGCGGTGGCGATTTGCGTGTTCATGTCGCGGATGATGTCCACCGACTCGCGTATCTGGCCAAAGCTGTCGCGGGCCAGGCCAATGCGGTTGACCGACTGCTGCGACACTTCCAGGCTGGCATGCATCTGCTCGGCCACTTCGGCGGTACGGCTGGCCAGGTTGCCAAGCAGCCCATCGATTTCAGCCGTCGAGTCGGCGGTGCGCTTGGCCAGCGCCCGGACCTCGTCGGCCACTACCGCAAACCCGCGGCCCTGTTCGCCGGCGCGGGCGGCTTCGATCGCGGCATTGAGCGCCAGCAGGTTGGTCTGTTCGGCAATCGAGCGAATGGTACCGAGGATCGACTGAATGGCATTGCTGTCGCGCTCCAATTGCTGGATCGACTGCGCCGACTGCTCGATCTCCTGGCTCAGCCGGTCGACACTGTTGACCGCCGCATCGATCTGCTGCTGGCCTTCGCGGGCCTGTTGCTGGCCGCTGTCGGCCGACTGCGCGGCCTGGCTGCAGGAGCGGGCGACCTCGTTGGCGGTGGCGACCATTTCGTGGAATGCGGTGGAGACCATGTCCACCGCTTCGCGCTGGCGCCCGGCGGCCTCGGCCATGTCGCTGGAGACCTGAGTGGAGCTGGTGGAGGTGCTCAGGATCTTGCTCGCCGCCGAGCCGATATGCTGGATCAGGCTGCGGATGGCGCCGAGGAACTGGTTGAACCAACCGGCCAGTTGCGCCGTTTCATCACGGCCACGGACTTCCAGGTTGCGGGTCAGGTCGCCTTCGCCCTGGGCGATGTCCTCCAGGCCACTGGAAACGCTGTTGATGGGGCGCACGATGAGTTTGGCGAACGTGGCGCCGACCACGGCGAACAGCGCAGCCAGCACCAGCGCGACGCCGCCGATGAGCCAGGTGAGGCGGGTGGTGGTCTGCATCACTTCGCTTTGTTGGATCAGGCCTATGAAGGTCCAACCGAGTTTTTCGTCGGGGTAGACGTTGGCCATGTAGCGCACGCCGCCGATTTCGACCTCAGCCAAGCCCTTGCCGGCTTTGGCCAGCTCGGCATAACCGTCGCCGAAGCTGGCCAGCTGTTTGAAATTGTGACTGGCATCGCGTGGGTCGACCATCACGTTACCGTTGTTTTCCATGAGGATCAGGTAGCCGCTTTCGCCCAGCTTGATCTGCTGGACGATCTCGGTCAGGCCCTTGAGCGATACGTCGATGTTGACCACGCCACCGGGGCTGCCCAGTTGGTTGGCAACGGTGCGCACGGTGCTGACCAGTACGGCATCGTCGCCGGCCCAGTAGTACGGGGCGGTGCGCAGGGTCTTGCCAGGGTTGGCCATGGCCGCCTGGTACCAGGGGCGGGTGCGCGGGTCGTAGTTGCTCATGTTCGGATCGCCTGGCCAGAAGGCGTAGCCGCCGTCCTGCAGGCCATAGGACACGTAGGCGTAGTCCGGATGGCTTTTGGCCAGGCGCGTGAACAGTTCGTACAGTGTCTTGTCCTGTTCGCTGGGTGTGATTTGCGCAGCGTCGGCGCTGATGTGTTTCTTGACGTTGTCGCCGCTACCGGTGACCTGGGGGAGGCTGGCCAGGTAGTCGACGTTTTGGGTGATGCCCTGGAAAAACAGGTTCATCGCGTTACTGACCTGGCGGATTTCCCGGCTGCTGCCGTCAAGAAAACCGTCGCGGGCTTCGCCGCGCAGGTTGATGACCACCAAGGTGGCTACGAGGACGATGGGCAGTGCGGCGATGACCGCGAATGCCCAGGTCAGTTTCTGTTTGATGTTCATCGACGCTCCCGGAATTTATTTTTTTCGACACGCGAGGCAGGTAGAAACTGTATCGGCGGCATCCGGGTTTTTTTGAGTGAAAATGCCCGTATTTATTGGGCAAAGGCGCATTTGGCGACTATTCGGTCGGCTCCAGGCTAATATGGCATACCAAGCGTGGGCTCAACTGCAGCATTCACTCCCTTTTGCGAGATCTTTGAGAATCGGGCAATCAGGCCGGTCATTGCCTTTGCAGTGCGCTACCAGTTCGCTCAAGGTGTCACGCAGGCTGGCCAGTTCCTCGATACGCCGGTTCAGCTCATCGATGTGTTGCAGCGCCAGCGCCTTCACGTCGGCGCTGGCGCGCTGCCGGTCCTGCCACAGGGTCAGCAGCTTGCCCACCTCTTCCAGGGAAAACCCAAGGTCGCGTGAGCGCTTGATGAAGGCAAGGCTGTGCAAGTCCTCTGGCTGGTACAGGCGGTACCCGCTGTCGCTGCGGGTGGCCTGCTTGAGCAGGCCGATGGCTTCGTAATAGCGGATCATCTTGGTGCTGAGCCCGCTGCGGCGGGCGGCCTGGCCGATATTCATGGGGCCTCCTGCGAGGTGCTGGTGGGTTTCCAGGTCTTGAGCCACAAGGCGTTGCTTACCACGCTGACGCTGGACAACGCCATGGCGGCGCCGGCCACTACTGGGTTCAGATAACCCAGCGCGGCCAGCGGAATGCCGATGAGGTTGAAGATGAATGCCCAGAACAGATTCTGGCGGATTTTCGCATAGGTCTTGCGGCTGATTTCCAGGGCGGCAGGCACCAGGCGCGGGTCACCACGCATCAGGGTGATGCCGGCAGCCTGCATGGCCACGTCGGTGCCGCCCCCCATGGCGATGCCGATATCGGCGGCGGCAAGCGCTGGGGCGTCGTTGATACCGTCGCCGACCATCGCCACTACACCACCCTTTTTCAGCTCGGCTACCGTGGCGGCCTTGTCGGCCGGGAGCACTTCGGCGTGTACATCGTCGATGCCGAGGGTGTCGGCGACCACCTTGGCGCTACCGCGATTGTCGCCGGTCAACAGGTGGCTGCTGATATGGCGTTCGTGCAGGGCTGAGATAGCCTGTTGGGCACCTGGCTTGAGGCTGTCGCCGAAGGCGAACAACCCCAGCACGCGAGGCTGTGGGCCCCGTTCAATCAGCCAGGACAGGGTACGGCCTTCGGCTTCCCAGGCCTGTGCCTGTGTGGCGAGGGCGCCGGGTTGCAGGTTGCATTCGTCGAGCAGGCGCCGGTTGCCCAAGGCCAGTTCACGGCCTTGCACCTGGCCAGCGATACCGCGGCCGGTAAGGGACTGGCTGCCGGTTACCGTGGGCACCTCCAGCCCCTGCCCGGTGCAGGCATCGAGCACTGCCTTCGCCAAGGGGTGTTCGCTGCCCCGTTGCAGGGCAGCGGCCAAGCGAAGCATTTCAGCTTTCTCACCGACCAGTGCCTGGCTGTGGACAACGCGCGGGCTGCCAGAGGTGAGCGTACCGGTTTTGTCGAACACCACGCGGTTCACTGCATGGGCGCGCTCCAGTGCCTCGGCGTCCTTGATCAGGATGCCGTGGCGCGCGGCAACGCCTGTGCCCGCCATGATCGCCGCAGGTGTGGCCAGGCCAAGGGCGCAAGGGCAGGCAATCACCAGCACGGCGACGGCATTGATCAGCGCAGTCTGCAGCGGGGCGCCGGCCAGTGACCAGCCGATCAGGGTCAGCAGTGCGATCAACAGCACGGCCGGCACGAAGATCTGGCTGACCCGGTCTACCAGTTTCTGGATGGGCGCCTTGGCAGCCTGGGCATCTTCGACCAGGCGGATGATGCGGGCCAGCACGGTTTCTGCACCCAGCCCCCGGGTACGCACCAGCAGCCGGCCTTCGCCGTTGATCGCGCCGCCGGTAACGCTATCGCCCGGTTGCTTGGGCACTGGCAGGCTCTCGCCGCTGATCAGGGCTTCGTCGGCGTGGCTGTTGCCTTCTTCCACTTCACCATCGACCGGGAAGCGCTCCCCTGGCTTGACCAGCACCAGGTCACCGAGCTGCAATCGGGCAATTGCAACGTCTTCTTCGTGGCCATCGACCACCCTCACTGCGCGCTCTGGGCGCAGCGCCTCGAGGGCACGGATGGCGCTGGCGGTCTGGCGTTTGGCGCGGCTTTCAAGGTACTTGCCCAACAACACCAGGGCGATCACCACCGCCGACGCCTCGAAGTACAGATGCGGGGCCATCCCGGCCGGTGCCTTGGCCCATTGGTACAAGCTAAGGCCGTAACCGGCACTGGTGCCCAGCGCGACCAGCAGGTCCATATTGCCGGCGCCAGCGCGCACAGCCTTGTAGGCCGCTACATAAAAGCGGGCACCAAGGATGAACTGCACGGGGGTGGCCAGCGCGAATTGCGCCCAAGCCGGCAACATCCAGTGCACACCAAAGGGTTGCAGCAGCATCGGCAACACCAGGGGCAGGGCCAACACAAGGGCGGCGCCTACGGCCAGACGTTCGTTGCGCAGTCGGCGCTGGACGGCTTGCTGATCGTTGTCGGCCGGCAGCGGCAGGCTGGCACCGTAGCCGGCCTTTTCGACCGCGCCGAGCAACAGGTTGTCATCAAGGCCCTGCAGCACCTGAAGGTGGGCACGTTCGTTGGCAAGGTTGACACTCACCTGCTCAACGCCCGGTAGTTTACCGAGTGCGCGCTCGACACGGCCGACGCAACTGGCGCACGTCATGCCCTCGATCCGTAGCTCCAGGGTGCGGGTCGGTACCTGGTACCCGGCGCTGCGCACGGCCTCGACCAAGGCCGGCAGGCTGCCGGCCGGGGCTTGGACCCTGGCCTGTTCGTTGGCGAGGTTGACGCTGACCTGTTCAGCGCCATTGACCTTGCGCAGCGCGCGCTCGACGCGGCCAGCACAGCTGGCGCAGGTCATGCCGGAGATCGGCAGGTCGAATGAAGTGGATGCGGGCATGGCTCTCCTCCTTGGACAGGCCACCAGCATCAACCTTGCCATGTGGGGAAGGTCAATAGTCCAGGCTGGCTCGCCTCAGTACCAGCCCATTGTGGCCCATGGCAATGCGGTACTTGTTGATCTGGCCCGCTTGCAGGGTCAGCCGGGTGCTACGCTGGTCTTCCAGGCCGGGCGCGCAGCCGGGCATCTGCCCCGGCAGCAGGCGCAAGCGCACGTCAACAGGGCCGGGCGGCAGGTTGAAGGAGGCCGACTGCTCCTGGAACACGCGCCCGGAGAGCTGGTCGTTCAGATAGACACCGATTTCGCAGCTGGTGGCCACTTCCAGGCGTTCGCGTGAAATGATCAGCACGCTGTAGTCCGAGTTGCCTTCGGCGCTTGCCGGTGGCACTGCTGCCAGCGTGCCCAATAGCCCGACAACGCCCACTGCTGTCCTGAACATGAAGAATCTCCTGCTTGCCGAATCGTAAAGGCGCAGCTTGGCCGAGGTTGGTAGGGATTTCCAGCCCGGCCGTTCGATGCAGAACTTGACCTTGCCCCGATGGCAAGCTTGAAACTGCGCCAAACCCTGAAGGAGGCAACACCCATGCAAGTGTTCAACGTACAAGGCATGACCTGTGGCCATTGCGTCAAGGCGGTGACCCGCGCGGTACAGGACCAGGACGCGAGCGCCAAGGTCGAGGTCGATCTGGCCGGCAGGCAGGTGCGTGTGCAGAGCGCTCTGGCTGCTGAGCAGTTGCTGGCAGCGATTCGTGAAGAGGGCTACCAGGCCGACGTGGCCTGAAGTCGAATGGGACGCTTCTGCGGCCCTGTTTTGTTGCAAATGTTTTCATGCTGATGGCGTCGCTTGCAGGTAGACTTACGCACTTGCTTAGCCTGCTATGGATTCCTGATGAACCTGCGAATGGTGCTGATCCTGGGCGCACTCAGTGCGTTCGGGCCCCTTGCGATCGACTTTTACCTGCCCGCCTTCCCGGCCATGGCGCAGGCGTTCGCCACCGACGAAAAACACGTCCAGACCACGCTGGCCGCCTACTTCCTCGGCCTGTCGCTCGGGCAACTGGCGTATGGGCCGGTGGCCGATCGCTTTGGCCGGCGCAAGCCGCTGCTGTTTGGCGTCACGCTGTTTACCCTGGCGTCGTTGGCCTGCGCCTACGCGCCAAACCTGGACACGCTGATCTTGGCGCGCTTCGTCCAGGCGCTGGGCGGCTGCGCCGGAATGGTGTTGTCACGGGCCATCGTCAGTGACAAGTGCGACCCGGTGGCCTCGGCCAAAGTGTTCTCACAACTGATGCTGGTGATGGGGTTGGCGCCAATTCTTGCACCGATGCTCGGCGGCGTACTGGTGAACCTGGCGGGTTGGCAGTCGATTTTCCTGACATTGAGCCTGTTCAGTGCTGCTTGCTTGCTGGCGGTCGGCCTGGGGTTGCCAGAGAGCTTACCTGCGCACATGCCGCGCCAGCCGTTGTCGGGCGCTTTGCGTCAATACCTTCGGTTGCTGGCTGACCGCACGTTCTTTGGCCATGCATTGACCGGAGGGATCGCCATCGCGGGTATGTTTGCCTACATCGCCGGTTCACCGTTCGTGTTCATAAAGCTTTACGGTGTGCCGGCCGAGCACTACGGCTGGTTGTTCGGTACCAATGCGGCAGGTTTCATCCTGGTGGCGCAGATCAACGCGCGTCTGCTGGCAAAGCGTGGGCCGGCCTTCCTGCTGGTGCGTGCAGTATGGCTGTACCTGGCTGCGGGGCTGGCGTTGCTCGGAGTGGCAGCGCTGCGCCCAGCTGAACTATGGCCATTGCTGGTGCCGCTGTTCATCTGCATCGCCAGCCTGGGTTGCATCATCCCCAATGCTTCGGCGTGCGCCATGAGCGGGCAGGGCGCACGCGCCGGTAGCGCCTCGGCCTTGATGGGCTGCCTGCAATTCAGCGTCGCCGCAGGCGCGGCGGCGCTGGTCAGCCTGCTGCACGATGGCAGTGCAGTGCCTATGGCGTTGGTAATCAGCCTGTGCGGGGCGCTGGTGGTCAGTGTTGCGCTGTTGACCCGGCGCTTGCAGGCCACGCCTGCGGCTTGAGTGGGTGAGGCGCGCGCAGACGAGCTTCCAGTGTGACGACGAAGGCGCGTGCTTCTGCTTCGCTGCGAAAGCTCACCACATGCTGGTCAAGCCTGACTTCCCAGGGGCAGTTGGGGTTACGGTTAGACGCACTGACGATAATCTCCATCGCGGCATACCTCCGAAGGGTGGGGAGAGCGGCTCAAGTGTAGCGCTGCGGTTACGGGGTGCGAGGGTATGAGTGGGCGTCCTGACTGGCGGTCAGGGCATTTTCCGGCAGGGGCGTCAGACGCTTCCAGATGCAATGGCTGGAGGGTGTAGAACCTTCACTTTTGTTTGCGCTATTTATGGAACGGCGCTGTCGGCAGAGTCTCTGCCCGCGCGGGGCCATTGTTCCTCGTGCGTCGTTTCTTCCCTTCTATTTCGCGGCCTGATGCCTGTCACCTAAAACTGACGCGGGGCCATTGGCCTATTCCAATCGGTCAAGGGTTGCCCTACCCATCTCTCTTTGACTCCCCTGGGCTGCCTGCGCGGCTGCCGGACGGGCCGTTCATGCGGCTTATACTGACCCCGGTGCCAGGCCGGTAGCAGCTAGGGGGCCATCGGCGTTACCAATGTTGGCCATTGGAATTCGGATCTTGCAGGGAGTTGAAGGGACATGAATACAGTCAGCAGTATCAGTCAGATTGCCGGCCTGATGGCCGACCCCAAGCGAAGCGCCATGTTGTGGGCGTTGATCGATGGCACGCCGCGGCCGACCGATGAGCTGGCGATGATGGCTGGGTTGACGTCCTCCTCGGCCTGCGCCCACTTGTCATTGCTGTCGTCGGCAGGCCTGCTCAGGCTTGAAGCGCGCGGTCGCAAGCGTTACTTCCGGCTGGCGACGCCACAAGTGGGGGCGGCCGTGGAAGCCTTGGCCAGCGTGCAGCTGGGTACCGAAAGGGGCGTGCAGGCCAAGCCGTTGCCAATGCCGATGTCGACGCGCCGGGCCCGTCGTTGCGGTGATCACCTGGGCGGCGAGCTGGCCGGTGAGCTCTATCATCGGTTGGTGGTAGCAGGCTGGCTGGAGGGCAGCGTGCACCAGATGATGGTCAGTGAGGAGGGCCGGGCGCAGTTGGCTGGCATCGGCGTCTATATCGATGCACTGGCGCCTCAGCAGCAGCGCGGTTGCGTGATCTGCCACTGTAATGAGTGGAGCGACCAGGGGCCTCATCTTGGCGGCAGCCTGGGGCAGGCCTTGCTCACGTTGTTCCTGCAGTCGGGATGGATACGTGAGGCGGAGAACACGCGGGCATTGCAGATATCGGCACTGGGGATTCAGCAGATCAATCGCATTGCCCGCGTTCCAGCGTTGCAAGTGGGGTAGCTGCAACGCCTTGCCCGGTCACACCAAGCGTGCGTCCAGGCTGTTCTGCGCGAGGCGGCGGGCCTGGTCTTCAGTCATGCCCAGGTGGGTGTGCAAGGCGTGGAAGTTTTCGGTGACATACCCGCCGAAGTAAGCGGGGTCATCCGAGTTCACGGTCACCTTCACGCCGCGCTCGAGCATGTCGAGGATGTTGTGCTGGCTCATGTGATCGAACACACAGAGTTTGGTATTGGACAACGGGCACACGGTGAGTGGGATCTGCTCGTCGATGATGCGTTGCATCAGGCGTTCGTCTTCTATGGCGCGCACGCCATGGTCGATGCGCTTGATCTTCAGCAGGTCGAGGGCTTCCCAGATGTATTCGGGTGGGCCTTCCTCGCCAGCGTGGGCCACGGCGACGAAGCCTTCGCTGCGAGCTCGGTCGAAGACGCGCTGGAACTTGCTCGGCGGGTGGCCTTTTTCGGAGCTGTCCAGGCCGACCGCGATGAACGCGTCGCGGAACGGTAGGGCCTGGTCCAAGGTTTTCTGTGCTTCTTCTTCGCTCAGGTGGCGCAGGAAGCTGAGGATGAGGCCGCTGCTGATACCCAGTTGCTCGCGACCATCCTTGAGTGCCTGGTTGATACCATTGAGCACTACCTCGAACGGGATGCCGCGGTCGGTGTGGGTCTGCGGGTCGAAGAACGGCTCGGTGTGGATGACGTTCTGCGCCTTGCAGCGCAGCAGGTAGGCCCAGGTCAGGTCATAGAAGTCCTGCTCGCTGCGCAGCACGTCTGCACCCTGGTAATACAGGTCGAGGAATTCCTGCAAATTGTTGAAGGCGTAAGCGCTACGCAGGGCTTCGACGTCGTTCCAGGGCAGGGCGATCTTGTTGCGCTCGGCCAGGGCGAACAGCAACTCCGGCTCCAGTGAGCCTTCCAGGTGCAGGTGCAGTTCAGCCTTGGGCAGGGCGTTCAACCATTCATACATAGTGGGTGTTCTCAAATCAGGTACGGTTGCCGCCATTCTACAGGGCCAGGCCGGGTATTGCGCCCGGCCTGGCCTTGCATTGTCTCAACCACCGATCAGGTCCGACTCACCAGACGAGCGATTCGCCTTTGTAGTTGATGAAGCGCAGCCCGCCGTTGCCACTTTGCGCCTTGATCTGTTCGAGCATGCCCCGGGTACTGGTGGGCACGTCGATTTCGGCGTTCTCGCCGCCCATGTCGGTCTTGACCCAACCCGGGTGCATGGCCAATACGCAAAGGTCAGGCCGCTGCAGGTCGACCACGAGGCTGTTGATCATCGAGTTCAGCGCAGCCTTGCTCGCCTTGTACAGGCAAATCTCGCCACCGTCGGGGATGGTCACGCTACCCAGGATCGAGCTCATGAACGCTAACACGCCCGAGCCTTCACGCACTTGGCCGGCAAGGCGCCGGGCAACGCGGATCGGCGCCACGGCGTTGGTCATGAACAGGTCGCCGATTTCATTGCGCTGTACGGTTTCCGGGTCCTGCGGTAGCGGCCCCATGACGCCGGCATTGATGAACACCAGGTCGAACACCTCGCCTTGCAGGCTCTCCTTCAGGCCATCGAGCTGTGCGGTGTCGTTCATTTCCAGCTGTTCGACGCGTACCCCTGGCACGTTATCAAGAGCGCTGGGTTTTTGCGGGTCACGCACCGTGGCCGTGATGTTCCAGCCGTCTTCGTGAAGGCGCTGCACCAGGCCAAGGCCAAGCCCGCGGGAGGCACCGATGATGAGGGCAGTTCGTGAAGTCGTCATAGGTACATTCCTGTCGCGGTAGGGAAAAGGATTTGAGCATACTGCAGACTGGCGTCATGCGCCGCATCACGCGTGGTCAAGAAATGATCAATAGTGTTTGGCCGTGCGGGCCCGGGGGCTTCGCTTGTTGGCTAACGGGTTATCCACAGGCTGTTCCACAGTTAATGTGCGCAAGATGCCAGGCGGCCTTGGTGATAGGGGGGGCATGACTGGGGATAACTCACCACGGCTCAGCCGACCGAGCCTTTTATCCTACTATGATCAAAAAATGCTCAATGCTCTGCAGGCCATGAAGGGCGTGGCCTGCATCGGAGTGCCCCAAGCTTATCCACAGGCAGGCCCACAGTTGTTGTGGGCAAAGGTCAGCGGGCTTCCAAGAGGATGCGCCCGCGGCTGAGGTCGGCCAGTTGCTGTTGCAGCGCACCGGTGTGCGCCTCGCCGACCGCAATGTGCAGGTCCACCCCATTGGCGGTGAACCGCTCTTCCAGCACGAGTCCGTCGACTTCGGCCAGGCGCAGTTTGACCAGGGCCAGTTCGCTGAAGCTGCAGCTGCAGCTGTACTCGCTTCGTTGCACCAGCAGCCTTTTCGGCGCCTGCTGCAAGCACTTGTTGGCACCGCCACCATAAGCCCGGGCCAGGCCGCCGGTGCCTAGCTGGATGCCCCCGTACCAGCGGATCACCAATACCACGACCTGGTCACAGTCCTGGGCTTCTATGGCAGCCAGGATTGGCCTGCCGGCCGTGCCGCCAGGTTCGCCATCATCGCTGCTGCGATACTGCCCGCCCAGCTTCCAGGCCCAGCAGTTGTGGGTGGCAGCCAAGTCGCTGTGGCGTTCGATGAAACTCATCGCCTCGGTGGCGCTGGATATCGGGCCGGCGAGGGTGATGAAGCGGCTCTTGCGGATTTCCTCGCGAAACTCGCAGAGGTCGAGCAGGGTAGAAGGCATAAGTAGATGTCAGGCACTCGGCGTGATGCCGCACCCCTTGAGGATGATGTGGATAAGGTTGTTGCTCGCATCTTCCATGTCTTGCTTGGTCAGGCGGCTGCGGCCGGTAACCTGGCAGATCTGGGTGGCGAAGTCGGCATAGTGCTGGGTGCTGCCCCAGAGCAGGAATATCAGATGAACCGGGTCTACCGGGTCCATCTTGCCTGCTGCGATCCACGCCTCGAATACCGCCGCCCGGCCACGGAACCACTCGCGGTAGTCGGCGCTGAAGTACTCGGTCAGACAACTGCCGCCGCTGATCACCTCCATGGCGAATATCCGGGAAGCTTGCGGGTTGCGCCGGGAGAACTCCATCTTGGTGCGGATGTAATGGCTCAACGCAACGCCTGGATCGTCATCGATGCTCAAGGCGTTGAAGGTGCTGTCCCAGAGCTCGATGATGTTGCTCAACACGGCAATGTACAGACCGAGCTTGTTGGTGAAGTAGTAATGCAGATTGGCCTTGGGCAAGCCGGCTTTGAGCGCAATGGTATTCATGCTTGTGCCCTTGAAGCCATGGCGGGCGAATTCGTCTTCGGCGGCCTGGATGATGGCCTGTTCGTTCTTCTGGCGGATGCGGCCGGCGGGCTTGCCCGAGGCGGAAAGGCGATGCGCAGGGACTTCTAGGGTCATGGACGATTCCGTACAGGTCTGTGGCAACGGATGTCGGACAAGATTACCTTCCTGCGCTCAAGTAACAAGCATTAGCGTCACAAGCAGGCATCAGCGTGTCGCAGCCAGGCTCTCGAGGAAGCTTTCCAGCACAAGATTCGGCCGTCGCCCTTTGCGGGTTACCCAGCTCAGGCTCAGGTCATAGAAGCGCTGTGAGGGCTTGAGGGCGCGCAGCCGGCCTTGCTGGACCCAGAACGTGGCGTAGTGGTCGGGCAGGTAGCCGATGTAGCGGCCGGTAAGGATCAGAAATGCCATGCCCTCACGGTCCGACGCGCTGGCGGTGCAGTTCAGGGCCTGATAAAGCGCCTGGATTTCGGCGGGCAAACGGAAGGTCGGAGCGATCGCCTCCTGGCTGTTGAGGCGGGCTTCGTCGATCTGCTGATCGTCGGCATAGAACAGCGGGTGGCCGACCGCGCAATAGAGCAGCGAGCGTTCGCTGTACAGCGGCTGGTACTCAAGGCCCGATAGCGGGCTGGTTTGCGGCACCACGCCGACATGCAGGCTGCCATCGAGCACACCCTGCTCGACCTGGCTTGGGGCGATCATGCGGATCTGGATGCGTACCTCGGGGCCGCGATCCTTGAGCTCGGCCAATGCATGGGTGATGCGCATGTGCGGCAGGGTCACCAGGTTATCGGTCAGGCCGATGTTCAGTTCTCCGCGCAGGTGCTGGTGCAGGCCGTTGACTTCGGTGCGGAAGGTTTCCAGGGCGCTGAGCAGTTGCAGCGCCGAATGGTAGACCTCGCGGCCTTCCTCGGTCAGCGAAAAGCCGGCGCGGCCACGCTGGCACAGGCGCAGGCCCAAACGCTGTTCGAGGTCGTTCATCTGCTGGCTGATGGCTGAGCGGCCAATGCCAAGCACGTTTTCGGCAGCCGAGAAGCCGCCGCACTCTACTACGCTGCGGTAGATCTTCAGCAGGCGGATGTCGAAATCGCTGACTTGAGCGAGTGGGTCGGGGCGTCGGCTCATAAGTTTAGTCTTGCGCTACCTGAAGATTAGAAAAGTAGTCTTTTTCAGACTTTATCCACGTGCGAATTTAGCTGCAACAACATCCATCGTTGCCTATTCGTTTTTCGAGGAACCGCCGATGAACATGCCCGAAACCGCCCCTGCCGGTATCGCAAGCCAGCTCAAGCTGGATGCGCACTGGATGCCTTACACCGCCAACCGCAATTTCCATCGCGACCCACGCCTGATCGTGGCGGCCGAAGGTAATTATCTGGTCGATGACAAAGGGCGCAGGATCTTCGATGCCTTGTCGGGCCTTTGGACCTGCGGTGCCGGGCATACCCGCAAGGAAATCACCGAGGCGGTGGCGCGTCAGCTTGGAACGCTGGATTACTCGCCTGCTTTCCAATTCGGTCATCCACTTTCGTTCCAGCTGGCCGAGAAGATCACCGCGCTGACCCCTGGCGACCTGAATCACGTCTTCTATACCAACTCCGGTTCCGAGTGCGCCGATACCGCGCTGAAGATGGTCCGTGCCTACTGGCGCCTGAAGGGCCAGGCCACCAAGACCAAAATCATTGGCCGAGCCCGCGGTTACCATGGCGTGAACATCGCCGGTACCAGCCTGGGTGGCGTAAACGGCAACCGCAAGATGTTTGGCCAACTGCTGGACGTCGACCATTTGCCGCACACTGTGCTGCCGGTCAATGCCTTCTCCAAAGGCCTGCCGGAAGAGGGCGGCATCGCCCTGGCAGATGAGATGCTCAAGCTGATCGAACTGCACGATGCTTCGAACATCGCAGCTGTGATTGTCGAGCCGCTTGCAGGTTCGGCGGGTGTTCTGCCGCCGCCTAAGGGCTACCTGAAGCGCCTGCGTGAAATCTGCACCCAGCACAATATTCTGCTGATCTTCGACGAAGTGATCACCGGCTTCGGCCGTATGGGCGCCATGACCGGGTCCGAGGCCTTTGGCGTGACCCCTGACCTGATGTGCATCGCCAAGCAGGTCACCAATGGCGCCATTCCGATGGGCGCAGTGATCGCCAGCAGCGAGATCTACCAGACCTTCATGAACCAGCCGACCCCGGAATATGCTGTGGAATTCCCCCACGGCTACACCTACTCGGCCCACCCGGTTGCCTCTGCTGCGGGTATCGCCGCGCTCGATCTGCTGCAAAGGGAAAATCTGGTGCAGTCGGCCGCCGAACTGGCACCGCACTTCGAGAAGCTGCTGCACGGCGTCAAGGGCACCAAGAACATCGTCGACATCCGCAACTACGGCTTGGCCGGCGCGATCCAGATCGCGGCCCGGGATGGCGATGCCATTGTGCGTCCGTATGAAGCCGCGATGAAGCTGTGGCAAGCCGGCTTCTACGTACGCTTCGGCGGCGATACCCTGCAGTTCGGCCCAACCTTCAACACCCAGCCGCAGGAACTGGACCGCCTGTTCGACGCGGTCGGTGAGGCGCTGAACAAGATCGACTGATCTTTCTGATTCTGACGTAAGGCGCGCGAGCTGTTAGCGCGCCAGCATCAACCTTCTTTATCTGGAGTTTTGCATGAGCATTGTTCAGCACCTGATCCACGGCGAGCTGGTTTCCAAGGGCGAGCGCACCGCCGATGTCTTCAACCCGTCCACCGGCCAGGCCGTGCGCAAGGTCGAACTGGCCAGCCGCGCGACCGTGCAGGAAGCGATCGACTCTGCCAAGGCAGCTTTCCCTGCCTGGCGCAACACCCCCCCGGCCAAGCGCGCCCAGGTGATGTTCCGTTTCAAGCAGCTGCTGGAGCAGAACGAGGCACGCATCTCGCAGATGATCAGCGAAGAGCATGGCAAGACACTGGAAGACGCTGCGGGCGAACTGAAGCGCGGTATCGAGAACGTCGAGTTCGCCTGTGCGGCACCTGAGGTGCTCAAGGGTGAATACAGCCGTAACGTCGGCCCGAACATCGACGCCTGGTCCGACTTCCAGCCGCTGGGTGTGGTCGCCGGTATTACGCCGTTCAACTTCCCGGCCATGGTTCCCCTGTGGATGTACCCGTTGGCCATCGCTTGCGGTAACGCCTTTATCCTCAAGCCG
The DNA here is from genome assembly GCF_040224055.2 of Pseudomonas sp. WHRI 8519. Taxonomy (NCBI): domain Bacteria; kingdom Pseudomonadati; phylum Pseudomonadota; class Gammaproteobacteria; order Pseudomonadales; family Pseudomonadaceae; genus Pseudomonas; species Pseudomonas sp. WHRI 8519. Next base: position 5,364,933 of record NZ_CP167996.1, on the reverse strand, counting down.
TCCGAGCGTGACCCAAGTTCCACCCTGTACATTGCCCAGTTGCTGCTGGAGGCCGGCCTGCCCAAGGGCATCCTCAACGTGGTGCACGGTGACAAGGAAGCCGTGGACGCGCTGATCGAGGCGCCGGAAGTTAAAGCGCTGAGCTTTGTGGGTTCGACCCCGATCGCCGAGTACATTTATGCCGAAGGTACCAAGCGCGGCAAGCGCGTCCAGGCACTGGGCGGGGCGAAGAACCATGCAGTGCTGATGCCCGATGCCGACCTGGACAACGCGGTCAGCGCACTGATGGGCGCGGCCTACGGTTCGTGCGGCGAGCGTTGCATGGCTATTTCGGTGGCGGTGTGTGTGGGCGACCAGGTTGCCGATGCGCTGATCGCCAAGCTGGAGCCGCAGATCAAGGCGCTGAAGATCGGTGCTGGCACCTCTTGTGGCCTGGACATGGGGCCGCTGGTGACTGCCGCAGCCCGTGACAAGGTAGTGGGCTACATCGATGAAGGTGTTGCTGCTGGCGCCAGGCTGGTGGTGGATGGCCGTGGTTTGCGTGTGGCGGGTAATGAAGATGGCTACTTCGTGGGCGGCACTCTGTTCGACAAGGTGACGCCAGAAATGCGCATCTATAAAGAAGAGATTTTCGGCCCAGTGCTGTGCGTGGTGCGCGTGAACAGCCTGGAGCAGGCCATGCAACTGATCAACGATCACGAGTATGGTAACGGGACCTGCATCTTCACCCGTGATGGTGAAGCGGCACGCCTGTTCTGTGATGAGATCGAAGTGGGTATGGTTGGCGTGAACGTGCCGCTGCCGGTGCCGGTGGCCTACCACAGCTTTGGCGGCTGGAAGCGCTCGCTGTTTGGCGACCTGCATGCTTATGGGCCGGATGGCGTACGCTTCTATACCCGTCGCAAGGCGATTACCCAGCGGTGGCCGCAACGTGCGAGCCACGAGGCGTCGCAATTTGCCTTCCCTAGCCTTTAAGACGTGAGAAGCGCAGCGGGGAGGCCGTCAGGCCTCCCCGCTTTGTTTTGCAGCGATTGTGAAGTTTATTGGAATTAAGCCTTGACGCGTTCTCGAATCCCCTTATAATGCGCCCCACTTCCAGCGTAGTCGGAACGAGAAACTCCTTGAAATTCAATGAGTTGCTTAATCCAGGTAGTGCTGGAGGTGCTTCGGTCATCTGATCGATAGCGGTTGAAATGGTGGTTGACAGCGCTTTTAAACGCTGTATTATTCGCCTCCCGCTACGAGAGATCGAAGCGAGCCAAGTGTTTGAAGCTAAACGAGTTTCTCGCAAAAAACTTCAAAATAAACGCTTGACAGGCTCTGAGGAAAGCGTAGAATGCGCGCCTCGGTTGAGACGAAACGCTCTTAACCAAACGCTCTTTAACAAATCGAATCAAGCAATTCGTGTGGGTGCTTGTGAGTACGGACTGATAGTCAAAAAGATTATCAGCATCACAAGTGACCATGCGAGAAATCACATAGTCATTTGAGATTGCTGAGCCAAGTTTAGGGTTTCTTAAAAACCCAAGCAGTATTGAACTGAAGAGTTTGATCATGGCTCAGATTGAACGCTGGCGGCAGGCCTAACACATGCAAGTCGAGCGGATGACGGGAGCTTGCTCCTTGATTCAGCGGCGGACGGGTGAGTAATGCCTAGGAATCTGCCTGGTAGTGGGGGACAACGTTTCGAAAGGAACGCTAATACCGCATACGTCCTACGGGAGAAAGCAGGGGACCTTCGGGCCTTGCGCTATCAGATGAGCCTAGGTCGGATTAGCTAGTTGGTGGGGTAATGGCTCACCAAGGCGACGATCCGTAACTGGTCTGAGAGGATGATCAGTCACACTGGAACTGAGACACGGTCCAGACTCCTACGGGAGGCAGCAGTGGGGAATATTGGACAATGGGCGAAAGCCTGATCCAGCCATGCCGCGTGTGTGAAGAAGGTCTTCGGATTGTAAAGCACTTTAAGTTGGGAGGAAGGGCATTAACCTAATACGTTAGTGTTTTGACGTTACCGACAGAATAAGCACCGGCTAACTCTGTGCCAGCAGCCGCGGTAATACAGAGGGTGCAAGCGTTAATCGGAATTACTGGGCGTAAAGCGCGCGTAGGTGGTTTGTTAAGTTGGATGTGAAAGCCCCGGGCTCAACCTGGGAACTGCATCCAAAACTGGCAAGCTAGAGTACGGTAGAGGGTGGTGGAATTTCCTGTGTAGCGGTGAAATGCGTAGATATAGGAAGGAACACCAGTGGCGAAGGCGACCACCTGGACTGATACTGACACTGAGGTGCGAAAGCGTGGGGAGCAAACAGGATTAGATACCCTGGTAGTCCACGCCGTAAACGATGTCAACTAGCCGTTGGAATCCTTGAGATTTTAGTGGCGCAGCTAACGCATTAAGTTGACCGCCTGGGGAGTACGGCCGCAAGGTTAAAACTCAAATGAATTGACGGGGGCCCGCACAAGCGGTGGAGCATGTGGTTTAATTCGAAGCAACGCGAAGAACCTTACCAGGCCTTGACATGCAGAGAACTTTCCAGAGATGGATTGGTGCCTTCGGGAACTCTGACACAGGTGCTGCATGGCTGTCGTCAGCTCGTGTCGTGAGATGTTGGGTTAAGTCCCGTAACGAGCGCAACCCTTGTCCTTAGTTACCAGCACGTTATGGTGGGCACTCTAAGGAGACTGCCGGTGACAAACCGGAGGAAGGTGGGGATGACGTCAAGTCATCATGGCCCTTACGGCCTGGGCTACACACGTGCTACAATGGTCGGTACAGAGGGTTGCCAAGCCGCGAGGTGGAGCTAATCTCACAAAACCGATCGTAGTCCGGATCGCAGTCTGCAACTCGACTGCGTGAAGTCGGAATCGCTAGTAATCGCGAATCAGAATGTCGCGGTGAATACGTTCCCGGGCCTTGTACACACCGCCCGTCACACCATGGGAGTGGGTTGCACCAGAAGTAGCTAGTCTAACCTTCGGGAGGACGGTTACCACGGTGTGATTCATGACTGGGGTGAAGTCGTAACAAGGTAGCCGTAGGGGAACCTGCGGCTGGATCACCTCCTTAATCGACGACATCAGCCTGCTGATGAGCTCCCACACGAATTGCTTGATTCTTTGTATAAAGACGATGCTGTAACGCGACCCTGTTATAGGTCTGTAGCTCAGTTGGTTAGAGCGCACCCCTGATAAGGGTGAGGTCGGCAGTTCAAATCTGCCCAGACCTACCAATTACTTGGTGCGGCCTAGAAAATACGGGGCCATAGCTCAGCTGGGAGAGCGCCTGCCTTGCACGCAGGAGGTCAGCGGTTCGATCCCGCTTGGCTCCACCACTCTTTCAGGTTGTACAGCTTTCAGAACTTAGAAATGAACATTCGGTGATGAATGTTGATTTCTGGCTTTTGTCAGATCGTTCTTTAAAAATTCGGATATGTGATAGAAATAGACTGAACACCAGTTTCACTGCTGGTGGATCAGGCTAAGGTAAAATTTGTGAGTTCTGCTCGAAAGAGCAACATGCGAATTTTCGGCGAATGTCGTCTTCACAGTATAACCAGATTGCTTGGGGTTATATGGTCAAGTGAAGAAGCGCATACGGTGGATGCCTTGGCAGTCAGAGGCGATGAAAGACGTGGTAGCCTGCGATAAGCTTTGGGGAGTCGGCAAACAGACTGTGATCCAGAGATCTCTGAATGGGGGAACCCACTCAGCATAAGCTGAGTATCTTGTACTGAATACATAGGTGCAAGAGGCGAACCAGGGGAACTGAAACATCTAAGTACCCTGAGGAAAAGAAATCAACCGAGATTCCCTTAGTAGTGGCGAGCGAACGGGGACCAGCCCTTAAGTTGATTTGAGATTAGTGGAACGCTCTGGAAAGTGCGGCCATAGTGGGTGATAGCCCCGTACACGAAAATCTCTTATCAATGAAATCGAGTAGGACGGAGCACGAGAAACTTTGTCTGAACATGGGGGGACCATCCTCCAAGGCTAAATACTACTGACTGACCGATAGTGAACCAGTACCGTGAGGGAAAGGCGAAAAGAACCCCGGAGAGGGGAGTGAAATAGAACCTGAAACCGTATGCGTACAAGCAGTGGGAGCCTACTTTGTTAGGTGACTGCGTACCTTTTGTATAATGGGTCAGCGACTTATATTCAGTGGCGAGCTTAACCGAATAGGGGAGGCGTAGCGAAAGCGAGTCTTAATAGGGCGTTTAGTCGCTGGGTATAGACCCGAAACCGGGCGATCTATCCATGGGCAGGTTGAAGGTTAGGTAACACTGACTGGAGGACCGAACCGACTACCGTTGAAAAGTTAGCGGATGACCTGTGGATCGGAGTGAAAGGCTAATCAAGCTCGGAGATAGCTGGTTCTCCTCGAAAGCTATTTAGGTAGCGCCTCATGTATCACTGTAGGGGGTAGAGCACTGTTTCGGCTAGGGGGTCATCCCGACTTACCAAACCGATGCAAACTCCGAATACCTACAAGTGCCGAGCATGGGAGACACACGGCGGGTGCTAACGTCCGTCGTGAAAAGGGAAACAACCCAGACCGTCAGCTAAGGTCCCAAAGTCATGGTTAAGTGGGAAACGATGTGGGAAGGCTTAGACAGCTAGGAGGTTGGCTTAGAAGCAGCCACCCTTTAAAGAAAGCGTAATAGCTCACTAGTCGAGTCGGCCTGCGCGGAAGATGTAACGGGGCTCAAACCATGCACCGAAGCTACGGGTATCACCTCTGGTGATGCGGTAGAGGAGCGTTCTGTAAGCCTGTGAAGGTGAGTTGAGAAGCTTGCTGGAGGTATCAGAAGTGCGAATGCTGACATGAGTAACGACAATGCGAGTGAAAAACTCGCACGCCGAAAGACCAAGGTTTCCTGCGCAACGTTAATCGACGCAGGGTTAGTCGGTCCCTAAGGCGAGGCTGAAAAGCGTAGTCGATGGAAAACAGGTTAATATTCCTGTACTTCCAGTTATTGCGATGGAGGGACGGAGAAGGCTAGGCCAGCTTGGCGTTGGTTGTCCAAGTTTAAGGTGGTAGGCTGAGATCTTAGGCAAATCCGGGATCTCAAGGCCGAGAGCTGATGACGAGTTGCCTTTAGGCGACGAAGTGGTTGATGCCATGCTTCCAAGAAAAGCTCCTAAGCTTCAGATAACTGGGAACCGTACCCCAAACCGACACAGGTGGTTAGGTAGAGAATACCAAGGCGCTTGAGAGAACTCGGGTGAAGGAACTAGGCAAAATGGCACCGTAACTTCGGGAGAAGGTGCGCCGGTGAGGGTGAAGGACTTGCTCCGTAAGCTCATGCCGGTCGAAGATACCAGGCCGCTGCGACTGTTTATTAAAAACACAGCACTCTGCAAACACGAAAGTGGACGTATAGGGTGTGACGCCTGCCCGGTGCCGGAAGGTTAATTGATGGGGTTAGCGCAAGCGAAGCTCTTGATCGAAGCCCCGGTAAACGGCGGCCGTAACTATAACGGTCCTAAGGTAGCGAAATTCCTTGTCGGGTAAGTTCCGACCTGCACGAATGGCGTAACGATGGCGGCGCTGTCTCCACCCGAGACTCAGTGAAATTGAAATCGCTGTGAAGATGCAGTGTATCCGCGGCTAGACGGAAAGACCCCGTGAACCTTTACTATAGCTTTGCACTGGACTTTGAATTTGCTTGTGTAGGATAGGTGGGAGGCTTTGAAGTGGGGACGCCAGTTCTCATGGAGCCATCCTTGAAATACCACCCTGGCAACTTTGAGGTTCTAACTCAGGTCCGTTATCCGGATCGAGGACAGTGTATGGTGGGTAGTTTGACTGGGGCGGTCTCCTCCCAAAGAGTAACGGAGGAGTACGAAGGTGCGCTCAGACCGGTCGGAAATCGGTCGTAGAGTATAAAGGCAAAAGCGCGCTTGACTGCGAGACAAACACGTCGAGCAGGTACGAAAGTAGGTCTTAGTGATCCGGTGGTTCTGTATGGAAGGGCCATCGCTCAACGGATAAAAGGTACTCCGGGGATAACAGGCTGATACCGCCCAAGAGTTCATATCGACGGCGGTGTTTGGCACCTCGATGTCGGCTCATCACATCCTGGGGCTGAAGCCGGTCCCAAGGGTATGGCTGTTCGCCATTTAAAGTGGTACGCGAGCTGGGTTTAGAACGTCGTGAGACAGTTCGGTCCCTATCTGCCGTGGACGTTTGAGATTTGAGAGGGGCTGCTCCTAGTACGAGAGGACCGGAGTGGACGAACCTCTGGTGTTCCGGTTGTCACGCCAGTGGCATTGCCGGGTAGCTATGTTCGGAAGAGATAACCGCTGAAAGCATCTAAGCGGGAAACTTGCCTCAAGATGAGATCTCACTGGGATCTTGAATCCCCTAAAGGGCCGTCGAAGACTACGACGTTGATAGGTTGGGTGTGTAAGCGCTGTGAGGCGTTGAGCTAACCAATACTAATTGCCCGTGAGGCTTGACCATATAACACCCAAGCAATTTGCTGCTGCAGATTGTGGTGGTGAAGATGATACGAACCGAAAGTTCGCAACGAACCACAAATATCGCATATCCGGATTCGCTGGGCTGTCCATCTGGACATTCTGGCTACAGAATTTCTTGACGACCATAGAGCATTGGAACCACCTGATCCCATCCCGAACTCAGTAGTGAAACGATGCATCGCCGATGGTAGTGTGGGGTTTCCCCATGTGAGAGTAGGTCATCGTCAAGATTCATTTCGCAAAACCCCTATCTGCGCGAGCAGGTAGGGGTTTTGTCTTTCCGGCTCTGTTGCTCGAAAGTCGGCTCCCACATTTCGAGCTGTATCACTAGAATAGAGCCCACGTATCTATTCAGAACCTCGAGATGCCCAACCCAGTCGAAACTCAAGCGCTAGAGCAGTTGCCGCTGGACGAGTTGGTCGCGTGCCATGAATGCGACCTGCTGATGCGCAAGCCCCAACTGCAACACAATGAGAAGGCCCAGTGCCCCCGCTGTGGTTATGAGCTGTACGCTCACCGGCACAACGTAGTCAACCGCAGCCTGGCACTGGCGCTGACCGCGCTGTTGCTGTTCGTGCCTGCCAACTTCCTGCCGATCATGCAGTTGCACCTGCTTGGCCAGACGTCAGACGACACGGTGTGGAGTGGCGTGCTGGGCTTGTACAACTCCGAAATGCGCGGTGTCGCTGTCGTGGTGTTCCTGTGCAGCATGGCGGTTCCATTTCTCAAACTGATGTGCCAGCTCTTGGTGCTACTGAGCATCCGCCTGAACGTTGGGCGTAGCTATGGGCTGCTGATTTATCGCATTTATCATCATTTGCGAGACTGGGGCATGCTTGAGGTCTACTTCATGGGCGTGCTGGTCGCCATCGTGAAACTGGTCGACCTTGCCGAGCTGACCATAGGGCTAGGGTTGTTTTGCTTCATCAGCCTGTTGCTGATCCAGGTTTGGCTTGAAGTGGTGATGTCTCCACACCAGATCTGGAGTGCGCTGTCGGGGGAGGATCTGCATGCGGGCGATTGATGCGGGCATTGTGGTCTGCAATGAGTGTCATGAACTGAATCGACAGGATCCCGAGAGCAAGTCGCAGGCCTGCACGCGCTGCGGCGCGATTGTGCATGCGCGTCGGCCCAACAGTATCGTCCGTACCTGGGCGCTGCTCATCGCTGCCTCGATCCTCTACATACCTGCCAACGTGCTGCCGATCATGACTGTCAGTACATTGGGGCAGGGCAGCCCGGACACGATCATGTCCGGCGTCATTACGCTGCTCAAGCATGGCATGGTGCCCATTGCCGCAGTGGTGTTCATTGCCAGTATTCTGGTGCCCACCTTCAAACTGGTGGGCATCGGTTTGTTGTTGTATTCGGTGCAGCGCCGCCAGCCGTTGTCAGCGCGGCAACGCATTTTGATGTATCGGTTCATCGAGTTCATAGGACGCTGGTCAATGCTGGACATCTTCGTCATCGCCATCTTGGTGGCGGTGGTGAATTTCGGCCGTATTGCCAGTGTCGAAGCCAACTTGGGCGCTGTCGCCTTCGCTACTGTGGTGATTCTCACGATGCTCGCTGCTTTAACTTTCGATCCCCGACTGATTTGGGATAACACGGAGTCGGATGACGACCATGAGTGACATGCCAACGGCTAAAACCCGGCCCGCCTCCAACTGGTCGGCCATCTGGATTCTGCCGCTGATCGCTTTGATGATTGGAGGGTGGCTGGCCTGGCAGGCCTACCGTGATGCGGGTGTAGAGATCGAAGTTCGTTTCGAGAGCGGTGAGGGTATCGTCGCCAACAAAACCGAAGTCATCTACAAAGGCATGCCTGTGGGCAAGGTCAAAAGCCTGGTGCTCGATGCCGAGGGTGAAAACCAAGGTGTCATCGCCACCATCGAGATGAACAAAGATGCAGAGCCTCACCTGACCAAGGGCACACGCTTCTGGCTGGTCAAGCCCAGTGTCACGCTCGCAGGTATCTCGGGTCTGGAGACCTTGGTGTCAGGCAATTACATTGCCGTCAGCCCGGGTGAAGGTGAGCGAACCAAGCGCTTCAAGGCATTGAAGGTGGCGCCACCGCTTTCGGACAGCGAACCGGGCCTGCACCTTACGCTCAAAGCAGACCGCCTGGGCTCGCTCAACCGTGACAGCCCTATATTCTACAAGCAGATCCAGGTTGGCCGGGTAAAGAGCTATCGCCTGTCAGAGGACCAGAGCACGGTCGAGGTCAAAGTGTTCATCGAGCCGGCTTATGCCAGCCTGGTGCGCAAACATACGCGCTTCTGGAATGCCAGCGGCATCAGCATCGATGCCGGGCTGTCGGGGGTAAAGGTACGCAGCGAGTCCCTCTCCAGCATCGTTGCGGGTGGCATCGCCTTCGCTACGCCGGAGCACCGCAAGGATAGCCCGCCAACCGACCCGAGCCTGCCGTTCCGCTTGTACGAAGACTTCGATGCCGCCCAGGCGGGTATCCGTGTGAAGGTCAAGCTGAGCGACTATGAGGGCCTGCAGGCGGGGCGCACCCCGGTCATGTACAAAGGTATTCAAGTCGGTTCGCTGAAGGCCCTGAAGATGGAGGACAACCTCGGCAGCGCAATGGCTGAACTGACCCTGGACCCCCTGACCGAAGACTATCTCGTCGATGGCACGCAGTTCTGGGTGGTCAAGCCTTCCATTTCCCTGGCGGGTATCACAGGCCTGGAGGCCTTGGTGAAGGGTAACTACATTGCCATCCGCCCCGGTGAAAAGGGGGCCGCCCCGCAGCGCGAGTTCGAAGCAAGGGCCAAGGCACCGCCGCTGGACCTCAAGGCGCCTGGGCTGCACATGGTGCTGTTCGCCGATACGCTGGGCTCGCTGGAGGTCGGCAGCCCGGTGATGTATCGCCAGGTCAAGGTGGGTAGCGTGCAGAGCTACCAGTTTGCCCGCAACAGCAGCCGCATCCTGATCGGAGTGCACATCGAAAAAGAGTACGAGAACCTGGTCAATGGCTCTTCTCGCTTCTGGAACGTCAGTGGCATCACCCTCACCGGTGGCCTGTCGGGCATCAAGATAAAGAGTGAGTCGCTGCAGACCCTGATGGCTGGTGGTATCGCCTTTGACACGCCAACGCCGAACGTACCGCTCAAACGTCATATTCCAAGGTTCCGCCTGCATGAGAGCCAGGAGGCGGTAAACCGTGCCGGCACCCTGATTACCATCCGTGTAGATCGTGCTGACGGCCTCAAGCCGGGCACGCCCATCCGTTTCCGTGGCCTGGATGTTGGCAGTATCGAGAGTGTCGACCTGACCAAGGACCTGCAGGCTGTGTTGCTGCGCGCACGTATCACCGAAGCGGCAGACCGCATCGCCCGTGCTGGCACGCAGTTCTGGGTGGTCAAACCGGCCCTTGGCCTGGTGCGTACCGAAAACCTCGATACCCTGATTGGCGGGCAGTACCTGGAAGTGCAGCCGGCTGTGAAGGACAAAGGCCCGCAGCGTGATTTCATCGCCTTGGCTGACGCGCCTGAGGTCACCGGGGTGGAAGTCGGCCTGCCTTTGACGCTTAGCGCGCCGCGCAGGGGGTCGATCAAGCCGGGCGTGCCGGTGACCTACCGCGAGGTCGCGGTGGGTAAGGTAACGGGCTTCGAATTGGGGCAGACGGCCGACCGCGTGCTCATTCACATCCTGATCGAGCCGCGCTATGCCGCACTGGTGCGCGGTGGCAGCCGGTTCTGGAATAGCAGCGGTTTCGGTTTCGATTGGGGCCTGTTCAAAGGCGCCACGGTACGCACCGAGTCGCTGGAGACCCTCATCGACGGTGGGATTGCCTTCGCCACGCCCGATGGCGAGCAGATGGGCAATCCGGCGCGGCCGCAGCAGACCTTTGCCTTGTTCGACAAGCCTGAGGACGCCTGGCTACAGTGGGCCCCGAAGATTCAGATCGCCAAGTAGGGAAGGGGCCGCGCTGCGGCCCTCATTGATTGAATGAAGCAACCGTTTTGCCCACTTTCTAAAAGCCGGCGCAGTCCATGTGGGAGCCGGGCTTGCCGGCGATGGGCCGCAAAGCGGACCCAGATGCTCGCTGATCCCGACGAGCGTGCAGCTCCGTTATGGGGGCTGTTGCGCAGCCCGTCGCCGGCAAGCCGGCTCCCACCTCGACCGTGCAGTTCTTCAGGTCTGGGCTTTACCTGAGCAAGCAACGGTCTTACCCATTTCTAAAGCTCGGCGCAAATCCCTGTGGGAGCCGGCTTGCCGGCGATGAGGCCACAACAGGCGACACAAGCATCACCAAATCGCAGGCAATAAAAAACCGACCCTAGGGTCGGTTTTTCGACAAGCGTCGCTTAGGCAGCTGCAGCTTCTTTCAGCGCCTTGATGTGGCCATTCAGACGGCCTTTGTGGCGAGCAGCTTTGTTCTTGTGGATGATACCTTTGTCGGCCATACGGTCGATTACAGGTACAGCCAGAACGTAAGCGGCTTGCGCTTTTTCGGCGTCTTTTGCGTCGATGGCTTTGACTACATTCTTGATGTAGGTGCGGACCATGGAACGCAGGCTGGCGTTGTGGCTGCGACGCTTCTCAGCCTGTTTTGCACGTTTCTTGGCGGAAGGTGTGTTGGCCACCGTCGAGCTCCTCGAAAGACTTTAGGTAAATAGCAAACAAAATAGGCCGCGAATCATGCCGATCAGTTGAGCGGATGTCAAGGCCACCTGCAGGGTTCCGCCGAGCGGTGCACCAACAGGAGGGAAATATTCCTTTCTGCTGCACGACCTGTAAACTCGGGAATTTTTGGCTCCCCTGCGAAGGCGCGGGAGTATCGCACATTCGGACGCTGTCTGGCAGCGTCCTCTGCCCTTGGCGTGAATCTTTTCGATGAACCTGCTCAAATCCCTGGCTGCAGTCAGCTCCATCACCATGATTTCCCGGGTGCTGGGGTTCGTGCGTGACACCATCCTGGCCCGTGTCTTCGGCGCCGGCATCGCTACCGACGCCTTTTTCATCGCCTTCAAGCTGCCCAACCTGCTGCGGCGGATTTTTGCCGAGGGGGCCTTTTCCCAGGCGTTCGTACCAATCCTTGCCGAATACAAGACCCAGCAGGGCGAGGAGGCGACGCGCACTTTCATCGCCTATGTCAGCGGCCTGCTGACGCTGGTCCTGGCCCTGGTGACGGTGATTGGCGTGCTAGCGGCACCCTGGGTGGTCTGGGCTACCGCCCCCGGGTTTGTGGACAATGCCGAGAAATACCAGCTGACCACCGACCTGCTGCGGGTGACCTTTCCTTATATATTGCTGATCTCACTGTCGTCACTGGTCGGCGCGATCCTCAATACCTGGAACCGTTTCTCGGTCCCGGCCTTCACGCCGACCCTGCTCAACGTGGCGATGATCATCTTCGCCCTGCTGCTCACGCCGTATTTCGACCCGCCCATCATGGCGCTGGCCTGGGGCGTGCTGGCCGGTGGCCTGGCGCAGTTGCTGTACCAGCTGCCGGCACTCAAGAAAATCGGCATGCTCGTGCTGCCGCGCCTGAACCTGCGTGACACAGGCGTGTGGCGTGTGCTCAAACAGATGCTGCCGGCCATCCTCGGTGTTTCGGTCAGCCAGATTTCGTTGATCATCAACACCATCTTCGCCTCTTTCCTGGTGGCCGGATCGGTGTCCTGGATGTACTACGCCGACCGCCTCATGGAGCTGCCCTCGGGCGTACTTGGCGTGGCCCTTGGCACCATTTTGCTGCCGACCCTGGCCAAGACCTACGCCAACAAGGATCGCGAGGAGTATTCGCGGATTCTCGACTGGGGCCTGCGCCTGTGCTTCCTGCTCGTGCTCCCCTGCACGCTGGCCCTGGCGATACTCGCCGAGCCGCTGACCGTTGCCTTGTTCCAGTACGGCAAGTTCAGCGCCTACGACGCGGCGATGACCCAGCGGGCATTGATCGCCTATTCGGTAGGCCTGCTGGCGATCATTCTGGTCAAGGTGCTGGCACCGGGCTTCTATGCGCAGCAGAATATTCGTACACCCGTGCGGATCGCGATCTTCACCCTCATCTGCACCCAACTGTTCAACCTGGCCCTGGTCGGCCCGCTGCAGCACGCCGGCCTGGCTTTGGCGATCAGCTTGGGTGCCTGCCTGAATGCGGGCCTGCTGTTCTGGAAGCTGCGCAGCCAGCAGCTGTTCCAACCGCAGCCGGGCTGGACGCTGTTCCTGCTCAAGCTGGTGCTGGCGGTGGCGCTGATGGTGGCCGTACTGCTGGTGGGCATGCATTACCTGCCTGCGTGGGAGCAAGGCAACATGTTCGAGCGTTTCGTCCGCCTTGGGGCACTGATCACGGCCGGCATCGTGACCTATTTCGGTTGCCTTTACCTCTGCGGCTTCAGGCCCCGGCATTTCGCCCGTAAGGCCCTGCACTGAGCTACAAGGCGGGTCAGGCGTCGGTTTTTCGTTTTCCACGCCGCACCCAGGCGCTGCTGCCTGTCACCAGCGCCCGGGTGTGGTTATAATCGGCCACTTTATGAGCAAGAAGCGCGTTATGCAGCTGGTTCGAGGTCTTCACAACCTGCGCCCCGAGCACCGGGGCTGTGTCGCCACCATTGGCAACTTCGACGGGGTTCACCGCGGCCACCAGGCGATCCTGGCGCGTCTGCGCGAGCGTGGCCAAGTGCTTGGCCTGCCTACGTGCGTGGTGATCTTCGAGCCGCAGCCGCGCGAGTACTTCGCTGCGGACACCGCGCCGGCTCGCCTGGCGCGCCTGCGCGACAAAATCGAGCTGTTGGCTGGCGAAGGTATCGACAGGGTCTTGTGCCTGGCGTTCAACCAGCGCCTGAGCCAACTCAGCGCCGACGAATTCGTCAAGGCGATCCTGGTCGACGGCCTGGGCGTGCGCCACCTAGAAGTGGGCGACGACTTCCGCTTTGGCTGCGACCGCGCGGGCGATTTCACCTTCCTGGTCGAAGCCGGCAAGCAGTACGGCTTCACCGTCGAGGCCGCCAACACGGTGATCCAGGACGGCTTGCGGGTCAGCAGCACCGAGGTGCGCCAGGCGTTGTCCGAAGGCAATTTCGAGCTCGCCGAGCACTTGCTGGGCCGCCCTTACAGCATTACCGGGCGCGTATTGCACGGCCAGAAGCTGGCCCGCCAGCTCGGCACGCCCACCGCCAACATCCAGCTCAAGCGGCGTCGTGTGCCGTTGTCCGGGGTCTACCTGGCCAGCATCGAAATCGACGGCAAGGCCTGGCCCGGGGTTGGCAATATCGGGGTGCGCCCCACCGTGGCCGGTGACGGCCGCCCGCACCTTGAAATTCATCTACTGGATTATGCCGGCGATCTGTATGGCCGGCGCCTGACGGTGGAATTCCACCACAAGCTGCGTGAAGAGCAGCGATTCGCCTCCCTGGAGGCGCTGAAGTCGGCGATCGATGCGGATATCGCCGCCGCACGTGCACATTGGCACGCTCAACCGCTAACGAAGAGCCTGAAATGACCGACTACAAAGCCACGCTAAACCTTCCGGACACCGCCTTCCCCATGAAGGCCGGCCTGCCTCAGCGCGAACCGCAGATCCTGCAGCGCTGGGACAGCATTGGCCTGTACCAGAAGCTGCGCGAAATTGGCAAGGATCGTCCGAAGTTCGTCCTGCACGACGGCCCGCCCTATGCCAACGGCAAGATTCACATCGGTCATGCGCTGAACAAGATTCTCAAGGACATGATCGTCCGCTCCAAGACCCTCTCGGGCTTCGACGCGCCTTACGTGCCGGGTTGGGACTGCCACGGCCTGCCGATCGAACACAAGGTCGAAGTCACCCACGGCAAGCACCTGACCGCCGACCGCACCCGTGAGCTGTGCCGCGAATACGCTGCCGAACAGATCGAAGGGCAGAAGACCGAGTTCATCCGCCTGGGTGTACTGGGCGACTGGGACAACCCGTACAAGACCATGAACTTCGCCAACGAGGCCGGTGAAATCCGTGCCTTGGCCGAAATGGTCAAGCAGGGCTTCGTTTTCAAGGGCCTCAAGCCAGTGAACTGGTGCTTCGATTGCGGCTCCGCGCTCGCAGAAGCCGAGGTCGAATACGCCGACAAGAAGTCGCAAACCATCGATGTGGCCTTCCCGGTCGCCGACGCCGACAAACTGGCTGCCGCCTTCGGCCTGCCGGCCTTGGCCAAGCCCGCTGCCATCGTGATCTGGACCACCACCCCGTGGACCATCCCCGCCAACCAGGCGCTGAACATCCACCCGGAGTTCAAGTACGCGCTGGTCGATACCGGCGAGCGTCTGCTGGTGCTGGCCGAAGAGCTGGTCGAGTCGTGCCTCAAGCGCTACGACCTGGAAGGCTCGGTCATCGCCACCGCCCAAGGCTCGGCCCTGGAGCTGGTCAACTTCCGCCACCCCTTCTACGACCGTCTGTCGCCGATATACCTGGCCGACTATGTCGAGCTGGGAGCAGGTACCGGTGTGGTCCACTCCGCGCCAGCCTACGGTGAAGACGACTTTGTCACCTGCAAGCGCTACGGCATGGTCAACGACGACATCCTCACGCCGGTGCAGAGCAACGGTGTGTACGTCGAGTCGCTGGAATTCTTTGGCGGCCAGTTCATCTGGAAGGCCAACCCGGCCATCGTCGAGAAGCTGAGCGAAGTCGGTGCGCTGATGCATACCGAAACCATCAGCCACAGCTACATGCACTGCTGGCGCCACAAGACCCCGCTGATCTACCGCGCCACCGCGCAGTGGTTCGTGGGCATGGACAAGCAGCCCAACACCGGCGAGCCGCTGCGTGAGCGCGCGCTCAAAGCCATCGAAGACACCCAGTTCGTCCCGGCCTGGGGCCAGGCGCGCCTGCACTCGATGATCGCCAACCGCCCGGACTGGTGCATCTCGCGTCAGCGCAACTGGGGTGTGCCGATCCCGTTCTTCCTGCACAAGCAGACCGGTGAACTGCACCCGCGCACCGTCGAACTGATGGAAGCGGTGGCCAAGCGTGTCGAGCAGGAAGGTATCGAGGCCTGGTTCAAGCTGGACGCTGCCGAACTGCTCGGTGATGAAGCCGGCCAGTACGACAAGATCACCGACACCCTGGACGTGTGGTTCGACTCTGGCACCACCCACTGGCACGTATTGCGCGGCTCGCATGACATCGGCCACGCCACCGGCCCGCGTGCGGACCTGTACCTGGAAGGCTCCGACCAGCACCGTGGCTGGTTCCATTCCTCGTTGCTGACCGGTTGCGCCATCGACAACCACGCGCCGTATCGCGAACTGCTGACCCACGGCTTCACCGTGGACGAAAGCGGTCGCAAGATGTCCAAGTCGCTGGGCAACACCATCGAGCCGGAAAAAGTCAACAACACCCTGGGTGCCGACATCCTGCGCCTGTGGGTCTCGGCTACCGACTATTCGGGTGAGATGGCCGTTTCCGAGCAGATCCTGCAGCGCAGCGCCGACGCCTACCGCCGTATCCGCAACACCGCACGCTTCCTGCTTTCCAACCTGTCCGGTTTCGACCCGGCCCGCGATCTGCTGGCCCCGGAAGATATGCTGGCCCTGGACCGCTGGGCAGTGGACCGTACCCTGCTGCTGCAGCGCGAGCTGGAAGAGCACTACAGCGAGTACCGCTTCTGGAATGTCTACTCGAAGATCCACAACTTCTGCGTGCAGGAGCTGGGCGGCTTCTACCTCGACATCATCAAGGACAGGCAGTACACCACCGGCGCCAACAGTGTTGCACGTCGCTCCTGCCAGACCGCGCTGTACCACATCAGCGAAGCGCTGGTGCGCTGGATCGCGCCGATCCTGGCCTTCACCGCCGATGAAATCTGGCAGTACCTGCCGGGCGAGCGCAACGAGTCGGTCATGCTCAACGGCTGGTACCAGGGCCTGGCCGAGCTGCCCGAAGGCACCGAGCTGGATCGCGCTTACTGGGACCGCGTGATGGCGGTCAAGGCTGCGGTCAACAAGGAGCTGGAAAACCAGCGCGCCGCCAAGGTCATCGGTGGCAACCTGCAGGCCGAAGTCACCTTGTTCGCCGAAGAAGGCCTTAGCGCCGACCTGGGCAAGCTGGGCGATGAGCTGCGCTTCGTTCTCATCACCTCCGCTGCCAGCGTGGTGCCGTTCGCGCAGGCGCCGGCCGATGCCGTGGCCACCGAAGTCGAAGGCCTCAAGCTGAAAGTGGTCAAGTCTGGCCACACCAAGTGCGGCCGCTGCTGGCACTTCCGCGCCGACGTCGGCAGCCATCCGGAGCACCCGGAAATCTGCAGCCGTTGCGTCGACAACCTGAGCGGTTCCGGTGAGGTGCGCCACTATGCCTAACCCTGCAGTGGGGCGCTTCGGGCGCCTTGCATGGCTCTGGCTCAGCCTGCTGGTCCTGGTCGTTGACCAGGCCACCAAGCTGTATTTCAACAACGCCCTGAGCATGTACCAGCAGATCGTGGTCATTCCTGACTACTTCAGCTGGACCCTTGCCTACAACACCGGCGCGGCGTTCAGCTTCCTGGCCGACAGCTCTGGCTGGCAGCGCTGGCTGTTCGCCCTGATCGCCGTGGTGGTCAGCGCCGTGCTGGTGGTCTGGCTCAAGCGCCTGGGGCGCAACGAGACCTGGCTGGCCGTGGCGCTGGCACTGGTGCTCGGTGGCGCGCTGGGCAACCTGTACGACCGCATCGTGCTGGGCCATGTGGTGGATTTCATCCTGGTGCACTGGAAGAACGTTCATCACTTCCCGGCCTTCAATGTGGCCGACAGTGCCATCACCGTTGGTGCGGTGATGCTGGCGCTGGATATGTTCAAGAGCAAGAAGTCTGAGGATCCGGTCCATGACTGACACCCGTATCGGCCAGAACACCGAAGTTACCCTGCACTTCGCGCTGCACCTGGAAAACGGCGATACCGTCGACAGCACGTTCGACAAGGCCCCAGCCACCTTCAAGGTCGGCGACGGCAACCTGCTGCCGGGCTTCGAGTCCGCACTGTTCGGCTTCAAGGCCGGTGACAAGCGCACGGTCGTGGTTGCCCCGGAGAATGCCTTCGGCCAGCCTAACCCGCAGAACGTACAGGTCATGCCACGGTCCCAGTTCGAGGGCATGGAATTGTCCGAAGGGCTGCTGATCATTTTCAACGATGCCGCCAACACCGAATTGCCCGGTGTGGTCAAAGCGTTCGATGACAACCAGGTGACCATCGACTTCAATCACCCACTGGCAGGCAAGACCCTTACCTTCGAGGTGGAGATCCTCGAGGTGAAGGCCCTGTAAGCCTGGAGCCGAGCATGCAAATCAAACTCGCCAACCCTCGCGGTTTCTGCGCAGGGGTCGACCGGGCGATCGAGATCGTCAACCGTGCGCTGGAAGTCTTCGGCCCACCGATCTACGTGCGCCATGAAGTGGTGCACAACAAGTTCGTGGTGGAAGACCTGCGCAGCCGTGGCGCCATCTTCGTCGAGGAACTGGATCAGGTACCGGACGACGTCATCGTCATTTTCAGTGCCCATGGTGTTTCCCAGGCCGTGCGCCAGGAAGCCGCCGGTCGCGGCCTGAAAGTGTTCGATGCCACCTGCCCGCTGGTGACCAAGGTGCATATCGAGGTCGCCAAGTACAGCCGTGACGGTCGCGAGTGCATCCTGATCGGCCATGAAGGGCACCCGGAAGTCGAAGGCACCATGGGGCAATACGACGCCAGCAACGGCGGCGCCATCTACCTGGTCGAAGACGAGGACGATGTGGCCCAACTGCAAGTGCGCGACCCGGACAACCTGGCGTTTGTCACCCAGACCACGCTGTCTATGGACGATACCAGCCGTGTCATCGATGCCCTGCGTACGCGCTTCCCGAACATCGGCGGCCCGCGCAAGGACGACATCTGCTACGCCACCCAGAACCGCCAGGACGCCGTCAAGCAACTGGCCGGTGAGTGTGACGTGGTGCTGGTGGTGGGCAGCCCCAACAGTTCCAACTCCAACCGCCTGCGTGAGTTGGCCGAGCGCATGGGTACCCCGGCCTACCTCATCGATGGTGCCGAGGACATGCAACGCGGCTGGTTCGACCAGGCGGCACGGATCGGTATAACTGCCGGCGCTTCGGCCCCGGAAGTGCTGGTGCGGGGCGTGATCGACCAGCTCAAGGCCTGGGGTGCCACGGGTGCTGAAGAGCTCGATGGGCGCCCCGAGAACATCACGTTCTCCATGCCCAAAGAGCTACGGGTGCGTTCACTTATCTGATCAGCGGCCTGCGCACAGGGAATCTTCCGGTTCTCCCGTGCGCAGGCTGACCCTACCGCTGGTCGCCAGCACAACATGATGCCGGCTGGTTGCAGACGAACCCTCACAGACCTCAAGCCGCCCCCCAGACAAGTTGTTGTTCTTTCCCAGCGGCACACCCAGTGCGCTGAACCTTATCTGGCTCCCAGTATTGGCCTTCACCCGCTGGGGCCGAGCCGGTCGGTACTCGCGCAGCAACTGCTGGTTATGCTCCAGCAGTACGCGCCAACCTTTGCCCCAATCATCATCCAAAGGCTGGACCACCACCGCCTGGCTCTGCAGGGCCGCGTGGCCGCGTGCGCTACGCAGCGTCTGGGCCAAGTTGCGGGCCACTGCTGCGCTGTGCAGCTCATCGCTCAATTTCGCGTAGGCCGGCACGCCAAGCTGGGTCAGCAGCGCGGCCATAGCCAGCCCGAACATCATTTGTATCAGTGTTACGCCCTGTTGCTTCACCGTGCATTCCTCCCTGGAAGTGCTTGGCTGTAGCTTCAGGCTCGGTAGGCAAGAGGTCCAGTCGAGCAGGTGCAAGGCAATTGCGGGAAATATCGCAGGAGGTGCAGGGATGCACACGAATCAACGGGGCATGACGCTTCTGGAGGTACTGTTGGCCGTAGCGGTCGTGGCACTGGGCATGTTCGCCGCTGCAGGGTTGCAGCTTCAGGCATTGCAGGCCACTGACAGCGCGCGCCGCGACATGCTGGATGCGTTGGGCGCGCATACATCGCTTGAACGGGGCCGAGCCGCGGGCACGCTGAAGGTGCCGAGGCAATGAGGCGTAAGCACGGTGGCTTCGGCCTGGTCGAAACGATGCTTGCGCTGGCCATCGGCCTGATGCTGCTGACTGCAGCCAGCCACCTTTTCATCTCGGCCCACCAGGGCTGGCGCCTTCAATCTGCGGCGCTGCGCATGCAGGCGGACGCCCGTCTGGCATTGCTGCGCATGGCTCAGGATATCCGTATGGCGGGCATGTTCGGTTGTTTGCGCCTGAGGCCTGAGGACTTCAAGGACCCATCTGCGCGGGATGCTTTTGCGCGGCCTGTGCTGGTTGGCCCGGCAAGCCTGAGCCTGGTAGTGGCAGAACTGCCAGGGCACCCCGGGGTCCCGGACTGGACCTTGCTCACCGATTGCGTCAAGAGCGCCGAGGTGCAGAAGGGGCGTGCGAACAGCGCGAGCTTGCCGTTGGCCTTTCCTATCAGCCGGCACCACTACCAACTCTACGACGGCACGCTGAGGTTCGTGCGGCGCAACAACCCTCAGCCATTGGTCGACCACGTGCGTGAACTGCACATTGAGTCTGCCGAAACCGCCGAGGGGCAGCGGGTGGATGTGCAACTGACATTGTTCGATCCTGATCTGGGCATCGAACAGCGTTACGGCATGAGTGTGGCGGTCCGCAATCCGGTTGCCCGGCCATGAAGCGCCAGCGTGGCATGGTCCTGCTGCTGGCGCTGGTGTTCAGCCTTTTGCTTGGCCTGCTGACGGCTTCGGCGTTGCGCGATGCCTTGGTGGAAGCGCGCATGGTCGGCTACCTGCGCGAGGGTTTGCAGGCACTCGATCAGGCCGAAGCCACGCTGCTGGTCGCAGAGGCCGAACTGCAGCGCGCGCCCCCTGGGTTGTGCCAGGCGTGCCTGCCACCCCCGCGCGCGCATGACTTGCCGGGGCAATGGCAAGCCAGCCAGAGCGGTTACTTCCAACTGCAGAACCTTGGCCAGACAACCCTGGCCGCGCATCGGCCGGGGGATGAGCCCGTCACGCTTTACCGAGTGACCGCAGTCAGCCGGCAACTCGCGGCCAGGCAAGTGCTGGAGGCGGTGTATGCCGTGCCAGCGGCTCAAACACAGGCGCCGCAGCGGATTCTGTGGCGGCAGAGACTGAAGGGAGACTGACATGCAGCAAGGCCTGAGCCTGATCGAACTGTTGATTGTCGTGGCTGTCACCGGCATTCTGGCAGCCATTGCCTACCCCAGTTACAGCGACCAGCTCAGGCGAGCCGCACGCAGCGAAGTGGTTGGCCTGCTGCATGACGCTGCCCTGCGCCTGGAACACCACCGTGTACGCACCGGCCAGTACGCCGAGGGCGAACCGGTATTGCCCGTTGGCAACCGCCATTACAGCCTGCATACCGAACGTGGCAGCGATACCTTCACGCTGCGTGCACGGCGGCTGCCGCATGGTTTGATGGCCGATGATCGCTGCGGTGATTTTCAGCTCGACCAGGCAGGTGTACAGAGCAATCCGGGTGGCACCGTGGCCATTGCGCGCTGCTGGGGAAGCTGAAGATTGAATGATGCCCGTGCATCGCGGTTTTACTTCAGGTGTTGGATCGACAGATGAACAAGCAAGTAGTGGTGGTCGGCGGCGGGGTGATCGGCCTGCTGACGGCGTTCAACCTGGCTGCGAAGGTCGGCCAGGTAGTGGTATGTGATCAGGCCGAGGTCGGGCGTGAATCGTCTTGGGCGGGCGGCGGCATCGTCTCGCCGCTTTACCCTTGGCGCTACAGCCAGGCAGTCACCGCGCTGGCGCACTGGTCGCAGGACTTTTATCCACAGCTGGGGGAACACCTGTTCTCCAGCACCGGTATCGACCCGCAAGTCCACACCACCGGCTTGTACTGGCTCGACCTGGACGACGAGGCCGAGGCGCTGGCCTGGGCGGCGCGCGAGCAGCGGCCGCTCAGCCCTGTGGATATCTCGGCGGCCTACGACGCGGTCCCCGTACTGGGCCCAGGCTTCAAGCGCGCCATCTACATGGCAGGCGTGGCCAACGTACGCAACCCCCGGTTGGTCAAGGCGCTAAAGGCGGCGCTGCTGGCACTGCCCAACGTGACCTTGCGCGAGCACTGCCAGATCACCGGCTTTGTTCGCGACGGTGAGCGCGTGACTGGCGTGCAGACGGCAGACGGCGTGCTGCAGGCCGATGATGTCGTGCTCAGCGCGGGCGCCTGGAGCGGCGACCTGCTGCGCACGCTGGGGCTTGAACTGCCGGTGGAGCCGGTGAAGGGCCAGATGATCCTGTTCAAGTGCGCTGCGGACTTCTTGCCGAGCATGGTGCTGGCCAAGGGGCGCTATGCGATCCCGCGCCGTGACGGGCACATTCTGGTGGGCAGCACGCTGGAGCATGCCGGGTACGACAAGACCCCGACCGAGGAGGCACTGGCGAGCCTCAAGGCTTCGGCGGTGGAACTGTTGCCGGAGCTTGCCGATGCCACGGT
The DNA here is from genome assembly GCF_040224055.2 of Pseudomonas sp. WHRI 8519. Classification (NCBI taxonomy): domain Bacteria; kingdom Pseudomonadati; phylum Pseudomonadota; class Gammaproteobacteria; order Pseudomonadales; family Pseudomonadaceae; genus Pseudomonas; species Pseudomonas sp. WHRI 8519. The sequence goes on along the minus strand of NZ_CP167996.1, from coordinate 5,343,007 downwards.
GGTGGCGCACTGGGCCGGGCTGCGGCCGGGGTCGCCTGAAGGTATTCCGTATATCGGCCAGGTGCCGGGGCATGACGGGTTGTGGTTGAACTGCGGGCATTACCGCAATGGGTTGGTGCTGGCGCCGGCATCGTGCCAGTTGTTCACTGATTTGCTGACGGGGGGCGAGCCTATCATTGACCCGTCGCCTTATGCCCCGGCCGGGCGTTTGGGCTGATATCGCCTGGGCCGCTGGGCGGCCCAATCGCCGGCAAGCCGACCCCACAGGTTGTGCACCTGTTTTGAATGCTACGTAGTGCCTGTGGGCGGTACTGGCTCAGTTTTGCTGGCTTGGCCCCTGCTGAAGGTGCGCCTGGCTGCAATACCACTGGCTGCCTTGCTGCAGCGCCCGGTCATTGGGCAGGTGTACGCCGCAGTGGGCGCAGCGCACCATCTTCAGCGGGTCGTCGAGTTTCGGCTCGGACGGCGACTGCTGGCTGATCTTGAATTTGCGCCACAGCCAGAACGCGGCGGCGATCAGGGCGATCCAGAAAAGTAGGCGAACCATGGTGTCCAGCTTGTCTATTGATTGAGGCGATAGTCTAGGGCGCGGCCAATAAAAAAGGGAGACCTCAGTCTCCCTTTCTCGTACCCCGTTGGATCAGTCGAACAGACCAAAGGTCATGTAGCTGAACCAGGAACGGTCTTTCTCGGCTTCCTTTGGCCCTTCCGGCAGGATCGGGTCGCCGTTTTCATCTTTGGGCAGCAGGTCCTGCGGCATCTCGGAGCGAGCATCCTGGAACTGGCGGACCACGTCCTGGTTGGCGCGGGTTTCACCCGGTGGCAGCGGGGCGTCGGTCTCGATCAGGCCCAAGGTGGCCTTGGACAGCCAGCCGCGGCCGTCAGACTCGGTCTGCTTGGGCTGGAACTCGCCATCGACCAGGCTCGGGTGGTCAGGGTAGTTGAGCTTGAGGGTTTCCAGGCTGGTGGCGGCCAGTTCGTTCAGGTGCATCTTCTGGTACGCCTCGACCATCACGGCCAGGCCGTCGCCGACCGATGGGGTTTCCTGGAAGTTTTCCACCACGTAGCGGCCACGGTTGGCGGCTGCCACGTAAGCCTGGCGGCTCAGGTAGTAGTCGGCCACATGGATTTCATAAGACGCCAGCAGGTTGCGCAGGTAGATCATGCGCTGCTTGGCGTCCGGGGCGTAGCGGCTGTTGGGGAAGCGGCTGGTCAGCTGGGCGAACTCGTTGTACGAGTCGCGGGCGGCACCCGGGTCACGCTTGGTCATGTCCAGCGGCAGGAAGCGCGCCACCAGGCCGCGGTCCTGGTCGAACGAGGTCAGGCCTTTGAGGTAGTAGGCGTAGTCGACGTTCGGGTGCTGCGGGTGCAGGCGGATGAAGCGCTCGGCAGCCGACTTGGCAGCCTCGGGCTCTGAGTTCTTGTAGTTGGCGTAGATCAGCTCGAGCTGCGCCTGGTCGGCGTAACGGCCGAACGGGTAGCGCGATTCCAGGGCCTTGAGCTTGTTCACGGCGCTGTTGTAGCTGGAGTTGTCCAGATCAGCCTGGGCCTGCTGATACAGCTCGGCCTCGCTGAGGTTCTCGTCAATGACCTCTTTATTAGAGGAACAGGCCGCGGTAAGCCCGAGGATGGCGATCAGCAGCAGGTGTTTCACTTGCATAGCGGCTTGCGTCCCTTTGACGGCCGCTGTCTTGGGCGGTGCCGTCCTGTTATGATGAGCGCCCCGGCCAACCCCGGGACAAAAGAAGCCGTATTTAACCACAAGCTCGCAGCCGAAACCAAAGGCTGTGCGCCCGCCGAATCGAGCATGTCCGAGATCATTCAACTTAGCGCAGAGGTACCGTCCGAACTGGGCGGTCAACGCCTCGACCAGGTCGCCGCCCAATTGTTCGCCGAGTACTCGCGTTCGCGGCTTACTTCGTGGATCAAAGAGGGCCGCCTGACGGTCGATGGCGCCGTCGTGCGCCCTCGAGACACCGTCCATGGTGGCTCTGTGCTTGCACTTGAGGCCGAGCAAGAGGCCCAGGGCGAGTGGATCGCCGAAGACATCGAGCTGGACATCGTCTACGAAGACGACCAGATCATGGTGATCAACAAGCCGGCCGGGCTGGTCGTGCACCCGGCTGCCGGGCACGCCAGTGGCACATTGCTCAACGCCTTGCTGCACCATGTGCCGGATATCGTCAACGTACCGCGCGCTGGCATTGTCCATCGCCTGGACAAAGACACCACCGGCCTGATGGTCGTGGCCAAGACCTTGCAGGCGCAGACCAAGCTGGTCGAGCAGCTGCAAAGCCGTACGGTCAGCCGGATCTACGAGTGCATCGTGATCGGCGTGGTGACTGCCGGCGGCAAGATCAACGCCCCGATCGGCCGTCACGGTGGCGCACGCCAGCGCATGGCGGTGACCGAAGGCGGCAAGCCGGCGGTCAGCCACTACCGTGTGCTCAAGCGCTTCCGTTCGCACACCCACGTGCGGGTCAAGCTGGAAACCGGCCGTACTCACCAGATCCGTGTGCACATGGCCCATGTTGGTTTCCCGCTGGTCGGTGACCAGACCTACGGCGGCCGCTTCCGCATCCCGCCGGCAGCCAGCCCGACCATGGTCGAGGCGGTCAAGACCTTCCCGCGCCAGGCCCTGCACGCACGCTTCCTGGCGCTGGACCACCCCACTACCGGTGAGCGCATGGAGTGGGCGTCGGAGCTGCCGGATGATTTCGTCTGGTTGCTGTCGCTGCTGAACCAGGACCGCGAGGCGTTTATCGGATGAGTGGCCTGGCGCAGGCGCTGCTGTTCCCCGACTGGCCCGCACCGGCCACGGTTCGCGCCTGTGTCACGACCCGCCAGGGCGGCGTCAGCTTGCCGCCCTACGCATCTTTCAACCTCGGTGATCACGTGGGCGACGACCCCCTTGCGGTCGCCGAGAACCGCCGCCGCCTGAGCGACGAATTCGTCATTCAGCCCGCCTGGCTCAAGCAGGTGCACGGACTGGCCGTGGCGGATGCCGACCCCTCGGTGGTCGCCGAAGCCGACGCCAGCTGGACCGACCAGCCAGGCATTGCCTGCACCGTAATGACCGCCGACTGCCTGCCCGTGCTGTTCTGCGACCGCGCAGGCACCCGTGTGGCTGCCGCGCATGCCGGCTGGCGCGGGCTGGCCGGTGGCGTGCTGGAAGCCACGCTGGAGCGCCTGGCATTGCCGCCTGAAGAGGTGCTGGTGTGGTTGGGGCCTGCCATCGGCCCGCAAGCATTCGAAGTGGGCCTGGAGGTACGGGATGCCTTCACCGCCGTGCACCCAGAGGCTGCCAAGGCTTTTGTCGAGGGTGAGCGGCCGGGCAAGCTGATGGCCGACATCTATGCACTGGCGCGCATTCGCCTGGCGGCGCGCGGCGTTACTGCCGTCTATGGTGGTGGCCTGTGCACCGTCAGTGATGCACGGTTCTTCTCTTATCGCCGTACCCCGCAGGGCGGGCGATTCGCTTCGCTGGTCTGGCTGGCCCCGCACTGATTGGCTGGCACCGTTAATCCATAAGGCTGACTTTAGTCAACCCCGCTACGCTTGAATCTTCCAGAATCACCCTTATCTATAAGGTCATCTCAGGCAGGTTTCTTCATCAAAGGCGCTGTCCATCGCTCCGACCTGCCCTTATCAGGAAGGTATCCCCATGCGAATAGACCGTTTGACCAGCAAGCTTCAATTAGCGATATCCGATGCCCAGTCCCTGGCCGTTGGCATGGACCACCCTGCCATCGAGCCCCTGCACCTGTTGCAGGCGTTGATCGAGCAGCAAGGTGGTTCGATCAAGCCACTGCTGATGCAGGTTGGCTTCGACATCAACAACCTTCGCCAGACACTGGTAAAAGAACTCGACCAGCTGCCGAAAATCCAGAACCCCACCGGCGATGTGAACATGTCGCAGGACCTGGCGCGCCTGCTCAACCAGGCCGACCGCCTGGCCCAGCAGAAGGGTGACCAGTTCATTTCCAGCGAGCTGGTGCTGCTCGCCGCCATGGATGAGAACAGCAAGCTCGGCAAGCTGCTGCTCAGCCAGGGTGTGAGCAAGAAGGCCCTGGAAAACGCCATCAACAACCTGCGCGGCGGCGCGGCGGTGAATGACGCCAACGCCGAAGAATCGCGCCAGGCGCTGGACAAGTACACCGTCGACCTGACCAAGCGTGCCGAGGAGGGCAAGCTGGACCCGGTCATTGGCCGTGACGACGAGATCCGCCGCACCGTGCAGGTGCTGCAGCGCCGTACCAAGAACAACCCCGTGCTGATCGGCGAGCCCGGCGTGGGCAAGACTGCCATCGCCGAAGGCCTGGCCCAGCGCATCATCAACGGTGAAGTGCCCGACGGCCTGAAGGGCAAACGCCTGCTGGCGCTGGACATGGGCGCGCTGATCGCCGGTGCCAAGTACCGCGGTGAGTTCGAGGAGCGCCTCAAGTCATTGCTCAACGAGCTGTCCAAGCAGGAAGGCCAGATCATCCTGTTCATCGACGAGCTGCACACCATGGTCGGCGCCGGTAAAGGCGAAGGCGCCATGGACGCAGGCAACATGCTCAAGCCGGCGCTGGCGCGTGGCGAACTGCATTGCGTTGGTGCCACCACGCTCAACGAATACCGCCAGTTCATCGAGAAGGACGCAGCCCTTGAGCGACGCTTCCAGAAGGTACTGGTGGAAGAACCGAGCGAGGAAGACACCATCGCCATTCTGCGTGGCCTCAAAGAGCGCTATGAAGTGCACCACAAGGTGGCCATCACCGACGGCGCGATCATTGCTGCGGCCAAGCTCAGCCACCGCTACATCACCGACCGCCAGCTGCCGGACAAGGCCATCGACCTGATCGACGAAGCGGCCAGCCGTATCCGTATGGAGATCGACTCCAAGCCGGAAGTGCTCGACCGCCTCGACCGTCGCCTGATCCAGCTGAAGGTGGAGTCCCAGGCGCTGAAGAAAGAAGAAGACGAAGCCGCCAAAAAACGCCTGGAGAAGCTGACCGAGGAAATCGAGCGCCTGGAGCGTGAGTATTCCGACCTGGAAGAAATCTGGGCGTCGGAGAAGGCAGAAGTGCAGGGCTCGGCGCAGATTCAGCAAAAGATCGAGCAAGCCCGCCAGGAACTGGAAGCGGCCCGTCGCAAAGGCGACCTGAACCGCATGGCCGAACTGCAGTACGGGGTGATCCCGGACCTGGAGCGCAGCCTGCAGATGGTCGACCAGCATGGCAAGACCGAAAACCAGCTGCTGCGTAACAAGGTGACCGAGGAAGAAATTGCCGAAGTGGTGTCCAAATGGACCGGCATCCCGGTGGCCAAGATGCTCGAAGGCGAGCGTGAAAAACTGCTGAAAATGGAAGACCTGCTGCACCAGCGCGTGATCGGCCAGAACGAGGCGGTGACCGCCGTGGCCAACGCCGTGCGCCGCTCGCGTGCCGGGCTCTCCGACCCGAACCGGCCAAGTGGTTCGTTCATGTTCCTCGGCCCGACCGGTGTGGGCAAGACCGAGCTGTGCAAGGCCCTGGCCGAATTCCTCTTCGACACCGAAGAGGCCATGGTGCGGATCGACATGTCCGAGTTCATGGAGAAACATTCCGTGGCTCGCCTGATCGGCGCCCCACCAGGCTACGTAGGTTATGAAGAGGGCGGTTACCTGACCGAAGCGGTACGGCGCAAGCCCTATTCGGTGGTGCTGCTGGATGAAGTGGAGAAGGCTCACCCGGATGTGTTCAACGTGCTGCTGCAGGTGCTCGAGGATGGCCGCCTGACCGACAGCCATGGCCGTACGGTGGACTTCCGCAACACGGTGATCGTGATGACCTCCAACCTGGGCTCGGCGCAGATCCAGGAGCTGGCCGGTGACCGCGAAGCGCAGCGTGCAGCAGTGATGGATGCGGTGGGTGCGCACTTCCGTCCGGAGTTCGTCAACCGGATCGACGAAGTGGTGGTGTTCGAGCCGTTGGGCCGCGAGCAGATCGCCGGTATCACCGAGATCCAGCTTGGCCGCCTGCGCAGCCGCCTGAGCGAGCGCGAACTGGCCCTGAGCCTGAGCCCGGAGGCGTTGGACAAGCTGATCGCGGTAGGGTACGACCCGGTGTATGGCGCGCGGCCGCTGAAGCGAGCGATCCAGCGCTGGATCGAGAACCCGCTGGCGCAAATGATCCTGGCCGGCAAATTCATGCCGGGTTCGGCGATCACTGCCAAGGTGGAAGGCGAAGAAATCGTCTTTGCCTGATCCTTTCGCCGCAAAAACCAGCCCCGCACCTGCGGGGCTTTTTTATAGCTGCAGCCTTTGCCCAGCCATCGGGGAGCCCTGTGCAAGCCAGCCTGCCGGCCAGGATGCCCGGCCAAACCCCGCAAAACCGGGGCCTCGCCAGTTTTTTTCATAACTTGCTGAAATTTTTGAAAAAAGTGCTTGCACAGAAATAAGAGTGCCCCTAATATACGCCGCGTTGTCAGGCACTAAGCGAATCACCAGCAACACCGGTGACCGCAAAACAACTTAGAAATCAGTAAGTTGAATGAAAAAAAGTGGTTGACAAGCAAAACGAAGAATGTAGAATAGCCGGCCTCAGCAGCGACAACGCGAAAGCGGATAGCCAAAGAGATCGAAGCTAACACAGACTTCGAAGCTGTAAAGATGTACCGAAGTTCAGTTCCGCGATAGCTCAGTCGGTAGAGCAAATGACTGTTAATCATTGGGTCCCTGGTTCGAGTCCAGGTCGCGGAGCCAATCTCGGGGTGTAGCGCAGTCCGGTAGCGCGCCTGCTTTGGGAGCAGGATGTCAGGAGTTCGAATCCCCTCACCCCGACCATTTTCAGGGTCGTTAGCTCAGTTGGTAGAGCAGTTGGCTTTTAACCAATTGGTCGTAGGTTCGAATCCTACACGACCCACCATGTAAAAAGGGCATCTCGACTGAGATGCCCTTTTTCTTTTGCCTCGGTTTTATCCAGCGCAAAAAAATGCACCGCCTGGTGCACATCTCCCGCATTCATTCGTCATGAACCTCCCCAAGAAGTTGGACACCCATCCAACGTCCTTGGGCAGTCCATCCTGCGACAGCGACTGTCTTGCTCAACGTCTAAAGCTGGCGCGATCCAGGTGGGAGCCGGCTTGCCGGCGATGGTCCGCAAAGCGGACCCAGATGCTCGCGGGTCCCGTCGAGCGCGCTCGGACTATTACAGGTCCGCTATGGGGGCTGCTGCGCAGCCCATCGCCGGCAAGCCGGCTCCCACCCCGACCGCGCAGCTCTTAAGACCTGCGTTGTACCTGCTGAAGCAACTGTCTTGCTCAACGTCTAAAGGCTGGCGCAATCCCGGTGGGCGCCGGCTTGCCGGCGATGAGGCCAGTACAGACAACCTGAACCTCAAGCCTCTACCAGGCAGGTCAGTGCAGCTTCAGTCGCGGCTCAGTGCCCCGCCCAATCTTGCTACCCAGCATCATCATCGCCGTGCGGAAGAACCCGTACAGCGCCATCTGGTGCATGCGGTACAGCGACACATAGAACATCCGCGCCAGCCAGCCCTCCAGCTTCACGCTCCCCATCAGGTTGCCCATCAGGTTACCCACCGCCGAGAAGCGCGACAGCGATACCAGTGAACCGTAATCCTTGTAGCTGTACGTCGGCAGCGGCTTGTTCTCCAGGCGCGCTTTCAGGCTCTTGGCCAGCATGTCGGCCTGCTGGTGCGCCGCCTGGGCGCGTGGCGGTACATTGCGGTCGCTGCCCGGTTGTGGGCAGGCTGCACAGTCACCGAAGGCGAAGATGTCATCGTCGCGGGTGGTTTGCAGGGTAGGGCGCACCACCAGCTGGTTGATACGGTTGGTTTCCAGGCCGTCGATATCCTTGAGGAAACCCGGCGCACGAATACCGGCCGCCCATACCTTGAGGCTGGCCTGGATCACTTCGCCGCTGGCGGTCTTCAGGCCATCGGCGGTCACTTCGCTGACGGCAGCGTTGGTCATCACCGTAACGCCGAGCTTTTCCAGGGTTTTGTGCACCGGCACGCTGATGCGCTCTGGCAGCGCCGGCAGTACGCGCGGGCCCGCCTCGATCACGGTGATGTGCATGTCCTTGGGTTGGATACGGTCCAAACCATAAGCCGCCAGCTCATGCGCGGCGTGGTGCAGTTCGGCCGCCAGCTCCACACCGGTAGCACCGGCGCCGACGATCGCCACGCTGATCTTCTCACTGGCCTGATCACCGGCATGGGCACGCAGGTAGTGGTTGAGCAGTTGCTGGTGGAAACGCTCGGCCTGCTTGCGGGTATCCAGGAACAGGCAGTGCTGCGCCGCGCCCAAGGTACCGAAGTCGTTGGTGTTGCTGCCCACGGCAATGACCAAGGTGTCATAGCGCAAGGTGCGCGCAGGCACCAGCTCGCGGCCCTCTTCATCCAAGGTGGCGGCCAGTTGGATCTGCTTGCCTTCACGGTCCAGGCCGCTCATGCGCCCCAACTGGAAGTTGAAGTGGTTCCACTTGGCCTGGGCCACGTAGTTCAGTTCGTCTTCCGAGGAGTTGAGCGAGCCGGCGGCCACTTCGTGTAGCAGCGGCTTCCAGATGTGCGTGAGGTTGGCGTCGACCAGAGTGATGTCGGCCTGCTTGCGCTTGCCAAGGGTTTTACCCAGGCGGGTCGCCAGTTCCAGGCCGCCGGCGCCGCCGCCGACAATCACGATGCGATGAGTCATGGGGATATCTCATAAGGTTTACGGAATTCTTGGCCCAAAGGGCCGGCCGCAAACTGCATGAGGGGAGGGCGAGCGCGAGGCAGCTCATAGCACCAGTCCACTCAACAGGCGGCTGAGGAGGCCCAGCCCGATGGTCACGGCCACCACCAGCACAAGGAGCAGCCACGGCCGGAATGGCTTGCGCTCGACTTGGTGCTGAGGGGCTCGCAGATACTCATCGACACGACGCTGATCTTCCGGATTCAGTCGGCTGGTCATGGTGGGCCTCGTCAGGTAGACGTATGTGACTGCCCGAACGCTACAGCGTTCCGGCAAGTACTTGAGACAAATGATAAAGCTTTCTATCCCTGGCGCCGAGTGTACGCCATCGCAAAGCGTCTCGGCACTGGATCAAAGACTGATGCCCACGTCGAACACAATGCTGCGCCCCAGGTTGCCGCGCAGAAAGTCTGGGGCGTCCGGGTGGGCGAACAGCACACGGGCGAAGGTCGGACCCACCAGCGACAGCGAGCGCCAACCCTGGCGCAGGTACTCGGTGGGGGGCGGGAAGTGGGTGTTGAGATCGAGCACTTCACGCTTGAGGCTGGCGAAAGCGATGATGTCCAGCTCGCTCAGGTCCAGCCCGCGTTCGCGATAATTGTGGGCCTTTTTGCGCAAGGTGGGTGCCAGCCGCGCCAGCAGCTCGGTGGCCGCGATACGCCTGGGCCGCGCCTCGCGCCGTACCAGCTGGGCCAGTGAAAAGGCGCTGCGCCTGCGCTGCAGCTCTTCGCGCCACTCATCATTGAGCCGGCGGCCCTCATCGAGCACGAAAAACACCTCGAACGACGCATCGCGGAACAACACATCGGGCGGCTCCTGGCCGGCCGGGGTGAAATCTTCACTGCGATAGGGGATGTTCAGCCCCTGCAGCAGGCGCTGGCATACCCACCGCTCCCGCTCCCATTTGCGAGCATTGGAAAGGAAGGCATTGGCTTGTTCGGCCTGGATGGTAAGCAGGCGCAGGTAGTCTGAGTCATCCATGCTCACAGCTTAGACGCTAAACCATGACGATAAGATGCTGTTTTTGAATGGGTGTAGACTCAGGTATGTCCACAGGCTCGACAGGGGCATTCGTCAAGTGATCAGCGCGCACGTCTTGTCCAGCACCAGCCTCACGCTCGGTTGGGTAGGCTTCGTCCCCTTGCTGCTGTGGGCAGCCAGCCGCACCCGCTGGCTGGAACTGTTCGCCGACAGCCGCCGGCAGCACCTGCTGTTCGGTACGGTGTTCTGCCTGTTCGCACTATGGCTGGTCAGGCGCGACTTCGACACCGGTGTGTCGTACCACTTCATCGGCATGACCGCCGTGACCTTGTTGCTGGACTGGCCGCTGGCGGTGCTCGGCGGGTTTCTGGCCCAGCTCGGCTTGTTGGCGCTGGGGCGCCAGGACCTGGCCGCGCTTGGGGTCAACGGCCTGCTGCTGATCGGCCTGCCGGTGCTGATCACCGAAGTGTGCGCCATTCTGGTCGAGCGGGCGCAGCCGCGTAACCTTTTCGTTTATATCTTTTGCTCAGGGTTTTTTCCCGCAGCACTGACGGTGCTGGTATGCCTGCTGGCCGGGTTGGGCTTGCTGTGGCTGGACGGGCGGTTTGCCATGCCAGAGTGGCTCAGCGACTTTGTCGGTTACCTGTGGCTGATGATGTTCCCGGAGGCCTTCATCAACGGCATGGTGATCAGTGCGCTGGTGGTGTTCTGCCCGGAATGGCTGGAGACGTTCAACCGCACGCGGTACCTGCAGGCACCGTGGAAGGACGATGAGCGGTGATCACTTGCCCCGCTCGGCCCGCCCCGGTGCAGCGCCTTAGTGCCGTGGCTCCAGGTCCCCCGAATACAACTCATCCTCGGCCTCTTGCGACCCCGCGATCTTGTGCTCTTCAGCCGCCCAGGCACCCAGGTCGATCAACTTGCAACGGTCAGAACAGAACGGCCGGAACGCGTTTTTCGCGTCCCATTCCACAGGTGCGCCACAGGTAGGGCAATCGACGGTCAATGGCTGGCTCATGGCTGGCCTCCTCGTAAAGTCAGGTAAAAGTGGTGCAGATGGTCGATCTGCGCATGCAGCGCGGCAAGGTCACTGTCGTTGACCACCACATCATCGGCATGGCGCAAACGCTCTTCGCGGGCCATCTGAGCCTTGAGAATGGCCTGCACCTGCTCGGGGCTGGTGTTGTCGCGCTGCAAGGTGCGTGCAACCTGCAGCGCTTGCGGTGCATCGATCACCAGGACGCGCTGGGTTTTCTGAAACTGGCCAGACTCGATCAGCAGCGGCGACACATACACCGCATACGGCGACTCGGCCTTGGCCAGGTAGCTGAAGATCTCCTGCCCGATCAGCGGGTGCAGCAGCTGTTCAAGCCACTTGCGCTGGGCCGGGTCGGCGAATATCAGCTGGCGCAACGCTGTGCGGTCGAGCTGGCCGTCCTCCAGCAGCACGCCCGGGCCAAAGCGCTCGACGATGCTGGCCAGGGCCGGGCGGCCAGGCTCCACGACCCAGCGCGCTGCCTGATCAGCATCGACCAGGTGCACACCAAGCTCGACGAAGCGCTCGGCGGCGGCACTTTTGCCGCTGCCAATGCCGCCGGTGAGGCCGAGAATCCAGGGGGTGAACGGCGCAGTGGTCATCAGAATCCAAGCAGTTGCAGGTATGAGGCGTATATTTCATCACCCCAGAGCACGGCAATCCACCCCGCAATGGCCAGATAAGGACCAAAAGGTATCGCCGTGCCCATCGAATGGCTACGCAGGCGCAGCATGCACACCCCCACCACCGCCCCGACCAGCGACGACAACATCAAGGTCAGCGGCACTGCCTGCCAGCCGCCCCAGGCTCCGATCAGCGCCAGCAGCTTGAAATCGCCGTAACCCATGCCTTCCTTGCCGGTGACTAGCTTGAACAGCCAATACACCAGCCACAGGCTGAGATAACCGGCCACCGCGCCCCAGATGGCGTCAGGCAATGGCACCACGGTAGCGAAAACGTTGACGATCAGCCCCAGCCACAGCGTTGGCAGCACCACCACATCCGGCAGGATCTGCTTGTCGTGGTCGATAAGGCTCAGCGCCAGCAGGCTCCAGGTAAAGGCCAGCAAGGCCAGTGCTTGCAGCCCGGCACCGGAATGCCAGGCCACCGCCAGCGACAGCAAGGCGCAGGCCAGCTCCACCAGCGGGTACCGTAAGCCGATAGGCTGTTTGCACGCAGAACAGCGCCCGCGCAAGGCCAGGTAACTGAGCACCGGAATATTTTCCCAGGCACGAATCGCGTGCCCACAGTGCGGGCAACGTGAGGCGGGCAGGCACAGGTCGAAGCGCTCGTGCGCATCGCTCGGCAGCCCCAGCGCCTCCTGCGCTTCACGCTGCCATTGGCGCTCCAGCATGATCGGCAGCCTGTACGCCACCACATTGATGAAGCTGCCAACCAACAGGCCAAGCACAGCCGCCACGGTGTAGAAATACGCCGGATGTTCGGCCAGTAACGTCCATAAAGTCATGTTCAGATCAAACTACCCAACTGGAAGATCGGCAGGTACATCGCCACCACCAGGCCACCGACCAGCAGGCCCAGGATCAGCACGATGGCTGGCTCCAGCAGGCTGGTCAACTGGTCCAGCGCCTGGCTGACCTGGTCCTCGTAAAGGCTGGCGGCTTTTTCCAGCATCTGGTCCAAGGTGCCGCTCGATTCACCGATGGCCGTAAGCTGTACCAGCAGCGGCGGGAATAACGGCTCAGCCGCCATCGCCTGGTGCAGCCCTTGCCCATTGGCCATGCCCTGGCGCAGCCGCAAAACGGCCCGTTCGTGCAGCTCGCCGCCACAGGCCCTGGCCACGGTGGCCAGGCCATCCAACAGCGGAACCCCAGCGGCATACGCCGTGGCCAGGCTGCGCGCGAAACGGGCCAGCGCCGCTTGCCCCAGCAGCCGACCGAACACCGGCAGGCGCAGCACATAGCAAGCTATCCACAGGCGCGCTGGCGCATGGCGCCGATACAGCTGGCGCACACCCAACATCACCCCAAGCAGGCTTATCAACAGCAGCGGCCCATGGCGGCCCAGCCCTGTGGACAAGTCGATGACCCATTGCGTGAACGCCGGCAGCCCAGCATCAAAGCCGCTAAACAGGCTTTCAAAGCGCGGAATCACCTCCAGCAACAGCACCGCCGACACGCCCAAGCCCGTGAGCAACAGCAGCAGGGGATACAGCATCGCCTTACGCACCCGTTTGAGCAGTACCTGGCGCTGCTCCAGCATACCCGCCAGTTGCTCGAGCTGCCGGTCGAGCGTGCCGGACTGCTCACCCACCCGTACCAGGTTGCAGTACAGCCCGTCGAACCACTGCGGGTGGCGCTGCAACGCGTCCGCCAACCCCAACCCCGCCGCGACATCCTGTTGCAAACGCTCCAGCAACGCCGCCTGCCCCGCGCTGCACCCACTGCGGCCCATCACCTCAAAGGCTTGCAGCAGCGGTACACCCGCCTTCAGCAACGTAGCCAACTGCCGGCTGAAACCCGCCGGGTCGCTTTTCACCCGACGTTCAGGCCAGCGCCATGCCAGCCCGCCAGCGGGCCGTAAACTGGCAACGCGAATGCCCTGGCGCTGCAGCCCGGCCCGCACATAGGCCGGGCTGCGCCCAGCCATCTGCCCGCGCACTGCCGCGCCATTGGCATCGGTGCCCTGCCAGGCGTACAGCTGTGTTGAATGGTTCATGCAAAGGTCCTTTTCTGCCCGAGCGACAAGCCTGGAAACAGCTTGCCGTGTCCATGAAGGGGCGCGCATTGGCGATGCTCACTAGAGTAGTTCAGCGAAGGTGACGCCCCGGCAGGCAGGGGTGACAAAAGGTGTCTGTTCAGGCCTACTGCGCCGCTGCCAGCCGGGTCGAGCCTGACCCCAACGAACACGCGTATCAAAAAGGAATCCGTTCATGAAAGGGCAACGCGGTATCACCCTGATCGAACTGATGATCGTCGTCGCGATCATCGGCATCCTGGCGACCATCGCCATCCCGATGTACACCAACCACCAGTCACGCACCAAGGCGGCTGCCGGTTTGCTGGAGATCAGCGCGCTGAAGGCAGCGATGGACCTGCGCTTGAATGAAGGGAAAGATGTGGCCGATGCAGCCGCACTGGGCGGCCAGCCCGCCACCGCGCATTGCGCGATCACCGCCGCCGGCAAAGCTGCCGACGGCAGCGCGAGCATCGTCTGCACCCTGGTGGATGCACCGGCCAACGTGGTGGGCAAAGCCCTCACCCTGACGCGTTCGGCTGCCGGCTGGCGCTGCACCACCAACATCGAGGAAGACCTGGCGCCCAGTGGCTGCAAAGGGGCCTGAGGGTAGGGGAATAAGTTAGGCGAAACAGGCGTTTGCGTAACGGCTGCGGCAGTGGTACGTTGCGCTACACGCCGGTGTAGCTCAGTCGGTAGAGCAGCGCACTCGTAACGCGAAGGTCGCAGGTTCGATTCCTGTCTCCGGCACCACATCCAGCTCCACTGCATTCCGCTGAATGCTTTGGAAGCCCTCTAAACCGGCCTTATGGCCGGTTTTTCGTTTCCACGACCCTCCGTCGGTAACCAACTAAATCCCCAATAACCAGGGGTATTTTTGGGGTACAGCGTCTTTCCTGAATGGAGAACGTACCCCTATGCCACGGCTAGCCATTCCGCTCAGCGACCTCAAATGCCGCACGGCCAAACCGCGTGATCGCGCCTACAAACTGTTCGACGGCGGGGGTATGTACCTGTACGTCACGCCCTGTGGCTGGAAGACTTGGCGGCTGCGGTATTTCAAACCCAGTGGCAAGGAAGGCACGCTGATCATCGGCAAGTACCCCATCGTTTCGTTGGCCGTCGCGAGGACCAAGCGTGATGAGGCCAAGGCTTTGTTGCTCGACAACCTTGATCCGATGGAAGAAAAGCAGAAGGCCAAGATCGCAGCCCAGCGGGCGAGCCTTCTCTTTGAAACCGTTGCCCTGGAGTGGCACGTCGAAATGTCCCGGCGCTGGACCGAGGGTCACGCCAAGACGGTGCTGAGCAGGTTGCGCACCCATGTGTTTCCGCTGATTGGCCAGCGGCCTATCGCTGAGCTCGACACTCATGATCTCCTTGAGGTCACCCAACGAATCAAGGATCGCGGCACCTTGGATGTAGCGCTGCGTGTGCAGAACTATCTATCCACGATCATGCGGGGTGCGAAGCGGGCGCGGCAGATCACTCAAAATCCGGCGCTCGATCTGGCCGGCTCGATTCAAGCGCCGCGCACCGTGCATCGTCCTGCACTCTCGCTGAACCGTCTTCCTGAGTTGTTGAGCCGAATCGACAATTACACCGGTCGCGAGCTGACCCGGCTCGCAGTGCTGCTGACGCTGCATGTGTTCGTGCGCTCCAGCGAACTGCGCTTCGCCCGGTGGGATGAATTCGATCTGCAACGGGCGATGTGGGAAATTCCCGATACCCGTAAGCCGATTGAAGGCGTCCGCTATTCCACGCGCGGGACCAAGATGAGTGGGCACATTCAGATAGTGCCGCTGTCGCCTCAAGTCATCGAGATCCTTGAACGGCTGCGCAGCTTGAATCGCTTCTCTGAACTCGTGTTGCCCGGTGATCACAGGTCCTGGAAACCCTTGTCGGAGAATACGCTTAACCAGGTGCTGCGCACTATGGGCTACGACACGACCAAGGACGTGTGCGGGCATGGTTTCCGGACCATGGCTTGTAGTGCCTTGCTCGAATCAGGGCTGTGGACGGACGCGGCGATTGAGCGGCAGATGAGCCATCAGGAGCGTAACCGCGTGCGCGCTGCTTACATCCACAAGGCCCAACTTCTGGAGCAGCGTCGGTTGATCATGGCGTGGTGGAGTAACTACATCGATGCCAACAGATCGGGCCATGTCACCCCGCATGAGTTTGCCCACCCGGTCGGCGACAACGTCACCGCCTTGCCGAATAGTCATGGCGCATTCAATCGCGGGTGAGCCTGCGAGATCGGTGCGGGCTGCTCTTCAAAGTGAGGTCCATCCAAACAGGGCTGCAAAGCCGCCCTGTTTGGATGGACCTCACTTTGAAGAGCTAAAAGCCACGACGTTGTCCCGGATTTACCACTCAATTCCACCGGTGGATAACCGCTTTCAACGTCCTCAATAGCGCTGAATTTCGATCCTTGACCGGGTTTATCCACAGGCGTAGAACTGGCCGTGCAAGCGCTGTCGATGACAGCAACCCAGGTGGCCCGAACCTTGAAGGTCACGCCGCTCCCGCGGTGGTTCTCCCCCCAAATGGCGATTCGCGTCCGGCAGCTCGCCCGGCACCTCCCCGGTGATGGATGCCAACTACATTTCATGGCCCTCGTGCGCCAGACGACACTTTCTATTGCGCTGCCCTGCAGCAACCTATCCGATTGGCCGACTATTGCGCCAACCTGTGCCCGTCTCTTTCTTCTGGAAAGAGACGGGCGCTCCTAAAACTGCTGTAGCCCTTATCGCACATGGCTTTGCGGCAATTCCCCTCGTGACAATCGGCGTGACAAACGCCGATGTCACCAGCAACAGCCTTGTAGATGATGGTGCCGCAGACCAGGGAATGGACTGCACCTGACTGACAGTTAGGCATGCCCCGGTCATCGCATTGCTGCTTGCACCTGGCTCAGGATCTTCAGGTACTGGTTTCGTCAGCCAATGCTGCCTCCACCCGCCCATCGGTAACGGTGCTCAGGAGGTCAGATCATGAGATGCCCTTGCTCCCGGACGTAAGGAGCCGCCAGTCCCGCGTAGAGGACATTCCCCACAGGTCGCAGGGGCCTTGATCCCTGATAACACTCAACATTCTTGGCGGGATGACGTGGGGCGAGGATCGGAGAACGGTAGAGGAGGTGACTGACATGGCATTCGTGGGTAGACGCGATGGTCGTAATTTCGGCTACGGCAGGCAATTGAGCTACGCGGGGCCGCAGGCGCTGAAAGACATGTTCGGCGGCGGTCACTACGGCACGGTGAAGGCACACTGTGATCGGTGGCAGGCATTCGCGAAATGGTGCCGCTCAGAACAGGGGCCGGGTATCAATGATGCGCGGCAGATTGATCGGAAAGTGTTGGCGGACTATGCGGCGTATCTACGCGACGTGGTTAGGCGCGGTGACCTTGCGGTCAGCACCGCACAAAACCGCCTATCCAGCGTTAATAGGACCATGGCGGCGCTTCGCGGTGATCAGTATGTGACATTGCGCAGTCCGAGCAAGGCATTGGATATGCAGCGCACCGGGGTTCGACACTCGGTGCCTCAGGGCCAAGACCGCGAACAGGTTAAGCAGATCGTCGAAGCACTTTGCAGTCGTGATCATCTGCGGGCCGCCGCGATCGTTCTGTTGGCGCGAGCCACCGGCATGCGCTTACGTGAGGGAATCCTGGCAGACCTACCACGGCTAAGTCGTGAGGCTAAAGAGCTAGGCAGGATTAATATTCAGGATGGTACCAAAGGTGGTCGCGCCGGTGCCTCGGCTCCACGCTGGATTGGTGTGGACGAACATGTTCAGAGCGCGCTTGGATTTGCACAGCAGGTGTCGCCCGGAGGTAGTCGAAACCTGATTGCGCCACATGAAAGCTACCTGAATGTTCTGCAAGAAATCATCCGCCCTGCGCGGGACATCCTACATGCACACAACCTCAAAGGCTTCCATGAGCTACGAGCAACGTATGCGTGTGAGCGCTATGAGCGGATCACAGGTCACCGTGCGCCGATCAATGGGGGTGAGCTTTGTCAGGTTGATCGGCGCTTTGATCGTGAGGCCAGGAGGAAAATCAGCTATGAGCTTGGGCACGGTCGGATCGATGTAGTGGCTGCCTACATAGGGGGAAGGCCATGAATAAGCCATTCGATATGGAACTGTTCTTGGCTGGAGTGTTGACCGGCTCGCATGCAACACGGCAACGCCATCTACGACAGGCAAAAATTATCCAAGCTGAGATCGCAGAGCGCTGGCAGCAAGAGACACCGTGGGAATGGCGGAGAAAGCATGTGACTTGGTTCATCGAACATCGCCTAAATCGACACAGCGATGCAACGCGCTATTACTACCTGTTGACCGTACGTTTGCTAGCTCGTCGTTTAGAAAAGTCGTGGGCCTTCAAGCTCAAAGAAAAGATCTTATCTTGAAAATCACGGTCAACTGGATTTGATCCTAATATTCCTGTCGCGATGTCCAGGCAATTAATGATAATAGGGGTATAGCGCATGCAGTTATCTGCAATTATAATTTATTTGGAAGCAATAATTTGCTTGCTGGCTAGTATTGGGTGTAAGCCATTCGGAAGTGGTTGGGTCATTAAGGTGCGAGGTGGTTAGAAGATTTTTTGTTTGTGAGTAGGTGCTTCCAATTTGGTTGTTTTTATAGTAAGTTGTTTCGATTTATGTGTGGAAGAGTAGTTTATTAATTTTGCGCCTGAGATGAGAGCTATATGACGGATCAAGAGAAAACCGCCATTACTAATACTGAAGCTGAGTCAATCTTGAAGCGAGTTAGAGCGATTACTGATGAACTGTTGACGGAGCTAGACCCGGCTATAGCTAGGCGTGCGCAAGAGATTATGAATTTCCGAAGCTCCATTACCCAAGAAACTGCTAGAGGATCGGTGTTGATGTCTGCGGCGTTTCTTGATGATCGCCTTAAGAGCTTGTTGGAAGCAAGGCTGGTAAATAATAAGACTATTGTTTCTCAAGTATTTGATTTTAATGGTGCGCTTGGGACGTTCTCGTCGAGGATTAATTTCTCGTACTTATTAGGTCTTCTGCCTGTAAATGCAAGAACGGATCTGCATACTATTCGTGGTATCAGAAATATTTTTGCGCATAGTGCTTTGCCATTGGAGTTTGAGTATTCTGAAGTTGTCAAGCTGTGCAACAAGCTAAAGTTTCATGGGGTAAATGAGGTAACTGATCCAGGTGCTAAATTTAGGCGATCTGTAATGGCTCTGTTGACGTTTATATTGCAAGCTACCGAAGAGACTAGCCATATAGAACCAAAGGATAACTACGAAATCCCTGATCGTACAGAAGCTTACAAAGTAGTGTCTGCTATTTATAAGGAGGTAACAGGAGAGGAATATCCATTAAAAAGCCAGCATGAATGATGGGGCTGTGCACTAGTTTTATAAGAAGGAATCCGTCTGAATCGTATGGATGATTTATGATGGTCTATAGCCAATCGACCACGCTTGCAGGGAACATCGGTATAAGCACTATGGTTACATCAGGCTAGAGTCTTGCAAATTGACTGGGTTGAGTGCTACTGCTCGCGAAGGGCCACATTGAAGTATGATTAAAAACTTTTCATCCTTCAATTATGAAAAAGAAATACCTTCATGGAGAGAATGACTCATGCGTCGCTCTCCGGAGGTTTGGATGACGAATAAAGCGCAGTAGTGCATGAGAGTTAGGAAGGCGCTTCTGATCATTGAAGCTGCCTCTCTAGCGGGGTTCCATACCTTGTTCTAGATTGATGCAGCGCATTTTAATTGCTCTAAGTTGATGCGATTTTAGCAGTTCAACATAGGGTCAGGGGAGACTCCGATAGTAGAAAGCCAAAGATTCAGTCTTGCCATAGTTATATAACGAGCGCCTGTACCTCGGTAGAGGCCCTTAAATTCAGGCCAGCGAGAGTGAATCCGTTTCTCCGCTTTGATTGCCACCGCCTTTGTCGAGAATTCCAGGGCGATTACACAGTCTGAGAGTTGTACAGTGCAATCCAACTTAATCGCTTTTACGGCCTGACAGTCCGGGAGCCCTACTCTAGGGACTAAAACGACCCACCCTTTTGTCCTTCCTTTAGCCACATTGCGAGTCTTGGATAGACCCTCAAATTTGCCAGCAACTGCAATGTTCTTAAGATCTGTGGAGTGTATGAAGGGTACTCCAGAGGGGTCAGAGACGCTCAGGTGCACTGGAAGGCTGCCACGAACGATTTTGGTCTGGATAAGACCATTGTAATACCTGATTTCTTGATGAGACTGCTGATGGCCTCCAGGTAAAATCTGGACGACGGATGCTTGAACCCTAGCGCCACGAAAAGTACATCGTTGCAAGTCTGTCAATTTTGTAAGTTGATAGTCCTCCGCAAGCGCTTGTCGAGCGTCCTGATCAGTTTCAGAATATAAAAGAGATTCTGGCGCTATAACGATGGCTCCCAGACTGGGCTGAAACAATTCAAAGCTTCGCAGGAGGTGAGCCATGGCGATGCTTCCTCTCATTTTTTTGCCCAAAAACTGGATATCTACGAATTTCTTATGCCCGTGGCTGAATGGTGGGTTTAGGACTAGCAAGTCGACAGGCGGCCGCCAATACGTGGTCTCGCTGGTGCTGGGGTGGAGCAAGTCACCTACAGACAAATGCCAGTCAGGCCTTCTCAGCCGTAGCTGGCTGATCGCTTCCGCATCACGGTCAATTCCAATAGATTCTACTGATCCAAAGACCGCGTTCGCGGCATCTAGAAGCCGCCCTGACCCACACGTAGAGTCGGCACACACCTTAGGCACAAATGGAAACGTGCCGCGCTCTAGGGCGCTAACCGCAACGTCTTCCGGCGTGTAGTACCTATCCAAATCAATAGGCATGGAAGTCCTCAAAATCGTAGACATGGACTATCCCCACCCCTGACGTTCGTCCACTTTTTTTAACGGGATGATCGAACAAAATTTCGGTCGTTTCGGCATGTTTCATCGCGAATAGTACAGATCCTATAGCGTGCGGCTTGGTGCCGACAAGCGCTAAGTATATATAATGCTCGGGGTAATCTCTACGTATCTTGGTCAGTGCTTCGAATGCCGCGAATGGACAGCTTGCACGAGCATATCTGACCTCCGAATGGGCTTTGTACTCATCCAGGAACATCCGGTTGCAACCGACCGTAAAAGCTGGGTACTCAAGTTGAAAGCCCGGAGCCCCAACCACAGGGATGACTTTCGGAACCGGGTCTAGCTGCGCAGCGAGGTGTTCAGGGCGATTACCCTCAAAGCCCAGCATTGCTATGAATAGACACCTGTCTTCGTCATCTGGCCCCGCAAGTTGTGCGAAGCCTGGCAATGGAGCCAATCCACCAAATGTGACGCTCAAATCAAAAATGGCAGAGGATGCTGGGCTGGGATGAGGGGTATAAGACTCTGGTTCAACGTACATCAAGCGTGTGTTGATTTTTTGGGTGTATGCACTTTTGAATAGTGGCGCCCATACGTTGTGGGGGAAGCCCGTTACATCAATTAAGAAATTTTGAGAAGTAAAAATAGAGTTGATAGAGTCTTCGTCTCTAAGTGAGATTCGTACTTCTTGGTTTTTATGATGTACGGCTATTGTCTCTTCATCTAAGCTTTTGATCGAAACGATTCGCTCAGGAGAAGTTCGCTGGACTTCTTCCCATGCTTCGAGCCTGTCCCTATTCTCCGCCAAGTCACCGGCGAGGATTATGGTCTCTTCCGGCTTTAAATCATTGATCGTGAAGGTTTTGAAACGCTTAGTGTGGAGCGACGGCAAAGGCAGTGTGGTCATTTTTTTTGCCCGTCATCATAAAACGCAGAAAAAAGTGCCAACTGCTCAGGCAGATCATCTTCCGTCGTCTGGGGTCTTTCATCAAGAAGTGCAGAAATTGCTCGTGCAGGACGATCTTCCAGTACACTTATTAAGGTCGAGGCTTCGATAGACATACGTCTTTTTTTACGATGTGAGATCTCAAAGAATGCGCTGAAGATTCTGTGCAGGCGGTATTCGTCATCTCTGAGTTCGACGCTGCTGGTGGATTTTGTTCTGGGTGCTGACTCGAATGCGAGATGACCGACGCCTTCTTGCAGCAAGCAGTGAATCTTAGCTGTTTCCGACTGGTTACCTGATAGGACAAAGGATGTAACTTCAGGGGTTTTACCGCTTGGTTCTCTCGCAAGTTCGAAGAACACTTTACCTATAGCTAGAACGAGGCGCTTGAGCTGTACACCATGGTCTGCTAGCCCCTCTAACTGATTGAGGCGTCTCTTTCCAACTTCTCTAGCTGCGAGAGTTTGAGATTTTGCGGAAATAATCAGGGGCTGCTGGGTAGCTCCCTCCTCATCTAGCTGGTAACCGATCGCGGTATCTATCAGTTCCAAGAAATAACGTATGTTTCCAGCTGCGAGTGAGAGCAGCGTCCGTTCACCACAATAGTATTTTCTAATCCTCGCGCCTTTTCTGCCTTTTGAAAGCCAAAAAAGGCTGGCATAGCCGTGATTACCTAGTCTGGTTTTCCATTCGGCCTCATTCTCAAACCAGTCATTTGCTAATTCCTCTAATGAGCCTCCTTCGCTTTGTTGCCAGTACTTAAGAAAGGACAGCTCAGCTTGGGACTTTTGACTGAAATAACCGTAATTCTTGTTGGTTTTAAGTTCGTCGAGCACTGCAGTAGCGACCCGATCTGCTCCTAAAACGACTGCCTCATCAGCAAGCGACAATTCCTGCAAGAAGTCGCGAAGGTTGTCAGAAATCTGCGCGCCAACGCCTTGTGCGTATTTCAGTCTCAACTCTGCAACTGCTTTAGCGAAGAAATCGAAGCCTTCGTCAGCGATTTCAATTTCAAGGCAGTCGTCTGGTACACGCAGCAAATCTTGTCCATCTAAGGTTTGTCTGTTTCTTAGTCCATTTTTTCGGACTCCGACTTTGTAAGATAGTGGTGGTTCAGCATGTTTTATGTATGTGTTAAGTATCGCTTGTTGATAATCTAAAAGATTTTCGTATTCATCGATGCAGCAAAATATTACTCTATTATCTAGCAAGTGTTGAGACTGGATTGCTTCGGCAAAAGTTCGTAGGGGGGACTCCGCCATTGACAGGGTAATCCCGAGGTCCTTCATAGGGTTGTTAACTTGAAGTTGTAGCGCTGAAATTGCCTTCTTTATCAATATTTTCAGTTGATCAAGCGTTTCGCAGCATTCTAAACCTAGCTCTAGTGTGATTGTCTCCAAGTGCTCAGGCTGCAGCCTTAAGCCCTTCTTAGTTTCCAGCCAGAGTGCTAGATTAACCATTTCGCTACAGACTGATAGGTTGAAGTAATGTGCAAATAATTTTGCCCATCTTTCTTCTTCGATGCCGCTACCTGAAAAAGCACGAACCCGATTCTTGTTCATTCGAACAAGTACGCCTAAGTACTCTTGGTCTTCGAAGGATTGACCGCTACCTTCTAGGCGCTCCAGCATTGAGTCGTATCGTAATGATTGTAATGCTGTTGTCTTCCCTGTTCCGCGTCCCCCAACCAAGAAGCAAGGACGCATTACCTCGAGTTTTCCAAGGTAAGCCGGCTTGACAAATAATTCTTTAAAATTGGCAGATGGCCACTCTGCCCGATTATCACCAAAAAGTTGTCTTAGGACACCTGCGGAATTATGTTCGCTCAATTAGGGGCTCCCAGTTGTCTCGCCCTGGTGACCAAAAGATCGGTAGGGTGGCGTCAGGTATTGAATGTTCAAAGCCGAACATAAGGCCTCGATTCTTGTATCCAAACATTAGGTAGTCTTTGTTTCTAGCGATGTAAATTTCTGTCGGCGTAAGTCGAGGCGTATATTTTGCTAAAAATTGCATGATGGGTGCTTTCCAACTGGGGTTTGAATCCATCACGCCTTCTAGAGTGGATTTTTTCTCCAGTATGTGTGTGGCGCAGACCGCAACAGAAGGAGCGCAACCGTTTATATTAATAAGTCCGAAGTCTGTTGTTACTAGGGTCACGTATATAGCAGTGAAGTTGTTTTTTGATTGAGCGTCTGCAAATGATCTTTTCTGCTTGTCCAGCATATTCCACGTCGAGACAAACTGATCCCCAGATCCGACAAAATCATCAATGAAGATCACCGTACCACCCGCATACGCATGGTCAAGTGCAGCGTCAGACTCCACTATGAAGCTGTCATTCAGGTGCAGTAGCTGCCGGGCGCTGCGACATAGAAAGTAGCCGGAGTCAGTAGGGTTGGGGGTTTCCCCTCTTACTGGTGTCAAGACCGCTGAACTGATACTCGCAACAAGTTTCGAGCCACAGGGAGCCGATGGCCCCTTAGCCATTCCATCACCAATTGAATTATAAGAGGCAACCAATAGTGCGTCAGTGAGTGCTTTGTTGTAGAAAGTGAACTTATCTAAAAGAAAAGCGGCAATGTGGACGTCTGAGTCGTCAAAATTTCTGAGCCAAGCCCGAGGACGTAGCTTGGGCTCGGGCGGCCACAAGCCTGCTCGCTTGAGGATGTCACATTTAGACAAGATTTCTTGTACTTGAGTATCAGCGCGCAATCGGGAACTCCATGTTTTGTAGCTGCAGCTCAAGGAGGCCGATGCTCATTCTGGTATCCGCATCCATGTCCAGAAACTGCGAATTGTGGCGAAGAAGCTCTTTTAGCCGGGTATTGTATTGGCCCGAGCCGCTTTGCTTCCGTGTAGAAAGCCTGTTTGAGGCTATCAAAATGCCATGCAGGCGTCTAGCTGCCGTCGACCCGCGCAAGGCGTAACCAACGAGCATTAGTTAAGGCAGTTGAGACGTAGGGCGTGTTTGGCATAGTCGAGGCTACGTAGGAGTATCCTGTCAAAATAGCAATACGCTGCTCAAAATGTGGGACGCCAACCATTGAGCCTAGCCCCCGCCCTAAATCTGCAAAATACGGGCTAGCTCAGCGATGGTCCACTGTTCGCTTTTGGCCGGTAGCTGCCAAAAGCGAACAGTGGTGGATGGGGGCAGTTGAAGTACTCACAGCAGAGCTGTGTTTCGTAGTCTCATCTCATCTGTGTGAAAAGTATCTAAGCTGCGAAGCATGTGAGCTTCCGCTGACTGAGTCGCGCGCTTGTAGTCGACTGGGCTACAAGAGCCACGCACAGGGGCAAATATCCGTTAAACCATGAAAGGGCTTTTCTTACGGCGATCCGCATTCTGGACTAGCCTGGGGATAATTTTAGGGATACAGATATTGGCTATTATCAATAATATCTATAAAATTCAATACGTTATATTGTGATACGATTCCTGTCTCCGCACCAGTCTATAGGTTCATGCACTGCCAAGCAGTCGCATGACACCCCTTTGAAGCCCGCCTAGTGCGGGCTTCTTGTTTCATGCAGTGCCATCCGGTGTCATCCCAGCGCTTATCGTGTGAGTACATATCCGAGCACCTTAGGTTAGTTCAATAATCTATGGGTACTCATCATGCCTTTGACGGCTTTGCAGGTTAAGAATGCTGCACCACGTGAGAGGAACTACGGCCTTGCGGATGGCGGTGGCCTTTTTCTATGGATTCGCGCGGCAGGCGGCAAGTCCTGGCGCTTTCGCTTCCGTCTGGATGCCAAGCAATCTCACATTTCCCTTGGCACAGTCGGCAAGGTAACCCTTGCACAGGCGCGGTAGCTTGCTTCCGAGTCTCGCCCACTTGTGGCGCAGGGGCGGCATCCTAGACTTGAACGGAAGGTTGCGCGAACGCAGGCGGCAATCTCTCGTGGCAACACGTTCAAAAGCCTTGCGCTGGAGTGGCATCAACACAAGTCGCAGCGCTGGTCGGTAGGGTATGCCTGCTAATTGGTGCAAGGGTAGGTTGTCCAGCTCCCTCCCTCCCTCCCTCCCTCCCTCCCTCTCGGATGCGCAGATGGTGAAAACCGCCACGCTCCTGACTAGCGCTGATCTGCAGTAGAGAAGCTTCCTCTCGGGTCGGCGGAGGCCGTCATACCGCAGTGCGGTCAGCATGGTCCCATCGAGTAGCGCCTTGGCCTAGTGGGGCTCTGTGTATCCCTTTATTTCCTGGAGACCGCTTCGGAGCGGGCACTTGCTTTTCAGTCTCAGCGGGAGTAACGGCCGAGGGGCTGTGGGCGACCGGTCACTAGCTCACGGCTATGCTTAGGCCAGCACATCGCTGTGTTTCGTTTATTTCGTTTGTTGCGATTTTCGTTTATTTCGATTATAAAATCTCTACCTGCCGTATGAGACGCCAGGAATTTCAAATCGCTTGTGGAGATACATCATGACCACCGCCGATCTCGCTCGAAGCATCCTTCCAGATGAGAAAGCGATCGCCGCGGCTACTGAATCAAGCCGCCAGATTGCTGCTTTCGTTTCGACGAAGCTGGATACTCAGCGTATTGAACTGGTTGATGAAGCCCAGCAACGCCAAACCGTTGAGCTACCAACGTTCGCTCTTAGACTGCTCGGGGACATACTTAACGAACTGGCCTTAGGCAACACCGTGAAGGTGGTGCCGATCCACGCAGAACTGACTACCCAAGAAGGCGCCGACATGCTCAACGTCTCGCGTCCGCATCTTGTCAAGCTGCTGGACGAGGGTCAGATTCCACACACAAAAACCGGCAGCCACCGTCGCATCAAGTTCACCGATATCATGGCCTACAAAGCCGACCGTGACAGAGCGAGCCAAGCCGCCATGGAAGAACTGGCTGCACAAGCCCAAGCGCTTAATATGGGCTATTAATGAGGCATTCACCGTTCACTGTTATCTATGACGCCTGTGTGCTGTATCCAGCACCTCTGCGTGATTTGCTGATGCACCTGGCCTTGACCGGCGCGTATCGTGCGCGCTGGTCCGGGCAGATCCATGAGGAGTGGACGCGAAATGTGCTGAAAAATCGTTCTGACCTGACAAAAGCTCAGCTTGATCGTACTGTTGAAGCCATGAACCGGGCAGTACCTGATTGTCTTGTGAACGACTACGAGCCGTTGATACAAGGGCTTGACCTTCCTGACGAAGATGATCGGCATGTCTTGGCCGCTGCAATCAAATGCGGTGCATCGGTCATCGTCACATACAATCTCAAGGATTTCCCCGCTGAGATCCTGATGCGCTTTGAGATCGAGGCTTTGCATCCCGATGTCTTTCTTTCTGACATCTGGGACCTAGACCAAGCAGCTGTGCTCGAGGCAGTCCAAAAGCAGCGCGCCTCTTTGAAAAATCCTAGGTACACGCCTCGCGAGCTACTAGATACCCTGCTTAAGCAACGTCTCCCAGAAATCGTCAAGCACCTTTCCAGCTACGAGCTGTTGATTTGATCCTGCTTGGGCCGAGATTCACTCGGTCTCATGCGAACCCCGCATCTTATACTCTCAGGAGTGGCAATCAGAGGGCCACAGGCTGCGCGACACGATGAAACCCGTCTGTCGAAGGCCTGCGCCAGGGCAGCTATTCTTCTGGTTTCCTTGAGCCCCGACGCACTGCTGAGAAAACGATGCCGGTGGGTCTTCAGGGAGGCCTACATCCAAGGCTTTTCAACACGCTCGGTAGGCGGGCTAGTCAAGGTCATGAGCATGACCGGCATCCCTCAAAGCCAGGTATCTCAGCTGGCTGGGGAGATCAATGAGCGCGTTCACGATTTGCTTGAGCGCCCGCTTGAAGGTGACTTTGCCGCCGCCATGGTCTCACTGGCTTGCGCGCGCTGCTTGCCACCTCTCTCCGTACAGAGCCTAGAGCCGTTTTTCCATAACGATGGTGCGCTCCGCCCCATGAAACTCGTCGCGGATTTTCTGATACCCCAACGCGGCATAGAACCCTTCAGCAGTAATCGACGATGGCACACGTACAGCCACAATGCCGGCGTGGGCAGCGGTTGCATGAATGACATCCATCAAATGCCGACCAATCCCGCCTTTTTGGTGAGCTGGATCGACGAAAACACTTCTGACGACATCACCATCGAGCCCAGCAGTGCCGATGATTTTTTCGCCCAGCAGGGCTACGAAAACCCTGCGCGTAGCAAGTTGCGCGGTGACGACCTCAGGAGCAAAACTGCGCTCAACCTGAGCGATCACATCGGGCGCGTAGTCTTGGGAATTTGACTCACGCAGGGCGGCTAGAACTACACGGCTAATCGCTGCTGCATCTCTGCTGGTGGCCGGACGAACGTGGCATTGCATACTGAGACCTCAATCCTAGAGGATCACAGCTTAGCCCATCACACTGAGCCTCCCGAGTCGCTCACCCATCCCTGACAAGCCGCGAAACCTTTTTAACCATACCTTGAAGCACATCGCCGCACACCCGATCAATCGGTTCGATAAACTGCCCCCTTGAAGCGGTTCTTTCACCCTATCCACACTGCGAGGTGGCCGCCCTCATGGTCAAAGCTGTTCGCTCACTCAAACCTGCAGCAAACCTGTTGTTGCTGCACATGAATTGAAATATGTCGAGCCAGCTATCTGGCGCCGCGTGGCGGTGCCGGAAAACATCACCTTGGGCAGATTGCATTCAGTGATCAAAGGCGCGATGGGATGGGAGGGGGGCCATGATGGAATGGCATGGGGATATCTTCGACCCGGCGGCTTTTGACTGTGAAATTACTAATAGTTGGTTAAAGGTAATCAGGGGCTGAAAGTCCCGGGCGGTGCGGATTCTCGCGCAATCGCCGGCGCGGCGCATATCTACGGGGCGCCTCAAAGGGCCTCGGCACGCACTCCCAAATTCGCCACTTCCACGGCAATCAGTGAAGACCCACTGCATTTGCTTTTTGGGGGCGCCGTTTCATGTCATGGCGGCTGTGCGTGGGAGACCCTCGCGTCTGCCGGGTTCCTTTTCCTCGGTTCGCCAACCTGCGTACAGCTGCCACTCTAACCGTTTGGCGACGGTCAGCGTGGTGTTCTAACCGAAAAGGACCTCATGCATGCTTACCCTAAGCCTATCCAGGATCCTCGCATCACTACAGCTGGTGGTGGGCACCAGTCGGCCAACCGACGTGTTCTAGCGTCTCGTGTAACCGCCGCCGTGCGTGGGAGATCCTCGGGTCTACCGGGTGCCTTCTTATTGGTTCGCCAACTTGGTACAGCTTCCACACAAACCGTATTTAACTGCAACTGCCAGTTTTTGATCGCTTCCTACGAGAATCGATGACTTTTCCCACATTATCCAACCTTGCCCTTCTATGGTTACGGAGATAAATTTCTCCTGTCGCGGAAAATTTCGTGACAGGGCGTAGGAACCCGTTGGTAAACTTGGCGCACGCACTAGGCGCCCCCTGCACCGCAGCTGGCGCTTTTTTTGTGCCAGCCGTGCTGTGTCATGGCGGCTGTGTGTGGGCAGGCTTCGGCCTGGCCGGGTTTCCAAGTTTCCCGGTATTCCTACCCCATACACAGCTGCCACCCAATCCCGTAGGAAGGATCGTGACAGCTCCAACTGAAAACTTGGAGTCCCATGCATGCTTACCCTAAGCCTATCCAGGATCCTCGCATCCGTTCTCCGCCGCCGTCGCCCTTCGCCGGCTCCCGAACCCCACCGTCTCTACCCCATCTACGACCCGTCACGTCCGCGGCAGATCAAGGGCTGTCTGTGCCTCCCGTAACAGGGCAAGTCCAGGCGCCCCCGATCAGTCGTTGTAGCCTGTAAGCCCTGCCTTGCAACGCGAACGCGGTCTCCGGTTTGCACCGGAGGCCCGCACGCCCAGCCTGTCCCTCCAATTGAAACCTCACCCCGCTCACGCTTCGTGCGCCGCCCCCGGCAACTGCACGGCCTTAGGCCTCAGCAGCGTGCTCAACCCCAGCAATAACACGGCACCGATCGCCATAATCCCCCAGGCCCAGTGCAACGAACTGAGCTGGTCACGGACAATGCCGGCAACCAGTGGCATGCTCGCAGCGATCAGGTAGCCGCCGCCCTGCACGAACGCCAGCAGGGCGCCCGCTTGGGTTGGTGAGTGGGTGTGGTCAAGGGTGACGATGAGCGACAGCGGGAACAAGGCACCGATGCCAAGCCCCAGGCACAGGGTGGCCAACACGGCCAGTTGCACAGGGGCGAGCATCAGGCAGGCCAGGCCGGCAAGCAATAGCAGTATCACCACGGTCAGTGGTTGCCTGCGGTCTGGGTAGCGGTGAATGAGGGCTGAAACCAGCAGGCCGGCGATGACTTCGGTGACGGTGAGGGCGCCAAGCAGGTAACCCGCCTGGGTGGCCGTCCAGCCCAGTTCCACATAAAACGGCGGCAGCCAGGCCAGCACCAGGGTGTAGGCGCCCGTGCCAATGCCGAAGAACAACAACAGCAACCAGGCCCGGCCGCTGCGGTACGGCAAGGTGGCATCGCTGTGGCTGCCGGGGTCGCTGCCGGCGGCGAGCAACCAGGCGATCAAGCCGACCAGCGCCGGCAAAGCCGCAACCCCCAGCGTCAGTTGCCAGCCGAAGGTGCTGGCACCCGGTGCCGCAAAGGCAGCGGCCAGCGCGGCGCCGCCCATGATGCCGGTGGTGAACAGCCCCATCAGCATGCCTGCGCTTTGCGGGTGGCTGCGCTTGATGAAGGCGGGCATCAATGCCTGGATGACTGCAATGCCGACCCCGCCCAACGCGGCTGTTGCGATCAGCGCCGTGGCGGAGGTGATATAGGCCCGTGCGGCGCAGCTGATGACGATCAGCGTGATCCCCATCGCCACACCCCGCACTTCACCCACCAGGCGCAGCAGCCAGGGGCCGGACAGCGCGAACAACCCCATCATCATCACGGGCAGGGTGGTCAGCAGGCCGCCTTGGGCGTTGCTCAGGCCCAGGTCGTGTTGCAGGGTGCCGAGCAAGGGGCCGATGGCCGCCATGATGGGGCGTAGGTTCAAGCCGATCAGCATGGCCAGTAGGCCTATGCACGCTTTGCTTGGCATATCACGCATGTTGAAGTGGCTCCTGCAGGAAGGTGCATAGCGCCTGGTTGAAGGCCTGGGCGTACGGGATGTTGAACACGTGGCCGTCACCCGGCAGGGTGACCTGGCGGGCATGGGCGATGCGTTGGGTGATGTCTTCGGCTTCCGAGCGTGGGCTGATGAGGTCGCCTTCGGCGGCAAGTACCAGGGTCGCTGCTTGAATGGCTGGTAATTGATCGCGCAGGTCGTAACGCTTCATGCCATTGCACCAGCGGATCTGGCTTTGCGCTGACAGTTGAGCGGCCTGGGCGTGCCAAGCCTGGTAGAGGCATTGGCCGTCGGCCGAGGCGGCATAATCAGCGCCCACCAACGCCGGCCAAGTGGCCTTGAAACGCTTCAGGCAGCCGTCCGCCTGCGCAAGGTTTGCGGCCCACTCGTTCAGCAGCCCTTGGCGATACGGGCTGTTCATGCTGGCGAATGTGCCGGCGACCACCAGTTGCTGTACGGCCTCAGGTGCATGGCAGGCCATTTCCAGTGCCACCATGCCGCCCAGAGAAAGGCCGACCAGGTGGGTACTTTCCAGCCCCAGGTGGTCGAGCAGGGCCAGCATTTCCAGTGCCTGGGCATGGGCCGTGATACCTTCTGGCGCTTCGCTGGACGCGCCGTGGCCCAGCAGGTCGGATACGATAACGCGGTGGCCCAGGCTGAGCAGTGCACTGGCTTGGGGCCCCCAGGCGCGCCCGCTGTTGCCCAGGCCGTGCAGCAGCAGTACTGGGCTGCCGGCGCCTGAGTCGTAGTAATAGTGCCGATGCGGTCCGTGTACGAAAAATGCCATGTGCTCTCCTGATCCTTCAGTCGTATCGCCAGCAAGATAGCTTAACGTTAAGATAGTTTAAAGGCGTCGGCGTTCAGGAGTTTGCACGGGTTAACAGTTGATCAATTGCCCGGTGAAGGACAGCTATGAACGATCATGTGGATTTCGTCGTCGCGCAGTGGGCGCAGGCGATGCCCTCGGTGGACGTCACATCCATGGAGATTTTCGGGCGCATGGCGCGCATCCAGAAGCACCTGGAGCGCATGCGTGCCGAAGCGTTGGCACAGTTCGGCTTCAAGGAAGGCGAGTTCGATGTGCTGGCGACGCTACGCAGGGCAGGGGCGCCGTACCGCCTGACGCCAACCGAGCTTTACCGCTCTTTGTTGATCACATCCGGGGCGATGACCAACCGGCTGGCCCGGCTGGAAAGCGCCGGCATGGTCGAGCGCGTTGCCGACGACCACGACAAGCGCAGCTACCAGGTGGCGCTGACGGCGGCAGGTAAGGTGTTGATCGAGAAGGCTCTGCTTACACATACTGAGATTCAGGAGCTGGTGCTGGCCCCTTTGAGTGCCAAGCAGCGCGCAGGTTTTGCGCAATTGTTGAAGCAGGTGCTCGCGTGCCTGCCTGGCGAAGGGGCGCCCAGCCAATGAACCGGAAAATTCAGGAGGAATTTTCATGCTGCACAGCAACTACCTCAAGCAGTTGGATCTGCAAGACATCGTGGTGTTTCTCAACCTGCTCGAGTTACGCAGCGCCAAGCGCACCGCCGAGCTGATGAGCGTCAGCCAGCCTACCGTCAGTTATTGCCTCAAGCGCCTGCGTGGCTGCTTCGATGACACGCTGTTTTCTTCTTCCCAGGGCGTGTTGCTGCCCACCACCAAGGCCGAGAAAATCGCGCCCTACCTGCGCGTGGTGGTCGAGTCGGTCAACCGCTGCGCGGAAGACGACAGCACGGCTTCGCCGCAGGCGGTGCGCAAGATCTGGAGGCTCTGCGCCCCGGAATATTTCGAGTTGTCATTCCTGCCCCAGGCCTTGGCGGTGTTGTCCCGCAGCCACGGCAATACCTCGCTGCACCTGGACCGCCTGAGTCGCGACTTGCCAGTGGACCGGCTGATATCCGGCGAAATCGACATCGCCATCGGTTTTGGCCCGGGCTACCACCAGATGCACCCCGAGTTGCAATGGCAGCCGGTGCTCAATGACGACTTCGTGTGCCTGACCAGCCAGAACACGCTGGCCAACGAGGGGGCCATGAACCTCGATGAGTTCTGTGCATCGCCCCATGTGTTCCCTACGCCATGGATCTCGGAAAAGAACATGGTCGACAGCTGGTTGGATAAAGTCGGCCGTTCACGCAACGTGCTGGTGCGCGCCAACGGCTATCAGGCCTGCGTGAACATCGTTGCCGCCGTGCCTTGCACCTTGGCATTGCCGGCGCGCTTGTTGCCGCACCTGCGCATCGCCCCGCAAGTAAAAGTTTGCCAACCGCCGCTGGGTTTCCCCAGTTTTACGCTGGACATGATCTGGGCGCGCGATCGCAGTGACAGCAAGGATATTTCCAGCCTGCGCGCGTTGGTCGAACACGTGGCCGAAGCCTTGTTGACGGAACGGTGACACGGCCTATTTAAATTTTCGCAACGCCTTTAGATTTCTTAAAACCAGCAGCGTGCTCATTTCACTTACTGTGTGGTCATCGGGTAGCGGATGTCTACCTGACCCCACAGTTCACGGAGGAATGAGTCATGTTGGCGCAAGTTCAACCCTGGGTGTTCCCTTATTACCGGCAGCCGACCCCCTGTTACGGTTTTGAATGTGTAGTTGCTGTTGACCGTGATATGCGGGTCAGCGACGGTATCAAGGGTGCAACGCTTTACGAAGACCTGGCCCACAGCGGTGCGGTCATCTACCGCGATTTTGCAGATACCCTTGCAGACTTCAATGAGTTTGTCAGCGCACACTCGTCGCGCGTCACCTTTGACCCGGCACGCAAGGCAGCTACCTCCAACACCGCGGAAATCGAAGCGGGTGTGCACGAGATGGGCCTGCACCGCGAGAATGGCAACCTGCCGTTCAACCCTGATCTGCAGTGGTTCTATTGCCTGGAAGCGGCTTCGGTCGGGTCGCAAACTACCCTGTGCGATGGCCAACGGGTGTTGTTCGACTTGTCGGCTAAAACCAGAAAGTTATTTGAACAGCGCGATATTCGTTATGCCCGGCGTATTCCATGGCAGAACGTCAAACGCTTCCTCAGCATCGAACTTCAGTTACCGCTGGAGGCTATTACGGATGACCACCTGCAGCAGGTCAACGACCAAGTAGTGGGGCAAACTTACCGGCGCATCGATCAAAACCTTATTGCGTCAGAGTTGATTATTTCTGCTGTCGAAACCAGTTGCTTCAGCGGGCGCAAGGCCTTCTGCAATTCGATGCTGGGCCCTAGCGTCAATTACGAACCGCCGCGTATTACCTGGGCTGATGGCGAAGATATTGCCCTGGACATCTGGGATGAAATCAAGGAAGTGACCGAACGCAATACCTACAGCCACTTCTGGCAGAAAGGCGACATCGTGGTGATCGACAACACTCGCGTCATGCACGGCCGCCGCCGACTGGAAGACACTTCGCGGCGCATTTTCGGCGCTCAGAGCTACCGCATCGCAGGGACCAGCCAATGATCAGCAAAAAAATGCAGGACTACCTGGCGGCAACGCCCGACCGCATTGTCATCCGTGAAATGAATGGCCGCACCCATACGCTGCACGAACTGCGACGCGATGTGATGCGCCTGGCCAGTGCCCTTGAAGGGCGCGTGGGGCGCTGTGAACGCAAGGTCTTCGGTATCGCCATGCGCTCATGCTACGAGTGGGTCTATACGCTGCTGGCGATTCAGAAAGTCGGTGCAGTGTTGTTGCCGGTGCCTATCGAGTTCTCCGACGACCAGATCGGCAGCCTGCTGGGCAAGGCTGCCGCGGTGTTCGTCAGCGACGAGCAAACTGCCAGCCGGCTGCACGGCATCCTGCCGGGCAAGGCCTGCTTCATTCCTGGCCAGCTGATGAACCAGGCCATCGGCGAGGAGTGGCGCAACGAGGATGAGTTGATCCCGGAGGGCATCGTTTCGATCATCCATACCTCCGGCACCACCTCCAAACCCAAGGGGGTGATGATTCGCGACGAGGCCGTGGGGCTGCTGGTGGACAACGTCATGAAGCGCCTGCCACAGCAACCGCTGCACTACTTCTCGATCGTGCCGATGAGCTTGTTGATCGAACAGGTGCTCGGCGTGTTCATCCCGATTCTGTCGGGCGGTTCACTGACGTTGATGCCCGAGGGCGTGACCGAATATGGCGCGGCGAGCGGCAATGCCCGGCAGTACCTGGAGCTGATCGCACCCAACCAGCCCAACTTCCTGTACCTGCCGCCCAAGTTGCTTGAGGAAGCCAAAGGGCTGCTTGAGCATTGCACGGTCGAGCAACTGTTCGGCCCGCAACGGCCGCACATCATCACCGGCGGCGCGAAGATTCCGGCCACAGTGCTGGAGGCGCTGGACGCGCGCGGCGTGCAGGTGTTCGAGGCGTATGGCCTGAGCGAGAACTCATCGATCATCTCGCTGAACTCGCCCGCCGAGCGGCGCATTGGCTCGGCCGGCAAGCTGCTCGACGGTATCGAACCCAAGCTGGTCGATGGCGAACTACTGGTGCGCACGCCCACCCTGTGTGCGGGGTACTACAACGCTGACGATACCGCCTGCGACCTGTCCGACGGCTACTTGCATACCGGTGATATCGCCGAATTTCGCGACGGTTACCTCTACATCACCGGGCGCAAGAAACACGTGATCATCCTTTCCACGGCGCGCAACATCTCGCCGGAATGGGTGGAGAACGTCTACAAGGAGAGCCCGCTGGTGGACGACATGATCGTCATGGGGGAGGGCAGGGACGAGCCCTGCGCCATCGTGCTCAGTGCTGCGGGTGCGGAGCGCGTACGCAGCGAAATGGCGCGCCTGGAACATCGCCTTGCCGATTTCGCCCGGGTTCGCCAGGTGCGCGTCATCGAGGATATCGCCCTGTTCCGCGAGCAGTTCTACACCGTGACCGGGCGGCCGCGGCGCGCGGAAATCGAAGCCCGCTTCATCGACCAGCTGTACGCCTGAGTACGAGGGAGCCAGCATGTACATCGTGCGTAATTTCTATAAAGGCCGGCCCGGTTACCGATGCCTGCAAGAGGCGGTGCGGGCGCACTACCTCAAGCACTACCAGGCAACGCCAGAACCTGAGCCCGATCTGTTCGTATGCCTGACCGACCCCAATGGTGGCGCACCAGGCTATGCCTGTGCCGGCATCAGTTACGGTGATTCCGGCAAGCTCTTCAGTGAGTACTACCTGGATCAGGGGCTGGATGAGCGCTATGGGCTGGACCGCGCCCGTATCGCCGAAGTGGGCGCCTTCGCTTCATTTCGCAGTGGCAGCGGTGCAGGCAAATACCTGCTCAACAATGTCATCAAGACCTTGGCGCTGCGCAACTTCGGACTGGTGGTGCTGACCGCTACCGAACAGGTGCGCCAGTTGCTGGCGCCGATCGTCGACAACCTCGACGACCTGGGCGGTGCGGACAGGGGGCGGGTAAGAGACCCAGGCGTCAATTGGGGCTCCTATTACGACCACAGGCCGCGGGTGGTGGTGTCGCGTTTGTCATCGCCCAGCATCTGGATGAGTGCACCTGCACCCGGCCTCGCCCATCCCCATTTCGCCAATCAGGCATCTGCCTGACCTGATCACCATGCCGGGCATCACTGTGCCCGGTGTGCTGGAGGTAAACATGAACGCGACCAAGCGTTATGAGAATTTCATTGTGTTCCTGGCGCCGCTGATCAACAGCGTTGGCGGCATCGCCATCGACCTGTATGCGCCCAGCATTCCTTCCATCGGCCGGGAACTGTCGGCCAGCCCTGCATTGATGCAGAACACCATCACCATCACGCTACTGTTCTATGCGATCGGCCAGCTGTTCTTCGGGGTCATGGCCGATGCCCGCGGGCGCAAGCCGGCGGTTCAGTTGGGCCTTTTGGTGTTCCTCGGCGGCAGCGTGCTGGCAACGGTTGCCAGCTCGATAGAAATGCTGCTGCTGGCCCGAGCGCTGCAAGGGTTCGCTATCGGCGCTTGCCAGGTGGTCGCGCGGGCTTTGCTGGTGGACGTCGTCAAGGGGCCTCGCTTCTATGTGGCGATCATCTACCTGAGCCTGGCCTTTGGCCTGGGCCCGGTCATCGCGCCCTACGTGGGTGGGCTGATCGAAGTGCATCTGGGATGGCGCTACAACTTCGTGCTCTATGCGGTATACGCGGTGATCGTGCTGGCCTTCGTGCTGGCGGGGCTCAAGGAGTCGCTGGGGGTGACGGGCAGGCGCAGTGCACTGCAGACCATCGCAGGCTACCGCTGCATCCTGGCCGACAGTCGCTTTCGTTCATCGGTCATCGTGCTCGGTTCCAGTTTCTCTGCCTTTTTGCTGTGGAACGTGTTCGGGCCGCACATCGTCCAGGAGCGCCTCGGGCACAGCGCTCAGTACTTTGGCACCACAGCGCTTGCAGTAGGCAGTTGCTACCTGGTGGGGACCTTGGTCAACCGCGCGCTGGTCCGTCATGTCAACGCGCATGCCTTGATGTGGGCCGGGATGGCGCTGTTCCTGCTCGGTGTGGCGGTGATCGCGGCGATGCCGGGCGGTTTGAACCTGGTGAGTATCCTGGGTGGCATCATGCTGGTCGCATTTGGCCAGGGTTTCATCTTCTCCAATGCCATGGCCCGTTCCATGTCCCTGTTCCCGGACCGGGCAGGGGTGGCGGCAAGTTTGCAGGGCTGCTTGATGCTGGTGTTCGGCTCCCTTGCCTCGGGCATCGTCAGTGCCTTGCCGCTGGCATCCAACCTGGCCATCGCCGGCGTGTTCCTGGTGCTGTGGCTGGTATCGCTCTCGGGCATGCTGAGCGTGCGGATGCAACAGCAGGCGTCGGTGGCCTGAAGCCACGCAGTGCTGGGTGGGTTGGCTGGCGGGGTGGTGCAACCCCCCGCCATGCGCTGTCAGCGGATCAGGGCGGGCACCGCCCTTACGTAAATCAACTCACTGATCAGCTCGATCAATGTTTGCGTGATCAC
Organism: Pseudomonas sp. WHRI 8519; assembly: GCF_040224055.2. Taxonomy (NCBI): domain Bacteria; kingdom Pseudomonadati; phylum Pseudomonadota; class Gammaproteobacteria; order Pseudomonadales; family Pseudomonadaceae; genus Pseudomonas; species Pseudomonas sp. WHRI 8519. The sequence goes on along the minus strand of NZ_CP167996.1, from coordinate 5,305,764 downwards.
CGCCGCGGCCGCCAGCGTGCGCATGTCTTCGGGCAATGCGAGCGCCAGCGGCAACACCACCAGCGAATTGCGCGTGGCGCTGCTGAACGTTACCGAGCGGGCCTCGGCCACCGGCAAACGCAGCAGCCGCGCCGAGGCAAACCCCAGTACCGGGGCCAGCACCATGAAGCCGATGTACACCGGGATCACCGGCAGCAGGCGGTCGAAATCGCGCACCACCACGGCGATCTGCGAGCCGATCACAGCCACCAGCACCAGTGCCATCGCCGGCACCGGCATCCACGCCCAGGCGTCATTCCACACCGAAACGCTACGTGACTGGCGTGCTCCGGCCGAGGTGAGCACCGCCAGGATCAGCGGCAGCACGATCAGCAGCGCGAACGCCTCCACGAATGGCGTGATGGAAATCGCCACGTCGCTGCTGTCGCCCAGCATCACCGCCAGGTACACCGGCAACAACAGCAGTTGCACCAGTAACAACAAGGGGGTGGCGGCGAGGGTGAGGCGCGAGTCGCCTTTGCCGATGTGGGTGAACACCACCACGTAGTCGATGCAGGGCGTAAGCAGCACCAGCAGGGCGCCGATGAGGATGGCCGGGTGCTCGCCCAGGCCTCGGGTGGCGGCCCACACCAATAGCGGCACGAGGATGAAGTTGGCCAGCAGCAGCGCGGCCATGAAGCGGCGGTTGCCCAGGCCTTGGCGCAGGTCCAGGAAGGGGATTTGCAGAAACATCGCGTACATCAGCACGGCAATGGCCGGGGTGACCAGTGCTTGCAGGTGGCGCGCGGTGTCGGTGGCCAGCAGGCCGAAGGCTGCGGCGGCGAGTACGGCAGCGAAATACAGCGCAATTTGATGGGTTTCGAGTTGCTCTCTGGTCAAGGCGGCGTCCTGGCGTTCGCGGTGGTGTGAGGTTGGCTTGCAAGGGCAAAGCTTGCCCAGGCATGAAAAAGCCCGGCACGAGGGCCGGGCTTTTTCACATCAGGCTACTGCCAATCAGTTGCCGTACACCGGCAGCTTCTTGCAGATGGCCTTGACCTTTTCACGTACGGCGTCGATGACGGCGTCGTTGTTCAGGTCTGCGAGGATGTCGCAGATCCAGCCGGCCAGTTCTTTACACTCGGCTTCTTTGAAGCCGCGGGTGGTAACGGCCGGGGTGCCGAAACGCAGGCCCGAGGTCACGAACGGGGAACGTGGGTCGTTAGGGACCGAGTTCTTGTTGACGGTGATGAAGGCTTTGCCCAGGGCAGCGTCAGCATCCTTACCGGAGATTTCCTGCTTGATCAGCGACAGCAGGAACAGGTGGTTCTGGGTGCCGCCGGAAACGACGTCGAAACCACGCTCGATGAACACACTGGCCATGGCCTGGGCGTTCTTCACCACTTGCTGCTGGTAAGCCTTGAACTCAGGCTGCAGGGCTTCCTTGAAGCAGATGGCCTTGGCCGCGATCACGTGCTCCAGCGGGCCGCCCTGGGCGCCCGGGAAGACGGCGGAGTTCAGCTTCTTCTCGATGTCGGCGTTGGCACGGGCCAGGATCAGGCCGCCACGCGGGCCGCGCAGGGTCTTGTGGGTGGTGGTGGTGACCACGTCGGCGAACGGCACCGGGTTCGGGTACACGCCAGCGGCAACCAGGCCGGCAACGTGGGCCATGTCGACGAACAGGTAGGCACCTACTTTGTCGGCGATGGCGCGGAAGCGCGGGAAGTCCAGGACCTGCGAGTAGGCCGAGAAACCGGCAACGATCATTTTCGGCTTGTGCTCGACGGCCAGGCGCTCGACTTCGTCGTAGTCGATCAGGCCGTTGGCGTCGATGCCGTACTGGATGGCGTTGTACAGCTTGCCCGAGGAGCTTACCGAGGCACCGTGGGTCAGGTGGCCACCGTGGGCCAGGCTCATGCCCAGGATGGTGTCACCGGCCGACAGCAGGGCCAGGTAGACAGCGGCGTTGGCCTGGGAGCCGGCGTGCGGCTGAACGTTGGCGTAGTCGGCGCCGAACAGCTCCTTGGCGCGGTCGATGGCCAGTTGCTCGACCACGTCGACGTACTCGCAGCCACCGTAGTAACGCTTGCCCGGGTAGCCTTCGGCGTACTTGTTGGTCAGGACCGAACCCTGGGCTTCCATGACGGCTGGGCTGGTGTAGTTTTCCGAAGCGATCAGCTCGATATGCTCTTCCTGGCGCAGAGCTTCTTGCTGCATGGCTTCGAAGAGCTCGGCGTCGTACTTGGCAATGGTCAAATCACGGCTGAACATAACGGTCCTCAAGGATCGGGCTGAATTGGGGGGGCATTCTAACCGATTGATTCGCGCCTGGCATATGAAGTGGCATCAAGTCGCGGACCAATGGCTTTCATGTTGCATCCCGCGCCCTGCCTGGGCTGGATGCGGGCGGGAGTTGACCTTGGGGTCCGCTTTTCGGGGCCGCATTGCGGCGGTTCCGCTGCCCGTTCCCTGGAGGGGCCTGCTTGCCGGCGATGAGGCCGGTGCCGGCAACCCTCACTGGAACATGAACAGCGTCTCGTTGCTGAACTGCGCCTCGAACTGGCTGGCCGGCATCGGCCGCCCGAACAGGTAGCCCTGCACCTCGTCACAGCCATGCTCACGCAGGAACTCCAGCTGCTCGTGGGTCTCGACGCCCTCGGCGATCACTGCCAGGTTCAGGCTGTGCGCCATGGCGATGATCGCCCGGGCGATCTGCGCGTCCTGCTCGCCCTCGGGCAGGCCGTCGACGAAGGTGCGGTCGATCTTCAGCACGTCGATGGGGAACTGCTTGAGGTAGTTGAGCGACGAGTAGCCGGTACCGAAGTCGTCCACCGCAATGCTCAGGCCCAGTACCTTCAGGCTGTCGAGTATCTGCATCGCTTCGTTCACATCGCGCATCAGGATGCTTTCGGTCAGCTCCAGCTCCAGGCACGCAGGCGGCAGGCCGGTTTCATCGAGGATGGTGGCGATGCGCTTGCCCAGTTGGCCGTCGGAGAACTGCCGGGCCGAGATGTTCACCGAGACCTTCGGCACGCGCACCTTGGCCTTGTGCCAGGCCTTGAGCTGGCGGCTGGCCTCGCGCAGCACCCAGTCGCCGACATCCACCACCAGCCCCAGCTCCTCGATCACAGGGATGAAGTCGCCCGGCGGCACCAGGCCGCGCGTCGGGTGGCGCCAGCGCAGCAGTGCCTCGGCACCGGTCAGGCGCTTGCCGTCGCCGCTGAACTGCGGCTGGTAGTAGAGGATGAACTCGTTCTGCTCCAGGGCATGGCGCAGGTCGCTTTCCAGCTCCAGGCGCTCCAGGGCGCTGGCGTTCATCTCGGCCTGGTAGAACTGGAAGTTGTTCTTGCCGCGCTCTTTGGCGTGGTACATGGCGGTGTCGGCGTTCTTCATCAGTTGGCTCAGTTCGCCGCCGTCCTGCGGGCTGAGCGCGATGCCGATACTGGCGGTGACGAAGAACTCGCGCCCTTCGAGCACGAACGGCCGCACCAGGCTGGCGAGGATGTTCTCGGCCACATGGATGGCGCGGTTGAGCGCCGTTTCGCGGGTGGCGCGCGATTGCAGCAGCAGGGTGAATTCATCACCGCCCATGCGCGCCACGGTGTCGTCATCGTCGACGCAGGCCAGCAGGCGCAGGGCCATGTCCTTGAGCATGCGATCGCCCGCAGCATGGCCCAGGGAGTCGTTGATCGGCTTGAAACGGTCCAGGTCGAGGAACATCAGTACCACCCACGATTTCTGCCGCTCAGCTTGTTGCAGGGCGGTGTGCAGGCGGTCCTGGAACAGCGTGCGGTTGGGCAGGTGGGTCAGGGCGTCGTAGTAGGCCAGGCGATGAATGCGCTGTTCGCTGGCCTTGCGCTCGCTGATGTCAGTGAAGAAGCATACATAGCTGGCCAGGTCGCCTTCGTCATCGAGCACCGCGGTTATACCGACCCAGGCCGGGTAGTGCTCGCCACTGCGGCGCTTGAGCCACACTTCGCCTTCCCAGCTGCCGCGCTGGTGCAGCTGTTTGAGGACGTAGCGCAGATGGCCCTCCTGCTGGTCGTCGACCGTCAGCATGCTGGGCAGCTGGTCGAGCACATCGCTGACCGAATACCCGCTGACCCGGCTGAACGCTTCGTTGGCCTGCACGATGTAGCCGGCCGGGTCGGTGATGAGGATGGCCGAGGTTGAGTGTTCGAACACCGTGGCGGCCATGCGCAGGTCTTTTTCCGCCCGGCGTTGCTGGCTGATGTCGCGGCCCACGCCCAGCACACCCTCGAAGCGCTCGCGGTCGTCCCACACCAGCACCAGGCGCAGCTCGATGGGGATCTTGCGGCCATCGGCGCGCAGGCAGTCGAACAAGAACAGCTGGTTGGGCAGGTGCTGGCGCAGGTGTGCCAACTGTTCCCGGTCGCCCATGGCCTTGCTGACCCGTTCCATCAGGCTGTAGATGCCGGTGAGCTGGGACGGGTTGGCGACGATGGACTGCCAGCCGTTTTCAAAGATCCAGTCGGTGTTGTAGCCCAGCACTGCCTGCACCGATGGGCTGACGTAGTTGAGCTGCAGCTTGCTGTCGGTGGAGAAGATCACGTCGCTGATGCTTTCGGCGAGCATGCGGTAGCGCTGTTCGCTGTCACGTAGCGACTGGCTGGCCTCGATCTGCACGGTGACGTCCTTGCCCACACCGATGATGCGGGTAACCTGGCCATCGCTGTCGCGGGTCAGTACTTGTTCACGGATGTCGTAGCAGCGCCAACCGCCGTCGCGGTGGCGGAAGCGCAATTGGCAATGCAGCGACTGGCCGTGGCCGTTGTCGCGTTGCTGCTGGCGCAGCGCCTGGTAGTGCGCCGCATCTTCAGGATGCAGCAGCAACTCCCAGAACCGTTCGCCCATCTGCGCCAGCTCGGTGCGGTCGTAGCCCAAGGTCTCGCCGAGGTGGCGGTTGCTGAAGATCATCCGTTGGCTGAGTATGTCCTGCACGTACAACTGGTCGGGCACGGTACGCACCACGTCCGACCAGAAGCTTTCGCGCTCCAGCAGCGACAGCTCCACCTGCTTGCGGCTGGTGATGTCGCTGATGCTCAGGATCACCGCCTGGTAGTCGCGGCGCTGTTCCGGCAGCCGCGCCATCAGCCACAGGTGCAGCTCACCGCCCAGCGGGGCGGGCAGGCGTACTTCGAGTTCGAGCAGCGGGCGCTGTGCGATCAGCGCATCGATCAGCTGCATGCCGACGCTGGCACGGCCGTCGCCGCTGCCCTCGATCAACCGTTGCCAGGCCCCTTCGTGGGAGTCGACGTTGAGCAGGTGGCGCGCCACCTGATTGATTTCGGTGATCTTCAGCTCCAGCAGCAGCGAGCGGCGCAGGCTGGCGTCCAGCGCCAGGCTCTGCTTGAGCGCGGCGAGGTTGCGCAGGTGGTAACGGTCAAGCTGGCCGGGCAAGCTGGAGAGGTCGAGCACGCACAGGGCTACGCCGGTGCCCTCGAAAATTTCCTGGTAGCGCCGGCGGTCATCCTGCAAGGCGCGCTGGCGGCGGCGCATATTGATCAGTGCCAGCACCGGCAGCAGGGCACAGAACAGCGCCAGCAGGCACTTGCCCAGCAGTGCCGGCAACAGTTTCTGCTGGGCAAGGCCTGCATCGAACAGGCCACGCAGCTGCCAGACACTGTTGTCGATGAACACCAGCATCACGCTTTGCAGGGGCTGGCCGCTGGTCTGCGTTGGCGCGTGGCGTTCCAGCACCTCGCCGCTGCGGCTGTTCTCCAGCAGCCACAGAGGGTGCCCGGGGCCGTCCAGGTGCTGGGTCAGGGTGCGGTAAAAATCGTTGGACAGGCGCAGCAGCCAGTAGCCGCGACCCTGCTCGGCGGCCTGGCGCAACAGCAGGTAGACGGTGCGGTTGTCCGCCGAGTTGGCGAAGAAATAAGGCCGGCCCTGGTTCAGCGCGAACAGCTCGTCAATCTGCGCACGGTCGGGGCTGCCGGCCAGGCTGTCGCTCAGTAGCCGCCCGCTGTGGTCCAGCCAGGCCAGGTCGCGCAGGGTTGGCAGGCGCTCGCGCAGCGTGTCGAGCAGGCTGGGCAGGGCGGCAGGCGTCGGCGCTTTGGCATACGGCTGCACCACATTCAGCGCCTGCTGGGCCTTGAGCGCCATGTTCAGGCCCAGGTGGTCTGCCAGTTCGACGCTGGCGTCCAGGTGCTGCTGGCGCTGTTCGGCCTGGGTGTGGCGGAACTGCGAGAACATTTGCCAAAGCAGCAACGCCAGCAGCAGCAGGGCCAGCAGGGCCAATGCACCTTTGACCGAGCCACGCACCGAAGTGGCTGGGGCCGGTGTAACGGTGCGCGGCGAGGACGGATGATTGAGATTGGTCAAGCGTTGGTCCTGCTATTGGGCTGGCGACGGCAGGGATTGATAAGCACGGTGGATACCGGTGCCTGGGCGACCGGACCGTGGTGGCGCACTATAAGGCCGTATACCCGAAACGGGCTAGCATGCCTGTCATTATGGCAAAGTGCCAGTCCTGCTGTCGGGTGCCGACGGTCGTGGTGGCACCTGCCCGTTCGGCAATGCCCGGCTTGCTGTGCGAGAATGCCGGCCGCCTCAATGACAACGCATCGGAGATGTTCGGTTTTGGTTACTCACTTTTCCACCAATGGCCTCGATTCCGCCTGTGGGCGCAGCAGTCAGACCCTTGTCAGCACTGCCGTGACCGAGGATGTATCCTGCAAGTCGTGCCAGCGTTCGCTGGTCAAACCTGAGGCTTCGGCTTCGAAAGCCAAGGCGCCTTCGCTGGCCGAGCTGCGCAAGACCGCCAGGGCGGCTGCAGCACCGGCTGAGATTGAGGCGGCGGCCAAGCCTGCCACCAAGGTCGTCAGCAAAACACCGGCTAGCCAGCCTGCCGTGCAGCCGGCCAAGGTTGCCGAGCAGCCTGCTCGCAGCGGTGGCTTCTGCGTCAAATCCGCCTGGGCCGCGCGCCTGGCCGGGCAGGGCGACCGTTGCCGGCTGCCGCGTGGCACGCGTGGCAAGGCCAAACAACGTCACGTCTGATTTTTGTGTGGTCAGTGCCGGCCTTATCGCCGGCAAGCCGGCTCCCACTGGGGTAGGCGTGCCTTACGGGGCTTTGGGGAGCAGCTGTCTAACGCCATTTCCAGAAGCTAACGCTATCCCTGTGTGCCGGCGTGCCGGCGATGGGCCGCACCATCCGACCACCCTGTGCAACGCCGCGCGTTGGCGTAGAATGGTCGACTTTGTTAAATGACACCCTGTAAACACATCCGCCTGGCCACCTGGCCGGGGCAATCGTCGATGTCTTTACCTATCTGATTAGAGGGCTTGGTTTTGGCTCAATACGTCTACACCATGCATCGGCTGAGCAAGGTCGTGCCGCCGAAGCGGGAAATTCTCAAGAACATTTCCCTGTCGTTCTTCCCGGGCGCCAAGATCGGCGTACTCGGCCTGAACGGCGCGGGTAAATCGACCCTGCTGCGGATCATGGCGGGCGTCGACAAGGAATTCGACGGCGAAGCCCGTCCGATGCCCGACATCAACGTCGGCTACCTGCCCCAGGAGCCGCAACTGGACCCGAGCAAAACCGTACGCGAAGTGGTCGAAGAAGCGGTCAGCGTGATCAAGGACGCCCAGGCCCGCCTGGACGAGGTCTACGCCGCCTACGCCGAACCTGACGCCGACTTCGACAAGCTCGCCGCCGAGCAGGCCAAGCTCGAATCCATCCTGCAGGCTGCCGACGGCCACAACCTCGAGCGCCAGCTCGACGTCGCCGCCGATGCCCTGCGCCTGCCGGCCTGGGATGCGCGCATCGAACACCTGTCCGGTGGTGAGAAGCGTCGTGTGGCCCTGTGCCGTCTGCTGCTGTCGGCCCCCGACATGCTGCTGCTCGACGAACCCACCAACCACCTGGACGCCGACTCGGTGGCCTGGCTGGAGCGCTTCCTGCACGACTTCCCAGGCACCGTGGTAGCGATTACCCACGACCGTTACTTCCTGGATAACGTCGCCGGCTGGATCCTCGAACTGGACCGCGGCGCCGGCATCCCGTACGAAGGCAACTACTCGGGCTGGCTGGAAGCCAAGTCGGACCGTCTGGCGCAGGAATCCAAGCAGCAGAGCGCCCACGAGAAGGCCATGAAAGAGGAACTGGAGTGGGTGCGCAAAGGCGCCAAGGCCCGCCAGTCCAAATCCAAGGCACGTCTGCAGCGCTTTGAAGAAATGCAGTCGCAGGAATTCCAGAAACGCAGCGAAACCAACGAGATCTACATCCCGGCCGGCCCGCGCCTGGGCGACAAGGTCATCGAATTCAAGAACGTGTCCAAAGGCTATGGCGACCGCGTGCTGATCGACAACCTGTCGTTCGCCATGCCTAAAGGTGCCATCGTCGGCGTGATCGGTGGTAACGGTGCCGGTAAGTCGACCCTGTTCCGCATGCTGATGGGCAAGGAACAGCCAGACTCGGGCAGCATCGAGATCGGCGAAACCGTGCAGCTGGCCTGTGTGGACCAGAGCCGCGAAGACCTCGACGGTGCCAAGACTGTGTTCCAGCAGGTCTCCGATGGTTCCGACATGATCCGCATCGGCAACTACGAGATCCCGTCGCGTACCTACGTTGGCCGTTTCAACTTCAAGGGCGGCGACCAGCAGAAGTTCGTCAAGGACCTCTCCGGTGGTGAGCGCGGCCGCCTGCACCTGGCCCTTACCTTGAAAGAGGGCGGCAACGTGCTGCTGCTCGACGAACCGTCCAACGACCTGGACGTCGAGACCCTGCGTTCGCTGGAGGAAGCCCTGCTGGACTTCCCGGGCGCCGCGATCGTGATTTCCCACGACCGTTGGTTCCTGGACCGTGTGGCTACCCACATCCTGGCGTACGAGGACGACTCGAACGTGGTGTTCTTCGAGGGTAACTACACCGAGTACGAAGCCGACCGCAAGAAGCGCCTGGGCGACGCCGCTGCCCAGCCGCATCGGGTACGGCACAAGAAACTGGCCCAGTAAGCCGGTTTCCGATGCACAAGAATGGGGCCATCAGCGGCCCCATTTTTGTGCCTGGCATACAGTGCTATTGCCGCGAAAAGGGCTATTTTTCCACCGTATAGCCACATGCTTTGTATACAGTTATATAAAACGCACCAAATAATTTCATAAAAACGACATTTTGCCCTGTTCCAGTGCAATTGCTTCTTGGTACATTCCAGAAAAACCAATAAGTCCAATCCCTCTTGGTGAGATGTCTGCCCATGATCGAATCTGTCGACCATTTCCTCGAGCGCCTGAAGCAGCGCGACCCGGCCCAGCCCGAATTCCACCAGGCGGTGGAAGAAGTGCTGCGCAGCCTCTGGCCGTTCCTGGAAGCCAACCCACACTACCTGCAGGCCGGCATCCTCGAGCGCATGGTCGAACCTGAGCGTGCGGTGTTGTTCCGCGTATCGTGGGTCGATGACCAGGGCAAGGTTCAGGTCAACCGCGGCTACCGCATCCAGATGAGCAGCGCCATCGGCCCCTACAAGGGCGGCCTGCGTTTCCACCCTTCGGTCAACCTGGGTGTGCTCAAGTTCCTGGCCTTCGAGCAGGTATTCAAGAACTCCCTCACCTCGTTGCCCATGGGTGGCGGCAAGGGCGGCTCGGACTTCGACCCCAAGGGCAAGAGCGACGCCGAAGTGATGCGCTTCTGCCAGGCCTTCATGAGCGAGCTGTACCGCCATATCGGCGCCGACCTGGACGTGCCCGCCGGTGACATCGGTGTGGGCGCCCGCGAAATCGGCTTCATGTTCGGCCAATACAAGCGCCTGGCCAACCAGTTCACGTCGGTGCTGACCGGCAAGGGCATGACCTACGGTGGCAGCCTGATTCGCCCTGAAGCCACCGGCTACGGCTGCGTTTACTTCGCCGAAGAAATGCTCAAGCGTCAGGGCCTGCGTATCGATGGTCGTCGTGTGGCGATTTCCGGTTCCGGTAACGTTGCCCAGTACGCCGCGCGCAAGGTCATGGACCTGGGCGGCAAGGTGATCTCGCTGTCCGACTCAGAAGGCACGTTGTACGCCGAAGCCGGGCTGACCGACGCCCAGTGGGAGGCTGTGATGGCGCTGAAGAACGTCAAGCGTGGCCGCATCAGCGAACTGGCCGATCAGTTCGGCCTGGAGTTCCGCAAAGGGCAGACGCCATGGAGCCTGCCATGCGACATCGCCCTGCCGTGTGCCACGCAGAACGAACTGGGCAGCGAAGACGCCCGCACCCTGCTGCGCAACGGCTGCATCTGCGTGGCGGAGGGCGCCAACATGCCGACCACGCTGGAGGCTGTGGATATCTTCCTGGAGGCTGGCATCCTGTACGCACCGGGCAAGGCATCCAACGCCGGCGGTGTGGCTGTGTCGGGCCTGGAGATGTCGCAGAACGCCATGCGCCTGCTGTGGACTGCCGGGGAAGTGGACAGCAAGCTGCACCACATCATGCAATCGATTCACCATGCTTGCGTGCACTACGGTGAAGAGGCCGATGGCAAGGTCAACTACGTGAAGGGCGCCAACATTGCCGGCTTCGTCAAAGTCGCTGACGCCATGCTGGCCCAGGGCGTGGTCTGATTTGAAAGACTGGGGCTGCGTTGCAGCCCATCGCCGGCAAGCCGGCTCCCACCTCGACCGCGCAGTTCTTCAGGCCTGCGCTTTACCCGTGGTAGCACCCGTCTTGCCCAATTTCTAAAAGCTGGCGCAATCCATGGAGCAACTGTCTTGCCCAACTTCTAAAAGCTGGCGCAATCCATGGAGCAACTGTCTTGCCCAACTTCTAAAAGCCGGCGCAATCCATGGAGCAACTGTTCTGCCCAACTTCTAAAAGCCGGCGCAATCCATGGAGCAACTGTCTTGCCCAACTTCTAAAAGCCGGCGCAATCCATGGAGCAACTGTCTTGCCCAACTTCTAAAAGCTGGCGCAATCCATGGAGCAACTGTCTTGCCCAACTTCTAAAAGCTGGCGTAATCCATGGAGCAACTGTCTTGCTCAACATCTAAAAGCCGGCGCGATACCTGTGGGAGCCGGCTTGCCGGCGAATGGGCCGGGCACCGGCCCCTTGGTTTCAGGCCTCAGTTACAATATCCATCACCTCGATCACCTGATCCCCCGCCGGCCGCCGCCACATCACTTCATCCCCTGGCCCTGCGCCCAGCAACGCCCGCCCCAGCGGTGACCCCCAATTGATCAGCCCTCGGCTGGCATCGGCTTCATCCTCTCCAACCAGTTGCACGGTCTGTTCCTGCCCTTGTTCATCGGCAAAGCGCACCCGGCTGCCAATCTGCACCTTGCTGGTCGAGGTAGCAGCGGGTACTACCTGGGCGCTCTGCACCCTGGCGCTGAAATAACGCAAGTCACGCTCAGCGTCTGCCAGGCGTTGCTTATCACCCTGTTCGCCCAAGGCCTGCAGTTCGGCACGCAAGGCATTGAGTTCGGCCAGGCGCTGCTGCAGCTGGCGCATGCCACTGGCAGTGACATAGTTGGGCTGGTCGCTGACGTGCCGTTCCACCGGCTGGTCGGCCTGGGCGGCGGCTTGGTCTTCGTTGACGAATGCGCGGCTCATAGGGGCCTCCTTGTGCTCGAAACAGCGTCAGAAAGTTGGTAGGTTCACGTTGGCCTCAAGGGCCCTATCGCCGGCTTGCCGGCGATAGGGCCAGTGCGGTCAGTAGTGGTACCACTTCAGCTCCAGCATCACCTCATTCTGGGCTGTAGCCAAGTGGCTGAACGCCCGCGAAGCACTCAGCCTCAACCCCAGGTTCTGGCTGATCTCCCACTGCTGGTTCAGGCTCACACTGCGCCGCACTTCGCCATTGGTGAAGTAATCGCCTTTGGCTTCCAGTGTCATGTTGCCCAGCCCGTTGCGCCACAGCAGCCCGCCATTGAACCCCGCCGCTGGGGCGATGAACTGGGCGAAGTCGTTATGGTGCTCGACCCGCACAGTGCCCAAGGCGAAGCCCAGCAGCCCGTCGGCCAATTGCCAGGTGCCGCCGGCACCGCCATTGACATGGCTCACCAGCACTTCATCGTCATGTTTGCCCGGCACCCGCTCCAGGCCACCGGCGACCTGCCACGACCAGGGCTTGAGCAGTTCGTTGCGAGGGGTCAGCGAGCGAATCGTGGCCAGATCCAGGCGTTGCACCTGCCAATCGTTGCCTTCGTACTGGCGCACCTTGAGTTGCAGGATTTCGATCTGCGCGCCAAGCGGGAAGCCGTAGGCATTGTCGTTCAGGTCGTGATACGCCATGCGCAGCCCGTATTCGGCGTAGGCGCGGTCTTCCCGGGTGCCGACGCCAAGCTGCCAGGTGCGGGAGTCATGGCCATCCTCGGGCAGGCCGGGGCGTTCGATCTGCAGCGGCGGTGGTGGGTTGCGGTTGATCGCCCGCAACAGCTCGAAGCTACGCCGTGCCTGGCCGGGGTCGCGCTCCTGGCCGTTGGCCCGATAACGCTCCAGGCGGTAAGCGGCGTCCTGCACCAGGGCCTGGCGCTCGCGGGGCAGGGCGGTGAAGGCCGGGCTCTGCAGCTGCGCCGTGTCGGCACTGACGGCCAGCACCTGGCGTTTCTCATCCAGGCCCAGCGGTTCGGCCCGGGCCAGCAGTTCCCGCTCACGCGAGGGCCGGTAAGTCTCGCTGGCGACCATGCCCGACTGTTTCACCGCCTTGACCGTGTCGGTGGGGATTGCGGTCAGCGGGAACTGCGAGGTCAGGTCCAGGCCCGGCCGCGCCACCTGCAGCAGTTCCAGCAGGCGGTAGGAGCAGTTTTCGTCGAAGAAGAAATAATCGAACTGGACCTGCTTGAGTTCCCACACATGCTCGACCATGCGCCCGGTTTCTTCTGGCGTCAGGTCCAGCTGGTACTCCCACAGGTCACGGTTTTCCAGGCTGCGGTATTCGGACAGTTTTTCCTGATAGGGCATCAGGGCGAACAGCCCGGGATAGCCACCCATCAGGCCCTTCCAGGCATACAGGATGCTGTTGTCGCTGCCTTCGATGTAGGCGCCGAAGTTGATGGCATAACTCAGCAGCGTGGTGTCGTCGCTGCGGGTATTGGACTGGTCGATGCGCAGCAGGGTATGGCCGAACATCGACGACGGGCTGTTCAGGTAGGCCGCCGGGAAGATCAGCGCCGCGCTGTGCGGGTCGACCGATTCGTACCAGGTCTTGAACTCCTGGCAATCCGGCTGCGGCAAACCTTGCAGGCCCAGTTGCTCCTTCAGCCAGCGGGTGCGGGCGGGGAACACGCATTGGGCATGCTTGTCGCCCAGGCTGGCCGGGGCATACAGCGCCTGTACCGTGGCCCGCAGCTCTTGGTCCGGGTGGTGCGCGCCGTCCTCGGCGAGGAAGAATTTGCGGTCGTCGACATAGCTGCGCCAGCCGCCGAGTTTGGCGGTTTCGTAGTGGCCCAGGGCAATCCAGTAAGGGGTATTGGCCAATTGCTGGAGACGGCCTTCATCCAGCGCAGGCGCGGCATGAACAGGGGCGCAGGCACACAGCGCCAGGTAAGCAAGGCGTTTGAGCATGTCGGGCAACTACTTCTTAACGATGCCGATAAAAAGGCGAAAACCCGCCCCGGGAGGGGGCGGGAGCAGCTGCGCTTAGGCCTCGGTAGCGTACTTGGCCAGGCGTGGGTCGTTCTTCAGAACGGCCAGGGTGTTGCTGTGGACAGTTTCAGCATTTACGTCGGCGCTGCTGAAGATCTGGTTGAAGTGCTGGTGGGTGACCGAGTTGAAGTAACCGCGGTCTTCCGGCGCTACACCCAGTACCACCGCGTAGGTGGTGAGTGCTTCGCCTTGGCCCATGGCCATGTCTTCGGACAGTTCGTTCATCATGCCATTCATGGCGAACCAGGACTTGCCGCCATAGGTCAGCGAGGCCTTGGTGGAGCAGCCGTTGGTGCCGGAGGTCATGCCGAAGGTAGCGTTACCGGATGTACCGTTGGTGGTGGAGGCCAGGAAGTGAGCCGGCGTGCCGCGCTGGCCTTCGAACAGCATGTTGCCCCAGCCGCAGTTCGGGCCGCCCGGCGCTTCGGCCATGGCATTGAGCGAGACTACGGTGAACAGAGTACCCAGAAGAATCCGTTTCATAGCATTTGTTCTCTATTTGTCTTAACCAAGGGTCAGGGTTGCTGGCAACTCGGTTGCCAGGTCGGGAAAGCTTTTCACCCACCCGCGCAGCTTGGAGTTTAGGCACGATCTAAAGGTTGCGTCGTTGATTGCGAAAAATTTGCTTGGGTCGCTGATCGATACTGCGACATAAAGTCCCGCTGAGCCTTGCAAGGCGCGCGCGGGCGGCGCCAGAATGCTGCGTATCTGCCCCGCCGAAGTAAGGAAACCCAATGCCCGATCCTGTCGCTGCGCGCCTGCGTCTCGCGCCTGAAGCTTTGACCAGGCGTTTTTCTCCTGAGCAGTTTGCCTTTGCCAATACCGACGATCTGGAACCGTTTCGCGGAGTCCTGGGCCAGGAACGTGCTGTCGAGGCCCTGCAGTTTGGGGTGGCCATGCCACGCCCCGGTTACAACGTATACGTGATGGGCGAGCCCGGTACCGGGCGCTTCTCGTTCGTCAAGCGCTACCTCAAGGCCGAGGGCAAGCGCCAACAGACCCCTGCCGATTGGGTCTACGTCAACCACTTCGATGACACCCGCGAGCCGCGGGCACTGGAGCTGCCGTCGGGCAGCGCCGCCGCGTTCATCAGCGACATGGGCGGCCTGATCGACAACCTGCTGGCGACGTTCCCGGCGGTATTCGAACACCCGTCGTATCAGCAGAAGAAGGGCGCCATCGACCGTGCCTTCAACCAGCGCTACGACCGCGCCCTGGATGTCATCGAGCGCGCCTCGCTGGAAAAGGACGTGGCCCTGTACCGTGACGCCAGCAATGTCGCCTTCACCCCGATGGCCGACGGCAAGGCACTGGACGAAGCCGAGTTCGCCCAGCTGCCGGAAGAAGTCCGCGAGCAGTTCCACGAGGACATCGCCTACCTCGAGGAGCGCCTCAACGAAGAGCTGGCCAGCCTGCCACAGTGGAAGCGCGAGTCGAACAACCACCTGCGCCAGCTCAACGAAGAAACCATCACCCTGGCTTTGCAGCCTTTGCTGGCGCCGCTGTCGGAAAAGTACGCCGAGAACGCCGCAGTGTGTGCCTACCTGCAATCGGTGCAGCTGAACCTGCTGCGTACCGTGGTCGAGCAACTGGTCGATGACAGCAAGACCGACGCTGTCGCGCGCAAGCTGCTCGAAGAGCAGTACGCCCCGAGCCTTGTGGTCGGCCATCACGCCGTCGGTGGTGCGCCGGTGGTGTTCGAGCCGCACCCGACCTATGACAACCTGTTCGGGCGGATCGAATACAGCACCGACCAGGGGGCGCTGTACACCTCCTACCGTCAGCTGCGCCCGGGCGCGCTGCACCGCGCCAACGGTGGGTTCCTGATTCTCGAAGCGGAGAAGATGCTCGGCGAGCCGTTCGTCTGGGATGCGCTCAAGCGTGCCCTGCAGTCACGCAAGTTGAAGATGGAGTCGCCGATCGGTGAACTGGGCCGCGTCGCCAGCGTCAGCCTGCAGCCGCAGATGATCCCGCTCAACGTCAAGCTGGTGATCATCGGATCGCGTCAGCTGTACTACGCCTTGCAGGACCATGACCCGGACTTCCAGGAGATGTTCCGGGTACTGGTGGACTTCGACGAAGACATGCCGATGGTCGACGAAAACCTCGAGCAGTTCGCCCAGCTGTTGCGCACCCGTACCAACGAGGAGGGCATGGCGCCGCTGACCAGCGATGCGGTGGCTCGCCTGGCCACCTACAGCGCGCGCCTGGCGGAGAACCAGTCGCGCCTGTCGGCGCGTATCGGTGACCTGTTCCAGCTGGTCAGCGAGGCCGACTTCATCCGCCAGCTGGCCAGTGACGACATGACCGATGCCGGGCACATCGAGCGTGCGCTCAAGGCCAAGGCCACCCGCACCGGGCGCGTTTCGCAGCGGGTGCTCGACGACATGCTGGCAGGCATCATCCTGATCGACACCGAAGGCGCCGCTATCGGCAAGTGCAACGGCCTGACCGTGCTGGAGGTGGGTGATTCGGCCTTCGGCATGCCGGCGCGCATTTCCGCCACCGTCTACCCGGGCGGCAGCGGCATCGTCGACATCGAGCGCGAGGTCAACCTGGGCCAGCCGATCCACTCCAAGGGGGTCATGATCCTCACCGGTTACCTGGGCAGCCGCTACGCCCAGGAATTCCCCTTGGCGATTTCCGCGAGCATTGCCCTGGAGCAGTCCTACGGTTATGTGGACGGTGACAGCGCCTCGTTGGGCGAGGCGTGCACGCTGATCTCGGCATTGTCGCGCACCCCGCTCAAGCAGTGCTTCGCGATCACCGGCTCGATCAACCAGTTCGGTGAAGTGCAGGCAGTGGGTGGGGTCAACGAGAAGATCGAAGGCTTCTTCCGCCTGTGTGAGGCCCGTGGCCTGACGGGCGAGCAGGGGGTGATCATCCCGCGTGCCAACGTTGCCACGCTGATGCTCGATGAGCGTGTGCTGCAGGCGGTCGAGAATGGCGTGTTCCACGTCTATGCGGTCAGCCAGGCTGACGAGGCGCTGAGCCTGCTGGTGGGTGAGGACGCCGGGGAGCTGGACGAGCAGGGGCAGTTCACCGAAGGCAGCGTCAACGCCCGGGTGGTCGAGCGCTTGCGCGAGATCGCCGAGATGGTCAGCGAGGAGGATATCGAGAAGGCGGAAAAGGAACGCCTGGAAGAGGTGATTGCCCAGGCCAAGCCAGCCTGAGTCAATAAATCGGCGCTGGCGGCCATGTGCTACCGTTCAGCGCCGGTTTTCCATCTTTTTGCGTTGCTCTTCTATGCTGGAACTTAGGACGGCGTCAGGGTTCAGGATGGAAACAGCCCGAACGTTTCGAGCTGAACACGGCTTATTGGAGGGGGACGCGGCCATGCGCAACCTCTGCCTTACTCGCCAGTGCCTGGGCCTGGTGACGCGTATCGAATGCAGCATTCGCCCATTGGCCGGTGATAACGGCATGTGGACCTTGCTGTTCGCTGCCGGCATGGCCGGTGAGCAACCCTCAGCCATCAAGGCCCAAGGACCGTTCCATGGGCCGTTGGTCGCCGAGTCCGTGCTCAACGCCATTGTCGACAGCCTTACCCTGCATGGGTACCAGGTGGCCGAAGATCCGCAGATCTGGTGCCTGCACCTGCAGGCGCAATTGCGCCGGATCAACGGTGAACGTTGTCGCAACCTGGGGGACTATCAGTTCCACCCTGAAACCTGAGCGCTCGTTCCTGGGGCAATCGCCGGCTTGCCGGCGATCACCGGTGAAGCCGGTGCCATCCACTCCTGCGTTTGCGCTACACGCAGCCCGCTTGAGTCCGGGCTTTTGCTGTAACAGGCGGCTGGCTATACTCGGCGTCGCTTTTTCAGTCACCTGACGAGTCCCAACCCTCCATGGAACGTATTCTCGAAAACGCGATGTATGCCTCGCGCTGGCTGCTCGCCCCTATCTACTTCGGCCTTTCCCTTGGCCTGTTGGCCTTGGCGCTGAAGTTTTTCCAGGAAGTCATTCACGTCCTGCCCAACGTATTCGCCCTGAGCGAAGCCGACCTGATCCTGGTGATCCTGTCGCTGATCGACATGTCGCTGGTGGGCGGCCTGCTGGTCATGGTGATGATCTCTGGCTACGAGAACTTCGTCTCGCAACTGGACATCGATGACAGCAAGGAGAAGCTCAACTGGCTGGGCAAGATGGACTCTTCGTCGCTGAAGATGAAGGTCGCTGCCTCGATCGTGGCCATTTCCTCCATCCACCTGCTGCGGGTGTTCATGGACGCGCAGAACATCTCTACCGACTACCTGATGTGGTACGTGATCATCCACATGACCTTCGTGGTGTCCGCCTTCTGCATGGGTTACCTGGACAAACTCACCAAGCACTGAGCCCTTGCCGGCCCCTGCGCAGGCTTGCCGGGGCTGGGGCCGGCGCGGCCCAACTGACGAGCGGCGTCAGTAATGCCTTGTGTATTCCCAGGTCCTGTACAAAAAATGAGCACTCATGCCGGGTTGCAGCAGCGAGGTGCTCCCATGAACCTGCATCAGCTCAATACCGAGGCCAGGGCCGGCCATGTCGATGAATTGAACCTGATTGCCATCGAAGGTGGTGATTACCTGCTCGAGGCCCGTATCAAGGGCCATGCCCACCCCTTGGCTGATACCCGCGGTGAACGCCTGCGCGTGCACTCGGTGGAAGACGCCCGCACGTTGCTGCAAACCATCCCGATGGTCTCGATGAACCTGGTGCACTGGTCCGTCCAGGACGAAATGTGCGGCATGGGTTCGCACCCCGAAGAAGACCTCAAGGTACCCATTTCCCAGCGTTCGGCCTGGTAGCTGCTCGCAGCGTCCCAGTGTGCTAGGCTGCTCGCCCTTTTCATCAAGGGCGCGGCTGCACTGCGCCCTGCAGTGGAGCACGACAATGTCCGAACTCAACCTGTCCACCGACGAAACCCGCGTCAGCTACGGCATCGGCCGTCAGCTGGGCGGCCAGCTGCG
This sequence comes from Pseudomonas sp. WHRI 8519, assembly GCF_040224055.2. NCBI lineage: Bacteria > Pseudomonadati > Pseudomonadota > Gammaproteobacteria > Pseudomonadales > Pseudomonadaceae > Pseudomonas > Pseudomonas sp. WHRI 8519. The sequence continues at coordinate 5,287,254 of NZ_CP167996.1, read as the reverse complement.
CGACAATCCGCCACCAGGCGTCAACCTGGAAGCCATCGTGGCCGGCCTGACCGACGCCTTCAACGGTGCCGACAGCCGCGTCAGCGAAGCCGACCTGTCGGCCAGCTTCAAGGTCATCCGTGAAGTGATGCAGGCAGAAGCTGCCGCCAAGGCTGAAGCTGCTGCTGCCTCCGGTAAGGAATTCCTGGCTGAGAACGCCAAGCGCGAAGGCATCACCACCCTTGCCTCGGGCCTTCAGTTCGAAGTGCTGACCGCAGGCGAAGGCGCCAAGCCGACCCGCGAAAGCAACGTACGTACGCACTACCACGGCACGCTGATCGACGGCACTGTGTTCGACAGCTCTTACGAGCGTGGCCAGCCGGCTGAATTCCCGGTCGGTGGCGTGATCGCTGGCTGGACCGAGGCCCTGCAGCTGATGAATGCAGGCAGCAAATGGCGCCTGTATGTGCCGAGCGAGCTGGCCTACGGCGCCCAAGGCGTCGGCAGCATCCCGCCGCACAGCGTGCTGGTATTCGACGTCGAGCTGCTCGACGTTCTGTAATGCCTCTGGGGCCGCTTCGCGGCCCATCGCCGGCAAGCCGGCTTGTATGGTTAGACTTGAAGGGGTGGTGGGACTAAATGCCGGATTCTGACTGTTGACGCAGTACAGACTGTGGGAGACATCGCCCCACCCCTTCCACCAAAGCGCCGATAAAGAATGCATCGTTTGCAAACGACGATAGAAGCAAGCCAGCGCCTCTTGGTGAAAACCCTTCAAGCTCAAAAACCATAACGCGAGGAGCCGCCCATGGCAATGCAGGTAAACAAACTGATCGTGGGTGCGGATGTCGCAAAAGCCGAATTAGTGATTCATCACGATGATCGTGATGAAATTATCAGGCTGAAAAATACCAAGCCCGAAATCAAAAGCTGGCTAAAGCAACAGCCCCTCGGCACTGCAATCGCTGTTGAGGCGACCAATGTCTACCATCTGGACCTGGTTGAGCTAGCCCATGGCTTCGGTTTCGACGTTTATGTCATCGATGGTTTCCAACTGAGCAACTACAGGAAAAGTGTTGGAGGGCGGGTTAAAACTGACCCCTCTGATGCTCGGTTGCTGTCCCGATTTTTGAAAAACGAGGGCGACGATCTTCGTCCTTGGACCCCGCCTCCTGCTGTCTACGGCAAGCTTCAGAGCCTCCTTCGACGCAGAGCTGTCTTGGTGACTGCTCGCACTGCATTAGCTCAGAGCTGGACAAACGAAAGCCTGCTGAAGGCCGCCTTCAAAACCTTCGTAACATCGATAGATCGGCTGGATCAGCTGATACAAAAAAAGATTAAGGAAGTGCTACGAGAGGCTGGGCTGCACGAGCAAGTTGCCCGCTGTCAGGCGGTAGAGGGAATTGGGTTTCTTACCGCTACAGCCCTGGTAATGGCTTTTGTAAGGGGCGAGTTCAAGAGCAGTGATTCGTACATCGCATTCCTGGGAATGGACCTACGGGTTAATGATTCTGGAGAGAAGAATGGACGTCGTCGGCTCACCAAGCGCGGCTGCTCGGAAATCCGTCGTTTGCTGCATAACGCAGCAATGGCGGCCAGCAGGTCGGCCGCTTGGAAAGGGGTATATGAGCAGTACAGAAACAGCGGTAAGGCAACGACCCAGGCGTTGGTAATTCTGGCCAGGAAGCTCGCACGAGTGGCATTCGCCCTGATGAGAAATCAGGACGAATACGTTACCAAAGGCGGGAAAATGGCTTGCTGATAACCATAGAATCTCCCACATGGATTGCGCCGCCTTTAGAAATTGGGCAAGACAGTTGCTTCCACAGCTAAAGCGCAGGCCTGAAGAGCTGCGCGGTCGGGGTGGGAGCCGGCTTGCCGGCGATGGGCTGCGCAGCAGCCCCCATAGCAGAGCTGTAATAGCCCGAGCGCGCTCGACGGGCCCTGCGAGCATCTGGGGCCGCTTCGCGGCCCTATCGCCGGTAAGCCGGCTCCCAACAGGGCCGCGCAGAACCTGAGGTTTGCACTGCACCTGGCGCCGACTTGCGGGGGATGAGGCCGGTGCTGCCGGCTTCAATTCCAGTCTGTTCCCACCGGGCGCAACGCCCGCGCATAACAGAACAGGAACAAATTGCGCACCAGCTCCTTGAGCACCACCGGTTCACTCGAATTCAACCCGCTCATGTCCAGGTCACCCTGGTCACGCAGTTCGTCGAGCGCCTCTTCTTCAAGCACGGCGCACACTTCGCCGGTTTCGCGATGCAGGATGCGCAGGTAAGGGTGGGGGCGGTCCAGCCAAGCGTCGATCAGATAAGTCATGGCTATTCTCCTTGGTTAACGGTCCAATGAGAATAATTCTTATTATCAAAATAGCAAGAGACTATTGGCTGTTTTTCAGGTAATCAGACCTTGCGCACGAATTCCGACTTCAGCTTCATGGCGCCAATGCCGTCGATCTTGCAGTCGATGTCGTGGTCGCCGTCGCACAGGCGGATGTTCTTGACCTTGGTACCGACCTTGACCACCAGGGAAGAACCCTTGACCTTGAGGTCCTTGATCACGGTGACCGTGTCGCCGTCCTGCAGCACATTGCCCACTGCATCCTTTTTCACCACGTCATCGCTGCCGGCGTCGGCTTCGCCGGTGGCCGACCACTCGTGGGCGCATTCAGGGCAGATCAGCTGGGTGCCATCCTCGTAGGTGTACTCGGAATTGCATTTAGGGCAGGGCGGCAAAGTGCTCACTTCGGTTCCTTAAACAGACAGACGGTTAAAGGCCCATATTGTATAAGGTTTTAACAGGGAAATGTTTTTGTCCGCACAAATGCATCGCGGGCAAGCCTGCTCCTGCAGAACCCTGTGGATCCTGCGGAGCGGGCTTGCCCGCGAGGAGGGTGGCGCGACCTTAGTGCGTGCGCGCTACGGCAAACTCACTGAGCTCCACCAGTGCATCCCGGTATTGGCTGGCCGGCAGCACTTCCAGGCACTCAATGGCCCGCTTCACGTAATCACGTGCCAGCTGCGCGGTGTAGTCCAGCGCGCCCGAAGCCTCGACCGCCACGCGGATCTGTTCCAGGTCTTCCAGGCCACCCTTCTGGATCGCCTTGCGCACCAGTGCAGCCTGCTCAGGCGTGCCTTCGCGCATGGTGTAGATCAGCGGCAGGGTGGGCTTGCCTTCGGCCAGGTCGTCGCCCACGTTCTTGCCCAGGGTCTGCGAATCGCCTTTGTAGTCGAGCAGGTCGTCGACCAGCTGGAAAGCCACGCCCAGGTGGTCGCCGAAGGTGCGCAGGGCCTCGCGCTGCTCGTCGGTGGCACCGGCCAGTGCGGCGGCGCTGTGGGTCGAGGCCTCGAACAGCATCGCGGTCTTGCCCCGGATGACCTCCATGTACACTTCTTCGGTGGTGCTGGCATCGCGCACCCGCGACAGCTGCAGCACTTCGCCTTCGGCGATCACCCGGGTGGACTTGGAGAGGATCTGCATGACCTGCATGGAGCCCAGCTCGACCATCATTTCGAACGAGCGCGAATAAAGGAAGTCGCCCACCAGCACGCTCGGTGCATTGCCCCACAGGGCATTGGCGGTGGAACGGCCGCGGCGCATGCCGGACATGTCGACCACATCGTCGTGCAGCAGGGTGGCTGTGTGCAGGAATTCGATGGTTGCAGCGAGCAGGCGCAGGTCGTCGCCCTCGCGGCCCAGAGCCTTGCCGCACAGCAGCACCAGCAACGGGCGCAAGCGCTTGCCTCCGGCCGACGTGATATAATCGCCGATCTTCGATACCAGCGGCACGCGCGAGGTCAGCTGCTTCTTGATGATCTCGTCGACGGCGCTGAAATCGTCAGCTACCGCGCGGTAGAAGGTTTGGGGTTGCATCGGCTGCTCCAGTGAGGTTGCGCGGCATGCTAGGTCGCGGGTCCCGGTGTGTCAAGGCACGCCGCCCGGTGAGCGGGGCCGGTACTTGCAAGCAAAACCATGGTTGCGTACAATCGCGCACCCTAACTTCCTGGGCAGCACCTGCCTTACGCAATTGCGCCGGGCCGTTCCAGCCCTGTGCAGCCATGCCAGCCAATACTCATCATATAAAGCGCTGGGTGAGCAGGATTATCGGAGAAATACCCATGTCTTACGCAGTAATCGTTACCGGCGGCAAGCAGTACAAAGTCGCTGAAGGTGAATTCCTCAAAATCGAAAAGCTGGAAATCGCCACTGGCGAATCCGTGACTTTCGATCGCGTTCTGCTGGTTGCCAACGGTGAAGAAGTCACCATCGGCGCTCCAGTCGTCGCTGGCGCTAAAGTTGTTGCCGAAGTCGTTTCGCAAGGCCGTCACGATAAAGTACGCATCATCAAGTTCCGTCGCCGTAAGCACCACATGAAGCGTATGGGCCACCGCCAGTGGTTCACCGAGATCAAAATCACCGGTATCCAGGCTTAATCGCTCAGATCCCCTGAATTTATTTGGAGAATTGAACCATGGCTCACAAGAAGGCTGGTGGTAGTACTCGTAACGGTCGCGACTCAGAATCGAAACGCCTTGGCGTGAAGATGTATGGCAGCCAGGTCGTCAAGGCCGGCAACATCATCGTCCGTCAGCGCGGCACCCAGTTCCACGCCGGCTACGGCGTTGGCATGGGCAAGGATCACACCCTGTTCGCCAAGATCGAAGGCGTGATCAAGTTCGAGAAGAAAGGCGAGTTCAACCGCCGTTACGTGAGCATCGTCGCCGCTTAATCGCGACGTCGCTCCAGAAGCCCCGTCATGCGACGGGGCTTTTTCGTTTGTGGTGAGCCTCTTGCAAAGCTGTTTGTATGGGCTGCCGGCGTGGGTTTCTTCGGTCGTACGGGGCCGCCGCGCTCATTTTTGCAAGAGCCTCAGGTTTTTTAAGTATTCAGCTCGTCGGAAGGCGAGAGGCGGTTTTTGAATGAAGTTTGTTGACGAAGTATCCATCCGGGTCAAGGCCGGTGATGGTGGTAACGGTTGCATGAGCTTCCGTCGCGAGAAGTTCATCGAGAACGGTGGCCCCAACGGGGGTGACGGTGGCGATGGCGGCTCGGTGTACATGGTGGCCGACGAAAACCTCAACACCCTGGTTGACTACCGCTATACCCGTCACCACGAAGCCCAGCGCGGCGCCAATGGTGGCAGCACCGATTGCACCGGCAAGAAGGGCGAGGACCTGTTCCTGCGTGTGCCGGTCGGTACCACCGTGATCGACGCCTCCACGCAGGAAGTGATCGGTGACCTGGTCACCCCCGGCCAGAAGCTGATGGTCGCCCAAGGCGGCTGGCACGGCCTGGGCAACACCCGTTTCAAATCCAGCACCAACCGTGCGCCGCGCCAGACCACCCCAGGCAAGCCGGGCGACCAGCGCGACCTGAAGATGGAGCTGAAAGTCCTGGCCGATGTGGGCCTGCTGGGCCTGCCGAATGCCGGCAAGAGCACCTTCATCCGTTCGGTGTCGGCCGCCAAGCCGAAGGTCGCCGACTACCCGTTCACCACCCTGGTACCGAACCTGGGCGTGGTCAGCGTCGACCGCTGGAAGAGCTTCGTCATCGCCGACATCCCCGGCCTGATCGAAGGCGCATCCGACGGTGCCGGCCTGGGTATCCGCTTCCTCAAGCACCTGGCGCGTACCCGCGTGCTGCTGCACCTGGTCGACCTGGCGCCGCTGGACGGCAGCAGCCCGGCCGACGCCGCCGAAGTGATCATCAACGAGCTGACCCGCTTCAGCCCGTCGCTCACCGACCGTGAGCGTTGGTTGGTGCTGAACAAGGCCGACATGCTGATGGACGACGAGCGCGACGAGCGCGTCAAGGAAGTGGTCGAGCGTCTGCAGTGGGAAGGCCCGGTCTACGTGATCTCGGCCATCGCCAAGCAGGGCACCGAGCAGCTCTCTCACGACCTGATGCGCTACATCGAAGACCGCGCCGATCGCCTGGCCAACGACCCGGCCTACGCCGAGGAACTGGCCGACCTGGACCAGCGCATCGAAGACGAAGCCCGCGCCCAGCTGCAGGCCCTGGACGACGCCCGTACCTTGCGTCGTACCGGCGTCAAGAGCGTGCACGACATCGGCGACGATGACGCGTGGGACGATGATTTCGAGGACGACGAAGACGGCCCGGAAATCATTTACGTGCGCGACTGACCGGTTGCAGTACACTAAACGCCGCTCTCTGGAGCGGCGTTTTTGTATCCACGGTATCTACAGATTCGACATAGGTTGGAAGAGAAGATGCGAAGCAAGGTGACTGGCGCCAAGCGCTGGGTCGTGAAGATCGGTAGTGCATTGCTCACGGCCGATGGCAAGGGCCTCGACCGCGGTGCCATGGCCGTATGGGTCGAGCAGATGGTTGCCCTGCGTGAGGCGGGTGTTGAGTTGGTGCTGGTGTCCTCTGGGGCCGTGGCTGCCGGCATGAGCCAGCTGGGCTGGACCGCACGACCGAGCGCGATGAACGAGCTGCAGGCTGCCGCTTCGATCGGCCAGATGCGCCTGGTGCAGGCGTGGGAGTCGAGCTTTGGCGAGCACGGCAAGCACACCGCGCAGATCCTTCTGACTCACGACGACCTGTCCGACCGCAAGCGTTACCTCAACGCCCGCAGCACCTTGCGCACCTTGGTCGACTTGGGCGTGGTGCCGGTGATCAACGAAAACGACACCGTGGTTACCGACGAGATCCGCTTCGGCGACAACGACACCTTGGCTGCGTTGGTGGCGAACCTGGTCGAAGCTGACCTGCTGGTGATCCTCACTGACCGTGACGGCATGTTCGACGCCGACCCGCGTAACAATCCAGAGGCGCAGCTGATCTACGAAGCCCGTGCCGATGACCCAGCGCTCGACGCCGTAGCCGGCGGTACCGGCGGCGCTCTGGGCCGGGGCGGCATGCAGACCAAGCTGCGCGCCGCACGCCTGGCTGCCCGTTCTGGTGCCCACACCATCATCATCGGAGGCCGTATCGAACGGGTACTCGACCGGCTCAAGGCTGGTGAGCGCCTGGGTACCCTGTTGTCGCCTGAGCGCGGCATGCTGGCTGCGCGCAAGCAGTGGCTGGCTGGCCACTTGCAAACCCGCGGCACTCTGGTGCTGGACGCCGGTGCCGTGCAGGCGCTGCGCCAGGCCAACAAGAGTTTGCTGCCGGTCGGTGTGAAGACCGTCCAAGGCAGCTTCCGCCGTGGCGAAATGGTGGTGTGCGTGGGCCCCGACGGCCTGGAAGTGGCCCGTGGCCTTGCCAACTACAGCGCGCTGGAAGCACAGAAAATCATCGGCCAATCGTCCGATGCCATCGAGTCCCTGCTTGGCTACAGCGCCGAGCCGGAGCTGGTCCACCGTGACAACCTGGTGCTGGTATGAACATGCTCAAACGCGTGATTGCCGTGGCGGCCCTGGCGCTGCCGGTGCTGGCAGGGGCCGAGGAAATCGGCCAGGTATCTACGGTGTTCAAGTTCGTCGGGCCCAACGATCGCATCGTGGTCGAGGCCTTCGATGACCCCAAGGTCGAAGGTGTGACCTGCTACCTGTCGCGCGCCAAGACGGGTGGAGTGAAGGGTGGCCTGGGCTTGGCCGAGGACCGTGCCGAGGCGTCGATTGCCTGCCGCCAGGTGGGGCCGATCAACTTCAAGGGTGAGTTGAAAGATGGCGAGGAGGTGTTCAAGGAACGCACCTCGCTGGTGTTCAAGACCATGCAGGTGGTGCGCTTCCTGGACAAGAAGCGCAATACACTGGTGTACCTGGTGTACAGCGACCGCATGATCGAAGGCAGCCCGCAGAATGCGGTGACGGCGATTCCGATTCTGCCTTGGGCCCATTGAGGCAACAGCGGAGGCCTTCGGCCTCCAATCGCCGGCAAGCCGGCTCCCACAGGGTGGAGTGGCCCGGGCATTGAGCTGGTATCCAGCTTCCTGGTGGCACTCCACACCCCTGTTGGAGCAACTGTCTTGCTCAACGTCTAAAAGTTGGCACCCCTGATGGAGCAACTGTCTTGCTCAACGTCTAACAGTTGGCGCGATACCTGTGGGAGCCGGCTTGCCGGCGATAGGCCGCAAAGCGGCCCCGTCACACACTAATCAGGCCAGCTCCTCGGCCTGATCCTCGCGCACGATCGCCTTCTCCACATCACGACGGCTGATGTACTTCCAGTCCGCTTCGTCGATATAGATGCCATTAGGCCCGCTACCGCCTTCCAGGTCGATCGCCACATGCGCCGATACCTGTGGCTTGACGCTCGCCAGAATCGGTACGAAGCCCAGCTGCAGGCTGGTCTCCAGGAGCGCGGCCTGGTTGCGCTCATCGATGTCCGCCGCTTCGTCCAGGTAGTAAGGCAGGCGAATACGCCCGGCCAGGTCGCGATCCATCAAGTGCAGCAACAGGTACATGTTGGTCAGCGCTTTGATGGTCATCGTGGTGCCGTTGGAGGCGGCGCCGTCGATGTCGGCGTGAATCACCGGCTGGCTGTTGATCTTGGTGATCTCGAACGCCAGTTCGAACAGGTCCTTGAGGCCCAGCTGGTTGTGGTTGGCCGCCACCAGCCGTGCCAGGTACTCCTTGGCTTCTTCGTTCTTGTGATCCTGCTCCGAATTCTGAGTCAGGTCGAACACCGACAGGGTCTCGCCTTCCTCGTACTGGCCGGCGCTGTGGATGATCTGGTCGATATGCTTGAGCGCTTCCTTGTTCGGCGCCAGTACCACGCGGAAGCTCTGCAGGTTGGAAACCTGGCGCTTGTTGATCTCGCGGTTGAACAGCGCCAGCTGGTGCTCGAGGCTGTCGTAGTCGCTGCGGATGTTGCGCAGGGTGCGGGCGATGTCGGTGACTGCGGCGCGGCGCGCCTTGGCCAGGGTCAGCGCCTCGTCGGTGCGGTGGGCGTACGCATTGACCAGCAGCTGCAGGCGCCGCTCCATGTCATCTTCACTGTCGAACTTGGCCACGCCCTTCAGACGCACCTGGGCGTACAGCGCCTCGATCTGGTTGTCGACGCGCTGCAGGGCCTGCCAGCTGTCCTGGTAATCGTTGAGCAGCGGCAGCAGGTTGTCCATGGAGTCGTCAACCGCTTCCATGAACGGCGTGCCGAACGGCAGGTCGGCAGGCAGCAGCTGGCGACGGCGCAAGGCGTCTTCCAGGGTGCGCTGCTTGGCTTCCAGGTCGGCGATCTGCCGCCCGACCAGTTGCAGCTTGGCCGACAGTTGCTGGACGCGCTCGGTGAAGGCATCGCTGGAGCGTTTGAGTTCGTCCTGGGCCGCTTCCAATTGCGCCAGTTGTTCCAGCTTCTCCGGCTCTTCCGCCGCCAGGGTTTCGCTGCGACGGTAGTCTTCCAGGGCCTTCTGCGCGTCCAGCACCTGCTGGTACAGGGCTTCGGTCTGGGCTTTGGAGGCGCTGCGGTCGGCGGCCACCGACTGCTGGGTCTTGAGCTGCTTGAGCTCGCGCTCCAGGCGGTCCTTCTGGTCGCGCAGGGCCGCACGGTCGGCCAGGGCTTGCAGGGCGGGTGGGTCGATGTGCGAAAGGTCGATGGAAATGCCCGGGGCCTCGAAGCGCTCGCCCTTGAAGCTATCGAGCACCGCTTCCAGCGATTTCACCCACAGGTCGCTGTCGTCCAGTTCGATACCGCGCTCGCCCAGCGGCAGGCTGAACAGTGCGCCGTTGAACAGGCGCATCAGGCGGTCGACGTCTGCCTGCGAAAACTCTTCGCGCAGGCGGGCGTAGCTGTTGTTGTCGGCGTGGTCGAGCTGCTGCCTGACCTGCTTGAGGCGTTTTTCCAGGTCGCGTACACGCTCGTCGAGGTCTTCGGCAGAGAACTGCCGCGACTGGGCCAAGGCGCCGGCCAGTTCGTCGTGGGCGTCCTTGGCGGCCAGCAGTTGCTGCTCCAGCACTTTGACGTCATCGATCAGGGCAAAGCGGTGCTTGAGCACCGACAGCTCACCGAGCCAGCGCTGGATACCGGTGATTTCACGTTCCAGGCGCATCAGCTCCTGGGTGCCGCCACGCTGGTCGTTCTGCAGGCGGTCCTGCTCGCCGCGGTAGTGCTCGGCCTGGATCACCAGCTCTTCCTTGCGCGCCATGGCGTATTCCTGCCAAGTGGCCAGCAGGTTGTCGAGCAGTGGCGAGAGGCGGTGCAGCTTGCCGCGCAGGATGTCGCGCTGGGCCACCCCGCCGGCCAGGGCTTCGACCAGCGGGCCGGCGGCAACCAGCGCGTTGTAGTCCTGCTCCATGCGGCGTACGTCGCGGAAGGCTTCTTCACAGGCGGCGATGTAGTCGACGCTGCCCGAGCGCAGGCTGTGCTCGAACGCGTCGAGGAACAGCTGTTTGAGCTTGGCGGCGGTGATTTCGCGCATGTGCAGCAAGTTGATGAACAGTGCCCGGAAGGTTTTCAGGCTCTGTTCGCTGGTCGAGCGCAGCGGGATCATGGTCAGGTCCAGCGGCACCGACGTGTGGCCGCCGACCAGCAACCGGCGCAGCTCGTCCGGCTTGAGCTCGTAGGCTTTGAGGCCCAGGCGTTCGAGGTTGGTGAACAGCTCTTTCTGGCGCAGGCAGGTGTCGTTCTTCTGGTAGTGGTCCAGGTCCAGTTCACCCTTGTAGGCAAAGAACTGGTGGCCGAAACCGCCGCCCGGCCCGCGCCCGACCACGCCAATCACGTGGGGCCCGTGGGGCAGGTTGAGTTCGCAGAGAATGTACGAGGTGTCGCTGGCGAAGTAGAAGCGGCGCGACTGCTCCAGGCTGTACTTGCCGAAGCTCATGTCGGACATGCGCGCCAGGATCGGGAACTGCAGGGCGTTGATCGAAGCGGATTTGCCCAGGTTGTTGGCGCCGTAGACCGACAGCGGGTGCTCCAGCGGGAACAGGCCCAGGCTGTAGCCGGCGGTGTTGAGCAGTGCGAAGCGGCGGATGCCGTAGCGTTCCTGGCTCATGCGTCAATCTCCTGTTGCTCTTCGCGGATGGCCCGGGCCAGGGCCTCTTCTTCGCTTTCTTCGCCCTCGAACGGGGTGAGGTCGAGCGGGTCGTCGGTGTGGGCCAGCGCTTCGGGGCTTTCTTCCTCGACCAGCACCGGCGTTGGCAGCGGTAGATCGCTGTGCAGGCTGGCGGCCAGGTCGCGGTCCTGCTGCACCGACAGGCACACATCGAGGAACCGGTGCATCGGCGGCAGGAAGCGGTAGATCCCGTTTTCCTCGTGGGCGAAGCCGAGCTGGGTCATGCGGCGCATGATCTTTTCTTCCAGCTCGTCGACGGTTTGCACTTCAGCCTGCAGGAACAGGTCACGGTATTTGTCCAGCAGCGAGGGCAGCTCATCGCGCCCGATGCTGCCGCCGTCGAGTACCGCCATCGGGTCGCGGCCCTGGTCGGCCAGGTGTTCGACCAGAATGAAGGTGAACAGCGACAGGCGCTGGGCGGTCTTGTTGACCTGCGCGGCGGCCTGCTCGGGGACGAAGTAATAGAAACCGCGGGTATCGCACACCAGCTCGAAGCCCAAGGCCTTGAACAGGGTGCGGTACTGGTCCTGGAAGTTCGACAGCTGGGCGTACAGCTCCGGGTCGCGGCGGCTGATGTGGAACCCTTTGAACAGCTCGCGGAAGATCGGCGCGAGCTGGGACAGTTCGGAAAGATCAAGATGCATTGGCTGGGCTCGCGTTGGTTTCAGGTTGCGCTTCGCGGCTGGATGTCAGGGCGTACGAGCGCAGGCTGACCAGGTGTTCGTGGGTGGTGTACTCGCGCCGTTCCAGGCGTTCGCGCTTGAAGCGCTTCTCACGTGACAGGCGCGAGAACCAGTACAACAGTTCGTCGGTGGCGCCGTCGGGCTCCTGGTCCAGCAGCCAGACCATCAGGTCAGGCAGCGGCAGGGCATCTTCGCAGCGCTCGAGCATTTCCTTGACCGTGCGTGGCGCGCGCGGCAGCGGGCCAGTCTGGGTCTTGTGCGCCTTGGGGAACCTGGCCGGTTTCGGCTCGAAGCGGGCGAGGGCATAAACGTACGCCTCGACCTGGCTGGCGCTGCCCAGGAAGGTGCTCTGCGGCCGGGTGAACAATGGCATGGCCGCCTGCGGCACCGCGTCGATACCTTTGCGCCGGATCACCGACAGGGCCAGGGCGGCGCCGCGGGTCACGGCATTGTGCCGGCGCGCTTCTTCGCGCAGCGGCAGCAGCAGTTCACGGGCGTGGCGCAGGGTCAACTGGGCGCTGGTCTGCATCTCGAGGATGCGCGCATGGGTGCGCAGCAGCATGTCGTCGTCGACCAGGTGGCCCAGGCGCGCCTGTTCGCCGAGCAGTTTCAGCAGCACGGTCTCGACCTTGCGCACGCCCTGCTCGAAAGCGCCGTCGGCGTTGACCAGCTGGATCATCGGCTCGACGTATTCGTCCCAGGTCGCCAGTACTTCGGCATAACGCTGGCGCAGCGGGATCTGACGGTTGCTGGTCTTGGCCCGTTCGGCCACGGCGACCAGCGCCTGTTCATCGTTGTCGAGCTTCTTCAGCACGTCGCGCACGCGCATGTCGAGCAGGCGCAGCTGGCGCGCCAGGTCATCGCTGTCGCGGTTGTCGAAGGCATCCTGGATATGCCCGGCAAGGCGCTCCAGGTGGCGCAGGTAGGCCTCGATCTCCAGGCACAGGCCCAGACGGTGCTCACGGCGCAGGTAGGCGAGGAAGTCGTGGATCTGGGCGTTGAGCTCGAAACGGTTCGGGCTCTTGGCCACCGGGACCAGGATATCCAGGCGGATCCACACGTCGAGCAGCTGGGTGATGTCCTGCGGCGTGCTTTCCACTTGCTGGCGGCCCAGCTGCTGGCGCAGTTCGACCAGGCTCAGGGTGCCTTGGTCGAAGCGCTCGCACAGCGGCTCGATCAGGGCCCAGTGTTCGGCTAGGGCGCGCAGGACGCGCTTGGGTTCGATCATTGGCGTCTACTCGTTGCCAAGTAAAAAGGGGGCGATTGTACTGCATCCGGGGGTGAGGATTTCACCCCTTGGTCTGTAATCAGGGATAACCCTGAGTTGCCTGGGGGGTTCACTGGCCCCCTGGCCAGTTCAGGCGGCAATTTTCTGCCGACCAGTTGCGGCGCTCGGCAGCCAACAGCGTTAGAATGCCCGCTTGTTCCAGCCCCCCGGATACCCGTGCCTTGCTGACCGAGCCCCGCCGCCGCGCCTACCTTTCCGCCATGCAAGTGGTGCATTGGCTGCCGCGCGCCGAACTGCCGTTCGCTGCGCCGTCGCGGCCCGAGCTGCTGTTGCCGCAGGTTCCGGTCGAGCAGGCCGCGTTCGAGGTCAGGCCTTCGCCAGCCTCTGCCAACGAAGCGCCGGTCGCACCACAGGCGCGCTCCGGTGAGCGGCCGAAAATCGAGATTCCGCGCCCGGGCACTACCCCCAAGCCCGCTGCTAAACCGGTCGAGGCCGAGGAGCAAGCCCCCGCACCACGCCCGGCCCCCGTGCCGCCACCGCGTTTTTCGCTGCAACTGCTGCGCGCCGGCAACTGCCTGCTGCTGGTGGAATTGGCCACCGGCCAGCCGTTCCAGAGCCGCGACCCGTCCTACCTGCTGCTCAAGGACATGCTGCGCGCCGCAGGCCTGCCAGATGCCCCGCAGATCATCGGCGAGCCGGTACGCTGGCCGCTGCTGGTGCGTGGCAACATGGACCAGGGGCCGGAGGCAGCGCGTGATTTCGTCCAGGGCTTCATCCAGGCGCGCCTTGAACAAGCCCCTTGCACCTGCCTTTGGCTGATCGGCATGCCGGCCTTGCGCTTTGCCGCCAATACCGACGCCCAGGCCTATTACCAAGTACTCAAGCTCGACGGCCTGGGCGATGCCTGGGCCTTGCCGGGCCTTGAACTGTTGATGGACGAGCCGCAGCGCAAGGCGGACGTCTGGAAAGCGATGCGCCAGCTGATGGCGCGCTGGAAGAGCGTTGAATGAGTGAATCGATCAGTTTCCGCCCCATGACCGAGGCGGATCTGGATGCCGTGCTTAAGATCGAATATGCCGCGTTCAGCCATCCCTGGACCCGCGGGATTTTCCAGGATGCGCTCAAGTCCTACGAAGTGTGGCTGATGTTCGATGGCCAGCAGCAGGTCGGCCATGGTGTGATCAACGTGATCATCGACGAAGCGCACCTGCTGAACATTACCGTCAAGCCAGAGAACCAGGGGCGTGGCCTGGGGCTGCGCTTGCTCGAACACCTGATGGCGCGCGCGTATCAGCTCAATGGGCGGGAGTGCTTCCTCGAGGTTCGGGCCAGCAACCAGTCGGCCTATCGCCTGTATGAGCGCTACGGCTTCAACGAGATTGGCCGGCGGCGGGATTACTACCCGGTGGCTGGCGGGCGTGAGGATGCGCTGGTGATGGCGTGTACCTTGCTCGAAGACTGACAATGCGTTGCGTTTGCTGGCCTCTTCGCGGGGCAAGCCCGCTCCCTCAGAGACCAGCAAAGGCTGCATCGATCAAAGATCCTGAAGCCTCTCGATTGGTGCACGCAAATCTCTCAGGGCCCTCGTAACCACCCCCGTATTGCACTTGGCCGCCGCCTGCTCTGGTGGGTACTGGCGTACGGTGCGGAAGAACAATTCACAGGTCTGCTTCTTCTGCGTGACCTGCCACTTGTTCGAGCACGCTTCCAGCGTCAGCTTCGCATCGGCTTGCCGATTGCGCCCCATGCCGGCCTGCCAGCACGCCGCCGTCAGGTCCTGGCCCATCATCTTCAGCCCTGCTGCATCAGCTTCGTCCTCGTTGCCACCATGGCTTTGCTTGTCTGCCGCATACCAGATCGCGCTCGGGTGGTTGGCTCCCAGCACCGGCACGCTGGCGCCCGCCTGCGGGCTGATGCTGACCAGGCCCAGCACGCCGACGCGGGGCCCATACTGCTGCTCGACCCAGCTGCGCACGGGGGCGCCGAAAGCCACCATCGGCAGGGCTGATGCATCGAGGGGCGCGGTCATCTCCCTGACCATGCGGGTCTGGTAAGTGTTGAAGTGGCTGTAGGTGTCTTTCAGCGCTTCCCCGGCACTGGCCGGGGCTGCAATCGGGGCGATATCGATGATGGTCTGGTAGGCCGGTGTGTCGCTGGCCGCCACGCCATTGAAGGTCAGCAGCTCTGCCCAGCGGTCCGTGGTGTTGGAGCGCAGGTAGTCCTGGGCCTGGGTCAGCGAATAATCCGGCGGGAAATGCAGCAGCTCAATGCTGCGGCGGTTCTGCAGGGCCATGCCCAACGGCAGGAACAGGTACCAGTCGTAGGACCATTTGCCGTCCCTGTTCAGCTCGGTGGCGCCTTGGTAGGCCAGCTCGCCGCTGTCGAGCAGCTGGCGCAGTGGCTCGGTATAACTGCCTGGCACATCGCTGATGGTCGCGTGCAGGCGGTCTGCGTCGCGGCTCACGTGCACCTGGGCGCCCGCGTAGCCGTCGCGGCGTACGCTCATGGTCAGGTAGTGCTCGACCGTCTGCTCCAGCGTCCATGGGCGAAAGCAGATCACGTGGCAGTTGTTGGGGAATGCGAACAGGCGAGTGACACGCTGGGCATCGCCCAGGTCGAGCTGAGCATCGGCTGCGGCCAGCCCGCTGAAGGCGAGGGCGGCCAGGCTGGGTAAGGCAATCTTGTGCATGCTTAACTCCTTGTAATGGCCGCCCCGATTGGCGGCGATACTCATACTGGGGCAGAGGAAGCGGGGATGAAAAGGACGAAATGGCTGCTGATGGCCACAAGCCTGATGCTGGGCGGCGTGGCTCAGGCCGATGAACGTGACCTGTGGATGTTCGCGCAGTGGGCCGGGGATCATCAGACCCGGCCCTTCCGCGAGATGTTGGTGGATGCCCGCCTGTATGGCGTGGTGCCGATTCATCAGCTGCTGCGCTCGGCTTCCGACTGGCGGCTGTGCAAGGCTTCACCGTTTGCCGTGCCGCCGCCAGGCAACTGGCCGGCGGTGCGTTCCACGCTGGCGCTGATCAAGACGCTGGCTGATGAAGGCATCCTGCGTCAGTTCGAAGTAGTCTCGGCCTACCGTGACCCTGGCTTGAACAGGTGTGCAGGGGGCGCCGTGAACAGCGCCCACACCCGTGCCTTCGCCGTCGATATCCTCTTGCCGGGCTGGGCCGACCCCAATCCGTTGTGCCGCTTCTGGCAACAGCATGGCCAGGCCTGGGGCATGGGGCTGGGGCGCTACCCGACAGGCCGCATCCATATCGACACCGCGGGCTATCGCACCTGGGGCGGTGATGGCAGTCCTGGCTCGTCGTTCTGCAGCAAGCCCAGGTGAGCGAGGCACGCTTGGCTTTCTTCCATCACCCAGTCGGCAAAGCGCTGGCGTTTGCCGCCGTCATCCAGCGGTTGCGGGCTTAGCAGGTGATAGGCGGAGCCATCGCGCACAAAGCCGAACGGCGCCTGTAACTGCCCGCTGTCGAGGTCATCGCGCACCATCAGCGCTGAGGCTATCGCCAGGCCCAGGCCGGCACTGGCGGCCTGCAGTGACAGGTAGAAGTGTTCGTAGTCGCTGCGTTGGCAGTGCCGGGCTTGCTGGCCACTCAGGCGCAACCACGTGGGCCAGGCACTTGGGCGGGTGTTGCTGTGCAATTGGCGTTGGCCATCGAGTGCGGTGCTGCCATCGCGATTGACCGGGCCGATCCATTCGTCGCAGACCTTCCGTGCGTGCAGCATGGGCGGCCAATGGAAATCATCACGTCGCAGTGCCAGGTCGACGCCGCTACGGGCAAAGTCCAGCGGCCCACCGGCGGCCACCAGGTGCAGTTGCAGGTCCGGGTGAGCGGCATGGAAGCGGGGCAGGCGGGGGATCAGCCAGCGCATGGCGATGGTCGGCTCGCAGGAAAGTACCAGCACATTGCCCCGTTCCTGCTGCTGAAGGCGCTGCACTGCGCCTTCGATTTGCTCGAAGACGGCCTGGGTGGTGCCGTGCAGTGCGCGACCGGCCGGGGTCAGGAAGATCGCCCGGTTACGCCGTTCGAACAGCTCGATGCCGAGGCTTTCCTCAAGCAGGCGGACCTGCCGGCTGACGGCGCCATGGGTAACGTGCAGGCGTTCGGCGGCACGCACAAAGCTTTCGGTTTCGGCAGCGATATCGAAGTATCGCAAGGCACTGAGCGGGGGAAGTTTCATGGGCTTGAAGTTGCCGGCGACGGCACTGCACCTGTGTGAGAAAAACTAGCGAATTTGCGTCACTATAAATCGGTTTCCCTTCGTTTTCGCGCTTTCGATAATGGCGACATCTGTGCATTTTCATCGCCTATCGAGGACCTTCTTCGTGACTGAGCTTTTCGCCGTAGCCCTCTTCACCATCTTGGCCGTCATCAGCCCCGGCGCCGATTTCGCCATGGTCACCCGCAGCAGTTATGCACAGGGCCGCGAGGCCGGCCTTGCGGCTGCCGTGGGTATCGCCCTCGGCGTTCAGGTGCATGTGCTGTACACGGTGTTGGGCATCGCCGTGGTCATCAGCCAGAGCCCTGCGCTGTTCC
Source organism: Pseudomonas sp. WHRI 8519 (assembly GCF_040224055.2). Taxonomy (NCBI): domain Bacteria; kingdom Pseudomonadati; phylum Pseudomonadota; class Gammaproteobacteria; order Pseudomonadales; family Pseudomonadaceae; genus Pseudomonas; species Pseudomonas sp. WHRI 8519. The sequence continues at coordinate 5,269,857 of NZ_CP167996.1, read as the reverse complement.
TGGCCATGAAAGTGCTGGGCGCGGGATACCTGATCTATCTGGGTTATCAGTCGTTGACCAGTACCGCTCGCATCAGCCTGGATGGCCAGGAGCCAGCGGCGGGGCTGCTGGCTGCCCTGCGCACGGGTTTTCTGACCAACGCCCTGAACCCCAAGACCATGCTCTTCGTGATCAGTGCCTACACCCAGGTCGTGCAGCCAGGCAGCCCGCTGGCGCTGGATTTTGCTTACGGTGCCTTCATGTCGCTGGCCCACTGGGCGTGGTTTAGCCTGGTGGCGGTGTTTTTTTCCAGCGCCGGCTTGCGCAAAATGATGATCGAGCGCCAGCGGCTGGTCGACCGGCTGATTGGTGTCGCGCTGATTGGGCTCGGCTTGGCAGTGGCGGTATCGGGGGTGCGCTGAAGGCGAAAGAGAGGGGCTGAACGTTTCTGCGGGCAAAAGAAAAGGGCCTACCTTGCGGTAAGCCCTTTTCAAGTTTGGTGGCTACACAGGGACTTGAACCCCGGACCCCAGCATTATGAATGCTATGCTCTAACCAACTGAGCTATGTAGCCGATGGCGCGCATTATTCCCTTGTGATGCCCCTCTGTCAACACTCATTTCAAAAAAAATTTGCACGCTTTCAAAAACTTAGCCGCCCAGCCTGGTTTCAGCGCACGATCAGCCATTGGCCGAGAATGCTGTACAGCTGCAGATGCTGCTCGGCAACCAGCGCGTCGAGGGTTTCCGCTGCGCGGTCAAGGTCGAAGTCGCTTACCCGCCACTGCGCCAGGCGCCCGCGTTTTTGACATCGACCCTTTGCACCGGGCCGATCCGCGCCTCGGTGAAGGTCACCCGCTCACCCGCAGACACCATACGCTGGTCGCTACCCTGGGCGATCAGGGCTTTGCCATTGAGTACCACCAGTTCGTCATGATCGGCATGACGCGCCACCATCAGGCGAGTGCCGAACACCTGGATACGCGAATCATCCACCTGCAGTTCAAGGGCGCGGCCGTCGAGCGCCACGTGCACCTCTACCTGGCCCTGCACAACCTGCAACAGGCGGGTGCGCCCGCGCAGGTCGACATTCAGTGCACTCGCGCTGCCCATGTGCAGGGTAGAGCCATCGGCCAGGCGCACGCTGCGCCGCTCTCCAGCGCCAGTGTGCAGGTCGCTGCCCAGGCGCTGCATCAGTGGCCAGTACAGGTACGCCGCCACGCTCAGCGCCAGCAGAAACAGCAATGCCAGCGCTTTGCCGAGGTGGCTGCGCCGCACGGTGAGCTGGCGCGGGCGGGGCCGTGCCGGTGGCGCCTGCAATTGCTGCCAGCAAGCTTCGAGCTCGGCGTAGGCATGGGCGTTGAGCGGGGCCTGGCACCAGCGGGCGAAAGCCTGCCGTTCACGATCATCGCAGCCCGGCTGGCGCAGGCGGGAGAACCACGCCAGTGCTTCCTGTTGCGCGTCGGCCTGAATCTGCGTGGCGGGCATCGGGCTCATGCTGAAATGTGCTCGCTAAAGGGCGTTATCGCCCAACGATTACGGGAATTGTCGGTAAGGATGCTAAATATATTGAGAACCATTTGCAAGAACGCGATTGGAAGGAATAAAAAGGTAGCTATGTATCCATTTGTTTCCTGATAATCGGATCCTACACCTGAGGACGGAACTCAAACTCATGGCCATCAGCAGCACCTCCACTGCCAGCACCGGTTCGGCAACCCAAGCCAACCCCCTGGTGATGCGCATCATCGCCTTCTGTGCACTGGCGCACCTGATCAATGACCTCATCCAGTCGGTGCTGCCGGCGATCTACCCGATGCTCAAGGCCAATTACGACCTGAGTTTCACCCAGATCGGCCTGATCACACTGACCTTTCAGATAACGGCGTCGTTGCTGCAGCCCTGGGTTGGCTTCTTCACCGACCGCCGGCCGACACCGAACCTGTTGCCGCTCGGCACCCTGTGCACATTGGTGGGTATCGTCATGCTGGCTTTCGTCGGCAGCTTCCCGATGATCTTGCTGGCTTCTGCACTGGTGGGTATCGGCTCGTCGACCTTCCACCCGGAGACCTCGCGGATTGCGCGGCTGGCCTCAGGTGGGCGTTTCGGCCTGGCGCAGTCGACCTTTCAGGTGGGTGGCAACGCTGGCTCGGCCTTTGGCCCGCTGCTGGCGGCTGCCATCGTCATCCCGTTCGGCCAGACCCATGTGGCATGGTTCGGCGTGGCAGGGCTGCTGTTCTTCGCCGTGACCCTGATGCTGCGCCGCTGGTACACCGAGCACCTCAACCAGGCCAAGGCGCGTAAGGTGGTGCAGGCCACCCATGGCATCTCGCGCAAGCGCGTGATCGGGGCGTTGGTCGTCCTGGGCCTGCTGGTGTTCTCCAAGTACTTCTACATGGCCAGCTTCACCAGCTACTTCACCTTCTATCTGATCGAGAAGTTCGACCTGTCGGTGGCCAGCTCGCAGTTGCACCTGTTCCTGTTCCTTGGCGCGGTCGCGGCCGGCACCTTTTTTGGTGGGCCCATCGGTGACCGTATTGGGCGCAAGGCGGTCATCTGGTTCTCCATCCTCGGTGTGGCGCCTTTCACCCTGGCGCTGCCGTACGCCGATCTGTTCTGGACCACCGTGCTTAGCGTGGTCATCGGCTTCATCCTGGCGTCGGCGTTCTCGGCGATCGTGGTGTACGCCCAGGAGCTGGTACCGGGCAGTGTGGGCATGATTGCCGGGGTCTTCTTCGGGCTGATGTTCGGCTTCGGCGGGATTGGCGCGGCGCTGCTGGGGTACGTCGCGGATTTGCGCGGTATCGAGTACGTGTATGGCGTATGTTCGTTCCTGCCATTGTTCGGCCTGTTGGCGGTGTTTCTGCCCAACACGGGTAAGCGCTGAGCAGGGGCTGCTTTGCAGCCCAATCGCCGGCAAGCCGGCTCCCACGAGGGATTCGCGCCAGCTGTTGGACGTTGAGCCAGACATTGGATGGGTGTCCAACTTCCTGGGGGCAGGCCGCCATCTTGTGGGAGTCGGCTTGCCGGCGATCACCGGTGAAGCCGGTGCCATGCGCCACCTTCACCGGCAAGACCGTCACTTGCACTGTCGGGGCAGTGCTGCTGCGCGCGGTGGGCGCGGCAATTGACGGCTCAACCTGGCTTGGCCTAGAGTGCCGCCTCTTGTCTCCAACCTGCGTAGTAGCCAAAGCAATGCGCCGTACCCAATCCCGTCCATACGCCCGCCAGCCTGCCCTCCAGGCCATGCGTCGCGCGTGGCCGAGCGATACGGTGCTCAAGCGTCGCCGCAGTGTGCTGTTTGCCTTTACCTTCTCGCCACACCTCGCCCTGAACTGACCTGCGCCCCTGCGTCACCCGCTTTCCCGGCGTGCGCCCGGGCGCCTGTATCTGCGCGTCTTTTCAGTTTGCTTGGAGTGGTACATGAACATGCGTTTGCTGGCGGGCCTTCTGTTCGCCGTGTCTGTGGTTGGCTTCAGCCTGGGAGCCAGCCTGCCGCTGGTGTCGTTGCGCCTGCATGAGGCCGGCGCCGGCACCTTGCAGATCGGTATCATCTCGGCCATACCCGCGGCGGGGATGATGCTGTCGGCGTTCATGGTCGACGCCTGTTGCCGGTACCTGACCCGGCGCACCATCTACCTGCTGTGCTTCAGCCTGTGCACCGTCAGCATCGCCTTGCTGGAGCTGGCCTTCGATTCGGTCTGGATGCTGGCCCTGCTGCGCCTGGGCCTGGGTATCGGTATGGGCATCGCAATCATCCTGGGTGAGTCGTGGGTCAACGAACTGTGCCCGGACCACAACCGCGGCAAGATCATGGCGCTTTACGCCACCAGCTTCACCGGCTTCCAGGTGCTCGGCCCGGCGATGCTCGCAGTGATCGGCGCCAACAGCCCGTGGATCACCGGTGTGGTGAGCCTGTGCTATGGCCTGGCGCTGGTGTGCATTGTGCTGACCGTGCCGAACGATCATGTGGAGCATGGTGACGAGGGTGAGAAAAGCTTCGGCCTGGCGGGCTTCTTCCGCGTCGCCCCGGCGTTGTGCGTGGCAGTGCTGTTCTTCTCGTTCTTCGATGCGGTCGTGCTGTCGTTGTTGCCGGTGTACGCCACCAGCCATGGGTTTGCCGTGGGGGTGGCGGCGCTGATGGTGACGGTGGTGTTCGCCGGTGACATGGTTTTCCAGTTGCCGCTGGGCTGGCTGGCCGACCGGGTTGAGCGTACCGGGCTGCACCTGGTGTGCGGGCTGGTGGCGATGGCAATCGGTATCGCCTTGCCGTGGCTGCTGCAGATGACCTGGCTGCTGTGGCCGCTGCTGGTGGTGCTTGGCGCCGTGGCAGGCGGTATCTACACCTTGGCGTTGGTGCTGATCGGGCAGCGTTTCAAGGGCCAGGACCTTGTCACCGCCAATGCCAGCGTAGGCTTGTTGTGGGGCGTTGGCAGCCTGGTCGGGCCGCTGGTCAGCGGCGCGGCGATGGATGTGGCGCCGCATGGGTTGCCGATGGCGCTGGCGATCATGGCAGGGCTGTTCGTGTGCGTTGCCCGGCAGTCGTACCGGCGGGCCGGTAAGCTGCGGGCAGTGGCGGACTGAAGCGTGTCGTTGCCAGTGCTTGCCCGGCCGCCGGGCAAGCCGGCAGCCTGCGTCAGAAGCTGCCGCGCAAGGTCACCGAGACATTGCGCGGATCACCCCAGTAATAGCCGGTCGGCGTCGGCGCGACCTGGCGGTAGTACTTCTTGTCGAAGATATTGTTGGCATTGAGCTGCAACGAGTAATGCTCGTTGAACCGGTAATTGACCATCGCGTTATACACCGCATACCCCGCCTGGGAGGCTTCGGCGCTGCCGCTGCGGTTATAGATGTCACTCTGCGCTTGCACGCCGCCGCCAACGGTCCACGCTTGCAGCTCACCCGGCAGGCGATAGCTGGTGAACAGGCGTAGCATGCGCTTGGGGTCGGTGGTGCGGATGGCGTTGCCGGTGTTGCTGATGGTGTCCTTGAGTTGCTTGGTGGTGTTGTAGGTGTAGCCACCGGTTACGTTCCAGCCTGGCAGCACTTCGCCGGAAATCTCCAGCTCGAAGCCTTGGCTGCGGTTCTTCCCTGCAGCGACCTTGCAATAGCCCGAGGTGTAGTTGGGCGGGCAGGGGTTGGGGCCGCTCAGGTCATCCAGGGCGTTGCCGACCTGGTAGATGCGGAAGAACGCCAGCGAGGTGTTCAGCCTTCCTTCGTAGAACTCGCCCTTGATGCCGGTCTCGTAAGCTTCGCCTGTGGTTGGCTCCAGCACCGAGCCGCTGACGTCGGTGGCGGTCTGCGGGTTGAAGATTTCGGTGTAGCTGGCGTAGGTACTGAAGTTGTCGTTGAGGTCATAGATCAGCGCTGCGTACGGCACGATCTTGTTGTCGACGCTGAACTTGCCGTTCGCCTTGACGTTGTTTTCCTGCTCGTAGTCATACCAGTTGGCCCGCGCCCCGATGATTGCCGTGAGCGGGTCGGCCAGGGAAATGCGCCAGGTGGCGTAGGCCGCTTCCTGGGTGGTGCGCGTGCGCACCGGATGGGCGGTGATGTCGATGTCCGGTTCGGCCAGGCTGGTCTTTGGGTCCCATTCGCGGATGTCGAACACCCCAGAAGAGACGAAATTGGTGGCAGAGGCGTAGGAATCGTTGCGGATGCGTTCGACACCCAGCATCAGGTCATGGGTGCGACCCAGCAGCTCGAACGGCCCGTTGAGGGTGGCGCTCAGGTTGTTCTGCAGGCTCTCGCCGCCGTCGCCCTCGGTAACCTGATAGTTCATCAGATAGGGGTTGTTGCCCGGGTTGGCCGCGCCGCTGGCCCGGGTGAAGTAGGTCTGCTTGAACCCGTGGTCATCCAGCTCGAAGTGCGTGCGCTGGGCCATCAGCTTGAGCGACCAATCGTTATCGAAACGGTGTTCGAGCTCGGCAAAGGTCTGCAGGTTGCTGCGGTCCCAGCGGTTCCAGTCGGCACCCAGGTAAGTGCTGCGGCCAAGCGGCAGGGGCGAGCCATCGTAGTTGGCGGGCAGGTTGCCCCAGGCGCCGGTGGCATCGAGCTTGGTCCACTCAAGGCCTGTGGTCAGGGTGGTGCTGTCATTCAGATCGAAGGCCAGCACACCGTAGAACACTTCTTTGCGCTCTTGGCGCGAGTCCTGGAAATGGTCCTTGTCATCGTGCACGGCGATCACCCGGCCGCGCACGTTGCCGGTGTCTGTCAGCGGGCCGGAGAGATCGGCGACATACCGCTGGGCATCCCAGGAACCGAGGGTGACGCTGCCTTCGCCCTGGAATGCGTGCGTCGGGCGCTTGCGCACCAGGTTGACGGTGCCGGACGGGTTACCCGCGCCGCGGATCATGCCGGTGGCCCCGCGCAAGATCTCGGCGCGGTCGATGATGGCCGAATCGCTCTGGATGAATGAGCCTCCGCCGCTGCCCTGCACCACGGTGGCGCCATCGTACTGGATGGCATCGATCGCATAGCCACGCGAGTAGTACTGCACACGTTCGCTGTCGGTGAGGTTCACCACCACACCCGGCGTCTGCTCCAGCAGGTTGCTCAGGTTGGTGATGTTCTGGTCATCTATGCGCTGACGGGTGACCACGGTCACCGACTGCGGGGTGTGGCGAATGCTCTGTGCCGTCTTGCCGATGGTGACCGCACCGGTCGTGTACGAGCCACTGTGCTCGGTGGTTTCGCCCAAGCGATCGCTGGAAATGCTGGTCGCACCCAGTTGCAGTGCGCTGCCCGCGTCCAGTGCCGGTATCAGCAGAAAACTGTTGTCGCCTTCCTGCTGCACTTGCATACCGCTACCCATCAGCACCAGGGTCAATGCCTGAGCCGCCTCATGGCGGCCCTGCACGCCCTGGGTGGTCTTGCCCAGCAGGCTGTTCGCATCGAACGACAGGCTCAGGCCGCCTTGGCGCGCCAACTGGTCCAGTGCCGGGGCCAGAGGGCCTGCGGGGATGCTCCAGTCGATTTGCCGGTGCTCGCTGGCGGGTGCAGCGGTGGCCTGTACAGGCAGTGCCAAGGCGCTGCCCAGACCAATGCCGAACACGGCGGCGCGCACGGCATGGCGCAGCCTGTCGTTGCGGGGGGAACACGGGTGGATCATGGACCGCTCCTGAAGGTTTCGTAGACCACTTTTCGGGTTTTGTTCCTTCAGGCCGAACGAGAATGAGATTCCACCTCATTCTTTTTCAAAAAGTTCAGGCAGCCCCTACGCTGACCCAATAGCGTGTGCGGTAATCGACCCGTACCGGCAGGCTGCGGGTCAGCAGTTGCAGAATCTGCCCTGTATCGTTCAGTTGGTAAGTGCCGGATACCTTGAGCCCTGCCACCTCGCCAGCGCAGCGCAGCAGCCCTGGGCGATAGCGGGCCAGTTCGGCGCAGAACTCGCCCAGTGGCATCTGTTGCACGCTCAGCACACCGTCGGTCCAGCCCCACGGGTCGCCATGCAACGAGGCAAGTGCATGGGCCCCGCGCGGCGACACCTGCAGCACCTCGCCTGCCCGAACCACCCGTGGTGTAGCGGAGGCGGGGAACAAGGTGACTTCGCCGCGGCGCACAGCCAGCAGCAGCCCCTGGTCGTTCTCGCGCAGCAGCAGTTGGCCGTCCCGGGTGGCCATGGCCCCAACCCGGGTGGTGATGCGGAACGGGCGGTTGTCGCCAGGGTTGCAGGCCAGGCTGACTTCACCGCGCAGCAGCGCCAGTTCGCGCAGCTCGGCGCCGTATCGCAGGTCGATAGCGCTGGCGGTGTTGAGCTGGATCTGGCTGCCATCGCTGCCTTGTAAGCGGCGACGTTCGCCAGTGCCGGTGCGGCTGTCGGCCACCAGGGCGGGCAGGCCTAGCGGCTCGCGCGCGGCCCAACCGACACTGCCGCCGATCGCTATCACCGCCAGCAACTTGAGGTGGTCACGGCGATTGATGCGCTGACGTTGGCGGCCATCCAGGGTGCGTCGGCTAAGGTCGCTGGGCAGCCCCGCCAGCTCGTCGCTAAGGGAGCTCACCCGCTGCCAGGCCTTGGCATTGTGTGGGTGGTGGGCCAACCATTGCTGGAACTGCCGTTCGGTAGCCGGGCTGGGGGTGTCGAAGCGCAGCTTCACCAGCCACTCGATGGCCTGGTCGACCTGAGCCTGGGCGGGCGCGTGATCACAGTTCGGCATAGCGCAATCGGTAGCAGACGCCCAGGGCCTTGGCCAGGTCGCGCTCGACGGTGGCGCGCGAAACGCCCAGGCGCAGGGCTATCTGCGCGATACTCAAGCCATCGAGCTGGGCCAGCAGAAAGGCCTGACGGGCGCGTGGCCTGAGCTGGTGCAGGGCGCGGTCAAGGCGCTCGAGGGCATCCAGGATCACCAGGCGATGCTCTTCACTGGGTACTTCGCCTTCAGGTACCTGGGCCAGGCTTTCCTGGTAGGCGCGCTCCAGGGCGCGACGGCGGAACTGGTCGATCATCAGGCCGCGAGCGATGCTGCTCAGGTATGCCCGCGGCTCTTTGATCGGCGAAACCTGGCGCGCACGCAGCAGGCGCACGAAGGTGTCCTGCGCAAGGTCTGCAGCGTGTTCCTGGCAGCCGACCCGGCTGCGCAGCCAGCCACGTAGCCAAGCGTGATGGGACTGGTAGAGCAGGGCGACTTCGGCGGGTTTGAGCGTGTCGTTGAGCTGCATCGTAGCGGCTGACCCCATGAAGCGCACGTGACTGTGAATAGTTCTCAATTCTATGCGTGGATGATGGCACGGGGCAATGGTTGCCAGGAATTAGCTGCGCAAGATTCGGCGTTTCCACGATGCGTGGCTGGGCTAAGCTGGTCCTGCCTTGAACCCACTGGAGTTACGGATGATCCTGGCCGACCTCTCGCCTGAAGCCTACCGCGAAGCCACCGAGTACCTGGCCGCGTTGGACCCTGACTGGGCGCGGCACATTGCTGCGACCGGGCCCTGCCTGCACCGGGCGACGCCGGGGCGCGAGCCTTATGAGGCGTTGGTCCGGGCGATTGCGTACCAGCAACTGCATGCACGAGCGGCCGAGGCGATACTCGGACGATTGCTGGCGTTGTTTCCTGGCGATGGGTTCCCCGGGCCGAGGCAGTTGCTTGAGGTGGCGCCGGAAACGCTGCGTGCCTGTGGGTTTTCCGCCAGCAAGCTGGCGACGATTCAGGGGATTGCCCTGGCCGCGCTGGATGGCGCGGTGCCGTGCCGGGAAGAGGCATTGGGCATGAGCGACGAGGCGTTGATCGAGCGCCTGGTTGCGTTGAGGGGCGTGGGCCGCTGGACCGTCGAGATGCTGCTGATCTACAGCCTGGAGCGTTCCGATGTATTACCGGTGGACGATTTCGCCGTGCGCGAGGGGTATCGTCGCCTCAAGGGGCTGGGCAAGGCGCCGACACCGGCGCAGATGCGTTCGCTGGGCGCCGGTTGGCGCCCCTACCGGACTGTGGCAGCCTGGTATCTGTGGCGGGCCTGAGACGATCAGCTTAGTTGAGGCATACCCCAATGACGCCCTACACCACTGACGAACAACGCTGGCAAGCCGTATACACCCGCGATGCGGCGGCGGCAGGCCATTTCGTCTACGCCGTGCGCACCACCGGCATTTACTGCCAACCTGGCTGCAAAGCGCGCATGGCCAAGCGCGAGAACGTCGAATTCTTCACCGATGCCGCCACCGCGCAGGCCGCAGGCTATCGGCCCTGCCGGCGTTGCCAGGGCAAGCCGTCGAGCGTTCGCCACGGCGAACTAGTAGCACGCGCCTGCCGCCTGCTCGAAACCTCGGACAACCCACCCGGCCTGGCCCAGCTCGGTACCCAACTGGGTGTCAGCCCGTACCACCTGCACCGCCTGTTCAAGGCCGAAACCGGCCTCACGCCGAAGGCCTATGCCACAGCCTTCCGCGCCCGGCGCCTGCGCGAGGGGCTGGGCGAGGGGAAAACATCGGTGACCGATGCCATCTTTGCTGCAGGGTACAACTCCAACAGCCGTTTCTACGAAAGCGCCGATCAGCGCTTGGGCATGCGCCCGCGCCAGTACCGTGCCGGTGGTGCGGGCACGGCCATTCATTTTGCCGTGGGGCAGTGTTCACTGGGGGCGATCCTTGTGGCGCAGAGTGAAAAAGGCATTTGCGCGATCCTGTTGGGGGACGCGCCTGAGGCGCTACTGGAGCAATTGCAGGACCAATTCCCCAATGCGCACCTGGTCGGCGGCGATGCCGAGTACGAACGCCTGGTGGCGCAGGTGGTGGGCTTCGTCGAGGCGCCTGCCCTGGGCCTGGACTTGCCTCTGGATGTGCAGGGCACCGCGTTTCAGGAGCGGGTCTGGCAAGCTCTGTGTGAAGTGCCAGTGGGCGGCCGGGTAAGCTATACCGAGATCGCCGAGCGCATTGGCGCGCCCAAAGCCGTGCGCGCAGTGGCCATGGCGTGCGCGGCCAACCGTATCGCCGTGGCGATTCCTTGCCACCGGGTGGTGCGCCGGGACGGCGACATCAGCGGCTACCGCTGGGGGGTGGAGCGTAAGCGGCAACTGTTGGAGCGAGAAACGGCACTCTCCTGAACGCCGCAAGCCGCGTAGAATCCACCGCCAAATAGCCTTGTGATGAGGAACGTTCGATGAGGCGTGTCTGCCTTGCCCGATTTTACCTGGGTGTAATGGCCCTAATGCTGGCGCTTGCGTCGCCGGCCTGGTCGGCCTCCGTGCCGGTTGCCAACCTGGTTGCCGGCGAGCTGCCGGTGCTTGATGAAAACGCAAGCATCGAGCAGTTGAGCGACAGGCTCGACCAGATTCGTCAGGGCGTTACCAGCAACGCCAACGACGACCTGCTCTCGCAACTGCGCATGGCTACCGTGCAGGTCCAACGCCAGGCTGATGCGCTGAGTAGCTTGCGCGCTGCCGACGTGCAGAGCCTCGACGACAAGCTCAAGGTCATCGGCCCGGTGCAGAAGGACGAAGCCGCCACCCTGGCCTTGCAGCGCAAGGAGCTGGAGGCGCAGAAGAAGTCCGTGCTCGCTGAGCAGGATCAGGCCACCAAGCTGACCCAGTCGGCGCGCGACCTGTCCACGCAAATCGTCAACCTGCGCCGTAGCCAGTTCAACTCGCAAGTTACCAGCCGCGCAGCCAGCCCACTGAGCCCTGCCTTCTGGCAGTCGCTGATCCGTCCTACCGAGGACGATGTGATGCGCCTGCGTGACCTGCGCGGCGAGGCGGTCGATGCCGTCGCCAGTGCCTTCAGCGCTGAACACCGTGTGCTCTTCATCACCAGCCTGGTGGCTGCGACCCTGGTCTGGACACTGGTCCGCCTGGTCCTTGAGCGCTTGCTCGCGGCCGCCATGGTCCGCTGGCTGCCCGAAGGCCGGCTACGTCGAAGCGCACTGGCGTTGAGCGTGAGCCTGGCCACCCTGGGCACCATCGCCGGTGCCGTGTCGCTGCTGCGCTGGGGCCTTGAAAGCAGTGCCAGGTTGGGCTCGGACATGGCCAACCTGACCAACCACTTCCTCCTGCTCGTGGTGTTCAGTGCCTTCATCACCGGCCTTGGCCGGGCCATGTTGATGCTGCAACGGCCGTCCTGGCGCCTGCCGCCGATCCCCGACGAAGTGGCCACTGCTCTGGGTTGGTTCCCCAAGTTGCTGGCCCTGGCGCTGATGGTGATGCTGACCTTCGAGCGCATCAACAGTGTGATCGGCACCAGCCTGGCGCTGACTGTGGCCACCAACGGCCTGACCGCGCTGGTGGTGGCCGCCATCTTCTCGGCAGCCCTGGTACGTTACCGCCGTACCTTGCGTAAACATGGGCTGGCGCGCCCGACCGGCCTGGCAGGGCTGATTCCGTTCGTGATCGTGGTGTGGGTCGGGCTGATCCTGCTCACATTGCTGGCCGGCTACCTCACCCTGGCCTACTTCCTCACTGCCAAGCTGCTGTGGATCAGTGTGGTCGCCACCTGCGCCTACCTGTTGACCACCTTCCTGGCTGACCTGTGCGAAACCCTGCTGTCGCCGCGCCAACCCGGCGGCCTGGCACTGGCGTCGTCGCTGGGCCTGGCACCACGCCACCAGGCGCAGGCCAGCACCATCCTGACCGGTGTCAGCCGCACGGTCCTGCTGTTCCTGGCCGTGATGCTGGCGTTTATGCCGTCTGGCACCAGCCCTGGCGAGCTGCTGCTGAGCCTGGGCGATTGGGACGGCACCGGTGGCAAATTGCTCGGCAACCTGAACATCGTGCCCCAGGACATCCTGCTGGCCGTGGCGTTGCTGTTGGGCGGCATGCTCGGTATCCGTGTGCTCAAGCGCTGGCTGAGCGAGCGCCTGCTGCCGGAAACCGACATGGACGCCGGCATGCGTGCCTCGCTGGTAACGCTGGTCGGTTATTTGGGCTTCCTGTTCCTGGCCATGCTGGTGATGTCGACGCTGCGCATCAACCTCACCAGCCTGACCTGGGTGGTCAGTGCGCTGTCGGTGGGTATCGGTTTCGGCTTGCAGCAGATCGTGCAGAACTTCATCTCCGGTCTGATCCTGCTCACCGAACGTCCGGTGAAGGTGGGCGATTGGGTGAGCCTGGCCGGCGTCGAGGGTGACATACGCCGTATCAACGTGCGCGCCACCGAGATCCAGATGTCTGACCGCTCCACGGTGATCGTGCCCAACTCGCAGTTCATCTCGCAGAACGTGCGCAACGTGACCATGGGCAATGCCTTGGGCGTGGTGGGCATCACCCTGACCTTGCCGCTGGAGACTGATGCCAACCAGGTTCGCGACCTGCTGCTGACTGCTTTTCACGAGCATGAAGCGATCCTGGACGCGCCGGCTGCGTCGGTAACCTTCAAGGACCTGACGGCCAGCGGCATGGTGATCAGTGTCAGTGGCTATGTGGCGGGGCCGCGGCAGGTGTCGGGGGCGCGCAGCGACCTGCTGTTCACCATCCTGGGGCGTTTGCGTGATGAGGGCATCGCCCTGTCTTCACCGCAGAGCATGGTGCTGGTGCAGGAGGGCGCGCGTCAGGGCGACGAGCCGGCGTGAGGGCGTTGCGCGCAAGCCGGCCTGCGGTGGTGCTGTGTCAGGGCTGAGCGTGGGAGCGACTGTCTTGCTGGCGATACCGGTGCAGCGGTGAATGGCACCGGCTTGACCGACGATTGGGCCGCCTGGCGGCCCACAGGGCAATCAGCCCAGGCAACGCGTCACATGCTTGACCGACAGGTAGCCCGACAACCCCCAAGGCCCGAGCTCGCGCCCGATGCCGCTACCCTTGGTGCCGCCCCAAGACGTTTCGACGAACACCGCTTGTACCGAGTTGATCCACACATGCCCGACTTCCAGCGCATCGGCCACCCGCTCGGCGCGCTCCAGGTCCGCTGAGCAAACGGTGGCGACAAGGCCGAAACGGCTGTCGTTGGCCTCGGCAATTGCCTGTGCTTCGGTGGTGAAACGGCGCGCGCACAGCACCGGCCCAAAGATCTCTTCAGTCCACAGACGGCTCCCCACCGGTACGTCGGTATACAGCGTCGGGCTGACAAACCAGCCGTCGCGGTCCAGCGCTTTGCCACCGGCCAGGCACTGCAGCCCCTCTTCACGGGCTGTGGCGAAGTAGCTGGCAACCTTCAGCCATTGCGCCTGGCTGGTCAGCGGGCCCATGTCCACTTCTTCGGTCAGTGGGTTACCGACGCGCAGCGTTTCCAGTGCCTGTTGCAGGCGTGGCAGCAGCGCATCGGCAATGCCCTCGTGCACCAGCAAGCGAGAGGTAGCCGAGCACATTTGCCCTGCGTTCCAGGTAATACCGGCGACAATCCACTCTACCGCCTGGTCCACATCGCAATCATCGAAGACCACGATTGCCGATTTGCCGCCCAGCTCCAGGGTCACCGGCCGGCACTGTGCCGATGCGCTGCGCATCACCTGGCTGCCGACACTGTTGCTGCCGGTGAACGACAGCTTGTCCACACCGCTATGGTTGCTCAGTGCGGCGCCGGTCTCGGCTTTGCCGTTGACAATGTTCAGCACGCCCGCAGGCAGGCCCAGGGTATCGGCGATCTGGCCGTAGGCCTGCTCGATCAGTGGGGTGATCTCCGAGGGTTTGAGCACCACGGTGCAGCCTGCAGCCAAGGCCGGTGCGAGCTTCCACGCGCTGGTCACCAACGGGAAGTTCCACGGCACGATCAGGCCGACCACACCCACCGGCTCCAGCCGGGTGCGGGCGGTGAACCCCGGTGCGGCCAACGCCACTTCGCGGTTCCTTTGCGGCAGTTGCTCGGCCAGGTCGGCGTAATACGCGAAGGTGGCTATGGCATCGTCCAGGTCGATTTCGGCCTCGTGGCGAGGCTTGCCGTTGTTGCGCATTTGCAGGCTGATCAATGCTTCACGGCGTTGCCCGAGCTGCTCGGCAAAACCGCGCAGGTAGGCCGCACGCTCGCTGGCGCTTACCTGCTTCCATGTGGACAGGGCTTCGCGCGCCGCCGCCACGGCCTGGTCGACCTGGGCAACGCTGGCGGCCATCAGTTCGGCGAAAGGTTGGCCCAGTGCAGGGTCATTGACACTGATGCAGTCGCTGCCCAGGCCTTCGACCCAGCGGCCGGCAATGTAGTGGGAAGTGGTCATGATCGTTATCCAGTCAGGCTATTTCGGCCGGGTTCAGCACCGGCGTGTGTGAGGTGCTTTTGCAGCGTACCCAGCGCGGGCCGTTGGGGCCATACACGCCGGCAGGTTCAGGGAAGAGGTTGAGCAGCAGCAGGTAAAGCACACCGGCCATGCTCAGGGTGACCGGCAGGCTCACGTCGATGCCGCCAGCCAGGTCGCCCAGCGGGCCGACGAACTGCCCAGGCAGGTTGACGAAGCTCAGGCCGACCACCGCGCTGGGGATCCACGCCCCCATGCCGCGCCAGTTCCAGCCATGCAGGAACCAGTAGTGGCCGCCGCGTTGGCCGCGGGTGAACACTTGCAGGTCGTCGGCGTGGTAGAAGCCGCGGCGGGTGATCAAGCCGAGAATCATGATGACCATCCACGGGCTGGTGCAGGTAATGATCAGCACGGCGAAGGTCGAAACGCTCTGTACCAGGTTGAAGGTGAAGCGGCCAATGAAGATAAAGGCAATGGCCATTACCCCGATCAGCACGGTGGCGCCCGCGCGGCTGAGCAGGCGGGGGAACACGCTCGACATGTCCAGCCCGGTGCCGTAAAGGGCAGTCGTGCCGGTAGACATGCCACCGATCACCGCGATCAGGCACACCGGCAGGAAGAACCAGCTAGGCGAAATCGCCAGCAGGCCACCCACATAGTTGTTGGCGGCGATATAGTCCGCGGCCTGGGTGGCCACCAGGGTCGCGGTGCACAGGCCGAACAGGAACGGAATCAGCGTGGCAGCCTGGGCGGCGATCACCGCGAGCATGATGCGCGCCTTGGGCGTTTGCCGCGGGATATAGCGCGACCAGTCGCCCAGGAAGGCGCCGAACGAGACCGGGTTGCTCATGGCCAGGATCGCCGCGCCGACGAAGGCTGCCCAGAACCCGGCCTGGCCAAGGCTGACGCTCCCGGCGTAGCCCGCATCGAACGGGCCGGCGAAGGCGAAGATGCCCAGCAGGAACAACAGGCTCGAGGCCCACACGGCAATCTTGTTGACCCACAGCATGAAGCGGAAGCCGAAGATGCACACCACCAGCACCAGTGTGGCGAACAGGCCGTAGGCCAGGCCCAGGGTCAGGTCGGTTTCCGGCAGCCCTGCCAGGCGCTTGGCGCCGCCGACCAGGGCATCGCCGGAACTCCATACCGACAGCGAGAAGAACGCCACGGCGGTGAGCAGCGACAGGAACGAGCCGACGATGCGCCCGTGCACGCCGAAGTGTGCGCCCGACGACACCGCGTTGTTGGTGCCGTTGAGCGCACCGAACAAGCCCATGGGTGCAAGGATCAGCGCACCCACGCCGACGCCGAGCAGGATCGCCCAGACCCCAGCCTGGAACGACAGCCCGAACAGCACCGGGAAGCTGCCCAGCACGGCAGTGGCAAAGGTGTTGGCACCGCCGAAGATCAGGCGGAACAGGTCCAGCGGGGAGGCGTCGCGTTGATCGTCAGGGATCTGTTCGACGCCATTGGTCTCGATACCGGTCGAGTGGCTCATGGTGATGCTCCAGCGCGGTTGTTGTAGGCCGGCGCGGGGCGCGGCCCTCTTGTGGGTGCGATGGCAGGGCGGCAGGGCCGCGTAAGGTGAATCAGGTTGCGGTGACGACCGACAGGTGCTCATGGCAGGCCAGCCAGCGTTCGCCGTGGCGGCGGAACACAATGGTTTCGCGCTCGGCCAGCTGGTGTTCTTCGCCAGCGATGCGGATGCGTGTGGCCACATCGTGCATGAAAACCGCCACCTCACCCTGCAGGCTTACCTGGGCATTGCTCGAAACGCAGCTGAGCACGGCAAAGCCATCGGCCTGCCATTGGGCCCAGAGGTCCTCGTAGGCACCGCGCGACAGCAGCGGTTGCGCCAAGGTGTGGAAAAGGAAGGTGGCATCTTCGCTGAAGCAGGCGAAGTAGCGGGCGGTGTCGTTGCTGGCGAAGGCGGCGACGAGGTCGGCGGCGGCCTGCCGTACCTGGAGTGTCTGGTCCACGGGAGTGGCCTCACGGTTTTTGTGATTGTGGTGAAGCGATTCTGGTGGGGAGGGGCGGGGGGAAAAATCGCTGGGGGGAAATAATTAGTTTAGAAATTCGTGAACCAATAGCCCCGCTTGCTTTACCCATGCCATAGCAGTGGATAAGGTGAAGGCAATTGCATGTGGCCTTTGGGTGGCAATGCAGCCCCTCTTCAGGTCTTTTGAATTCAAAGGAAATACAGGCGATGAGCAATTATCAGCCGCCGCTGACAGTAACGCCGCGAATATTGGCACTGGTCGCCGAGATCAGTGAGTGCGTGGGGCAACTGACGGCTTATCGGGAGGATACCTTCACACCACAACTGCGCCGAGGTAACCGTATACGGACCATCCAGGCTTCGCTTGCCATTGAAAACAATACCCTTACCGTCGAGCAGGTGACCGCGCTATTGGATGGAAAGCGAGTAATGGGTTTGCCACGCGAGATCCAGGAAGTCCGCAACGCCTTCTCTGCTTACGATGCGATGCCGACCTGGCAGCCGGATCGTCAATCCGATTTGCTGACTGCGCACGGTTTACTGATGCAGGGTCTGATTGATGATGCAGGTCACTTCCGCGAGAGTGGCGTGGGTATCTACCGTGAGGCAAAGCTGCTGCACATGGCGCCACCCGCCAGCCGGGTTGCAACGCTGGTACAGGACCTTCTGCATTGGCTGGCCCGCAGTGAGTGGCATCCTCTGATTGTAAGCTGCGTGTTTCATTACGAATTTGAATTCATCCATCCGTTCGCTGACGGTAACGGGCGGATGGGGAGGTTATGGCAGACACTCCTGCTAAGTCGCTGGCGCCCTGTTATGGCATTCATGCCGGTGGAAACTGTTATCCGTGAGCAACAGGACGCCTATTACGCAGCGCTTGCAGCTTCAGATCAGGCAGCTGAGGCAACACCGTTCGCTGAGTTCATGCTGAGTGCTCTGCTGCAGGCACTTGTTGAAGCCAGGGCTACCGATCAAGTAACCGATCAAGTAACCGATCAAGTAGCCAGCCTTTTGAGTATTCTTCCGCCGGGTTCAGCGTTGAAAAGCAATGAGTTGATGCAGCGTCTGGGACTTTCTCACCGCCCCACGTTCAGCAAAAGCTATCTGAAACCTGCTTTGGCTGCAGGGCTGATCGAAATGACAGAGCCAGATTCACCGCGCAGTCCGACCCAGCAGTACCGACGAGTGCGTAACTGACATGCTGTGGACGTGATCATCCAGGCCTTCGCCGACTGACGGCGTATCCCAACCTCAATCCTTGCCTACGCTGAAACTCCCAACCTGCGTTCGCAAGGAGATCTGTCATGGCCTTCCAATACAAACGTCTGGACAAGAACAACGCCGCAGTGCTGCTGGTCGATCACCAGACTGGCTTGCTGTCGCTGGTCCGCGATATCGACCCCGACCGTTTCAAGAACAACGTGTTGGCACTGGCCGACCTAGCCGAGTATTTCAAGCTGCCCACCATCCTCACCACCAGCTTCGAAACCGGTCCCAACGGGCCGCTGGTGCCAGAACTCAAGGAGCAGTTCCCCGACGCGCCTTACATCGCCCGGCCGGGCAACATCAATGCCTGGGACAACGAAGATTTCGTCAAAGCGGTGAAGGCCACGGGCAAGAAGCAGCTGCTTATCGCCGGCGTGGTCACCGAAGTCTGTGTGGCCTTCCCGGCGTTGTCGGCGCTGGAAGAGGGTTTCGAGGTGTTCGTGGTTACCGATGCCTCCGGCACCTTCAATGAGCTGACCCGTGATTCGGCCTGGCGGCGGATGGAGGCAGCCGGGGCGCAACTGATGACCTGGTTCGGGGTGGCCTGCGAGCTGCATCGCGACTGGCGCAATGATGTCGAAGGGCTGGGCACGTTGTTCTCCAACCACATTCCCGACTACCGCAACCTGATGACCAGCTACAGCAAGTTGGCCAAGTAAAACCCCGGGGATCGACCATACTGACTTTCATTCGCCCCAAAGGAGCGTGTCATGGCCAAGCCGTCCAGGAAAAAAGACTTGCAGGCGCCCGCTGAGAAGCTGAGCGGCAAGGCCTATGACAAACAGCTCAAAACCCTGCATGTGGAATTGGTGAAACTGCAGGAATGGGTCGTGGCCAAGGGCCTGAAGGTGTGCATCTTGTTCGAGGGCCGGGACGGTGCCGGCAAGGGCGGTACCATCAAGGCCATCACCGAGCGGGTAAGCCCGCGTGTGTTCCGGGTGGTGGCGCTACCGGCGCCGACTGAACGGGAAAAGTCCCAGATGTACTCCCAGCGTTACCTCAACCATCTGCCCGCAGCGGGGGAGGTGGTGATTTTCGATCGCAGCTGGTACAACCGCGCCGGTGTTGAACGGGTAATGGGCTTCTGCACCGAGGAGCAGGCCAGCAAGTTCCTGTCGGTGGTCCCCTTGCTGGAGAAGCTGATGGTCGAGTCGGGGATCATCCTCATCAAGTATTGGCTCGAAGTCAGCGCCCAGGAGCAGACCCGCCGCCTGCAAGATCGCATCAATGACGGTCGCAAGTTATGGAAACTCTCGCCCATGGACCTTAAGTCCTACACCCACTGGGACGAATACACCCACGCCCGCGATGAAATGTTCGCTGCCTCCGACTCGTCGTGGGCGCCGTGGTTTCTGGCCCACTCCGACGACAAACGCCGTGCTCGCCTGAACATCATCAGCCATCTGCTCTCGCGCATTCCCTACAAGGACGTCACCGGCGACAAGGTGGTGAAGCTGCCCAAACGCGGCAAGATCGGTAAGTACAAAGCCATAGCCTATCCCTTCAAAGTGGTCCAAGAGCGTTTCTGATTCCCTTACTGCGCAAGGTCGCAAGGGTACGAACCTATGCCACATGACGGCAGCCTACTGCAGGCCACGGTGGTCCTATGCCTATTGAGCTGCGCCGCCTGCGCGCGCTGCGCCTGGCGCTAGGCGTGGCGCTCTGCCTGGTGGAGGGTTTCGGCCGTGGCTTGCCGGTGCCCATATTGGCGCCGGTGTTCGCGGTGCTGTTGCGTTCATGCCGCTTGTCATGAAGGCGGTGAGCCTTGGGCAGCAGGCTGGCGAAACCCGGGCTCGGCATGCCAGCCGCGAACTCATCGGCTCGCCGGTGCTGGCAAGGGGCGCAGGCTCTATCAGGTGGCAAGCACGCGGCACAGCCCTGCGTACTGGGTAAGCTGCCTGACCACCCTGCTCATCCTGCTGGGGCAGTCAGTGCAGGACAGTGCCGCTGGCCAGGACGTCTATCGGGCGTTTGCGGTCCGCATGGCGTTGTTTCTGGCCGTGTCGCTGTATGCGAGTGCCTTGCTGATAGGGCTCGACCGGCGTCGGCTCAAGGCCGTTTAGCGGCTCATGGCTTCCAGTCCACCCCGGTGTCTTGCAGATAGGCATCCACCGCCGCGCCGACAGTGGGGTGAAACGCCGTCTCGCCCATGTGCTGGAACAATTCGAACCGTTTCATCTTGTCTTTCACCGGGTCCTTCATCTCGGCGAACTGCAACTCGACCCCCCGGGCCTCCAGGGCCCGGTCGAGCTCGGCCAGCATGTCGGCGGACGTGATATCGATACTGGTCACCGGCTCCGCCGCAATCACCAGGCGCTGCACCGGGGTAGGCGACTCCTCCACAGCTGCCAGCACCTTGGCCTGAAACTGCTCGGCATTGGCGAAGAACAGCGGCGCATCCCAGCGCAGCAGCACCAGCCCCGGTACCCGGCGAGCCTGTGGATAACGCTGCACGTCATGGTAGCCACGGGTGCCGTCGACGCGGCCGAGCACCGCATGGTGCGGCCGCCAGCCATCCCACAGAAACTCGATCACCGAAATCGCCACGGCGATGCAGATACCGGGGATGGCGCCGAACACCGCAACCCCCACGAAGCAGGTGAACGACAGCCAGAACTCCCATTGCTGCATGCGAAAGATGCGCTTGAGGTCGGCGAACTCGAAAAGCCCCAATGCCGCCGCGATCACCACTGCGGCCAACGCACTGATGGGCAGGTGCTGCATGAGGTTGGGGGCGACCAACAGCAGGATGGTCACCGCCACTGCGCCGATGATGCCGGTAAGCTGGGTTTTCGAGCCGGCCGCCTCAGCCACCGGCGTACGCGACGAACTGCTGCTGATCGGGATGCCTTGGAACAGCCCGGATGCCAGGTTGGCTACCCCCAGGCCAAACATTTCCTGGTTCGGGTTGACCGTCGTTTTCAGGCGCGCCGCGTAGGTACGTGACAGCACACTGGTATCGGCGAACGACACCAACGCCACGGCGATGCCGCCCAGCAGCACCTCGATCAGGTCGATGTCGGTTACCCAGGGGAAGGCGAAGCTGGGCAAGCCCTGGGGAAGCTCACCCAGTACTTTGACGCCCATCTGGTCGAGGCCGAACAGGCTTACCGCCAGGGTGGCGAGCACCACGGCGATCAGGATGCCCGGTAAGCGCTTGTAGGGCTTGAGCAGCAGAATCAGCGCCAGGCTGCCGGCACCGATGGCAAAGCTGGGCCAGTGCCCCTGGCCGGCGATCAGGGCCTGTGCCAGCTGCCACAGATCGCGCAGGGGCCCCTGGCTGTCGATCGAGAGGCCGAACAGCTTGGGCAACTGGCTGATCAGCACGGTCAGCGCGATACCGTTCATGTAGCCATAGCGGATAGGCTTGGACAGCAACTCGGTGATGAAGCCCAGGCGCAGCAACCCGGCGATCATGCAGAAGGCGCCGGCCACCAGGGCCATCAGGCTGGCGATGGCGATGGCGCGCTGGGGGTCGCTGGCGGCGTACTGCACCACCACCGCCAGGATCGGCGCGGCCAGCGCCGAATCAGGGCCGAGCACCAGGATTCGGCTGGGGCCGAACAAAGCGTAGGCCAGCAACGGCACGATGGTCGCGTACAAGCCGTAGATGCCGGGTACACCGGAGGCTTCGGCGTAGGCGATGCCCACGGGCACCAGCATGGTGGTCAGTACCAGCCCGGCAGCGATGTCCTTGGGCAGCCAGGCGAGCTGGTAGTGCACCAGGGTGGCCAGCCCGGGGAGCCAGCGTTGCCAGTCGAAGCCGGGGCGTGGAGGTGTTTCATGCATGGTGGGGCTCCTGGGCGGAGGACGCATGAAGTGCTTGTGGTGGGCTGGGGCAAACAGGCGGCACTGCGCCAGCCCCGAGGCGTGGGCCAGGTACTCACTTGAAACCAGATGCTTCAATTCACGATAGCTTGGTAATTGTCCTGCGCGGGCTACAGCAACCCATTACTGTCAACGTTGGCCGGGTTTCTTACCACCATTCGTTTTTTTGGGCACTACTGCCGAGCAAGCCTTCAGGCGTAGGATCTTTCCTAACCTGAAACCAAATGCTTCAGTTCAAGTTAGCTTGGGAATTATCCTACGCGCGCAGCTGCCGTTTCTCTGTTGTCGATGATGAGCATCAGGGCTAATTTCCCCAGGTCGTCATGGTTTGACGATCGGGTGTGAGAGCCCGGTGATACATCGTGCCAGTGTTATGGCAGCCGTTCGTGGGCAGGCGTTTGCCTGGCCGGAATTCCGATGTTCGCCGGTCTCTCACCCCGCGTTCGGCTGCCACCCTGCTTCTGTGAGAGGAAGTTGAGTGGGGGGCTTCGTGTACTGAACTCGGAGAAGCATCATGAAAAAGCTTGTACCTGATCCGCCCACCGCAAAACCCAGCTCCC
Source organism: Pseudomonas sp. WHRI 8519 (assembly GCF_040224055.2). Lineage (NCBI taxonomy): Bacteria > Pseudomonadati > Pseudomonadota > Gammaproteobacteria > Pseudomonadales > Pseudomonadaceae > Pseudomonas > Pseudomonas sp. WHRI 8519. The sequence goes on along the minus strand of NZ_CP167996.1, from coordinate 5,247,638 downwards.
GCTCGTTCTACACCATCAACAACGACATGCCCTCAGCCGAGGCATTGCTCTATGTCATTCAGTTACTGCGCGGTATTGAAGACACCCTCGACGAATACATCTGCGGCAATGTCGGCGAGCCGGGTATCGGCATGCTGGTCAATTCCGTGCACAACGTGCAGATGGGTCGGGCGTTGACCGAATTGGTGCTGACTCGGGAGGCTGGAGATATTACTTGGCACTGACCGTTTACCCTCAGGTCTCTTAGCGACTGGCCGCGCAGAGGCCTCCTCAATCGCTTCTCAGGGTCGACAGCGACATCGCTCGACAGTGGTACATGAATGAAGCTGCCCTCCAGAATTGGAGCAGCCGTGCGCTGAATCGGCAAATCGGTACGCTGTTTTACGAGCGTCTGTTGGCGAGTCAAGATCGCGCGGCTGTGAGGTAGGAAGCTGTGACCTATGTGCATACGGGGTGCCAGAGTCCGCGTGATTTTGTGCGTGATCCGATTCTGTTGGAGTTTCTTGGTCTCCCCAAGTCCGGGGCTTTTCACTGGCCTGAAACGGCGGCGCCCCGTTCGCGGGTAAACCCGCTCCTACAGGTTTAGCACCAGCCTGAAGCGCGGCGCAGTACCTGTGGGAGCGGGTTCACCCGCGAACGGGGCGCCGCGGATTTACTGCCGTTATACGTTGAAGCGGAAGTGCATCACATCGCCGTCTTTGACGATGTAGTCCTTGCCTTCCAGGCGCCATTTACCGGCTTCCTTGGCTCCGCCTTCACCCTTGAACTGGATGAAGTCGTCATAGGCCACCACTTCAGCGCGGATGAAGCCTTTTTCGAAGTCGGTGTGGATCACGCCCGCTGCCTGCGGTGCAGTGGCACCGACACGCACGGTCCAGGCACGTACTTCCTGCACGCCGGCAGTGAAGTAGGTTTGCAGGTTCAGCAGTTCGTAACCGGCGCGGATCACGCGGTTCAGGCCAGGTTCTTCCAGGCCCAGGGCCTCGAGGAACATGTCCTTCTCTTCACCGTCGTCCAGTTCGGCGATCTCTGCTTCGATCTTGTTGCACACCGGCACCACGACCGCGCCTTCTTCTTCGGCGATGGCCTTGACCACGTCCAGGTGCGGGTTGTTGTCGAAGCCATCTTCAGCCACGTTGGCGATGTACATCACCGGCTTGCTGGTCAGCAGGTGGAAGCCACGGATGACGGCTTTCTCGTCGTCGGCCATGTTCTTCATCAGGCTGCGTGCCGGCTTGCCTTCGGTGAAGTGCGGGATCAGCTTTTCCAGGATTGCCTTTTGCGCCAGGGCTTCCTTGTCGCCACCCTTGGCATTGCGGGTGACCTTCTGCAGTTGCTTCTCGCAGCTGTCCAGGTCGGCGAAGATCAGCTCGAGGTCAATGATCTCGATGTCGCGCTTGGGGTCGACGCTGTTGGAAACGTGGATCACGTTTTCGTCTTCGAAGCAGCGCACCACGTGGGCGATGGCGTCGGTCTCGCGGATGTTGGCGAGGAACTTGTTGCCCAGGCCTTCACCTTTCGAGGCACCGGCCACCAGGCCGGCGATGTCGACGAACTCCATGGTGGTCGGCAGGATGCGATTAGGCTTGACGATTTCCGCCAGCGCAGCCAGGCGCGCATCTGGCATCGGCACGATACCGCTGTTCGGCTCGATGGTGCAGAAGGGGAAGTTCTCCGCCGCGATGCCAGACTTGGTCAGGGCGTTGAACAGGGTGGACTTGCCGACGTTGGGCAGGCCGACGATGCCGCAATTGAAACCCATGGGTATTCCCCTCTCTAGGAAATCAGGCCTTCTGGCTGTGCAGCTCGCGCATTGCCTTGGCGAAATCGCCGGCAAGCACGTCAGGCAACACGCCGAGGGCAAAATCGATGCTGGCGTCGAGCTTCTCCTGCTCGGCGCGCGGCGCGCGGCCCAGGACGAAGTTGGAGACCAGTTTGGCGTCACCCGGGTGGCCGATGCCAAGCCGCAGGCGGTGGAAGTCGTTCTGGTTGCCGAGCTGCGCGATGATGTCGCGCAGGCCGTTATGCCCGCCATGGCCGCCGCCGCGCTTGAGCTTGGCGACGCCCGGAGGCAGGTCGAGTTCGTCATGCGCCACCAGGATCGCTTCCGGCTTGATGCGGAAGAAATTGGCCAATGCCGCCACGGACTGGCCGCTACGGTTCATGTAGGTGGTGGGGATGAGCAGACGAACGTCGTTGCCCTGATGGCTGAATTTAGCCGTCAGGCCGAAATACTTGCGGTCAGCGGTCAAACAGACGCGCTGGGCGCTGGCAATGCGTTCAACGAAAAGAGCCCCTGCGTTATGCCGGGTCTGTTCGTATTCGGGGCCGGGGTTACCCAGGCCGACGATCAACTGGATGGCGGTCACGTAGGGGCTCTTCCTTGGAGTTGGTGGGTTACGGTGCGCGGCACTGTAACCCGATCAACACCGGCGCGCGAGTGGATTACTCAGCGGCGCCTTCTTCAGCTTCTGGAGCAACGCGTGGCGCGTGAACGTTGGCAACAGCTTTGTCATCACCGTGGGCCAGAGCAACGAACTCTACGCCTTTCGGAGCTTTCAGGTCCGACAGGTGGATGATGGTGCCGATTTCAGCATTGCCCAGGTCGACTTCGATGAACTCAGGCAGGTCTTTGGCTTCGCAGGAAACTTCGATCTGCGATTCAACGTGCGAGATCTCGCCGCCTTTCTTGACCGGTGCTTCTTCGTTGATGAAGTGCACTGGAACAACAGCGGTCAGCTTCTGGCCAGCAACGACGCGAACGAAGTCGGCGTGCATGATGAAGCCTTTGGCCGGGTGGCGCTGCATGGCCTTGACTACGACGTTCTGCTTGGCGCCGTCGACGTTCAGCTCGATAACGTGGCTGAAGGCAGCTTCGTTTTCGAACAGCTTGGCGATTTCCTTGGCCACGATGGTCAGGGATTGAGCTTCTTTATCGCCACCGTATACAACGGCTGGGATGTTGGCGGTGTGACGCAGGCGGCGGCTCGCACCTTTCCCCAGGTCACTACGCACTTGGGCGTTCAGAGTGAAATCAGTCATTTTGTTTCTCCAAAATAGCCCCCCGAGGGCGTTTGCGACCAGCGCCAACGGGGATGGCAAAAAAGCCCCGCCCCAACACATGTTGGGGCGGGGCGCTTCATATCAGTACCTGTTCCGCTTAGCGGAACATCGCACTGATCGATTCTTCATTGCTGATACGGCGGACCGCTTCAGCGACAACCGGTGCGATATCCAGCTGGCGGATACGGTCACAGGCTTGAGCAGCGGCGGACAGCGGAACGGTGTTGGTCACCACCAGCTCGTCCAGTACCGACTTCTCGATGTTCTCGATCGCACGGCCCGAGAGGACAGGGTGCGTGCAATAGGCATAAACCTTGGCCGCGCCGTGTTCTTTCAGTGCCTTGGCCGCATGGCACAGGGTGCCGGCGGTATCGACCATGTCGTCTACCAGGATGCAAGTGCGCCCTTCGACGTCGCCGATGATGTGCATGACTTCGGAGTGGTTGGCCTTTTCACGGCGTTTGTCGATGATACCCAGGTCGACACCCAGGGACTTGGCGACGGCACGTGCGCGCACGACACCACCGATGTCCGGGGAGACGATCATCAGGTTCTCGAAACGCTGGTCTTCGATATCGTCGACCAGTACGGGCGAGCCGTAGATGTTGTCGACCGGGATATCGAAGAAACCCTGGATCTGGTCAGCGTGCAGGTCGACGGTGAGAACACGGTCGATACCCACGACAGTGAGCATGTCAGCGACGACTTTGGCGCTGATGGCTACACGTGCCGAACGCGGACGGCGGTCCTGGCGGGCGTATCCGAAGTAAGGAATCACGGCGGTGATTCGGGATGCTGAGGAGCGGCGGAAGGCGTCGGCCATCACTACCAGTTCCATCAGGTTATCGTTGGTCGGGGCACAGGTCGGCTGAATAATGAAGACGTCTTTACCGCGGACATTTTCATTGATCTCAGTGCTGATCTCACCGTCGGAGAATTTACCGACAGAGACGTCACCGAGAGGGATATGCAGCTGACGTACGACACGCCGAGCCAGATCGGGGTTAGCGTTCCCCGTAAAGACCATCATCTTGGACACGCGCAGTACCTGGAGGCTGAGGGTATACCTGGATGAGTATAAGGAAAATGGCAGGGGCGGCTGGATTCGAACCAACGCATGGCAGGATCAAAACCTGCTGCCTTACCGCTTGGCGACGCCCCTGTATCTGTTGCTGCGAGCGCTATGCACTCGACTTCTTGACCAGACTTTGCAGCTTGCGATGCAACATCGAAACATTGCTTCCTTTCGCCACAAACCCTGTTTGGGTCGCTGAAAGAAGGGCCAGAACTTTATCAGCTTCGGCTTTGCTTGGGAAGGCCCCAAACACGCAACTTCCAGTGCCGGTTAATCGAGCTTCAGTAAATTTACCCAGTGAATTCAACGCGTTGCGAACTTCCGGGTAACTTTGCTCTACCACCGGTTGGCAGTCATTTCGACTGTTTCCCTCGGGAACGGGGCGCATCTTAAGGGGGAGGGAATCACGTGTCAACTGTGGATGCGAAAAAATTTCTACTGTGCTGACAGACACTTGCGGCACCAGCACGACGTACCAGGGTTCTGCCGGGTCGACCGGGGTCAGTTGCTCACCCACACCTTGGGCGAATGCAGCATGGCCACGGACGAACACCGGGACGTCGGCGCCTAGTGTCAGGCCCAGGGCCGCCAGGCGATCTTCGTCCCAATCCAGTTGCCACAGGTGCGCCAGCGCCAGCAATGTGGTCGCGGCATCCGAGCTTCCGCCGCCGATACCGCCGCCCATGGGCAGCACCTTGGTCAGCCAGATATCGGCGCCAAGCCCGGTGCCGGACTGTTCCTGCAGCTTGCGCGCGGCGCGCACGATCAGGTTGCTGTCGTGGGGCACCGCTTCGATTTCGGTGTGCAGGCGGATCGCGCCGTCTTCACGCAGGGCGAAGGTCAGTTCGTCGCCGTGCTCGAGAAACTGGAAGACGGTTTCCAGTTCGTGGTAACCGTCCGGACGGCGGCCGATGATGTGCAGCCACAGGTTGAGCTTGGCCGGGGCGGGCAGGGTGAGCCTGTGCATCGGTCAGTGCCCCAGCTGGCGCGGCTGCCAGTCCTTGACCACCAGGGTCACGTCGAGGTCCTTGCCGTGCAGTTTCAGGCGCTCGGGCAGCCAGTAGCCGTTCTGCTCGGTGTAGCTCAGGTACTGCACCTGCCAGCCGTCCTGGTCCAGGCTGGCCAAGCGGCTGTCGCCATCGAGGGTCAGCTTGCTCTTGCTGTCGGGAGCGGGCAGGCCGCGCACCCACCAGACCAGGTGCGACACCGGCAACTGCCAGCCCAGCTGTTCTTCCAGCAACGCTTCGGGGCTGGCGGCTTCGTAGCGGCCCTGGTTGGCTACTTCCAGTACCACACCACCGGGGCGGCCGGTCAGGCGTGCTGCGCCTCGGCCCAGCGGGCCGGCCAGACGGATGTCGTAATAGTCCTGGCGCTGCAACCAGAACAGCGTGCCACTGCCGGAGTCGCGCGGCGCGCGTATGCCGACCTTGCCGTTGATCTGCCAGCCATCGAGGCTGCTCAATTGCTCTTTATGGGTGCGCCACTGCTGTGGGTCGCCGTGGCCTTGAAGGGCCTCGCGGCTACCGAAGCCGGCACAGCCAGCCAGCAGGGCGATCAGGGTGAAGGTGATGCAATGGCGCAAAAACATGGCGTTAAAGGGTCTCGGATCCGGTCAGGCGCAAGACGGTCTTGCGCAGGATAGGGCTGTCGGGCTGGGCCTCGAAGGCCTTGGCCCAGACATGGCGAGCTTCACGGCGCTTGCCGTTGGCCCACAGAACCTCGCCCAGGTGAGCAGCCACTTCATGGTCGGGGAAGCGCTCAAGGGCCTGGCGCAGGTAACGCTCGGCCTCCTCGAGGTTACCCAGGCGGTAGGCGACCCAGCCCTTGCTGTCGAGGATTGCCGGGTCGTCCGGGGATAGCTCATAGGCCTTGTCGATCAGGGCCTTGGCTTCAGTGTAACGGGTTGTGCGGTCGGCCAGGGTATAACCCAGGGCGTTCAGCGCCATGGCGTTTTCCGGTTCGCGAGCGATGATGGCGCGCAGGTCTTTTTCCATCTGCGGCAGGTCGTCACGCTTTTCGGCGAGCATGGCGCGGGTGTAAAGCAGGTTGAGGTCGTCCGGGTAGCGCTGGATGGCCTGTTGCAGCACCTGGTTGGCCTGGGCGTCCTTGTTGTTGTTGCTGTAGCTTTCCGACTCGATCAGGTAAAGCTGGATGGCGAGCTCCGGCTGCGCCTCGCGGGCCTGGGCCAGCTGGCGGGACGCCTCGGTGCCACGGCCGTTGGCGATCAGGATATCGGCCTGGCGCAATTGTGCCGGCAGGTAATCCGGGCCCGGGCCGACCAGCGCGTATTCGCTCAGGGCTCCGGCGGGGTCGTGGCGTTCTTCGGCAATGCGGCCCAGGTTCAGGTGGGCGGCGTCGACGTTGCTGTCACGCTCGATCAGCTCGCGCAGGTAGCTCTCGGCCTCATCCCAGTCCTTGTTCTCCAGGCATACCAGCGCCAGCGAGTAACGCAGCTCGTCATCATCGGGGTATTGCTGGACCAGGCTGATGAACTCGGCCTTGGCATCGGCGATGCGGTCCTGTTCGACCAGGGTGCGCGCATAGGTCAGCCGCAGGCGCTTGTCGTCTGGGTTGTCGCGGATCGCCCCGCGCAGCAGCGGCAGCGCTTCCGGGCCGCGGTCCAGGGCCTGGAGCAGGCGGGCGCGCAGCAGGGTCGAAGCGATCTCGCCATTTTGCGCCGGGTGCGACTCAAGCAGCTCGAGGGCTTCTTCAGCCTTGCCATCCTGATTCAGCAACAGGGCCTTGCCGAACACCAGCTGGTTGTTGTCGGGGTACTTGACCAGCAGGCGGTCGAAACTCTGCATCAGGCCGTCGCGGGTGCTCTGGTCGGTTTCGGCGGCCGACAGGGCGAGGAAATCGAAATGCGTGTCGCCCTGGCCTTGCAGCACCTTCTCCATATAGGTCATGGAGTCGTCATAGCGGCCTGCCCGCGCCAGCTGGATGGCAGCGGCGCGCTGGGCGTCGAGGTTCTGTGGGTCGTTGCGGGCCCAGATCAGTGCGCTGTCCAGGGCCGGCTCGTCGGCGCCGAGGTACTCGGCGATGCGGTAGGCGCGCTCGGACACGCCCGGGTCCTGGGTTTTCTCGGCCTGGTCGGTGTAATTGGCCAGGGCGATATCGAACCGGTTGCGCTGGCCGGCGAGTTCGGCCACCAGCAGGCTGTAGAGCGTGTCCTGCTTGAACGACCCATACACCACGGGCTTGTCGGCCTCTGCCTTGCCGGCTTCGGCAACGGGAGGCTCGGCCTTGTGTGGGGCCAGGCTCTGGCAGCCCTGGAGCAGGGCGAAGGCAAGCAGCAGTGCGTAGGGTCTGTTCATATGAAGAGGCTTAGAAGGACTTACCGGCGGTCGGAGCATGATGACACAAGCGCGGGGGCAAACCCACCTGCGAAGGTCGTGCTTTACAGCGTTGCTGGTGATTAGGTGGGACAGCGGGGTAGGTGGGATGTTCACTGCCCTGTGGCTTGTCGCCGCCGGCTCGGCAACGCGCCAGTCTGACTGCTTTTAAGTGTTGGCCAAGGGCTTGAGCCTGGATATCGTCGATTTTTATAGGCGATAAAGGGCATGTTTCCCGCTCCCTGGCCATTTTTTGACATGGGTTTCGTGGCCCAGGGGCAATGGCTCCAGGCGAGGGGTTGGCAAGGTTGCGCGGCCTGCGCCCCTCACCCTCACGACAATAGCGAACGGTGGTTGTTCTAAAACCTGCGAAAGAGGACAATTATCGGCTTCTCGTCACAACCAGCGACCTTGCATGGCCTTTCTTGCACTTGGTATCAACCATAAGACTGCCTCGGTAGACGTACGCGAGCGCGTGGCGTTTACCCCAGAGCAGCTGGTCGACGCCCTGCAGCAGCTTTGTCGGCTGACCGCCAGCCGTGAGGCGGCGATCCTGTCGACCTGCAACCGCAGCGAGCTCTATATAGAACAGGATCAGTTGTCCGCCGAGGCGGTCCTGCAGTGGCTGGCCGATTATCACCGCCTTAGCCTGGATGAGCTGCGCGCCAGTGCCTACATCCATGAAGAGCATGATGCCGTCAGGCACATGATGCGGGTTGCCTCGGGCCTCGACTCGCTGGTACTTGGCGAACCGCAGATCCTCGGCCAGATGAAGTCGGCGTATGCCGTGGCGCGTGAGGCTGGCACCGTGGGCCCGCTCCTCGGGCGCCTGTTCCAGGCCACCTTCAGCGCAGCCAAACAGGTGCGCACCGACACCGCGATCGGCGAGAACCCGGTGTCGGTGGCGTTCGCCGCGGTCAGCCTGGCGCGGCAGATCTTCAGCGACCTGGGGCGCAGCCAGGCACTGCTGATCGGCGCCGGTGAAACCATCACCCTGGTTGCTCGTCACCTGCATGAGCAGGGCGTGCGCCGTATCGTCGTGGCCAACCGTACACTGGAGCGGGCCAGCCTGCTGGCCGAGCAGTTCGGGGCTCACGCCGTGTTGCTGGCCGATATCCCACAAGAGCTGGCGCACAGCGACATCGTCATCAGCTCGACCGCCAGCCAACTGCCCATCCTGGGCAAGGGCGCGGTGGAAAGCGCGCTGAAGCAGCGCCGGCACAAGCCGATCTTCATGGTCGACATCGCCGTGCCGCGCGACATCGAGCCGGAGGTAGGTGAGCTCGACGACGTGTACCTGTATACCGTCGATGACCTGCATGAAGTGGTCGCGGAAAACCTCAAGAGCCGCCAGGGCGCGGCCCAGGCGGCCGAAGAGCTGGTCTCGGTGGGCGCCGAAGACTTCATGGTGCGTCTGCGCGAACTGGCTGCGGTCGATGTGTTGCGCGCCTATCGCCAGCAAAGCGAGCGCCTGCGCGACGAAGAACTGCAAAAGGCCCAGCGTCTGCTGGCCAACGGTGGCAACCCCGAGGAGGTACTGGCGCAACTGGCCCGGGGGCTGACCAACAAACTCCTGCATGCGCCCAGCGTGCAGTTGAAAAAGCTCTCGGCCGAGGGCCGGCTCGATGCGCTGGCCATGGCCCAGGAACTCTTTGCCCTCAACGAGGGCTCGACGGACAAATCCTTGCAATGAAAGCGTCGCTGCTGAACAAACTGGACACGCTCCAGGACCGCTTCGAGGAACTCACCGCCTTGCTGGGTGATGCCGAAGTCATTTCCGACCAAACGCGCTTTCGCGCCTATTCTCGCGAATACGCCGAAGTGGAGCCGGTGATCGGCGCCTATAAAGAGTGGCGCAAGGTGCAGGACGACCTCGAGGGTGCCCAGGCGCTGCTCAAGGACGCCGACCCCGATATGCGCGAAATGGCTGTGGAAGAAGTACGCGAAGCCAAGGAGCAACTGCTGGGGCTGGAGTCGCAGCTGCAACGCATGCTGTTGCCTAAAGACCCCAACGACGGGCGCAACGTGTTCCTCGAAATTCGCGCAGGCACCGGCGGCGACGAGGCGGCCATCTTCTCGGGCGATCTGTTCCGCATGTATTCGCGCTATGCCGAACGGCGCGGCTGGCGCCTTGAAATTCTCTCCGAGAACGAAGGCGAGCACGGCGGCTATAAAGAGATCATCGCCCGCGTCGAAGGCGACAGCGTTTACGGCAAGCTCAAGTTCGAGTCTGGCGCGCACCGCGTGCAGCGGGTGCCTGAAACCGAATCGCAAGGCCGTATCCACACCTCAGCGTGTACTGTCGCGGTGCTGCCCGAGCCGGATGAGCAAGTGGCTATCGAGATCAACCCGGCCGATTTGCGCGTGGACACCTACCGCGCATCCGGCGCCGGTGGCCAGCACGTCAACAAAACAGACTCCGCCATTCGCATCACCCACTTGCCTACTGGCATCGTGGTGGAGTGCCAGGAGGAGCGTTCGCAGCACAAGAACCGCGCCCGAGCCATGTCCTGGCTGTCGGCCAAGCTCAATGACATGCAGACCAGCGCGGCGCAGAACGCCATCGCCAGTGAACGTAAACTGCTGGTCGGTTCGGGCGACCGCTCAGAGCGTATCCGTACTTACAATTATCCACAGGGGCGGGTGACCGATCACCGTATCAACCTGACCTTGTATTCCCTCGACGATATCCTTGCCGGGGGCGTGGACGCGGTGATCGAACCGTTGCTGGCCGAATACCAGGCTGATCAGCTGGCGGCACTGGGGGATTGATGACCATCATCGCCAGCCTGCTGCGCACTGCGCAATTGCCGGATTCGCCCACCGCACGCCTGGACGCCGAACTGCTGCTGGCAGCGGCCATCGGCAAGTCTCGCAGCTACCTGCATACATGGCCTGAACGCATCGTCAGCAGCGAGGATGCGCAGACCTACGCGGGCTACCTTGAGCGTCGCCGGGGGGGCGAGCCCGTTGCCTACATTCTAGGCCAACAGGGCTTCTGGAAACTCGACCTGGAAGTGGCACCACACACGTTGATTCCGCGCCCTGATACCGAGCTTCTGGTCGAGACGGCGCTTGAGCTGCAGCCTGCAACGCCCGCCAAGGTGCTCGACCTGGGCACCGGCACTGGCGCGATAGCGCTGGCCTTGGCCAGCGAGCGCCCGGCCTGGCAGGTCACGGCACTGGACCGGGTCGAGGAAGCGGTAGCGCTGGCTGAGCGTAATCGTCAACGCTTGGGCCTGGGCAACGTGAAGGTGCTCGCCAGCCACTGGTTCAGTGCCTTGAGCGGGGAGCGTTTCGACCTGATCCTCAGCAACCCGCCGTACATCGCTGCCCAAGACCCGCACCTGGCTGCCGGTGATGTGCGCTTCGAGCCCAGCAGTGCACTGGTGGCCGGGGCCGATGGCCTGGACGACCTGCGGCTGATCGTTGGCCAGGCACCGGCGCATCTGCTGCCCGGTGGCTGGCTGCTGCTGGAACACGGCTACGACCAGGCACAGGCGGTGCGCGCTCTGCTGGCCGGGCAAGGTTTCATCGAGGTGGCCAGCCGCAAGGACCTGGGCGGTCACGAACGTATTTCCCTGGGGCGCCTGCCATGCTGACCGATCAGGAATTGTTGCGTTACAGCCGGCAGATCCTGCTGGCACAGGTGGACATCGAAGGCCAGTTGCGCCTCAAGCAAAGCAAGGCGCTGATCATCGGCTTGGGTGGTCTGGGCTCACCGGTGGCGCTCTACCTGGCAGCCGCGGGTGTGGGGGAACTGCACCTGGCGGACTTCGATACCGTCGACCTGACCAACCTGCAGCGCCAGGTCATCCATGACAGTGGCAGCGTTGGCATGAGCAAGGTGGACTCGGCGCTGCAGCGGCTTGCGGCCATCAACCCTGAAATCACCTTGGTCGCCCACCGTCAGGCGCTGGACGAAGATTCCCTGGCCGCTGCGGTAGCAGCCGTCGACCTGGTGCTGGACTGTTCCGATAACTTCGGTACCCGCGAGGCGGTCAATGCAGCGTGCTTCGCCCACGGTAAGCCGCTGGTCAGTGGGGCAGCCATCCGCCTCGAAGGGCAGCTGTCGGTGTTCGACCCTCGGCGCGATTACAGCCCTTGCTACCATTGCCTGTATGGCCATGGCAGCGAAGACGAGCTGACCTGCAGCGAAGCCGGCGTGATCGGCCCGCTGGTGGGGCTGGTCGGCAGCCTGCAGGCGCTGGAAGCCATGAAACTGCTGGCGTGTTTTGGCGAGCCGCTGGTGGGCCGCTTGCTGCTGATCGACGCCATGGGCACGCGCCTGCGTGAGCTGCGGGTCAAGCGCGACCCGGCTTGTGCGGTGTGTGGCAAGCGCGATGGCTGAGCGCTCGGCAGCGGTTGGCGTGATGGACTCCGGGGTCGGCGGTTTGTCCGTGCTGGCCGAGATCCAGCGCTTGCTGCCCAGCGAGTCGCTGCTCTATGTGGCCGATTGCGGGCATGTGCCGTATGGCGAGAAAACCCCCGACTACATCCGCCAGCGTTGCCGGCGCATTGCCGAGTTTTTCCAGGCGCAGGGCGCCAAGGCGATGGTCCTGGCCTGCAACACGGCAACCGTGGCAGCGGTTGCCGACCTGCGTGAGCTTTACCCCGACTGGCCGCTGGTAGGCATGGAGCCGGCCGTGAAGCCTGCTGCTGCCGCCACCCGTTCCGGCGTGGTCGGTGTGCTGGCCACTACCGGCACCTTGCAGAGCGCCAAGTTCGCCGCCTTGCTCGACCGCTTCGCCAGTGACGTACGCGTGGTCACCCAGCCTTGCCCTGGGCTGGTCGAGCTGATCGAGACGGGTGACCTGGGTAGCCCGCAATTGCGCCAGCTGTTGCTTGGGTACTTGCAGCCCTTGCTTGCGGCAGGGTGCGATACGTTGATTCTCGGGTGTACCCATTACCCATTCCTGCGCCCATTGCTGGCCGGGATGGTGCCCGCCGACGTCGCTATCATCGATACCGGGGCGGCGGTGGCGCGCCAACTGCAACGGTTACTCGCCGCGCGCGGGCTGCTGGCCGAGGGGCCGGCACGCGAAGCGGCATTCTGGACCAGCGCCGAGCCGCGGTCATTGGAAACCATCCTTCCTGTGCTGTGGAACACGTCGGGTAGTGTGAACAAGTTCGAATTGTAAAAAAAACGTGAAAACAGCTGAACTATCGTCCCACTCCTGATTTCTATGTTTTGCCTGCCATGAGGCAAACACTTACAACAGCATTGGAAAGAAGGATGTTTCTCATGAGGAAACTGCTCGGCTTGGCGGCGGCTGCCGCCATCACTTTGGGACAAGTCGCGGCGGTGCATGCTGCCGATGTTTCGTTATCGGTGGGGCAGACGGGGGACTCCACCCAAGTTTACCGCCTGGGTCTGCAGTCAAACTGGGATGCCAGCTGGTGGCAGACGAGCGTCGGTCGGCTGACGGGTTATTGGGACGGTGCTTACACCTATTGGGACGGCGACGAGACGGCGAGCAACCACAGCCTGTCTTTCGCACCTGTATTCGTCTACGAGTTCGCCGGTGAGTCGGTGAAGCCCTACATCGAAGCAGGGATCGGTGTGGCTGCATTTTCCAGCACCGAACTTGAAAGCAACGAGTTGGGCTCGTCATTCCAGTTCGAAGACCGCATCGGTTTCGGGCTGCGTTTTGCGGGTGGGCATGAGATTGGCGTGCGGGCAATCCACTATTCCAATGCCGGCATCAAACAGCCCAATGATGGGGTCGAGAGCTACAGCCTGCATTACCGCATGGCACTGTGAAGTTGTCTTGCCATCCACTTTGCGGGGCCGCGAAGGGGATGGCAATCGCCCCATCACTTAGCGTGACAACGGCCACAAGCTGCTGGGGTTCGTGACCTCCAGCACGAGCTCCGGCTCGCGCAGTGGCAAGCGTCGCAGCAGCTCTTGTGCCGCGCTCTCTGGCGTCCACTCTTCTGGGTAGGCCATCGCTGACGTGACTGGCGTCTTCAGCGATTGCGGCGCCACCACTGTCAGGTCAATACCTTCATTTTTCAGCGACTGGCGCGCCTCGCGAAACCACTGCGGTGTGTTGTTCCAGCCTGCTGTGACTTGGGTGGGCGCATACAGCTGCAGGGCTGAATAACGGTTGAAGATCGCCATTACCTGCGGCTTGTCGCCTTTGATCAGCAACGGTAATACCTTGCCCATACAGTGCTCGGCCGCCAGCTGATTACTGCTGACGATCGTCTCGAACACGTCTGTGGCCGATACCGTATCCGGCAGGTAATCGCTGGCCCCGGCATTGATGATCAGGCTGTCCAGCGAGCCCCAGGTATGGCAAAGCTGAAGGCAGGCATTGGCTGCCTGGTCTTCGTCATGCAACTGCCATGGCAGGCGCAACATACGGCTGCCATGGTGCGCTGCCAAGCTATCGAGCGCTTGGCAGTCCTTGCCACTTGCCGCTACCCGGTGCCCTTGCCCGAGCAGCTGTTCCACTAACGCCAGTCCCAGGCCGCTGCCGGCCCCCGTAACCCAGAAAAATCGCGGATGATTCAATGCACGGACCCCTCACCCTAACTACGCGACAACCCCTTGAAGGCCTCCAGTGCACGCTGGCGACTACTACTTAGGTCAACTATAGGACGATGGTACGAATTATCGGCGAAAAGATCCTTATTTTGCGTAGGCTGATGGATACTTTTTTCATCCAAACCGCGCAGCTCGGGTACCCAGTGGCGAATGAAGTGCCCTTCTGGGTCGAACCGTTGCGACTGCGAAATGGGGTTGAAGATACGAAAATAAGGTACCGAGTCCGTGCCCGTGGACGCGCTCCACTGCCAGCCACCATTGTTGGCGGCAAGATCACCGTCTATCAGGTGGCGCATGAAATGTCGTTCGCCCTTGCGCCAATCGATCAGCAAGTTCTTGCTGAGGAACATGGCGACGATCATGCGCAGGCGATTGTGCATCCATCCGGTGTGCAGCAACTGGCGCATGGCCGCGTCGATGATCGGGAATCCGGTACGTCCCTGTTCCCAGGCCTCAAGGTCGGCAGGGGCATCGCGCCAGGGCAACGCCTCAGTGTGTGTGCGGAATGCTCGGTGGCGTGACACCTGTGGATAACCGGTCAAGATATGTTTGTAGAACTCGCGCCAGAGCAATTCGTTGATCCAGGTCTGGGTGCCAGTACTACCACTGTCGAACTCGCCGCGGTTGCTCGCCAGTGCGGCGTGCAGGCACTGGCGGGGTGAGACCACCCCGGCCGCCAGGTAAGCCGAAAGTTGGCTGGTACCCGGTTTAGCCGGCAGGTCGCGCAGGTGATGGTAATCCTCGATGGTTTCATCCACGAAGCGTGACAGCCGGGCGTGCGCTTCGTCCTCGCCAGCAGGCCAGTGTTCGCTCAGTGCACGCGGTGGTTTGTCAAAGCCTTCGATGTGTTGTGGGATGGGGTCGCTGGCGACGTCCACCGCCGCCTGCCTTTTTACCCGAGGCGCTTGCGACGGCAGGCTTCGGTGCAGGTGTTCCAGGCAGACTTTCTTGAACTGGCTGAAGACCTGGAAGTAATCCCCACTGCGGGTCAGCACGGTGCCAGGGCGGAACAGCAGCTGGTCGAGGTAGCTGTGGGCCTGAACGCCGGAAGCTTCCAGTAGCGCCCGGGTCGCCTGGTCGCGGCTGTTCTCGTTGATGCCGTACTCATCGTTCCAGTGCACCGCTTCGATCTTGTGCTGGCGGCATACGTCAAGCAGCGTTTGCGCCGCCTGATCCCAGGTGTGGATCCTGCGGACCAGCAGCGGGATATTGAGGCCCTCGAGTGACTTTCGCAGGTCGCGCAGGTTACGCAGCCAGAAGTCGACCTTGCAGGCAGCGTCGTCGTGCGCCTGCCATTGGCCTGGGCTGGCCAGCCACAAGGCCACGGTAGGGCCGCGTTCACAGGCGGCGCTAAGGGCAGTGTTGTCGTTGACGCGCAGGTCGCTGCGCAGCCAGATCAATTGCATGGGGTATCTACTCTACAGGCGGGCGGTCATTGCCTTGCAGCGTTCGCAATGCCGCCTGCGGGGTATCGAACAGGAAAAGCTCGGGCAGACCGAAGGCTTGCAGTTGAGCTTGATGGAGGGAAATCGTGGCACCGCCCAGCAGCTTCGTGCCTGCTATGCCCTGCAGGGTGCGCAGCAGGGCCCTGCCTTCGATGCGCGGGCCCAGGTGCAGCAGCAGGGCGCGAGGTTGCAGAGCGGTGACGGCGCGCTGCAACTCCACCCCGCTCACGGGGTATTCCAGCACTTCGACGGGGATGCCACTGCTGCTCAGCAACCAGGCAGAAAGCCAAAAGCTGGGGTCGAAGGCGTGCTCGCTGTCTTGGGCCAGCAGCACGGCAGGGCCGTGCAGTGATTGATTGTCGTGGTAGACCCGCGCCCCCAACTTGCTGCGCAGCCACGTGTGGAAGAACACCTGCTCAAGCCTGGCATTGAAGTAATTGCACCAACGCTGCGCCAGGCTATCGAGCAACGGCAGCAGCAATTTCTCGCACAGGGTGATGGCAGGGTACAGCGCCATGGCTTGGTTCAGCTGCTGGTCGAGGCTGCGCTGGGACAGGTTGGCGATGGCCTCGATCAACTGTTGCTGGCGAGTTTGCCAGTCGCCTTGCGGGGCAGCACCGGGTGGTTTGTCGAGCAACTCACGCACCTGGCCGACCGATGCGCCCCGTTCCAGCCACGCCAGGATCGCTTGGACCCGTTCGACCTGATCGCGGCCATACAAGCGGTGGCCTTTGGCGGTCCGTTGTGGCTTCAGCAGGCCATAGCGCCGCTCCCAGGCGCGCAGGGTGACTGGGTTCACGCCGGTGCGCCGGGCCAGTTCACCGATGGGCATGGGCGTTTCAGACTGCATTACGTAACCCCAGGCTGTCGGGGTGTGGCTGCAGGTAGGCCTGCTGCAGCAGGTACGGGTCTGGGTGCTTGCGCAAATGGTGTTTGAGCAAGGTCAGCGGCACCACCAGCGGCACGACCCCTTGCTGGTACTGGTCGATGATGTGTTTCAGCTCGGCCTTGTCCTGCTGCGTCAATGCGTCTTTGAAATAGCCACTGAGGTGCTGCAGAACGTTGCCATGGGTGCCGCGGCTGGCGCAGCGACGCAGCGCCTGCATCAACTGGCTGAAATAGCGGGGCCCGATGACCTCAGGGTCGTCGTCCCGGCTCATGCTGCCAAGCAGGCGCCCAAGCTGTCGGTAAGCCTGCGGGTTGTTGGCCATGAGCAGGTACTTGTAGCGCGAATGGAAGCGCACCAGTGCGCCACGGCTCAAACCCTCGGCCAGCAGATGCTGCCAGTCCGCATAGGCGTAGACGCGGCTGATGAAGTTTTCGCGCAATACCGGGTCGTGCAGGCGGCCCTCTTCCTCCACCGGCAGGTCCGGGCGACGGGCGCAGAAGGCCGCGGCATAGGCGCCCCTGCCGCCCTGTACTGCCGGGTGACCGTTATCCTGATAGACCTTGACCCGTTCCAGCCCGCAGGACGGCGACTTCTGCATGAAGATGTAGCCACAGATATCATCCAGCTCATCGGCCATCTGTTCGCCGTAGCTGGCGAGTGGGCCAGTGAAGTCCATGCCAGGGTTGCGTGTCCCGACCACGGCGGGGTGTTCGGGGTCACCGACCAGGCGGATCGGATCGCGGGGCACGCCCAGGCCGATGGCGACTTCTGGGCAGACCGGCCGCCAATCGAAATGTTCTTCCAGCTGGGTACGGCACAGATCGGACGATTTGTGCCCGCCGTTGTAGCGCACACTGTGGCCTGTCAGGCATGAGCTGATGGCAATGCGGGGCTTACGCTGGGCGGATGGATCGTGCATGGCTGCCTCCGAAAACTTGTACATGGAATCGCGCGTGTACAAGGTTATTCCAGCACAGCCACAAACTTATGCAAACTAGTATTTTTGTATAGTTTTGCAGTTTTGCTTATTCGAGATGCTCCAGCAGGCGTCGGGCCGCCTCCTGACCGCTGAGCCAGGCGCCTTCCACGCGGCCAGACAAGCACCAGTCGCCGCAGGCATAGAGCCCTTGGTCGGCATCGGCCAGCGCGCCCCATTCGTGACTGCCGGCGGGCCGCGCATACAGCCAGCGATGCGCCACGGAGAAGGACGGTGCGGGCACCACGCAGCCGACCAGTTCGGCGAATTCGCCCCAAAGCTGTTCGATCACTTCTTCCTTGGCCAGGTCGATGTGCTGCTTGCTCCACGTGGAGGTGGCATGCAGTACCCAGGTATCGAGCTGCTCATCGCGGCCTGGCTTGCTACGGTTGCGGGCCAACCAGTCGAGCGGGTTGTCCTGTACGAAGCAGCCCTGCATCGGGGTGTCCAGCGGTGTCTGAAAAGCCAGGGCAACGGCCCATGTGGGCTCCATCACCACGCCCGCTGCCACAGCGGCCAGTTTGGGGGTCGCGGCCAGCAGCGGCGTGGCTTGCGGCGCGGGGACGGCAATCACAACGCGGCTGAACGGGCCATGGCTGCAGCCTTCGGTGTCCTGAAGGTGCCAGTACTGCTTGCCGCGGAACACTTCGGCGATGCGGCAACCGAAGTTGACCGTGACGTCCTTTAGCATGCCGCGGGTGATCGCGCTCATGCGCGGCACGCCGACCCAGCGCGTCTGTTCGTCGGGGGAGGGCGTCAGTTCACCGTCACGGTAGTTGTACAGCTGCGGCTTCCACTGTTCGGCCCAGCCGGCGGCCACCCATTGCTGCACTTGCTCGACGAAGCGCCGGTCGCGCGCGGTGAAGTACTGGGCACCCAGATCGAGCGCTCCGGCCTCGCTGCGTTTGCTGGCCATGCGCCCGCCACTGCCGTGGCCTTTGTCGAACAGGTGAACGGATTGCCCGGCCTTCTGCAGGGCCTGGGCAGCGGAAAGGCCGGCGATACCGGCACCGATGATGGCAATAGGTACTGTCATGATGGCCTCTTCGAACCTTGCTGTAAGCAGACTACGCTGTCAGGCAAACCTGTACAATGCTTAAAATCTGTATAAGGTTATACCGCTTCTTAGGGCAGGTTGGCCTATGTTTATCTGAGAGCGTTGGGTTAAAAAAGTGCCTTGCTGTAAAAATAGACCATCGCCGCACTCTGTGAGGACACAGCCATGCATATATTGCTGACAGGCGGCACTGGCTTGATCGGCCAGCATCTTTGCCCGTTCTGGCTCGCCCAAGGTCATCGCCTGACCGTGTGGAGCCGGCGCCCCGACCAGGTTGCGCGCCTGTGTGGCAGCGGGGTGCGAGGGGTTGCCCGGCTGGAAGAGCTGGCCGCAGACGAGCCCGTGGACGCCGTGATCAACCTGGCCGGCGCACCGATTGCCGACCGGCCCTGGACTGCGTCACGGCGCAATGTGCTATGGGCCAGCCGTATCAGCCTTACCGAGCAATTGCTGGCCTGGCTTGAGACCCGCGAGCAACGTCCCGAAGTGCTGATTTCGGGTTCGGCGGTGGGCTGGTATGGCGATGGCGGTGAGCGAGAATTGACCGAGGCTTCGCCGCCGGTACGCGAGGATTTCGCCAGCCAACTGTGCATCGCGTGGGAAGAAACCGCGCAGCGTGCGCAGGCCCTTGGGCTGCGCGTGGTGTTGGTGCGCACGGGGCTGGTGCTGGCCAGCGATGGGGGCTTCCTGTCGCGCCTGCGCCTGCCGTTCAAGCTGGGGCTGGGCGGCCCGTTGGGCAATGGCCGGCAGTGGATGCCTTGGGTGCATATAGACGACCAGGTTGCCCTGATAGATTTTCTGTTACGGCACAAGGACACCAGCGGTCCTTATAATGCCTGCGCGCCAGAGCCTGTGCGTAACCGCGAATTCGCCCGGCGCCTGGGCCGTGCGCTGCACCGGCCGGCGCTACTGCCGGTACCCGGTCTGCTGCTGAAGGCGGGCCTGGGCGAGCTGTCGACGCTGTTGCTTGGTGGCCAGCGGGCACGGCCTGTGCGTTTGCTGGCCGCAGGCTTCACCTTCCGTTTCAACGATCTGCAATCGGCCTTGGACAACCTGTCCAAGCGCCTCTGACATAGGACGCTGCATGACCGATCACGCGCTGTTGCTGGTCAACCTGGGTTCTCCGGCTTCCACATCGGTAGCCGATGTGCGCCGCTACCTCAATCAGTTCCTGATGGACCCCTACGTAGTCGACCTGCCATGGCCGTTGCGGCGCTTGCTGGTGTCGCTGATCCTGATCAAGCGCCCGGAGCAGTCTGCCCACGCCTATGCCTCGATCTGGTGGGATGAGGGCTCGCCCCTGGTGGTGTTGACGCGTCGGCTGCAGGCCGCGATGGTCGAGCACTGGCCCCACGGCCCGGTGGAAATCGCCATGCGTTATGGCGAGCCGGCGCTGCCGCAGGTGCTCGAGCGCCTTGCCGCTCAAGGTGTGCGCACCGTGACGCTGGCGCCGCTTTACCCACAATTCGCTGACAGTACGGTGACTACGGTGGTGGCGCAGGCCAACCAGACTGTCACCGAACGCGCCTTGCCGTTGCAGTTGCGTGTGCTGCAACCGTTCTACGACCACCCTGAATACATCGATGCCCTGGTGGCCAGCGCCCGGCCTTACCTTGAACAGGACTATGATCACCTGTTGCTGAGCTTCCATGGTTTGCCGGAGCGGCACCTGAAGAAGCTCATGCCTGGCAGCAAGCATGATCTGCGGGCAGCGGACTGCTGCAAGGACGCCAGCGCCGAAGTGCGCGCGGTGTGCTACCGCGGGCAGTGCCTGGCGTCGGCCAAGGCGTTCGCCACCAGGATGGGCATCCCGGATGGCAAGTGGTCTGTCTCGTTCCAGTCGCGGTTAGGGCGGGACAAGTGGATCGAACCCTATACCGAGACGCGTCTGGATGAGCTGGCCAAGGCCGGTGCCAAAAAGCTGCTGGTGATGTGCCCTGCATTCGTGGCCGATTGCATCGAGACGCTGGAGGAGATTGGCGATCGCGGCAAGGAGCAGTTCATCGAGGCGGGGGGCGAAGAGTTGGTCCTGGTGCCGTGCCTGAATGATCACCCGGAGTGGGTGAGGGTGCTGGCGCAGATGTGTGAAAAGGCGTGAATGAAAAAGGGCCGCTTAGCGGCCCTTTAGCGACGCGAGGCCGCTTCTACACATCCAGCTTCTCTTTCTTCCAGCCATCGTTGCCCGGCAGGATCAGGTTCAGGGCAATGGCCACGATAGCGCACAGGGCGATGCCCTTCAGGCCCCAATCATCTGGGCCGTCGCCGCTGCCGATCAGCACGCCGCCGATACCGAATACCAGGGTCACCGACACGATCACCAGGTTGCGTGCTTCGCCCAGGTCGATCTTGTGGCGGATCATGGTGTTCATGCCCACCGCTGCGATCGAGCCGAACAGCAGGCAGAGGATGCCGCCCATCACCGGCACCGGGATGCTTTGCAACAACGCGCCGAACTTGCCGATGAAGGCCAGGGTGATGGCAAAGATCGCCGCCCAGGTCATGATCTTCGGGTTGTAGTTCTTGGTCAGCATCACGGCGCCGGTCACTTCGGCATACGTGGTATTGGGTGGGCCGCCGAACAGGCCTGCTGCCGTGGTGGCCAGGCCGTCACCGAGCAGGGTGCGGTGCAGGCCAGGCTTCTTCAGGTAGTCGCGGCCGGTCACGCTGCCGACTGCGATCACGCCGCCGATGTGCTCGATCGCCGGGGCCAGGGCTACCGGTACGATGAACAGGATGGCCTGCCAGTTGAACGCTGGTGCGGTGAAGTTGGGGATCTCAAGCCAAGGCGCGGCGGCAATCTTGGCGGTGTCGACCACGCCAAAGGCGAACGCCAGGGCAAACCCTACCAGTACCCCGGAGATGATCGGCACCAAGCGGAAGATGCCTTTGCCGAACACCGCGACGATCAGGGTGGTGAGCAACGCCGGCATTGAAATCAGCATGGCGGTCTTGTACGGCATGAGTACCGCGCCGTCACCGCCCTTGCCCATTGCCATGTTGGCCGCGATCGGTGCCATGGCCAGGCCGATGGAGATGATCACCGGGCCGATCACCACGGGTGGCAGCATGCGGTCAATGAAGCCGGTGCCCTTGATCTTCACCATCAGGCCCATGAAGGTGTACACGAAACCTGCGGCCATCACGCCGCCCATGGTCTCGGCCAGGCCGAACTGGCCTTTGGCAAGGATGATGGGCGTGATGAAGGCAAAGCTCGAGGCCAGGAATACCGGGACCTGACGGCCGGTGACCAGCTGGAACAGCAGGGTGCCGATACCCGCGGTGAACAGCGCGACGTTAGGGTCCAGGCCGGTGATCAGCGGCATCAGCACCAGCGCGCCAAATGCCACGAAGAGCATCTGCGCGCCCGAAACGACCTGGCGCCAGAGCGGGTCGTTGAAGCCGTCCTGCATGGTCAGGCGTCCTTCTGCTTGGTGCCGAAGATCTTGTCACCGGCGTCGCCCAGGCCCGGCACGATGTAGCCGTGTTCGTTGAGGCGCTGGTCGATCGAGGCGGTGTAGATCTGCACATCCGGGTGGGCTTTTTCCACCACTTCGATACCTTCTGGGGCTGCGACCAGCACCATGGCGCGGATTTCCTTGCAGCCGGCTTTTTTCAGCAGGTCGATGGTGGCGACCATCGAACCACCGGTGGCGAGCATCGGGTCGATGATCAGCGCCAGGCGCTGGTTGATGTCCGGCGCCAGCTTTTCCAGGTAGGTGTGTGCTTCGAGCGTCTCCTCGTTGCGGGCGACACCCACGGCACTGACCTTGGCGCCCGGGATCAGGCTGAGCACGCCATCAAGCATGCCGATGCCGGCGCGCAGGATCGGTACCACGGTGATCTTCTTGCCGGCGATTTTTTCAACTTGCACCTTGCCACACCAGCCATCGATCTCGTAGGTTTCCAGTGGCAGGTCCTGAGTGGCTTCGTAGGTCAGTAGCGCGCCGACTTCCTGGGCGAGTTCGCGAAAGTTCTTGGTGCTGATGTCGGCACGGCGCATCAGGCCGAGCTTATGGCGGATCAGCGGGTGGCGGATCTCACGAGTGGGCATAGGGGGGCTCCGAAAGGCGGGCAAAAAAACCGCGCTAGATTAATCTATTCAGCCTTTGCTGTCGTGCAGTCCTTTTGCACGTTAGTCCATAAATGCTTGATCTGTGACGAGCGGATGCGTACCTTTGCCCGCTTTTCCAAAATCCCCCTGGAGAGCGCAATGTCCGCTGATCTCGAGCACATCCGTCAAGTCATGCGCGAGGCAGACTGCCTGTACAACGAAGCCGAAGTCGAAGCGGCCATTGCCAAGGTTGGCGAGCAGATCTGCAAAGACCTGCACGACAAGAACCCGGTGGTGTTCTGTGTCATGAACGGAGGCCTGATCTTCGCTGGCAAGCTGCTGACCCACCTGCAGTTCCCGCTGGAGGCCTCGTACCTGCATGCCA
Organism: Pseudomonas sp. WHRI 8519; assembly: GCF_040224055.2. NCBI lineage: Bacteria > Pseudomonadati > Pseudomonadota > Gammaproteobacteria > Pseudomonadales > Pseudomonadaceae > Pseudomonas > Pseudomonas sp. WHRI 8519. The sequence goes on along the minus strand of NZ_CP167996.1, from coordinate 5,224,812 downwards.
CGCGTTATCGCAACCAGACCAGTGGCGGTGAGCTGTTCTGGAAGGCTAAACCTGAGGTGTCGTTCATCGATCGTGACGTGTTGATCGTCGACGATATCCTCGACGAGGGTCACACCCTCAGCGCCATCATCGAGTTCTGCAAGCATGCCGGCGCCCGCTCGGTGCACACTGCGGTGCTGATCGACAAAGACCATGACCGCAAGGCCAGCCCGGACCTGAAGGCCAGCTATGTGGGCCTGCCGTGCATCGATCGCTACATCTTCGGTTATGGCATGGACTATAAAGGTTACTGGCGTAACGCGAACGGCATCTTCGCCGTCAAGGGACTGTGATCATGAGCCAGCCTGCTTTCATCGACCAAGCGTTGTTTGCCGGGCTGGCGCAAAACGCCGCCGAGGCACCGCGTGGACGCTACCATCACAACTTCCATGACATGCAGGACCCCTGTCACCGTTTGGCAGTGGGCTTACAGCCGTCCACCTACATCGCGCCTCACCGGCACCTGAGCGCGGACAAGGCCGAGACCTTGTTGGCGCTCAAAGGCCGCTTGGGGCTGCTGATGTTCGATGAGCAGGGTGCCGTCATCGACAAGCGCGTGCTCGAGGCCGGTGGCGACTGCCTTGGCGTGGACCTGCGCCCGGGCATCTTCCATTCTTTGGTGGTGCTCGAGGCAGACAGCATCCTGTTCGAATGCAAGGCGGGCCCGTACCGGCCGTTGGTCGACGGCGAGCATGCCCCTTGGGCCCCGCGTGAAGGCGAAGAGGGTGTTGCCCAGTATCACGCCTGGATGCTCGCGCAGTTCGATTGACAGCCCCTGTCGTTGCGCGTGCTAGAGTGCGCCTTCATGCCAAGGAGCCTCACATGCGTGCGATCGTTCCCCTGTTGCTGGCGGTCAGCCTGCCTCTTGCCGCCGCACCGCTGCACAGCCAGTTTCTCCCGCCCGATGACCAGGCCCTGCGCCAGGAAGCGCCGACCGGCCAGCAACTGTTGCAGGTCACCGACTACTCGGTAGTGGTTGGGGCGCAGCGCCAATCTGACCAACAGCCCATTCCGATCACAGCCTCCTTGCAGATGCGCCTCAAAGGCAAGCCGCTGAGTAAAGGGGCGACCCTCAGCCAGGTGTTGCTCACCTTCGATGGCGAGGCGGGCAAGAGCCTGAAAAAGCCGGTGTATGACGACAAGACCCGTACGTTGAGCCTGAATTATCCGGTCAGCGACTACCGAGTGGTGATGGACCTGCTGCGCAACGAGACGGTGTATGTACAGTTTCTGACCTACCCCAACGGCCATGTCTGGGCCGACTTGCACACGGGTACCGTACGTACGCGTTGAGACGTGCTGCGTGTGGGGGGTAAACTGCCGGCCTTCGAAATTCGTGATGGTCCAGTTGGAGCCGGCAATGCGCAAAGACAAGAAGCAGGTGATTGGTGACGAAATCAGCGACGACTATATCAAGTCGTTCCTTCAGTTTGAGCCTGCGGATGGTGTGACCTCACCTTCTCAGCACAAGCTGATCAAGGCTTACCGCGGTTTGCGTGTCGACGATTTCGAGCGTTTCGTAGGGTTCTTCGTTGAAGCCGGGTTGGACCTGGATGGCAAAGACGAACAAGGCAAGACCTTCGTCGAAGTGATCGCCGATCAGCGCAATGCGGCTGAGTACATCGAGATCATCGAAAAAGCCCGGGGCTGACGGATCCCCAGGCACAAAAAACGCCCCAGCGGCGATGCCATACAGTTAGTGTGATCAGGGCTGCTACGCAGCCCATCGCCGGCAAGCCGGCTCCCACAATGACCGCGCAGTTCTCGAGCCTTGCGCTGTACCCGTGGGAACAACTGTCTTGCTCAACTTCAAAAGCTGGCGCGATCCCTGTGGGAGATTCTATGGTTATCAGCAAGCCATTTTCCCGCCTTTGGTGACGTATTCGTCCTGATTTCTCATCAGGGCGAATGCCACACGTGCGAGCTTCCTGGCCAGAATTACCAACGCCTGGGTCGTTGCCTTACCGCTGTTTCGATACTGCTCATATACCCCTTTCCAAGCGGCCGACCTGCTGGCCGCCATTGCTGCGTTATGCAGCAAACGACGGATTTCCGAGCAGCCGCGCTTGGTGAGCCGACGACGTCCATTCTTCTCTCCAGAATCATTAACCCGCAGGTCCATTCCCAGGAATGCGATGTACGAATCACTGTTCTTGAACTCGCCCCTTACAAAAGCCATTACCAAGGCTGTAGCGGTAAGAAACCCAATTCCCTCTACCGCCTGACAGCGGGCAACTTGCTCGTGCAGCCCAGCCTCTCGTAGCACTTCCTTAATCTTTTTTTGTATCAGCTGATCCAGCCGATCTATCGATGTTACGAAGGTTTTGAAGGCGGCCTTCAGCAGGCTTTCGTTTGTCCAGCTCTGAGCTAATGCAGTGCGAGCAGTCACCAAGACAGCTCTGCGTCGAAGGAGGCTCTGAAGCTTGCCGTAGACAGCAGGAGGCGGGGTCCAAGGACGAAGATCGTCGCCCTCGTTTTTCAAAAATCGGGACAGCAACCGAGCATCAGAGGGGTCAGTTTTAACCCGCCCTCCAACACTTTTCCTGTAGTTGCTCAGTTGGAAACCATCGATGACATAAACGTCGAAACCGAAGCCATGGGCTAGCTCAACCAGGTCCAGATGGTAGACATTGGTCGCCTCAACAGCGATTGCAGTGCCGAGGGGCTGTTGCTTTAGCCAGCTTTTGATTTCGGGCTTGGTATTTTTCAGCCTGATAATTTCATCACGATCATCGTGATGAATCACTAATTCGGCTTTTGCGACATCCGCACCCACGATCAGTTTGTTTACCTGCATTGCCATGGGCGGCTCCTCGCGTTATGGTTTTTGAGCTTGAAGGGTTTTCACCAAGAGGCGCTGGCTTGCTTCTATCGTCGTTTGCAAACGATGCATTCTTTATCGGCGCTTTGGTGGAAGGGGTGGGGCGATGTCTCCCACAGTCTGTACTGCGTCAACAGTCAGAATCCGGCATTTAGTCCCACCACCCCTTCAAGTCTAACCATACAAGCCGGCTTGCCGGCGATGGGCCGCAAAGCGGCCCTGGATCACCTAGCTCACAGGCATAACCCCAAGGGGCGTTTTCGTTTCAGCCTGTTCAGGCGTAATGCCCCCAGGGACAGCGCACTTTTTGAGCAACAACTGTCTTGCTCAACTTCAAAAGCTGGCGCGATCCCTGTGGGAGCCGGCTTGCCGGCGATGGGCCGCAAAGCGGCCCTGGATCACCTAACTGACAGGCACACCCCCAAGGGGCGTTTTCGTCTCAGCCGGTTCAGGCGTAATGCTTGGCCGGGCTGTTCTCTACCAGGTCCAGCGCCTCATCATTCTCGGCACTGATCTTGTGGTACAGGGCTGCATCGGTGGCCAAGGTCTTCTCGCGAGCCGGGAAGATTTCCTTGAGCTTGGCGGCCCAGGGGCCCTTGGTCTGCTCGGGGAAGCAGCGTTCGATCAGTTCAAGCATGATCGACACCGTCACCGATGCGCCAGGGGACGCGCCGAGCAGCGCTGCCAGGCTGCCGTCCTGTGCCGACACCAACTCGGTACCGAACTGCAGGATGCCGCCTTTTTTCGGATCCTTCTTGATGATCTGCACGCGCTGGCCAGCCACTTCCAAACGCCAGTCTTCGGCCTTGGCCTGCGGGTAGAAGCGGCGCAGCGACTCGAGGCGCTGTTCCATCGACTGCATCACTTCGCTGACCAGGTACTTGGTCAGGTCCATGTTGTCGCGGGCAACGGCCAGCATCGGGCCAATGTTGCCCATGCGCACCGACAGCGGCAGGTCCATCAACGAGCCGTGCTTGAGGAACTTGGTAGTGAAGCCGGCGTAGGGGCCGAACAGCAGCGATGTCTTGCCGTCCACCACGCGGGTGTCCAGGTGCGGCACCGACATCGGCGGCGCGCCGACGGCGGCCTGGCTGTAGACCTTAGCCTGGTGCTGCTTGACGATTTCCGGGTTGTCGCAACGCAGCCACTGGCCGCTGACCGGGAAGCCGCCGAAGCCTTTGCCTTCCGGGATGCCCGACAGTTGCAGTAGCGGCAGTGCCGCGCCGCCGGCGCCGAGGAACACGAAGCGGGCGTCCACTTCACGGCTGCCGCCGCTGTTGACGTCCTTGATGCTGACGGTCCAGCCAGCGCCATTACGGCGCAGGCCAACGACCTTCTTGCTGTACTTGACCTGCGCGTTCTGCGAGTCGCCCAGCAGCTTGAGCAGCTTGTTGGTCAGTGCGCCGAAGTTGACGTCGGTACCTTTGGTCACGCGGGTGGCGGCGATATGCTGGTCGGCCGGGCGGCCTGGCATCATCAGCGGCATCCATTCATTCATCACCGCCTTGTCTTCGGTGTATTCCATCTCGGCGAAGGCGTGGTGCTGCTTGAGCAGCTCGAAACGCTTCTTGAGGAAGGCAACACCTTTGTCACCTTCGACGTAGCTCAGGTGCGGGACAGGGTTGATGAAGGCACGGGCCGGGCCGAAATTGCCTTTTTTGCTCAGGTAAGCCCAGAACTGGCGCGATACCTCGAACTGGGTGTTGATGTGCACGGCCTTCTTGATGTCGATGCTGCCATCGGCGGCCTGGGGCGTGTAGTTCAGCTCGCACAGGCCGGCATGGCCGGTGCCTGCGTTGTTCCAGGGGTTGGAGCTTTCCGCGGCCCCGGAGTCCATCGCCTCGACGACCTCAAGCTTCAGGGTCGGGTCGAGCTCCTTGAGCAGTACGGCCAGGGTGGCACTCATGATGCCCGCGCCTACCAGTACTACATCAACCGATTCGTTCTGCGCCATTTAACGCGTCTCCACAATCTACAGCTACCTAATTGACAGCATAGGACCCCAGGGGTGCCAGGATCGCCATGTCCGACTTTTCGCAGTTCTTGCAACTTCCGCGGACACCGCCAAATCAGTCTTCGGGTTCGTCTATTGAACGCCGTTTGCCCCAGGTGCGGCAATTCGACTTATGGTCAAGGTGTCGTGCGTGCGTTATGGAACGGATTCAGACACCCATGTGAAATGAGCGTATCAGCCGCCTGTTCAGGGCCGTTCGGGACACATCTGTCGCTATTGCACATGCCAGACTGTTCATTTGCTCGCCACACTCTCGTGAAGTTGTGAAAACCGTTTTTTTCACGCTCTTTTGGAGACGTGAACCTCAAAAGGGGACTGCGCGATGGCAACCCACAGGTTCATGCAGTGCGAAGGGCCGGAAAAGCAGGCACGACAGCCGATGCAAGACCTGAGTGGAAGGCTCTCTGTGGGCGAAGCGGTGAAGGTGCCGGGGTCAAACGGCAAATGCGGGGCCCGATCAGGAGACGTCCTTATAATCGGGGGGAGATTATAACGATGTCGCGGGCAGAAAGGTCGTTATTCGTGCTTTTTATTGCAGCGTTTGTCAGGCGGGCAGGGTGCGCCGCTGCCAATGGCGGCTTGCATGGGCGCAAACCCGGGCGTTGGCGGGCAGCGGGCGGCCCAGCCAGGCAAGCTGGATTTCCGTGACCTGCACCCAGCCGCTGTTGCCGGGTGGCTGGCTGCATTGCTTGAACCCCAGGCAGATGCCGTCGCCATCGAGGCGGGCATAGGTCGTGTGGCGCGAGCGTTGCAAGAGCAGGGTCCAGAGCGAGGCCATGGTGTTGAGTCCTGTGTGGTAGGGCTTGTGGCGAGGATAACCGCCGGACCATGAACCGCGTGTGACAGGCGCGCCTGGTATCAAGCGGCAAGCCACAACAAGGCGCCCGCGGGCTTTTACTTCTAGCTTGCCGCTTGTAGCTTGCCGCTAGGTATACTGTGAGCCTTCGCCGCATTTTCTGGAGAAACACGCATGTTGCAACGTCTGTTGTTCGGTTTGCTTGCCGTGGCCAGCCTGAGCCTGGTGGGTTGTGCCCACAGCCCGCAACAACTCAGCCCGCAACCCAAGCTCAACGCCCAGCTCGCCCCGGTCGGCCACGGCCAGCCGGTGGTGGTCAAGGTAGTGGACGGCCGGGCTTCGCAGTCCCTGGGTACTCGTGGTGGCATGTACCCCGAGACCAGCACTATCAGTGTCAGTGGCAATGACATCGTGCCCAAAGTGCAGGCCCAGGCCGAGGCCGCCGTACGCCTGTTGGGCTTTACCCCCACGGCCAACGCCGGCAATGCGCCGCAGCTGACCGTGACCCTGGCCGAGTTGAAGTACCAGTCGCCCAAGGACAACCTGTACGTGACCGAAGCCACCATCGGCGCCACCTTCCGCGCCGATGTGTCGAACGCCAACCGCCGTTACAGCGGCCGCTATGGCGCCTCGTTGGACCAGCGCTTCGGCATGGCGCCCAACCAGGAAACCAACACCAAGCTGGTGAGTGACGTGCTGAGCGATGCGTTGACCCGCCTGTTCAAGGACCCGACCATCGGTCAGGTGCTGGGCGAATAAGCTTTTCGCTGGAGCGAGAAAAAACCGCTGCCTGTTTGCCAGGCAGCGGTTTTTTTTGCTCGTGCACAGGCCTCAGGCCGCGTCGAAATGGAAGTCCAGCACGCTTACGCCCGTCAGCAGGTCCACCTCTGGCAAATGCTCATGCGCATGCCCGCCCAGTGCGCAATACACCAGCCACTGGCGGTCCTGGACATTGATGGCGAAACCATCGATCAACGCCTGCTGTTCATCGCTCTGGGCAACGAGATAGAGGCGATCCTGGTTTTCGGCGTGCAGCATGAACAAGCTCCGGCTCGGGAAAAGGCCGACAGGGTGGCCTGCCCTTATGACGAGCGTGTGACAGATGAAATTTAGTGACACTTTGTCGCCAATTTCGGGCGTCGGGGCCGGCCTTCGGTAGAATGCCGGCCTTCGCTGACGTTCTGACCGAGGTTGCGTGATGTCCTTGCAAGTGCTCTGGGGGGTTCTGGCCGCCCATCCGACCAAGCTGATCAATCTGCTGGCACTGTTGATGACCTGCCCGGGCGGGTTGCTGCTGCACAGTGCACGGCGTCGCCAGGCCATCACCCGCGAGAGCCTGGCAGCGGACGAAGGCCTGGTGGATGCGTTCGAGCAGCGGGTGCCGCGCTATTACTACATTCTCGGCTTTGCCTGCCTGGCGATGGCCTTGCTGCTGTCCTGGTTCAGTACCTGGATCTGAACCCTGCGGGGCCGCCAAGCGGCCCCTGTGATCAGGCAACCGGTGCCTGTTGCCTGACCTGATACTGGTTGCGCACCGGGGTGGCGTATTGCAACACCAGGTATGGCCGCTGCTCCTGCGGGCAGGCGTCCAGGCGGCGTTGCCATTCTTCCTTGGCTTTTGCCAGCTCCTCTGCGGGGAACACCTTCTCGGCGCTCGGCACCTGCAGTGCCTCATCCTTTTCGTCCCACATTGCATAGGCCAGGTAGTGCACCGGGAACAACCGGTAGCCACCCAGGATCTGCCGGTCGATCTCCTGCGCCAGCTGTTTGGTGTCCTCGTAGAACGCGGTTACCGGCGGGGCGAAGTTGATATGGACACGGCCCTTGTAGCCGGTGATGCCTTTGGCAATGCTGTTGTCGTCTTCACCCGGCGCTTTCTGGTAGGTACCGGTGGTCGCACGGATATACAGCTCGCGCGCCTTGGCCTGGTCGCAAGGGTCGTACTCGTAGCTGATGGACACCGGGGTGAGGTTGAGGCCCTGGATCACTGCACCGAAAGGCTCGTCCTTGCGGCTCATGTGGAACATCTTGAGGATGGCCGAGTCGGTACGGTCATCACCATCCTTGGCACGGCCTTCGGCCTGGGCGATCCAGATCGAGGTACCGTCGTTGCGGATCGAATGGTTGATGTAGGCCGAGAGCAACTGGTAGGCCGCGAGCTTTTCACGCCGGCCGCTGAGCGAGCGGTGGACGATGAAACTCTTGTTCAGGCGCATCATGTCGCTGACGAATGGCTTTTGCAGCAAGTTGTCGCCAATGGCGATGCGTGGCGTCGGCAGGCCGGCGTGGTACACCGCGTAGTTGACGAAGGCCGGATCCATGACGATGTCACGGTGGTTGGCCAGGAACAGATAGGCGGTACCGGATTTGAGTTGCTCGACGCCTGTGTACGTGACCCCGTCGGTAGCGCGCTCGATGGTGTGGTCGACGTAGTATTCGACCTTGTCCTGCAACGTGGATACGCAGGTGACCCCGGCGAACTCCTTGCGCAGGCGGCGGGCGATCAGCGGCTTGAGCAGCCAGCCGAATGCCCCGGCTGCGCGCGGGAAGCGGAAGTGGGTGAGGATATCGAGGAATGCCGGGTCGCTGAGCAGGCGTGCCAGCACGGCAGGGACCTCAGCATCGTCGTACGGTCGGATGGCATCGAATTCGCCCATCATGCTCTCTTGTTGGAAACGGCTAGGGTAATAAGGTAGGGGTGGGGCCCGAAAAACGGCTCGGACACACGCAGGCCCTGTAAACAGACCGGCAATTATACGCATAAGTCACTGCGGAGGCCGCGATGCTGGAAACCGACTTCTACGATTGCCCTTATTGCGGCGAGCGCGTGGAAACCACCGTGGACATCTCCGGTGGCGACCAGATGTATACCGAAGACTGCCAGGTATGTTGTCAGCCGGTGGTCTTCATCCTGCAGGTGCACGGCGACGAATGGATGCTTGAAGTCAGACGCGAGGACGATGCCTGATGCGGCGGATCTACGAACCAGAAACGTTGCTGGAAGCAGAAATGCTCGCTGGCATGCTGGCCAGCGAGGGTATCGAGGTGCACCTGATAGGCCGTGACCTGATGGGCGGTGTGGGCGAGTTGCCGATGCAAGGCTTGCTCGGGCTTGCGGTGGCCGACGAGCAGGCCGGGTACGCACGGCAGCTGATCGATGCGTACAATGGTGCCCAGCCGCTTGTCGGCGACGAACCGGAGAGCTATCCCGGTACCTTGATCTGCTAGGTTCTGAATTCGCCCATGTGTGGACGCTATGCCCTGTTTCGCTGGCCCCAGGCGCTTGCCAGCCTGCCAGGCTTTCCTGCCGGCCAGCCGGCGCAATGGAATATCGCGCCCGGCGCTTCGGTGCTGATCCAGCGCCAGGTCGACGGCCAGATGCAATTGGCCAAGGCACGCTGGGGCCTGACCCCGGCCTGGCTCACTGACCTCTCACGCACCCCCGCGCATGCTCGGGCCGAAACCTTGGCCGAGCAGCCCATGTTCCGCGAAGCGTTGCGTCTGCGGCGCTGCCTGATGCCCGCCAACGGCTTTTACGAATGGCGCGGCACGGCGCGCAAGCGCCCTTACTGGCTGACGCCGGGGGAGGGCGCGTCGTTGTGGTTCGCGGCCATATGGGAGGCTTATCCGGTCCAGGACCAGGTGTGGTTGAGCTGTGCGGTAGTGACCCAGGCGGCGATGAACCAGCGTCGGCCGCTGATCCTGGATGAGGCGGGGCAGGCTGCTTGGCTGGACCCTGACACGCCGCTGGCGCGTTTGCATGAGCTGCTCGCCAGCCCACCAGCCACGCTACGGGAACGTGCGCTGGCGAATTTCGTCAATGACCCGAAGCTGGACGCGCCGGAGTGTTTGACACCGGTATGACTGTAGTTGGCTGCCAATAACGCCTGTCATTTATGCTAGTTGACCACCTCTAGGTCCCGCCATAACGTTGTTCGTACCTAATTGGTGCAACCGTTTAAAGGGGCCATTATGAAAAATAACCCGTTGCCAGGCGAGGAGCAATCTGCGGTTTCGACTGCACTCACGAATTTCAAAGTTCTACCTTCGGCCGATACAGATAGAAGGGTGTATGGGCGCTGGTTTCGTTATGCTGACTTTCAGCCAACGGGCATCTTCATTGAACCCGGAGGTTATGTCATGTATCACTTCTCGATGCCGCCCAGGGCAAACGTCAAAATGCATTTCATGGTCGGGACTCCCGGCTTCAATACACAAGGCGCTGAGACTGAAGATCCTCGTACCTATGAAGTGCTCGAATCCCCCGGGATGATAAGCGACCCGGAAGGAGGGTTGCTGTGGTTGCGGGTAATACCTGACGAGCTCGCCCCGGCTGCCGAGGAGGTAACGTGCAATTTTGAATGCGTCGCTCTTTCGCATCGAGTACCTGTATTTATACAAGGTGAAACCTCCGCTGGTCAGTGGGGCCAGATGCTTGAGGCGGCCAGAGCAAAAGGACGAGCGCCAGTGCAGCTCATCAGTGATAAAGTCGTTCTAACCGCGTGGTGGGAGACGGCCTATGAATTTAAGGATTACGACCCCTCGAAAGTATTAGATGAATACAAAGAAATTCTGAGAGTTGAAAATGAAATTGGCGCAATTGGTGAGGGTGCGGATCAAGCCCGGCCAAGTCCGCTGCGCATATTGGTCTCGGAGAAAGAAAGCGGCAATCCTAACGCCACTCACTTTCGAATAAGCCTACCGCAATACGGCAGTTCGTTATTGACGCCCGAGGGTGTGCGCGGCGAATGGGGCGTCTGGCATGAGTTGGGTCATATGCAGCAACAAATTGCTTGGAGCGCTAATGCGTTGACGGAAAATTCTGTCAATATATTTTCTCTTGCGGTTGAGCGCTCACAAGATAAACCCTCTAGCGCCGTGCGTTATGACAGCGAGGCTCATGCCTTCTTAAACAATACTGATCCGAACAAAAAGTTTGAAGATAATGGCCCCTACGTCTGTCTTGTCATGTGGGAACAGCTGCGCATAGCTTACGGTGACGCCTTCTTTCATAGGCTCCACCGCGAAACCCGTGCGAATGGCAACAGTGACTCCGGCCAGGGTGATGCTCAATATCGCCATTACTTTATGGTCACCACCGCACTGGCTGCGCAGCACGACCTCACGCGATTCTTCATTCGCTGGGGTTGGCACCCCACTCAGCGCACGCTAGATGCTATTCGAGATTTGCGGCTGCCTTCACCTGACCCCGACCCCTCTACCATCCACCTGAGAGCCGACACACAGATTGATGCGGGCGCGCAATTTTCCAGTTGCACGGCACATACGGGAGGTGACGATCATTGACAGTCGGGGATGGCAATTGACAGGGAAGCATGGCCATTCAGTACGCCGGTCAAATGCCGGCGTGCTGCAGTGTGTGAAAGCCCAAAGGTGGCGTGAGTGCGAGCGCAGGTGTAACGGATGTCAAGAATCTTCCCTGCGGCTCTGGTAGCGCATGGGCGACTCGGCCTAGGATATCCCGCATGTAAAAAGGGAGTGTTTTCATGCGTAAGTCTTTTGTCGTCAGCCTGTTGAGTGCTGGCATCCTGCTGGCTGGCTGCCAGGCGGTCAATACCACCAGCGGGGGTGCTGTGGGCGTTGAGCGCAAGCAGTACATGTTCAGCATGCTCTCGACCGATGAGGTCAACCAGATGTACGCCCAGTCGTACCAGCAGACCCTCGGCGAAGCGTCGAGCAAGGGCGTGCTGGACAAGACCAGCGCTGATGCCAAGCGCGTGCAGGCGATTGCCGACCGGCTGATCGCTCAGGCGCCGAAATTCCGTCCTGATGCCGCGCAGTGGCAGTGGGAGGTCAATGTGATCAAGAGCGATGAGCTCAACGCCAACTGCGGCCCTGGCGGCAAGATCATCGTCTACACCGGTCTGATCGACCAGCTCAAGCTCACCGATGCCGAGATTGCCGCCGTGGTTGGCCATGAAATCGCGCATGCCTTGCGTGAGCACAGCCGCGAAGCGATGTCCAAGGCTTATGGCGTGGAAATGGCCCGCCAGGGTGCAGGTGCGTTGTTTGGCCTTGGCCAGAACAGTATTGCGCTGGCAGACCAGGTGGTGAACTACGCGATGACCCTGCCCAACAGCCGTGCCAATGAAAACGAAGCTGACCTGATCGGCCTGGAGCTGTCGGCGCGTGCCGGCTACGACCCGAATGCCGCGATCACCTTGTGGAACAAGATGAGCAAGGCGTCCGAAGGCGCGCCGCCTGAGTTCATGAGCACTCACCCGGCGTCCGAGAGCCGGATAGCCTCGTTGCAGGCAGCGATTCCCAAAGTCATGCCTCTGTATCAGGCCGCCAAGAAGTAACAGCAGCTGCAAGCTGCAAGCTGCAAGCTACAAGCTACAAGCTACAAGCTACAAGCAAGAGCAGTACGCGTATGTCTGCCTCTCTCGTACAGCTTGCAGCTTGCAGCTTAAAGCTTGCAGCTCAGGCCCCCACCCAGCCGCTGGCTTTCATGGCCGAGTAGACTGCGACGATTGCCAGCACGATGAAGGCGGTCGCGGCGAGGCGGCGAATCAGCGTCAGCGGCAGCTTTTCTGCGGCAAAATTGCCCGCCAGGACTACCGGTACATTCGCAATCAGCATGCCCAGCGTGGTACCGATGATGACCATGATCAGGTGCGGGTACTGCGCTGCCAGCATCACCGTCGCAACCTGGGTCTTGTCACCGATCTCGGCCAGGAAGAATGCGATCAGCGTGGTCAGGAACGGGCCGAAACGTCGCGCAGGGTTTTCATCATCATCCATCTTGTCCGGCACCAGGGTCCACAGGGCCGTCGCAGTGAAGCTCGCAGCCAGTATCCAGTGCAGCGCTGTCTCGCTGAAGAACCCGCTGACCCAGGCACCCACTGCACCTGCTGCGGCATGGTTGGCCAGGGTGGCGGCGATGATGCCGGCGATGATCGGCCACGGCTTGCGGAAACGGGCAGCGAGAATGAGCGCGAGCAGCTGCGTCTTGTCGCCAATTTCGGCTAACGCGACGATCGCGGTGGGTACGAGAAGAGATTCCAGCATCAGGATTCCTGTGGGGGCGGGTCGACACGGCTATGACACGTACAGCCTCCCCGCCCCGGGTAAGGTGTGCGTGTCATAGGTCTTGTCAAACCCCGGATCCGTCTGCGCAGATCGTGGGTCGCACGCGCCATGGCCTGTGGGCCAAGTGTGTTGACGCGTGCCGGGCAAGCAGGTTGCTTGCGGGAGACTACTCCCCTAGGACGGTGCGGATTCTGCCTAGGCGAAACGGTTTGGGCAAGCCCTGTTTTTGTCAGCGTGTTGCCTGATAGATGCGAAAGCCGTCTGCCTCGGCGCAGGTCCGGCAGTTGCCCAGAGCGCCTTCGATCAGCGGCTGATAACGCAGGAAACTATTGGCAACCAAGCGCATTTCGCCGCCTTTTCGCAGATGTTGCCCTGATTTTTTCAGCAGGTTTTCCGAAGCCTGGTAGTTGGTATGCACACCGGTATGGAACGGCGGGTTGCTCAGGATCAGGCTCAAGTCGCCGGGCGCAGCATTGATACCGTCGCCACTGATGACTTCACCTTCCAGCTGATTGGCCGCCAGTGTCAGGCGACTGGCGGCCACGGCGAAGGCGTCCACGTCCAGCATCGTGACCCGGCTCTGGGGGTAACGGCGTTTGACCGTGGCGCCGAGTACGCCGGCACCACAACCGAAGTCCAGTACATGGCCCACGGGCAGGTTATCCAAGTGTTTGAGCAGCAACGCCGTGCCGCGGTCCAGACGGCCGTGGCTGAACACCCCAGGCAGGCTGACCACTTGCAGGGGGCCGTCCTCCAGCTCGAGCGTAAAGCGTTCGGCCAGGCTTTCCAGGGGCTTGGCTTCGGGCGCGTTGTCCACGGTGACCTGCCACAGCTGGCAATGCCGGGCACTGTCGAGCTTGCGTGGTTTGCCCAAGGCTTGCAGAACCTTGGCCGCGCCTTCGATGCCGCCGCGTTTTTCGCCCACCAGATAGAGTTCGCCACCGCCCAGGCGTGATGCCAGTGCGTTAACCAAGTAGGCCGCCAGTTCGCGCGACTTGGGCAGGTACAGCACTGCCGCCTCGAAGGGGACCGGCGGCACGTCGACGCCGTAATGGCTGCGCCCGGCAAAGCGGGCGTCGAGCATGGCCTGATCGCCCGCATGCCACGTCCAGGCCTGAGCCTGCGGCAACTGGCCGAGCAGGTCATCGGCGGGGGCGCCGGCAATCAGCAGCCGACCCTGGAACAGCTCCGCCTGGCGGAGCAAAACTTCACTGCGCGGGTCCATGGACGACGCCTCCTGAAAAAAGTGGCGCAGTGTAGCAGAGCCTGCCCTTGCGCTCAGCTGACCACGCGGCGTGGCTGGCCGGCAAAGAATGCCTGGGTGTTCTCGCTGAGCTGGCCGACGATGCGCTGGCGCGACTCCACCGCGCCCCAGGCGCTATGCGGTGTGATCAGCAGGCGTGGGATGTCGCTGGCCAACAGCGGGTTGCCGTTGACCGGTGGCTCGACGCTCAGTACATCGGTGGCAGCGCCGCCCAGATGGCCGCGACGCAGGGTTTCAGCCAGGGCGTGCTCGTCGATCAGGCCGCCGCGGGCAGTATTGACCACCAGCGCGCCGGGCTTGAGCAAGGCCAGCTCACGTGCACCGATCATATGCCGGGTGTGTTCGTTGAGAGGGCAGTGCAGGGTCAGGGCATCGACTTGCGGCAGCAATTCATCCAGCGGCAGGCGGTCGTCCCGCGCCGGGCGCCCGGGGATCTGCCCGCTCAACACGCGCATGCCAAAGGCTTGCGCCAGCCGCGCGACGGCGCCACCGAGTTCACCATGGCCGAGCAGGCCCAGGGTTTTGCCTTCCAGTTCCACGATCGGGAAGTCCAGCAGGCAGAACTGGCTGGCCTTGGCCCATTGCCCCTCGGCCACCGCCCGGTTGTAGTCGCACAGGCGCGTGGCCAACGCCAGCAGCAGGGCCAGGGTGTGCTGTGCCACCGAGGGTGTGCCGTAGCCCTGGCAGTTGCAGACCGTGATGCCCTGGGCGCGGGCGGCAGCCAGGTCGACGTTGTTGGTGCCGGTGGCGGCGACCAGGATCAGCTTGAGCTGTGGGTTGGCAGCCAGGGCGTTGGCGTCGAGCATGACCTTGTTGCTGATCACTGCAACGGCGCCCTGCAGGCGCTCGGCTACCTGATCCGGGCGGGTGGCGTCGTACAGTTCGAAGGCGTCGAACTGGCTCTGCAGCGGTGACAGGTCGAGGTCACCAAGGTCCAGGGATTTATGGTCGAGAAACACGGCGCGACGCGGGCTGGGCATAGGTACGGCTCCAGTGGCAGGGCAAGGGTTGGTCCATCGACCGCACAATGCCACTCATACCTCGCGCAGCCAAATCATTCCTTCGGCTGATTTGACCGTCACATTGACGAACTACAGTAGGTAGCAGACTTGTCCGGCCAGCTTTTCAAGAAGGGATAACCATGCTGCAGACCCGCATCATCAAGCCCGCCGAGGGCGCCTACAGCTTTCCTCTGCTGATCAAACGCCTGCTGATGTCCGGCAGCCGCTATGAAAAGACCCGCGAAATCGTCTATCGCGACCAGTTGCGGCTGACTTATCCACAGCTCAACGAACGTATCGCCCGCCTGGCCAACGTGCTGACCGAAGCCGGGGTCAAGGCCGGTGACACCGTGGCGGTGATGGATTGGGACAGCCACCGTTATCTGGAATGCATGTTCGCCATCCCGATGATCGGCGCGGTGGTGCACACCATCAACGTGCGCCTGTCGCCTGAGCAGATCCTCTACACCATGAACCACGCCGAGGACCGCTTCGTGCTGGTCAACAGCGATTTTGTCGGCCTTTACCAGTCCATTGCCGGGCAGTTGACCACGGTCGACAAGACCCTGCTGCTGACCGATGGCCCGGACAAGACCGCCGAGTTGCCGAACCTGGTGGGCGAGTACGAGCAGTTGCTCGCTGCGGCCAGCGCGCAGTACGACTTCCCGGACTTCGACGAGAACTCGGTCGCCACCACGTTCTACACCACCGGCACCACAGGTAACCCCAAGGGCGTTTACTTCACCCATCGCCAGTTGGTGCTGCACACCTTGGCCGAGGCTTCGGTGACCGGCAGTATCGACAGCGTCCGCCTGCTTGGCAGCAATGATGTGTACATGCCCATCACCCCGATGTTTCACGTGCATGCCTGGGGTATCCCGTATGCGGCCACCATGCTCGGCATGAAGCAGGTGTACCCGGGCCGCTACGAGCCCGACATGCTGATCAAGCTGTGGCGGGACGAAAAGGTCACCTTCTCGCACTGCGTACCCACCATCCTGCAGATGTTGCTCAATTGCCCGAGCTCCCAGGGCCAGCACTTCGGCGGCTGGAAGATCATCATCGGTGGCAGCGCGCTCAACCGCTCGCTTTATCAGGCGGCGCTGGCCCGGGGCATTCAGCTGACTGCAGCCTATGGCATGTCCGAGACCTGCCCGCTGATTTCTGCCGCGCACCTGAACGATGAGCTGCAGGCCGGCAGCGAAGACGAACGCGTGACCTACCGCATCAAGGCCGGTGTGCCGGTGCCACTGGTGGAGGCAGCGATCGTCGATGGCGATGGCAATTTCCTCCCGGCAGATGGCGAGACTCAAGGCGAGCTGGTGTTGCGTGCCCCGTGGTTGACCATGGGCTATTTCAAGGAACCGCAGAAAAGCGAGGAGCTGTGGCAGGGTGGCTGGCTGCACACCGGTGACGTCGCCACACTCGACGGCATGGGTTACATAGACATCCGCGACCGCATCAAAGACGTTATCAAGACCGGGGGCGAATGGATCTCCTCTCTGGACCTCGAGGACCTGATCAGCCGCCATCCTGATGTGCGTGAGGTTGCCGTGGTTGGGGTCGCCGACCCGCAGTGGGGTGAGCGCCCGTTCGCCCTGTTGGTGGTGCGTGACGGCCAGATGGTCGATGCCAAGGCGTTGAAGGAGCACCTCAAGCCGTTTGTGGAACAAGGGCACATCAACAAGTGGGCGATTCCCTGCCAGATCGCCGTTGTTACAGAAATTCCCAAGACCAGTGTCGGGAAACTCGACAAGAAGCGCATCCGCCAGGACATCGTCCAATGGCAGGCAAGTAACAGCGCCTTCCTTTCCACGCTGTAGCCGCATGGCGGGTCGTGTGCCCCGCGACACGACCCGCAGGCCAGAGCGGCTGGCACCTTGCCATTCAGTAAAAATCGGCCATGCTTGAGCACTGCCGGTGCGCAACCTGGTTACACGCCAGGGCGAATTGGCCAAGGGAATGCAAATCACACTTTAGAGGGATCAAGCACCTTGGTCGGCTGGCTATAGTCGGGGCCAGGGGATTTTCAGGAATGGGGGAGGGCGACACGCGCAACACGTGTCGTCACGGGCGCAAGCCCGAACACCGGTCGCACGGGCCGTTCTTGAAAGGACTCACTGCCATAACAAAAAAGTACATGGAGTAGCGTCGATGACATCTGCATACCCGTTCTGGCGTCGGGCCAAGCTGCCTTTGGCCGTCAGCCTTGCTTCCACGCTCGCAAGCCCTGCTTTCGCGGTCAGTTTCAACATCGGGGAAATCGAAGGCCAGTTCGACTCGTCGCTCTCTGTCGGGGCCAGCTGGTCGACCGCCAACCCGAACAGCAACCTGATCGGGGTCAATAACGGCGGCAAGGGCCTTTCGCAAACCTCTGACGATGGTCACCTCAATTTCAAGAAAGGCGAAACCTTCTCGAAGATCTTCAAAGGCATCCATGATCTTGAGCTGAAGTACGGTGACACCGGCATCTTCGTGCGGGGCAAGTACTGGTACGACTTCGAACTCAAGGACGAGAACCGCGAGTTCAAGGACATCAGTGACTCCAACCGCAAGGAGGGCGCCAAGTCCTCCGGTTCCCAGCTGCTCGATGCCTTTGTCTACCACAACTACTCGATCGGTGATCAGCCCGGCTCGGTGCGTCTGGGCAAGCAGGTGGTGAGCTGGGGTGAAAGCACGTTCATCGGCGGTGGTATCAACTCGATCAACCCGATCGACGTGTCCGCCTTCCGCCGCCCTGGTGCGGAGATCAAGGAAGGCCTGATCCCGGTCAACATGTTCTACATCTCGCAGAGCCTGACCGACAACCTTTCGGCCGAAGCCTTCTACCAGATCGAGTGGGACCAGACCGTCGTAGATAACTGCGGTACCTTCTTCTCGCAGCCCGACATCATTGCTGATGGCTGCACCGACAACCTGCGCGTGCTCAACAGCAGCCGCACAGTGCCTGCAGCCGCCCGGCAGTTTCTTGCCACCCGTGGCGTGAACATTAACGAGGAAGGGGTGATGGTGGCCCGTGGCGCCGACCGCGACGCCCGCGACAGCGGCCAGTTCGGTGTCGCCCTACGCTACATGTTCGATCCGCTGGACACCGAGTTCGGTGCCTACTTCATGAACTATCACAGTCGGGCGCCCATTTTCAGTGCAACCGGTGCATCGCCATCGGTGTTCGCAGGCCTGAGCGCGCTGCCAGCGCAGCTGCGTGCCCTGGCACCGCTGATCGTGGCGGGTAACTCCCAGTACTTCGTCGAGTACCCTGAAGACATCCGCCTGTATGGCCTGAGCTTCTCCACCACGCTGCCCACCGGTACCGCATGGAGTGGTGAGATCAGCTACCGCCCGAATGCGCCAGTGCAGCTGAACACTACCGATATCCTGTTCGCTGGGGTGCGTCCAATAGGTGGCGCGTTGAGCAACGCCTCGCTGCTCACTGGCACGCCAGGGCAAGACCTGAACGGTTACCGCCGCAAAGAAATCACTCAGTTCCAGACCACCCTGACGCACTTCTTTGACCAGGTGATGGGTGCCAGCCGCATGACTGTGGTCGGCGAACTGGGGGTCACCCATGTCGGTGGCCTGGAAAACGCGCGCGAAACCCGCTACGGCCGTGATCCTGTGTTCGGCCCTGGTCCACTGCCAGCCACGGGTGGCGCCGACACCTGCCAGGCGCTCAATGCTAGCACCATCGCTGGCGCCGGTGCTGGTGCCTCGACCGCCAACCTGAACCGCAAGTGCGAAAACGACGGCTATACCACCAGCACTTCTTGGGGTTACCGCGCCCGGGTCATCTGGGATTACAACGACGTGTTTGCCGGGGTCAACCTCAAGCCCAACGTGGCCTGGTCGCATGACGTATCCGGTTATTCGCCCGGCCCTGGTGGCAACTTCGAGGAAGGTCGCAAGGCCGTCAGCCTGGGCCTGGATGCCGAATACCAGAACACCTACACCGCGAGCCTGTCGTACACCAATTTCTTCGACGGCAAGTACAGCACCGTGGATGATCGCGACTTCGTCGCCCTCAGCTTCGGCGTGAACTTCTAAGCACACAGATCCAGGACGACACGACATGAACAAGACCAGAAGTCTGCTGCAAGCCGGTGTACTGGGCCTGTCCCTGCTGGCAACCAGCGTCATGGCTGCGGTTTCCGCCGATGAAGCGGCAAAGCTGGGCAGCACCCTGACCCCGATGGGCGCGGAAAAGGCCGGTAACGCCGACGGTTCCATCGGCCCGTGGCAGCCGCTGTCAAAGACTGCAGGCAGCGTCGATGCCAAGGGTTTCCTTTCCGACCCCTATGCCAGCGACAAGCCGCTGTTCACCATCACCGCGCAGAACGTTGACCAGTATAAGGACAAGCTGTCGCCAGGCCAGGTGGCAATGTTCAAGCGCTACCCGGAAACCTTCAAGATCCCGGTGTACAAGACCCACCGCGGTTCCACGGTACCTGACGATGTGTTCGCCGCCATCAAGAAGAATGCCACTGCGACCACGCTGGTCGAAGGCGGCAACGGCCTGAACGACTTCCAGACCGCCGTGCCATTCCCGATTCCCAAGAGTGGCATCGAGGTTATCTGGAACCACATCACCCGCTACCGTGGCGGCAGCGTCAGCCGTTTGGTAACCCAGGCCACGCCGCAGCAGAACGGCTCCTACAGCCTGGTGTACTTCGCCGACCAGTTCGTCTTTCGCGACAAGATGAAGGACTTCGATCCGAACAACCCGGGCAACGTCCTTTTCTACTTCAAGCAGGAGGTGACCGCACCGGCACGCCTGGCCGGTACCGTGCTGCTGGTGCACGAAACCCTCGACCAGGTGAAAGAGCCACGCAAGGCCTGGATCTACAACGCCGGCCAGCGTCGCGTGCGCCAGGCACCGCAGGTGTCGTATGACGGGCCAGGTACCGCAGCCGACGGCCTGCGTACCTCGGACAACCTGGACATGTACAACGGTGCGCCAGACCGCTACGACTGGAAGCTTGAAGGCAAGAAGGAGATGTACATCGCCTCCAACGCTTACAAGCTCGACGATCCGAAGCTCAAGTACGCCGACATCCTCAAGGCCGGTCACATCAATCAGGACCTGACCCGTTACGAGCTGCGCCGGGTCTGGCATGTGGTCGCGACGCTCAAGCCGGGCCAGCGCCACATCTATGCCAAGCGCGACTTCTATATCGACGAGGACACCTGGCAGGCAGCGGTGGTCGACCAGTATGACGGCCGCGGCCAGCTGTGGCGGGTTTCCGAGGCGCACGCCCAGGATTACTACAACGTGCAGGTACCGTGGTACACCCTGGAGGCCATCTACGACCTGCAATCGGGCCGTTACCTGGCCTTGGGCATGAAGAACGAGGAGAAGCGCGCCTACGACTTCGGCTTCAGCGCCAGCAAGGCAGATTTCCAGCCAGCTGCGCTGCGCCAGTCGGGTATTCGCTGACCCGCTAGTGTTTCACCCCTTGTGATACTCCCAGAACGCCCCGGCTTGCCGGGGCGTTTCTGTTACGGCCCCGCCATTGAGTCGCCGGCGCAGTCATAAAGCGGGTGAATATCTCGCTAAACCGGGCGCCAGCCCTCTGTCAATCAGCCCCGTCTTTTTTTGTCGTAGTCTTTTACGGGCCATTTGCGCCCATCATCTTCAAATGCTCCGCATTACCCGCTAGTCTCGGAACAATCCGTACTGCCGTAGTCTTCCAATCAGAACGAGCCGGCCATGACTGATTTGTCCCGTACGCATGGAGTCGCCAGCCAGGCCGTGGGCCTGCTGGACGGGCGTTTCTTCCGGCCGCCGCTGCCGCACGGCCACGTGCCGCGTGCGCGCCTGTGCCAGCGCTTGCAGGCTGGTCTCGGCGGCCGTTTGTTGCTGGTCAATGCACCAGCAGGCTTTGGCAAGAGCTCCTTGGCCATGGAATTCTGCGAGGCGCTGCCCGACCATTGGCGCAGTCTCTGGCTGGGGCTGAGCCAGCGCGATGCCGACCCGGGCCGTTTTCTCGAACGCTTGCTAGAGGGCCTGCAGCAGTACTGCCCGGCGTTGGGCGGCCAGGCCATGGGCCTGCTGAAAATGCGCCAGCGCCACCAACCCTTCGCCTTCGAGGAATGGATCGACGGCCTGCTCGACGAGTTGGCGATGTACCTGCACGCCGACACACCGCTGCTGCTGGTACTGGACGACTATCACCTGGCCCAAGGGCCAGTGCTCGATCGCTGCCTGCAGTTTTTTCTCAACCACTTGCCAGGTGGCCTGGTATTACTGGTCACCAGCCGCCAGCGGCCAGACTGGCACCTGGCGCGGCTGCGGCTCTCGCGGCAATTGGTCGAGATCAACGAGCAGGAGCTGCGCCTGACGCCCGACGAGGCCCTGGCCGTTATCGGTCGCCAGCCTACAGGCCTGCGCGGCCAGGCCTTGGACAACCTGATCCAGCGCAGCGACGGCTGGGTTGCCGGATTGCGGTTCTGGCAACTGGCGGCCAGCGAGTCCGGCGACGAGCATGCGCTGCCCCAGGCTCTGCATGGCGGGGAGGGGCTGATCCGCGATTATCTGCTGGAAGAAGTCATCGAAATCCTGCCGGAAGACGTGCAGGCGTTTCTGTTCGACACGGCGTGCCAGGAGCGCTTCTGCGCGGCGTTGTGCGATGCCCTGCGCGAGCGCGACGACAGCGCGGCCATCCTGCACTACCTGCAGGCGCACCAGGTGTTTCTGGTGCCGCTGGACGAGCATGGCCACTGGTATCGCTACCATCACCTGTTCTCCGACCTGTTACGCAGCCGCCAGTCCAACGAACCGCAGGCGCACCTGCACCTGCGTGCCTGCCGTTGGTTCCAGGCTCAGGGGCTGCTTGACGAAGCGGTGGAGCAAGCCCTGCGGGCTGGCCATCTGGACGTTGCCGCTGACCTGGTGCAGAGCCTGTCGGAGGAGCAACTGCTGGCCGAGCAGAACGTCGGCATGCTGCTGCGCTGGAAGATGGACTTGCCCGACAGCCTGCTGATCAGTACGCCCCGGCTGATCGTGCTGTACAGCTGGGCGCTGGGCCTGGCGTGCCAGTTGGACGCCGCCGAAGAGCTGGCAAGCTACCTCAGCCGCTTTTTGCCAGCGCCTTCAGCCACCGCGCAACGCTCCATGCTGGCCCAGTGGCTGGCCTTGAGCGGGGTGATCGCACGTGGCCGCGGTGATCGCGAACGCACCCTGGCCTATTGTGGTGAGGCGCTGCAAAGCCTGCCTTGCAAACGTTACGGGCAGCGTCTGGTGTGCCTGTCGACGCTGTCCAACCTGGCCATTGCCGATGGCGACTTCTGGCGAGCGCGTGGTTGGAACCGCGAGGCGCTGGAGCTGGCCCAGCGGGTTGGCAACCCTTTGTTCGAAGCCTTGGCGCACTATGACCGTGCCCGGGTGCTGCATGCCAGGGGCGAGGCACTGCGCGCGCTGGATGAAGTACGGCAAGGGCTGCAACGCCTTCAGGGCCTCTCGGCGCAGCGGCTGTATGCCGTGCGCGCGCGGCTGACGTTGTACGAGGGTTACCTGCTGGTGACGCGCCTGCAACCTGCGCAAGGGCGTGCGCGCTTGCGTGCGGGGCTGGGCGAGGCGCGCGCCTGCCGCGACATCAGCGTGCTGATAGGCCACTGCGTGATCGCAACCCTCGACGGCCGTGAAGGGCGCTACGCCGACGCCTTCGCCGAGTTGGCCGAAGCCGAGAGGCTGATGCATATCTGGGATGTGCCGCCGATCTTCTACCTGGCCATGATCACGCTGGTGAAGTGCGAGTTGTGGCTGGCGCAGGGGCGTATCGACCTGGCCGAGTCCTGGCTGCTGCGCCTGGGCCAGACGTACGGTGGCGAACAGCCGGCGGCGGCGCCGGAGTTCCACCCGTTGTTACCGCTGCACATCGAGCTGCAGCAGGCCTTGCTCGAACGCATCCAAGGCCGCAGTGAGGATGCCGCTGGGCGCCTGCGCGGCCTGGTCGAGCGCGGGCAGGTCAGCGGCGGCATGATGCTGACCCTCAGCGCGCTGTGCCAATGGATCGCCTTGTCGTTGGAGCAGGGGGCCGAGGCGCAGGCTGCCGAGCGTTTGCCCGTGGCCCTGGCAGCAGCCCAAGGCGGGGTGATGCAGCCGTTTCAGTGGTTGATCGAGCAGCATCCGCTGTGGCTTCGCGAGCAACTGCTCGCACGGCCCGCCTGCAAGGTTCAGGTGGAGCTGCTGGCTCGTCTGCCCGAGCTGGCGGCGCCGAGTAGCGGCACGTGCGAGGCGCTGAGTGGTCGTGAGCTGGCAGTGCTGGAGTTGATCGCCCAAGGCTGCTCGAACCAGCAGATCAGCGAGCGCCTGTTCATCTCCTTGCACACGGTCAAGACCCACGCCAGCCATATCAACAGCAAACTCGGGGTAGAGCGGCGTACCCAGGCGGTGGCACGGGCCAAGTCGTTGGGCCTGCTGGCCTGACGCCGGCCGTTGACAGCCTGGCCGGATAAACGACCGCCCAGGCCAGCCTCTGGCTGCTGCACGGCCTGCCCTCATCTTTTGCGCCTGCCTGCCGATACACGTTTCGGCGGTATGCATCGCCGCACGCCACCCTCCCATCATCCAATACAGGTCGTGTTGATGCTGCAGTACGGGCAAAAGAGCTTTCTGATCGTCGATGACTTCACCGACTTTCGCACGTCGACGCGCTCCATGCTGCGCGAGCTGGGCGTGCGTGACGTCGACACTGCCGACAGCGGTGAGCAGGCCCTGCGCATGTGCGGGCAAAAGCGCTATGACTACATTCTTCAGGATTTCCACCTTGGGGATGGCAAGAAGAACGGCCAGCAAGTGCTGGAGGACATGATCCTCGACAAGCTGATCAGCCATGAGTGCGTGTTCATCATGGTGACCGCCGAGAGTAGCCAGGCCATCGTGCTCAGCGCCCTGGAGCACGAGCCCGATGCCTACCTGACCAAACCGTTCAACCGGGTAGGCCTGGCTCAGCGCCTGGACAAGCTGACGCAGCGCAAGACCTTGCTCAAGCCGATCCTGCAGGCCCTGGACCGTGGCCGCCCGGCCGAAGTGCTGGCAGCGTGCGCCGAGTTGTGCAAGAAGGACCCGCGTTTCGCGCCCCTGTGCCTGCGTTACCGGGCTGATGCTTTGCGCGATCTGAACCGCTTCGACGAGCTGGAAAAATTCCTCAAGGGCATTCTCGCCAGCCGTCCGCAGCCGTGGGTGTATGCGGCATTGGGCAGCCTGATGCACAAGCGTGGCCAGCATGCCCAGGCCCAGGGCGTTTATGAGCAGGCGCTCAAGGCCTTCCCGATCATGCCCGGGCTTTACGACGGCATGGCGGATGTTCTGGTGGCCCAAGGCGAGACCAAGCGCGCGCAGAACATGCTTGAAGAAGCCGTGCGCCTGTCGCCCCTGGCAGTACGCCGCCAGGCCGCGCTGGGCAAACTGGCGCTGGACAACGAAGACTTCGAAAGCGCCTCGAAGGCGTTTCGCCATGCGGTGAACCAAGGCCAGAGCTCGCGCTACAAGGATGCAGAAAGCAACCTTGGGCTGGTGCAGGCATTGATGAACAAGAACGCCGGCTTCGGCCTGGATGCACGTACCCGGGTCGAGATCAACACCGTGCTCAGCGAGGTGGCCAAGGACAACGTCGAGGATCAGGGCCTGCAAGTGCGTGCGCGCTTGATGAAGGCTGCCAGCCTGCAGCAGGCCGGTGATGCAGAGACCGCCGCCAAGCTGACCGAGCAGGCCCTGCAGCGGCTGGACAAGATGGACCAGTTCTTCTCGGTCGAAGCCGCCCTCACCGTGGCCAAACAGCTGCAGGCCCTGGGCCAGGAAGACGCCGGCGGTACGATCCTCAAGGGCTGTGTGGAAACCTACGGCGATGACCCCAAGGTCATGCAGAGTGTGGCCAAGCTGACGGATGACCCCACTGTGCTCGGGGCGGTTACCGAAGCGGTGGACCTCAACCGCCAGGGTGTACGCAGCTATCAGGCCGGGCAGCTCAATGAAGCCCTGCAGATGTTCCGCAAGGCCCTGTCACTGCAACCGAAGAACATCAGCATCGCCCTGAACACTGCCCAGGCGCTGTTGCGCATCGGTGGCGAAGCCACACCGCCGGCAATCATGCAGGAGTGTCGCAATTGCCTGACCAGCGTCGCGGGTATCCCTGCCAGCGACAGCCGGTATGACCGTTACCGCAAACTGCACATCAAGGTGTTCGGCGCATGAGCCAGGACAATCAGGGGCTGGATTTTTCCACGGTGATCGCCTCCACCGTGCACGACCTGAAAAACTCGTTGTCTGCGCTGATCCAGTCCCACGACCAGTGGCTGGCGCGCCTGCCCGAGGAGCTGCGCGGGGGAACCGAGCAGGGCGTGATCGAGCACGAATTCCGCCACCTCAATGGCATGCTGGTACAAATGCTGGGCTTGTACAAACTGGGCGTCAACCAGCTGCCGGTGTGCCCGGACTATCACGAGCTAGACGACTTCATCGAAGCGCAGCTGGCGGCTCATCAGCAAGTGCTGGAGCACAACGATATTCTCGCCACCTGGCGCATCGACAGCGAAAATCCGCTGGGTTTCTTCGACCGGGAACTGGTCGCTTCGGTGATTGCCAATGTGATCACCAATGCCACTCGCTATGCTGGCCATGCGCTATTGATCAGCATCGCGGAAGAAAACGAGCAATTGGTGATCAGCGTCAACGATGACGGCCCTGGCTATCCGGCCCGCATGCTTGAGCGGCAGCAGGATTATGTACAGGGCATCGATGCTCGAAGCGGCAGTACCGGGCTAGGCCTGTATTTCGCCGCGCGCATCGCTGCGCTGCATGAGCGCGATGGCGTGCGGGGGCGGATCGAGATCGCCAATGGTGGCGCGCTTGGCGGAGGCTTGTTCAGGTTGTATCTGCCTTAGGCGCGATTTCACAGGCCCTGAAAGCTTCCAGCCAGGCTTTCCATCCTCGACAAAACCGCATAATTGCCTCCCTGGGGCGGGCAACGATAACATCCAGGCAGTCGTCAGGAGCCCCCATGAACACTGCCCCAACCACCCTCATCCGCGAAACCTTCCCCGTCGGGCCATTGCAGTGCAATTGCACCCTGATCGGCGATCCGCTGACCAAAAAGGCCATCGTCGTCGACCCCGGTGGTGACCCGGAGAAGATCCTCGCCCGCCTGCAGGCCCACGGCCTGACCCTGGTGAGCATCATCCACACCCATGCGCACTTCGATCATTTCCTCGCCTCGGGCAAGCTCAAGGAGCTGACCGGTGCCACCTTGCACCTGCACAAGGACGACCAAGTGCTGTGGGACAACCTGGAGATGCAGTGCCAGATGTTCGGTGTCCCTTATACCCCGGTGCCCTCGCCAGACCGCTGGCTGGGTGACGATGAAGCGCTGGCCTGCGGCTGTGGCGTGGCGTTGCACACGCCCGGGCATACGCCGGGTTCGATGAGTTTCTGGTTCGCTGACGCCAAGCTGTTGGTGGCCGGGGACACCCTGTTCCGGCGTGGCATCGGCCGTACCGATTTGTGGGGCGGCGATCAGCGGGCTATCGTTCGCTCGATCAAGGAGCGGCTGTATCGTCTGGATGAAGATGCAATCGTGGTCACCGGCCACGGCCCTGATACCCGGCTGGGTGACGAGATGCGTGAGAACCCGTTCGTGCGGGCCTGAGCCAGCATGAACAGTTCGTCATGGAATTTTTTTGCCCAGGCGCGATCCAAGGCTGGCATAGATGCATTCATGATGTGCCGCACACACGAATTATTGTAGGAGCTTGTCCATGTTCACCATGCGTCGCCTGATTATCGTCGCAACCGCTGCAGCCCTGATGACCGGCTGTGCCGGCCAGAACCCCTACGACAGCCAAGGTCAGGCGCAAGGTGGTTCGACCGGGATGAGCAAGACCGCCAAGTACGGCGGCCTGGGCGCGCTGGCCGGCGCCATCGCCGGTGCCGCCATCGACCATGACAACCGTGGCAAGGGCGCGCTGATCGGCGCCGCTGCGGTAGGTGCTGCCGCCGCGGGTTACGGTTACTACGCTGACAAGCAAGAAGCCGAACTGCGTGCGCAGATGGCCAACACCGGCGTCGAAGTGCAGCGCCAGGGCGATCAGATCAAGCTGATCATGCCGGGCAACATCACGTTCGCCACCGATTCGGCGAACATCGCACCAAGCTTCTACTCGCCGCTGAACAACCTGGCTACCTCGTTCAAGCAGTTCAACCAGAACACCATCGAAGTGGTTGGTTTCACTGACAGCACCGGCAGTCGCCAGCACAACATGGACCTGTCGCAGCGCCGTGCCCAGGCAGTGAGCACCTACCTGACCTCGCAAGGCGTGGACGCGTCGCGCGTGTCAGTGCGTGGCATGGGCCCGGACCAGCCGATCGCGAGCAACGCCGATGCCAATGGCCGTGCGCAGAACCGCCGCGTCGAGGTCAACCTCAAGCCTATCCCTGGCCAACAGTACGATCAGCAGGGGCAGGTGCAGCAGTACCCTTGAACCAGCAGGGCCGCTGTGCGGCCCAATCGCCGGCAAGCCGGCTCCCACCGGGATCGCAAGCGCCACGGACCCGTGTGGCCGGCTTGCCGGCGATTGGGCTGCAGAGCAGCCCAGGCTAGCGCCATCAGTACTGCGTTGCACCGCCTCCCACAGTCCAATCTGAATGCGCCACGGACCCGTGTGGGAGCCGGCTTGCCGGCGATTGGGCTGCAAAGCAGCCCCCGGTTTCAACGCACCACGCTGGCCTGAATGGCTGTCAGCGCGATCGTGTGCACGATATCGTCCACCTGAGCGCCCCGCGGCAGGTCGTTCACCGGTTTGCGCAGCCCTTGCAGCATTGGCCCCAGGCTAACGCCATCGGTACTGCGTTGCACCGCCTTGTGGGTGGTGTTACCAGTGTTCAGGTCTGGGAACACGAACACGGTGGCGCGCCCTGCCACTTGGCTGTTCGGCGCCAACTGGCGGGCGATGGCCGGGTTGGCGGCAGCGTCGTACTGCAGCGGGCCGTCGATCACAAGGCCCCGCTCGGCCTCTTGTGCCAGGCGCGTTGCTTCGCGCACCTTCTCGACTTCTTCGTCGCTCGCCGAGTCACTTGAATAGCTGATCATCGCCACCCGTGGCGCAATGCCGAAGGCATGCGCCGATTCAGCGCTCTGCCGCGCGATTTCAGCCAGCTCGCTGGCGCTGGGGTGCGGGTTCATCACGCAGTCGCCGTACACCAGTACCTGCTCGGGGAACAGCATGAAAAAGACCGAAGACACCAGGCTGGCCCCGGGTGCGGTCTTGATCAGCTGCAGGGCAGGGCGGATGGTGTTGGCGGTGGAATGCACCAGGCCGGACACCAGGCCGTCGACCTCGTCCAGCGCAAGCATCATGGTGCCGATCACCACCGGGTCTTCCAGCTGTTGCTCAGCCATCGGCGCATTGAGGTTCTTGCTTTTGCGCAGGTCGACCATCGGCTCGACATAGCGCCCGCGAATCAACTCAGGGTCAAGGATTTCCAGGTCCGCCGGCAGTGTGATCCCCTGCGCACGGGCCACCGCTTCGACGTCCTCGGGCTTGGCCAGCAGCACGCAGCGGGCGATGCCCCGCGCCTGGCAGATCGCAGCGGCCTGTACCAACAAGGGTTCGGCGCCTTCGGGCAGGACAATACGTTTGTTGGCCTGCTGCGCCCGCTGTATCAGCTGGTAGCGGAACACTGCAGGTGACAGGCGCAGCTCACGTGGAGTACCACAGCGCTGGTGCAGCCAGGCAGCGTCGAGGTGGCTGGCGACGAAATCGGTGATGAACTCGGCGCGCTCACGGTCGTCCACCGGGATCTCGCGGTTGAGCGAGTTGAGCTGGTTGGCCGTGTCGTACGAACCGGTGCTGACCGAGAGGATCGGCAAGCCAGCCTGCAGGGCGCCGCGGCACAGGCCGAGGATGCGTGCATCGGGCTTGCTGTCGCTGGTCAGCAGCAGGCCGGCCAGGGGCACGCCGTTGATCGCGGCCAGGCTCACCGCCAGAATGATGTCGTCGCGGTCGCCCGGAGTCACCACCAGGGTGCCTGGCGTAAGCAACGGCACGGTATTGGCCACGGTGCGTGCACAGATGATGATCTTGTTCATGCGCCGTTGCTCGTAGTCACCGGCATTGATCACCTGGGCGCCAAGCAGGTCGGCCACATCACGGGTGCGCGGGGCGTTGAGTTCGGGTTGGTAGGGGATGCAGCCGAGCAGCCTGAAATCGTTGCCGCGCAGCAGCGGCGAGTGCTCGCGCAGGCGTGCGGCGAACTCGGCCATGCTTTCGTCGGTGCGGACCTTGTTGAGGATCACCCCGAGCACTTTCGGGTCGCGCGGGCCACCGAACAGTTGGGCCTGCAACTCGACCCGCCCGGACAGTTCGCTGAGCACTTCGTTTTCTGGCGCCGACACCAGGATCACTTCGGCATCCAGGCTCTTGGCAAGGTGCAGGTTGACCCGTGCTGCGTAGCTGGCGTGGCGGGTCGGCACCATGCCTTCGACCACCACCACGTCGTTGCCCACGCAAGCCTGCTGGTAAAGGCGGATGATTTCTTCGAGCAGCTCGTCGAGCTGGCCATCGCCGAGCATACGCTCGACCTGAGCGAGGCTCAGCGGCATTGGCGGCTTGATACCGTGGGTGCGTGCGACCAGTTCGCTGGAGCGTTCCGGGCCGGTATCCCCAGGGTGGGGCTGGGCGATCGGCTTGAAAAAACCGACCTTGAGCCCGGCGCGTTCCAACGTGCGCACCAGGCCGAGGCTGATGGATGTCAGGCCGACACCAAAGTCGGTCGGCGCAATGAAAAATGTCTGCATGCGTGCTTCTCGGAATAAGCGTTGCAAGGAATCAACGGCCAAGGGTATCGCTATCGGCCTCTTGTGCACACCAGCCACAGGCGAAAGCCTGGCCAATGCGCAGTGCACGTTGCTGGGGGTCGAGCACCCACGGGCGTGCCTGCCACGGTGGCTGATGGCGCAGGTGCTGGGTGTGGCCGCAGGACAGCTCGACCACCCAGTGGCCTTCGTGGTCCTGGTGAAAGCCCATGATCCGACTGATGGATCTCCCAGCCGCCGCGCTGCGTTCGCAATCGGGCGATGCGTTGGTTACACTTGTGCGCTCTACATTCTTTTGCAAAAGGTCTTGCCCCATGCTGATCGCCGCCAACAAGGCAGTCTCCATCGACTATACCCTGACCAACGACGCCGGGGAGACCATCGACAGCTCCGCCGGTGGCGCGCCGCTGGTCTACCTGCACGGCCACTCCAACATCATCCCGGGCCTGGAAAAAGCCCTGGAAGGCAAACAGGCTGGCGACGAACTGAACGTCAGCGTCGAGCCTGAAGACGCTTACGGCGAATACCTGGCCGAACTGGTCAGCACCCTGAACCGCAGCATGTTCGAAGGTGTCGACCAAGTGGAAGTGGGCATGCAGTTCCATGCCTCGGCACCGGACGGCCAGATGCAGATCGTCACCATCCGTGACGTGGACGGCGACGACGTGACTGTCGACGGCAACCACCCGCTGGCCGGCCAGCGTCTGAACTTCCAGGTCAAGGTCGTCAACGTGCGTGATGCCAGCGAAGAAGAAATCGCTCACCGTCACGTCCACGGTGAAGGTGGCCATCACCACTGATTTTCTGCGCTAAGCTCAGAAAGTCGCCAGGCGCTCGGACAAGCCGACATACCTCCCCGCGAGGTGCACGGCTTGGATGAGCGCCTTTTTAGTGGGCGCTGTTCGCCCCAGCGGCAACCGGGAACCTGAGAGGGGATTCATCATGAGTGCATTTCACGACCTGACGTTAAAGGCGCTTAACGGCCAGGACCTGCCTTTGGCACCGTTCAAGGGCCAGGTAGTGCTGGTGGTCAATGTCGCCTCCAAGTGTGGCCTGACGCCGCAATACGCTTCGCTGGAAAAGCTGCAGCAGCAGTTCAAGGGTAAGGGCTTCAACGTGCTTGGCTTGCCCTGTAACCAGTTCGCCGGCCAGGAGCCGGGCAGCGAGAAGGAAATCCAGGAGTTCTGCAGCCTCAACTATGGCGTGAGCTTCCCGTTGGGGGCCAAGCTCGAGGTCAACGGGCCGCAGCGTCATTCGCTGTACCGCCTGCTGGCGGGTGAGGGCGCGGAGTTTCCTGGCGATATCAGCTGGAACTTCGAAAAGTTTCTGGTGGGCAAGGACGGGCGGGTGTTGGCGCGTTTCGCACCGCGTACGGCGCCGGATGATCCGACCGTGGTGCAAGCCATCGAGAAAGCGTTGGGCTGACGATCCCTGGGGCCGCTTCGCGCCCCCAGCGATACCGCAGAATCACCCCGATCAATAATGCTGGGCCATGCCTTCCACTGGCCCTAACCTCAGGCGTATTTCCTCACCCAGACGGAAGCGCCCAATGTCCACCAACCCCCTGTTCCAGCCATTCACCCTCGGCGCGCTCCAGTTGCCGACCCGTGTCGTGATGGCGCCGATGACCCGTACCTTCTGCCCTGGCGGCGTACCGCACGACGGCGTGGTCGAGTACTACCGCCGTCGCGCCGCTGCAGGTGTGGGCCTGATCATCACTGAAGGCACCACGGTCGAACACAAGGCTGCCAACGGTTATGCCCATGTCCCGCGTTTTCATGGCGAAGATGCCTTGGCCGGTTGGGCGCGCGTAGTCGATGCTGTCCATGCCGAAGGTGGGCGTATCGTGCCGCAGTTGTGGCATGTGGGTGCGGTTCGCCGCCTGGGCACCGAGCCGGACCCGGAAGTGCCGGGCTATGGGCCAAGCGAAAAGGCCAAGGATGGCCAGGTGCTGGTGCATGGCATGACACACGATGATATCCGTGAGGTGATCGCCGCGTTCGCCGCTGCAGCACGCGATGCCCAGGCCATCGGCATGGACGGCGTGGAAATCCATGGCGCCCACGGCTATCTGATCGACCAGTTCTTCTGGGCAGCCAGCAACCGCCGCGAGGATGAGTACGGCGGCGACCTGGCCGGCCGCTCGCGCTTTGCCATCGAGCTGATCCAGGCCGTGCGGGCAGCTGTGGGCCCTGACTTCCCGATCATCTTCCGCTTCTCGCAATGGAAGCAGCAGGATTACAGCGCCCGCCTGGTTGAAACACCTGAGGCCCTGGCCGCGTTCCTCAAGCCCCTGTCCGACGCGGGTGTGGATATCTTTCATTGTTCGACGCGACGGTTCTGGGAGCCGGAGTTCGAAGGTTCCGAGCTGAACCTCGCCGGTTGGACGCGCAAGCTGACTGGCAAACCGACCATTACCGTGGGTAGCGTCGGGCTCGACGGCGAGTTCCTGCAGTTCATGGTCGATACCGACAAGGTGGCCAAGCCTGCGAGCCTCGAAGGTTTGCTGCGCCGCCTGGGTGATGAGGAATTTGACCTGGTGGCCGTAGGCCGGGCTTTGCTGGTGGATGCCGAATGGGCGCAGAAGGTTCGCGAAGGCCGCGAAGCACAGGTGCTGCCGTTCAGCCGCGAGGCGCTGGCGACCCTGGCTTGACCGCCAGGGCGGTGCCTGCGGGCTCGCTACCCGCGCGCGCTAGCAGGCAAGCGTTGTACAGGTGCGTCTCGAATTGCTCGACGATCGCCGGCCAGCCTTGGCGGCTGGCGTGCTGGCGGGCATTCAGACGGACCCGGCGCAGGGTTTCGCTTTCTTCGAGCAGCCAGCAGGCGGCATCGATGAACGCCACCTGATCCCCGGGCATGGCCAGGGCGCCACTGTGCCCCTGGCGGATATGCTGGGCGGCGGCGGCTTCATCATAGGCCACCACCGCCAGCCCCGAGGCCATGGCTTCGAGCACTACATTGCCAAAAGTCTCGGTCAGGCTGGGGAACAGAAACAGGTCGCCGCTGGCATAGTGCTCGGCCAGTGATTCACCCCGCTGGGCGCCACAGAACACGGCATCGGGCAACTGCTGTTCGAGCGCCGCGCGCTGCGGGCCGTCACCGACCACGATCAGGCGCAGCCGCTTGTGTGGATAAGTCTTCTTCAGGGCGTCCATACAGGGGCGTAGCAGGCCCAGATTCTTTTCTGCCGCCAGGCGCCCAACGTGCAGTACGGCGATGTCTTCAGGGCCCAACTCCCAGGTATCACGCATCGGCTGACTGC
The DNA here is from genome assembly GCF_040224055.2 of Pseudomonas sp. WHRI 8519. NCBI lineage: Bacteria > Pseudomonadati > Pseudomonadota > Gammaproteobacteria > Pseudomonadales > Pseudomonadaceae > Pseudomonas > Pseudomonas sp. WHRI 8519. The sequence goes on along the minus strand of NZ_CP167996.1, from coordinate 5,191,758 downwards.
GCCTGGTCGGGTTGAACAGGCAGGCGTCCACCCCACGGGCCATCAACGCCAGGCGTTCGAAGCCACGCCGCTCCAGTTCCAGCGTCTGGCTGGCGCTGGGTACCAAGGTGGCGGCGGTGCGTCGGTGGAACCAACGCAAGTAATGGGTGAGCAGCCGCGCCAGCAGGCCAAGGCCATAACGGCCGCAATACTGCGGGAAATTGGTATGGAAACCGCTGACCACCGGGACGCCCAAGCGCCGGGCCGCCCTTAATGCGCTGAGCCCCAGAGGCCCTTGCGTGGCAATGTACAGCACATCCGGGCGCTGCCGGCGCCAGCGCCGCAATAGCGTGTGCATCGACACTTCGCCCCATTGCAGCCCCGGGTATCCCGGCAGGCCCCAGCCGCGGCACAGCAACAGGTTCTGATCGTCGCCTGCAGGCAATTCGCCGGCCTGGCGTGGCCGTACGATCTCGACCTGGTGGCCACGCTGTCGCAGGCCATCGCCAAGTTGGCCAAGGGTATTGGCCACGCCGTTGATTTCGGGTGGGAAGGTTTCGCTGACGAGGGTGATGCGCAGGGCTGGTGTGTTCATGAAAAAAGTTTCCGCCCGCCGCGTTGCGCCCATGTGACAGCCTTGTGACGCGCCCGTGACGCCTGATCGCCGGCCGTTTCAGTGGGATGAATATTTCCTTGAACAGCACTCAAGAGCCCTGATAGGCAGCCGATGAAGATGCATCTGATCAGGTGACGCGCTCCGGGAGCGGTGATGTTCAACAGCAAGCTCAAAAAAGAAATCCAGCAACTGCGCGAGGAGCTTCATTCCGTCGAGCAGATCAAGAACAGCCTGGACAGCGAAATGCTGGTGCTACAGCTCGACCCACAAGGGCGTATCGAGCTGGTCAACGGCAACTTCGAGAAAGAGATGCTGTACCGTAGCGAGCAACTGATCGGGCGCAGTATCGAAGAAATCGTGCCGGAACATGTGAAGAAGCTCGACTTCTACCAGCGCATGAAAAGCGCCATCCACCGCGGCGAACACCTCAATGGTGCCTTCCGCTTGCTGCGTGGCAACGGCGAAGAAGCCTGGCTGCGCTCGATCCTGCAACCGGTCAAGGGCAGTGATGGGCGCATCAGGCACTTCTCCATGCACTCCAGCGACCTGACCCGCACCATCGAGACCTCGCGCGAACACGAAAGCCTTATCAAGGCATTGATGCGCTCCACTGCGGTGATCGAATTCAATCTTGACGGCCTGGTGCTGACTGCCAATGACCGCTTTCTGCAGACGGTGGGCTACAGCCTGGAGCAGGTTCGCGGCAAGCATCACCGCATGTTCTGCGAGCCGGAAGAAGCCAACTCGGCGGGCTATCAGGCATTCTGGGACAAGCTGCGCCGCGGTGAGTACGTGGCTGACCGCTTCAAGCGGATCGATGCCCATGGCCGTACCGTGTGGCTGGAGGCTTCCTACAACCCGATCATCGATGCCCATGATGTGCTGTACAAGGTAGTGAAGTTCGCCACCGTGATCACCGACCAGGTCAATCAGGAGCAAGCCGTGGCGCAGGCAGCGGACATCGCCTACACCACCTCGCTCGAAACCGACAGCAGCGCGCGCAAGGCTACCGATGTGGTGACCCAGACCGTCGAGGTGATGCGCGGCTTGGAGGGCTCGATGCAGGACGCCGCGGAAGGTATCCAGGCGTTGGACAAGCAGTCCAAGGTGATCGGCGCGATCATCAAGACCATCAGCGATATTGCCGGCCAGACCAACCTGCTGGCGCTCAACGCCGCCATCGAGGCCGCGCGTGCCGGGGAGCAGGGGCGTGGCTTCGCGGTGGTCGCCGACGAAGTGCGCCAGTTGGCTTCACGTACGAGTACCGCTACTGAAGAGATCGCCAAGGTCGTGCAGCAGAATGAGCAATTGGCCCAGGCGGCGGTGGACATCATCGATACCAGCAAGCGCCAGGCCGAACAGGGGCTTGCGCTGGCGGCGGATACCGGAGGCGTGATCGTCGAAATTCAGGAGGGGGCGAAGAAAGTGGTGGATGCGGTGGGGCAGTTTTCCAGCCAGCTGAGCCATTGAGACGGTTGCCGCATGACAACGCCAAATACCCGGAGCAGGTAGGCGCCGGGTACGCCGTCATGGGTCAGGCAGTCAGTTGCTCGTAGACGTCACTGGCAATGGCAGCGAAGGTTTCGATACTGGCGTACTTGCCATCGATGCGGTGCTCGTCAGCGAACGAATGCGCGACACCGAAGACGCCGCTGGTCTCACCCCTGATGACCGGATGCTCATTGTTTTGCACAGCCTCGACCAGCAGGATTACCAGCGAGGCGCTGTGAGTCACCACCTGCTCATTTGGGGCATTGACGCTGTTGACGAACAGCGCGGAGGCCGGAAAATCGATGCCTTGGGCCTGCAACGCTTCATTTAGCCGCCAGTTGGCCTTGTGCTTGAGAATCTCGAAGCCTTGCAGGTGCTCAGGAATGCCAGACAGGTCCAAATAGTCTTTATCATCGTTCATAGTGTTCAACTCCTGATTATCGGGCTGCGAAGGTGCGGCCCGATAATCAGTAGACAATGGCGGGTAATGCGGCTAGCCGTACATATGTCTCGCTAGCGCTCTCTCACCCAGAACAGCGTCGCCCCGGCCACCGCAGCCGGCATCATCAGCACGTTTACGCCTGGTATAAGCAACGCCAGGTACGTGATGCCACCGAAGCCCATCGACTGCCAGCGCTTCTCGCGCAACCAGGCCAGCATGTCCTGCCAGCTCATCTTGTTGTTGTCCGCCGGGTAGTCGATGTACTGGATGGCCATCATCCACACACCGAAGATCAGCCACAGCGGCGCGGCGATCACGTTGACCACCGGGATGAACGAGAGGATGAACAGCGCGATGGCCCGTGGCAGAAAGTAACCGAGCTTGCGCATTTCGCGGCCGAAGGTGCGTGGCACCATCGCCACCAGTTCGCCCCAGCTGAAGGCTGGGAAGTTATCCTCGCCACGCACCACCACCTCGACCTTTTCGGCCAGAAAACCATTGAAAGGCGCGGCGATGATGTTGGCCACCAGGGTGAAGGTGAAGAACACCATCAGCACCAGCAAGGCGACGAAAAGCGGCCAGAGGATGTAGCTGAGAAAGCTCAGCCAGTCGGGCAGGGTTGGCAACAGGGCATCGAGCCAAAGGCCGAACTGGTGGCCGGCGAAGTAGATCATGCCGCCGAACAGCAGCAGGTTGATCGCCAACGGCAGCAGCACGAACAACCGCAGATTGGGGCTGAGCACCAGTTTCAGGCCTTCGCGCAGGTACTGGGGGCCGGAGAGGACAGGGGCTTGCATCGAGACGCTCCGCAGAGAAGGGAAAACGCGCTGACCTTACCGGCTTTGCCGCGCCGACGAAAGGCGGGCAGCGTGCGGGAAACTGCCTGTAACAAAAGCGCCAGGGCCTTTTTCGTAGGTGAAATTGACGTATAGAGGGTGCCTATGAGGTGGATTGTCGAAGGATATTTCCTTAATCTCTGCCACCTCGCTACAGTGCGCTCAACTTTCAGGTTTCGGACCTGCGCGTTGTAGCCTTCCCCAAGTGCTGCGTGGGTCCTTTTTAATTTCCAGCTGGCGCAGCCGGTATACCGATGCCGGCCCCTGAGGCCCGCTCGACAGGAGTTCGACATGTCTGAAGTACGTCATTCGCGCGTCATCATCCTCGGTTCCGGCCCTGCCGGTTACAGTGCGGCGGTGTACGCCGCCCGCGCCAACCTCAAGCCGCTGCTGATCACCGGCATGCAGGCTGGCGGCCAACTGACCACCACTACCGAAGTCGACAACTGGCCAGGCGACCCCCATGGCCTGACCGGCCCGGCGCTGATGCAGCGCATGCAGGAACACGCCGAGCGTTTCGAGACCGAGATCGTCTTCGACCACATCAACGCCGTGGACCTGGCCAACAAGCCCTTCACCCTGCAGGGTGACAGCGGCAAGTACACCTGCGACGCGCTGATCATCGCCACGGGTGCCAGCGCGCGCTACCTGGGCCTGCCGTCGGAAGAAACCTTCATGGGCAAGGGTGTTTCGGCTTGCGCTACCTGCGACGGCTTCTTCTACCGCAACAAGCCGGTGGCAGTGGTTGGCGGTGGTAACACCGCCGTGGAAGAGGCGTTGTACCTGGCCAACATCGCCAGCAAGGTAACCCTGGTGCACCGCCGCGAAACGTTCCGCGCCGAAAAGATCCTGGTCGACAAGCTCAACGCCCGCGTCGCCGAAGGCAAGATCGAGCTCAAGCTCAACGCTACCTTGGATGAAGTGCTGGGTGACAACATGGGCGTGACCGGTGCGCGCTTGAAGAACAACGATGGCAGCAGCGACGAAATCAAGGTCGACGGCGTGTTCATCGCTATCGGTCACACGCCGAACACCTCGCTGTTCGAAGGCCAGCTCACCCTGAAGGACGGCTACCTGGTGGTCAACGGCGGCCGTGAAGGCAACGCTACCGCTACCAATGTCGAAGGTGTGTTTGCCGCAGGCGACGTGGCTGACCACGTTTACCGCCAGGCGATCACCTCTGCTGGTGCCGGCTGCATGGCGGCGCTGGATGTCGAGCGTTACCTGGACGGCCTGGCCAACGCCTCGTTCTGATCTGTTGCCGGTTTTTAGCGTTTCAGGGCTGCTACGCAGCCCATCGCCGGCAAGCCGGCTCCCACAGGGACCGCGCAGGCCGTAAGCTTTGCGCTATACCGGTGGAAGCCGGCTTGCCGGCGATGGGCCGCACAGCGGCCCCAAATCAGAAGACACCGTGTAGCTCTCAATCTCAGCGCAGTACAAGAGCGAGCAACTGTCGTGCTCAACTTCTGAAAGCTGGCGCGATCCCGGTGGGAGCCGGCTTGCCGGCGATGGGCCGCACAGCGGCACCAGATCCGAAGACACCGCGCCATCTGGCCGGTGTTTTCTTTAATACCGCTACAGCCCCCTTCAGAGGCTCAGGCGCATCGACAGGTCGACAGCCTTCACATCCTTGGTCATCGCACCAATGGAGATGTAGTCCACCCCAGTCTCGGCAATCACCCGCAGGGTGCTTTCAGTCACCCCGCCACTGGCCTCCAGCTTGGCTTTGCCAGCGGTAATGCGTACCGCTTCGCCCATTTCATCCAGGCTCAGCTCATCGAGCATGATGATGTCAGCACCGGCGCTCAACGCCTGGCGCAGTTCATCCAGGCTTTCCACCTCGATTTCCACCGGCTTGCCCGGCGCAATGCGGTGGGCTGCCGCTACTGCCTCGGGCACACCGCCGCTGGCGGCAATATGGTTTTCCTTGATCAGGAACGCATCGAACAGGCCGATGCGGTGGTTGTGGCAGCCGCCGCAGGTCACCGCATATTTTTGCGCCAGGCGCAGGCCGGGCAGGGTCTTGCGGGTGTCGAGCAGTTGCACCTGGGTGCCTTCGACCAGGTCGGCGAGCGCACGGGCCCGCGTGGCCACGCCCGACAGCATCTGCAGGAAGTTCAGCGCACTTCGCTCGCCGCTGAGCAGTGAACGTGCCGGGCCTTCAAGGTGGAACAGCGCCTGGTTGGCCGTGGCACGGTCACCATCGGCCACCTGCCAGTGCACCGCAACACGCGGATCGAGTTGACGGAACACGGCATCGACCCAGGCGGTGCCGGCAATCACGCAATCTTCGCGGGTGATGATGGTGGCCTTGGCCAGGCGCTCGGCCGGAATCAGCTGCGCGGTGATGTCGCCGCTGCCGATGTCCTCCAGCAGCGCGCGGCGCACGTTGGCTTCGATCTCGGCGGTCAGGTCGGCAAGGCGTAGGTTCGGCATGGTCGGCTCCACAAGCAAGTTGCCGGCGATTATAGGGCAGGGGGCCGCTGTTTACAGCCGCCTTGCAGCTGACCTTTGGTCAGGCCAACTGAGCATTTGGCAAAAAATACAGTCATTTACCGGCGAGTGAAGCGGCGCTGGCAGGGATCGGCTTTTTTACCGATAATAGCGCCCAGTATTTGGCGTCATAGCTTTGACGATTTTCATATTTATCGAACACGTCGCCCAGCAAGGAGTTCGGGATGCATAAAGAAGGCAAGGTGGTGCCCTTGGCGGCCGCCATCGATCGAGGTGCGCGCACGCCCTTGCCTTGTCTGCCGATGCTGTTGCTGCAGGTGCGCGACAAGGCGGCGCTGCAATTGCGCCAAGGCTTGCAGGCCTTGTTCGACAACGCTGACGATACCCTCTTCGAAATGGCCGAGAAGGCTGCCGACCGTTTCGATCAGAACCTCTACTTCGAAGCCATGCGCGACCTGCGCCTCAAGCGCAAGAGCATCGAGCGCGGCTTTCTCGACACCTTCTACGAGACTTTCGCCCGCCTAGGGCAGCCCGAGCCGCTGGGTTTTGCAGCCGTTGCCGATCACCCGCGGAACAAGGCTCAGCAGGAGCGGGCCGCGACCATCGACGACATGGTCGCGCAGGTGCTGTCGCGTGACGGGCTTGCCCTGGATCAGTTGAGCCTGCGTTTGCAGGCCCTGCTCGACTGTACCCTGGACGCGCAAAAGAACCCGCTCGCACCCGGCGCATTATGTGGCTACTTCCTCGAAGCCGGGCGTAATCTGGGTGTTGGCCTGCGGGTCAAACTGGTCTTGCTGAAGCTGTTCGAACGCTATGTGCTGCGTGATACCGACGTGCTCTACGGCGAAGCCAACCAGTTGCTGGCCGCTGCCGGCGTGCTGGCTGAGCTGCCGCCTGCGCCGCGCCGGCGTGCCGAGGACCGTCGCCTGAGTTCGCGGCGGGCGCCTGCCAGCCTCAGGCCTGACGGGGCCATCGGCGCAGACAGTGCCGGGCAGGCTTTCTTCACCTCGTTGCAGGGGCTGCTGGCACCGGCGCGCGGGAGGATCGCGCCACGCTTGCAATCGATTGCCACCGCTCAGCCGATAAGCACTGCCGACCTGCTGCGCCTGCTCACGCACTTGCAGCACTATGTACCGGCCACCTTCGACGAAGACGATTTCGACCTTGGCCAGCAGCTCGAACAGTTGCTGTTGCGGGTGAGTGTGCGCAGTGGCACCCGCAGGCGCATTGCCACGGCCGACATAGACATGATCAACCTGGTCGGCCTGCTGTTCGATTACATCCAGGCCGATGACAACCTGCCGCACAGCCTGCGGGCGCTGATTGCACGCCTGCATATCCCGATGCTCAAGGTGGCACTGCTCGACAAAGGGCTGTTCAGCCGCGCCAGCCACCCTGCCCGGCGCTTGCTCAATGAGATCGCTGCCGCCTCGATCGGCTGGGAGACCGGCAGCGAAGGCCTGCGTGACAGCCTGCACCTGCGTGTAGAGCGCGTCGTCCAGCGTCTGCTCAACGACTTCACCGAGGACGCGGCGGTGTTCGCCGAACTGCTGGAGGACTTCATGGCCTTCAGCCAGGATGAACGGCGGCGCAACGAACTGCTCGAGCAGCGCACCCGCGATGCCGAAGAAGGGCGTGCGCGGGCGGTGCAGGCTCGCCAGCAGGTGCAACAGGTACTCAATCAGCGCTTGCGCGGTAAGGTGCTGCCTCAAGCGGTCGTGCAGATGCTGGTACACGCCTGGAGCCAGGTGCTGCTGCTGGCATGGCTCAAACAAGGTGAGGGCTCCTCGGCGTGGATCAACGCCCTTGCGACCATGGACACTTTGCTCGCCAGCATCCTCCCCCGGCGTGATCCGCAGGCCCTGCTGCAGCAAGTGCCCGGCCTGCTCAAGGCATTGCGCGAGGGGTTGGCCGGCGTGGCGCTGGACTCGCAGTCGACCCGCGACTTTTTCCAGCAGCTCGAGCAACTGCACCTGCGTGCCTGCGCCGGGGCCCAACTGCCGCCTACCCCAGACGATCAGGCCCTGGCCGAAGTGCTGGTGGCTGAGGACATCGTGCTGGCAATGGCCGAAGAGCCCGCTTGTGCGCCGCTGCACCCGCACGACGAGCACACCGCGCAGCTGCGTGCGGTACAACGCCTGCGCATCGGCGCGTGGATAGAAGTGCTCGACGATGACGAGCCGTTGCGCTGCAAACTGGTGGCGCGTATCGACAGCAGTGACCGCCTGGTATTCGCCAACCGCACCGGCATGAAGGTACGCGAGTGGAACCTGCTGGGCCTCGCTCAAGCACTGCGCCTTGGTGAGGTGCGGCTACTGGACGACGGCCTGCTGTTCGAGCGGGCACTGGAGAGCGTGCTGGAAAGCTTGCGCCAGCAGCAGGTTCATTGACCTGCTGCTGCAGATTCACATGCAAAGCGCGATACTGGCAGGGCATACTGCGCCTCTGTACCTAGCGTTCTTCAGGAACTGCCCCATGCAATTGGACCGTGCCACCGGCTGGTTCCACGGAAACGGAATCACCCACTGCCCTTCGCCGAACTTCAACGCGCGACCCGAGGGCGAATCGATTTCCCTGCTGGTGATCCACAACATCAGCCTGCCGCCGGCCTGCTTCGGCAGCGGCAAAGTCCAACAGTTCTTCCAGAACCGCCTGGACCCCAACGAACATCCCTACTTTGCCAGCATCAGCCACCTGACCGTATCGGCGCACCTGTTCGTGGAGCGCGACGGTGCGGTGACCCAGTTCGTGTCGTTGCTGGACCGTGCCTGGCATGCGGGGGTGTCGTGTTTTGACGGCCGAGAAGGCTGTAACGACTTTTCCATCGGTATCGAGCTGGAAGGTACCGACGACCTGCCTTACAGCGATGCCCAGTACAGGGCGCTGGAACAACTCACCCGGCAGATTCAGGCGGCCTGGCCAGCTATCGACCTGGGCCGGATCCGTGGCCATAGCGACATTGCCCCGCAGCGCAAGACCGATCCCGGCCCGGCATTCGACTGGCAGCGTTACCGCGCCGCCGTGCAGCACAACGAGGACAAGGCATGAGTTTTCTGGTGTTGATACTGGCGTTGTGGGTCGAGAAGTTCTCGGCGCTGCGCCATCAGGTACAGCGCGATGGCTTCTTCCTGGGCGAGCTGGTGCGCCTGGAACGCAGCGGGCGGGTGCATCCCTGGTGGAGCCTGGCCATCCTGGTGCTTGCACCCGTGGCGGTGCTGGTGTTGCTGCTGCACGTGCTCGACCCGGTGGCCTATGGGTTGCTGGCGCTGCCAGTGCACCTGCTGGTGCTGATCTACAGCCTGGGCCGCGGCGATGCCAAGGCTGCCTTGGGCCCGCTTCGCGATGCCTGGCGGCGCGGCGACGACCAGGCCGCGCTGCATGTGGCCGAGCGCGACCTGGGCCTGGAGGCTGATGAAGCCCAGGTGTTGCTGGTGCGCGTGCAAGGCTACCTGTTGTGGCAGGCCTATCAGAGTTTCTTCGCTGTGATCTTCTGGTACTTCGTGCTCGGCCCCGGGGCGGCGTTGGCCTATCGCTTGCTGGCGCTGACAGGCGATAACAGTAGCCAACCTGCGCTGAAGGCCCGTGCCGAGCAGCTGCGGCACATCATGGACTGGCTTCCAGTGCGCGTGCTGGCCCTGAGTTTTGCCCTGGTTGGCAATTTCGTCGCAGTGACCCGCGTGATGCTGCACGAACTGCTCAACTGGCATATCAGCGCCGGGCACCTGGTGGCCAGGGTCGGGCGGGTTGCCGATGACATTCCCGAGCAAGAGGACAGCCAGCGTGGTGTGGCCCGGCTCGATAGCCTGTGGGAGCTGCTGCTGCGCTGTGCGGTGCTGTGGTACGCGGGCTTTGCGCTGTGGACGGTGCTGGTCTGAGCGCCGGTTAACCTTAAGTTACAAACCTCCGGTTCGATCTGCGTTATACAGGTGGCCTAGTGCTACCCCTCGCAGAACAACAAGAATTCAAGGAGGTGCCCCGTGAAGCGTCTGCTCTACCCGGCAATCGCACTGATGAACCGGCTGAGCTTCGGCCAGAAGTTCAGCCTCATCAGCGCCCTGTTCTTCCTGCCCATGCTCGCCACCAGCAGCTACCTGGTGCGCGACGCCTATCAGCAGTTCCAGGCAACCCGTGCTCAATTGCAGGGCATCACCCCATTGAGTGGCAGCCTGGTATTGCGCGCCGACATGGAAACCCTCGGCAACCTCATGCAGATCAATGCCGTGCTCGGGCAGTCGGGCCAGGCCGGCGACCTGGAGTCGCGCATCGCTGCCTTGCAGGACAAGGTCCAGGCTCAGGTGCAGGCCCTGCAAGGCCATGAGTCGGTTCCTCAGGCAAAGCTCGACGAGCTGGCCGGCGCTTTTGCCAGTGCCCAGGCCGAAACCTCTTTGCAGGCCAAGGTCGCCCTCTTCGACAAACTGCTGGGCCAAGTACAGGTGCTGAGCAAATTGGTGGCCAGCCAGTCCGGCCTGAGCCAGGACAGCCAGGTTTCGGTGCGCCAGTTGAGCGAATTGCTCGGCACCGCCACCGCACAGGTGACCCTGGCCCTGGGCGAGGGCAGGGCGATGGGCGCCATTGCACTTGGCCGAGGGTTCATCGACTCGTCCGGCAGCGTGCGCTTCGAAGACTTGCTGCAGCGCCTGGAGCGTTTGGCGGCGGACTATGGCATGCGGGTGGATGAAGCCCTGGCCAGTGACCCTGGCGTCCCTGCGGCCATGACCGCCGCTGCGCAGGCCAGCAAAGCTTCCGTCAAACAAGCCGCCGCGTTGTTCGAAGAGCGTGTGGTGGTCGCTGAAACCCTGGATGCGCCCTGGCTCCCCTTCTATCAACAGGTGAGTGAGCTGATGGCTCACACCTACCAACTGAACGAACAAGTGCTTGGGCATCTGCAGCTGCAGTTGCAGGAGCGTCTTGGCCAGCAGCGCCTGCGCATGGTCGCCCTGGTGGCGGTGCTGGCAGGCGTCTTCGCGCTGATCCTCTACCTCTACGGCGGCTTTTATGTGTCGACCCGCACGACGCTGCGCAAGCTGGGTGGCGCGATGGACAAGGTGGCGGCCGGTGACATGACGGTCAGTTTCAACGCCCACAGCCGCGATGAACTGGGCGAACTGGCGCAGGGCTTCAGCGAAACCGTGCGCCGGATCCGTTGCCTGATCGAGCAGGTTGGCCACACCGTTGTGGCGGTCGAAGCGCAGGCCGGGCAGGTATTGGCCGTATCGGCACGCAGCAGCCAGTCCGTCAGCGGCCAGCGTGAACAGATCGAGCAGGTGGCCACGGCGATGAACCAGATGAGCGCCACTGCGCAGGAGGTGGCGCGCAGTGCTGCCTTGGCCGCCGATGGTGCACAGCAGGTCAATCACGAAAGTGCCAATGGCCGCACCTTGGTGCAAGAGCAGCAAGGCAGCATTGGCCGGCTGGCTGCCGAAATCGACCAGACCGTGTTGGCGATCAATCAGCTGGCTGACGACAGCCAGGCGATCAGCCAGGTCCTTGAGGTGATCCGCAGTATCGCTGAGCAGACCAACCTGCTGGCACTCAACGCTGCAATCGAGGCGGCCCGGGCCGGTGAGCAAGGGCGCGGGTTTGCCGTGGTCGCTGATGAAGTGCGTACCTTGGCCAAACGTACCCAGGACTCCACTGCGCAGATAGCGCAGATGATCCAGCGTTTGCAGGACGGTGTCGGGGCAGCGGTTCGCGCCATGGGCAGCAGCCATCAGATGGCTGCGGGCACGGTCGAGGAGGCACGCCAGGTGCAACAGGCGCTTGGCAACATCCTTGGCGCGGTGGGCGGCATCGTTGAGCAGAACCAGCAGATAGCGGCGGCGGTAGAGCAGCAGACGGCGGTGGCCCATGACATTGACCAGAACATCGTGGCGATCAACCAGGCGGCGCAGGACACCTCGTTGGGCGCTTGCCAGACCGAGGATGCCAGCCGGGCATTGTCGGAGCAGGTGGTGGAGTTGAAACGCTTGATTGGCGCGTTCAGGGTTTAGCCAGTGCCGGCCTGTGCACGGGCCGAGCCTGTGCCAGGACTACCAGCCAAACAACTCACAGGCATTTGTGCTGCTGGCCTCGGCCAGCAACTGCACATCAATGCCGATCACCTCGGCCAATGCCTGGGCGATCTCTGGCAGATGCTCCGGGCTGTTTCGCTCACCGGCAAACATCGCCGGGGCCATGTCCGGGGCGTCGGTCTCCAGCACGATGCTCTCCAGCGGCAGGCGCGGCAGGGTCTTGCGCAAGCGCACAGCCTGCGGCCAGGTTGCGGCGCCACCCAGCCCCAGGCGGAAACCCAGCTTGATGTATTCGCGCGCTTCTTCGTAACTGCCGGCGAAGGCGTGGATGATCCCTGCCCGCGCCGGCTTGTAGCGCTTGAGCGTGGCGATCACCTGAGCATGGCTGCGGCGCACGTGGAGCAGGGCGGGCAGTTCGAAGTCACAGGCCATCTGCAATTGTGCTTCGAACAGCGCTTGCTGGCGCGCCTTGTCCAGCGTTTCGATGTAGTAGTCCAGGCCGAATTCGCCCACGGCGCATAGCCGCGGATCACCATCCAGACGTTCAAGCCATTGACGCAACTGCACCAGGTGCTCGGGGCGATGCTGCTCCAGGTAGACCGGATGCAACCCAAGCGCTGCGCGCACGCGCTCATCGCTGCAGGCCAGGTCCCACACCCGCTGGAAATTGGCCTGATCAACCCCCAGCACGACCATGCGCTCCACCCCACGCCCCTGCGCACTGGCCAGCAAACGCGTGCGGTCGGCATCGAAGTCGGGGAAGTCAAGGTGGGTGTGCGTGTCGATCAGGCGCATGTTCAGGCCACAGTGATACGTTGCTTGAAGGTTCTGGCGACGGCATGCACGCCGGGTTCGTAGCGTTTGTCCTCGATGGCCGCCAAGGCAAGCTCCAGGGCGGTGGCGGCGATCAGGCCATGTTGCTGGGCCATGGCATTGACCGGCAGCGGCAGGAAATCGAGCAACTGGTTGTCACCGAAGGTGCCCAGGTGCAGCAGGCGCGAATCGGCCGGGCGCGCCTGCAGAGTGTCGAACACGCCTTGCAGCAGCACGTAGGACGTCGTGACCAAGGCATCCGGCAGGCCGCCCAGCTCGTCGATCAGCTGCTGCATCAAGCGCTGGCCGCATTCGCGGCTGAATGCCTCGCCCTGATAACGGCGCACGTCCCCGCTAAAACCCTGCATCGCTTCGTCGAAGCCGCCCGCACGGGCCTGGCTGACCGACAGCTCCGGGCGCGCGCCGATCAGCGCGATGCTGCGCGGTGCCGTGGCCAGCAGGCTATCGGCCAACTGGCGGCTGGCATCGCGATCATCGCTGATGACCGAACAGAAGTGTGCCGGGTTCAGGCGCCGGTCAATGGCGATCACCGGCAGGCCCTTGTCCTGCAGTTCACGGTAGCTGTCATCTTCCGGGGGCAGGCAACTGGCGACGAACAAGGCATCGCAACGCCGGGCACGAAACAGTTGCTGCAGTTGGCGCTCACTGTCGGGCCGGTCATCGCTGCTGGCGATCAGCAGTTGATAGCCACGGGCGCGGGCGCCTTGCTCCAGCTGCTTGGCAATGCGAGCGTAGCTGGGGTTTTCCAGGTCCGGCAGAATGAAGCCCAAGGTACGGGTATGCCGGCTGCGCAGGCCCGCAGCCTGGGGGTTGGGCGTGAAGCCGTGGGCCTCGACCACCGCACGCACCCGCTCGACGGTGCTGTTGCTGATGCGCTGCTGTTCGGCCTTGCCATTGATGACGTAGCTGGCAGTGGTCACGGACACACCAGCCAGACGGGCGATATCGCTGAGTTTCACCGAATTTTCCTTGTTATTACCGGGGCGGGCTATACCACCAGACCGGGCAGTTTGACCCGGGCTGGTCGCCACGCGCAGACGACCATTGTCGCAATTGTCCGACAGGATGGGGCTTTTTCCCCGGAAGATTATCGAGTAACGTGGCCGCTTGGTCAGATTAAACGTTTCAGCTATTCATTTTTCTGCCTTGCCTGCCGCTCGTGCAAGGCCTTTGACTGGCTGAATACGTGAATTTCACAACAATACCTCAGTACCCGGTGCAAAAGTGCGCGCAGGGGCTGCAAAAGGAGAAGGTCATGCTCGAGCTCGCCAAAGAGCAGATAGCCATGGGCCAGACGGCTACCGACAAAGGCCAGGCCCTGCGCCTGCTGGCGGATCGACTGGTCGCTGACGGCCTGGTCGCCGAAGGGTATTTGCAGGGCCTGCAGGCGCGCGAAGCGCAAGGGTCCACATTCCTGGGCCAAGGTATCGCCATCCCCCACGGCACGCCGCAGACCCGCGACCTGGTGTACGCCACTGGCGTGCGCTTGCTGCAGTTTCCTGACGGCGTGGACTGGGGGGACGGGCAGATCGTCTACCTGGCCATCGGCATTGCCGCACGCTCCGACGAGCACCTGCGTTTGCTGCAATTGCTGACCCGCGCCCTGGGCGAAACCGACCTGGCCGAAGCCCTGCGCCGTGCCAGTTCCGCCGAAGCGCTGCTCAAGCTGCTGCAGGGTGCACCCCAGGCGCTGGCGCTGGATGCGCAACTGGTCAGCCTGAACCTGCCCGCCGAAGACTTCGACGAGTTGGCCTGGCGCGGTGCCCGCCTGTTGCAACGTGCCGGGTGTGTCGACAATGGTTTTGCCGCTGTGCTGCAGCAGGCCGAGCCTCTGCCCCTGGGCGAGGGGCTCTGGTGGCTGCACAGCGAGCGGCAGGTCCGTCAGCCAGGCCTGGCCTTCGTCACTCCCCAGCAGCCGCTGCGCTACCGCGACCAGCCACTGAATGGCCTGTTTTGCCTGGCCAGCCTCGGCGCAGCCCACCAGGCGCTGCTCGAGCGCCTGTGCGAGGTACTGATCGAGGGGCGTGGGCAAACGCTTTACCAGGCCACCAGCAGCCGCGCGGTACTGGAGGTGCTCGGTGGCGAGACCGCGCCTGACTGGCCCAGCGCCCGTATCGTGCTGGCCAATCCACATGGCCTGCACGCCCGCCCGGCAAAAATCCTCGCGCAGTTGGCCAAGGGTTTCGAGGGCGAAATCCGCCTGCGAGTGCTGGACAGCGCGCAACCTGCGGTGTCGGTCAAGAGCCTGAGCAAGCTGCTCAGCCTCGGCGCACGCCGTGGCCAGGAACTGGAGCTGCTGGCCGAGCCGTCCATTGCCGCTGATGCTTTGCCAGCACTGCTGGCGGCAATCGAGCAGGGCTTGGGTGAGGATGTCGAGCCTTTGCCGAAAACCACCGCTGCGGTGAGCCCCGCGCCTGTCGAGGTGTTGCAGGCGCCGGCTGCCGGTAGCCGTATCCAGGCGGTGGCTGCGGCCCCGGGCATTGCCAGTGGGCCCGCCCACGTCTGCGTCGAGCGCGACATCGATTACCCCCTGCGTGGCGAATCGCCGGCGCAGGAGCGGGCCAAGCTACGCCGGGCACTGGAGACAGTGAACGCCGAGTTGCAGGCCTTGGTGCAGCGTAGCGACAAGGCCGTTGGCGAGATCTTCGTCACCCATCAGGAAATGCTCGCCGACCCTGCACTGGCCGACGATGTCGAGCTGCGTCTGGCCCAGGGTGAGAGCGCCGCCGCCGCGTGGATGGCCGTTATCGAAGCGGCGGCCCGCGAACAGGAGGCGCTGCATGATGCGCTGCTCGCCGAGCGTGCCGCCGACCTGCGAGACATCGGCCGCCGGGTGTTGGCGCAGCTGTGCGGTGTGCAGACGCAGGCCGAGCCTGATCAACCTTATGTGCTGGTGATGGGCGAAGTCGGCCCCTCGGATGTTGCCCGCCTGGACCCGGCGCGGGTTGCCGGTATCGTCACCGCCCATGGCGGCGCAACCGCACACAGTGCGATCGTCGCGCGGGCCCTGGGCATCCCGGCGGTGGTCGGCGCGGGGGCGGCGCTTCTGCTGCTCGAACCCGGTACGCCGCTGTTGCTCGATGGCCAGCGCGGCGTGGTCAGCGTCGCCCCGCCAGCCGATGAGCTGCAACGTGCGCTGGCCGAGCGCGACCTGCGCGAACAGCGTCTGCAAGCTGCCTGGGCCAACCGTCATGAGCCCGCGGTAACCCGCGATGGCCATGCCGTCGAGGTGTTCGCCAACATCGGCCAGAGCGGCGGCATCGACAAGGTGGTGGAGCAGGGCGCCGAAGGTATCGGCCTACTGCGCACCGAGCTGATCTTCATGGCCCACTCGCAGGCGCCGGATGTCGCCACCCAGGAAGCCGAGTACCGCCGTGTGCTGGATGGGCTGGGCGGGCGACCCCTGGTCGTGCGCACCCTCGATGTGGGCGGGGACAAACCGTTGCCCTATTGGCCGATCGCTGCCGAGGAAAACCCGTTTCTCGGTGTGCGCGGCGTGCGCCTGACCTTGCAGCGCCCGCAGATCATGGAAGACCAGCTCAGAGCCCTGCTGCGCGCCGCCGATCAGCGCCCGTTGCGCATCATGTTCCCGATGGTCGGCCAGGTGCACGAATGGCGTGAGGCGAGGGCCATGGTCGAGCGCCTGCGTGAAGAAATCCCGGTAGCCGACCTGCAACTGGGCATCATGGTCGAAGTGCCGTCCGCCGCGTTGCTGGCGCCACAACTGGCCCGCGAAGTGGACTTTTTCAGTATTGGCACCAACGACCTGACCCAGTACACCTTGGCCATCGACCGTGGCCACCCCAGCCTATCGGCCCAGGCCGACGGCCTGCACCCGGCGGTGCTGAGCCTGATCGACATGACCGTGCGCGCCGCCCATGCCGAGGGCAAGTGGGTAGGCGTGTGCGGTGAACTGGCCGCCGACCCGCAGGCGGTGGCGGTGCTGCTGGGCCTGGACGTGGACGAACTGAGCGTGGCCGCGCGCAGCGTTGCCGAAGTCAAGGCACTGGTTCGCCAGGCCGATCACCAGACGGCCCGCGCCCTGGCGCGCGAGGCCCTGCAACAGGACAGCGCCGCAGCGGTTCGCGCGCTGGTGGAGCGTTACTGAATGGCCAAGATCCTTACCCTGACCCTGAACCCGGCGCTGGACATCACCGTAAGCCTCGATGCGCTGCGCACCGGGCACGTCAACCGCGCCCAGGACCAGCACAGCCATGCCGCGGGTAAAGGGTTGAACGTGGCCCAGGTACTGGCCGACCTTGGGCACAGCGTGACCGTCGGTGGTTTCCTGGGCCAGGACAACCTGCAACCGTTCGAGGCGTTGATCCAATGGCGCGGCTTTGCCGATTGCTTCGTGCGTGTGCCGGGCGAGACACGCAGCAACCTCAAACTGGTCGAAGCCGATGGCCGTGTGACCGATATCAATGGCCAAGGCCCGCAGGTCGATGAGGCTGCTTGCGAGGCCCTGCTGCGCCTGCTTGAGCAGGTGGCTCCCCAACATGACGCCGTGGTGGTGGCGGGGAGCCTGCCACGCGGTATCAGCCCTGATTGGTTCGCCCGGTTGCTCGAACAGCTCAAGGGCCAAGGCCTGAAGGTTGCCCTCGACAGCAGCGGTGCGGCCCTGCGCGCAGGCCTGGACAGCGCCCCTTGGCTGGTCAAACCCAACACCGAAGAACTGGGCGAAGTGCTTGGCCTTGACGTGCACAGCGCCGCCGAACAGCAGGCTGCCGCCCAACGGCTGCTGGCCACGGGTGTCGAGCATGTAGTGGTGTCGGCAGGGGAGCAGGGCGTCAGCTGGTTCACGGCTGGCCGCACGCTGCACGCCCAGCCACCGCAAGTGCGTGTTGCCAGCACGGTCGGCGCGGGCGACTCGCTGGTAGCCGGCATGGTTCACGGCTTGCTGCTGGCTGAGGCGCCTTTGCAGACCCTGCGCCGCGCCACGGCCATCGCCGCCCAGGCCGTGACCCAGGTCGGTTTCGGTATCCGTGACCGCGAGCAACTGGCGCGCCTGGAGGCCGCCGTGCAACTGACAGAACAACAAGAGGCTCGCCGATGAACATTGCCATTGTCACCGCCTGCCCGAACGGCCAGGTGTCCAGCGTGCTGAGTGCGCGCCTGCTGGCCGCTGCCGCCCAGCGCCGCGGTTGGAAAACCTGCGTGGAAGTGCAGGATGCCGAACATCCCGACCGCCAACTGAGCGCCGCGCAGATCGCGGATGCTGACTGGGTGCTGGTTGTCAGCACCGGGCCGGTCGACCTGGCCCGCTTCGCCGGCAAGCGTTTGTTCCAGAGCACACCGGCGCAAGCGCTGGCCGACCGTGAAGGTTTCCTCGACGAGGCGGCGGCGAAGGCCCAGGTACAGGCCGTTACTCATCAGGCCGAACAGCCGATGGCCACTGCTGGGGCCAAGGTCGTTGCGGTCACTGCCTGCCCGACTGGCGTGGCGCATACGTTCATGGCAGCCGAAGCGTTGCAGCAGGCAGCGCAACAGCTTGGCTATCAACTCACCGTAGAAACCCAAGGTTCGGTCGGTGCGCGTAACCCGCTGTCGGCCCAGGCCATCGCCGAAGCCGACGTGGTGCTGCTGGCTGCCGATATCGAAGTGCCCACCGCGCGTTTTGCCGGTAAGCGTATCTACCGTTGCGGAACCGGCATCGCCCTCAAGCAGGCCCGTGCCACGCTGGACAAGGCCCTGGCCGAAGCCAAGGTGGAAAGCGCAGGTGACACTGCAGCCGCTGCAAGTGCCGGCAAAGGCGAGAAAACCGGTGTTTATAAACACCTGCTGACAGGTGTTTCGTTCATGCTGCCGATGGTGGTGGCTGGCGGCTTGCTGATCGCTCTGTCGTTCGTCTTCGGTATCGAGGCCTACAAGGAGCCGGGCACCCTGCCGGCGGCATTGATGCAGATCGGCGGCGAGGCTGCATTCAAGCTGATGGTGCCGTTGCTGGCGGGGTACATCGCCTGGTCCATCGCCGACCGCCCGGGCCTTGCGCCCGGCATGATCGGCGGCCTGCTGGCCAGCACCCTGGGGGCCGGTTTCATCGGCGGTATCGTCGCGGGTTTTCTCGCCGGTTACAGCGCCAAAGCCATTGCCCGCTGGGCACGCCTGCCGAGCAGCCTCGATGCACTCAAACCGATCCTGATCATTCCGCTGCTGGCGAGCCTGTTCACAGGCCTGGTGATGATCTATGTGGTCGGCCAGCCGGTGGCTGCCATGCTCGAAGGCCTGACGCAGTTTCTCGACAGCATGGGCACCACCAACGCCATCCTCCTGGGGCTGCTGCTTGGCGGGATGATGTGCATCGACCTGGGCGGGCCGATCAACAAAGCGGCCTATGCCTTTTCGGTAGGGCTGCTGGCATCCTCGAGCTACGCGCCGATGGCGGCGACCATGGCGGCGGGCATGGTGCCGCCGATCGGCCTCGGTATCGCCACGTTCCTGGCCCGGCGCAAGTTCGCCCAAACCGAGCGCGAGGCCGGCAAGGCCGCTCTGGTGCTGGGTTTGTGCTTCATTTCCGAAGGCGCCATCCCTTTCGCTGCCAAAGACCCGCTGCGGGTCATCCCGGCAAGTATTGCCGGCGGCGCGTTGACCGGCGCACTGTCGATGTACTTCGGTTGCAAGCTGATGGCGCCCCATGGCGGGCTGTTCGTGCTGCTGATTCCCAACGCGATCAACCATGCGCTGCTGTACCTGCTGGCCATCGTCGCGGGTAGCCTGCTGACAGCGGTGGTGTATGCGCTGATTAAAAAGAGCGAGCGGGTGGAAATGGTCGTGGCGCCGGCCAAGGGCTAGGTGGTTCGACCATCACTGGCCTCAGCGCTGGCACGCCGGCCCCCTAGGTTCACCAGGCCTCCCGAGGGCAAGGGTTGGATCGGTGGCCAGCTTCTTGGGGGCAGTCCAATCGCGCCAGCTTTTAGACGTTGAGCAAGACAGTTGCTTGCACAGGTACAACGCAGGTCTGAAGCGCTGCGCGGTCGGGGTGGGAGATTCTATGGTTATCAGCAAGCCATTTTCCCGCCTTTGGTAACGTATTCGTCCTGATTTCTCATCAGGGCGAATGCCACTCGTGCGAGCTTCCTGGCCAGAATTACCAACGCCTGGGTCGTTGCCTTACCGCTGTTTCTGTACTGCTCATATACCCCTTTCCAAGCGGCCGACCTGCTGGCCGCCATTGCTGCGTTATGCAGCAAACGACGGATTTCCGAGCAGCCGCGCTTGGTGAGCCGACGACGTCCATTCTTCTCTCCAGAATCATTAACCCGTAGGTCCATTCCCAGGAATGCGATGTACGAATCACTGCTCTTGAACTCGCCCCTTACAAAAGCCATTACCAGGGCTGTAGCGGTAAGAAACCCAATTCCCTCTACCGCCTGACAGCGGGCAACTTGCTCGTGCAGCCCAGCCTCTCGTAGCACTTCCTTAATCTTTTTTTGTATCAGCTGATCCAGCCGATCTATCGATGTTACGAAGGTTTTGAAGGCGGCCTTCAGCAGGCTTTCGTTTGTCCAGCTCTGAGCTAATGCAGTGCGAGCAGTCACCAAGACAGCTCTGCGTCGAAGGAGGCTCTGAAGCTTGCCGTAGACAGCAGGAGGCGGGGTCCAAGGACGAAGATCGTCGCCCTCGTTTTTCAAAAATCGGGACAGCAACCGAGCATCAGAGGGGTCAGTTTTAACCCGCCCTCCAACACTTTTCCTGTAGTTGCTCAGTTGGAAACCATCGATGACATAAACGTCGAAACCGAAGCCATGGGCTAGCTCAACCAGGTCCAGATGGTAGACATTGGTCGCCTCAACAGCGATTGCAGTGCCGAGGGGCTGTTGCTTTAGCCAGCTTTTGATTTCGGGCTTGGTATTTTTCAGCCTGATAATTTCATCACGATCATCGTGATGAATCACTAATTCGGCTTTTGCGACATCCGCACCCACGATCAGTTTGTTTACCTGCATTGCCATGGGCGGCTCCTCGCGTTATGGTTTTTGAGCTTGAAGGGTTTTCACCAAGAGGCGCTGGCTTGCTTCTATCGTCGTTTGCAAACGATGCATTCTTTATCGGCGCTTTGGTGGAAGGGGTGGGGCGATGTCTCCCACAGTCTGTACTGCGTCAACAGTCAGAATCCGGCATTTAGTCCCACCACCCCTTCAAGTCTAACCATACAAGCCGGCTTGCCGGCGATGGGCTGCGCAGCAGCCCCCATAGCGCAGATATAGCTCAACGGGACCCACGCGCATCTGGGTCCGCAACAGGCTCAGCGCCGGTGCTTTTGCCGCAGCGGCACCAGCAGATCCCCCAGGCCGTTGTGATCGACCTCGTGCATCAACGCCAGCAACCCGCCCAGCTCACCCGCCGGAAACCCCTTGCGCGCAAACCATGCCAGGTAGTCACCCGGCAAGTCGGCGATGATCCGGCCTTGGTATTTGCCAAAGGGCATGGTGCGGATTACCAGCAGTTCGAGGGTTTCCGGTTTCATCGGTAAGACCTGGCAGTAGACGTGCGCCGACCATACTGCAATCTGCACGAGCACCCAAGCGGCAATCATGCATAACGCCGTTTTCCATGGTTTCCACTCTTCAAGCAACTTATTGTTTTTTAAGAATTTTTATTTAATGGTCGGTTTGGCACGAAGGCTGCTCCTGTTTACATGACTATTACCTGCCAAGGAGTTACAGCCATGAGCGACCTCAACAAAGACGTAATCAACGTGCTTAACGACCTGATCGAGTACAGCAAGGACGGCGAGAAAGGCTTCAGAACTTCGGCTGAGGATGTGAAAAACCCGGAGCTGAAATCCTTCTTCGCCCAACGCGCTGGCGAGTGCGGCAATGCAGCAAGCGAACTGCAGAGTGAAGTGCGTCGCCTGGGCGGCGACCCGGAAACCTCCACCAGCATCAGCGGCGACCTGCACCGCGGCTGGGTGAACCTGAAGTCGATGGTTACCGGTAAGGATGACGAGGCCGTGCTCAACGAAGTAGAACGCGGCGAAGACCATGCCCTCAAAGCCTACAAGGAAGCCCGTGAGAAACTGGTCAAGCTGGGCCGTTCTGCCACCGACCAGAGCTATATGCTCGTTGAAAAGCAACTGCAGGGCGTACAGCGTAACCATGACCAGGTGAAGGCACTGCGCAACGCCGCACGCGCCCGCTCCTAATCCTCAGGGCCCTCTACCCGGTTTCGGCCCTTGGCTTTGGCCCGGTAGAGCGCCTCATCCGCGGCACCCAGCATGGTCGCCAGATCTTGCTGGGTGCCGGGGGTGTGGACGCTGATGCCGATGCTCACCGTCACCGCGTGTGCATCATCGGCAAAAGGTGCCAGTGCCTCGACATGGGTACGGATCCTCTCCGCCAGCAGACGGGCACCGGACAGTTCGGTTTCCGGCAAAACCACTTGAAATTCCTCCCCCCCGTATCGCGCCGCCAAGTCTGCCGGGCGTCGTATGCACTGTTCGATCGTCTTGGCCACTTCTCGTAACGCATGATCGCCCCCGGCGTGCCCGTGGCGCTGGTTGAATGCCTTGAAGTGATCCACATCCACCATCAGCACGGCCAACGGTCTGCGGTTGCGCTGGGCGCGCGCCCATTCCTGGCGCAGCACCTGATCCAGCCGGCGGCGGTTGGCCAGGCCGGTCAGGCTATCGGTTGCCGCCAATGTGGCCAGGCCCTGTTCAGCCTCATGCCTGCGGCGCAATTCGCGACCCAGCAGCAGGGTAAGCCAGAGAATACCGATGCACAGCACGCCGGTGGCGATACTGACCACCAACGCCGTGCGGCGCCATGACTGGAACACCTCATCGCTTGAGTGCACCACCAGTACGATCAACGGCAGGTCGGCGACCCGGGCGAAGGTGTACATGCGCTGGGTGCCATAGAAACTGGAGCGGGCTGTAAAGCTGCCGCTGCGCTCGCCGAGGATGCGCTTGAAGTTGGGCCGGTCGGCGAAGCTGGTGCCGATCAACGGGTCTTGGTCGCGTTGTGGCTGGCGGGCGAGCAGTTGGCCATCGACGTTGAGCAGGTTGATGCTGCTTTCATGGCCGATATCAAGGCGCTGGAACAGTTCGTTGAAATAGGAGAGGCGCAGGGCGCCGGCGGCCAGCCCGGCAAAGCTGCCATCGGCTGCGGAGATGCGCCGGCTGAAACTGATGCACCAGTCAAGGTCGCCGAGCCGCGCCTTGAATGGCGGGCTGATCAACAACCCCAGGTCAGGGTCGCGGCGATGGGCCCGGAAGTCGAAGGTATCGGCGAAATTGGCTTGGCGCGGGGTCACGCTGGTGGAGTCGGCCACGACGTCGCCATTGGCATTGAGCCACAGAATATCGCCGCGCACCGGGGCCGCGAAGGTCTGGTTGAAAAGGATCTGCTGGCGCAGGCTGGGCGTGACCTGCAGCAGTTCGGGGTGCTGCACGGCCCAGATCAGCCCGCGCAGGGATTGGTCATAAAGTTCGACGTTGCGCAGAATGTCGCTTTCGATCAGTTGGACGATATTGCTGGAGGAGCGCACGGCCGATTGTTCGACACTCTCACGCTCACGCCCCAGCAGGTAACCGACGATGCCCACGATGGCGAGCACGGCGATGCAACTGCCCAGATTGAGGATCAGTTCGGGGTGCGACCTGTAGAGGGCGAGACGCGGTAATCGAGTGGGCATTCGCGCTACTGCTGAGGCAGGGCCGGTTGCGGCGGGCGATATTCTAGGGAAGTGGTGATTGTCGGACAAGATTTGTCCGACGGAATCGAGCAGGGGGCTGCTGCGCAGCCCATCGCCGGCAAGCCGGCTCCCACCGCGACCGCGCAGCTCTTCAGGTTGCGCTTTGCCAATTTCCAGAAGTAGACGCCCGTCCTGTGGCAGGAACTGCCATGCTCAACGTCTAAAAGCTGGCGCGGTCCCGGTGGGAGCCGGCTTGCCGGCGATGGGCCGCGAAGCGGCCCCAGGCTATCGCCGGCCTCAGGTCAGAACACGTTCAACGGATAATCGACGATCACCCGCAGTTCGTCGTTATCGCTGTTGCTGTCGATCGACGCATAGCCCTGGCCGCCGCGATGTACGGCATAGCGCACCAGTACCGACAGGTCCTTGAAGTCGCCTTCCTGGAACACGTACTTCACATCCAGGTCACGTTCCCAGTGCTGGGCGTTCTTGCCGTCGGCGCGGTAGTAGTCGTAGTGGGTGTTGTTCTGGTCAGCCTTGGACAGGTCCGCCTCGCCGCGCGAGTACGACACGCTAGTGGTCAGGCCAGGCATGCCAAGGCCGGTGAAATCATAACCGTACTGCAGCTTCCACGAACGCTCGTTGGGCGCGTTGAAGTCCGAGTACATGCGCGAGTTGTCCAGGTACACGCTATCGCCCAGGTTGATGTAGTCGAACGGCGTGTCGCCATTGACCCGCTGGTAGGCAGCAGTGACGTTGTGGTAGCCGGCGTTGACGGTGAAGTGCACGCTGTAGGTGTTGTTGTCGATCTTGCCCAGCAGCGCCTGGCCGGTGTCCTGGGTGTGGTAGAAGTGCACGCCCGGGTTGAGGCTGACCAGGTCGTTGACCACATAGATGTAGTCGAAATCAGCGTAGTACTGGTTCCAGATGTCCTTCAGCTCGGCGGCATAAAGGTTGGCCGTGATGTTCTCGGTGCCGCTCCACGACGCGCCCGCCCAGTTCAGATGCTTGCTTTTGTCCTGCTCATCCAGCAAGCCGTAGTAAGTGTCGATGCGGCGGTGGCCGCTCTGGTTGTACGGCTTGGTGAAACTGACCTGGCCGCCTTCGAGCAGCAGGCCGTCGACGCTGGTGTTGGTCAGGCTGACGCCCCGGAAGGTTTGCGGCAGCATGCGGGTTTCGCCACCGGCGATCACCGGGTTGGTCAGGAACAGGTCACCGGCTTTGAGTTCTGTGTCGAAGGCCTTGAGCTTGACCGCCGCGCCTGCGGTGGAGAACGCGTGGGGGGCAGCGCCCAGTTCACCGTTGTCCTTCACGTGCTTGGGCAGGATGCTGGTGCCGGCATGGCCGCCACCGCCATCGAGCTTAAGGCCCAGCATGGCGTGCGCATCGAGGCCAAAGCCGACTACGCCGGGCGTGTAGCCCGATTCAAAGCGGGCAACCGCGCCCTGGCCCCACTCGCGGGTGTCGCGCACGCCGCGGTTGTGGTTGTCGCGGTTGAAGTAGGCATTGCGAAAATGCAGGTTGAATGACGAACCTTCGATGAAGCCATCAGCCTTGTCTTCATCTGCCTGGGCGGCGAAGGGAATCGTTGCAGTCAATGCAATGAACAACGGGGTAAAACGAAACGCGGAAGGCACCGGTACTAGCTCCTTTGGTCTGACGGTGGGGCAGTTTTTATTTTTGAATGTGCAACTTTCTTGTTAGAGAAATAACGGCCGGGCTGATCGTCAACGCACATAAAAAAAGCCGCTGATCGGCAGCGGCTTTAAAAGGCTAACATATCGGCGCCGGGGGTGCCCATGGTGTAGCCGGGGGGAAACGGGAGCGGTAGTGGTGCGCGATCAGCCTTCGGCATTGGCGTCGCTATGGACTCGGGAGGCTGTCTGTTCTGCATCTTTGCCTGCGTCGACCTTGTGCGCGACAGCCTCTTGGGCTTGCTGGTGCACAGCGGCCAGCTCTGCATTACGGGCGACGAAAGCCGGGGATTCTTCGGCCATGGCCAGGGGCGACAACAACAGGGAAGACAGAACGAAAACGCTGGCAATACCCATACTGTTGGACATGTTGAAACTACCTTCTTGCGCTGCAAGTGCTAATGGAGACAGGGCTAAAGTTAGTCGCTTGATGGCCTTGGAAACAGCGCCTGGTACGATAAGCACTGTTGCGCAAAAGGTAACTATCTCTGCAAAAACCGTCACCCCTTCGGCGCAAAACCCTGCAGTTGAGCGTTTGGCAGGCGAATGCCGAAGGTGTTGGCACCTGCCTCGCTGCGTACGAAAACTTCGCCCCCATGCATCAAGGCAATCGCCTTGACGATGGCCAACCCCAATCCATGGTTGCCCCCGCCACTGTTGCTGCGTGCCGCATCCACCCGATAGAACCGCTCGAACAGCAGCGGCAGGTGATCATCGTCGATAGCCGGCCCGGGGTTGCTCACGGCAATGCTGACCTGCTCCAGCCCGGCATCGATATGCACGCCGATCACCTGATGCGGCGCGGTGTGCTGCACGGCGTTGTTCAGCAGGTTGATCAATGCCCGGCGCAAGTGGGCTTTTTCGATGGGGGCCTGGGCATCGCCGCTGACGGTGACGCTGACCTGGGCGTCTTCGAGGATGTAGTCGAGGTAATCGAGGGTGGTGGCCACTTCTTCGGCCAGCGATACCTCGGTCAGGGCGGTGGCTTTGCTGCCCTGGTCGGCGCTGGCCAGGAACAGCATGTCGTTGATGATGTTGCGCAAGCGTTCGAGCTCTTCCAGGTTCGATTGCAGCACCTCGAAGTAGTGTTCGGCGCTGCGCCCCCGGGTGAGGGCGACCTGGGTCTGGCCGATCAGGTTGGTCAGCGGCGAGCGCAGTTCGTGGGCAACGTCGGCGTTGAACGCTTCCAGCTGCGAATAGGCCTGGCTGACCCGGTCGAGCGCGGCATTGAATGCGCCGGCGAATTGCGCCAGTTCCGGGGCCAGGTTGACGGTTTGCAAGCGGCCATCCAGGCGCGGGGGGGCCAAGGCCTGGGCCTCGTTGGACAGCGCCAGCAGCGGGCGCAGGCCGATGCGTGCTACCCAGTAGCCCAGTAGCGAGGCCAGCAGCACGCCGAGCACCGCCAGCCCGATGATGGCCACCAGCAGGCTGTGTTGGGCCTGCCAGAAGGTCTCGGTATCGATGGCGATCAGAAACCGCAGGGGCGGGCGGCCTGCCAGGGCCGGCAACTCGCTGACCAGCACCTTGTAAGGGTAAGGCCTGTCAGGCAGGCGCAGGTCGCGCATCCCTTCAGGGCCTTGGGCGAATGCGCGGACCTGTTCGCTGGGCTGGCCATATTCGAACGCGGGGTCGCTGCCGACCACCCAGAAGCGGATACGTTTGTCTTCCTCGCTCAGCAGGTTGAGCTTGTTACTGATCTTGGCCCAGTGCTCGCGGGTACCGTAGCGATTGAGGGTGGATTCGAGCACGCTGAAGCGGGCGTCCAGCTCGGCCGCTGGGAGCATGTCCAGGCTATGGTCGACCTGGCGGTAAAGGGCCGAGCCGATAACCAGAAACACGCCCATCGCCACCAGAATGAACAGCGCCGACAAGCGCAATGCGAGGGAGTTAACCGGCACGGTTTTCCAGGACATAGCCCATGCCTCGAATGGTATGCAGCAGCTTGTTGTCAAATGGCCCGTCGAGCTTGGCGCGCAGGCGCTTGATGGCCACTTCGACGACATTGGCGTCGCTGTCGAAATTGATGTCCCAGACCAGTTCGGCGATGGCGGTCTTGGAGAGGATTTCGCCCTGACGCCTGGCCAGCACGCTGAGCAGCGAGAATTCCTTGGCGGTCAGGTCCAGGCGTTGGCCGGCACGGCTGGCCTTGCGCGCCATCAGGTCGATCCACAGGTCGCCGACCTGCACCTGCAGCGGTTCATGGCTGCTGCTGCGACGGGTCAGGGCCTGCAGACGGGCGACCAGTTCAAGGAAGGAGAACGGCTTGCCCAGGTAATCGTCGGCGCCCTCGCGCAGGCCGTGGATGCGGTCCTCGACGCGCTCGCGTGCGGTGAGCATGATCACCGGCGTCTGCTTGCGTGCACGCAAGGCACGCAGCACGCCATAGCCATCCAGGCCCGGCAGCATCACATCGAGTACGATCACCGCATAGTCACCTTCAAGCGCCAGGTGCAGGCCATCGATGCCGTCCCGCGCGAGGTCGACAGTGAAGCCTTGCTCGCTCAGGCCGCGATGCAGGTAGTCCGCGGTTTTCTCTTCGTCTTCGATGATCAGCACACGCATGGTCTTGTCTCAGTGGGTACTCGGCGCGACCGCGCTGGCGGCCTTGGGGCGATGGAACAGGCGCTCCAGCGCCAAGTATATGACCGGGGTGGTGAACAGCGTCAGGGCCTGGCTGACCAGCAGGCCGCCGACCACAGCGATACCCAGCGGCTGGCGCAGCTCGGCACCGGCGCCAAAGCCGAACATCAGCGGCAGCGCGCCGAGCAGGGCGGCCAGGGTGGTCATGATGATGGGCCGAAAGCGCGTCAGGCATGCCTGGTGGATGGCCTGCTCCGGCGTCAGGCCACGCTGGCGCTGAGCTTCCAGGGCAAAATCGATGAGCAGGATGCCGTTCTTCTTGACGATGCCGATCAGCAGCACCACCCCGATCAGGCCCATGATGCTGAAGTCCTGGCCCATCGCCCACAGCAGTATCAACGCGCCCAGGCCCGCCGACGGCAGGGTCGAGATGATGGTCAGCGGGTGCACCAGGCTCTCGTAGAGCACGCCAAGGATGATGTACACCGCCACCAGTGCGGCGAGGATCAGCCACGGCTGGCTCGACAGCGAACTTTGGAACGCCTGCGCCGCGCCCTGGAAGTTGCCGCTGATCGAATCGGGCATGCCCAGCTCGCGCTGGGTGCGCTCCAGGATCGCCACCGCATCGCCCAAGGCCACGCCGGGGGCCAGGTTGAACGACAGGTTGGCGGCCGGGAACAGACCGTCATGGCTGATCGACAGCGGCCCGGTGCTGGGCGCGGCGACATGCGCCAAGGCTGACAGCGGCACCATTTCGTTGGTCAGCGGCGAGCGCAGGTAGAAGAAATTCAGGCTTTCGGCCTTGCCGCGCTGTTGTGCGTCCAGTTCCAGGATCACCTTGTACTGGTTGGTCTCGGTCTGGAATTCGCTGATCTGTCGCTGGCCAAAGGCGTCGTACAGCGCCTGGTCGACGTCGGTGGTGGTCAGGCCGAAACGGGCCGCCGCCTGGCGGTCGATGTCGATGCGGGTAACGCTGGCGCCCAGTTGCAGGTCGTTGGACAGGTCACGCAACGCCGGGTTTTCGCGCAGGCGCTCGGTCAGGCGTTGGGTCCACAGGTTGAGGGCGACGCCGTCGTTGCTCTTGAGCACGTACTGGTATTGGGTGCGTGACGGGCCGGAGCTGAGGTTGATGTCCTGGCCGGCACGCATGTACAGCACCACGCCAGGCACCTGCGCAAGCTTTGGGCGCAGCCGGTCGATCAGCTCGCTGGCCGAAACATCGCGCTCGCCGCGGGGCTTGAGGGCGATCCAGAAACGGCCGTTGGCGATGGTCTGGTTGCTCCCGGTAACGCCCACCGAATGGGAGAAGGCCCTCACGGCGGGGTCGGCTTCGATGATTTTCGCCAGTGCCAGGTGCTTGTCGATCATCGACGGGTATGACACATCCGCCGCCGCTTCAGTGGTGCCAAGAATGAAACCGGTGTCCTGCAGGGGGAAAAAGCCCTTGGGGATGGCCACGTAACCCACCACAGCCAGGGCCAGGGTCAGGCCGAACACGCCGAGGGTCAGGCGCTGGTGGGCCAGGGCCCGGTCCAGGCCCTTTTCGTACCACTTCACCAGCCGCTCGCCGAAGCCACCTTGATGTGCCGAGGGCGGGCGACGCATTAACAAGGCGCACAGGGTCGGTGCCAGGGTCAGCGACACGACCACCGAAATCAGGATGGTAGCGGTGGCGGTCAGGGCGAACTCCTTGAACAGCCGGCCAACCACCCCGCCCATGAACAGCAGCGGAATGAACGCGGCAACCAGCGAGAAGCTGATCGACACCACGGTGAAGCCGATCTCGCCTGCCCCTTTGAGCGCTGCCGTGCGGCTGTCTTCGCCGGCTTCCAGATGACGGTGGATGTTTTCCACCACGACGATGGCGTCGTCCACCACGAAGCCGACAGCAATGACGATGGCCACCAAGGTCAGGTTATTCAGGCTGAAACCGAACACGTACATCAGTGCGCACGTGGCGATCAGCGACACCGCCAGCACACTGGAGACAACCAGGGTGGCCGACCATTGGCGCAGGAACAGCGCCATCACCCCGATCACCAGGGCCACGGCGATCATCAGCGTCAGTTCCACCTCATGCAGCGACGCGCGGATGGTCCGGGTACGGTCCTGCAGCACCGACACCTCGACCGAGGCCGGCAGCATCTCCTGCAGCTTGGGCAAGGCGCCGAGCACGCGGTCCACGGTTTCGACGATGTTGGCGCCAGGCTGGCGGAACACCACAAGGTTCAGCCCCGGCTGGTTGCCGGACCAGGCTTTGACGTAGGCGTTTTCGGCACCGTCGATCACCTTGGCCACGTCCTGCAGGTGCACGGGGGCGCCGTCGCGGTAAGAGACGATCAGCCTGGCGTAGTCCTCGGGGTGGAACAGCTGGTCGTTGGCGGCGATGGTCGACACGCTGTGCTCGCCATACAGGGCGCCCTTTGCCAGGTTCAGGCTGGTCTGCTGGATGGCCTGGCGCAGGTCGGCGAGCGTAAGGCCCATGGCAGCGAGCTTTTCCGGCTGCGCCTGCACACGGATGGCCGGGCGCAACTGGCCGGTGATGTTGATCAGGCCGACGCCTTCGATCTGGCTCAGCTGGCGTGCCAGCAACGTCTCGGCATAGTCGCTGAGGTCATTGCCAGGCATCTGCGCGGAGCTGACGGTGAGTACCAGCACCGGGCTGTCGGCCGGGTTGACCTTGCGCCAGGTCGGTGGGTTGGGCAGGTCCTGGGGCAGGCGCGCGATAGCCGTGTTGATGGCCGCCTGGACTTCCTGGGCGGCAGTGTCGATGTTCTTGTCCAGGGTGAACTGCAGGATCAGGGTGGTGGAGCCCAGTGCGCTGCTACTGGTCATCTGGGTCATGCCTGGGATGGCGCTGAACTGCACCTCCAGCGGCGTGGCCACCGAAGAGGCCATGGTTTCCGGGCTGGCCCCAGGCAACTGGGCGGTGACTTGTATGGTCGGGAAGTCGGCTTCGGGCAAGGGCGCCACGGGCAGCCGTGGAAAGGCGATGGCGCCTAGCAGTACCAGGGCGAAGGTCAACAGCAATGTGGCGATGGGGTGGTCGATGCACCAGGCCGATACACTGTTGCGGCTATTCATGGCTGGCCCCGGCCATCGGCCATTTCCGACGGTGGCGGTGCGTCCGGGGCGACCTCCACGCGCGAGCCGGGCTTGAGCCGCGACTGGCCATCGAGCACCAGACGCTCGCCCGGTTTGACCCCGGCAATGATGTTCAGCCCGCTGTCCTGGTACAGCACTTTGACTGGCACACTGGTGACCTTGTCACCGTCCAGGCGGTAGACGAAGTGGCCATCGGCGCCGCGCTGCACCACCGGCGGTGGCACCACCAGGGCGTTCTCCTGCACCGCGGTGCGCAAACGGATGGTCACCAGTTGCCCTGGCCACAGCCGGCCGTCCTTGTTGTCGAATTCAGCCTTGACCCGCACCGTCCCGGTGTTGGCCGAAATCTGGTTGTCGATCAACGCCAGGTGGCCCTCACCCAGCAGGGTGCGTTCGCCATCGGCGTCCATGTAGGCCTGCACCAATGCAGGGGCCGACGCCTTGAGCAGGCCTTGCAGGGTTGGCAGCATCTGTTGCGGCAAGGAGAACTCGACCGCGATGGGGTCGATTTGGGTCACGCTGAACAGGCCCTGCGTATCGCTGGCGCGCACCAGGTTGCCGGGGTCGATGTTGCGGATGCCAACGCGCCCGGTGACCGGGGAGCGAATCTGCGTGTAGGAGAGTTGCACTTCGGCATTGGCGATGGCGGCCTGGTTGCCTTTTACGGTGGCCTGCAGCTGATTGACCAGCGCCTGTTGCTGGTCGAGGGTCTGCTTGGACACGCCGTCATCGCTGCTGAGCAGGCGGTAACGCTTGAGGTCTACACCGGCGACCTGGATTTGCGCCTGGCTCTGGCCGAGCTGCGCGCGGGCCTGGTCCAGGCTGGCGCGGATGCTGCGGTCGTCAAGGGTTGCCAGCAGGTCGCCTTGCTTTACCCACTGGCCCTCTTTGACCAAGACCCGGGTCAGCACCCCTTCGACCTGCGGTTTTATTTCGACGCTGTGCAGCGACAGCACTGAGCCGATGGCGCTGGCGTAGCGCGGCACGTCCTGCTGGGCAACGCTGACCACGCGCACCGGGATGGCGCTTTGCGCGCGCGCAACCGGCGCCTCGTGGCGCTGGCCATACCAGATGCCCAAGGCTGCGAGGGCGAGCAGGGCGGTGGTAGCCAGCAGGAGAGGGCGGGTAGGACGTCGCATCGGCGCGGGCACCTTGGCCAAGAGGGAGGTTGTATTGAAGCTTATAGCGCTCTGACCGGGTCGGCAGCGTGACAGCTGGCTGACAGCGCTGACAGGTTGGGTGGCTTAGCTGGCAGTCCTTAGCGCGTAAGAAGATTCTGAATCTGAAACCAGATGCTTCAAGAGTGCGGCCATGAGGAATTATCCTACGCGCTCTGTCGGATGGCGTCTGATAGTCGGGGAAATGCTTCAGCGATAACTTCGCGGTTCGCCACAACGGCGAGCGGCTGTGAGAAGCTGCGGTCTTCCCCTCGTCATGGCTTCATGTCATGGCGGCCGTGCGCGTGAGACTTCGGTCTGGCCGCAGATGGGGAGCGGTTTTCTCACCTCGCGTACGGCTGCCACCCTATCCGTGAGAAAGAGAAGGTGGTCGCTATTCAGGTAAATCCCTAAGAGATTTAGTCATGAAGAAGATCGTTCCCGATCCACCGACCTCATTCCCTATCCCTTACATCACAATAATCGCCGGCCTCTCCGCCGAGGACGCCAAGGCTCACGCTGCCACGCTGATGGACTGCTTCTGCAAAACCAGCCAGCTCTACCTCGACACCGAAGCCGAAGACCATCGCTACGCACTGCTGGAAAACCTCGGCATCCTCACTGAACTGCTGCGTGTCCTTGTCGCCCATATGGCGATGCAGGAGATCAACCGTGAGTGATGAACTGAAACTGCGCAGCACAGCCGGTAAGGAAACATTCCTCGGCTTGTACGCCATCCAGCCGGGCATACCGCTCAATCATGCGTTCGATGAGCTGTCGGTCTTGCTCGGTTGTATCCGGCATTTGAGCGAGGAAGCCGAGATGGAGGGCAACATGATCGCTGGCAGTGCGGCACGCATTCTCAGTGCCATGGCCAAAGCATTGATCAACGACATGGAAATGGGCATGAACCGCAGCGCCTAAGCGGTTGTGGGGCCGCTTTGCGGCCCATCGCCGGCAAGCCCGGCTCCCACTTGGATTGCGCTGGCCTCTAGAAATTGGGCAAGACGGTTGCTTGCACAGCTAAAGCGCAGGCTTGTCAGAAGCCGATGAAGGCGTAGTACTGCGAAGGCGTGTCGCCGGCCTGCAAACCCTGCGCCTGCAGGCTGGCCAGCAGGGCTGCGTCCTGGACGTGCAAGGCCCACGGCGCGCCGTGCGGTGCCGGTATATCCGCCAGCGCTGCAGCCAAGGCCCCCATATCTGGAAGGTAGGCCGTGAAGCCATTGCCCTTGAGCGCGCTGATGGTCATGCCCAAGGCCTGGCACACGGCAACCTTGGCCGCGATGTCATCGCGATCTGCCTGCTGGGACGCCTGCACCAGTGCCTGCAGCGCCGGGTCCACCGGCAATGAACCATGAATCAGCTCAGGCCCTTGCTCCCAAGCCTCGGGCGGGCAGTCCTTGTTCTCTGGCCGAAGTGGAATGTGCGGGTTGATTTCCACCGGGTAGATGCGGCAAACCAGCGGCCGGCTCTCGTAGATGGTGCACAGGTCGTTTTCGTCCAGGTTGCGGCAGCGCCCAGGGTTGAACGCGGCAAAGGTCACCGAAACCCGCACCTCGCTGTCGCCACAAGGCACCGGGTGCGAGCGGCGCAGCACATGCTCACGCTGGTCTGCCGGCATCCCTGGGCCGTCCTCCACAAAGGCTTCGATCAGCACCACCACCTGGCCACCGGAGGCCGCCCACTGGCGCGCCTCGGCCAAGGTCAGTGGCACATGGTGGCCGGTGCAGCACTTGCCACAGCCGGTACAGGCAAAACGCAAAGAGTCGTTCACTTGGCGCCCAGGCTCCATTCGCTGACGAAGGCCCGCTGCTGCTGGCGGTCGTACAGGCACAGCTCGGAGCCGGTGCGTCGCTGCATGTGCTTTTGTGGATACACCCCTTCGATGACCAGGGCGCTGAAGCCCACCTGGTCATCGAACTCCGCAGGTTTGCCGCGGGCGTGGGCATCCTTGAACTGGCTGGCAGCCAGGCAGGCCTTGAGCATCTGCTGGCGTTGTTCGTTCCAGGCCTGGCTGCTGGAGGCCTGGGCAACACCGCTGAAAACGGCGCAGGCGATCAGGAGAGAGCTGAAAAACTTCATACGCTATACCGTGAAACGTTCGAGGGTGGCGAAGTATGACCGACTCATCCCTGGCAACAGGCCAGGGAGTTTGTCGCTGGATATGACAGCACGGCCTTCATCGTTCGGCAAACACTACCGTGCGCGCCGCCACCACCAGGCAATCGGTCAGCTCCGGGGAGGAGAACTTGGTGAGGATGGCATTGGCCCCGGCCAGCCTGGCCTTTTCGGCACTCATCGCGCTGTCCAGCGAGGTGTGCAGCAGCACGTAAAGGTGCTGGAAGTCCGGTGTTTCGCGCAGCGTGCGGGTGAAGGCATAGCCGTCCATCTCCGACATCTCGATGTCGGACACGATGATGTTTATCTCCTGCGCAGTACCTTGCAGCTCCAGCAGCACGTTGATCGCATCCTTGGCACTGCGGGCGGTGTGGCAGTCGATGCCCAGGTTACGCAGGGTGTGCACCGACTGCTGCAGCGCCACTTGGCTGTCGTCCACCACCAGGATGTTGGCGGCGGCCAGCAGGCTGGCGTCTTCTTCGTTCAGTTTGCCCGGAGCAGGCTCCGGCTCCGGCGGGGCGATGGCGTGGATCACCTTTTCGATGTCCAGCACCTGCACCAAGGTGTTGTCGACGCGGGTCACGCCGGTGATGAACGAGCGGTTGCCCGAGCCAAAGGGCGGCGGTTTGATGTCGGTGCTCAGGCAGTGGACGATGCGGCTCACTGCCTGCACATGCAGGCCCTGGCGCGAGCGGCTGATCTCGGTGACGATCAGGCAGCCACCGTCGGGGTCGGCCAGTGGGCGTTCACCGATGGCCCGCGACAGGTCGATCACCGACAGCGGGTTGCCGCGCAGGGTCGCCACGCCTTTCACGTGGGGGTGCGATTCGGGCAACTTGGTCAGCGACGGGCAAGGGATGATCTCGCTGACCTTGAGCAGGTTGATTGCCATCAGCTTGCCGCTGCGCAGGGTGAACAGCAGCAGGGACAACGCGTCCGCGCGGGCATTTTGCGTGGCCATGGTGACCTTCATGGAAGACAGGGGATAACCGGTTATCGGCCTGTTCGGGCCAGGCTTTAACTTGGCGGTAGCCTTCACTGGCCCTATCGCCGGCAAGCCGGCTCCCACAAAGTGGACCTCCACAATACATTGGGTTGGTGTCCAACTTCCTGGGGACAGTTCGGAGCTGCCTTACCCAAGACTTGGAAGCTGACACGGTCCCGGTGGGAGCCGGCTTGCCGGCGATGGCCGCGCAGCGGCCCCTAGCGCTCGCGCAAGGCTTCCTTGGCCCGGTTCAGCGGCTTGATCAGGTAATCGAGAATGGTTTTCTCACCGGTGCGGATATCCACCGTGGCAATCATCCCCGGCACGATCGCAAAGCGCTTGCCGGCCTTGTTCTGCAGGCTGTCCTGCTCGGTACGGATGAACACCCGGTAGTAATAGATTTCCGGTTTCACCTCATCCTGCAGGGTGTCCGGCGAGATGCCCACCACCTTGCCTTCCAACCCACCATATACCGAATAGTCATAGGCACTTATCTTCACCTTGGCCGCCTGGTCGGGGTGGATGAAGGCGATGTCGCGGGGGGCGATGCGTGTCTCGATCAGCAAGCGTTCGTCCATCGGCACGATCTTCATCACCTGCCCACCAGGCTGTACCACCCCGCCCAGGGTGTTGACCTCGATGTCCTTGACGATGCCCCGCACCGGCGAGCGCAAGGTCAGGCGTGACAGCGAATCGCTGCGCCCGCGGATCACTTCCGAGAGGCTGTCGGCTTCGGCGCTGGCCTTGGCCAGTTCTTCGCGGGCGCGTACCAGATAATCGGAGCGCGCTTCGTTGGCCTTGAGCTCGAGTTCCGAGCGCTGGCGGTTGAGGCGGATCACTTCGACCCGGCTGGAGGCCCCCATCTTGGCGAGGTTCTCGGTAATCTGCAGTTCGCTGCGCACCAGCCGCAGCGAGTCCTCGATACCCGCCAGGGTCTGCTCCAGGCCGCGGCGGCGGGTCTGGTACAGCGCGGTTTCGGCGTCGATCAGCTCCGGCGAGTCGCGCAGGCTGTCAGGGAAAACCAGCGGCTTGCCGGTGACCTCGGCGCGCAAGCGGGCAACGCTGGCGGTGGCCGCACGGTACTTGGCCTCACTTTCACCGACACTGGAGGCCGTCTTGGTCGGGTCGAGCTGGGCCAGCACCTGGCCGCGCTCGACCAGATCGCCTTCGGCCACGTTCATCTCGGCGACGATGCCGCCTTCGAACGACTGGATCACTTGCTCGCGCGAGCTGGGGATCACCTTGCC
Source organism: Pseudomonas sp. WHRI 8519 (assembly GCF_040224055.2). Taxonomy (NCBI): domain Bacteria; kingdom Pseudomonadati; phylum Pseudomonadota; class Gammaproteobacteria; order Pseudomonadales; family Pseudomonadaceae; genus Pseudomonas; species Pseudomonas sp. WHRI 8519. Next base: position 5,155,571 of record NZ_CP167996.1, on the reverse strand, counting down.
GGTGCCGGTAGAGACTTCGGTGACCTCGAACCAGGCAGCCCAGGCCAGGAACGCGGCCAGCATCAGTGCGCACACGGTGATCACGCGGCCGGCGCGCAGCACGGCCTGATCGTCCTGGCCATCGAGGTAGGACGCGGGGAGTTCATGGTTGCTCATGCCTGCGCTCCTTGCAGTTTGGCCAGGGCGGCGTCACGGCTGTCGTCGATGACGATGCGCCCGCCTTCGAGCACGATGATCCGCTCCACCCGTTGCAGCACACTCAACCGGTGGGTGGCGATCACCAAAGTGCGGCCTTGGCAGAAGCGGTCGAGGTTATCGAGCAGCTTGCGTTCGGTCGTGTCGTCCAGCGAGGCGGTGGGTTCATCCAGCAGCAGTACCTGCGGCTGGCGCACCAGCAAACGTGCCAGCACCAATGCCTGACGCTGCCCGCCGGACAGGCCCAGGCCGCCTTCCAGAATCAGGTGGTCCATACCTTTGGGCAGGCGGCGCACGAACTCCAAGGCGCCCGTGGCGGCCAGCGCGGCCACCAGCTCCTGGTCACTGGCCTGGCCGGCGCCGAGGGTGAGGTTCTCACGCAGGGTGCCGTGGAACAGCCGCGCATACTGCGCCAGCAAGCCGACGTCCCGGCGCAGGTCGGCCGGGTCCAGGTGGGCCAGGGCAATGCCGTCGAGCGTGACCTCGCCTTGCACCAGGTCCATGGCACCGCCCAGCGCCTGCAGCAGCGTCGACTTGCCGGCGCCATTGCGCCCCAGCACGGCGATGCGCTCGCCCGGCCGGATGTCCAGCTGGCCGATGTTCAGCACCGGAGGTGCCTCGGGGTCGTAGCGGAAGTTAGCCTGGCGCAGCCGGTACTCCCCGCGGATGGCCGGCAGGTGTACCCGGGCTTCGCCTTCGGGGTGATCGACCGGCGCCTGCATCAGTTTGTCCAGGCCCTGTAGCGCCACCTTGGCTTGTTGCCAGCGGGTCAGCACATGGGTCAGCTGCGCCAGCGGCGCCATCATCCGCGAGGACAGCATCGAGGCGGCCACCAGGCTACCGGTGGTGAGGTCGCCGGCAATCACCATCGGCGCGCCGATGACGATGACCACGGCAAACACCGCGCCTTGCACGTTCTGGGTCCAGGTCACCAGGCCGTTGGTCAGGGTGCGCAGATGCAGGTTGGTGTGCGCGCAGGCTGCGTTGTACTGGTTCCACTGGCGTTCGAAGCGCGCTTCGGCCTGCAGTGCCTTGATTTCATCCAGGCCCTGAACGCTTTCCACCAGCATGGCGTTGCGCAGGGACGATTCGCGCATCGAGGCATTGGCCAGGCGTGCCAGCCGGCGCTGCGCCAGCAAACCAGGCAGGAGCATGGCCAGCAGCGCCAGCAGCGGGATGAACACCAGCACGCCGCCGATCAGCCAGAACACGAACAGGAACAACAGGAAGAACGGCAGGTCGGCCAGCGCGGTGGCGGTGCTGGAGGTGATCAGGTCGCGGATCGACTCCAGCTCGCGCAGTTGCGAAATGAACGAGCCGGTGGATTTCGGCCGCGCCGAGTTGCGCAGGCGCAGGGCATGGCCGTAGACCAGGTCCGACACGCGCAGGTCGGCGCGTTTGCCGAGCAGGTCGGTAACCTTAAGGCGCAGCAGGCGCATGCTGAAATCGAACACCAGCGCCAGCACCACACCGCCGAACAGCACGTACAGGGTGGGCAGCGATTCGGCGGGGATCACCCGGTCATACACCTGCATCGAGAACAGCACGCCGGCCAGGGCCAGCACGTTGGCCACCAGCGAGGCGACCATCACCTGCCCGTACGGGCGCAGGTCGCGCAGCACGATGCGGGCGAACCAATGGCGGTCGTACGGGGCGGTGTAGTCGTCGGTACGCACGTCGCGCAATGGCCGTGCCGGGCGCATCAGTGCCACGCGGTTGATGCGCCCTTCGAGCGCTTCGCGGGGCAGGCGCGAGGTGAGGCCCTGGTCGCCGGCGAACACCACGGCCAGCTGGTTGTCCTCGGTCACGGCTTCGACCACAGCCAGCTGGCCATCGTTGAGTTCGAGCACCAGGGGGGTACGCCATTGCCGCAGGGCTTTGGCATCGAAGCGCACGAAGCGCAGGGACAGGCCGGCCTGGCGCGCCATGTGGCGCAGAATTTCATCCAGCGGCCGGGCATCTTCGACCGCCGCCAGGCGGATGCGCTGGGGCGATACATCCAACCGGTAGTGGTGGGCGACCTGCAGCATGACTTCAAGCCAAGGGCCAAGGTCCGGCCGATGGACGACAGCTGGCTCCGGGTTTTGCTGCTGCGTGGCTTGGCTCAGGTTGACCGTATCGTTCATGGCTCGATCTCCACCCCTTGCAGGTTGCGCCCTTCGAGGCCCAAGGCCATGCGCAGGGCGCCGGTGTTGTACAGGCAGTCGACATCCAGGCGCAGCAGGTCGGAACGGGTGCCGGCAAGTTCGAAGCGCGACTGGTAGATTTCCTGCTCGGCATTGAGCAGGTCGAGCAGCGGCCGTGTGCCCAGGTCCAGGTATTGCCGGCCGTAGAGCATGCGTGCTTCCTTGATGCTGGCCTGGCGCGCCTGGAGCGAACTCAGCCGGCGGCCCAGCCCCGAGGTTTGCGCCATGGCTTCGGCCAGGCCGCGGCGGGCCTGCAGGCGTGCAGCGTCTTCGGCGGAGTCGGCAGCGGTCAGGGCATACCCGGCCGCGCGGCTGCGGGCGCTGATGGCACCGCCTTGGTAGATCGGCACCTCGAGGTTCAGGTAAATGCCCGCCTGGGTGCGGTCGAGGCGGTTGTTGTCGCGGTCGTAGTCGTTGTCCAGGTAGTGGTTGACCTGCGGCTGCAGCGACAGCGTCGGGTAGGCCTCGGCCTTGGCCTGTGCCAGTTCGGCTTGGGATTGTGCGCGCAGGGCCAGGGCCATGAGCACTGCAGGCAGGCGGTCGTCGCCCTGTGGTGGGCGCTTGCAGGCCTGGTCGAGTTCGGGGGGCGTTTCTTCGGCCAGGGCCGGCGGTGAAACGCGGCCGAGCAGGGCGGCGAGGGTAGAGCGCCAGCGCTGGTACTGGGCCTGATATTCCTCGAGGGTCGCGCGGGCGCCTTCCACCCGGGACTCGGCCTGGACCACGTCGGAGCGCGTGCTGGCGCCCATGTCGCTGCGCTGGCGCGCCATGCCGGCAATAGCATTGACGCCGTTGATCTGCTCACGGGCAATCACCATCAGCTGCTCGTAGCGGCGGGTTTCGATCCAGGCGTAGGCGGTATCGCGGGCCAGGTCGTCGATGACCAGCAAGATGTTGGCCTGGGCCCGGGCGGCAGCGGCCTTGGCGGCGTCGACGGCGCTGTCGACCTTGCCGAAATCGTAGAGCATCTGCTTGAGCGACAGGTTCAGCGCCTGGCTGCTGCGGTCGCCGCCATACCCGCTGTCATAGCCGGTGCGGATACCGCCGGACACCTGCGGGTAGTAACCGGCGCGCGCCACGTTGATGCCTTCGCCTTGCTTGTACAGGTTGCCGACGGCTTCAGCGATGCTGGGGTGCCACTGCGCAGCGGCCAGCACTGCCTCGGCCAGCCCGAGCCGATCGCCATGGGTGGCGGCCTGGCCTGCCGCGGGGCGGGCAGGGATGGCATCGGGGGCATCGCGTAGCAGTGACGGGCCGATGGTGCGTAGCGAGGGGTCTATGTCATCGGCTGCCTGCGCAACCGGGTTCCAAATCAATGCCAGGAGCGCGACGGCTCCCGGCAACAGCGGTGACAGCGGACTGCTTCGCTTCACATAATTCCCTTACTGCTGATCGTCCTTGCCGCCGGGCATGGCGCCCGGCGGGTTACTGCGGCCTCAGACGACATGGATGCCGTTCTGCACCCACAGGTGGTGGCTCGGATCCTCCTGGGCCGTGTATTGGTTATAGTCGATGCCGTCGGCGCTCTGGCTGCCGGTCAGGCTCCAGTTATCGGTCATGTGCACCGAATCCTTGTCGTCACCTTTGATCAGCAGCGTGCTGCTGCCGCTTTCGGTGACGGCCACCACATCCGCCAGGCTCAGCGTCAGGGCCACTGCGCTGGTGTCGTTGAGGTCGATGATTTCGATGTCGTGGACACGCTCAGCCAGGGAGCCCAGGTCGATGCTGGCATCGCCGCCGCCCCACAGCAGGGTGTCGGTACCACTGCCGCCGTCGACGCTGGCAAAGGCCTGGTCGACCACCACGAGGGTGTCGTCGCCCGCCCCGCCTTGCAGGCTGATGTGCCCGCCCTGGCTGCCATCGAGGTGGTCATTGCCATCGCTGCCGGCGATCACCTCGGTCGATGCGGCCGCGGCCACACTAGCCAAGGTCGCCCCCTCGTCACCGCTTTCAGCCAGCAGCGAAGTGGTCGCGGTAAACCCGGCAGCGTTGTCCAGGTTGATGGTCAGCGTTGCGGTATCGGTGGTGCCGTTGGGGTGCGTCAGTTCGTAGGTGAAGGTGTCCTGTTGGCCGATCACTGCCGAGGTCAGGCCCTCCTTGAGGGTATAGGTGTAGCTGCCGTCAGCGTTCACCAGAAGCGTACCGTAGGTGCCGGCCACGCTGACGCCGTTGTAACCGGGGATGGCGTAAGTGTTGGCCGCTACCAGCACGCTGAGCACGGTCAGCGTCGAACCGAGGTTGTCGGCACCGCCCCCGGCGGTGTCGGTCAGCAGGTTGCCGGTCACGGGGGTGTAGCCGCTGACCACGAACTCGTTGGTGTGCGTGGTGGTGGTGTTGAGGCTGGTGGTGATCGAGCTGGCCAGGCCAATGCCACCTGCGCTGACACGGATCTCGTAGGTACCGGCGCCCTGGTTCTGGAAGGTGTAGGCCGAACCGCCGCCGAGCAGGCTGACCAGCGACCCACCGGGCACAGACTGCACGAGGACGTACTGGCCGGTAGCCGTGTTGAGTTTGTAAAGGCCGAGGGTGGTGCCGTTGAGCAGGCCCAGCAGGTTGGCGGAGTTGAGTACCACTTGCAGGTTGGCGGTGGTGTCAGCGGCAACGGTGGTGGTGTAGGCCGCTTGCCGCGAGCCGATCAGCGGCAGGGACAGTGTGCCCAGTGTGGCGCTGGCGGTGTCCACCCGGTTCGCCAGGCTGATGTTGGTGCTGTCGATGTCGTTGACGGCATCGACCACCGTGGCGGGCGCGCTGAGGTTGCTGTCGCTCCAGACCTCCGTGGCTTGCGGGCTGTCGATCCGCACATAGAGGTTGGCGACATCGGTCAGGCCGTTGCCGTGCACCAGTTGATAGCTGAACACGTCCACCTTGCCGACGCTGGCGGGGGTGCCGTTGGGCGTGTAGGTGTAGCTGCCATCGGCGCGGATCACCAGGGTGCCATACAGGCCCTGCACTTCGGTGGCGCTGCCGGCGGTGACGTAGCTGCCGTTCTTGAGCACTTGCAGCACGGCACTGCTGTCCGGGCCACGGGCATCGGTGGTGCCGTCGACCCCGGGGTCGGTGATGACGTTGCCGGTAGTGGGGGTACCGGTGCCGGTGAACTGGGTCAGGCTGGTGGTTTCGATGTCCAGCGTGGTGGTCACGTTGGTCACCAGGCCGATCCCGCCGCTGCCGACGGTCAGCCGGTACTCACCGGCTTGCAGCTCGCCGATGTCGACGCGCACCCCTTGGCCCAACGGCAACAGGATCAAGTCCAGCAGGCCCTGGCTGTTACCGGTCGCTAACGTGACCCAGGCCCCGGCAGCATTTTTTACCTGCAAGGTGAAGGTGGTGTTGTCGAGCAGGGCCAGGGCACTGCTTGTGGTCAGCGTCAAGGTAGGGTCAACCGTGGTGCCGGCCCCGACCGTCCAGGTGTAGGTCTTGCTGAAGCCCGTCAGCAGGGTGGTGAAACTGTCGGTGTAGGTCTGCGTGGCGACAACCGGTGCCAAGTTGACGGTGGCGGTTGCCAGGTTGTCGCTGGCGATCACCGGTGCATTGGCGTCGACGTCCGGCGCGGTGATGGTGACGTTGCCGGATACGTTGTTGCGGGGGTCGGTGAGCGACACCGACAGGCTCTGGCCGTTGTCCTGGGCAGGTGTCAGGGTGACGGAGAAGGTGCCGTCGGGCTGCACCGTGCCGGTTTGCAGGACGGTGCCGTTGGCGCTACGCACCGTGACCGTGGCGCCAGCCTCGCCGCTGCCGGTCAGCGTGCTGCCGTCGGCGCTGATCACCAGGTTGCTGGCCAGCGCTGGCGGGGTGAGGTCTGGAGCGGTCAGTGCGGTGCCGGTCGAAGCGTTGCCGCTGGCGTCGGTCAAGGTGACCGTCAGGGCCTGGTTGTCGATCTGCGCCGCCGCCAGGCTGACCACGAACAGGCCGTTGCTGCCGACTGTGGCGGTGCCGAGCACGGTGCCTGCCGCGTCGCGCACGGTGACGGTGCTGCCGATCTGGCCAGAGCCGCTGACCGTGGTGCCGTTGGCGTTGATGGCGGCCACTGGCGCCGCGGGTGGCGTGGTGTCGGGTGCTGTGACGCTGGCGCTGCCGGACTGGTTGCCGGCGGCATCGGACTGGCGCACGGTGAGCAACTGCCCGTCGTTCTGCGTGGTGGAGAGGTTGACGGTGAAGCTGCCATTGGGTTGCACCACGGCGCTGCCCAGCGGCCCGCCCGGGCCGGTGACGGTGACTGTCGCGCCGGGCTCGCCGACACCGGTCAGCACGGTGCCTGCGCCGCCCACGGCCAGGTTGGTCGGTGCCGCCGGCGCCTGAGTGTCCGGCGCGGTATAGCTGGTGCTGCCCGAGGCATTCTGTGCCGCGTCGACCTGCGTCACACCGAGTACCTGGCCGTTGAGCTGCGCGCTGGCCAGGTTGATGCTGAACACGCCGCCCGCGTTGACCACGCCGGTACCGAGCACATTGCCGTTGGCATCGCGCACGGTGACTGTGGCATTGGCTTCACCGGTGCCGGTCAGCACCAGGCCATTGGCGGACAGCGCAGTGACCACCGGGTTGGCCGGCGGCGTGGTATCGGCCGCCTGCACGAACACGGGTTGCGACTCAGTGCCCGCCACCGCCTCGGCAGTGACCGACAGCGATTGGCCATTCAACTGGGCGCTGTCGAGCTGCAGACTGAAGTCGCCGTTGCCGTCCGCTGTACCAGTACCGATCACATTGCCCTCACTGTCATAGACAGTGATGGACGCCCCGCTGGTGGCGTTACCCGTGAGGGTCAGGCCGTCAGGGTCCAGCACCACGTTGGTCGGGGGCGCTGAGGGTGGAACATCCGGGGTGAGGTAGGTCTGTACTGGCGAGGGGTTGGTACCGTCGTTTTGGATCACTTCCAATGTGACGTCTGCGCCAGGTGCGGGGGCGAGGTCGATGGAGAAGTTGCCATTGGCATCGACCACGCCGGTGCCGATTACAGCGCCTCCCAGGCTGACCGTCACTGTAGCGTTGGGCTCGCCGCGCCCGGTCAGCACGTCGTAGTCGGCATTGATGGCCAGATTGGTCACCGGTGCAGGCGGCGACGTGTCGCCAGCCTGGTAAGTGGCTGGCAGCGAAGCGTTGCCCGCCTCATCAAGGGCGACCACGGTCAGCAATTGGCCGTTGTCCTGTGCCGGGCTCAACGTCACGCTGAAGGTGCCGTCTTGGTTGGCCTGGATGGTGCCGAGAATGGTGTTGTCCGGGCCACGCACGGTGATGATGCTGTCGGGTTCGGCACTACCGGTCAGCAGCGTGCCCGTCGCGTCCAGCGCCAGGCCGGTGGGTTGCCCCGGTGGCACCAGGTCCGGGGCGGTCACTTCGAGTGGCGCGCTGGGGTTGCCGGTGGCGTCCTGAGCGACCACGGTCAGTACCTGGCCGTCGATCTGTGGGGTGGTGAGGTCAAGCACGAAAGTGCCATCAGGGTCGATCACCCCCTGGCCGACCATGTCGCCACGGTCGTTCATCACGGTGATGCGCGCCCCTGCTTCGCCGCTACCGGTGAGCTGGGTGCCGCTGGCGTTGAGCACCGCGACCACCGTGGCCGGCGGCGTGGTGTCGGCTGCGGTGGCCGAGCTGATGGGCGATACGTTGTCGCTGTCGTCTGTCAGGGTTACCTGAAGCGTCTGGCCGTTGAGCTGCGCCGAGCTCAGATCGACCACGAAGGTACCGTCGGCCTCCACGGTGGCGGTGCCGATTTCAGTGGTGCCCAGGTACACGCGTACCGTGGTGCCCGCTTCGCCGACGCCGCTTAGCTGATCGCCTGCAGCATTGAAGCGCAATTCGGTCGCCGCTGCAGGGGGCGTGAGGTCGGGGGCATCGACGGTGACCGGCGCGCTGATGTTGCCGGGTGGGTCGGCCTGCTGTACCGACAGCACTTGCTGGTTGATCTGGGCGGGCGACAGTTCTACTGAGAAGCTGCCGTCGGTGAGCACAATGGTCGTACCGAGCACTACGCCTGCGGCATTGGTCACCGTGACGGTGGCGCCTGGTTCACCCTGGCCGGTGACCACGCTGCCATCGGCATTGATCGCCACCTGTGTGAGGATGGCCGGCGGCGTGAAGTCGGGCGTTTGCAAGGTGGCGACCGCCGACACGTTGCCGGCTGCGTCGGCCTGGCTGAGGCTGAGCAGTTCGGCGTTGCCCAGCGCCGGGTTGAGCGTGACGGTGAAATTACCGCTGGCATCGACCACTGCCGTGCCGATTTCGTCGCCCTGGGCGTTGGTCACACTCACCTGTGCGCCGGGCTCGCCGCGGCCGGTGAGGGTAACCCCGTCGCTGGAAATCGCAAGCTCGGTGGGGGCGGCTGGAGGGGTGGTATCGGCTGCGGTGATGGGGCTGGGGTCGGACTGGTTGCCGGCGGCATCGGTCAGTACCACCTGCACCTGCTGGCCGTTGGCTTGTGGCGCGCTGAGCGTGACCTGGAAGGTACCGTCGGCGCGGACCACTGCGCTGCCCAGTGTACTGCCATCGGCAGCCAGCACTTTGACGGTGCTGCCGGCCTCGCCGGTACCGTTGAGCACGCTGCCGCCGCCGGCGAATGCCAGGTTGCCAGCAGCCTCGGGCGCCACGCGGTCGGGCGCAGTCAGGCTGACACTGTCGGACTCATTGCCCGCGGCGTCGGTCTGCTGTGCACTGAGCTGCTCGCCATTGATCTGGGCGGTACTCAGGCCAATGCTGAAATTACCATCGGCACCGACCACAGCGGTGCCCAGGTCGACACCGCCTTCGCCGAGCACGGTCACCGTGGCGCCCGGCTCACCTCGGCCGGTGAGCGTCAGGCCATCGGCGCTCAGCACCAGGTTGGTCAGCGCTTGTGGAGCGGTGGTGTCCGGCGCCTGCAGGGTCGCAGGCAACGAAGCACTGCCATCGGTGCCCACGGCACTGACCAGCAAGACTTCGCCGTTGGCCTGAACGCTGTCGAGGTTGACCGTGAAGCTGCCGTCATTGCCCACTGGCGCAGTGCCCAACAGCACGCCGTCAGGGCCATACACACTGACGGTGCTGCCGGGGGATCCATTGCCGGTAACCACCAGGCCATCGGCTGAGAGCGTCAGGTTGTCCGGAATGTCCGGTGCCAGGTCGCCCGGCGCGGTCACGGTCTGTGCCGGCGAGGTGTTCTGCGCGGCATCGGCCTGGGTCACGCTGAGGTTTTCGCCGGCTATCGCTGCAGGGCTGAGCGCGACGGTGAACCGGCCATCGCTGCCGACCGTGGCGGTCCCCAGCGAGGTGCCGTCGGGCGCGCGCACGGTGACCGTGGCGCCGGCTTCGCCGGTACCGGTCAGGCTGGCGCCGTCGGCAGCGACGGCCAGGTTGGCGACGGCGGTGGGTGGTGTGGTATCGGCTGCGGTGTAAGGCGCGGCAGGCGACACGTTGCCTGCGGCATCGGTGGCCGTAACCTGCAAGGTCTGGCCGTTGGTTTGGGCGCTGCTCAGGGTGACCTGGAAGGTGCCATTGCTGCTGGCCACGGCGGTACCCAGGATATTGCCTGCGGCATCACGCACGGTAACGGTGCTGCCTGCTTCGGCGCTGCCGCTCAGTTGCACGCCGCTACTGGCCAGGGCGAGGTCGGTTGGCGCCGCGGGTGGGGTGAGGTCCGGCGCTGTTACCGCAACGGGCGGCGAGGTGTTGTTGCCCGCGTCGGTCTGGGTCACGCTCAAGTTCTGGGCGTTGAGTTGCGCGCTGGTCAGGGTGAGGGTGAAGCTGCCGTTGGCGGCCACCTGGCCGGTGCCAATGATGGTGCCATCGGGGCCGCGTACCGTCACGCTGGCACCCGCTTCACCCAGGCCGGTGAGGGTCAGGCCGTTGTTGTTGAGCACCACATTGGTCAGCGGGGCTGGTGCGGTGAGGTCGGGTGTACTGAGGGTGACAGCAGGCGAGGTGTTGCCAGCTGCATCCAGCTGGCTCACACCGATCGCCTGGCCAGTTGCCTGTGGCGTATCGAATGTAACCGTGAACCGCCCATCGGCGCCCACGGTCGTGGTGCCGACCACGGTGCCGGCGGCGTTGCGCACCTGCACGGTGGCGCCGGCTTCGCCACTGCCTGATAGCTGCCTGCCATCGGCGCTGAGCACGGGGTTGCCGACCGCCGCCGGTGGCGTGCGGTCCGGTGTCGCCAGGCTCGCCGGGCCAGAGATATTGCCAGCGGCATCGCTGAGGGTCACCTGCAGGGCGCTGCCGGTGGTTTGCGCACTTGGCAGGGTGACCTGGAACTCGCCGCTCTGGTTGACAGTGCCGGTGGCCAGTACTGCGCCACTGGCATCGCGCACAGTAACGGTGGCGCCGGCCTCACCCTGGCCGCTGACGACGGTTGCCGCGCTGTTCAGGCTCAGGCCGGCGGGCGCATCAGGCGCTTGCAGGTCAGGCGCCTGCAAGGTTGCGGCCAGCGAGCTATTGCCCGCCGCGTCGCTCTGGGTGACGGTGAGGTTCTGGCCGTTGGCTTGCTGGGGTGTCAGTGTGACGCTGAACAAGCCGTTGCTGCCAACGATGGCGGTGCCCAGTTCGGTGCCTTGGGCATCGACCACGCGCACGGTCGCGCCCACCTCGCCCTGGCCGGTGAGGGTACTGCCGCTGCCGTTGAGGGCAAGCTGGGTGGGGGCATCCGGGGCGGTATTGTCTTCGGCCACGATTGTGGCCGGTACGGAAGGTTTACCGCCGGCTGAAAGGCGTGCGCTGACCTGCAGGGTCTGGGCATTGAGCTGGGCGTCGCTGAAGAACACGCGGAAGATGCCGTCGCTGCCGACCGTCGCGGTGCCCAGCGTGGTGCCGCCGGAGGTCACGGTGATCAGCGAGCCCACGGTGCCTTGGCCGGTCAGGAGGAAGCCGTCGGCACTGATGGTCAGCGCCGTTGGTGTGGCGACCTCGGTGCCGTCTGGCCCGTCCACGTTTACTGGGGTCTCGTTGCCAGCGTCGTCCCGGACCACCACCTGCACGGTGTCGCCGGCAACCAGGGGTGGGTCGACTTCGACCACGAAGGTGCCGTCCGGCCCGGCGGTTGCGGTGCCCAGTTCAGTGGTGCCGTCGCGAACGATGATGGTGGCGCCGGGTTCGGCAGTACCCCCGATGGTCCCGCCATCCGGGCTGATCGTGATGTCGGTGGCCGCATCAGGCGGTGTGGTGTCCGGCGCGGTGACGGTCGATGCGCCAGAGTCATTGCCGGCCCCGTCGCTGACCACCACGGTCAGGGTCTCGCCATTGGTGAGCGGGGTATCAAGCGGCACGCTGAAGCTGCCGTCGCCGTTCACTGCAACGGTGGTGGTATTGCCACTGGGGTCGGTTACCGTGACCGTACTGGCCCCGGGGGCGTTGCCGGTCACCGTGGTGCCATCCGGGCTGACGTCTACATCGGTCGGCAGCGCAGGCGGCGTGAGGTCCGGCGCAGTGGCCTGGGCAGCGAGGGAGGTGTTGCCGGCTGCATCGGTGAGGGTCACCTCGAGGCTCTGCCCATCCAGTTGCGCTGGCGACAGCGGCACGCTGAAGTTGCCGCCCACTGGCACCACGACCGTGCCCAGCAGGTCGCCGTTGGCATTGCGCACTTCAACGGTGGAGCCGACCTCCCCGTTGCCCTGCAGGGTTGTGCCATCGGCACTGACTTGCACGCCGGTCGGGGTGGCAGGGCCGGTTGAATCGTCGGCGGTGAAGGTGGCCGATGGCGAGGCATTGCCCTGCTCGTCGACAAGCACCACCGACAGGACTTCGCCGTTGGTCTGGGCAGGGGCGAGGGTGACGGTGAAGCTGCCGTCGGGTTGCACTTGGGCATCGCCCAGCAATTGCCCGCCAGCATCGCGCACTTCTACGGTGGCGCCTGGCTCACCTTGCCCGCTCAACACACTGCCATCGGCGCTCAGCCCCAGGCCTTGTGCAGGTTGCGGTGCTTCGAGGTCGTTGGCGGTGACGGTGTCGGCAGTGGAGGTGTTGCCCGCCGCGTCCGCCTGGGTGACGGACAGCGTCTGGCCGTTGAGCTGCGGTGGGTCGAGGGTCACCCGGAAGCTACCGTCGGCCTCCACCACGGCGGTGCCCACTACTGCGCCGCCGGTGCCGATGACGCGCACCTGCGCGCCGGGCTCGCCGCTACCGGTGAGCACGCTGCCATCGGCGGAAAGGGCCAGGCCGGTGGGGGTGTCGGGCGCCTGATTGTCCGGGGCTGGCAGGTCGACCGCTGCAGACACGTTACCGGTTGGGTCGCGTTGCTCCACGGTCAAGGCCTGGCCATTGGTCTGCGGTGGGGCAAGGGTGAGCTCGAAGGTACCGTCGCCGGCCACCTCGACGCTGCCCAGTACAGTACCGTCGGGGCTGCGCACGATCACGGTGGCACCCGGTTCGCCAGTGCCGCTGACGGTGGTGCCGCTGTCGTCGATGCTCGGGTTGCCGACGACTTGCGGTGGGGTACTGTCGGGAGCGGTGAAGTCGACCGGCCCGGCACTGTTGCCCAGATTGTCGGTGGCCTCTACGGTCAGGCTCTGGCCGTTGCGCTGTGGCGAGTCGAGGGTGACATCGAAGCGCCCGTCGGCGCCGACTCTCGCGGTGCCCAGTACGGTGCCGTCCTCCGCGCGCACCGTGACGATCGAGCCGCTCTGGCCCTGGCCGGTGAGGTGCAGGCCTGTGCTGTCGATGGCCAGCGCGGAAGGTTGCAACGGGCCGTCCAGATCCGGCGCGGTCAGGGTTGCGGTCGATGTGTTGCCGGCAGCGTCACTCAGCGCCACGTCGAGCATCTGGCCATTGGTCTGGGCCGGTGTCAGGGTGACGGTGAAGACGCCGTTCGCACCCACCACTGCCGTGCCGAGCACTGTGCCCTGGGCATCGCTGACCTGCACGGTGGCCCCGGGTTCACCGCGGCCGGTGAGGGTGACGCCATCGGCGCTCAGGGCCAGGTCACTGGCAAGGTTGGGCGCGGTGATGTCCGGTGCGCCGACCTGGGTCGGCAGCGAGCTGTTGCCGTCTGCGTCCAGGGCCACCACATCGAGCAGTTCGCCATTGGCTTGAGGGGGGTTCAGGCCGACGGTGAAGGTGCCGTCATTGCCCACTTGCACGCTGCCCAGCACATTGCCTTGGGCATCGCGCACTTCCACAAAGCTGCCTGCAGGCGCCGTGCCGCTGACGGACGAGCCATCGGGGGCCACCACCAGCCCGGCAGGGCCTTCCGGTACGGGCGTCTGCGGCACGGTGATGCTCAGCTCAGGCGATGCATTGCCGGCAGCGTCGGTTTGCACCAGCACGATGCTTTCGCCCGCCACCACCGGAGCATCCAGTTCGACCAGGAACGTGCCGTTGGCTGCCACCGTGCCACTGCCGATCACATTGCCGTCGGCATCCAGCACTTGCACGGTGGCACCCGCTTCACCGCGGCCCGCGATCACGGCACTGCCGGCGCCCACTATCACGCCGGTGATCAGTGCCGGGGGCGTGATGTCCGGCGCGGTATACGCCAGTGGTGCGGAACTGTTGCCAGCGGCATCTGTGACCGTGATGGCCAAGGGTTGGCCGTTGGCCTGAGCAGGGTCGAGGGTGAGGCTGAAGCGGCCATCCGGCCCGGCGATAGCGCTGCCGATCAGGTCGCCGGAGCTGTCGCGCACTTCTACCCGTGCACCGGGTTCGGCGCTGCCGGTCAGCGTCTGGCCATCGGTGAGCGTCAGCCCGGTCGGTTGCCCGGGAGCTACCAGGTCCGGTGCCGTCAGCGGGCTTGTCGGTGATACGTTGCCAGCGGCATCGGTCAAGGTCACTTGCAGCGACGAGCCATCGGTCACGGGCGTGGTCAGCTGCAGGGTGAAGGTGCCGTCAGGCTGCACCGTCCCAGTGCCCACGACCTGCCCCTGGTCGTTCGTTACGGTTACCGTTGCACCTGCTTCACCGCGCCCCGATACGGTACGGCCATCGCCGCTGATGATCAGGTCAGTGGCGGGCGCCGGCGCAGTGGTGTCACCCCCGCCGGTATCGATGTCCGGCGCGTTGACGGTGCCGGCAGTGGAGGTGTTGCCGGCGGCGTCACTGGCAGTGACTCGCAGCGCCTGCCCATCGGTTTGTGGGGGTTGCAGGGTGACGTTGAACAGGCCGTCGGCACCTGCCACGGCGGTACCCAGCACGGTGCCGTCGGCGGCACGCACTTGCACGGTGGAGCCGGGCTCGGCACGGCCGCTGACGACTCTACCGTCAGCGCTGACAGCCAGGTCGGTCGGTGGCGCGGGCGGGGTGGTGTCAGGCGGGTTGCCAGTCCCGTCATCGGGTGCGTTGATGGCGGCGGCCGGTGAGGTGTTGCCAGCGGCGTCACTGGCAGTGACTTGCAGCGCCTGCCCATCGGTTTGTGGGGGTTGAAGGGTGACGTTGAACAGGCCGTCGGCACCTGCCACGGCGGTACCCAGCAGGGTGCCATCAGCGGCACGCACTTGCACGGTGGACCCGGGTTCGGCACGGCCGCTGACGATCCTGCCGTCGGCGCTGACAGCCAGGTCGGCCGGCTGCGCGGGCGGGGTGGTGTCGGGCGGGTTGCCAGTTCCGTCATCTGGTGCGTTGATGGCTGCGGAAGGTGAGATGTTGCCAGCGGCGTCACTGGCAGTGACTTGCAGCGCCTGCCCATCGGTTTGTGGGGGTTGAAGGGTGACGTTGAACAGGCCGTCGGCACCTGCCACGGCGGTACCCAGCAGGGTGCCATCAGCGGCACGCACTTGCACGGTGGACCCGGGTTCGGCACGGCCGCTGACGATCCTGCCGTCGGCGCTGACAGCCAGGTCGGCCGGCTGCGCGGGCGGGGTAGTGTCAGGCGGGTTGCCAGTCCCGTCATCGGGTGCGTTGATGGCTGCGGCAGGTGAGGTGTTGCCGGCAGCGTCACTGGCAGTGACTTGCAGCGCCTGCCCATCGGTTTGTGGGGGTTGCAGGGTGACGTTGAACAGGCCGTCGGCACCTGCCACGGCGGTACCCAGCACGGTGCCGTCGGCGGCACGCACTTGCACGGTGGACCCGGGCTCGGCACGGCCGCTGACGACTCTACCGTCAGCGCTGACCGCCAGGTCGGTCGGTGGCGCGGGCGGGGTGGTGTCGGGCGGGTTGCCAACCCCGTCATCGGGTGCGTTGATGGCTGCGGCAGGTGAGGTGTTCCCGGCAGCGTCACTGGCAGTGACTTGCAGCGCCTGCCCATCGGTTTGTGGGGGTTGCAGGGTGATGCTGAACGCGCCGTCGGCGCCTGCCACCGCGGTACCCAGCACGGTGCCGTCGGCGGCCCGCGCTTGCACGGTGGACCCAGGTTCGGCACGGCCGGTGAGTGTGGTTCCCTGCTCGTTCACGGCCAGTTCGGTGGGCGCCACGGGGGCGGTTGCATCCGGCGCGGTCACGTTGCCAGGCTGCGAGATGTTGCCAGCCGCGTCGGTCAAACTGACGTCCAGGTTTTCGCCATTGACCTGGGGTGGGTTCAAGGTGACGGTGAAGGTGCCGTCGGCGCCCACGGTACCGGTGCCCAACAGGTTGCCAGCGGCATCACGCACGTTCACCGTGGCGCCTGCTTCGCCGCGGCCGGTGAGGCGCAAGCCATCGGGCGATACCAGCAGGTCGATCGGTGTGGCGGGTGGCGTGGTGTCACCTGGGGCGGAGCCGCCGCTGCTACCGCCACCACCGCCGCTGCCTGCGGCGGCGGCAGCGCCACCAACACCCAGCAGGCTCAACCCGGCAATCGCCCAGGTTGGGGTTTCGCTGCCCGCGACGCCGATGCCGGCGACCAGGTCATCGAGCGAGTCGACTTCCTGGAAGGTGAAACCGGTGAAGGCTTCGGCATCGTAGTTGGCGTACCACAGGGTGCCGTCTTCACCGACGAAGACCATGTCACTGCCCACACCTGCCTGGTCCACGGCAAAGAAGTTGCCGACGGTGACCTTTTCCCCAGACTTGAGGGTGACGATCAGGTCCTGACCGCGCCGGGTCACGGTTGCCACCTGGTCCGGCGCAACGGGCATCTGCACCACGCCTGGGCTGTTGAGCGTGATATTGCCCCAGGCATTCTGGGTGGCGACGGTGGTTTGCTTGTCGGCAACGACGATATTGTCCATGGAGGCTCCCTGCTGATGTGCGGTGCACAGGGTCGGCGTAAGCGATCCTGCTGGTGCAACCGCTTGTGCAGTAGCACGCAGCCCGGTCGTCTAACGGTCCTGTTACCGGTGGTAAGGGAGATATAGCAGCCCAACGGAAAGCAACCAGAGGCTTTCTGGGTTAATCCTTTTGTACGAAACGCGTCTAGCGCAGGCCCAAGCGCCGCGCCAGGCGGTTCAAGTTGGCGCGGTCCAGGCCGAGCTCGCGGGCGGCGGCGGCCCAGTTGTCCTGATGGCGCTGCAGGCAGGCATCGATCACCTGGCGTTGGTAGCCGTCGACAGCCTCGCGCAAGCCACCTTCGGCCAGCGCCGGCGCCGGCAAGGGCGCGGGTGCCTGTACCACGCCCGCCTCGGTACGCAGGTCCAGGTCACTGGCTTGCAGTGTGAGAATGCGTGGCCGGTCCGGGTGCTGGCCCAGTGCCTTGAGGGCTGAGCGGCCGATCAGGTGTTCCAGTTCGCGCACGTTGCCGGGCCAGCCGTAAGCCAGGAGCGACGATTGCGCGTCGTTGCTCAGGCGCAGGCTGTTCAGGCCCAGGCGTGATCGATTCTGTTCGAGGAAGTACCCCGCCAACAGCAGCACATCACGCCCACGCTCGCGCAGGGGCGGAACCTGCAGCGGGTACACGCTCAGGCGGTGGTAGAAGTCGGCGCGGTAGTTGCCATTGCGCACCTCGGCGGCAAGGTCGCGATTGGTCGCTGCGATCAGGCGCACATCGACGGTGTGTTCGCGGTCTGAGCCCAGACGCTGCAGTTGCCCGCTTTGCAGTACCCGCAGCAGCTTCGCTTGAACCGCCAGCGGCAGTTCGCCCACTTCGTCGAGAAACAGCGTGCCGCCATTGGCCAGTTCGAACTTGCCGCGCCGCTCACCGTGGGCGCCGGTGAAGGCCCCGCGTACATGGCCGAACAGTTCGCTTTCCACCAGCGTGTCGGGCAGCGCGGCGCAGTTGAGGCTGATCAGTGGCTTGTGGGCACGGTGGCTGGCCTGGTGCAGGGCCTGGGCTACCAGTTCCTTGCCCACCCCGGTTTCACCGGTGATCAGCACCGTCAGGTCGCTGCCGCCGACCAGGCGTATTTCATCCAGCAGGCGCTTGTGCGCCGGGCTTTGGCCAATCAGCTCTTTGCCCTGGCCGCTGGCCTGGCGGTAGATCTCGGCGCGCTGGTGCTCATCCTCGGCGCGCAGGGCCAGGTGTTCGATGCGTTCGGCCACCGTGACCGTGGCCGCTGCCAGGCTGGCGAAAGCCTGCAGGGCATCGAGCTCCAGGCTCTGGAACTGGCCAGGGGTGAGGGCATCGAGCGTCACCAGGCCCCAGGGGCGCTCGTCGACCATCAGCGGGCAGCCCATGCAGTCATGCACGTGAAGGTCGACGTCGTGGGCATTGACCAGCCCGTCATAGGGGTCGGGCAACTGGGAATCGCTGGGGAAGCGCGTAGGCTCGGCGCGGCTGAGCAGCACCTGGAAGCGCGGATGCTCGCTCACTTTGAAGCGCCGGCCCAGGGTATCGGCAGACAGCCCGTCGACAGCCAGTGGCACCAGCCATTCGCCATCCAGCCGCAACAGCGCAGCGGCATCGCAGGGTAGCAGGCCGCGCATGGCTTGCAGCAGGCGGCGGTAGCGTTCCTGGTCGGGCAGGTCGCGGGACAGGTCGCTGACCAAGGGGAGCAGGGCGGTGAGCAACGGCTTTGCGGTCATAAGGACTCCTGTTGGTCTAAATGACTATACTCCGTGGCTGGTCTTTTTGACATCAAACAGTATAAGTGCTTGATTTTGATGGTATTAAAGTTTGGCACGAATACTGATACTGCACATGCAACCTTTCCAAGCCCCTGGTTCAGGAGTCGTTGCAAATGCTCAATGCCGAACAACGTGCAATCATCAAAGCCACCGTCCCGCTGCTGGAAACCGGTGGAGAAGCGCTGACCACCCACTTCTACCAGTTGATGCTCAGCGAGTACCCGCAGGTGCGCCCACTGTTCAACCAGGCCCATCAGGCCAGTGGCGACCAGCCGCGCGCCCTGGCCAATGGCGTGCTGATGTACGCCCGGCACATCGACCAGCTGGAACAGCTCGGCGGCCTGGTCGGCCAGATCATCAACAAGCACGTCGCCTTGCAGATCCTGCCGGAGCACTATCCGATCGTTGGCAGCTGCCTGTTGCGGGCCATCGAGGAAGTACTCGGTAAGGACATCGCCACTGCCGAGGTGATCGCTGCCTGGGGCGCGGCCTACGGGCAGTTGGCCGAGATCCTCATCGGCGCCGAGGAAGGCCTCTACAAACAGAAGGAAGCGGCCGTCGGTGGCTGGCGCGGTACCCGCGAATTCCGCTTGGTGCGCCGCGAGCAGGAAAGCAGCGAGATCGTTTCGTTCTACTTCGCTCCCGTGGACGGCAAACCGGTGCTCAAGGCTGAACCGGGCCAGTACATCGGCTTGCAGCTGTTCATCGACGGCGCCGAGCAGCGTCGCAATTATTCGCTGTCGGCGTTGTGCGATGGCAAGCAATACCGTATCAGCGTCAAGCGTGAGGCGGGCGGCAAGGTGTCCAATTACCTGCATCATGAAATGATGGTCGGTGACACACTGCAACTGTTTCCGCCGTCCGGCGACTTCACCCTTGCCAGCAGTGACAAGCCGCTGGTGCTGATCAGTGGTGGGGTGGGCATCACGCCGACCCTGGCGATGCTGGAGGCGGCCCTTCAGACCCAGCGCCCGGTGCACTTCATCCACTGTGCACGCAATGGTGCGGTGCATGCCTTCAGCGACTGGGTGGATGGGCTGGCCAAGCAGCATCCTCAACTCAAGCGCTTCTATTGCTATGCCGAGGATGATGGGTCGCGCGATGCCAATGCGGTTGGGCTGTTGAGCCAGGAGCTGTTGGCTGAATGGATGCCGAGTGAGCGTGATGTGGAGGCGTATTTCCTCGGGCCCAAGGGCTTCATGGCGGTGATCAAGCGCTACCTGGAAGCGCTGGGCGTGCCGCCGGAGCAGAGCCGCTATGAGTTCTTCGGGCCAGCGGCAGCCTTGGAATGATGTATTGACCGGGCTGCCCCCATCGCCGGCAAGCCGGCTCCCACCAGGATCGCGGTTGGCTTTGGGGCAGGGGGGTGCCTTCAAAGGCCTGCGCTGAGCTTGAGGGCAGTCCACTTTGTGGGAGCCGGCTTGCCGGCGATGGGGCCGGTACATCCGATGCAAGGCTCAAATGAACCCCCACAAAGGTCATCCCCGCTACAAACCTCCCCCCAGGCACGCTGCCGGTCTCAGGGCCGGCGGCGTATCGTCGATTGCTCATATAAAGGAAAGATGAACCGCGCCGGCCATCTTTCATCCTTAATCGTCCTTTAATCACTGTATCCTTCACTCCCGGGTGTCGAGGGGCTTGCCTCTGCGCGGCATCCGGGCAGCTGCTTTTTTACCGGCCGGCGTTGAACCGACGGCACGCCCGCCGGTCTCAAGCCCACTCCGGATAGCCCTCGCAGTGCTGTCTTGCCGCTTCCTCGACACGCTAACGGTCAGACCTGCGTGTAGAATCGCGCCAGGCAGGTGGACCACGCTGCCCCTATCCATCGAAGGAACCGGCAATGAACGAACAAACATCGCGCCTGAATCGGGAACGGCGCTTTCTGGTGCTACTGGGGGTGATCTGTCTCGCCCTGATCGGTGGCGCTTTGTACATGCAGGTGGTGCTCGGCGAAGCGCCCTGCCCGCTGTGCATCCTGCAACGCTATGCCCTGCTGTTCATCGCCGTGTTTGCCTTCATCGCCGCCGCGATGCCCGGGCGGCGCAGCCTCACGCTGTTCGAGGGGCTGGTGGTGCTTAGCGCAATTGGCGGAATCGTTGCGGCCGGCAACCATGTGTATATACTCGCCAACCCCATGGTCAGTTGCGGTATCGACACCCTGCAGCCGATCGTCGACGACCTGCCGCTGGCCAAGCTCTGGCCGCTCGCCTTCCAGGTCGACGGGTTCTGCAGCACGCCATACCCGCCGATCCTCGGCTTGTCCCTGGCGCAATGGGCATTGATGGCGTTCGTGCTGACGGCCATCCTGGTACCGCTGGGCATCTATCGCAACAGGCGCCAGCCTTAGACATAAGTCCCGATTTTGCTGTGGTCTTTTGCACCTACAGAGAAGAGGGAAAAGTCGCCCGCCGCTTGATCCAGATCAACCACAAAGCCTTGCAGGACGCGGGTTTGAGGCCTATCAAGCGGGGTGCGACAAACTGTCGCGAAGTTGAATTTCCAACCACTATTGTTACGCATTCTGTAAAAGACTGTTGCTCAATAAGTCATAGTCAAGGGTTGGCGACCTCACTACAATCGCCCCCAATTTCCGTTCGGCACTGCTTGCGAGTCGCAGGATTGAAGGAAGCCCCAGCGCTTTCTTTTGCTGACTTCGTCAAGTTTCGCCCAGCGGCGATACCGGGCGGATACCCCTCCGCGTTTTCCCGCACCAAACGGACTTGGTCTGAAGTACAGGCCTGTTGCCTACGAAACCATAAGCACCGCTAACACGCTTGAGCCAAGGTCCTGCAGTCGGGCCCCAGGCAGGAGCGTATTCGGGCGCGAAATGCCTCACTTGGCAGGACGAAGTGTTGGCTACCAAAACACAAATTGCATTGAAGCAAGCTGATCTAGAGGTCGTGAGATGAGTAAAAAGCGTTACCCCAGACTGTTTGGCATATTGCCCTTTTTAGGCATGCTTTTACTCAGCGGGTGCAACTGGACCCTGCTCGACCCGAAAGGTCAGGTCGGCATTGAGCAAAAGAACCTCATCCTCATTGCTACCGGCCTGATGCTGCTGGTGGTGATCCCGGTCATCATCATGACCGTGGCGTTCGCCTGGAAGTACCGTGCTTCCAACAAGGCGGCCACCTACACCCCAGATTGGTCGCACTCGACCAAGATCGAGGCTGCGGTGTGGATCATCCCGATCCTGATCATCATTGCCCTGGGTTATGTCACCTACAAGTCCACCCACAAGCTGGACCCCTACCGTCCACTGGATTCGGACGTGAAGCCGATTCAGATCGACGTGGTTGCACTGGACTGGAAGTGGCTGTTCATCTACCCGGAACAAGGCATCGCCACGGTCAACAAGATCGTCTTCCCGGCTAACACCCCGGTCAACTTCCGCGTCACCTCCGACGCCGTGATGAACTCATTCTTCATCCCGGGCCTGGGCGGCCAGATCTACGCCATGGCCGGCATGACCACCAAGCTGCACCTGATCGCCAACGAAAACGGCGTGTTTGACGGTATCAGCGCCAACTACAGCGGTGCTGGCTTCACCGGCATGAAATTCAAGGCCACTGCAACCTCCCAGGAAGACTTCGACAAGTGGGTCGCCGAGGTCAAGCAGTCGCCGAAGAAGCTGGACAAGGCCGAATACGACGCCTTGGCCAAACCAAGCGAAAACAACCCAGTCGCGCTGTATAGCGAGGCCTCGCCTGACCAGTTCCAGATCATCGTCGACAAGTACGAAGGCATGAACCGCGGTCGTCCGAGCCACGAAGAAGCAGGCAGCAAAGATCTGGCCACTACCAAGGGTGTGGAATCGAGTATGCAACCAGCTGCCGGTGCAGAGGAGTAAGAGATGTTCGGTAAATTAAGCCTGGAGGCGATACCCTATCACGAGCCGATAGTCATGGTGACGCTTGCCATGATCGCGCTCGGTGGTATCGCTGTCGTCGGTCTTATCACCTATTTCCGCAAGTGGACCTACTTGTGGACCGAGTGGCTGACCACGGTCGACCACAAGAAAATCGGGGTGATGTACATCATCGTCGCGATGGTCATGCTGCTGCGCGGCTTTGCCGACGCCATCATGATGCGTACCCAGCTGGCTGCTGCTACCGGCGGCTCCGAAGGCTACCTGCCGCCTGAACACTATGACCAGATCTTCACCGCGCACGGTGTGATCATGATCATCTTCATGGCGATGCCGTTCTTCACCGGCCTGATGAACCTGGCGGTTCCTCTGCAGATCGGTGCACGTGACGTTGCCTTCCCGTTCCTGAACTCCCTGAGCTTCTACCTGCTGCTGGCAGGCGTGCTGCTGGTCAACATCTCGCTGGGCGTTGGTGAATTCGCCAAGACCGGCTGGGTTGCCTATCCGCCACTCGCGGGCATTCAGTACAGCCCTGGGGTGGGTGTCGATTACTATATCTGGGCGCTACAGCTATCCGGATTGGGTACGACGCTTACCGGTGTGAACTTCCTCGTCACCGTGATGAAGATGCGCGCACCTGGCATGAAACTGATGGACATGCCGATCTTCACCTGGACCTGCACCTGGGCCAACGTGCTGATCGTCGCTTCCTTCCCGATCCTGACCGCTGCACTGGCACTGCTGACTGTTGACCGTTATCTGGACTTCCACATCTTCACCAACGAGCTTGGTGGGAACCCGATGATGTACGTCAACCTGTTCTGGGCGTGGGGTCACCCTGAGGTTTACATCCTGATCCTGCCGGCCTTCGGCGTGTTCTCGGAAGTGACTTCGACCTTCTCCGGCAAGCGTCTGTTCGGCCACCACTCGATGATCTACGCATCGGGCGCGATCGCCATCCTGGGCTTCGCCGTATGGCTGCACCACTTCTTCACCATGGGTGCCGGCGCCAGCGTCAACACCTTCTTCGGCCTGGCGACGATGCTGATCTCCATTCCGACCGGTGTGAAGTTGTTCAACTGGCTGTTCACCATGTACCAGGGCCGTGTGCGCTTCACCGCACCGATGATGTGGACCCTGGGCTTCATGATCACCTTCTCCATCGGTGGCATGACCGGCGTTCTGCTGGCTGTTCCAGGTGCTGACTTCGTGCTGCACAACAGCCTGTTCGTTATCGCCCACTTCCACAACGTGATCATCGGTGGTGCGGTGTTCGGCTACATTGCCGGCTTCGCCTTCTGGTTCCCGAAAGCCTTCGGCTTCACCCTGAACGAGAAGTGGGGCAAAGCTGCCTTCTGGTTCTGGATCTCGGGCTTCTACGTAGCGTTCATGCCGCTGTACGCCCTGGGCTTCATGGGCATGACCCGTCGTCTGAACCACTCCGACAACCCGCTGTGGGAACCCTACCTGTACGTTGCCGTCGCCGGCGCCGTGCTGATCCTGTTCGGTATCGCTTGCCAGCTGATCCAGATCTACGTTTCGGTCCGCGACCGCAACCAGAACCTGGACGTGACCGGCGACCCATGGGGCGGCCGTACCCTGGAATGGTCGACTTCGTCGCCACCTCCGTTCTACAACTTCGCTCACATGCCTGAGAAAGTTGGTCTGGACTGCTGGCACGAAGCCAAGGAAGCCGGTGTTGCGTACAAGGCTCCGGCCAAGTACGAAGCCATCCACATGCCGAGCAACACTGCTACCGGTCTGTTCATGGGCCTGTTCCTGACCGTCTTCGGCTTCGCCTTCATCTGGCACATCTGGTGGCTGGTGGGTGCGAGCCTGGTTGCGACCATCGCTGTCTTCGTTCGCCACGCTGCGCGTGACGACCAGGGCTACATGGTTCCGGCCGAAGAAGTGGCGCGCATCGAAGGCGAGCGCATGAAAGCGCTGGCCAAAGCAGGTGCTCTGCCTGCCGGCGCACGTGTCGAATCGTTTGAGCGGGTGTAATCAATGTCCAGTCAAGTAATCCACGGCGATGCTCATGGTCACGACCATGGGCACGACGATCACCACCACGACTCGGGCCAGATGACCGTACTCGGTTTCTGGCTGTACCTGATGACCGACTGCATCCTGTTTGCGTCGCTCTTCGCCACCTACGCGGTGCTGTCCGGCAGTTTTGCCGGCGGCCCGTCGGGTCATGACATCTTCCAGCTCGATTTCGTAGCTGTAGAAACACTGTTCCTGCTGCTGTCCTCGATCACCTTCGGCTTCGCCATGCTGAAGATGTTCGACGGCAAGAAAGCAGGCGTGCTGGGCTGGTTGGCAGTGACCTTCCTGTTCGGTGCTGCGTTCATCGCGATGGAAATCTACGAGTTCCATCACCTGATCGTTGAGGGCTACGGCCCGCAGCGCAGTGGCTTCCTGTCGGGCTTCTTCGCCCTGGTAGGCACCCACGGCCTGCACGTGACCGCCGGCCTGATCTGGATGGCAATCATGATGTACCAGATCAACAAGCACGGCATCACGCCGACCGCCAAGACCCGCATGAGCTGCCTGAGCCTGTTCTGGCACTTCCTGGACGTGGTCTGGATCTGCGTATTCACCGTCGTCTACCTGCTGGGGGTTCTGTAATGGCTAACGCACACGACACTCATCACGAAGGTAACCACGGTAGCGTGAAGTCCTACATGATCGGCTTTGTACTGTCGATCATCCTGACCGCGATCCCGTTCGGCCTGGTGATGTACCCGAGCTTGCCGAAGAACCTGACCGTCCTGATCGTGGTGGCCATGGCCGTCATCCAGGTGGTTGTGCACCTCGTGTACTTCCTGCACATGGACCGCTCGAAAGAGCAGCGTTCCAACGTGTCGACGTTCCTGTTCACCACCATGGTGATTGCACTGCTGGTCGGCCTGTCGCTGTGGATCATGTTCAGCATCCACTACGAAATGATGGCCAAGTGAGGTAAGACTGCATGTCCGTTAAGCACTTTATCCAAATCACCAAACCGGGGATCATTTTCGGTAACGTGCTTTCCGTGGCAGGCGGTTTCTTCCTTGCCTCGAAGGGCCATGTAGACTTCGCCCTGTTCCTGGCGGTGGTAATAGGTACGTCCCTGGTGGTTGCGTCCGGTTGCGTGTTCAACAACTGCATCGACCGCGACATCGATATCAAGATGGAACGCACCAAGAACCGCGTCATGGTCCAGGGCGGCATGTCGCTGACCCTCGCGCTGGTCTACGCCACCCTCCTCGGGATGGCGGGCTTCAGCCTGCTGTATGTCCAGGCCAACCCGCTGTCGGCGTTCTGCGCGCTGATCGGGTTCATCGTCTACGTCGGTTTCTACAGCCTCTGGCTGAAGCGCAAATCGGTGCACGGCACCTTGGTCGGCAGCCTGTCCGGTGCCATGCCTCCGGTGATCGGCTATTGCGCCGTCAGCAACAGCTTCGACCTGGCGGCAGTGACCCTGCTGGTGATGTTCAGCCTGTGGCAGATGCCGCACAGCTTCGCGATCGCAATCTTCCGCTTCAAGGATTACAGCGCCGCCAACATTCCGGTCCTGCCGGTGGCGCGCGGTATTCTTGCGGCCAAGAAGCAGATCGTGCTGTACGTGCTGGCATTCGTGCTCGCAACCCTGATGCTCACCCTCGGCGGTTACGCCGGCCTCGGCTACCTGGCCGTGGCAGCAGCCATGGGCCTGTACTGGCTGTACATGGCCTGGGGTGGTTACAAGGCCGAGGACGACAGCAAGTGGGCCCGCAAGGTATTTGGCTTCTCCATCCTCACCGTCACCGCCCTGAGCGTGATGATGTCGGTGGACAGCCAGACTGCAGCGGACGTGCTGATGACCTACGCGCGCTGATACAGTCGCCTGCAACATCGAAAACCCTGGCCTTGGTGCCAGGGTTTTTTTATGGGGGTCATTCAGTGCTGGCTTCTTCGGGGCGCAAACGGCAACCGTGTGAATGGCTTTAGCGTGGAAGAGGGCAGTGCAAACAATGAAAATCCTGGTAATTCAAAAAATAAGCCTGAAAAGTTCTAAGTAATCAGGAAATTATCCTTTACACGTACGCCTGATCGGCACTATCTTCTGAATCAGGCCGCCGCAGCGGCCAGCGTCGCTCGGACGGTTCCGGGCGCTTACGTTTCGTAGAGGAAACCATGGCCGACCAAGGTTCGCCGCGCCGCTTCGCGCGCATCGATCGTCTCCCCCCGTATGTCTTCAACATCACTGCCGAGCTCAAGATGGCTGCCCGCCGCCGTGGTGAGGACATCATCGACCTGAGCATGGGCAACCCTGATGGCGCGACGCCGCCGCACATCGTCGAGAAGCTGGTGCAGGTTGCCCAGCGTGAAGACACCCACGGCTATTCCACCTCGCGCGGCATCCCGCGCCTGCGTCGGGCCATTTCCAACTGGTACAAGCAGCGCTACGAGGTCGACATCGACCCGGACAGCGAAGCCATCGTCACCATCGGCTCCAAGGAAGGCCTGGCCCACCTGATGCTCGCCACGCTCGATCAAGGCGACACGGTGCTGGTACCCAACCCGAGCTACCCGATCCACATCTACGGCGCAGTGATCGCCGGTGCCCAGGTGCGTTCGGTGCCGCTGGTGCCCGGTGTCGACTTCTTCAACGAGCTGGAGCGGGCGATCCGCGAGTCCATCCCCAAGCCGAAGATGATGATCCTGGGCTTCCCGTCCAACCCCACTGCCCAGTGCGTGGAGCTGGACTTCTTCGAGCGCGTGGTGGCCTTGGCCAAGCAGTACGACGTGCTAGTGGTACACGACCTGGCCTACGCCGATATCGTCTACGACGGCTGGAAGGCGCCCTCGATCATGCAGGTGCCGGGGGCCAAGGACATTGCGGTGGAATTCTTCACCTTGTCCAAGAGCTACAACATGGCTGGCTGGCGGATCGGCTTCATGGTGGGCAACCCTGAGTTGGTCAGCGCCCTGGCGCGGATCAAGAGCTACCACGACTACGGCACCTTCACCCCGCTGCAGGTGGCGGCCATCGCCGCGCTGGAAGGCGACCAGCAATGCGTGCGCGACATCGCCGAACAGTACCGCCAGCGCCGCAACCTGCTGGTCAAAGGCCTGCACGAGCTGGGCTGGATGGTCGAGAACCCCAAGGCGTCGATGTATGTCTGGGCCAAGATCCCCGAGCAGTACGCCCACCTGGGGTCGCTGGAGTTTGCCAAGAAGCTGCTGGCTGAAGCCAAGGTGTGTGTTTCGCCGGGCATCGGTTTTGGCGATTACGGTGATGACCACGTGCGCTTCGCCCTGATCGAGAACCAGGACCGGATTCGCCAGGCGATCCGGGGCATCCGGCAGATGTTCCGGGCTGATGGCCTGAGCCGTAAATAGCGCAGTTTCAGGGGCCGCGATGCGGCCCCTGATGTTTGCCGGATCGGCGGCAAACTATTTTTCATTGCCCCTCTTCTCAGCCGACCTGGCTTCGATTACAAATGGCGCCGCGGGCCAGCCCCGATAACAATAACCTTCCCCTTCCGTGCCATCATGTCCGAATACAACCCTTGCCTTGACTGCGGCGCCTGCTGCGGGTACTTCCGTGTGTCCTTCTTCTGGGGCGAATGCCAGTCAGCCGGTGGCCTTGTGCCCGATGACCTGGTGGTGCAGATCAACCCAACCCGGGTAGCCATGATCGGCACCGATGCCAAACCCTGCCGTTGCGTCAGCCTCAAGGGCGAAATCGGCAGCGAAGTGGCGTGCACCATCTACGCCAACCGTTCCAGCCCTTGCCGTGAGTTCGAAGCATCGTGGGAGGGCGGCGTGCACAACCCCAGTTGCGACGATGCGCGTGCTGCTTATGGCCTGCCACCGCTGACGCCACCGGGGGCCAATGAGCCGCATTGGCCGGATGATGGGGCCGAGGTGGCTTGAGCCCTTTGCGGCGGCCTGCGGCGTAACTGCCGCAGGCCGTTGTAAGAAGTTTCTGAACCTGAAACCAAATGCTTCAGAAAGACGGGCTTGGCGAATTATCTTACGAGCCCTGTCGGATGCCGTCTGATAGGCAAGCCTGTACCTCATAGGTAACTTTTCGCGGTCGCTGTGGTTTGGCGACCGGGTGTGAGAAGCCTGTAGTTTGAGATCGCTTGCCAGATATGGCAGCTGTGCGCGTGCAGGCTTCGGTCTGGCCGTGGTGATCTCGGACACGGTCTTCTCACCTCGCGCATGGCTGCCACCCAATCTGTGAGAAGGATGTGAGTGGTTGCTTCTGAAACCTCTACCGAGAGAAGTGACTATGAAAAAGCTCGTTCCCGATCCACCTGACAGCTGCCCCATTCACTACATCACGATAATCGCCGACCTTTCCCTTGAAGACGCCAAGGCTCACGCCGCCGCGCTCATGGATAGCCTTTCGAGCACCATCGAGCTCTACCTCAGCACCGTGGGCGAAGACCAACGCAGGGTGGTGCTGGACAACATGGGCATCCTCACCGATCTTCTGCGGGCCCTTTTCAGCCACATGACCACGCTGGAGAGGGAGCATGAGTGATGACCTCAAAGCGCGAACCACGGCGGGTCGAGAGACCTTTCTCGGGCTGTATGCCATCCAGCCGGGCGTGCCGCTCGATCACGCGTTTGACGAACTTTCTGTTCTGCTAGGCTGCATTCGGCATTTGAGTGAGGAAGCGGAGATGGAGGGAAACCTCGTTGCCGGCAGCGCCGCGCGCATCCTGAGTGCCATGGCCAAGGCGCTGATCAATGACATGGAGGTAGGGTTGAACCGAGGTGCCTGAAGCGTGTTGGCCAAGGGTGCTGCAGCGCTCTTGAGAGTGGGCGCCGCCCGCGCGGCGCTCAGTCTCCGGCACAGCCTGATACGCCAGGCATGCCCCAGCCCTCGCACATGACGTTAAACTGTCATCTCCCCAGCAATGGACAGGAGATGCGGCGTGACCCCACCCCGAAGTTTCCCCACCGACCTCTGCCTCGACAGCCCGCGTCTGCAGCTGCGCCCGATGCGCCACGCCGATGCCCAGCAATGGCTGACGATCATGGCCGACCCCGAGGTCATGCGTTACTGGCACCATGCCCCCTGGCAGGACCTGGCCGAGGCACAAAGCGCCTTGGCTGCCGACCGGGAGGCCTATGCCAATGGTGACCAGCTCAAGCTGGGCATGTACCGCCGTGACACTGGCGAGCTGATTGGCATGGTCCAGCTGTTCAACATCGACGACACCTCCCGTCGTGGCGAGATTGGCTACTGCCTGGCCAGCGCGGTGCAGGGCAGGGGCTACATGGACGAGGCGCTGACCTGCTTCATCGACTACCTCGCCCATACCCTGCACATGCGTCGCCTGGAGGCAGAGATCGACCCCCGCAACAATGGTTCGGCACGCACGCTGGAGCGTCAGGGGTTCGTCCTTGAAGGCACATTGCGCGCACGCTGGTGCGTGGCGGGTGAGTTGTCTGACTCGGGCATTTACGGGTTGTTGCTCGAGCCACCTGTTGCATGACGGCTTTCTACGTCACCTTCAGCCTTGCCCTGTATTTGCTCGGCCTGTGTTTCGATGGCGCGCTGATGAGCGCCGGCAGGCACATGCCGGCCTTGCAGATGTTGCTGTACGGGCCTTGGGGTGTTCCGTTCGGTCTGTTCCAGTGGTTTGCCAACCCGCTGCTGGCCATCGCAGTCCTTGCCCACCGGCGTTTTCGGCGTTTGGCGCTGGTCGCCGGGTTGGCCGCGCTGTACCTGGCGGCCAGCAGTTTTGGCATCGAACGGCTGCCGGATAACATCAGCTATGCGTTTCAGGACCGCATTGGCTTTGGTGTTGGTTTTTACCTTTGGCTGGCATCTATCGTGGTGTTCTGCGCGGGGCAGGCATGGCATGTCTGGAAGGCGCAAGGCGCACAAGACATGCCGGGTTGGCGCTGGCTGGACGTTGCGTTGATTGCAGCACTGGCACTGGCGGTGTATGCCGCCACGCAAATGCCGTCGCTGCGTTTTGTGCCGGGCAAGGTACTGATGCCTCCCGAGCAGCCGCAGGCGTTTTGAAATTGACCAGGAGAGGGTGATGAACAAGCAGTTTTTGATGGGGTTGGGCTTGGCTTGCTGCATGCCTGTGGCGATGGCCGAGGACACCTCGCCGAGCTACACCCAGTGCATGGACAAGGCTTCCAGTACGGTGGCGATGAGCAGTTGCATCCAGGCCGAGACCCAGCTGCAGGACGCGCGGTTGAACCGGGCTTACAAACAACTGATGGGCAAGCTCGAGGCGGGGCCTAAGAAGAGCTTGCGCGATGTTCAGCGCCAGTGGATCGCTTACCGGGATGGCAACTGCAAATTCCACGTGCAAGCCAGCGGCGGCACGATGGCCCAGCTGGAGGGCGGGATGTGCATGATGGACATGACCCGCGAGCGGGCGGCAGAACTGGAGCGGGTGCTAAGCCCCGGGCAATGATGTTGCTCCTGCGGGCCCCATCGCTGGCAAGCCAGCTCCCACATGGATTGCGCCGGCTTTTAGAAATGCCTAGAAGCTGACGCGGTCCCTGTGGGAGCCGGCTTGCCGGCGATGGGCCGCAAAGCGGCCCTAGCGATGGCGAGCCTTGAGGTACTCGCGCACCTCCACAGCATCCCCTGCAAACTCGATACGGTCCGCCTTGGCATCACGCTGGTAGGCATACATCGGGTCGTAGTATTCCTTCAGCAACCCCTCGATCCACCCCCGGTGTAAATCGATACCCCCGGTGCGCTGCTGCTCATCCAGCGCCAGGCGCATGATCTCTGACAGGCGCTGACAGCGCTCGCCGCCCAGGCGCTTGTGGATGTTGCTCATGCTCTGTAACAGGCGCTCAGCGAACAGCCGGCGCCCGAGCTCTTCGCCATGGAGCGCGACGAATTCGGCGCACAGGTTAACCACGTAGTCACGCAGAATGCGTTCCACACGGTTTTCGAAGCTGTCCTCCAGCCATACCAATGGGTACTGCTGCATACCCTGGTACAGCTCCAGCGGCACGGTGCAGCTCCCGACGATACGGCCCTCGTCCTCCAGCACGAATTGCTCGATACCGCGGGCGCGTTTTTTCAGCACGTCGATGGCCAGCTTGTTCTCGAAATCGATCTGCGCCGGCTGCCCGGTGGCACGTTTGCCGAAGCTCGAACCTCGATGGTTGGCATGCCCTTCAAGGTCGATCACGTTGCTCAGTTGGTGCAGCACATCGGTCTTGCCAGTGCCGGTCAGGCCGCCGAGCAGAACGAAATCGCATTGCTCCACGGCCTGCTGGGTTGTTTCCAACAGGAACGTGCGCATGGCTTTATAGCCACCCTTGATACGCGGGTAGGCGATGCCGGCTTCGTCGCGCAGCCACTGCTGAACGATCAGCGAGCGCAGGCCGCCGCGGGCGCAGTACAGGTAGCCATCGGGGTGGGCCTTGGCAAAGCTGGCCCAGGCGTGCAGTCGCTCGCGCTTAATGGTGCCGCTGACCAGTTGATGGCCAAGGGTGATGGCGGCGGCCTGGCCCTGCTGCTTGTAGCAGGTACCGACCTTTTGCCGCTCCTGGTCGGTCATCAGCGGCAGATTGACCACGCCGGGGAAGGCGCCCTTGGCAAATTCGACGGGCGCACGCATGTCCATCATCGGCACATCGTCGAGGAACAACTGGCGGAAGTCGGTGCAGTCGTGGCGCATCAGTTCACCTCGACTGCGTGGCTCTGTCGCTCAGCCAGCAGGCCGATCGGCGCAAGGTCCAGGCCAAGTTCGGCGGCGACGGCAAGAAACGCCTGCTCGCCTTCGGGGGTGACCGCTACCAGCAGGCCGCCACTGGTTTGCGGGTCGCACAGCAGGTGCTTCTGATCGTCGGTCAGCGCACCGATTTTGTGCCCGTAGCTGTCGAAGTTGCGCAGAGTACCGCCGGGGATGCAGCCCTCGGCCATGTAGTGCTCGATGCCCGGCAGGCGCGGAACGGCGGCGTAGTCCAGGTGTGCGGTCAGCCCGCTGCCCTCTGCCAACTCGACCAGGTGGCCGAGCAGGCCGAAACCGGTCACGTCGGTCATCGCCTTGACACCGTCGAGCTTGCCAAAGCGGCTGCCGGGGGTGTTGAGCGTGCACATCCAGTCGCGGGCCAGGCCCTGGTCCTGGTCGCGCAGCTTGGCCTTTTTCTCGGCGGTGGTGAGGATGCCGATGCCCAAGGGCTTGGTCAGGTACAGGCGGCAACCCTCTGTCGCGGTGTCATTGCGCTTGAGGTGGCGCTTGCTGACCACGCCGGTGACAGCCAGGCCGAAGATCGGCTCGGGGGCATCGATCGAATGCCCGCCGGCCAGGGGGATGCCGGCTTCGGCGCACACGGCGCGGCCACCGCGAATAACTTCACGGGCCACTTCGGGCGGCAGCACGTTGACCGGCCAGCCGAGGATGGCGATGGCCATCAACGGGTCGCCGCCCATGGCGTAGATATCGCTGATGGCGTTGGTGGCGGCGATGCGGCCGAAGTCGTAGGGGTCATCGACGATGGGCATGAAAAAGTCGGTGGTGGAAACCACGCCGCGCTCATCATCCAGGGCGTACACGGCGGCATCATCGCGCGATGCGTTGCCGACCCACAGGTTCTGGTCATGGGCCTGGACGCCACTTTCGGCCAGGATCACATCCAGCACCTTGGGGGAGATCTTGCAGCCACAGCCAGCACCATGGCTGTATTGGGTCAGGCGAATCGGCTCGCTCATTACGCACCTCATTTTTCGTGATGGGCGATTGTAGCAAAGCTGGCCTTTGCGTCCGTGCCACTTATAATCCATCTCCGTCTGCCTATCGCTGACACTTTCCCCGCTATTGAACCGGAGAATCCCATGCTCAAACGCCCTCTGGCGCTCGCCGCCGGCCTCGTGATGTCCTGCTGTGCCGTTGTAGCGCAGGCCGCTGACACCTTGCGGGTCAGTGCCATTCCCGACGAAGCGCCGACCGAGCTGCTGCGCAAGTTCGAGCCGCTGGGCAAATACCTGTCCCAGCAACTGGGCATGCAGGTGAAGTTCGTGCCGGTGGCCGACTACCCGGCAGTGGTTGAATCGCTGGCCAGCGACCGTCTGGACCTGGCCTGGCTGGGTGGTTTCACCTTCGTTCAGGTGCACCTCAAAGACCCGACCGCCACGCCGCTGGTGCAGCGTGAGCAGGATGCCCAGTTCACCTCCAAGTTCATCACCGCCAACCCGCAGGTGAAGAGCCTGGCCGACCTCAAGGGCAAGTCCTTCGCCTTCGGTTCGATTTCGTCCACCTCTGGCAGCCTGATGCCGCGCTACTTCATGCTCAAGCAAGACAACATCAAGCCTGAGGGCTACTTCAGCCGCGTCGCCTACTCCGGAGCCCACGACGCAACCGTGGCCTGGGTCCAGTCCGGCAAGGTCGATGGTGGCGTGCTCAACGCCAGCGTCTGGCAGAAGCTGGTCGATGCCGGCAAGGTCGATACCAGCAAGGTCAAGGTGTTTGCGACCACCCCGACCTACTATGACTACAACTGGACCGTGCGCGGCAACATGGACCCAGCGCTCAAAGACAAGATCAAGCAAGCCTTCCTCGCCCTGGACCCTTCGAACCCGGAGCACAAGAAGATCCTCGACCTGCAGGCCGCCAGCCGTTTCATCGAAACCAAGCCTGAGAACTACCAGGGCACCGAGCAGGCGGCACGTGAGGCCGGCCTGCTCAAGTGACTATCACGCTGCTCGACGCGGGGCTGCGCCACGGCCAGGTTCGCGCGCTTGACTCGGTGTCTGTGCGTATCACCCAGGGTGAGCGTGTTGCGATCATCGGCCCTTCAGGGGCCGGCAAATCCAGCCTGCTGCACCTGATGGCCACTGCCGTACAGCCCAGCGCAGGGCGCCTGGATTTGTTGGGTGAGCAGCCTTGGGCGTTGTCGGCAAAGGCTCGCCAGCGGCTGCGCGCCAGGGTCGGCCTGGTACATCAGGCGCCGCCCTTGCCGCCTCGCCAGCGGGTGGTGACTGCCGTGCTGGCCGGGCGTCTGGGCCAGTGGGGTACGTTGCGTTCGCTGCTCAACCTCGTGTACCCCACCGATGTGCAGGGGGCACGCCAGGTGCTGGCCGAGCTGGGCTTGGCGGAAAAGCTGTTCGTCCAGTGCGGGCAGCTTTCCGGGGGCCAGTTGCAGCGCGTCGGCATTGCGCGCGCGCTGTATCAGCGGCCCGAGGTACTGCTGACCGATGAGCCGGTGTCAGCGATGGACCCCGTGCTGGCCGAGCACAGTCTGGCCCTGCTCAACCGCCATGCTCAAGCTCACGGCGTGACGCTGGTAGCCAGCCTGCATGCAGTGGACCTGGCCTTGGCGCATTTCCCGCGGGTTATCGGCATTCGAGAGGGCAGGGTGGCGTTCGACTGCTCTGCCGAGGCTGTGACCGAGCAGATGCTCGATGCGCTTTACGCCAACGAGCAGTTGGGGTCACCACTGCCCCAGGCGCCGACCTTGGCTGTGCAGATTCCGCGATGCTGAAAGCCAGCGCCCGGGATCCGGCGTTTGTACCGCGCCTGTTCGTCGCCCTGGTTGCGCTGGCCCTGCTGTGGCCTGGGGCGCAGTTGAGCGAGCTGAACCCGGGTGTGCTGCTGCAAGCGGAAAACCGCCAGCAGATCGCCAGCTTCACCAGCGCCTTCTGGCCGCCGGCGCATGATGGCGAGTTCCTCAAATTGCTCTACGAGGCGACCCTGCAGACATTGGCGGTGGCCACTGCCGGCATGGTGCTTGCGCTGCTGCTGGCAATCCCGGCCAGCTTGCTGGCCAGCCGCGCCTTGTCGTTGCGCGCAGCCTCTCGCGGCGGCCGTTCCGGGGCTTGGTCCCGCCTGCTCAGGATGCCGGTGCGGGGGCTGTTGATTTTCCTGCGCAGTGTCCCCGAGGTCGTCTGGGCGTTGCTGTTCGTGCGCGCGGTAGGGCTGGGGCCAACGGCGGGGGTGCTGGCCATCGCCATCACCTACAGCGGTATGCTCGGTAAGGTCTATGCGGAAATTTTCGAGTCGGTCGACCAGCGCCCGGCGCATGCCCTGCTGCAAGCGGGCAGTGGCCGGCTGACCGCCTTCTTCTACGGCATCCTGCCCAGTGCTGGCACCGAGCTTGTGTCGTACACCGTCTACCGCTGGGAGTGCGCGGTGCGCGCCTCGGTGGTGATGGGTTTCGTGGGTGCTGGGGGGCTGGGCCAGCAGATCGACCTGTCGATGCGCATGTTCGCAGGCGGTGAGGTGGCGAGCATGCTGCTCGCCTTCTTTGGCCTGGTGCTGCTGGCCGACCTGCTCAGCCGCTTCCTGCGGGGGCGATTGGCATGGGCCGCGTGATCAATCTGCTGGTGATGGCTGCCCTGGTTGGCGCGGTAGTCGCCTCGTTCAGCTACCTGGACCTGGACCTGCAGGCGCTGGTGGGTAACGGCGGGCTGGGACAGATGGCCGAGTATGCCGGGCGTTTTCTGCACCCGGACGTTACCCCCGAACATCTGCAAGCGGTGGCGCGCGGTGCCCTGGAAACCCTGGCCATGTCCGGGCTGGGTACGCTGCTGGCAATGGTGCTGGGCATGCTGTTGGCATTGCCCGCAGCGGGGCGTTTCGGTTGGCCGCTGCAGGCTTCGGCGCGCCTGCTGCTCAATGCCCTGCGGGCCATCCCCGAGCTGGTATGGGCGGCGCTGATGGTACTGGCCGCAGGGCTTGGCCCCAATGCCGGGACGCTTGCACTGGCTCTGCACACGGCAGGTGTGCTTGGCCGGTTGTACGCCGAGGCATTGGAAAATACCCCGGCCGAGCCGGCGGCGGCGATTCGCCTGCAAGGTGGCGGGCAACTGGCGGCGTTCTGCTTCGGCACCTTGCCCAACCTGTGGCCGCAGTTGCTGGCTTACAGCCTGTACCGCTGGGAAAACAACATCCGTATGGCCAGTGTGCTTGGCCTCGTTGGCGCAGGGGGGCTGGGGCAGATGCTCTATACCACGCTGAGCCTGTTCCAGGAGGCCCAGGCCAGCACGGTGATCCTGGCCATGCTGGTCCTGGTGCTGCTGGTGGACGTATTCAGTGATGTCATGCGCCAGCGTTATGTGCGGGCCTGAACGCCTCGGCGCCTAACTCCCCGCACTGCGCTTCACGCTGCATCGACTCCAGGTTGCGCTCGATGGTCTCGCAAATGGCGTCCATCTGGATCTGGTGTTCACTGAAGCGGAACGGGCTCTGCAGGTCGGTGCCGATCCGCTCGATGGCGAGTAGCATGAACCCCACCACGGTAGACGCCAGTGGCGTGAACCAGCCCAGCGACTCGACCAGGCCCACAGGCACGATCAGGCAGAACAACGAGATGA
The DNA here is from genome assembly GCF_040224055.2 of Pseudomonas sp. WHRI 8519. Taxonomy (NCBI): domain Bacteria; kingdom Pseudomonadati; phylum Pseudomonadota; class Gammaproteobacteria; order Pseudomonadales; family Pseudomonadaceae; genus Pseudomonas; species Pseudomonas sp. WHRI 8519. The sequence goes on along the minus strand of NZ_CP167996.1, from coordinate 5,119,228 downwards.
ACAGCCGCGGAAAGTACACGTAAGGGTAGGGCAGCGGCGTGTTGGCGATACGCTCCATGCCGCCTTGGGCGTTGGACAGGTCCACCAGCGTCGATTCCAGCCGCGCCAGGCGGATGCTGTCCAGCCGCCCGGCCTTGTATTCGCGGGCAAGCAGGGCCGCCGAGCCACTGAGGATATCGTTGGCGAAATTGTTCGAACGGTTGCGCCGCTCGAACTCTCCTGGGGGAATGAACGCCATCAGCTCGTCTGGGCAGGCTTCGCCTTTGAGGTGTGCTGCCAGGCAGTTCACATAAGCGATATGCCGGCGCAACAAGGTGGCCTTGACCGGGTTCAGGCCGTCGTCGGTGTCGTCGATCAGCGTCAGCGTCTGCCGGGCGAAGCTGCGTGAACTGTTCACCAGCGCGCCCCATAAGGTACGCGCCTCCCACCAGCGGTTGTAGGCGCTGCTGTTGCGAAAACTCACCAGCACTACCAGCGCCGAACCCAGCAGTGTCAGCGGGATCAATGGCAGGGTGAATTTGCTGTTCAAGAACAGCATGAAATCGATGGTGACCAGCACGTCCCAGATCAGCAGCCAGAACAGCGACCAGCCGATGTAGCCGAAGGTCTTCACCACCAGGCGATACTTGCGGGCGATGATTTCTTTCACGCGGGGAACCTCGAAAGGGGGATGCAGGATCGGACGTCGAGGGTCGAAGAAGGTTCGCGGGTGGTTGTTGCAAGACGTTTTGATCTCGCCAGCGCGACCCTCTTGCCCTTCTGCGCCTGCCGTGGCAGGCCCGTTTGCATGAGTCGTGCTGGCCTGAGCCCAGGTTCAATTCAAGGTTTGGCGGCCACAGCGACATACCCTTTGATCGCGGCAGGCGCGGCCTTGGGCTTGGTTTTATCGGCCAGGTACTGGAAGCGGCGCCATTCCTTGTCGATTTCGCTATACGACATGAACACGCTGACACGCTCTTTGTCGGCCAGGTCCGGCCGGCTGCGCGCATCGATTTCATCTTTGGCGATGAAAGCGACATTGATCCCCACGACCTTGCCGTCGTCGGCGAACACCGGGCCACCGGACATGCCTTTGACCATCGGGCCGTCGTGCACCGAATAGAACACGCTGCCTGGCGTGCCCTGCAGGCGTACCAGCGAAGCCAGGGTGTGGCCCTTGCCCTGCACGGGCATCATCAGGCTGTTGAAGCCGACCGCTGTCACAGACTCGCCTGGCACGTACTGCCGCCAGAGCGGCACCTGCGCCGCCTTGTGCTTGAAGAACACCACATCACCCAGGCCTTCATGGACCACGTTGCGCAGGAAGGGGGTGTGCTTGGCGGTTACTGCGTAGTCTTCGTTCCACTGGATGGCGGTGGCCATCAGCAACATCGGCAGCGGTGCACCGGAGGTGACCACGAACGCCTGATCGTAGACTGGGTCCGACACGTAGGACGTTGGCACTCCATTGCACCCACTGAGCAGCATCATTGCTGCCAGGCAAGGCACAGTTGATTTCATGATTGGCACAGATATCGAGAAATGGGAGCGCGACTATGGCGAAGTGCTATTACGCCATCAATACTTTCTGTGTATATCCGACGAATGACATCTTAGGTGGGGGCAAAGGTGCTGGCCAATAGATTCCAGGCATGGCTGGAGAGCCCGTGGCCATTGGGGTGGCGTCAAAAACTGCGGGTTGAAAAGGGCTTGCATTCAAAAGTGAAATGGCCTCAGCTCGTTGAGCTGGATTGAGCTGGATTGAGCTGGATTGAGCTGGATTGAGCTGGATTGAGCTGGATTGAGCTGGATTGAGCTGGATTGAGCTGGATTGAGCTGGATTGAGCTGGATTGAGCTGGATTGAGCTGGATTGAGCTGGATTGAGCTGGATTGAGCTGGATTGAGCTGGATTGAGCTGTATTGAGCTATATTGAGCTGCATTGAGCTGTATTGAGCTGCATCCGGAGACGCCATGACATTGCTGAACAAGATTCTGAAACTGCTTCAGGAGGATCGGAGCCTAAGATCGCGTGAGATCGCCGAGCGTCTCGATGCAAGTTGGGCCACAGTCAAGCGTCACCTCGATGCATTGTTGGAGGCGGGCCAGGTTCAGCGCGAGAAGGACGGACGCATCACGCGTTACCGGCTGGTCACGGCAGATGCTCGATTGCCAGACAGTGCGTCTGCGCAGTCTCCTTCCGCTGATCTGCCTTGGTCGCCTGCGAGCCTCGCCCTGCGCAAGTCGTTGACCCGTCCATTGGCAATGCGCGAAGTCGTCACCTATCAGCGCGACCTTGTAGACAGCTACGAGCCGAACCAGACTGCCTGGCTGCCACCCAGCTTGACGGCTGCGCTAGAGGCTGAAGGCCGGATGAGGGGGCAGCAGCCAGCCGGCACCTACGCGCGCAAAGTACTCGAACCTTTGTTGATTGACCTGTCATGGTCGTCTTCACGTCTGGAAGGCAACCGCTATACGCTGCTCGACACCAAGAAGCTGTTCGAAAGTGGTGTGACGCAGGGAGATCTCGATGCGGTGATGCTGCTCAATCACAAGGCGGCCATCGAATTCATGGTCGATGCAGTACCTGAATACGGGCTCAACTCAGCCGTCATCCGCAACCTGCATGGCTTGCTGATGCAGGATCTGCTAGCAGACAGCAATGCCTTGGGCAGTATTCGCCAGACAGTCGTGAACATCAGCGGGACTACCTACTTCCCAACCCAAGTGCCCTCACTGCTGGAAGAGATGTTCGACTTGATACTCGACAAGGCGCGGCAGATCAAGAATCCCATCGAGGCGGCATTCTTCTTGTGGATAAACCTGGCCTACCTGCAACCCTTCGAAGATGGCAACAAGCGCACAAGTCGTTTGGCGGCGAACATACCGCTGATGCTCTATAACTGCTCGCCTTTGTCGTTCCTGGACGTAAACCCGCAGGACTATGCGCTGGCGATGATGGGGGTGTATGAGCAGCGTGATATGGCGATGGCAGCGGATCTGTTTGTCTGGGTCTATCGCAGGTCGATCAGCAAGTATGGCGTGATGCTTGAAGCAATGGGGGTTCCAGACCCCGTGCGCCTGCAGTATCGAGAGGTGTTGAACGAGACGATTGGTGCCGTCGTACGCGACAGGCTCACTGTCCGCTCGGTGGTAGCCGGGCTGCCTTTTTCAGAGGACGAGAAAAGGCAGTTTCAGCCTCTGTTGCAGGCTGAACTGGATATCCTGGCGCTGCACAACTGCGCCAGGTATCGGCTGACCATGAGGCAGGTAACGGAATGGATCAAGGCCGGGAGACCCTCATGATTTCACGGGGCTGCTTAGTGAACCTATGCCCCGTGCCTGCAAGATGGTAACGGGCGCGCAGTGTGCTGCGCCGAGGCATTTGCCTGTGTAGCGATACTCGGCGTTTGCTTGGGCGCATGACGATGCACTGGCCCAGGAGCTTGCTGGTCAAACCGCAGGCATAAAAAAACCGACCATAAGGTCGGTTTTTTCCGGATTTTGGTGCCCGAGGGAGACTCAAAAAGGAGGCTGAATCCACCGTAAATTAAGGCTCCCTTCTTGGCTTGTTTATTTCCTACTCATAAATCTACTCACATAGTTTAGCTTGAGAGGCATGACGATAGCGCAGAAAAGTCTGTGAGCAGTGGCATAATGATCTCATGGATCACTGTTACGTTCACTGATGATGTAAGCCAAGGAAAATGTTCATGTCGGCAAGAGAAATCAAGAGGTTAACTGAGCAAGGTTTCAAAATTGATGAGGAAGGGGGTTCTAACATAAATTTAGCCCTGATCTCTCTACGGCTTGCGTTGAAAGCCTATTTTTCAACTTATAAAAGTTTTTCTTATCGCATTAGAGCACTTGATGCGCAGCGCGGTTCGACAGAAGAAGAAATTATATTTAATCATCGTTCTGCTTATTGTGAGGCTTATGCGGAGTGCATTGTCCACTTTCAACATTTTGCAGAGTTAACCTGTAAGAGTTTTTTACGGAACGATCATCGGTTGCTTGCGGATAGCGTCATTAAGATTCCCGAATTACTGTATAAGCTTGTGCATAAAAAGAAACTTACAATCGAAGAGGAGCAGAAGCTTTTTAGTGTTGAGTTTGGGGAGTCGTTGAGCAGGCTCAAAGATTTGGTGAAATCTGGTCAGCTGAAAGGTAGTAATAAACTAGGCTTTATTCTTGAGTATTATGATGCTTTGATGCAGCTCAATAGTCTGCGCAATAGAGTTTGGCATCGAGGGCTTTATGTATTGAAATATACGGCTTTGGATGAGTTTGTTGGTCGCTATCTGCTGCCATATGTAGTAGCGACCCTAAAGCATCCTATGTTCAAAGGCGAAGAAATAAATTGGAAATACAGGGCCCTTTCTTGTGGGATAGACCCGATCGAAGAGATCGTTCAACATTTCAAAGATGAAGTTTATGATTTGGGGAAAGTCGCATTCCTCAAAGAGATGGGCAGGGCTGCCTATGAAAATAGACTGCCGCCGGTGATTAAAAAAGGCAATAAAAGCAAGCTTGATAAAAAGTTTGCTTTTGGTGCGATTTTTGGCTCGCGCCGGAGAGAACGAGCAGAAAGAATTGCCGAGAGCGAGGCTGCGTTAGAATACAATCATGTAACTGAATGCCCTGTTTGCGGTGCTAAATCTCTAATTGTACATGAGGAAACCGACTTTGATTATGACGACGAAACGGATGAGCCAGTAAACTTTCGTCGTTATACTCACGAAGTGCACTGTGAGAGCTGTTCCTTTACCTTGGAAGATGCCGTGAAGAATGCCAGTGATTACGGAATTCATGGTATTAAAGATTTTTTCGTGACTGATTGCTAGGTTGCGCGAATCTAAGATTCTTATAGTGGTTTTTTAATAACTCCTGCGAGAGCAGGCGCTTACAGGATAGTTTCTGGGGGCGGTTATGAGTCGGCATCTTACGGGGCTTTTTCTTGGCGCAGGTGCTTCGTTTGATGTGGGGATGCCTCTAGTTTGGGATTTGACGCAAAAAATAAAAAACTGGCTGACACCCGAGAAATTGCGCGGCTTCAATGAAGGCTGGAAAATACAAGGTGGTGGGGTTTCAGATTCGATTATTGAAGAATTAATACATGTTATGTCCAGGGAGGACTTGCATTATGAAAGTATTCTCGGGTACTTAGAGGTTCAATCGAGGCGGCGCGGTGGTCGCTCCGAAGGATATCACACGATGTACTCGTGGATGGTGGAGATGGTCTATATGCAGCTGTATCTACAGCATGCAAATGGATCACAATTTATTTTAGAGCGCCTAGATCTCTACAGAGGGATATCCGCTTTATATGAAGACAATACACCGCTGTGGATCTTTTCCCTTAATCACGACTCCATTGTTGAGATGATTGCCAAAAAGCTTTCTATAAGGTTGTATTCAGGTTTTACAGAAGAGTTGGTTGAACTGCCTCGCCGGAATGCCGCAGGGGAAGTAATTGGTACTCTTTTGGCTGAGTCAATATCTAAAGCGGAGTTGGATAACGGATGTATGCGGTTCCCCAATCCACCGGAGCCTGGGATTTACTTGCTCAAGCTTCACGGTTCTCTTGATATATTTGTCCATAATGACAATTTTGATTTAGTGAAAATTCTACCTAAAGGCGATTCACCTGAGGCAGTCATCGATTCTCTGCGGGCCGCTAATGAAGAGCTGGTTTATATAGAGCCGCATGCGCCTGGCGGTAAAGTCAAAGCTCTTAACGAGATCGCCTACGCCGACTTTGAGGGGGAAATGCAATTTCTGCGCAGAACCCTACTGTCTGGATCCCAAAAGTTTAATGAGCAATCTTCTCAGGTCCTTCCGAAGTCGATGCTTAAGCACTTTAAATCTAATATAAATTTTGTCCGAGAGCTGATCTGCGTTGGCTACGGATTCGGTGATCTGCACATTAATGATATTATGAAATCTTGGTTAGAGTTTTCTGCAGATAGGTCTATTAAGATTGTAAGTCCAGACGCGAGATCGATTCCGCCCTTTCTCTTGCATCTTGCTCCGCAAGTTGAGTTGGTTCCTAGCGGGGCTACGGAATTTTTCGATGAGATAGCAGGAATTAAGAGGTCTGAAAAGGAGTTGTTAGCAAAAAGTATTTTTCTGGCGTCTCGTAGACTTGGACCTGTCAAAAGCGCGGAGGCGCTTAAGTCTTTTGAGGCAAGTGAGCGTGATAGGCATCTCGCTGCGGTCGCGGAAATGGTAATATGCATGAAAGATGGGGAAGATCCTGAAAGCATTTTGAAAAGGACTGAAGATGCTGTCGCTTCGGAAACTGAAACGAGTCGACGGTTCTTACAACATCTTGAATCATTCTCGTGAAAATTGGGGTGTCATCAAAAGTGGGGACACCCCTACACCCGGAATTCGGAGTATTCAAAGTGATCCTGGCTCACTTTAAGCCTTGTCCTGCGCCTCGATTGATGCCGAAATGATCGCCCCACCCCAGCGGCGGTGACCTATGCATATCGGTACCGGGTTGCCGCTGGCGGTGGTGTTCTTGGCGCTGCCGAAGGCATACGACGGCAGGTTTTCAGGAGCGGCACTCTGTGAAAGCCCTTTTGCCTGGGGACTCAACATCTGAATTACGCCGCCCACCATCATCGAGGCGCCCATTGTGATTAGGGCTGAGCCGAACGGCGCACCGGCACCGAAGGTACCGCCAGTGATTACCAGGCCGACGACAACAAGCACTGCGCCCACGATGGTTTGCAAGGCGCCTCCGCGCTTGCTCCCACCAACGACTGGAACGATCCGAACCTCGGTGGCACCGCCACGCTCGAAATCTTCCTCCCCGACGTTTTTTCGATTGCGGAATATCGCGAACCTCATCCCCAGCGCCTCGAGGCGCTTAATCTCCTGTTCAAAGCCTTCCAGCGTTGCCTTCAAGGCTCGAAACACTTCCCAAGTGTTCTGGCTGTCCAGTAGGTAATCCTTCTTGCGGAAGAATTTCCGGATAAGAGGGCCCGACAAGTACACAGAGGTCAGTTCTGGGGCATTACGAACAGTAGCGGCCATCGTTATTTCTCCTATGCGCCGGCGGCGCTTGATTTGGGAACATCGGCGCCGATCAGCTCGGCAAGGATCATGCGAGCGGCCATCGCATCTTCTCGGATGGCCTTTTCACGTTTCGGGTCAGGGTTCCAGGCCGCGCAGTGAAAGGCCACTTCGGCACGGGCGCACTTGCGTTCCGGTGTTGCTTGCCAAAGCTGCTCTGCGATCTTCGCCTCTTCCTCGGTGAAGTACGGGCCATCGAAGTCCTTACGCCCGCCCTTCACAATGTCGGAAACGTTCCAGACCTTGTAGCCGGCCACCATTGTTGGGTGCTCTTCGAAGTCCGTGCTCTTGCATGCCGCTGCGAAACGCTCTTGAAAGGTCATGTGTGGCTGCCTCCAGGTGTTAACTCGTCGGTGTTAAAGCGTTAACTTTTCGAGGTTAAAGCTGTTAACCCGGTTAACATCCGCCAGAGGGCCCTAACGCCGTCTATGCCGCTGTTTCCGTGGCTTACAGCCCCATGCACGTTCGGCATGGGTGTTAACGTCGCTTTAACATTTTTTGTTAAAGGGGGAAAAAATCTGCACGTGGGGTCGGAGGCGGTCTAGGTCAGCGGACCTTCCAGACTTTCGACCCGCCCCCTCAGTAGTTCGGCGCCTTGTACGGCGGCGCCGACCGGATCTGCTCCAGCGCTTCGGCTGCGCTCAGGCCGCTGGCCAACAGTCGATCAATCTCTTTGCTCAACCGCTCACGCTCCTCCATCTGGCGCAGCAGAGCGCGACTGTGGGCGATCTGGTTGAGGGCTCGTTGAACGGGTTTGGGTAGATGGGTATGGCTCATGGTCTTCTCCGGTGTGAATGAAAAGGCCCGCGAGTGCGGGCCAGTGCCGGATCACCCCACAAAGGAAAGAAGGGCTCCGACTGCTGCGGTTATGGGTTACGTGGCACTCACAGCTAACCCACGCTTGCGCTTACGGAGTCGGCGCACCGGTCAGCGTCACCAGGCGGGTGGCGGTAGGAGCGAACACCGCCAGGCCGGCGCGCAGCTCGGCCAGAATGGTCACCAGGTTGCGGCGGAAGTTGTCACCGTCGTGGCGGCTGGCCTCGACAGTTACCTGCTGACGGTCCAGCAGCGCGGCGGTGGTCGTGTCGAGGATCAGCGCTTTGCCCTGCGGCATGCCGTTGGTGACCACAACAGGTGTACCCCACAGGCTGGGCGGCGCGGGATCGCGTGGCGTGCCGATCACATACTGGCCATCACCATCCTCGGCCCGCTCGCTCTCGATGGCGAACCAGTCACGCGGGTTCATCACGATAACGTTCGGATTCCAGCCTTCGGCCTTGAGGTCAGTGAGCGCGGCGCCGATGCGGTCAACTGGCTGGCCGGTGGTGATCCCTGCGTCAGTGGCCTGGGCGTTGAAGCCGAGGATCTCGCCATCGCCGCCAGCGCCGGTGATCAGTTCAGCCTCCAGCTTCTGACGCACCCCCACGCCCAGCAGCAGATCCACTTGGCCACTGAGCTGGTCATTGTCCTGCAGCACCTGCAGGCTTGCTGGAATCCAGGTGGCGATGGTGGCGATCTCGGCGCGCACCGGCTTACCCGCCACTTCACCCTCGCCCTTCTCGTCGCCTTCTTTCTTCTGGTAGGCCGCACCATTCAGGTAGCCATCGAGGCGGATGAACTCGTAGGTGGCGCTGGTCACCGGGATGACTGGCAGCACGTCGAGCAAGGTGAGGCGCGGCTGGGGAATGCCACGGATGCCAGCACCGTCACGCTGTGGTGCGGTTGGATAGCTGGTGGAATCGGCACCGCCCTTGTTCGGGTTGGTGATCGCCGCGCGGATGCCCACCTCGCAATTGATTTGCCCGGTGGACTTCTGGCGACCATTGCGCATTTCGCCTACGCCGTCTGCTTCGAGAACACTAGCAGTGACGACGTTGCGATCAGTGCCGCCGCTTGGGGCTGCGCTGCCGTGGCGGCCAGAGGCGAGCTTCTGCTCGGTTTCCAGCAAGCGGGCGTTGAGCTCGGCCTGCTTGGTGTTGACGCCCTCTTTGAACTCGGTGATCTGCGCACCGATCTTGGTGATGGCTTGGTTCAGCTGGCTGACGTCCTGCTGATACGGGTCTGGCATAGGATTCTCCGGGGTGTTGAGTTGATGTCCTCTACCCTATGCGCGCACGCACACCCCGGTCAGCGGTTAACTTCGACGTCCTCAGTCGGTATCCGTCGCAAAGCGCACTATGTCGGCGATTTTGTAGAACCTACGGTTGCCCCGGCGTATGAATGGCAGTGGCGAACGACCCTCAGCAGCCAGGCGGCGCAGGTAGCTGGGGGCATATCCCAGCAGGTCTGCCGTGGCCGGCTCAGGCACCAGGCCACCAATCAGCGGGGTGATGCCGGCCTGGGCCAACCGCTGGGTAACGTCCTGTTCAACGTTGACCATGATTTACATGCTCCTCTGTGATGCATCCGGCTTTTCGCTAGAGGCCGCGTCATTCTTGGCCTGTGGCGAATCTTGTGAAACTGCGTATCTCGGGTATGTCCCACCTGTGAGCGCGCTTAACCCGAGCCCGTCTAAATGGTCGTGCCAACGTTCCAGGGCTTGGCGCTTGAGCGCTTCGGCGGTGGTGTGGATGTAGGTCGCGTCCATGTTGCGCAGGGCGTGGTTCACCAGCATCTCGCCTACCAGGTAATCCACGCCCAGGTCCATCCAGCAGGTGCGGGCGACCTTGCGCACATCGTGGCTGGTCCAATGGCGATCGCTCAGCTCGGCAAACACTTGGCTCGCTACAGTTGCGCTCAGAGGCCCGCGCCGGCTGGCGGGGAATAAATAGGCACCTTGGTAGCCCTGGGCGGCTTGCTGGGCCTGATAGCGGCTCAGCAGTGCACAGGCTTGGCGGGTGAGCGGCAGCGTGTGGTTCTGCTTGGTCTTGGTGTCATCAGCGGGGATGAACCACTGGCCGGCCTGCAGATCGACGTTGCGCCACAGCGCGCTGCGCGTCTCGCCCAGGCGGGTACCGTGGCACAGCATCATCAGCGCCAGCAGGGCGTCACCGGGCCGCGCCTCGCTCCAGCCTGCCAGCTTGGCCAGCAGATCGGGCAAGTCTCGCTCCCGCAGCCGTGACGACTTCGGCTTGATCCGCACTGCAACGAAATCCCCGAAGCGCAGCGAGCCCATGGGGTTCTGCTCGATCATCCCGAGCCGATGTGCCTTGCGCATGGCCACCGCCAGCACGTTGAACACCAGGCGCACGAACGAAAGGGCGTAGCGCTCCTGCAGTGGCCACATCAGGCGCTGATCAAGCGTGGCCTTGCTTACCTCGGCCAGCGGCAAGTCATGCAGCCGCGGCGCCAGGTGGCAGGTGATGGCCGACTTCGCGCCGGCCTTGCGCTTGGCTGACAGGTTGCGGTCGCGCAGCATGCGATCCAAGTACCAGTCCAGCAGCTCCCCGGTACGGCTCCAGGTGCTGGTCAGCGAGGTGGCCTGGGCGTCTGCGGCACGGCGCCCCAGGATGGCCGGCAGCGCGGTCAGCATGGCTTTGGTGGTCAAGCTGGGGAAATCACCGGCCTTGCCCCATTTGCCCCTGACAACAACGTGCCAGGCGCCCCGGGTACGGTCGACGGTGGAATACCGAAATCGCAGCTCGGGGTAACGCGGGTCACGCAACTGGCGCACCGGCTGGCCGGCCTGCTTGCGGATCTCGGCGTCACTGAGGGTGATGTGTTTGGTGGTCATGCTTGCTCCTCAATATGAGGGTGTCGTCTCACCGAGCCAGGCCAGATGATCCGAATCAGACCAAATGAGCCGATTCGGATCAGGGCGCCACTGTGTAGAAAGCAACACACTGTGGCGTTTCCTACACAGTGGCGAACTTGGTCGGGCGATCCGGTACGGTGGGAAAATCCCGTGTTTTTCCAAAGCGGGAATTCCCGCCCACCTCGTCGAGCGCTCGCCGATTGCTCGTCTAGGTGTTCACTGAGCCTCGTCACAGTCCCACCTCCGCACCTGGCCAGCGCACACGAACGTCGGCCAGCGCTTCGTCGCGGGTGATCGGCTCACTGATCATGGTGAACGGTCGGCACCCAGGCACCAGCACCGTCCAGTTGCAGCGGCGTTCCAGACCGTCATTCGCGGCCAGTTCCGCCAGCAGCGCCAGCCGGTTAGCTTTGACGTACTTACGCACATCGTCGGTCAGCTTTGAGGCGGGGGAGATGCGCACCCGCATACCTTGCTTCTTTGCGGAAAATCCACGTTCCAGCAGGTAGTCGAGCGCGGCCATCACAGGTCCTCCGCGTCATCATCTAGCAATGGAAACGACGCGCCACCAGGCAGCGGATCTTCGTGCTGATCCTCCCACTCGTGCCCATTTTCGTTACTCGTGCCCACGCCAGAGGATGGGCACGAGTGGGATTCTGAGGGCACGAGTGGTTGAAAGGGCGCGAATGAGCCACCCGCTTGGGGTAACGACCAGAACGACTTCACATCCTTTTTGTTACCCGTTCTGGCGGTGATAACAGACAGCTTTTCCCTGGCCCGGCGAATCTGCTTTTCGGTGTAGCCATTGCGCCTCATCAGGGCTTTTGCTTCATTACTTTCGAGGGGGTTGTCCTTTAAGATCCGATATAGGCAATCGCTGGGATCATCTAGGTCTTGTGCCTCCTCATCACTGGATGCCTCCGCTTCTCCCAAGATCTCCCGGGCGCTACCTTCGATGGCTGCGCCCCACACCACGCGAGTGGCTTCGATCCCATCTCCGATGGCGCATGGCTCGATGGTGTAGGAGACACCTCCCTCGTCAGCGCCGATGTTCGACTTCGCTCGCGCCAGCACGCGTTGGTCGGAGTCTTCCTGCTTGGCAGCTACTAGTACCGTGCGGGCCAGCGCCGAGAACGCTTGCGAGCCAATAACCCGATCAGCAGGCGACGAGCCAGCGCCACCCTTGGCAAAGTGGGAAATTCCCACCACGGCGCAAAGGTTCTGCTCGGCGAAGTCCACTACGCCTTGCAGCGCACGACGCACGTCATTGGCCTTGTGCATGTCGCCCTTCACTGCGCTGACGATGGGGTCGAGCATCAGAAGCGAAACACCGCCAATCTCGCTGGCCGTCTCACGCAAACGGACAATGTCGTTGGCTGGGTCGAATGGATCGGCGTCGCCTCTGGCATTGGTGAGCCCCTGGATGATGTAGACGCGGCTCATGTCAGCGCCAGCAGCGGTCAAGCGGGGGATCAGCGTATCGGCTGGATCATCCTCACTCGACCAGATGAGTGCATTACCTGGCTCGCTACAGCGGGTGCCATCGGGCCAGCGTCCACCAGTGGTGATGGTGGCGATCAGACCGATCAGCAGCGTGGTCTTCCCGGTACCGCCAGCGCCGGCGAGGATGTGCAGCTTTCCTTTGGCCAGCCAGCCGGGCCACAGCCAGCGGATGGGAACGGCCTTGATTGTCGACGCCTTAACCGCATTGACGCGCCATAGGGGCGTTACGTTTTCACGATTGATGGGGCTAAGAGGCTCGGTCCATTCTTGTGCAAAGCGATCTGTAGTCATTTGACCCCCAGGCGCAGCTTGGCGAGGTTGAAGCGCGCCAGGTCGTCTCCCTCCAACTTCCCTTGTCGCTGGAGAGGGTGGCCGAGTCGATAAACCATGCGCTCATGTTCAATTGCCGCCTTACTTGGGCCGCGCCGCGGTTGGTTATCGCCGGGAAACAAGTCTCGCAAATCCAGACCAATTGCCGAGACAATCTCTTTTGTTGTGCAGCCCGCCCAGCATTTGAGCAAAACGACACCGTCCGAAGTTTCGCTAATTGCCAAACTGGGGTGCTTGTCATTGTGTGCGGGGCAGCAGGCTTTCCACTTGTCGGCGCCAGCAGACTTAACTTTTTCTAATCGGTTAAGCACTTTATCCAGGCAAGCCGATCCCATCGGCGCATGTGCACCGTTTTGGATGTTCATGGTTATGCTCCGGGTTTGACTTCGGACAAATGGAGAGTTGCTGCAGCGCTTGTGTCAGACAAGTTAGCAACGAGACTGCCTAAGCTTTCGAGAAGCCAGCCTATATCAGTTACTGCCCCAGGGTTTAGGCCGGTGTCGTCGTTCGATGCTGTACAAGCCAGCAGGTGGCCAATGCCGGATATCCCGTGCGCGAGTACGGAAACACAGGTTTCAGTTGCCTGCTCTGTCGCTTGCAGCTGACCGGGAGTCATGTTCTTCAGCGCTTCGTGGCGTGGCAGGAGATCGTTCCAGTAGCTCATTGCACACCCCCAACGTCGGTCGCGCTGTAGCTATAGCCGATGTACCGGTGCCGCCAGCAAAAGTTCTGCGAGCCGAGTTTGACGTTGTCGAGCTGCGCGTAAAGGTCTTTCGAGATCGGATGCTGCTGACCAAGAGCCGGGATAATCATCGCCGTAAGGATACATTCGAGCTTTTTGAACGCCTCCCTGGCCTGGTTTTGGTGGTGGCATTCGAAATCGGCGAGAACGGCCGGCTCCAGCATTGTTTGCTTCGGACCACGGATCATTGCGCACCTCCTTGGGCTTCCAGTGCGCGGGCTTGATCCATGTGGTGGTTGTAGCGCTTCAAGCGGACGGACAGGGACGAGTTTGCGCGAAGGGCGCTGAGGGCCATGTTGCGGTGAGCAAGAGCACGGATTTTGGACGGAATGAGGGTGTTCATCGGTTCAGCTCCTAACGTTGAGGAACTGCCACGGATCGTCGCCAAACGATTTAGGGTGGCAGCTGTGCGCAGGTTGGCGAACCGGGACGTTAGGCACCCGGCAGACCCGAAGGTCTCCCGCGCACAGCCGCCATAAACAGGATGTGCGGGCACAAAAAAAGCGCCTGCAATCATCAAGGGGGCGCTTGTGCGCCTAACAGTAATCGGGTCGCCAAACCCGGTCGCTGAATTTGCAGCGACAGATGGACGATACAGCGAGCGCCGAATCGGTGCAAGTCCTACTCGTGCCCATTTTTTCCACTCGTGCCCATCCCTGTGCGTGGGCACGAGTGAGAAATTTGGGCACGAGTAAGGAGAAAGGGAATCAGTGGAGGCCGGGTAGGACATCATGCCACCTCGCCACGGCTGGCTGCGATCTGCTCATCACACCAGGCGTAAATCTCTGCCTCGATCCACACGACGCACTTCGGGCCGAGCGTGACTTGTTTAGGGAAAGCGCCAGCGGCGATACGGCGGTAAATCTCGGTGCAGGACAGGCCGGTGATCGACTCAACGTCCAGGCGCTTGATGAAGCGGCGAGCGGGCGGGGTGGTGTTGGTAAGAGTAGCCATCGTCTGCGCCTCCTTGGGCATGGTTGGATGGCTATGGATTTAATAGGTAATCAAACTAGTTTTCGATCCAAATACTGACCATCAAAATGTTCCGGAATTTATTGGAAGTGAATTTATTCCGGATCTTTTGATTAGCCAAAATCTTCCGCAGCAAAAGGTTTCAAACCGTCGATCAACGAATTTAGGTCCGAAGCCAGTGGTTTCACGGTTTTCCGCAGACGGTCTTCGCCGAACGTATCAGCGGAGATTGCATTTGCCATCACCCGGTCCGGGATGTGGTTGTCAGTCTCCAAAGACCAAAAGTAAAGGTCTAGGTAAGGCAACAAACCGTAATCACCCCACCAGTCAAATGCTGGTTTTTTTGGGGTGCCTGCACCTTCCGGGGAATTGGTTCTTTCTCTTTTCAGCCATTCTTTGAATGATTTAAGAATAGCAGCGTCCGGTGCGTTAAGATCGACGGTGATTGCGGGGTTATGCCACTTCTCGTTAATTTTCCTATCGAGTTTTATCTCGATATGTGGTGTGCGTGAGAAAAGATCGTAATTGTCTTCCCTGGAAAGCAGCTCCGTCAGTGTGAGGCCTTGGCCTTCCTCATCTGAATCTAAGTCAATCTCCGCTTCTGGATATGCAGATAGTTCCCCATTTTCAAGGTAGTCCCATAGGGTTAGGGTTGAACTATCCGCATCTCCGTCTTCAACGGAAAATTGATCAGATGTTTTTTGGCGCAGCATGTCGTAAAGCGTGAGCGGCTTTATGGACCGTTGATCGGCAAGGCCGTCATTGGAAATAGCAAAGCGTGCTGCATCCCAATAGAAGTTACCAGGCAGGTAGCAATCGATGGGGGTATCGCGAACTTGATTGAGGACGTCCACCATGTCGAGAATGTACATAGCTTCCGTAGAACCGGATTTTCGAAGCTCTTGAAGCTTTGGTATGGCCGACAAATAATCAAGCTTGAGCATGGGCAGCATTGGGAGCATTGGGAGCATGGTTGCTCGTAACTGAATGTGAAACAACCAATCTTTTGCCGAAAACTCAGATACCGCCTTGTAGTTGTTCAGATCGAACCAGGTCGGTAAATCTTTTACGGTGTCAATCTTAGCCATGTCTGATACCTCGTCCAAAGTTTAGGCTGATCGGCCTATGCTGATAACGTTGGCTCCCGCGCACAGTGCGTCGATCACGTCGGCCCATGCCTGCATCATCGCGCGGCGTTGATCCAGGTAGTGTGCATGGTTGTACGTGTCGCGGATCGAGTCTTGATCGCCATGGGCCAGCTGCCGCTCGATCCAGTCGCGGTTGTAGCCTCGGGTATTCAGGCTTGTGCTCAATAGATGACGGAAACCGTGGCCAGTCTGGCGCCCGTCGTATCCCATGGTGGAAAGCGCCTTGTTCACTGTGTTCTCGCTCATTGGCCTAGACCGATCATTGCGGCCAGGGAAGGCGAGGGGATAGGAGCCGGTCAGCTCATGCAGGGCACGCAGCAGAACCACGGCCTGACGTGGGAGCGGGACGATGTGAGGGCGCCGTGCCTTCATCCGTGCTGCAGGGATCGTCCAGGTAGCTGACTCCAGGTCGAACTCGTCCCAGGGTGCCAGCCGCAGCTCACCGGGTCGCACTGCTGTCAGCAGTAGCAGGCGAATGGCGATCTTGCTGGTGATATCGCACTGGGCCGCGTCCAGTTTCTCCAGCAGCTCGGGCAGTTCGCCTTCTGATACGTGCGGATGGTGGCGAGTGCGCGGGGCGTGCGCGGCTACCACGTCCAGATCGGTGGCGGGGTTGCCGGGTACCACGCCCTTGGCTAAGCCGAAACGAAATATCTGGCTCAGCCACTGGCGAACCTTACGGGCGACGTTAAATGCCTCGCGCCGCTCGATCTTTCGCACCAGGTCGACCAGCTCAGGGCGTTGCACCTCAGCAGCGGGCCGTTTGCCAATCACCGGGAATATGTCCGACTCCAGATACTGCAGCGCTTTCGATGCGGTGGCTGGCGCCCATCGTGGCTGGTTGTAGTCGTACCATTCCCGCGCCAGAACTTCGAACGTCAGCACCAGGGCAGCAGCAGCGGCCTTTTCCTGCTGTTTATGTGCGCTTGGGTCTATGTCCTGGGCCAGCAATTTTCGCGCGGCATCCCGGCGCTCGCGTGCCTGGGCAAGTGTCACTGCGGGATAGGCGCCCAGGCCCAGCATCTTGGCCTTGCCCTCGAATCGGTAGCGAAGGCGCCATAGCTTCCCGCCAGCGGTCGTCACCTCAAGGCAAAGGCCTTGGGCGTCAGCGAGGCGATAGAGCTTGTCGCGGGGTTTGGCGGTGCGGATGGCGGTATCTGTGAGCGCCACGGCTATTCCCTTGCAGTGCCGAACCGCGCTGGATTGCGGTCGGTGTGTGAGTAGGATTCTGGACCGAACTCGTCCTACTCACAAATCTACTCACATACTTGCGGGCTTTCAAGGGAATCACTGGGAACGATGGGCACAAAAAAACCGGCCAAGTGGCCGGTTTCTCTGGTGTTCCGGGTCTGGTAGGGACCGCTTGGAACTATGTGATGGTGCCCCGAGGGAGACTCGAACTCCCACTCCTTTCGAAAACGGATTTTGAATCCGCCGCGTCTACCAATTCCGCCATCAGGGCGTGTGGCGCGCAGTATAGAGAGCTACCTCTGGTCGGTCAATCGGCTTTCATGGTCAATTTTCACACATTGGGCTAAACTTCCCGGCCCTGCCGAACCCGAACATCATCATGCGCGTCGCCGATTTTTCCTTCGAACTCCCCGATTCCCTGATCGCCCGCCACCCGCTGGCCGAGCGCCATGGCAGCCGACTGCTGGTCCTCGATGGGCCGAGCGGGGCGCTGGCGCACAAACAATTCACCGATCTGCTCGACTACCTGCGCCCCGGCGACCTGATGGTGTTCAACAACACCCGGGTCATCCCGGCGCGGCTGTTTGGCCAGAAAGCCTCCGGCGGCAAGCTGGAAATGCTGGTCGAGCGGGTACTGGACAGCCACCGCGTGCTCGCCCATGTGCGCGCCAGCAAGGCCCCCAAAGAAGGGGCGGTGATCCTCATCGACGGCGGTGGCGAGGCCGAGATGGTTGCCCGCCACGACACGCTGTTCGAGCTGCGCTTCACCGAAGAGGTGCTGCCGTTGCTCGAACGTGTCGGGCACATGCCGCTGCCGCCTTACATCGACCGCCCGGACGAGGGCGCCGACCGTGAGCGCTACCAGACCGTGTACGCCGAACGCGCTGGTGCCGTAGCCGCACCGACCGCGGGCCTGCACTTCGACGAAGCGCTGCTGGACAAGATCGCCGCCATGGGCGTGGAACGTGCCTTCGTCACCCTGCATGTCGGCGCGGGCACTTTCCAGCCGGTGCGGGTCGACAAGATCGAAGACCACCACATGCATAAAGAGTGGCTCGAAGTGAGCCAGGATGTGGTCGATGCCATCGAGGCCTGCCGGGCCCGGGGTGGCCGTGTGGTTGCGGTCGGCACCACCAGCGTGCGCTCGCTGGAAAGCGCTGCGCGCGATGGCGTGCTCAAGGCCTTCAGCGGCGATACCGATATTTTCATCTACCCGGGCCGGCCGTTCCATGTGGTCGATGCTCTGGTCACCAACTTCCACCTGCCGGAGTCCACGCTGCTGATGCTGGTCTCGGCATTCGCCGGTTACCCCGAGACCATGGCTGCCTACACGGCGGCGGTCGAGCAGGGGTACCGCTTCTTCAGTTACGGTGATGCCATGTTCATCACCCGCAATCCGGCGCCACGCGGCCCAGAGGATCAAGCATGAGTCGCACCTGTCGAATGTCCTTCGAACTGCTGGCCACCGACGGCAAGGCCCGTCGTGGCCGCCTGACGTTCCCCCGTGGCACGGTCGAGACCCCGGCGTTCATGCCGGTGGGCACCTATGGCACGGTCAAGGGCATGCTGCCACGTGACATCGAGGCCATTGGTGCCGAGATCATCCTCGGCAACACCTTCCACCTGTGGCTGCGCCCGGGCACCGAGGTGATCAAGAAGCACAACGGCCTGCACGATTTCATGCAGTGGAAAGGCCCGATCCTGACCGATTCGGGTGGTTTCCAGGTGTTCAGCCTGGGCGCCATGCGCAAGATCAAGGAGGAGGGCGTGACCTTCGCCTCCCCAGTGGACGGCTCCAAGGTGTTCATGGGCCCTGAAGAGTCCATGCAGGTGCAGCGCGACCTGGGTTCGGACATCGTGATGATCTTCGACGAGTGCACACCGTACCCTGCAGAGCACGACGTGGCGCGCACCTCCATGGAGCTGTCGCTGCGTTGGGCGCAACGCTCGAAGAACGCCCACGGGGACAACACCGCGGCGCTGTTCGGCATCGTTCAGGGCGGCATGTACCAGGACTTGCGCATGCGGTCGCTGGAAGCGCTGGTCAATATCGACTTCGACGGCCTGGCCATCGGTGGTCTGTCGGTGGGCGAGCCCAAGCACGAAATGATCAAGGTGCTGGATTACCTGCCGGATCAGATGCCTGCTGACAAACCTCGTTACCTTATGGGGGTAGGCAAACCTGAAGATCTCGTTGAGGGTGTGCGCCGCGGCGTCGACATGTTCGACTGCGTGATGCCGACGCGTAATGCGCGCAACGGCCATCTGTTCGTCGATACAGGGGTGATCAAGATCCGCAACGCGTTCCATCGCCACGATGATTCGCCGCTGGATCCGACCTGTGATTGCTACACCTGCACAAACTTCTCCCGCGCCTATCTCCATCATCTGGACAAGTGCGGCGAAATGTTGAGCAGCATGCTGAATACCATCCACAACTTGCGCCATTACCAGCGCTTGATGGCCGGTTTACGCGAGGCTATTCAACAGGGTAAATTGGCCGCCTTCGTCGACGCCTTCTATGCCAAGCGCGGGCTACCTGTGCCGCCTTTGGACTGATTGTTCGCACCATCTAATTAAAACTTACGCAACTGGAGTGCCCAATGAGCTTCTTGATCCCCGCCGCCTATGCGGACGCTGCTGCACCCGCCGCTGGCCCAGCCGGCACCGGCTTCGAGTGGATTTTCCTGGTCGGTTTCCTGGTCATCTTCTACCTGATGATCTGGCGCCCGCAGGCCAAGCGTGCCAAAGAGCAGAAGAACCTGCTGAGCAACTTGCAAAAAGGTGATGAAGTTGTCACCAACGGCGGCATCGCTGGCAAGATCGTCAAGGTTTCCGATGATTTCGTGGTGCTGGAAGTGTCCGACACGGTCGAGCTGAAGTTCCAGAAGGGCGCCATTGCCGCGACCCTGCCAAAAGGTACGCTCAAGGCTATCTGAGTTACCGGTTTTTTTTCCAGTCGGGGCGCGCAACGCGCCCCGCGTCTTGAACGGGCGGCGTGATGCTGAACAAATACCCTCTGTGGAAATACGCACTGATCGTGATGGTACTGGCGATCGGTTTTATTTATTCCGCTCCCAACCTCTACCCGGATGACCCGGCGGTGCAGATCAGCGGTGCCAGCTCGGCGCTGCAGGTTAACCAGGCCGACCTCGACCGCGTCAGCAAGGCGCTGACCGAAGCCGGTATCACCGTCAAAGGTGCGAGCCTGGGTGAGAAGGGCAGTGCGCTGGTGCGCCTGAGCAACCAGGAAGACCAGTTGCCAGCCAAGGATGTAGTGCGCAAGGCACTGGGCGATGATTATGTCGTGGCCCTGAACCTGGCCCAAACCACTCCGCAATGGCTGCGTAACCTGGGTGCAAGCCCGATGAAGCTGGGCCTGGACCTGTCCGGTGGTGTGCACTTCCTGCTGGAAGTGGACATGGACAAGGCCATGAGCGCCCGCCTGAAAGTCTACGAAGGCGAGGTCAAGACCTTGCTGCGCAAAGAGCGCGTCCGCTACCGCAGCCTGCCTCAGCAGGATGGCGGGATCATGCTGGGCTTCGCCGACGATGCCACCCGCGAACAGGCACGTGCCCTGATCCGCAAGAATTTCAGTGATTTCGACCTGACCACCAGCGAACGTAATGAAACCGCTGTGCTGCGTCTGGCGCTGACTCAGGCGAAAGTCGCCGAGATCCGCGAGTACTCGATCAAGCAGAACCTCACCACCGTGCGCAACCGCGTCAACGAGCTGGGCGTCGCCGAGCCGCTGGTTCAGCGCCAGGGCGCCAACCGCATCGTGGTCGAACTGCCAGGTGTGCAGGACACTGCCGAAGCCAAACGTATCCTCGGCAAGACGGCCAACCTGGAGTTCCGCTTCGGTGCCGAGCCGGGTGCGTCCAGGGCCACTACCGAGGTCTTCGAGTTCCGTGAGGGCGGCCGTTCCGCCCAGGTCGAGCGTGGCCTGATCATCACCGGTGACCAGGTTACCGACGCCCAGGCGAGCTTCGACGAGCATGGCCGGCCGCAGGTGAACATTCGCCTGGACGGCCATGGTGGCGAGCTGATGAGCCGCGCGACCCGCAGCAATGTCGGGCGCAGCATGGCGGTGATCTTCATCGAGCAGAAGCCGATTACCCGCTACGTCAAGCAGACTGTCAACGGCGTCGAGAAGGACGTGCCGGTACAGAGCTTCGTGGAAGAGAAGAAGATCATCAGCCTGGCGACCATCCAGTCGCCGCTGGGCAGCCAGTTCCGCATCACCGGCCTGAACGGGCAGGGCGAATCGTCCGAACTGGCTCTGCTGCTGCGTGCTGGTGGCCTGGCCGCGCCGATGTACTTCGCTGAAGAACGTACCATCGGCCCGAGCCTGGGTGCCGACAACATCACCAAAGGTATCAATGCGTCGCTGTGGGGCATGCTGTTCGTCTCGCTGTTCATCATCGCCATCTACCGCGCGTTCGGCGTGCTGGCGACCATCGCCCTGGCGGGCAACATGGTCTTGCTGCTGGCGTTGATGTCGCTGTTGGGGGCTACCCTGACCTTGCCAGGCATCGCCGGTATCGTGCTGACCATGGGTATGGCCGTCGACGCCAACGTACTGATCTTCTCGCGTATCCGTGAAGAGCTCGCTGCCGGCATGTCGGTGCAGCGCGCGATTCATGAAGGCTTCAACCGGGCGTATTCGGCGATCGTCGATGCCAACCTGACCACCTTGCTGGTCGGCGGCATCCTCTTTGCCATGGGTACCGGCCCGGTCAAGGGCTTTGCGGTCACCATGTCCCTCGGGATTTTCACCTCGATGTTCACCGCCATCATGATGACCCGTGCGCTGGTCAACCTGACCTGTGGCGGGCGTGACATCAAGAAGCTGTGGGTTTGAGGGAGCGACGATGAAAACCATCAACTTCATGGGCGTGCGCAATGTTGCGTTCGCCGTAACCGTGCTCCTTACCGTGCTGGCACTGTTCAGCTGGTGGCAGAAGGGCCTGAACTTCGGCCTGGACTTCACCGGCGGTACGCTGATCGAGTTGACCTACGAGCGCCCGGCCGACCTCAAGGCAGTGCGTGCCGAGCTGGTCGAATCCGGTTTCCACGAGGCTGTGGTGCAGAGCTTCGGCGCTACCACTGACCTGCTGGTGCGTATGCCTGGCGATGACCCGATGCTGGGTAACAAGGTGGCCGAAGCCCTGCAGAAGGTTGGCGGTGACAACCCGGCGACGGTCAAGCGCGTCGAGTTCGTTGGCCCGCAAGTGGGTGAAGAGCTGCGCGACCAGGGTGGCCTCGGCATGCTCCTGGCGCTGGGCGGCATCCTCATCTACCTGGCTTTCCGCTTCCAGTGGAAGTTCGCCGTGGGCGCGATCATCTCGCTGATCCACGACGTGGTGGTGACCCTGGGTATCCTGTCGTTCTTCCAGATCACCTTCGACCTGACTGTATTGGCGGCGGTGCTGGCGATCATTGGTTACTCGCTCAACGACACCATCGTGGTGTTCGACCGGGTGCGTGAGAACTTCCGCGTGATGCGCAAGGCCTCGCTGATCGAGAACATCAATATCTCGACCACGCAAACCTTGCTGCGCACGGTGGCCACTTCCGTTTCGACCCTGCTGGCAATCGCTGCGCTGCTGTTCTTCGGCGGTGACAACCTGTTCGGCTTCTCCCTGGCCCTGTTCATCGGCGTCATGGCGGGTACCTACTCCTCGATCTACATCGCCAACGTGGTGCTGATCTGGCTGAACCTGAACAGCGAAGACCTCATTCCGCCGGCCAAGACCGACGGTGTGGATGACCGCCCTTAAGGCTTAGCCCTACGCCGTTCGGCGATCGAAAAGGCGCGAGTGTTGAACTCGCGCCTTTTTTTTTGCTCCAAGGCTGGGAGCAGGCGGGTTTACCCCGCGGGTATGAATCAGGAGGTTCAATGTGAACAAATCAATGCTGGTGGGTGCGGTACTGGGTGCTGTCGGTGTGACTGCCGGAGGTGCTGTGGCGACCTACAGCTTGGTGAACAAAGGCCCCGAATACGCCCAGGTCACCGACGTGCAGCCGATCAAGCAGCAGGTGAAAACCCCTCGCGAAGTGTGCAAGGACGTGGCCGTGACGCGTCAGGCGCCGGTCAAGGATCAGCATCAGATCGCCGGTACCGTGGTAGGCGCCCTGGCGGGCGGCTTGCTGGGCAATCAGATCGGTGGCGGCACCGGCAAGAAGATCGCCACCGTGGCCGGTGCTGTCGGTGGTGGCTATGCCGGTAACAAGGTGCAGGAGGGCATGCAGCAGCGTGACACCTATACCACCACGCAAACCCGTTGCAACACGGTCAATGATGTCAGTGAGAAGGTCGTTGGGTACACCGTGACCTATTCAATCGATGGCCAGGTGGGCAAGGTGAAGATGGATCGCGAGCCGGGCTCGACCATCCCGCTGGACAAGAATGGCAAGCTGATCCTGAGTGACGCCGGGCAGCAATGAGATTGCAGGCACAAAAAAAGCACCGCGAGGTGCTTTTTTTGTGCCTGCAATCTGCGCTTAGCGCTTCATGTGCTCTGGCAGGTGCGGCTGGATAGCGGTCAGCACGGCCTTGAAGCACTTGATGTTGCCGGCAACGATGTGGCCTTTGTCGAGGAAGTCGTGGCCACCGTTGAAGTCGCTCACCAGGCCGCCCGCTTCCTGGATCAGCAGCACGCCTGCTGCCATGTCCCACTCGGACAGGCCCGACTCCCAGAAGGCGTCGAAGCGGCCGGCCGCCACGTAGGCCAGGTCCAGGCTGGCGGAGCCGGCGCGGCGGATGCCGGCGGTCTGGCCAGTCAGGGCGCGGAACATGCCCAGGTAGTTGTCCATGTCAGCCATCTGGTTGTCACGGAACGGGAAGCCGGTGCCCAGCAGGGCGCCGTCCAGGCTGGTGCGCGAGCTGACGCGCAGGCGGCGGCCATTGAGCTGGGCGCCACGGCCACGGCTGGCGGTGAATTCTTCCTGGCGTACCGGGTCGACGATCACGGCGTGCTCGAGGCGGCCACGGTATTTGCAGGCGATGCTGACGGCGAAGTGCGGGATGCCACGCAGGAAGTTGGTGGTGCCGTCCAGTGGGTCGATGACCCAAAGGTAGTCTTTGCCTTCTTCACCGGAGCCCGCGTGCAGGCCGGTTTCCTCACCCTGGATGGAGTGGTTCGGATAAGCCTTGCGCAGGGCGTTGACGATGCTCTGCTCGGCGGCGCGATCAACCTCGGAAACGTAGTCCTTAGCCTCTTTCTCGTCCACCTTGATGCTATCCAGGCGTTCGATGGAGCGGAAAATCAGTTCACTGGCGCTGCGAGCGGCGCGCAGGGCGATATTCAGCATAGGCTGCATGGGCGGGTCACCTGGAGATGTTAAAGAAGAAAGCCGAACATTCTAGCAGAAAAGTTTGGCGGCAGAAGTGTCACATTTGCTTTCATGGCGTTACGCTGGTCGGTTCTGTAAGATCGGATCCCCCAAAACCCGCATCTGTGAGCACAACACCTTGCTGCAAAATATTCGTGTTGTTCTGGTCAATACCAGCCACCCCGGCAACATCGGCGGCGCTGCGCGAGCCATGAAAAACATGGGCTTGTCGCGTCTGGTGCTGGTGCAGCCAAAAGAATTCCCCGCCGCGGACGCCAGTGCGCGGGCCTCCGGTGCCGACGATGTGCTGGCCGGTGCCCAGGTGGTCGACAGCCTCGAGCAGGCACTGGTCGGCTGCAGCCTGGTCATGGGCACCAGCGCCCGAGAGCGCAGTATCCCCTGGCCGTTGATCGACCCCCGTGAATGCGGGGCCAAGGCCGTGGAGCATGCCGTCGGGGGAGAGGAGATCGCCCTGGTGTTCGGGCGCGAGCACGCCGGCCTGACCAACGAAGAACTGCAGCGATGTCACTTCCACGTGCACATTCCCTCGAACCCCGACTTCAGCTCGCTGAATCTGGCCGCAGCGGTCCAGGTGCTCTCTTATGAGGTGCGCATGGCCTGGCTGGCGGTTGAAGGCACGGCGCAGAAAGTCGAAAAGGTCGACGCCAGCGAGCTGGCGACCATGGACGAAATGGAGCTGTTCTATGAACACCTGGAGAAAACCCTGGTGGACATCGGCTTCCTTGACCCCGCGAAGCCCAAGCACCTGATGGCGCGCCTGCGCCGGCTATATGGGCGCAGCTCGGTGGAGCGTCCGGAGATGAGCATTTTGCGCGGTATCTTCACCGAGACCCAGAAGGTCGCGCGGGGCGAGCCGCATAAAAGGAAGGACTGACAGATGTTCGAACGTCTGCGAGAAGATATTCAAAGCGTTTTCCATCGGGACCCGGCGGCGCGCAATGCCTTCGAGGTGCTGACCTGCTACCCGGGTATGCATGCCATCTGGCTGCATCGCCTGGGTAATGCCTTGTGGAGGCGCGATTTCAAGTGGCTGGCTCGCCTGGTGTCGAATTTCGGCCGCTGGATGACCGGTATCGAGATCCATCCCGGCGCCACCATCGGCAGGCGCTTCTTCATCGATCACGGCATGGGTATCGTGATCGGCGAAACCGCCGAGATCGGTGACGACGTGACGCTTTACCAGGGCGTGACCCTGGGTGGCACCAGCTGGAACAAAGGCAAGCGCCATCCGACCTTGGAAAACGGCGTGGTGGTGGGTGCTGGGGCCAAGGTGCTCGGCCCGTTCACCGTCGGTGCCGGGGCCAAGATCGGCTCCAACGCGGTGGTGACCAAGGCGGTGCCGGCAGGTGCCACGGCGGTCGGTATCCCGGGGCGCATCATCGTCAAGCGCGAAGACAGCGAAGTCGAGGCCAAGCGCAAGGCCATGGCGGAAAAGATCGGCTTCGATGCCTACGGTGTCAGTGGCGACATGCCTGACCCGGTGGCGCGCGCCATCGGCCAGATGCTCGACCACCTGCAGGCTGTCGACGAGCGCCTGGAAGGCATGTGCGGCGCACTGACCAAGATGGGCAGTGACTACTGCGCCAAGGAGCTGCCGGCCCTTCCTGAAGACGACTTCAGCGAGACCGCGGCAGCGGCCCCACGCGACGCTCGGTCGCATTGATCGCGCCACAGTGACGGCAGGTTGGCATAGGGGGCGTGTGCTCACGCCCCTTTGCTGCTACAATCGCGCCCGCCTCCCAGATGCAAACCCGACTAAAGCAGTAGGTCTAATAGTTGACTTAAATGCTCGGGAATCGCATACTCGCTCACATCCTGTAACTCTCGTGGTATCCATTTAGCCATGCGACTGACTACCAAAGGCCGATACGCCGTGACAGCCATGCTTGACCTGGCGTTGCACGCGCAGCATGGGCCTGTGTCTTTGGCCGACATTTCCGAGCGCCAGGGCATTTCCCTCTCTTATCTGGAACAGCTGTTCGCCAAGCTGCGCCGCAGCAGCCTGGTATCCAGCGTGCGCGGCCCGGGCGGTGGTTACCAGCTGTCTCGTGGCATGGAAACCATCCAGGTGGCCCAGGTTATCGACGCGGTCAACGAATCGGTCGATGCCACCCGCTGCCAGGGCCTTGGGGATTGTCATGCCGGTGACACCTGCCTGACCCACCACTTGTGGTGCGACCTCAGCCAGCAGATCCACGAATTCCTCAGCGGCATCAGCCTGGCTGACCTCGTCATGCGCCGTGAGGTGCAGGAAGTCGCCCAGCGCCAGGACCTGCGTCGTGTCGCAGGCCGTTCTGCCCAGCTGGACAAGATTGAGACGTCCGCCGTCGACTGACCTTTTACAGTGACGAGCGACGCCACCGCCTGATAGGAGATACTCAATGAAGTTGCCGATCTACCTCGATTACTCCGCGACCACACCGGTCGATCCCCGTGTCGCCCAGAAGATGGCCGACTGCCTGCTGGTCGACGGTAACTTCGGTAACCCGGCTTCGCGCTCCCACGTGTTCGGCTGGAAAGCCGAGGAAGCGGTCGAAAACGGCCGTCGCCAGGTTGCCGAGCTGATCAACGCCGACCCCCGCGAGATCGTCTGGACCAGCGGTGCAACCGAGTCCGACAACCTCGCCCTCAAAGGCGTGGCGCACTTCTATCAGACCAAGGGCAAGCACCTCATCACCTCCAAGATCGAGCACAAGGCGGTCCTGGACACCGCTCGCCAGCTCGAGCGTGAAGGTTTCGAAGTCACCTATCTGGAGCCCGGTGAAGACGGCATCGTCACCCCGGCCCAGGTCGAAGCGGTGCTGCGCGACGACACCATTCTGGTCTCGCTGATGCACGTCAACAACGAAGTCGGCTCGATCAACGACATCGCCGCCATCGGTGAACTGACCCGCTCGCGCGGCGTGCTGTTCCACGTTGACGCCGCCCAGTCGGCCGGCAAGGTCGAAATCGACCTGCAGAAGCTGAAAGTCGACCTGATGTCGTTCTCCGCGCACAAGGTCTACGGCCCGAAGGGCATTGGCGCGCTGTATGTCAGCCGCAAGCCTCGCGTGCGTCTGGAAGCGATCATTCACGGCGGTGGCCATGAGCGCGGCATGCGTTCGGGCACCCTGCCGACCCACCAGATCGTCGGCATGGGCGAAGCATTCGCCATCGCCAAGCAGGAAATGGCCGCGGAAAACCAGCGCATCAAGGCCCTGAGCGACCGCTTCTTCAAGCAGGTCTCGGACCTCGAAGAGCTGTATGTCAACGGCAGCCAGACTGCCCGCGTACCGCACAACCTGAACCTGAGCTTCAACTATGTCGAAGGCGAGTCGCTGCTGATGTCGCTCAAGGACATCGCGGTATCGTCCGGTTCGGCTTGCACCTCCGCTTCGCTCGAGCCGTCGTATGTACTGCGCGCTCTGGGCCGCAACGACGAGCTGGCGCACAGCTCGATCCGCTTCTCCTTCGGCCGCTTCACCACCGAGGAAGAAGTCGACTACGCCGCGCAGAAAGTCTGCGAGGCTGTAAACAAACTGCGTGAGCTGTCGCCGCTGTGGGACATGTACAAAGACGGCGTTGACATCTCCAAGATCGAGTGGGCCGCCCACTAAGCAGTCGCCAGCAAGAGCGGCTCCCTGATGAGGAAGGAATTGCACCATGGCATACAGTGAAAAGGTCATCGACCACTACGAAAACCCACGTAACGTCGGCAAGATGAATGCCGAGGACCCGGATGTCGGTACCGGCATGGTCGGCGCCCCGGCGTGCGGTGACGTGATGCGTCTGCAGATCAAGGTCAACGAGCAAGGCATCATCGAAGATGCCAAGTTCAAGACTTACGGCTGCGGTTCGGCCATCGCTTCCAGCTCCCTCGCCACCGAGTGGATGAAGGGCAAGACCCTGGACGAAGCCGAAACCATCAAGAACACCCAGCTGGCGGAAGAACTGGCGTTGCCGCCGGTCAAGATCCACTGCTCGGTACTCGCCGAAGATGCCATCAAGGCAGCCGTTCGCGATTACAAGCAGAAGAAAGGCTTGATCTAAGTCGCCTGTTGCGAAGTACCGACGTTGAGGAATAAGTACCGATGGCTATCAGCATGACAGAAGCCGCCGCCAACCACGTGCGGCGTTCCCTCGAAGGGCGCGGCAAGGGCGAGGGCATCCGCCTGGGCGTGCGCACCACCGGTTGCTCGGGCCTGGCCTACGTGCTGGAGTTCGTCGATGAACTGGCGGACGAAGACACCGTGTTCGAAAACCATGGCGTCAAGGTGATCATCGATCCCAAGAGCCTGGTTTACCTTGACGGCACTGAGCTGGACTTCGTCAAGGAAGGGTTGAACGAAGGCTTCAAGTTCAACAACCCCAACGTACGCGGTGAGTGTGGCTGCGGCGAAAGCTTCAACGTCTGAGGCTGGCTGTGGGTACTCCTTGTCATTTCGCTCTGTTCGACCTCCAGCCGTGCTTCCGGTTGGACCTCGACAAGCTGGCCACTCGCTATCGCGAGCTGGCCCGCGAGGTTCATCCTGACCGCTTCGCCGACGCTTCCGAGCGAGAGCAGCGGGTAGCGCTGGAAAAATCCGCCGCCCTCAACGACGCCTACCAGACGTTGCGCAGCGCCCCGCGCCGTGCCCGCTATTTGCTGGCCATCGGTGGCCACGAGGTGCCTCAGGAAGTCACGGTCCACGACCCTGACTTCCTGCTGCAGCAGATGCAGTGGCGCGAGGAACTCGAAGAGCTGCAGGACGAAGCCGACCTCGACGGTGTCGCCGTGTTCAAGAAGCGCCTGAAGGCTGCCCAGGACACGCTCAACGAGGATTTCGCCGCCTGCTGGGATGTGCCTGCCGAGCGCGACAAGGCCGAGCGCCTGATGCGCCGCATGCAGTTCCTCGACAAGCTCGCCCAGGAAGTGCGCCAACTAGAAGAGCGCCTCGACGATTAACCCGGCGTTGCCCGTGATGACGCCTAAGGTATTCAGATAAGCATGGCCCTACTGCAGATCGCCGAACCCGGTCAAACCCCCCAGCCGCACCAGCGTCGTCTGGCGGTGGGCATTGACCTGGGTACTACCAATTCTCTGGTCGCTGCCGTGCGCAGCGGTCGCAGCGAACCCCTGCCCGATGCGCAGGGCAACGTCATTCTGCCCTCCGCAGTGCGCTATCTGGCTGGCCACAATGAGGTCGGCCTGGCAGCGCGAGAAGCTGCCGCCAGCGACCCACTGAACACCGTGCTTTCGGTCAAGCGCCTGATGGGGCGTGGCCTGGCCGACGTCAAGCAACTGGGTGAGCAGCTGCCGTATCGCTTCATTGGCGGCGAGTCGCACATGCCGTTCATCGAGACTGTCCAGGGGCCAAAGAGCCCGGTGGAAGTGTCCGCCGATATCCTCAAGGTGCTGCGCGAGCGCGCCGAAGCGACCTTGGGCGGCGAGTTGGTGGGCGCGGTGATCACCGTGCCGGCTTATTTCGACGATGCCCAACGCCAGGCGACCAAGGATGCCGCCAAACTGGCTGGCCTCAACGTGCTGCGCCTGCTCAATGAGCCGACCGCCGCTGCCGTTGCCTATGGCCTGGACCAGAATGCCGAAGGCCTGGTGGCCATCTATGACTTGGGCGGCGGTACGTTCGATATTTCCATCCTGCGCCTGACCGCAGGTGTGTTCGAAGTGCTCGCCACCGGTGGTGACACGGCCCTTGGCGGGGACGACTTCGATCACGCCATTGCCAGCTGGATCATCGAGCAGGCCGGGCTGTCCGCCGACCTCGACCCGGCTACCCAGCGCCAGCTGCTTCAGGCTGCCTGCGCCGCCAAGGAAGCCCTGACCGACGCCGACCTGGTCAGCGTCAGCCATGGCGCCTGGCAGGGCGAGCTCAGCCGCGCCGCTTTCGAAGCCATGATCGAACCGCTGATTGCCCGTAGCCTCAAGGCCTGCCGCCGCGCCGTGCGCGACAGTGGCGTCGAACTGGAGGAGGTGGGTGCGGTGGTCATGGTCGGTGGTTCGACCCGCGTACCGCGTGTCCGTGAAGCGGTAGGCACGCTGTTCGGCCGTACCCCGCTGACCTCGATCGACCCCGACCAGGTGGTCGCCATCGGCGCCGCCATTCAGGCTGACACCCTGGCCGGCAACCGCCGCGAAGGTGGTGAGCTGCTGCTGCTCGACGTCATTCCGCTGTCCCTTGGTCTTGAGACCATGGGCGGGCTGATGGAAAAGGTGATCCCGCGCAATACCACCATCCCAGTGGCCCGCGCGCAGGAATTCACGACGTACAAAGATGGCCAGTCGGCCATGATGATTCACGTTCTGCAGGGTGAGCGCGAGCTGATCAGCGATTGCCGTTCGCTGGCGCGCTTCGAGTTGCGTGGTATTCCGGCCATGGTTGCCGGCGCCGCGAAAATCCGCGTGACCTTCCAGGTCGATGCCGATGGTTTGCTCAGCGTCGCGGCGCGTGAGCTGGGCTCTGGCGTAGAGGCAAGCATCCAGGTCAAACCATCCTACGGCCTGACCGACGGCGAGATCGCGCGCATGCTCAAGGACTCCTTCGAGCATGCCGGCTCCGACAAGCAGGCGCGTCAGCTTCGTGAACACCAGGTTGACGGCGAGCGCCTGCTTGAAGCTGTGCAGGGCGCCCTGGACGCTGATGGCGAGCGACTGCTCAGCAGTGAAGAGCGCGAAGCCATCGAATTCCAGATGCAAGAACTACGTGATTTGCTGAACGGCACCGATGGCCCTGCCATCGAGCAACAGACCAAGCGTCTGTCGCAGGTGACCGATGCATTTGCCGCCCGTCGCCTTGATTCGACGGTCAAAGCCGCACTGGCCGGGCGCAACCTGAATGAGATCGAGGAGTAACCGATGCCGCTGGTGACATTCCTGCCGCATGAGAAGTTCTGCCCAGAGGGGCTGAGCGTGGAGGTCGAGCCCGGGACCAATATCCTGGAGCTGGCCCACGACCATCACATCGAGATGGAAAGCGCTTGCGGTGGCGTGAAGGCCTGCACCACCTGCCACTGCATCGTGCGCAAGGGTTTCGATTCGCTTGAAG
Organism: Pseudomonas sp. WHRI 8519; assembly: GCF_040224055.2. Taxonomy (NCBI): domain Bacteria; kingdom Pseudomonadati; phylum Pseudomonadota; class Gammaproteobacteria; order Pseudomonadales; family Pseudomonadaceae; genus Pseudomonas; species Pseudomonas sp. WHRI 8519. The sequence continues at coordinate 5,088,206 of NZ_CP167996.1, read as the reverse complement.
AAGCCGACGAACTCGAAGAGGACATGCTGGACAAGGCCTGGGGCCTGGAGGCGCAATCGCGTCTCGGCTGCCAGGTGGTCGTCGGTGATCAGGACCTGACCATCGAGATCCCGAAATATTCGCTCAACCACGCTGCCGAAGCGCCCCACTGAGGATTTTTCAATGAGTCTGAAATGGGTTGATGTACTTGAGATCGCTATCCAGCTTGCAGAAAGCAAGCCGGACGTCGATCCTCGTTATGTGAATTTCGTCGATCTGCATCGCTGGGTGCTGGCCTTGCCGGAGTTCAGCGACGATCCGTCACGCGGCGGTGAGAAAGTGCTCGAGGCCATCCAGGCGGCCTGGATAGACGAAGCCGACTAAGCGTGACGCTGCAGGTTAGGCAATCCCCTGGAACCCGCGTATAATTCGCGGGTTTAATTTTTCGCAACACTCATATTCTGGAGTTTTCCATGGCTGTTCAACGTACTTTCTCGATCATCAAGCCTGACGCAGTTGCCAAAAACGTCATCGGCAAGATCACCACTCGCTTTGAAGAAGCCGGCCTGAAAATCGTTGCTTCGAAAATCAAGCAACTGTCCAAAGCCGAAGCCGAAGGTTTCTACGCTGAGCACCGCGAGCGCGGCTTCTTCGGTGACCTGGTTGCCTTCATGACTTCCGGCCCGGTTGTCGTTCAGGTTCTGGAAGGCGAAAACGCCATCGCTCTGAACCGTGAGCTGATGGGCGCTACCAACCCTAAAGAAGCTGCTGCCGGCACCATCCGTGCTGACTTCGCCGAGTCGATCGACGCCAACGCCGTTCACGGTTCGGACTCCGAAGCTGCTGCTGCTCGCGAAATCGCTTACTTCTTCGCTGCTACCGAGGTAACCACTCGCTAAGCGAAAGCTTACGGGTGAGGGTGAATCCATGACGACATCTACTGGCAAAATCAACCTGTTGGGCCTGACCCAGCCGGAAATGGAACAATTCTTCGACTCTATCGGGGAGAAACGCTTCCGTGCCGGCCAGGTGATGAAATGGATTCACCATTTTGGCGTCGATGATTTCGCCGCCATGACGAACGTCGGCAAGGCCTTGCGCGAAAAGCTCGAGGCTGTTGCCGAAATTCGTCCTCCGGAAGTGGTCAGTGAAGACATTTCCGCAGACGGCACCCGTAAATGGGTGATCCGCGTTGCCTCCGGCAGCTGCGTCGAGACCGTCTACATCCCAACCGACGATCGCGGCACCCTTTGCGTGTCGTCGCAAGCCGGCTGTGCCCTGGACTGCAGTTTCTGCTCCACCGGCAAGCAAGGCTTCAACAGCAACCTCACCGCCGCCGAAGTGATCGGCCAGGTGTGGCTTGCCAACAAATCCTTCGGGACCGTCCCGGCCAAGATCGACCGCGCGATTACCAACGTGGTCATGATGGGCATGGGCGAGCCTCTGCTGAATTTCGACAATGTCATCGCTGCCATGAAGATCATGATGGATGATCTGGGCTATGGCATTTCCAAGCGTCGCGTCACCTTGTCCACCTCCGGCGTGGTACCGATGATCGACGAACTGGCCAAGCACATCGACGTGTCCCTGGCCCTGTCGCTGCATGCGCCGAACGACGCGCTGCGCAACCAGCTGGTGCCGATCAACAAGAAGTACCCGCTGAAGATGCTGCTGGAGTCGTGCATGGGCTATATGGCCACCTTGGGTGGCAAGCGCGTGCTGACGGTCGAGTACACCCTGCTCAAGGACGTCAACGACCAGCCAGAGCATGCCGCGCAGATGATCGAACTGCTGCGCGATGTACCGTGCAAGATCAACCTGATCCCGTTCAACCCGTTCCCCCATTCCGGTTACGAGCGCCCTAGCAACAACGCTATCCGCCGCTTCCAGGACCTGCTGCACCACGGTGGCTTCAACGTCACCACCCGTACCACCCGTGGCGATGACATCGATGCCGCCTGTGGCCAGCTGGTCGGCCAGGTCAATGACCGTACCCGCCGCAGCGAGCGCTACATCGCCGTACGTCAGCTGTCTGCCGACGCCGAGCTGCAAGACAGCGCTGTGCGCCACTGAGTCCGGGCCCGCCATGAGCCTGCGCGCCGCGCTGTCGATCCTTGCACTCTCGCTGCTGGCCGGCTGCGTGTCGGGCGGTGCGAGCGACCCACTGGCCACGCACCAGGGGCGAGTGGAGGCGGGGCGCGCTTATGTGCAGCTCGGGCTTGGCTATCTGCAACAAGGTTTGACCGAGCAGGCCAAGGCGCCGTTGGCCAGGGCACTGGCGCTGGATGCCAAGGATGCCGATGCGCACGCGGCTTTGGCGCTGGTGTTTCAGGCCCAAGGTGAAGCTGCGCTGGCCGAGCAACACTTCCAGAAAGCGTTGTCGGCACGCCCCGGTGACACGCGAATTCGCAACAATTACGGCAGTTTCCTATATGCTCAGCAGCGTTTCGCCGAAGCCGAGCAGATGTTTCGCCTCGCCAGCGCCGATACCCTGTATCCTGAACGTTCGCGCGTTTACGAGAACCTCGGCCTGACAGCCCTGAAGCTCGGCGACCGTGACCAGGCGCAGGCGTACCTGAGCAAGGCTCTGCAACTCAATCAGCGGCAACCCAGGGCTTTGCTGGAAATGGCTGAGTTGTCCTACGAAAACAGGCATTATGTGCCGGCCCGGGGTTTCTACGATCGTTTCAGCCAGTTGAGCGATCACAATGCCCGTAGTCTCCTGCTGGGCAGCCGTCTTGCCCGGGTGTTCGACGAGCAGGGCACACAGGCCGAATTGGGCCAGCAACTACAACGACTTTATCCCGGTACGCCGGAATATCAGCAATACCTGTCGGAGCAACGATGAAAGCCGCGCATCCCGAAGTAGCAGCAGCGACTGGCCAGAACCCCGGTGAATTGTTGCGCCAGGCCCGCGAAAGACGGGAGTGGTCGCAAGCCGAGGTGGCCCGCAAGCTCAACCTCACCGTCAGTTCGCTGAACCACGTGGAAACCGGTGCCTTCGACAAGTTGCCAGGGCATACCTTCGCCCGTGGCTATATCCGTGCCTACGCCAAGCTGATGGACATGGACCAGGCGCCGCTGGTCGAGGCCTTCGACCAGTACACCGGCACCCATGCCAAGGGCAGCGACGTGCATTCACTGGGCCGCATCGAAGAGCCGGTGCGCCTTTCGCACAACATTCTGCGCGGCGTCAGCCTGTTGCTGCTGCTTGTGGTGGTCGGTGGCAGCTTCCTGTGGTGGCAGGACCAGGGCAGCCTGCGCGGCAAGGACCTGGCCAAGATCGCCCTGGAGCACGTCGAGGTCGAAAGCGCCGACGGTACCACCCAGATCCACCCGCTGGACGAGCCTGAAGACCAGGCCGTTACCTTGGGCCAGCAGGGCGAAAGCGCGCCGCTGCCGCTGGAGCAGGCACCTGCCGAGCCGGTCGCCGGGGCCGCCCCCGAGGCCGCCAGTGCCGCCGCCCCTGACGCCGCAGCGCCCGCACCGGCCCAGCAGGCACCTGCCCAAGCTGCAGCGCCCGCGCCGACAACGGCAGCCGCACCGGCTGCATCGGCCTCGCCAACCGCACCCGTAGCCCAGGCCGCCCCCGTTGCGCCCGAGGCCAGCGTGCCGGCCAGTACCGCCGAGCCTGCCGCCGTACCTGCCGGCAGCGCCAAGGTAGCCATCCAGTTCACCGCCGATTGCTGGACCCAGGTGTCCGATGGCAACGGCAAGGTGCTGTTCAGCGCCATCAAGCGCAAGGGCGACAACCTCGAGTTGACCGGCAAGCCGCCGTTCGCCGTACGCCTGGGCTTTGCCCGCGGCGCCCAGGTCAGCTACAACGGCCAAGCCGTCGATGTCGCCCCGTTCACCAGTGGCGAAACCGCTCGCCTGAAGTTGGGACAGTAAGTCATGCACGGCGAATCTCCGATCAAACGTCGCGAATCCCGCAAAATCTGGGTCGGCAATGTACCTGTGGGTGGTGATGCCCCCATTGCGGTGCAGAGCATGACCAACACCGACACCAATGATGTCGCCGCTACAGTGGGCCAGATCCAGCGCCTGGTCGATGCCGGTGTCGACATCGTCCGGGTTTCGGTGCCGGACATGGACGCCGCCGAGGCGTTCGGCAAAATCAAGCAACTGGTCAGCGTACCGCTGGTCGCTGACATCCACTTCGACTACAAGATCGCGTTGCGCGTGGCCGAACTGGGCGTCGACTGCCTGCGTATCAACCCGGGCAACATCGGCCGTGAGGACCGTGTTCGTGCCGTGGTCGATGCCGCTCGTGACCGTGGCATTCCGATCCGTATCGGTGTCAACGCAGGCTCCCTGGAAAAGGACCTGCAGAAGAAATATGGCGAGCCGACCCCGGCGGCGTTGGTCGAATCTGCCCTGCGCCATGTCGAGCACCTCGATCGCCTGGATTTCCAGGACTTCAAGGTCAGCGTCAAGGCCTCCGACGTGTTCATGGCCGTCGAAGCCTATCGCTTGCTGGCCAAGCAGATCATCCAGCCGCTGCACTTGGGCATCACCGAGGCCGGTGGGCTGCGCTCCGGCACGGTGAAATCCGCCGTCGGCCTCGGTATGCTGCTGGCCGAAGGCATTGGCGATACCATCCGCATTTCGCTGGCGGCCGACCCGGTCGAGGAAGTGAAGGTCGGTTACGACATCCTCAAGTCGCTGCACCTGCGTTCACGTGGCATCAACTTCATCGCCTGCCCGAGCTGCTCGCGGCAGAATTTCGATGTGGTCAAGACCATGAACGAACTGGAAGGGCGCCTGGAAGACCTGCTGGTACCGCTGGATGTGGCGGTGATCGGTTGTGTGGTCAACGGCCCTGGCGAAGCGAAGGAAGCCCACGTGGGCCTGACCGGCGGCACGCCGAACCTGATTTACATCGATGGCAAGCCGGCGCAGAAGCTGACCAATGACAACCTGGTCGATGAGCTGGAAAAGCTCATCCGCCAGAAAGCGGCCGAAAAGGTCGAGGCCGACGCGGCGCTGATCGCCCGCGGCTGACACACAGATTCGTAAGGACTTTTCGTGAGCAAATCGCTGCAAGCCATCCGTGGCATGAACGACATCCTGCCAGAGCAGTCGCCGCTGTGGCGCTACTTCGAAGGCACCGTCGCCGGGCTGCTGGACACCTATGGGTACAGCCAGATCCGCACGCCGATCGTCGAGTTCACCGAGCTGTTCAAGCGCTCCATCGGTGAAGTCACCGACATCGTCGAAAAAGAGATGTACACCTTCGAGGACCGCAACGGCGATTCGCTGACCCTGCGCCCTGAAGGCACGGCTGCCTGCGTACGTGCCGTGCTCGAGCACGGCATCACCGGCAACGGCCAGGTGCAGAAACTGTGGTACATCGGCCAGATGTTCCGCCACGAGCGCCCGCAGAAGGGCCGCTACCGCCAGTTCCACCAGATTGGCGTCGAGGTCTTCAACCTGGACGGCCCGGACATCGATGCCGAGCTGATCATGCTGACCTGGCGTTTGTGGGGCCTGCTGGGCATCCAGGATGCGGTCAAGCTCGAGCTGAACAGCCTGGGCACCAGCGAGGCCCGCGCCCGCTACCGTGACGCGCTGGTCGAGTTCCTCTCGGCGCGCCTGGAGCAACTCGACGAAGACAGCCAGCGCCGCCTCAAGAGCAATCCGCTGCGCATCCTCGACAGCAAAAACCCTGATACTCAGGCGGTGCTGGTCGGCGCGCCGAAGCTGGAAGACTACCTCGACGAAGACTCCCGGGTGCACTTCGAGGGCCTCAAAGCCCGTCTGGATGCTGCCGGTATTCCGTTCGTGATCAACACCAAGCTGGTGCGTGGCCTGGACTACTACAGCAAGACCGTGTTCGAGTGGGTCACCGACAAGCTTGGCGCCCAGGGCACTGTCTGCGCAGGCGGCCGCTACGATGGCCTGGTAGAGCAGATGGGTGGGAAGCCGACCACCGGCGTTGGTTTCGCCATGGGTATCGAGCGCCTGATCCTGCTGCTGGAGACCCTGGGCAAGGTCCCGGAATCCATCAACCGCCAGATCGATGTGTACCTGTGCGCCTTTGGCGAACAGGCGGAGCTGGCTGGCCTGCGCTTGTCCGAAAGCCTGCGCGACCGTCTGCCGGGCCTGCGCCTGGCGGTCAATGCCGGTGGCGGCAGCTTCAAGAGCCAGTTCAAGAAAGCCGACAAGAGCGGCGCGTTGTTCGCCCTGATCCTGGGTGACGACGAGTTGGCCAAGCAAGAGATTGGTCTCAAGCCCCTGCGTGGTCAGGGCGAACAACAGAACATTGCCTGGGATGCTCTGGCTGAGCACCTGGAAACCGCGATCGCTCAGGCGTAACGCGGTTCAACAAGCGAATAGGCGAAAAGGAGTATTGGGGTGTCGAGTACCGATGATGATGACCTGGCAGGGGTCAAGGACTGGTGGAACCGTAACGGCAAGCCACTGCTGACCGGTGCGCTGCTGGCGGGCGTGGTGGTTTTGGGTTGGAACACTTGGCACAAGTACCAGGACAACCAGTCGCAAGGCGCATCACAGCTGTATCAGGCCCTGCTTGAAACCAGCCTGACGCCGAGCGGGCAGCCGGACGCGGCCAAGGTCGCTGAGTTGGCCGGCAAGCTCAAGAGCGAGTTTGGTGGTACCGCCTACGCCCAGTACGGCAGCCTGTTCGTGGCCAAGGTCGCGGTCGAGAGCGGCAAGCTCGACGACGCCGCTGCCGAGCTGAAGAATGTGCTCGACAAGCCTGCTGACGACACCCTGGGCGAAATTTCGCGCCAGCGCCTGGCACGCGTGCTCGCCGCTCAGAACAAGGCTGAAGATGCGCTCAAGCTGCTCGACGGTGACGCCGACAAAGCGTTTCTGGCCAGCCGTGAAGAATTGAAGGGCGACCTGCTGGTGCAGTTGGGTCGTGCCGACGATGCTCACAGCGCTTATGAAAAAGCCAAGGCCGCGCTGTCCGATGAGGCGGCGGTCGGTGGCTTGCAACTGAAGCTGGATGACTTGGCCAAAGGGGACGCGTGACGTGATCGGTTGGAAACAAGCAGCAGTGCTGACCCTGGCCGTACTGGCCGCAGGGTGCAGCAGCAACAGCAAGAAGGAACTGCCTCCGGCCGAGCTGACCAAGTTCACCGAAGAAGTGGTACTGAAAAAACAGTGGAGCCGTTCGATCGGTGACGGCCAGGGCGAGACTTACAATACCCTGGTACCCGCCATCGAGAACGACCGCATCTACGCCAGCGACGTCAATGGCGAAGTCTTCGCCCTCGACCGCATCACTGGCGACGTCGTGTGGAAGAAGGACCTGGAGCTGCCGGTTTCCGGCGCCGTCGGTGTTGGCTATGGCCTGGTCATGCTCGGCACGCTCAAGGGTGAAGTGATTGCCCTGGACTCCAGCACCGGTGAAGAGCGCTGGCGCTCCCGCGTCACCAGCGAAGTGCTGGCGCCGCCTGCCAACAACGGTGACGTTGTGGTGGTGCAGACCCAGGACGACCGCCTGATCGGACTCGATGCCGCTACCGGCGACCGCCGCTGGATCTACGAGAGCACTCCGGCTGTCCTGACCCTGCGGGGCACCGGTGCGCCGATTGTCACCAACCGCCTGGCCGTCGCCGGCCTTTCCACCGGTAAGGTGGTGGCGGTCGACATCAACAATGGCGTGCCAGTGTGGGAGAGCCGTGTGGCCATCCCGCAGGGCCGTTCCGAGCTGGACCGTGTGGTCGACATCGACGGCGGCCTGCTGCTGTCCGGTGGCACGCTGTACGTCAGCACCTACCAGGGCCGCGTAGCGGGCCTGGACCTGGAGAGCGGCCGTGTGCTGTGGCAGCGTGATGCGTCGAGCTACGTGGGTGTCGCCCAAGGTTTCGGCAACGTCTATGTCAGCGAGGCCTCAGGCAGTGTCGAAGGTGTCGACGAGCGCTCTTCCAGCGCCCTGTGGACCAACGACTCGATGGCCCGCCGTCAATTGTCGGCGCCGGAAGTGTTCTCCAGTTACGTGGCTGTAGGTGACTTCGAAGGTTACCTGCACCTGCTCAGCCAGGTCGACGGCCGTTTCGTCGGCCGTGAGCGTATCGACAGCGATGGCCTGCGCGCCCGGCCCCTGGTGGTCGGCGACACCATCTATGTCTTTGGCAACAGCGGCAAGCTCGAGGCACTGACCATCCGCTGAAGCTATGCTCAAGACCACGACAGGTCTTGAGTTGCGGCGTAGGACACGCCGCCCGAACTCCGGCCGCTGCCTTGCAGCGGCCTTTGCATTTTCAAGAATTCAAGAGTGGAGAGCCGCATGGTTCCCGTAATCGCCCTGGTGGGACGGCCGAACGTCGGCAAATCCACCATGTTCAACCGCCTGACCAAAACCCGCGATGCCATCGTGGGTGACCTGTCGGGTCTGACCCGTGACCGCCAGTATGGTGATGCCAGCTGGCAGGGTCGCTCCTTCATCCTGATCGACACCGGTGGTATCACCGGTGACGAAGTGGGCATGGACGAGAAGATGGCCGAGCAGTCGTTGATGGCTATCGAAGAAGCCGACTACGTGCTGTTCCTGGTCGACGCCCGCGCCGGCATGACTGCCGCCGACCAGATGATCGCCGAGCACCTGCGCAAGCGGAACAAGTCGGCCATTCTGGTGGCCAACAAGATCGACAACATCGACGCCGACGTCGCCCGCGCCGAGTTTTCGCCGCTGGGTATGGGTAATGCCATTCCGGTGGCAGGCTCCCAGGGCCGTGGCATCAATCAGTTGATGGAGTCGGTGCTGGGTCACATTCCTCGCGATGCCGAGGAAGAAGCCCTCGACCAGGAGGTTGCCGAAGGCGAGGAAGCGGTACGCATCCCCGGCCCGAGCGAAAAGGATGGCATCAAGATCGCCATCATCGGCCGCCCCAACGTGGGCAAGTCGACCCTGGTCAACCGCATGCTCGGCGAAGAGCGCGTGGTGGTCTACGACCAGCCGGGTACCACCCGTGACAGTATCTACATCCCGTTCGAGCGCGATAACGAGAAGTACACCTTCATCGACACCGCGGGTGTGCGCAAGCGCGGCAAGATTCACGAGGAAGTCGAAAAGTTCTCGGTGGTGAAGACGCTGCAGGCGATCAAGGACGCCAACGTGGTGATCTTCGTCATGGACGCTCGCGAGGGCGTGGTCGACCACGACCTCAACCTGCTGGGCTTCGCCCTGGAAGCGGGCCGCGCCATCGTCATCGCCCTGAACAAGTGGGACGGCATGGAGCCGGGTGAGCGCGACTACGTCAAGACCGAACTGGAGCGCCGGCTGTTCTTCGTCGACTTTGCCGACATCCACTTCATCTCGGCGCTGCACGGCACCGGCGTGGGTCACCTGTACAAGTCGGTGCAGGCCGCGTTCAAATCGGCGGTCACCCGCTGGCCAACCAGCCGTCTGACGCAGATCCTCGAAGACGCCGTCAGTGAGCACCAGCCTCCGCTGGTCAATGGCCGCCGCATCAAGCTGCGCTATGCCCACCTCGGGGGTGCCAACCCGCCGCTGATCGTGATCCACGGCAACCAGACCGAGAAGATCCCCAAGTCCTACTCGCGTTACCTGGAAAACACCTACCGCCGCGTGCTCAAACTGGTCGGTACGCCGATCCGTATCGAGTACAAGGGCGGTGAGAACCCGTACGAGGGCAAGAAGAACACCCTCACCGACCGCCAGGTCAACAAGAAGCGCCGCTTGATGTCGCACCACAAGAAGGCCGAGAAGAAGCGCCGCGACAAGCGCTGACAAGCGGCAGACTTCAAGTCGCAAGCCACAAGAATGAGCGGACGCTGATACATGTCGCTTTTTCTTGTGGCTTGGAGCTTGTAGCTTATAGCTCTCCGTCCCGCAGGAAAGAGGGCTCCATGATCCGCAGCAAATTGCCGAACGTCGGCACGACCATCTTCACCACCATGTCCCAGCTCGCTGTGCAGACGGGCGCGCTCAACCTGTCCCAGGGCTTCCCTGACTTCAATGGCCCGCAGGCCCTGCTCGATGCAGTGGGCCGGCATGTGGCTGCCGGGCACAACCAGTATTCGCCAATGACCGGCCTGCCGGCCTTGCGCCAGCAAGTGGCTGCCAAGGTGGCGCGGCTGTACGGCGCACAGGTGGATGCCGACCAGGAAGTGACCATCACCCCCGGTGCCACCGAGGCGATTTTCTGTGCCATCCAGGCAGTGGTGCATGCGGGTGACGAGGTGATTGTCTTCGACCCGTGTTACGACAGCTATGAGCCTTCGGTGGAGCTGGCCGGTGGTCGCTGCGTGCATGTGCAACTGAGCGACGGCGACTTCCGTATCGACTGGCAGAAGTTCAGCGATGCCCTGAGCCCGCGCACCCGCATGGTCATCCTCAATTCGCCGCACAACCCCAGTGGCGCGCTGATCACCCGCGAAGACCTTGAGCAGTTGGCAACGCTGGTTGCCGACCGTGATATCTACCTGATCAGCGACGAAGTCTACGAGCACCTGGTTTACGACGGCGTCCGCCACGCCAGCGTGCTGGCCCACGAACAGCTGTATCAACGTGCCTTTGTGGTCAGCTCGTTCGGCAAGACTTACCACGTCACTGGCTGGAAGACCGGCTACGTGATCGCGCCTGCGGCGTTGAGTGCAGAGCTGCGCAAGGTGCACCAGTACGTCAACTTCTGTGGCGTGACGCCGCTGCAGTGCGCTCTGGCCGACTACATGGCCGAGCACCCCGAGCATATCGACGCGCTGCCGGCCTTCTACCAGGGCAAGCGTGACGTGTTCTGCGGTTTGCTGGAGGGTTCGCGTTTCAACTTTACCCGCACGGCGGGCACTTATTTCCAGCTGGTGGACTATTCGCAGATCCGGCCCGACCTGAACGACGTCGAAATGGCCCTTTGGCTCACCCGTGAACACGGCGTTGCGACCATTCCGGTGTCGGTGTTCTACCAGCGACCCATCCCCGAGCAACGCCTGATACGCCTGTGCTTTGCCAAACGTGAGGAGACGCTGCGTCAGGCAGCGGAAAAACTATGCGCGATCTGAGTGCACTGCCCAACCTGAAAATCGCCTTGGTGCAAACGGCCCTGGCCTGGCACGACCGCGAGGCCAATTACGCTCATTTCGAGGTTTTGCTCGACCAGGCTGGAGACGCCGACCTGGTGATCCTCCCCGAGATGTTCACCACGGGTTTTTCCATGGAATCGGAAAGCCTGGCCGAGCCTGAGAACGGCCCGACGTACAAATGGCTCAAGGCGCAGGCCAAGCGCATCAACGCTGTGGTTACCGGCAGCGTGATCATCCAGGCCGCCGATGGCAGCCACCGCAACCGCTTGCTGTGGGCGCGGCCGGACGGCGAGATCCTGTTCTACGACAAGCGCCACCTGTTCCGCATGGCCGGTGAACACAAGCATTACACCCCGGGTGAGCGTCAGGTGCAGTTCGAGATCAAGGGCTGGCGGGTACGCCCGCTGATCTGCTACGACCTGCGGTTCCCGGTGTGGAGCCGCGATGCCCAGGATACCGACCTGCTGTTGTACACCGCGAACTGGCCGGCAGCACGCCGCCAGCACTGGAACCGGCTGCTGCCGGCGCGGGGTATCGAAAACCTGTGCTTTGTGGCCGCGGTGAACCGGGTGGGCACCGATGGCAAGGGTTTCGCGTATTCAGGCGACAGCCAGGTGCTGGATTTTCAGGGTGAAAGCCTGCTCAGCGCGGGTGAGGCTGATGGCGTGTTCACGGTGGTGCTGCGGGCAGCGGAGCTCGCCAACTACCGCACCCGCTTCCCGGCCAACCTGGATGCCGATACCTTCGAGCTGCACTGAGTCTGCACCGGCCAATCGCCGGCAAGCCGGCTCCCACCGGTGCGGCGCAGGCTCAAGATAGCGGACTGCCCCAAGACATTGGATTGCTGTCCAACTTCTTGGGGGCAGTCCACATTAGAGTGGGAGCCGGCTTGCCGGCGATGGTGCCGGTGCTGGCTGCATCAACCCCTGATCAGTAAACATCCCGCCGATAACGCCCATCTTCGATCAACTGCTCGACAACCGCTTCGCCGAGCATGCCTTTGAGCGCCGCATCGACACCGGCCGCCATCCCTTGCAGGCTGCCGCAGACATACACATAAGCCCCATCGGCAACCCAGCGCTTGAACGCTTCGGCCTGCTGCAGCAATACATCCTGCACATACACCTTCTCGGCCTGATCGCGCGAGAACGCCAGGTCCAGCCGCGCCAGGTCGCCGTTAGCCAGCCAGCCTTGCAGCTCATCGCCACACAGCAGGTCATGCGCGCGGTTACGCTCGCCGAACAACAGCCAGTTGCGCTGCTCGCCGGCATTGACCCGCGCCCGCAGCAGGCTGCGCAGGCCCGCAATGCCAGTGCCGTTGCCGATCAGGATCATCGGCGCGGCGCTTTCGGGCAAATGGAAACCACTGTTGCGGCGCAGGCGCAGGCCAAGGGTGCCAGCGACTGGCAGGTATTCGGTCAGCCAGCCAGAGCCCAGGCCAAGGGTGCCATCGGGGTGACGTTCCTGGCGTACGATCAGTTCCAGCACACCATCGCTGGCGATCGAGGCGATGGAATATTCGCGGCTGCCGATCGGTACCAGCGCATCGATCAGGGCTTGTGGCTGCAAGCCGATCAGGTGCTCCCGCTGGGTGGGTAGCTGGCGGCCTGCCAGGGCCTGGGCGAGGGTCTCGTTCAGGCCGTGAAGCTGCACCGTAGCGTTGGCGTCGACGGCCAGGCCGCTGAGGAATGCATCCACGCGTGGCTGGCCATTGAGCGGCAGAATTTCAACCAGGTCACCGGCCTCCCAGCTGGCGGGCGCTTCGCAGCGCAGACCGATCAGGTAGACCGCTTGCCCTTGGCTGCCAGGGTTGAGCCGTTCGCGGCTGACCAAGGTCCAGTTGCCGAAACTTGGCGGTTGCCAGGCAGCGACGGGCTGGGCGCCAGTCAGCTGTGCCAGCTCCTGTTGCCATTGCTGCAGGGCCGCCTGGTCGGCGTTGTCCACCTCCACCGGGCTGAACGCCGTGCTGGCACCGCGCTCGCCGAGCCATGCCTGTAAGCGCCGGGCAAAGCCGCAGAAGTGCGGGTACTGGCGATCACCGAGCGCCAGCACGGCATAGCTGAGGCCGCTCAGCGCCCAAGGCTGGCCCAGCACCTTGCGCTCGAAGGCTCGGGCGCTGTCAGGCGCCTCGCCGTCACCGAACGTACTGACGACGAACAGCGCGCGGCGCGTCTGGCGCAGGTCCTCTTCGCCCAGATCGGCAAGCGCACGTACTTGCACCGGCAACCCTGCCGCCTGCAGCTGGCCGGCGCTCTGCCAGGCCAATTGCTCGGCGAAACCGCTCTGGCTGGCAAAGCCGATCAACCAGCTGTCGCCGGTGCCGGCAGTGCTGTCGACGCTGCCACGGGCCGCGCGGACCTGGCGTTTTTTGCGGCGGCGATCGAGGTACAGCAGCCAACCGGTGACGAAGAACAGCGGCATGGTCAGGCTGGCGAGGGTGACGATGATCCGCCCCGGCAGGCCGAAGTATTCACCCACGTGCAAGGCATAGACACTTTGCAACAGCTGGGCCTTGAAGGATTTTTCGCTGTAGCGGTCGTGGCTTTTCACCTGGCCGGTGGCCGGGTCCAGGGTCAGGGTATCGAAGGCGCGTGGGTGCGCAGCGCTGTCGAGCAGGTAGAACAGGCTGGCGGGCTGGCCCCCAGCAGGCGGCAGACGCAGGTTGTACATGGCAAGGCGTGGGCCGGCAGCGTTTTTCAGGCTGGCCCAGATGGCGTCGTAGTCGACCACCAGCGGCGGCGCGTTCTTGTCCACCTTCTGCGGCCCATGGCGGCCACGGCCTTCGCCGCGCTTGTGCTGCGGCCCTGCGGCAGGGGCGTCGGCCAGCAGCCTGTTCAGGCCTTCGCGGTACCATTCGTAGGACCAGAACAGCCCGGTCAGCGCGAACAGAAGGTAGAACAGCAGGCACCAGGTGCCTGCAACGGCGTGCAGGTCCCAATTGAAGGCGCGGCCTTTTTTGGCCCAGTCCAAGGTCAGCCAGGTGCGCCAGTTCAGGGCTTTGCGCGGCCAGCGCAGGTACAGGCCGGAGAGGCAGAAAAACACCAGCATCAGGGTGCAGGCCCCCGTGATTTGCCGGCCCGTGTCACCCATGGCAAGGAACCGGTGCAGGGTGAGCATCAGTTTGAAGAAGTCTTGCCCTGCGGCCTGGCCCTTGAGCTCACCGGTATAGGGGTCGGCGTAGCGCAGCTCACCGCGGCGCTCGCCCGGTGGTGGTGTGAAGAACACCCGTGCGGCGTTGCCTTCGCGCACATCGACCCACAGCATCGACACTTTGTCGCCTTGAGCGGCCTCGACCCGGCGCACCAGCTCAGCCGGAGGCAGCACACCCCCGGCGCGGACCTCGACGTTCAAGACATCGGCGTTGAAGGCACGCAGGAGTTCTTCCTGGAACGAATAGAGCGCCCCGGTAATGCCCATCAAGGCCAGCACCAGGCCGGCGGTGATGCCAAAGAACCAGTGCAATTGGAACAGTGTCTTCTTCACCACATCGATCACCTTGTATTGCTGCCGCGCCTGGCGCGGCGTGCATTATGCCTTGATACGCAAAAGCCCCGCTCACAGGAATGAACGGGGCTCCGGGCTGTTGCTTCAGAAGTGGACGCTGGTGGTCAGCAATGCGGTCCGGCCCGCCGCCTGGTTGGCGAAGTGGGTGGAAAACGCCTTGTCGTAGTACACCTCATTGGTGAGGTTCTGCACGTTCAGTTGCAGGTCGATGTTCTTGGTCAGCTTGTAGGCGGCCATGGCGTCGTAACGTACATAGCTGTCGACCATGGTGGTGTTGGCCACGTTGCCGTAGACGTCATCCACATAGAACGCGCCGCCGCCGACCGTCAGTTTCGGGGTGATCGAGTACGTGGTCCACAGGCTGGCGCTGTTGTTCGGCGTGTTGGGCAACTGGTTGCCGTCGTTGGCCTTGCCCAGCGGGCCGCCGTCGACCTGGCGGGCCTGCAGGTAGGTGTAGCCGGCGAACACTTGCCACTTGTCGGTAAGCTTGCCGCTGGCCGACAGTTCGATGCCCTGCACACGGGTTTCGCCGACGTTTTCGTAGGTGGTGGTGTCCACCTGCACACGGGCGTTTTCCTTTTCGGTGCGGAACAACGCGGCGGCCAGGGACAGGCGCTCGTCGAGCAGATCCCACTTGGTGCCGATTTCGTAGTTGGTGGTTTCTTCCGGCTCCATGTCGCTGGCCAGGATGTTGCCACCACGGTCGGTGGTGCCCGACAGCGGGTTGCCTTCGGTTCCCTCGCCGAGCATCGCCCCGGGCGGGGTGGCGGAAGTGGCATAGGAAACGTAGATGCTGCCGTTCTCAGCCGGTTTCCAGACCAGGCCCAGCTGGCCGGTGAAGAACTCGCTGGTGTCGCGGCCTTTGGTCTGAACGCCGTTCTTGTTCACCACTGTCGCGCCCGAGGCATCGTACGTGCGGAACTTCGTGTCAAAGTGGTCGTAACGCAGGCCCATGTTCAACAACCACTCAGGCGTCAGCTCCAGCGTGTCGAAGGCGTAGATTGCACGGGTCTTGCTGCTGGTTTTGGTGCCGGCGTAGTTGCGCGAGATAGTGCCATCCCAGACATCGTCGGGGTTCGGGTCGCTCAGCGATGTACAGCTGCCACCATTGCTCGGGCCGGTGCAGGTGAGCTTGCTGTTTGGCGACACTGTGTAGCTCTGGCGGTCCGAGTCCTCCTTGCTGAACTCGACCCCTGTGGAGAAGCTGTTCTTGAAACCGCCCACGAAGAACTCACCGAACAGGTCGGTCTGGTTGGTGGTGGTGGCCGTGTTGCCCACACGGGTGTTGGCACGCCGCCATACGCCGTTGTTGTTGACGTTGCCAATGCTGTCGTCTGGCTGGGTCAGGATATAGTCCTGCATGCTGTTGCCATGACGCAGGGTGTTCTTGATGGTCAACGATTCGCTCAGGTCGTGTTCCACGGCGATAGTGGCGATGTCCACACGGGTCTTGCGGAAGTCGCGACCGGTCAGGCCATAGAAGTTGTCGCTGTCGCCGCCGTCGATCGGCTTGCTCGGGTGCGCCGAGGTACGTGCGCCGCTGCCTCCGGTCGGGATGCTGTACGGGATGCCCGAATCCGGCAGGTCGTCGCTTTCCAGGTGGTAATAGTCGAGGTTGACGCGGGTTGGCGTGCCCAGGCCGAAGGCCAGGGAGGGGGCGATACCCCAGCGGTCATAGTTGACCTTGTCACGGCCGGCGACGTTGCTCTCGTGGGTCATCAGGTTGAGCCGGCCGGCAGCGGTGTCGCTGAACTGGTAGTTGCCGTCGAAGGTGTAGCGTTGGGTCTGGTCGCTGCCCCAGGTCCAGGCACCGTCCAGGGAGTTGCCCAGGTGTGCACGCTTGCTCACCAGGTTGATGGTGCCGCCTGCCGCGCCGCGGCCACCGATGGCCGAGTTGGGGCCTTTGGCCACTTCCACCGATTCGATGGCGAAGATTTCACGGGTTTGCGCGCCGGTATCGCGGACACCGTCCAGGTAGGTGTCACCCTGGGCGTCGAAACCACGAATGAACGGGCGGTCGCCTTGCGGGTTGCCGCCTTCGCCTGCACCAAAGGTGATGCCCGGTACAGTGCGCAGGGCATCCTGCAGGCTCAGGGCGTTGGTGTCCTTGATGACTTGCTGGGGGATGACGGTAACCGAGCGCGGGGTGTCCACCAACGGTGCGGTGTACTTCTGCGAGGAGGCCTTCTCGACCTTGTAATCGGTGCTGGCCTGTTCGGCCTTGCCGTTGACGCTGGTAGCATCGAGGGTAATGGCGCTGCTGGTAGCGGGATCGGCGGCGTAGGCGGACGAAGCGCTCAGGGCGACGCCGATGGCGGACACGATCAGGCGTGGCGAACTCACTGCAGATGGCACGTATTGACGCATTGTTATGGACCTTCCCCAAGGTGTGAAGGCCGCGGATCATAATGCAAGTGATTGTAGGTCACAATTGAGAGTCGTTACCATTCACTGCGAATTTACAATCTTTACAAATTTTCTTTACGGTTCAAGGAAGCTGAAACGTCTCGGGTGCAGAAAGGGCTTGTGCGGCGTAAAAGTGAATCAATATCATTGACTTCTTTACACTCTTTACGGTGCTGCCGCCATGCTGCTTCATATTCCCGGCCTGTTCGACGCCGACGAGCTTGCCCGCATTCGCGCGGCACTGGAGCAGGCTGATTGGGCCGATGGCAAGGTCACGGCCGGCTATCAGTCGGCCAAGGCCAAGCACAACTTGCAGTTGCCAGAAGGCCACGCGCTGGCGAAGGAAATCGGTAGCGCGCTGATCGACCGCCTGTGGAAAACGCCGCGGTTCATGTCGGCGGCGCTGCCGCACAAAGTCTTCCCGCCACTGATCAACTGCTACCGTGAGGGTGGCAACTTCGGCTTCCACATCGACAATGCCCTGCGCCAGCCCAAAGGCAGCCCGGAGCGGGTGCGCACTGACCTTTCCTCTACGCTTTTTCTCAGCGATCCGGACAGCTACGACGGTGGCGAGTTGGTGATCCAACACACCTATGGCGAGCAACAGGTCAAGCTGGCGGCCGGTGACCTGGTGCTGTACCCGGGCACGAGCCTGCACAAGGTCAACCCGGTGACGCGCGGCGTGCGTTATGCGGCGTTCTTCTGGACCCAGAGCCTGGTGCGGGAGGACAGCCAGCGTGCGTTGCTGTTCGAGATGGACAATGCCATCCAGCAACTCACTGCCGATGTGCCGGAGCACCCCTCGTTGCTGCAATTGACTGGCACCTACCATAACCTGCTGCGCCGCTGGGCAGAGGTCTGAGCCGTGTCCTATCCGTTGCGCCGTGAAGAAGTGGTGGATGTCGCCGGCCTGAAGGCCATGCTCGAAGATAGCCCGGGCAAAGCCGCCCAGGCCATTCTCGCGGCGGCAGGGCAGGGCGTGATCGAGGCGCAGTTGCTGCTCGGGCAGATCCTGCTCGACGGCCGCGGCATCGAAGCGGATGCCGGAGTGGCCCGGCGCTGGTTCGGTATTGCCGCCCAGGGTGGCAGTGCCATGGCGCACAATATGCTCGGGCGGTGCCTGGAGCATGGTTGGGGTGGCGAGGTGAATGTGGCACAGGCTGCGGTTCACTATGCCCGCGCGGCCGATGCCGGGCTGGACTGGGGGTTGTATAACCTGGGCAACCTGCTGGCTACCGGGCGTGGGGTGCCGGCCAATCAGGCGCAGGCATTGATGTGCTACCAGAAGGCTGCGCAGCTGGGGCATGCCAAGTCGATGAACCTGTATGGGCGTTACCTGGAGCAGGGTATCGCTACGGCGCCAAGTCCGGTGCGGGCGGTGCGCTGGTATCGGCGATCGGCCGAGGCGGGGGATTTTCGTGGGATGTTCAGTTTGGCGATGGTGCTGGCCGAGCGTGGCCAGATGGCCGAAGTGGGGCCGTGGCTGGAGCGGGCGCGGGTCGAGGGCAACCTGAATTTTTTGCGCAGTGCGTTGGTGACCTTGCAGGGGGCTGGGCCAGGGTTGATGGCCTTTGCGGCGCGGTATGCCGCTGAGATAGAACAGCGCCAGGTGTGATGGTGTCGGCACTGGCCCCATCGCCGGCAAGCCGGCTCCCACATGGATTTGCGCCGGCCCTTAGAAATTGCTTCCACATGGATTTGCGCTGGTCTTTAGAAATTGCTTCCACATGGATTTGCGCTGGTCTTTAGAAATTGCTTCCACATGGATTTGCGCCGGCCATTAGGAATTGCTTCCACAGACAAAGCGCAGGCCTGAAGAACTGCGCGGTCGGGGTGGGAGCCGGCTTGCCGGCGATAGGGCCAAGCCAGGCACCAATGAAAACGGGGCCTTTCGGCCCCGTTCTGCATTATAGGTAGTAGGCCTTCAGCGGCGGGAAGCCGTTGAATTCCACTGCGCTGTAGCTGGTGGTGTAGGCACCGGTCGATAGCCAGTAGAGGCGGTCACCGATCGCCAGGTTCAGCGGCAGGCCGTACTTGTAGTGCTCGTACATGATGTCGGCGCTGTCACAGGTCGGGCCGGCGATGACCACTTCTTCCATCTCGCCTTTCTTTTCGGTCCAGATCGGGAACTTGATGGACTCGTCCATGGTTTCGATCAGGCCGGAGAATTTGCCCACATCGGTGTACACCCAGCGCTCGACAGCGGTACGCGATTTGCGCGCAACCAGCACGACTTCGCTGACCAGGATACCGGCGTTGGCGATCAGCGAGCGGCCTGGCTCAAGGATGATTTCCGGCAGGTCGTCACCGAAGTCTTCCTTCAGGAAGCGGATGATCTCTTCAGCGTAGGTTTCCAGGCTGTTGGTGCGGGTGATGTAGTTGGCCGGGAAGCCGCCACCCATGTTGATCAGCTTCAGCTCGATGCCGTCTTCTTCCTTCAGGCGCTCGAAGATCACTTTGACCTTGGCGATCGCGGCGTCCCACACACTGATGTCGCGCTGTTGCGAACCCACGTGGAAGGAAATGCCGTATGGCACCAGGCCCAGGTCGCGGGCCAGGATCAGCAGGTCCATGGCCATGTCGGTCTGGCAGCCGAACTTGCGCGACAGCGGCCAGTCGGCGGTGGTGGAGCCTTCGGTCAGGATGCGTACGTAGACCTTGGAGCCCGGGGCGGCCTTGGCGATGTTGCGCAGGTCGGCTTCTGAATCGGTGGCGTACAGGCGCACACCTTTTTCAAAGAAGTAACGGATGTCCTTGGACTTCTTGATGGTGTTGCCGTAGCTGATGCGGTCGGCGCTGACGCCACGGCCCATGACCTTGTCCAGCTCATAGATCGAGGCGATGTCGAAGCTCGAGCCTTTCTCTTTGAGCAGGTCGATGATCTCGACCGCCGGGTTGGCCTTGACCGCGTAGTAGACCTTGGCGAACTCGAAACCGGCGCGCAGGTCGTCGTAGGCCTGGCTGATCATCTGGGTATCGATGAGTACGAACGGGGTTTCCTGCTTGTCGGCGAACGCCTTCATTTTCTGGAAGGTGTCACGCGCGAAATAGTCTTCGACCTGGATCGACATGCTCAGGGACTCCATGGGCAAACTGAAAAGATAAGTGGCTGCAAACTGAACGTCCTCCGTATCCCCACTTTGGTTCGCCTACTCAGTACTTGAGCCGGATGGATCGTTTCCAGCATGGACGTTCGGCGCGCACTTTAGGGCGTGAAGAACCCAAGATCAACAGGCAATCAGGGCGTGTCGGCCCACGATCGACGCGCTGCCACTTGAATAACCGACTTGTGTGACCAGCAGATGTTCCCTGAACCCTGGCAGGCGTAAAAAATTGTGGAATAGACCGTCTTTGGCCCATTTCGGGCAAGCCCGTTTCCATAGGCTTGGCGGGCTTTCTGCAAAGTGGCCTGGCCTGCAAAAAAAAGCGAAGGTGTTCATATTAATGGCCACGGTCATGGCTACTGCAGTGCCTGAAATTCCCCATAAATTTTTTGTTACCGACTGGCGGATTTCCTGCGTTTTATGAGGAGCACTGCTAATTTTCGCCATTGACTACGGACCGACGATGGTCAACCTGAGATTGGCGGCGGGGGTGAAGCACTTCTTTGACGAGCCTTTGGGCAGGCCGGTTTAGGGTTCCGATATCCCCATCGCCCCAATCGCCGGCAAGCCGGCTCACACATGGATTGCGCCGGCTTTTAGAAAATGGGCAAGACGGTTGCTTGCACAGGTAAAGCACAGCCCTGAAGAATTGCGCGGTCAGGGTGGGAGCCGGCTTGCCGGCGATTGGGGCGCGAAGCGCCCCCGTTGATCAGGAAACCGCCGCCTCGGCCGGTGACACGATGCTGGTCTTGGCCCCGCGCGATCTCCCCGAGCTCAGGTAAGCCGCGATCGACTCCTGCGTCACCTCGCCCAGGAACACCTGCTCGGCATCCAGCACCGGCAACCACGCGCGGTTGAACTCGTACATCCGCGACAGCAGGATGCGCAGGTGCTCATCGTGCGAAGCCGTTGCATTGAACTGACGCAGGAAGTCGGCACAGGTACCTTGCTGGCGGTGCATGTCGCGCCGGCGTACATACCCCAGCGCCTTGTTCTGCGCATCGGTGACCACCACATAGCGGCGATCGTGCTCGTCCAGCAGCTCCAGCGCATCGCCCACCGGCGTTTGTGGACTTACCGAAGGGGCGTTGTCCGCCGCATCTTCGGCGCGCACCAGCAACAGGCGTTTCAAGGTGCTGTCCTGGCCCACGAAGTTGCTGACGAAGTCATCGACCGGGTGGGCCAGCAAGGTGTCCGGGTGGTCCAGCTGCAGCAACTTGCCGGCGCGGAAGATGGCAATCTTGTCGGCCAGCTTGATCGCTTCGTCGATGTCGTGGCTGACCATGATCACGGTCTTGTTCAGCGCCCGCTGCATCTCGAAGAACTCGTTCTGGATCATTTCGCGGTTGATCGGGTCGACGGCGCCGAACGGCTCGTCCATCAACAGCACCGGCGCGTCTGCGGCCAGCGCACGGATCACCCCGATGCGCTGTTGCTGGCCACCGGACAGTTCACGCGGGTAGCGTTGCAGATACTGCTTGGGCTCGAGCTTGATCATGTGCATCAGCTCGCGGGCGCGGTCGTGGCACTTTTGCTTGTCCCAGCCGAGCAGGCGCGGGACCACAGTGATGTTTTCCTCGATGGTCATGTTGGGGAACAGGCCGATCTGCTGGATCACATAGCCGATGTGGCGGCGCAAGGTCACTTCGTCCAGGCCGCTGGTGTCTTCGCCATTGATGAACACCTGCCCGGAGGTTGGCGTGATCAGGCGGTTGATCATCTTCAGCGTGGTGCTCTTGCCACAGCCCGAGGGGCCGAGGAACACGCAGATTTCGCCTTCGTTGACGGTCAGGCTGACCGCCTCGACGGCTTTGACGTCCTTGCCGTTGACGTTGAAGGTTTTGCTGAGGTTCTTGAGTTCGATCATGAGCGCAGTCCTTCTGGAGTCAGGGCACGTTGCAGGGTTTGCAGGAGCAGGTCGGCGATGATTGCCAGCAGGCTGACCAGTACGGCGCCAACCAGCAGCATCGACATGTCGCTACGGCTGATGGAGGTGAGGATGAGCACGCCCAGGCCACCGGCACCGATGGTCGCGGCGATGGTCATCACGCCGATGTTCATCACCACGGCAGTGCGCACGCCGGCGAGGATGACGGGCACGGCAATCGGTAGCTCGACCATGCGCAGGCGCTGGCCGAAGGTCATGCCGATACCGCGTGCGGCTTCACGGATGCCGGGCTCGACGTTGGTCAGGGCCAGATAGGTGTTGCGCAGGATGGGCAGCAGTGAATAAAGGAACACCGCGGTGATCGCAGGCAATGGCCCCAGGCCCTGGCCGAACTTGGAGTAGAACGGCAGCAGCAGGCCGAACAGGGCAATCGACGGGATGGTCAGCAGCACTGTGGCGCTGGCCTGCAGTGGGCCGGCCACCACCGGGAAGCGGGTCATCAGGATGCCCAGCGGCACGCCGACCAGGATTGCCAGGCCAACGGCAATGCCGACCAGCATGATGTGCTGCCAGGTCAGTTGCAGCACCAGGGCCCAGTCGAGGTGGGCGAACGTATCGAGCAGGCTCATGGCTGCACCTCCTTGAGTGGGTGCTCACGCAGGAATGCTGCCGCCACGGCAGTCGGGCTCTGGTGTTCGACGTCGACCTTGGCATTGAGCTGGCGCATGGTCTGGTCATCGAGCTGCTCGGCCAGGGGCTTGAGCAGGGCGACCAGTTGCGGGTTGGCGTCGAGCACGGCCTTGCGCACCACCGGGGCAGCGGTGTAGTCGGGGAAGTAGTGCTTGTCGTCTTCCAGCAGCTTGAGGTTGAACGCACTCAGGCGGCCGTCCGTGGTGTAGACCAGGCCTGCGAACACCTGGTTGTTGTGCATGGCGGTATAGACCAGGCCGGCGTCCATCTGCCTGATGTTGGCACGGCCGACTTGCAGGTCGTACATCTCCTTCAGGCCGACCAGGCCGTCGGGGCGGTTGGCGAACTCGGTGTCCAGGGCGATCAGGTGGTTGCGCTCGCGTTCGTCGCGCAGCACCTGATTGAGGTCACTGATCGTGTTGATCTGTGGGTAGGCCTCGGCGACCTTTTCAGGCAGGCCCAGGGCGTAGGTGTTGCTGAACTTGGTCGGGGTCAGCCAGATCAGGTCTTTCTTGGCGTCCAGCGCTTTGACCTTGGCGTAGGTGGCTTCGGCACTGGGCATGCGCTCCTCGATGTGGTTGTAGGACACCAGCGACACGCCGGTGTACTCCCACATCAAGTCCAGCTGGCCAGTCTCCTGGGCCTGGCGCGCGAGGCTGCTGCCAAGGCCACCGGTGACGCGCACATCGAAGCCATTGGCGCGCAGGTATTGGGCGGTGATTTCGGCGAGTACGGTCTGTTCGGTGAACACCCGTGCGCCGATGCGCACCACGGGTTTTTCCGCCGCCTGGGCAAAGCCTGCGAACAGCAGGGCCGCGCCCAGCAGCAAGGCGATTCTCTTCTTCATACGTTCCCTCTTTTTATTGGGCCAGGCCACGTTCCAGCCAGCGCTTGCTGGAGAAACTCACCGCGGCATCCAGCGCCAGGGCCAGCAACGCCGTGCAGGCCGCGCCAAGCAGCAGCTGTGGCTGGTTGTTCAGGGCAATGCCGGGGAAGATCAGGCTGCCGAGGCTGTTGGCACCGATCAGGAACGCCAGAGGCGCAGTGCCCACGTTCAGCGCCAGAGCCACACGCACTCCGCCGACGATGATCGGTACCGCATTGGGCAGTTCCACTTGCCAGAGTCGCTGGCGCGGGGTCATGCCGATGCCGGTGGCGGCTTCCTTGAGCGAGGCGGGGACGTTTTTCAGGCCTTCGTAGGTGTTGCGTACGATTGGCAGGAGGGAGGCGAGGAACAGCGCGAAGATCGCGGGCCCGGCGCCGATGCCCAGGACACTGAGCGCGATGGCCAGAACGGCCAGAGGGGGAATGGTGTTGCCAACGTTGAAGAACTGCATGAAGCGCTCGGCTTTGTCGACCCGGTGCGGTCGACTCAAGGCAATGCCGGCGGGGATGCCCACGGCCAACGCCGCCGCCATCGAAGCCAGCACCAATACCAGGTGCGCTTGCAGGTAGAACCCAAGATCATCGCGATAACGCGCGATCGTGTCGATGCCGATCCAGTGGATCAGCAGGGCCAGGATGACGAGCACGGCGGCCCATCCCAACAGCCCTTTTCCGTAGCGTGTAGCCACAGGTGGACTCCTTGTGTTGTCGGCGAGCACACTCTTTTTATGGCCGGCCATGGCTGGCGGCGAGTGGTGTGTTCGCGATTAGCAGCGTGACGCTTGCGCAAGGCAGCAATCAGACCATGAGCCGAACCCCGTCGGGCCCGAAAATGCTGATCAAACCAGTCCCCAAGCGAAGCGGGTTGCAGGGGAGTGGACGTCTCCGAGGGCGTAAAGGTTCCCATCTGGGGCGGCATTTGGCCAGTGTTAATCACTGGGGCGAGTGTTTTTTCGTACTAAAAAACAACGTGAATCTTGCCTAAAGGCGTTGGTTTACCTGCTATCTGCCCCACCTGTGACGCTGGACAACTTTTCTGAGCACCAGGCAAATCGCGCCCGATCGAGCATCGTTGACCAACGGCGGGGATCAGATTTTGGTCCCTGCCCAACATCAGGTATGATATCGCCCCTTTTTGAATCCCCCAGTCAGGCGATTTCCCATGACCAACCAGGCCGCCGAAGTCGCGAAGCGCCGCACTTTCGCAATCATTTCCCACCCCGACGCCGGTAAGACCACCATCACCGAGAAACTCCTGCTGATGGGCAAGGCCATTGCCGTCGCCGGTACCGTGAAGTCGCGCAAGTCCGACCGCCACGCCACCTCCGACTGGATGGAAATGGAGAAGCAGCGCGGTATTTCCATCACCACCTCGGTGATGCAGTTCCCGTACCGCGAGCACATGATCAACCTGCTCGACACCCCCGGCCACGAAGACTTCTCGGAAGACACCTACCGCACGCTGACGGCAGTGGACTCGGCGCTGATGGTGCTCGACGGCGGTAAAGGTGTAGAGCCGCGGACCATCGCCTTGATGGATGTCTGCCGCCTGCGCGACACGCCCATCGTCAGCTTCATCAACAAACTCGACCGTGACATCCGCGACCCGATCGAACTGCTCGACGAGATCGAAGCAGTTCTGAAGATCAAGGCGGCGCCGATCACCTGGCCGATCGGTTGCTATCGCGACTTCAAGGGTGTGTACCACCTTGCCGGCGACTACATCATTGTCTACACCCCGGGCCACGGCCATGAGCGTACCGAGGCGAAGATCATCGAGAAACTCGACTCTGATGAAGCCCGTGCTCACCTGGGTGACGAGTATGACCGCTTCCTGGAGCAGCTCGAGTTGGTGCAGGGCGCCTGCCATGAGTTCGATCAGGACGAGTTCATCAATGGCCAGCTGACGCCGGTGTTCTTCGGTACTGCGCTGGGTAACTTCGGTGTCGACCATGTACTTGACGCCGTTGTCGACTGGGCGCCGCGCCCGCTGGCCCGTGTAGCCCACGAGCGGACCGTGGAGCCGGTCGAGGAGAAGTTCACCGGCTTCGTGTTCAAGATCCAGGCGAACATGGACCCGAAACACCGCGACCGTATCGCCTTCATGCGCATTTGCTCGGGCAAGTACGAGAAGGGCATGAAGATGCGTCACGTGCGTACCGGCAAGGACTTGCGTATCGGTGACGCGCTGACCTTCTTCTCGTCCGAGCGCGAGCAGCTCGAAGAAGCCTATGCCGGCGACATCATCGGCTTGCACAACCATGGCACCATCCAGATCGGCGACACCTTCACCGAAGGCGAGGCGCTGGGCTTCACCGGTATCCCGCACTTCGCCCCGGAACTGTTCCGCCGCGTGCGCCTGAAGGACCCGCTGAAATCCAAGCAGCTGCGCCAGGGCCTGCAACAGCTGGCCGAAGAAGGTGCGACCCAGGTGTTCTTCCCTGAGCGCAGCAACGACATCATCCTCGGTGCGGTCGGTGTGCTGCAGTTCGACGTGGTCGCCAGCCGCCTGAAGGAAGAGTACAAGGTCGAGTGCGCCTACGAGCCTATCACCGTGTGGTCGGCACGCTGGATCAGCTGCGACGACAAGAAGAAGCTCGAAGACTTCCAGGTCAAGGCCATGGAAAACCTGGCGATCGACGGTGGCGGTCACCTGACCTACCTGGCCCCGACCCGGGTCAACCTGTCGCTGATGGAAGAGCGCTGGCCGGACGTCAAGTTCCGCGCCACTCGCGAGCACCACTAAGGGCAGCGGCAAGCTTCAAGCTTCAAGCTTCAAGCTTCAAGCTGCAAGAGGAAGCGAGCCTGCGTTGGCCCGCTTTTCTTGCAGCTTGCCGCTTGTAGCTTGCCGCTTGCCGCTGCCGTCAGTTCCCTGCCTTGATGCTGGTCCAGATCCGCGTACGAATGCGGTCGATCTTTGCCGGCATCGCCTCCAGCGCGTACAGCTTGCCCATCATCTCTTCGCTCGGATAAATCATGGTATTGCCCTTGAGGCTCGGGTCCACCAGGGCGTCGGCCTTGAGGTTGCCGTTGGCGTACTGCACATGGTTACTGATGTTGGCCATCACCTGCGGCTGCAACAGGTAATTCATGTAGGCATAGCCCGCCTTCTCATCCGGTGCATCGGCTGGCATGGCAACCATGTCGAACCACATCGGCGCGCCCTCCTTGGGGATCGAATAGCCGACCTTCACCCCATTCTTGGCTTCATCGGCGCGGTTCTTCGCCTGCAGCACATCACCCGAGAACCCTACAACCACGCAGATATCGCCATTGGCCAGGTCACCGGTGTACTTGGAGGAATGGAAGTAGCTGATGTACGGGCGCACCGTCATCAGCAGGTCCTTGGCCTTCTGGTAGTCCTTCGGGTCTTTGCTGTGGTGCGGCAGCCCCAGGTAGTGCAGGGCGATGGGTAGCAGTTCAGGGCCGTTGTCGAGCACGGCAACCCCACAGCTCTTGAGCTTGCTCATGTACTCGGGCTTGAAGATCAGGTCCCACGAATCCACCGGGGCGTTGTCACCGAGCACGGCTTTGACCTTGTCGATGTTGTAGCCGATCCCGGTACTGCCCCACAGGTATGGAAAACCGTACTGGTTGCCAGGGTCGTTGACCTCCAGCGCCTTGAGCAGCACCGGGTTGAGGTTTTTCCAGTCAGGGAGCTGCGACTTGTCCAGCTTCTTCAGCGCCTTGCCCTGAATCTGTCGGGCCATGAAGTGGTTGGAAGGAAACACCACGTCGTAGCCGGAGTTGCCGGTCATCAGCTTGCCGTCGAGGGTTTCGTTGCTGTCGTACACGTCGTAGGTCGGGGTGATGCCGGTGGTTTGCTGGAATTTCTGCAAGGTGTCGGGGGCCACATAGCTGGACCAGTTGTAGATTTTTACCGAGTCGGCGGCATTGGCCACGCTGGCGGCCAGCATCAGTGGAGCGAGGAGAAGGGTGCGCATGTCGGGAGTACCTTGCTTTGTCTGTTGTTTTCGAAGGCAGGCGATCAGCGGATCAGAAGATGAGTACGTAGGTCTTGCGCACGGTTTCCTGGATATCCCAGATGCCCATGCTGTTGGCCGGTAGCATCAGTGCGTCTCCGGCTTCTATGTGAAGGGGTTCCCCGCCGTCGGGGGTGAACGTGCAGCGGCCCTTGATGAAGTGGCAGAACTCCTGTTGCGCGATCTGCCGCCGCCAGCGCCCGGGCGTGCATTCCCAGATGCCGGTTTCCACGCCATCGCTGCGCTCCACGCAGGTGACCGAGGTCACTGCCACGGGTTCGCCAAGCGGCACCGCAACCGGGTTGGAGCTGTCCAGCACGGCGCTTTCGGTGTGTTTGAACTGGGTGATGCTCATTACCGTTGGATCCTGTGTGGGTGAAAGGAAAGTCAGCGCATGAAGCCTTCCATGAAGTCCGCCAGCGAGCTGGCCAGGCGCCGCCGCCATGGCACTGTGGCGGGGTTGGCGAGGGTTCGGTCTTCGTGCACGAAGCTCTGGATGATCGCGTTGTAGCCCAGCCAGCGGCAGGGTTCGGGCGGCCAGCTGGCCAGGCTCGACAGCGGACGGTTGTCGAGTACCCAGGGTTGTCCGGTCAGCTCGTTGTGCTGGTTGAGGATCAGCGCGGCCAAGGTGCGCCCACCGAGGTTGGTGGCGCCGACACCTTCTCCGCCATAACCGCCGGACAGGGCAATGCCGCGCTGGCGGTCACACAGCATGTGCGGGCGGAAGCGCCGGGCCATGCCCAGGTTGCCACCCCACGAATGGGTGATACGCACATGCTTGAGTTGGGGGAACAGCTCGCTGAACAGGTAGCGGCGCAGTTCGACTTCGGCCTCAGTCAGGGTGAAGTCTTCACGCAGCCTGCCACCGAAGCGGTAGCCACCGCGGGCGCCGAATACCAGGCGGTTGTCGGCGGTACGCTGGCCGTAGGTGACCTGGCGGCTGCTTTCGCTGAAGGCCTGGCCCTGTGACAGGCCGATCTGCTCCCAGGTCGATTCGGGCAATGGCTCGGTGGCTACCAGCAGGCTCTGCACCGGCAGTTGATGCTTGCCCAGCGGTGGTAGGCTGGCAGCGTAGCCCTCCACAGCAGGGACCATCCACTGGCAGCGGATGCGCGCCAGGGGGGCACGGACCTCACCGGGCTGCCAGTCGACGGCGGGGGTGTTTTCGTAGATCGGCACGCCCAGCGCTTCCACCGCCCGGGCCAGGCCACGCACCAGCTTGGCCGGTTGGATGGTCGCGGTATGCGGGCTGTAGATCGCGCCGTAGGCGTTGCTCACGCGCAGCTGCAGGTCCAGTTGCTCGGGGCGCAGCCAGCGGTAGTCATCCTCGGTCATGCCTTGGCGGTAAAGGTCATCGAGGTACGCACGCAGGCTGCGCTCCTGTTCCGGGTAGCGCGCCGCACAATACAGCACGCCGCCTTTGCGGTAGTCGCAATCGATGCCTTCGCGTTGCAGCACGCTGTGGACTTCGTCGGGGATGCCATGCAGCAGGTCGATGCTGGCGCGGCGTTGTTGCGGCGACAGGGTGGCGAGCAGGCGGTCTTCACCGAGCATGTTGCCCATCAGCCAGCCGCCATTGCGCCCAGAGGCGCCAAAGCCGGCAATGTTGGCCTCGATCACGGCGATGTTCAGCTGTGGCGCCTGGCGCTTGAGGTAGTAGGCGGTCCACAGCCCGGTGTAGCCAGCGCCGATGATGCACACATCGACGTCGAGGTCTTCGCGCAGGGCGGGGCGGGCGCACAGCGGCTCTTCGAGCTGGTCCATCCACAGGCTGAGCGTGCGCAAAGGTTGCATCGGGTTCGGCTCCACATCCGTCAAGGTCTGTGGGCGATCCTAGTGGCGTTGGGGGATGGCTGTCTTACGTGCGTGCACGCAGGGAAATTTGCTTCAGATAGGCCTTGGGCGTAAGCCCGGTATGTTCGCGGAAGCACTTGTAGAACGCCGACAGGGAGTTGAAGCCCGCGCTGAACGCCAGGTCGTCGATCGGCGCCTCGACGCTTGCGTCATCCAGGCTGGCCATCAGGTGCTGCAGCCGGGCCTGGTTGACGTAGCGGTAGAAGCTCTGCCCCAGCACCTGGTTGAGCAGGTAGGAGATCTGGTTGCGGCTGTAGCCGCTGGCGTCGGCGACCTGTTGCAGGTCCAGGTCCGGGTCAAGGTAGGGGCGCTGGCGCTGGAAGTAGTGCTCCAGGTCCTGGGCCATGGTCGACAGCTGCCGCGGTGACAGGCCCAGGCGGCTGGTCGCCGGGCGCGGGCCATGGCTGACCGTGGCAGCGTTGCCATGGCGCACCAGGGTGGCGTACTCATTGACCCGCCAGATCAGCCCGTCCTTGACCGTGATCGCTTCGCTGGACTGAAAGGCCACCAAGCCTTCACCGCCCTGTACCGTGACCTGGTACTGGATGAATGCCGTGCTGCCGTCTACGCGGATGCGGTCACCATGGACGATGTCCTCGCCAGCCTCGTGGGGCAGGCTGGCGCGGACGTAGTCACGCAACGCGTCGTAACCGAGTACGCGGTTCTGGAAGAAGTCGTGGTACTGCACGTCCGGGTGATACAGCGCAATCACCCCGTCGAGGTCGCGGTGCTTCCAGCACAGGTGATAGCGCAGGACGGTTTCGGCGGTGATGGGCGTTTGCTCAGGGCCGTCGGCAAGGAGGATTGGGGTCATGGGTTGATAGTGCCGGGGAGGGGGCAAGCAGGCAAGCCTGTGGGCCCTGGGATGCGTAGGGCCGGCCTTCGCGAGCGTTGCATAAACCCTGAGTCGCGTGCCTCGATTCGGGTGTTTTGCACGGTCCTAGGACGCGCGCTTGAGCTAAGCCATTGATTTGGCTACATGTCATTTTTTGACACAACTGGCACAGCCGCTGCAATGGTTAATGCGCGAATGGAATTTTCGCTAACAACATAAAGGCGCACACATCATGATCACCCCTGCCGACTATCCCGTTGTAGATACGCAAAGCCGCTCAGGTGTTTCCTGGGCGGCGATCTTCGCTGGCGCGGCCGCCGCTGCGTCGGTGTCCCTGATACTTGTGGTACTGGGCGCCGGCCTTGGCTTTGCGGCCACCTCGCCGTGGGCTGACGAAGGCGCGAGTGCAAAAGCGCTGGGCGTTTCGACCATCGTATGGCTGCTGGTGACCCAGATCATTGCTTCAGGCCTTGGCGGTTACATCGCGGGTCGGCTGCGTGTGAAGTGGGCAAACTTGCACGGCGATGAAGTGTACTTCCGTGATACCGCGCATGGCTTCCTATCCTGGGCGGTGGCCACTTTGGTAGCAGCGATGCTGATACTGGGTGCTGCCGGTAACCTGGTGGGCGCAGGTGCCAGTGCGGCTTCCCAGGCGGCCACCGTATCTGCCGCCGCAGGTGCTTCGTCGGCCACCAGTAACGACAATGACTCGATGGGCTACTTCGTCGATAGCCTGTTCCGTGGCGACGGCCCGGCGCCGGTCAGCGAGGATGCTGCAAATGGCGTAGCGGCCCGCATTCTGGCTAAGGGTATTGCAGGAGACGGCGCGTTGCCCGCCGAGGACCGCGCCTACCTGGCACAGTTGGTCGCACAGCGTACCCGCCTGAGCCAGGCCGAAGCTGAAGCGCGCGTGGACCAGGTGATGGCCCAGGTACAACAACTGAAGACCGATGCCAAACAAGCAGCCGACACCGCCGCCAAGGTCGCTGCCTGGACAGCGCTGTGGACCTTCGTCGCGTTGCTGTGTGGGGCCTTCTTCGCCAGCTTGGCTGCCTTGTATGGCGGTCGTCTGCGTGACCGGGTGCAGTGGGTTGAGGGCGACTACGTTCCACACCGCACCGTTCAACGTTAAACAAGGAGAATTACCATGCGCTCGATACTGCTGTGGATGCTTGGGGTACCGATTCCGGTGATCATTCTGATCGCGATATTCATGCATTGAGGGATTAGGGGCCGCAGTGCGGCCCATCGCCGGAAAGCCAGCTCCAGGTTCAGCGCTGTTGAAGAAGCAGTGCACTATCTGGAGCTGGCTTGCCTGCGATGGAAGCTAAGCCCCTTCAAAGAAACTGCTCGGCATAATGACACGCCACCTGCCGGCTCCCCACCTGCCGAAACGCTGGCTCTTCCTTGCCACACCGCTCGGTCGCATACGGGCAGCGTTTATGAAATGCGCACCCATCCGGGGGATTGAGCGGATTGGGCAGCTCACCGGCAATGCGGATCTTCGGCTTCAACGGGTCCGGGTGAATCGCCGGTGTCGCGGAAAGCAGTGCCTGGGTGTAGGGGTGCAGCGGCTTTTCGTAGATATCTTCCTTCGGCCCCATCTCTGCCGGCCGCCCCAGGTACATCACCAGCACCTGGTCCGCCACATGCCGCACCACCGCCAGGTTGTGCGAGATGAAGACGTAGGCGGTGGTGAACTCCTTCTGCAGGTCCATGAACAAGTTCAACACCTGCGCCTGGATCGATACGTCCAGCGCAGAGGTCGGTTCGTCGGCCACCAGCACCTTGGGTTGCAGCATCATCGCCCGGGCCAGGGCGATGCGCTGGCGCTGGCCGCCCGAGAACATGTGCGGGTAGCGCTGGTAGTGCTCAGGCCGCAAGCCCACCTGCTCCATCATCTTCTGCACTTTTTCGCGGCGCTCGGCCTTGCTCAACGAGGTGTTGATCAGCAGCGGCTCGGCCAACTGATCGCCGATTTTCTGCCGTGGGTTGAGCGAGGCATAGGGGCTCTGGAACACCATCTGGACGTCGCGGCGTAACTGCTTTCGCTCGCTTTTGCTGGCGCCTTTGACCTCGGTGCCGTCGATCTGCAAGGAGCCGGAGGAGGGCTCTTCGATCAATGTCAGTGCGCGCGCCAGCGTGGACTTGCCACAACCGGACTCACCCACCACGGCCAGCGTCTTGCCGGCTTCCAGTTCGAATGACACACCATTGAGTGCGCGTACCAGGGCGTGGCCTTTGAATAGCCCGCGGGACACTTCGTAATGCCGGGTCAGCTCCCGAGCGGTTAGAACGACGCTCATCACGCCACCTCCTGGTTCAGCGGGTAGAAGCAACGCACCAGGCTATGGGCCTGAGGGTCAAGGGGCGGGCGTTGGCGCCGGCAGTTGTCCTGCACGTACGGGCAGCGTGGCGACAGCAGGCAGCCGGCCGGGCGGTCGTAACGGCCGGGGACGATGCCGGGCAGCGTGGCCAGGCGTTCGGCGCCGATGCTGTGTTCAGGGATCGCCGCCAGCAGCGCTTCGCTGTAGGGGTGCGCGGGCACGTCGAACAGCTCAGGCACCTGGCCCACTTCCACGGCTTGGCCGGCGTACATGACGCAGACGCGCTTGGCGGTTTCGGCGACCACGGCCAGGTCATGGGTGATCAGGATGAGCGCCATGTTGCGCTCTTGCTGCAGGTTGACCAGCAGTTCCATGATCTGCGCCTGGATGGTCACGTCCAGCGCCGTGGTCGGCTCGTCGGCGATCAGCAGCTTCGGCTCGCCTGCAATGGCCATGGCAATCGCCACCCGCTGGCTCATGCCACCGGACAGTTGGTGCGGGTAAGCGTCCAGGCGGCTTTCGGCGGCCGGGATCTCGACCTTCTTCAAAAGCTCCAGCGCACGCTGGCGCGCAGCCTTGCCCTTCAGGCCCAGGTGCTGTCGCAGCACTTCCTCGATCTGGAAGCCTACGGTGTAGCTGGGGTTGAGCGCGGTCATCGGGTCCTGGAAGACCATGGCGATGTCCTTGCCCACCACCTTGCGCCGCTGACGGCCGCTGAGCTTGAGCATGTCGGTGCCGTCGAATGTCAGGGCGTCGGCGGTGATGCGCCCGGGGGCATCGATCAGGCCCATCAGGGCCATCATGGTGACCGATTTGCCCGAGCCGGACTCACCGACGATCGCCAGGATTTCGCCGGCGTCGACCATCAGGTCAAGGCCGTCCACCACGGGCACCGCATTGGCATCGCCGAAGCGCACGTTGAGGTTGTCGATTTGTAAAAGTAGCATGGCGTTCTCCTCAGGCGGCGTTCTTGAGTTTCGGGTCCAGCGCATCGCGCAGGCCGTCGCCCATCAGGTTGATTGCCAGCACACTGAGCAGGATGGTCAGGCCAGGCAGGCTCACTACCCACCAGGCGCGCTCGATGTAGTCCCGGGCCGAAGCCAGCATGGTGCCCCACTCCGGGGTCGGGGGTTGTACACCCAGGCCCAGGAAGCCCAGCGCAGCGGCGTCGAGGATGGCCGAGGAAAAGCTCAAGGTCGCCTGCACGATCAGCGGCGCCATGCAGTTGGGCAGCACGGTGACGAACATCAGCCGTGGCAACCCTGCGCCAGCCAGGCGCGCGGCGGTCACGTAGTCGCGGTTCAGTTCGCCCATCACGGCAGCACGGGTCAGGCGCACGTAGGACGGCAGCGAGACGATGGCGATGGCGATCACGGTGTTGATCAGGCCAGGGCCGAGGATGGCGACGATCGCCACGGCCAGCAGCAGCGACGGCAGGGCCAGCATCACGTCCATCAGGCGCATGATCGACGGGCCGAGCAAGCGCGGGAAGAAGCCGGCAAACAGGCCCAGCAGGATGCCCGGGATCAGCGACATCACCACCGACGACAGGCCGATCAGCAACGACAGCCGGGCGCCCTGGATCAGCCGCGAGAGCATGTCACGGCCCAGTTCGTCGGTGCCGAGGATGAATTGCCAGGTACCGCCTTCCAGCCATACCGGCGGGGTCAGCAGGAAGTCACGGTACTGTTCGCTCGGGTCATGCGGCGCTACCCACGGCGCGAACAGCGCGCAGAACACCACCACACACATGAAGGCCAGGCCCATCACCGCACCTTTGTTGCGCGAGAAGGCATGCCAGAATTCTTTGTAGGGCGAGGGGTAGAGCAGGCTTTGGTCCACCGGGCTGGCCGGTGTCACGGAATTGGGAATCGGGCTAGTCATGACGAAGGCCTCAGCGCTGATGACGGATGCGTGGGTTGGCCAGGCCGTAGAGGATGTCCACGACGAAGTTGACCAGGATCACCAGGCAGGCGATCAACAAGATGCCGTTCTGGACCACGGGATAGTCACGGGCGCCGATGGCTTCGATCAGCCACTTGCCGATGCCCGGCCAGGAAAAGATGGTTTCGGTCAGCACCGCACCGGCCAGCAGCGTGCCCACCTGCAGGCCGAACACGGTCAGCACCGGGATCAGCGCATTGCGCAGGCCGTGCACGAACACCACCCGGGCTGGCGACAGGCCTTTGGCGCGCGCGGTGCGGATGTAGTCTTCGCGCAGCACTTCGAGCATGGACGAGCGGGTCATGCGGGCGATCACCGCCAAGGGGATGGTGCCGAGGACGATGGCTGGCAGGATCAGGTGCATCACCGCATCCTTGAACGCGCCTTCTTCGTCACTGAGCAGGGTATCGATGAGCATGAAGCCAGTTTTCGGCTCGATGTCGTACAGCAGGTCGATACGCCCGGAGACCGGCGTCCAGCCCAGGCTCACCGAGAAGAACATGATCAGGATCAGGCCCCACCAGAAAATCGGCATCGAATAGCCGGCCAGGGAGATACCCATGACCCCATGATCGAACAGCGAGCCCCGCTTGAGCGCAGCGATCACGCCGGCCAGCAGGCCGACGATGCCGGCGAACAGCAGCGCGGCGAGGGCCAGTTCCAGGGTGGCGGGGAACAGGGTGAGGAACTCGCGCCACACGCTTTCACGGGTGCGCAGCGACTCGCCAAGGTCCCCCTGGGCGAGCTTGCCCACGTAATCCAGGTACTGTGCTGGCAGTGGCTTGTTCAGGCCCAGGCGCTCCATGGCCTGGGCATGCATTTCGGGGTCGACTCTGCGCTCGCCCATCATCACTTCCACCGGGTCGCCGGGGATCAGGCGTATGAGCGCGAAGGTCAGCAAGGTGATGCCGAAAAACGTCGGTATCAGCAGGCCCAGGCGCCGGGCAATAAAACTCAACATTGTCAGGGTTACCTCATCAGCCGTTGTACGGCGGTGCCGCCGGTGCCCGTGTGGGTTGCCGGCGGTCGTTGTTGTTCTACTTCACCTTGGTGGTGGCGAAGTTGTTGTTGGTCAGAGGGTTGATCACATAACCCTCCACGTTGTCACGCATGGCAGTGAACATCTTCGGGTGCGCCATGCTGATCCAGGGCTGATCGTCATCGTACACCTTCAATGCCTCGGCATAGAGCCTGGCACGCTCGTCATTGTCGATCACCTCACGGGCACGGGTGATCAGGTCCTGAAACTTCGAGTTGCACCAGCGGGCGTAGTTCTCGCCACTTTTGGCAGCCTCGCAGCTGAGCAGGGGGCTGAGGAAATTGTCCGGGTCGCCGTTGTCACCGGCCCAGCCAGTGGAGACCAGGTCGGCCTCGCCGTTTTTCGCACGGCGCAGCATCTCGGCCCACTCCATCACACGGATGTCCAGCTTCAGGCCGATTTTGGCGAGGTCGGACTGGAGCATTTCCGCCGACAGCCGCGGGTTGGGGTTGGTCGGGCCGCCGCCGTTGCGGGTGAACAGGGTGATGACCGTGCCTTGCGGCACGCCGGCTTGCTGGAGCAACTCACGGGCCTTGGCCAGGTCACGGGGTGGGTTCTGGTTGTCATTGTTGTAGCCGATCATGGTCGGTGGGTAAGGGTTTACGCCCACCAGCGCATTGCCCTTGCCGAACAGCTGGTCGACGTGGGTCTGGCGGTCGAAGGCCATGTTGATGGCTTTGCGCACGCGCACGTCGCTGAGGTATTTGTGCTCGGTGTTCATGGCGATGTAGCCGGTGACCAGGGCCTCGATCTCGGCGACCTTCAGCGCGGGGTCCGCCTTGATCGATGGCACGTCGTCCGGCTTCGGGTACAGGGCCACCTGGCATTCGTTGGCGCGCAGCTTCTGCAGGCGCACGTTGTTGTCGGTGGCGATGGCGAAGATCAGCGTGTCGGCCGGCGGTTTGCCGCGGAAGTAGTCCGGGTTGGCCTTGAAGCGCACCTGGGCGTCCTTGTTGTAGCGCTGGAAGATGAACGCGCCCGTGCCAACCGGCTTGCTGTTGAGGTCGCCGGTCTTGCCGGCCTGGAGCAACTGGTCGCCGTATTCGGCGGAGTAGATCGAGGTGAAGGCCATGGCCATGTCACGCAGGAACGGTGCTTGCGGGCGGGTCAGGGTGATGACCACAGTGTGGTCGTCGGTCTTGTCCACCGATTTGAGCAGGTCCTTGAAGGCCATGCTCTCGAAATACGGGTAGCCGACGCTGGTCTTGTCGTGCCACGGGTGGTTGGGGTCGAGCTGACGGCGCAGGCTCCACAGCACGTCGTCGGCATTGAAATCGCGGGTAGGCTTGAAGTAGTCGGTGGTGTGGAACTTCACCCCTTGGCGCAGGTGGAAGGTGTAGGTCAGGCCATCGGCCGAGATGTCCCAGCGTTCGGCCAGGGCTGGCTGGATGTCGGTGGTGCCGGGCTTGAAGTCGACCAGGCGGTTGAACA
This sequence comes from Pseudomonas sp. WHRI 8519, assembly GCF_040224055.2. Taxonomy (NCBI): domain Bacteria; kingdom Pseudomonadati; phylum Pseudomonadota; class Gammaproteobacteria; order Pseudomonadales; family Pseudomonadaceae; genus Pseudomonas; species Pseudomonas sp. WHRI 8519. The sequence continues at coordinate 5,051,324 of NZ_CP167996.1, read as the reverse complement.
CCGTCTCAGCCGAGGCATCGGCAGTGACCGCCGTGGTGTATTGAACGATGTCGAAGCCTTCCGGGCTGGCTTCGGTGCACACCACCAGCGGTTTGGCCGCCAGGTTGCTGGCGGCGCCCAGGATGACTGCTGCCAGGGCAGCGCGGAGCGGTAGCGATGTCATGTGTCCTCCTTGCTTGCAATGATTCCAGCGTAGCCGCCCAGGCCCGCGATGAAGCGGGCCTGGGCGCACGTGGTCAGAGAATGTTGAACGGAATGGTGGTCACCACGCGCAACTCGTCCAGGCTGCCATCGGCCTGTGCCTTGCTGGCGCGATGCGCGGTGTAGGTAGCGCGGATGCTGGTGTCTTTCAGCGGCCCGCTCTGCACCGCGTAGCTGGTGCCGATACCCCACTCATAGTGGGTTTCGCCATCCAGGCCGTTCACGTCATAGGCCGTGCCGCGGTAGTGGGTGCCATCGATGCCCCAGCCGCGGGCGTTGTACAGGTTGAACTTCAGACCCGGCACGCCGTACGGCGCCATGTTCAGCACGTAGGAAATCTGCAGGGATTTCTCGTTCGGGCCGTTGAAGTCCGAGAGCAGGGAGTTGGCCAGGTAGATACCGTTGGTTTCGTGCAGGTAGTCGAAGTACTCGTTACCGTTGACCTGCTGCCACGAAGCGCTGAGGGTGTGGGCCTGGTGGGTCAGGCCGAACGACAGGCTGTAGGTGTCGTTGTCGATATCGCCCATCTTCTGGCTGCCTGCGTCCACGGTCTTGTAGTAGTTCAGGCCGGTGGTCAGGCTCAGCACCGCGCTATCGCCCAGCACGTGGCTGGCGCCGAAGTAGTACTGGTTCCAGAAGTCGTCGACCTTGGTGGCGTACAGGCTGGTGGTCAGGCTCTTGAGCGGCTGGTAGTTGACCCCCGCGGTACTGGCACGGTCGGTTTCCACGCCAGCGGCGCCATACTCGCTGCGGAACTTGCTCAGGCTCTGTTCGGTACGCGGCGAGACGCGGTCGAAGGTGCCCAGGTCGAATGACAGGTTGTCGAACTCGGCACTGTGCAGGAATGCGCCCTGGAAGCTTGAGGGCAGGGCGCGGTTGCCGATGTAAGCGATCATGGGCGTGTCCACCGACTGGCGGCCGACGGTGAGGGTGGTGTTGGACACCCGGGCCTTGACGTTGGCCAGGCCCATCTTGCTCCACTGCCCGATGGGGTCGCCATCGCTATGGGTCAGGGTACGGTTGTTCGGCCCGGCGACTGCGGCACGGCCTTGCTCCAGGGCGATGGCGTTGTAGCCGGCTGCTTCCACGGCAAAGCCTACGGTGCCTTGGGTGAAGCCCGAGCTGTAGTTGAGGATGGTGCCCTGCAGCCAGTTGTCGCGGCTGTGACTGTCGTGGCGTGTGCCGTCGCTTTTGTAGTACTTGAACAACGGTGCGCGGGTGGCGCGTTCGCGGGCGTACCAGTTGCGGGTACTGCCGGACAGGCTCTGGCCGTCGATGAAACCTTTGGCCTCATCCTGTTCGCTGGTGCCTTTGAGGCTGAACGGTACGTAGTCCTGGCTTTGGGTGTCGGCCTGGGCCACGGCGCTGAAGGTGGCGATGGATAATGCCAGTGCGGTAAGCGTGAATAGTCTCAAGTTGAAAGCTCCCTTTCTGTTCTTTTAGTTATTGCCTGGCCTTGTGGGCCGGGTTGTTACGGTGTTGCCTGGGTTGCCCGGGGTTGCCGGGCCAATCGGGTGGAGGTGTATGGCCAGTGCTGGCCCGTTGGCCGGCAAGCCGGATCCCACGGGGATCGCTAGAGATCCCCGGCCTGGTGCAAGGTGTGTGGGAGCCGACTTGCCGGCGAAAGGGCCGTTACCGGCTAGCGTTCAATCGACGCTCACTCCGGAAAAGTCGTTGCGGCCAAAGGGGCTGACCTTGAACCCGGCCACCTTGACGCTGAGCGGCTGGTTCACGGTGGAGTGCGCCACCGGGGTGATCGGCACCTGCTGTTTGAGGCGTTGCTGGGCTTGCTGGTACAGCACCGTGCGCTGCTCACGGTCGGTTACCTGCTTGGCCTGCCTGACCAGGCTGTCGTACTGCGGGTCGCACCACTGCGAGTAGTTGTTGCTGCCGATGGCATCGCAGCTGTAGAGGGTGCCCAGCCAGTTATCCGGGTCGCCGTTGTCTCCGGTCCAGCCGATCAGGGCGATGTCGTGCTCGCCGCTTTTCATGCGCTTGATGTACTCGCCCCATTCATAACTGACGATGCGCACCTTCAAGCCGAGCTTGCTCCAGTCGGCCTGAAGCATCTCGGCCATGAGCTTGGCGTTGGGGTTGTACGGGCGCTGCACGGGCATGGCCCACAGGGTGACTTCGGTGCCTTCCTTGACCCCGGCCTGCTTGAGCAACTGGCGGGCTTTTTCAGGGTCGTAGGGGGCGTCCTTGACGCTGTCGTCGTAAGACCATTGGGTCGGTGGCATGGCGTTGACTGCGCGTTGGCCGGACTCCTGATACACCGCTTGCAGGATCTCTTGCTTGTTCACTGCCATGTCCAGGGCCTGGCGTACCTCCAGGCGATCGAACGGTGGGTGCTGGGTGTTGTAAGCGATATAGCCGAGGTTGAAACCTGGTTGTTGCAGCACCTGCAGCTTGCTGTCGTGCTTGAGTGCTGGCAGGTCGGCCGGGCGTGGGTGCAGGGTGACCTGGCATTCGCCGCGGCGCAGCTTCTGGATGCGCACCGAGGGGTCGGTGTTGATCGAAAACACCAGGTTGTCGAGCTTCACCTCATCCGGGGCCCAGTAGTGCTTGTTGCCTTTGAAACGGATCTGCGAATCCTTCTGGTAACGCTGGAACACGAACGGGCCGGTGCCGATGGGCTGCTGGTTGATGTCGCTGGGGCGCCCGTTCGCCAAAAGATACTCGGCATATTCAGCCGAAAGCACCGACGCGAAACTCATCGCCAGGTTCTGCACGAAAGCGGCATCGACCTTGTTGAGGGTGAACACCACGGTCATCGGGCCGGTCTTTTCGATGCCGGCGATGTTCTTGTCCAGGCCCATGCTGACGAAGTAGGGGAACTCGGTGGGGTAGGCCTGGCGGAACGGGTGCTCGCGGTCGAGCATGCGGTTGAAGGTGAACAGCACGTCATCGGCGTTGAAGTCGCGGCTGGGTGTGAATGCCTTGTTGGCGTGGAATTTCACCCCTTCGCGCAGGTGGAAGGTGTAGCGCAGGCCGTCATCGGATACTTCCCACTTGGTTGCCAAGGCGGGGTGCACAGCGGTACCGCCGCGTTCGAATTCCACCAGGCGGTTGTAGATCGGTTCTGCCGCATCGTTGTCGGTGGCAGTGGTGTATTGAGCGGTGTCGAACCCAGCCGGGCTGCCCTCGGAGCAGAACACCAGGTTAGCGGCCTGAAGGGCCGGCGCCTGGCTTAGCAGGCCCAAGGCGAGCAGTGTGGAAACCAGTGAGGTATGGCGCATGGCAAATCCTTTTTTCCGTCTGTTTTTGCCGCTTCGGGATACGAAATGCGGCAACAGGCCCCCAACCCCGGCGCGGGTAGCGCCGGGGTGAGTGTGAACAGTAGAAGTGGGCGAGGGTGCTGCGAGTGCCCGGCGCTATTTCTCCACGCTGACGCCGTAGAAGGAGTTCAGTGCGAACGGGCTGATCTTGAAGTCCTTAACCTTGGCACTCATCGGCTGGTAGACCGTGGAGTGGGCGATCGGCGTGATCGGCACCTGCTCTTTGAGGATATGTTGCGCTTTCTGATACAGCTCGGTGCGCTTGGCCTGGTCAGGCGTGGCCTTGGCCTGCTTGATCAGGTCGTCGTAGGGCTTGTAGCACCACTTGGAGAAGTTGTTGCCGTCGACCGCATCGCAGCCATACAGGGTGCCTAGCCAGTTGTCCGGGTCACCGTTGTCGCCGCTCCAGCCGATCAGCATGGCGCCTTGTTCGCCGCCTTTGGAGCGCTTGATGTACTCGCCCCATTCGTAACTGACGATTTTCGCCTTGATGCCGACCTTGCTCCAGTCAGCCTGCAGCATCTCGGCCATCAGCTTGGCGTTGGGGTTGTACGGGCGCTGCACCGGCATGGCCCACAGGCTGATTTCGGTACCTTCCTTGATCCCGGCTTCCTTGAGCAGTTGCTTGGCCTTTTCCGGGTCGTACGGTACGTCTTTGATGCTGTCGTCGTAGGACCACTGGGTCGGCGGCATGGCATTGACGGCGAGCTGACCGGCGCCCTGGTACACCGACTCGATGATCTTCTGCTTGTCGACGGCCATGTCCAGTGCCTGGCGCACCTTCAGTTGAGCCAGCGGGTTGGGTTGGTCACTGCCCTTGAGCTTGTCCATCACGTTGTAGGCGATGTACCCCAGGTTGAACCCGGCCTGGTGCGGCATCTGCAGCTTATCGTTGGCCTTGAGCGGCTCGATATCGGCAGGGCGTGGGAACAAGGTCACCTGGCACTCGTTCTTCTTCAGCTTCTGCATGCGCACCGAGGCGTCGGTGGTGATGGCGAAGATCAGGTTGTCGATCTTCACATCTTCTGGTTTCCAGTAGTCCTTGTTGCCCTTGAAGCGGATCTGGGCGTCTTTCTGGTACTTGCTGAACACGAAGGGGCCGGTGCCGATCGGTTTCTGGTTGATGTCTGCAGCCTTGCCTTCTTTGAGCAACTGGTCGGCGTACTCGGCCGACTGCACGGAGGCAAAGCTCATGGCCAGGTTCTGGATGAACGCGGCGTCCACCTGGTTGAGGGTGAACTTGACGGTGTGTTCATCGAGTTTCTCCACCTTGGCGATGTTGTTGTCCATGCCCATGTCGGTGAAGTAGGGGAATTCAGTGGGGTAGGCCTTACGGAAGGGGTGGTTCTTGTCGAGCATGCGATTGAAGGTGAACAGCACGTCGTCTGCGTTGAATTCGCGGCTTGGCTTGAAGTAGTCGGTGGTGTGGAATTTGACCCCTTCGCGCAGGTGGAAGGTATAGGTCTTGCCGTCGTCGGACACTTCCCATTTGGTTGCCAGGCCCGGGATGACAGCGGTACCGCCACGTTCGAACTGGGTCAGGCGGTTGAACACGGTCTCGGCCGAGGCGTCGAAGTCGGTTCCGGTGGTGTATTGCCCCGGGTCGAAGCCGGCGGGGCTGCCTTCGGAGCAGAACACCAGGTTGGACGCGGCGTGGGCGAGCGGAGCGCCGGTCAGCAAGCCTGCGCCGAGCAGGAACGGAATGACTGCGTGTTTGAGCATGGTGGCCTCATTGTTGTCATTTTTCTGATTCGAGGTGGCCTCGTGAGCCGACCTGCGGATACTTATGCAGGGGGTGTTCCCAATGCAACACTGCTAAGGATAGTTGGCGTCAGAAAAGTAGTACGAGCGTACATGGATGTCGCATTTGTATAACTTTCGGAGAAGTTGAACGTTTGCGAGGGCAAAATGATGGCTTTTTGCAGGATGTTTCGCGGGAGGGAATTTGTAGGAGGCACTATTTCAGTGCGTAGGAAATGTCTCTAATGGTGCTGCTGGGGCGCCAAGCGCCCCGTGAATCGCCAGCCTCGATCAAGGCATCTGCACTTCGATCAGGCCGTCAGCGTTCATGCTGACTTCGCTGGTACCTGCCTCGATATCCGGCGCCGGTGCTGCTTCGTCGGCACCCATGGCTTTCATGGCCATCGGCGCACTGCGCAGATAGGGGCGTGGGTAGCCACTGCTGTTGAGGTTCAGGCTGACCACCTTATAGCCCTTGCCACCCAAGGCTTCGGTGGCCAGTTGCGCGCGCGCCTTGAAGGCGTTGACCGCATCCTTGAGCAAGGCGTCTTCGCTGGCCTTGCGCGTGGCCGGGGCGATAGAGAAGTCCATGCCGCCCATCTTCAGGTCCTGCAGCAGGTCGGCGCTGAGCTGGGAGAGGGCCGGGAAGTCGGCGCTTTCCAGGCGCACTTCGGCACGCTCGCGCCAGCCGGTGATCTTCTGCCCCTTGCTGTCATAGACCGGGTAGCTGTTACGGCTGCCCTGGCTGATCTTCACGTCCTTGACCTGGCGGGCCTGCTGCACGGCCTTGTTCATGGTTTCGGTGATCTGTTTGGCAAGCTTGCCCGGGTCGGTGTTTTGCGCTTCGCTATAAAGGGTCACGACCATCAGGTCGCGCGGCACTTCCTTGCTGACTTCGGCACGCAGCGATACCTGGTTGTAGCGCGGCTCATCAGCCGCCAGCGCCGGCAGGCTGGCAAGCAGGCCGCAGGAAAGGATCAGGGCAGCGCCGCGACGAGGGTTAGGCATGTGATACTCCTTGGCAATGAAAGGCGTGGGTCCTGGCCATCCATCCCACGCATGGCCCATGAGACCGGGATCAGTGTAGTGGGTTCAAAAGTGCCATCATGAACCTGTGACAAACTGTGGCGCTTTGCCGCATCGCTGCAGCTCGGCGCCTGGCTTCGGTATACTCCAGCCGATTGTCCTGGAGCACTCATCAGGAGAGCTCATGCTCGCCGCCGCACAACCGCTGTCCGCTACCCGCCAGAACCTCTGGCGCCTGACTGTCATTCGCGTTCTGGTCCTGGCCGCTCAGGCAGGCTCGGTGGGCGTCGCCTACTGGACCGAACTGCTGCCGCTGCCGTGGTTTTCCCTGGCTGCGACCCTGGCCCTGTCGTCCCTGCTGTGCGCCTTCACCGCCTTGCGCTTGCGCCTGTCGCTGCCGGTCACCGAACTGGAATACGCGCTGCAGCTGGCCTGCGACCTGCTGATCCACAGCGCGCTGCTGTATTACTCGGGCGGCTCGACCAACCCTTTCGTTTCCTATTACCTGGTGCCGCTGGCCATTGCCGCCGTGACCTTGCCCTGGCTCTACTCGCTGATCCTTTCGGGTATTGCCCTGACCGCTTACAGCCTGTTGCTGGTCCAGTTCTACCCGCTCGAGGGGCTGCCGATGGCGCGGGACAAGATGCAGGTCTACGGCATGTGGTTGAGCATCGCGCTGGCGGCTGCGGTGATCACCTTCTTTGCCGCGCGCATGGCCGAAGAGCTGCGCCGCCAGGAAAAACTGCGCTCTGAACGGCGCGAAGAAAGCCTGCGCGACGAACAACTGTTGGCCGTGGCCACCCAGGCCGCCGGTGCGGCCCATGAGCTGGGCACGCCGCTTGCGACCATGAGCGTGTTGCTCAACGAAATGCGCCAGGACCACGCCGACCCATTGTTGCAGGAAGACCTGCAGATCCTTCAGGACCAGGTCAAGCTGTGCAAGGAAACCCTGCAGCAGCTGGTGCGTGCCGCCGAAGCCAACCGCCGCCTTGCGGTGGTGGAGCAGGACGTGACCGAATGGCTGGATGAGGCGCTGAACCGTTGGCACCTGATGCGTCCTGAAGCCAGCTACCGCTTCCAGCGTCTGCGCGATGGCCAGGTACCGCGCCTGACCCCGCCACCGGACCTGACCCAGGCACTGCTGAACTTGTTGAACAATGCCGCCGATGCGTGCCCTGACGATCTGGAGGTGCGCCTGGACTGGGACGCCCAGGATATCGTCATCAGCATCCGCGACCATGGCCCCGGCGTGCCGCCGGCCATTGCCGAAGCGATCGGCAAACCCTTCATTACCACCAAAGGCAAAGGCTTCGGCCTGGGCCTGTTCTTGAGCAAAGCCAGCGTGACCCGTGCGGGCGGTTCGGTGAAACTCTATAGTCATGAGCAGGGTGGCACCCTGACCGAACTGCGCCTGCCCCATGGCAAGCGAGGAGATGAATGATGAGCGAAGAAAACCAGGTCGAAAGCGAAGAGCTGCCGCACCTGCTGCTGGTGGATGACGATGCCACCTTCACGCGGGTCATGGCCCGTGCCATGAGCCGTCGCGGTTTCCGTGTGAGCACTGCAGGCTCCGCCGAGGAGGGCCTGGCCCTGGCGCAGAACGACCTGCCGGACTACGCCACGCTGGACTTGAAGATGGAAGGCGACTCCGGCCTGGTACTGCTGCCAAAGCTGCTGGAACTGGACCCTGAAATGCGCGTGGTGATCCTCACCGGCTATTCGAGCATTGCCACGGCGGTCGAGGCGGTCAAGCGCGGGGCGTGCAACTACCTGTGCAAGCCCGCCGATGCCGATGATGTGTTGGCCGCACTGCTCTCGGAGCATACGGACCTGGACACGTTGGTGCCGGAAAACCCCATGTCGGTGGACCGCCTGCAGTGGGAGCACATCCAGCGCGTGCTCAGCGAGCACGAGGGCAATATCTCCGCGACCGCGCGGGCGCTGGGCATGCACCGGCGCACATTGCAGCGCAAACTGCAGAAGCGGCCTGTGCGGCGCTGAGCTTATTCCTGGCAGTGCCGGCCCTATCGCCGGCAAGCCTGCTCCCCCAGGTGCGGGCGCAGGCTTCAACACAGTGAGCTGCCCCAAGCTAGTGGATTGGTGTTCAACTTCCTGGGGGCAGTCCATGGTGCGGGCCGGCTTGCCGGCGATAGGGCCTTGCAGAAATTTCTTTATATTGCAGCTGATCCCCGCAACTCCTGGCCTGTTGGCGTATCATTAGCCCCCTAACGGCAACCTCTTCAGGATCGCTAGCGCATGCTCGCCCTTCTTATCCAGACGCTGAACATCACGGCGCCCGTCTTCGCCATGCTGTTCCTGGGCGTGCTGCTCAAACGCATTCACCTGATCGACGACAATTTCAACCGTGTTGCCTCGCAACTGGTGTTCAACGTCTGCATGCCTGCGCTGCTGTTCCTCGGCATCTACCATGCCGACCTGGCAGCGGCGGTCAAACCAGGGGTCATCCTCTATTTCGTCGCTGCCACCCTGGTCGGTTTCGCCGTGGCCTGGGGCTTGGCCATCTGGCGCAGCCCGCTGGCCGACCGCGGCATCTACACCCAGGGGGCGTTCCGCGGCAACAATGGCGTGATCGGCCTGGCCCTGGCCGCGAGCCTTTACGGGGACTACGGGATCTCCCTGGGGGCAGTGCTCGCCGGCCTGGTGATCCTGCTGTACAACTCACTTTCAGCCGTGGTGCTGGCGGTATACAGCCCGGACCTGAAATCCGACCCGTGGAGCATCTGCAAGAGCATTATCAGCAACCCGCTGATCATCAGCGTGCTGCTGGCCACGCCCATGGCCTACGGCCAGGTACCCCTGCCCAACTGGTTGCTCACCTCGGGTGACTACCTCGCGCAGATGACCCTGCCGCTGGCGCTGATCTGTATCGGTGGCACCTTGTCGCTCAACGCCCTGCGCGACAGCGGCAAGCTGGCCATCGACGTCAGCCTGGTGAAGATGCTCTGGTTGCCGCTGTTCGGCACGCTCGGTGCCTGGCTCTGCGGTTTTCGCGGGGCCGAGTTGGGCATTCTGTTCTTGTACATCGGCAGCCCAACGGCGGCGGCCAGTTATGTCATGGCACGGGCAGCCAACGGCAACCACGAACTGGCGGCCTCGATCATCGTGATTACTACGCTAATGGCGGCGATCACCACCAATATTGGTATTTTCATCTTGCAGTGGGGCGGATGGATCTAGATCCTTGACTGCATACATCACAAAAACACTGCCTCACTGAGCTTAAGGACACTTCATGCAAGACCAGAGCACGCCCGAGCGGTTGCAGCGCGGGCTGAAGAATCGCCATATCCAGCTGATCGCGCTGGGGGGTGCCATCGGTACCGGGTTGTTCCTGGGCATCGCCCAGACCATCCAGCTGGCGGGCCCCTCCGTTTTGCTGGGCTACGCCATCGCTGGCCTGATGGCTTTCTTCATCATGCGCCAGTTGGGCGAAATGGTGGTCGAAGAGCCGGTCGCCGGCAGTTTCAGCCACTTCGCACACCAGTACTGGAGTGAGTTCGCAGGCTTCGTCTCGGGCTGGAACTACTGGGTGGTCTATGTGCTCGTGGGGATGGCCGAGCTTACCGCCGTGGGCATCTACGTGCAGTACTGGTGGCCGGAGTTTCCGACCTGGGCCACGGCGGCGATCTTCTTCGTGGTGATCAACCTCATCAACCTGACCCAGGTGAAGGTCTATGGCGAGATGGAATTCTGGTTCGCACTGGTCAAGGTAGTGGCCATCGTCAGCATGATCGGCTTCGGCGCCTGGCTGCTGAGCAGCGGTCATGGCGGCCCGGACGCCAGTGTGGCCAATCTGTGGCAATACGGTGGGTTCTTCCCCAATGGCGTCACCGGGCTGGTGATGGCCCTGGCGGTGATCATGTTCTCCTTTGGTGGCCTGGAGCTGGTGGGTATCACGGCCGCCGAAGCGGACAACCCGCGCCAGAGCATTCCCAAGGCTACCAACCAGGTGGTTTACCGCATCCTGATTTTCTACATCGGCGCGCTGGCCGTGCTGTTGTCGCTGTACCCGTGGCAGAAGGTCGTTCAGGGTGGCAGCCCGTTCGTAATGATCTTCCATGAACTGGACAGCGATCTGGTGGCGACCATCCTCAATATCGTGGTGCTCACGGCTGCGCTGTCGGTCTACAACAGTTGCGTGTACGCCAACAGCCGCATGTTGTTCGGCCTGGCGAGCCAGGGCGATGCACCACGCCAGTTGCTCAAGGTCAGCCGCAGCGGCGTGCCATTGACGGCGTTGGGCGTGTCGGCATTCGCTACGGGCATGTGCGTGGTGATCAACTACCTGATGCCGGGTGAGGCATTCGGCCTGCTGATGGCGCTGGCGGTGTCGGCGCTGGTGATCAACTGGGCGAGCATCAGCATCACCCACCTGAAGTTCCGCAAGGCCAAGCTGGCGGCAGGTATTACCCCGTTCTATCAAAGCTGGGGGCACCCGTTCACCAACTACCTGTGCCTGGCATTCATCGTGCTGATTCTGGTGGTGATGTACCTGACCCCGCCGATCCGTATTTCAGTGATGCTGATCCCCGGGTGGATTGCGCTGCTGTGGGTAGCGTTCCGCTTGAAGAAAGCTCGGCAGGCTTGAGTCATGGGGCCTGTCGTGGGTGGCCAGGCGCGCTACCCGCAACATGCCCTTCGCCGCGCCACGACCTTGCCGCCGTTAGTGCTGTCGCTGCCATGCCCTCACGGTGGTGTACAGCAGCACCAGGCCAAGCACTGGCAATACATAGAACAGCATCAGCCGTTCCAGGCGGCCGGCCAGCGGCATGCCGGTGGTGAACGCCACCACGTGCAGCCCGTAGGCAAGGTACAGGCAAAGGAATACCAACCCTTCGGCGCGGGTAATCCGGTACCCGGAGTAGAACACCGGCAGGCTCAGCGCCGCGACGCCGAGCATCACCGGAAGGTCGAAGCCCAGTGCGTTTGGCGATATGGTCAGCGGCTCGGGTGCGGTCAGTGCGGTCAGGCCGAGCACTGCCAGCAGGTTGAACAGGTTGCTGCCGATCACCGTGCCCACAGCGATCTCCCGTTCTCCTCGCAGGGCGGCAATCAGCGCCGCAGCCAGCTCGGGCAGGGACGTGCACACCGCGACAACGGTCAGGCCGATGATACGTTCAGACAAGCCGAGGTCCGTCGCGACTTCGACCGCCGCTTCCAGTAGCAAGTGGCCGGCCAGGCTGAGCAGGCCGAAGCCGAACGCCACTTGCAGCAGCGTACCGGTCCAGAAGCGCCCGGCGCTGCTGGCCAGCGCACGCGGCGCAGGGTAGGTGCGGGCATAGTGGCGCGACTGGTGCCAGAGCATGACCAGATAGCCCACCAGGCCCGAGAGCAGCACCAACCCTTCCACCCGCCCCAGGTGGCCGTTCGCGGCCAGCGCGTAGACCAGTGCGCTGGCGACGATCATCAGGGGGATGTCCAGGCGCACCAGTTGGCGCGAGACGCGGAGCGGGATGATCAAAGCCGCCAGGCCAAGAATCACCAGAACATTGAAGATATTACTGCCGATCACGCTGCCCACGGCGACATCGGGCGCGCCCTGATAGGCGGCCTGCAGGCTGACGGTCAGCTGTGGCGCTGTACTGCCGAATGCCACCAGGCTCAGGCCGATGATCAGCGGGCGAACGTGCACGCGCTGGGCCAGGCGAAGGGCGGCACGTACCAGGAGTTCGGCGCCGGCCACCAGCAACAGCAAGGCGATGCCCAGTTGCAGGAGGCTGAAGGTGGGGAGGGTGGCCAGGTCGAAAATGGTTGTAACTCCGTTGCGTCAGTCGCTTAGACCTTGTACCCGCACGCGCGCCGTTCCGCTACGGATCATGCCGATTTTTTCTGCTGCAGCGCGCGACAGGTCGATGAGCCGGCCGCGTGTGTGCGGGCCGCGGTCATTGATGCGGACCACCACGCTGCGTTGGTTGGCGAGGTTGGTGACCAGTACCCGGCTGCCGAAGGGCAGGCTGCGATGCGCGGCGGTCAAGCCGTGCTGGTTGAAGGCTTCGCCGCTGGCGGTGCGTTTGCCGTGGTGGCGGGCGCCGTAATAGGAGGCGGTGCCGGTCTGGTTGTAGCCTCGGGGATCGATGTCGTGGCTGGCGCAGCCGGCCAACAGGGAAAACAGGGCCAGGGTGCCGAGGGATCGTTTTAGCAAATCAGGAGCTCCGGTGCTGCCAGTGGGGCCGCTGTGCGGCCCGTCGCCGGCAAGCCGGCTTCCACAGGCAATACGCCGTCCCATGGGGCGGCGTTGAACAGGTGGGCGCCGGCTTGTCGGCGATCGAGGGCAAAGCCCTCGCCGCTGGTTTCAGCTCACCCTTCGAGCTTGGCCTTGAGCAATTGGTTCACTTGCCCCGGGTTGGCCTTGCCCTTGGAGGCCTTCATCGCCTGGCCGACGAAGAAGCCGAACATCTTGCCGCGCTTGGCTTCGTCGGCAGCGCGGTACTGTTCGACCTGCTCGGCATTGGCGGCAAGCACTTCGTCGAGCATCTTGTCGATCGCGCCGGTGTCGGTGACCTGTTTCAGGCCTTTGCTCTCGATGATGCTGTCGGCATCGCCTTCACCGGCGGCCATGGCCTCGAACACGGTCTTGGCGATCTTGCCGCTGATGGTGTTGTCGCGGATACGCAGCAGCATGCCACCGAGTTGCTCGGCGCTGACCGGTGCCTGGTCGATCTCGATGCCCAGCTTGTTCAGCAGGCTGCCCAGTTCGACCATGACCCAGTTGGCTGCCAGTTTGGCGTCACCGCCAATCTTCACCACCTGCTCGAAGTAGTCTGCCTGTTCACGGCTGGAGGCCAGCACGTTGGCGTCGTAGGCCGACAGGCCATACTGGCTCTGGAAGCGCTCGACCTTCTGCGGTGGCAGCTCCGGCAAGCCGGCACGGATGGTCTCGAGGAAGCTGTCCTCGATCACCACCGGCAGCAGGTCCGGGTCGGGGAAGTAACGGTAGTCGTTGGCTTCCTCCTTGCTGCGCATGGAGCGGGTCTCGTCCTTGTTCGGGTCGTACAGGCGGGTTTCCTGAACCACCTTGCCGCCATCTTCGATCAGGTCGATCTGGCGCTGGATCTCACTGTTGATCGCACGCTCGATGAAGCGGAACGAGTTGACGTTCTTGATCTCGCAGCGTGTGCCGAACTCGGCCTGGCCCTTGGGCCGGATCGAGACGTTGCAGTCGCAGCGCAGCGAGCCTTCGGCCATGTTGCCGTCGCAGATGCCCAGGTAGCGCACCAGCGCGTGGATCGCCTTGACGTAGGCGACGGCCTCCTTGGCGCTGCGCATGTCCGGTTCGGAGACGATTTCCAGCAGCGGCGTGCCGGCCCGGTTCAGGTCGATACCGGTAAAGCCGCTGAAGTCTTCGTGCAGGCTCTTGCCTGCGTCTTCTTCCAGGTGCGCGCGGGTTACGCCGATGCGCTTGATGGTGCCGTCTTCCAGGGCGATGTCCAGGTGGCCCTTGCCGACGATCGGCAGGTCCATCTGGCTGATCTGGTAGCCCTTGGGCAGGTCGGGGTAGAAGTAGTTCTTGCGCGCGAACACGTTGCGCTTGCCGATCTGGGCATCGATCGCCAGGCCGAACATGCAGGCCATGCGCACGGCTTCCTGGTTCAGTACCGGCAATACCCCAGGCATGCCAAGGTCAACCAGGCTCGCCTGGGTGTTCGGCTCGGAGCCGAAGGTGGTGGCGCTGCCGGAAAAGATCTTCGACTGGGTGGCCAGCTGGGTGTGGATTTCCAGCCCGATCACAACTTCCCATTGCATGTGTGAATTCCTCAGAAGCCGTTGGGGGCGCGGGTGTGCCAGTCGGTGACCTGCTGGTAGCGGTGCGCGACATTGAGCAGGCGGCCTTCCTGGAAGTACGGAGCCAGCAGCTGCACGCCGACCGGCAGGCCATCGACGAAGCCGGCTGGCATCGACAGGCCCGGCAGGCCCGCCAGGTTGGCGGTGATGGTGTAGACGTCTTCAAGGTATGCCGCGACCGGGTCGCTGCTCTTGGCGCCGAGCTTCCAGGCCGGGTTCGGCGTGGTCGGGCCAAGGATCAGGTCGACGCCTTCGAAGGCGGTCATGAAGTCGTTCTTGATCAGGCGGCGGATCTGCTGCGCCTTGACGTAGTAGGCGTCGTAGTAGCCTGCCGACAGGGCGTAGGTGCCGACCATGATGCGGCGCTGCACTTCGGCACCGAAGCCTTCGCCACGGGAGCGCTTGTACAGGTCGGTCAGGTCTTTGGGCGCGTCGCAACGGTAGCCGAAACGCACGCCGTCGAAGCGTGACAGGTTGGAAGAGGCTTCGGCCGGCGCGATCACGTAGTACGCAGGGATTGCGTGCTGCATGTTCGGCAGGCTGATTTCCTTGACCACTGCGCCGAGCTTTTCCAGCTCCTTGACGCTGGCGTGTACCAATTCGGCGATGCGCGGGTCGAGGCCGGCGCCGAAGTATTCTTTTGGCAGGCCGATGCGCAGGCCTTGCAGCGAGGCATTGAGGTTGGCGCTGTAGTCCGGCACCGGCTCGTCGATGCTGGTGGAGTCCTTGGCGTCGAAACCGGCCATGCCCTGCAGCAGCAGCGCGCAGTCTTCAGCAGTGCGGGCCAGCGGGCCACCCTGGTCGAGGCTGGAGGCATAGGCGATCATGCCCCAGCGCGAAACACGACCGTACGTCGGCTTGAGGCCTGTGAGGTTGGTCAGTGCCGCCGGCTGTCGGATCGAGCCGCCGGTATCGGTGCCGGTGGTCGCCGGCAGCAGGCGGGCGGCCACGGCCGCAGCGGAGCCACCGGACGAGCCGCCAGGCACGTGTTCGAGGTTCCAGGGGTTCTTCACCGCGCCGTAGTGGCTGGATTCGTTGGCAGACCCCATGGCGAATTCGTCCATGTTGGTCTTGCCCAGGGTGACCATGCCGGCCTCGGCCAGCTTGGCGACCACGGTGGCGTCGTACGGCGCTTTGAAGTTGTCGAGCATCTTCGAGCCGCAGCTGGTACGTACGCCGTGGGTGCAGAACAGGTCTTTGTGGGCGATGGGGGCGCCCAGCAGTGCGCCGGTCTCACCGGCGGCGCGACGGGCGTCGGCGGCACGAGCCTGGCTCAGGGCCAGCTCCTCGGTGACGCTGATGAAACTGTTGAGTTGCGGGTCGAGTTGCTGAATGCGCGCCAGCAGGGCGTCGGTCAGCTCTTCGGAAGAAAACGACTTGTCGGCGAGCCCGCGGGCGATCTCGGCCAGGGTCAATTGATGCATGGCAGGCACTATCCCTTACTCGATGACTTTGGGAACCAGGTACAGACCGCTTTCGGTCTTCGGTGCGATGGCTTGGTAGGCATCGCGCTGGTTGCTTTCGGTGACCTGGTCGGGACGCAGGCGCTGGCTGGCCTCCAGGGGGTGGGCCAGGGGTTCGATGCCGGTGGTGTCGACCGCTTGCATCTGGTCGACCAGCCCGAGAATGCTGTTCAGTGCATCGGTAGTGCGTGGCAGTTCGCCTTCATTCAGGCCCAGACGGGCCAGATGGGCGATCTTTTCCACGTCGCAGCGTTCAAGCGCCATGGGTATCTCCAGGGGAAACAAAGAACGGAATAAGGTCCGTGATGAGGAACATGTCGGCATTCTGGCGGTCATACGGCCGCGATCATCTGCTGGCGTGCTCGGAAAAACGACCAATTTAACATATTGGCTCCTTGCCCAAAATCCCTGCCATTGTTAGAGTTTGCCGCACTTTTTTACCCACGCTTTCCCCAGGGTCCCTTTCCCATGTTCAAGAAACTGCGTGGCATGTTTTCCAGCGATCTCTCCATCGACCTGGGTACTGCCAACACCCTTATCTACGTGCGTGAGCGCGGTATCGTCCTGAATGAGCCCTCGGTAGTTGCCATCCGTACCCACGGCAACCAGAAAAGCGTCGTCGCCGTCGGTACCGAAGCCAAACGCATGCTGGGCCGTACGCCCGGCAACATTGCTGCCATTCGTCCGATGAAGGACGGCGTGATTGCCGACTTCAGCGTTTGTGAAAAAATGTTGCAGTACTTCATCAACAAGGTTCACGAGAACAGCTTCCTGCAGCCAAGCCCTCGTGTGCTGATCTGCGTGCCGTGCAAGTCGACCCAGGTAGAGCGCCGCGCCATTCGCGAGTCGGCTCTGGGTGCCGGTGCCCGTGAAGTGTTCCTGATCGAAGAACCCATGGCCGCGGCCATCGGTGCCGGCCTGCCGGTCGAAGAAGCCCGTGGTTCGATGGTCGTCGATATCGGTGGTGGTACCACTGAAATCGCCCTGATTTCGCTCAATGGCGTGGTCTACGCCGAGTCTGTCCGCGTTGGCGGCGACCGCTTCGACGAGGCCATCGTCACCTATGTGCGCCGCAACTACGGCAGCCTGATCGGCGAATCCACTGCCGAACGCATCAAGCAGGAAATCGGTACCGCCTACCCGGGCGGCGAAGTGCGTGAAGTCGACGTGCGCGGCCGCAACCTGGCCGAAGGCGTGCCACGTGCCTTCACCCTGAACTCCAATGAAGTGCTCGAAGCCCTGCAGGAGTCGCTGGCGACCATCGTTCAGGCCGTCAAGAGCGCCCTGGAGCAGTCTCCGCCGGAGCTGGCCTCTGACATCGCCGAGCGTGGCCTGGTGCTGACCGGTGGTGGCGCGCTGCTGCGTGACCTCGACAAGCTGCTGGCCCAGGAAACCGGCTTGCCGGTGATCGTTGCCGAGGACCCGCTGACCTGTGTGGCCCGTGGCGGCGGTCGCGCCCTGGAGATGATGGACAAGCACGCGATGGACCTGCTCTCCAGCGAGTGATCGAGCGCCCGGTTTACAGGTGGCGCGCGCAGTGCTACCTGTATGCGTTGGGCTGGCGTCCGTTGCGGCGCCGCTTCTGTCAACCCGCAACCAGGCTGGTGCGTTGTCCCATGTCCAATGACCTCCTGAGTCGTCCACGAGGAACGGCCCATTAAACCGCTTTTCTCCAAGGGCCCTTCGCTGGGCGTTCGCCTGCTCGTGTTAGTGGTGCTTTCGGTCGCGCTGATGGTGGTCGATGCACGCTTTGACCTGCTCAAGCCCGTGCGTAGTCAGATGGGCCTGGTTCTGATGGAATCGTACTGGATCACCGACTTGCCTCAGCGGATGTGGCAAGGTGTGGCGGGCCAGTTCGGCAGCCGTAACGAACTGATCGCGGAAAACGAGAAGCTCAAGACCGAAGCCCTGCTGTTGCAGGGGCGCTTGCAGAAGCTGGCGGCCCTGACCGAGCAGAACGTGCGCCTGCGCGAGTTGCTCAACTCCTCCGCACTGGTCAACGAGAAGGTCGAGGTGGCCGAGCTGATCGGCGTCGACCCCAACCCGTTCACCCACCGTATCCTGATCAACAAAGGCGAGCGCGATGGGGTGTTCCTTGGCCAGCCGGTACTCGACGCCCGCGGCCTGATGGGCCAGGTGGTCGAGCTGATGCCCTACACCTCACGGGTGCTGCTGCTGACCGATACCACCCATAGCATCCCGGTACAGGTCAATCGTAACGGCCTGCGCGCGATTGCCAGCGGTACAGGCAACCCTGAGCGCCTGGAGCTGCGCCATGTCGCCGACACGGCCGACATCAAGGAAGGCGACTTGCTGGTGAGCTCCGGCATGGGCCAGCGCTTCCCGGCCGGCTACCCGGTGGCCACGGTCAACGAAGTGATCCATGACTCCGGCCAGCCGTTCGCAATCGTTCGTGCCATTCCTACCGCCGCGCTCAACCGCAGCCGCTACATGCTGCTGGTGTTCAGCGACCGGCGTTCGCCGGAGCAGCGCGCCACCGATGCGGCGCTGGCCCAGGAAGAGGCAGACCGCAAGGGCGCAGCCGCCCCCGCAGAGCCTGGTACCAATGGCGAACAGGCCACCCCCGGCGCGCCTGCAACGGCAGCGCCTGCCCCGGCCGCGCCCGCCGCCCCAGCCGGTGCAGTACCGGCCCCGGCCGCTGCACCGGCTGCAGCCCCCGCCAGCCCTGCCGCAGCGCCTGCGGCACCTGCCCAGCCTCGGAGGCAATGATGGCCAAAACGCGCCGTAACCACGGGTGGGTCATTTGGCTGACCTTCGCCATTGGCCTGCTACTCAGCGTCTCGCCCATGCCGCCGTTTCTCGAGATGTTCCGGCCAATGTGGCTGGCGATGCTGGTATCGTTCTGGACGCTCATGGTCCCGAACAAGGTTGGCATGACCACTGCGTTCGTACTGGGCCTGGCCGAGGATGTGCTGTATGGCACGTTGCTCGGGCAGAACGCCCTGGTCCTGACCCTGATCACCTTCCTGGTGCTGTCGCTGCAGCAGCGTCTGCGCATGTTCCCGATGTGGCAGCAGAGCCTGGTAATCCTGGTGATCTTCGGTATCGCCCAACTGGTCCAGTTGTGGCTCAGCGCGCTCACCGGCAACCGGCTGCCCACGCTTGCGCTGGTCTGGTCGGCAGTCATCAGTGCCTTGCTCTGGCCGTGGATCAGCTTCGCCTTGCGTGATCTGCGCCGGCGTTTGCATATCAACTGACGGCACCGCCGTCACCGACAGGGAGATGTCTGCATGAAACCACTTTACCTGGCCTCAGGCTCGCCCCGTCGTCGTGAACTGCTGGCCCAGATCGGTGTGCCGTTCACCGTTATCAGCGCCCCCATCGATGAAAGCGCACTGCCAGATGAAAGCGCCGTGGCTTACGTCGAACGCCTGGCCAGGAGCAAGGCTGAGGCTGGCCTTGCCAGTCTCGCCGGCCCGGCCGTAGTCCTTGGCGCAGACACTGCGGTGGTGCTCGACGGGCGAATTCTCGGCAAGCCGGAAAACCGTGAAGATGCCTTGGCCATGCTGGCGGACCTGGCAGGGCGCGAACATCAGGTGTTGACGGCAGTGGCACTGAGCGATGGCCAGTGCTGCCTGAGCGTCTGTGTCACCAGCAATGTGCGTTTCCGTGCCATCGGCCCGGAAGAAGCACAGCGCTATTGGGCCAGTGGCGAGCCGGTGGATAAAGCAGGCGGTTATGCCATCCAGGGCTTGGGGGCGGTATTCGTGACCGGCCTTCAGGGCAGCTATTCGGCGGTGGTCGGCCTGCCCCTGAGCGAGACGGCCGAACTGCTCGCCCAATTCGGTATCGCCTGCTGGCAGGTGCCGGCGCTTTCTCCAGAGGTAACAAAGCAGCAGTAGCCAGCCCGGCGCCCGCGATCCATGATGACCGAAGACCTTTGACGAGAGCCTGCCATGAGTGAAGAGATCCTGATCAACATCACCCCGATGGAGTCGCGTGTGGCGGTGGTGGAAAACGGGGTGCTGCAGGAAGTGCACGTCGAGCGCACCCAGCGTCGCGGCATCGTCGGTAATATCTACAAGGGCAAAGTCGTACGGGTGCTGCCCGGCATGCAGGCCGCGTTCGTCGATATCGGCCTGGAGCGCGCCGCGTTCATCCATGCCTCGGAGATTTCCCAGCGCGAAGGTTCTGCCGTGGAGACCATCACCGCACTGGTACACGAGGGCCAGGCCCTGGTGGTGCAGGTGACCAAAGACCCCATCGGCAGCAAAGGCGCACGGCTGACCACTCAGCTGTCGATACCGTCGCGTTACCTGGTGTACATGCCGCGTAGCAGCCATGTCGGCATTTCGCTGAAGATCGAGGACGAAGCCGAACGTGATCGCCTCAAACAGGTGGTCAGTGACTGCATGGACAGCGAAGACATCAAGAACGCCGGCGGTTTCATCCTGCGCACGGCCGCCGAGGGCGCGCGGGCCGAAGAGATCCTGCAGGACATCCGCTACCTGCGCCGCCTGTGGGAGCAGATTGGCAGCCAGATCCAGACCTGCGGCGCCCCGACGGTCATCTACGAGGATCTTGGCCTGGCCTTGCGCACACTGCGCGACCTGGTCAACCCGAAGATCGAGAAGATCCGCATCGACTCCCGGGAAACCTTCCAGAAGACCACACAGTTCGTTGCCGAACTGATGCCGGAGATCGCCGACCGCCTGGAGCACTACCCGGGCGAGCGGCCGATTTTCGACCTGTATGGCGTAGAGGACGAAATCCAGCGCGCACTCGATCGCAAGGTGCCGCTCAAGTCCGGCGGCTATCTTGTGGTCGACCCGGCCGAGGCAATGACTACCATCGATGTGAACACCGGCGCCTTCGTCGGCCACCGCAACCTTGAAGAAACCATCTTCAAGACCAACCTGGAAGCGGCCACGGCAATCGCCCGGCAACTGCGCCTGCGCAACATTGGCGGGATCATCATCATAGACTTCATCGACATGGAGGATGAGGACCATCAACGGCAGGTGCTGCGTACGCTGGAAAAGCAGCTCGAACGTGATCATGCCAAGACCAACATCATCGGCATCACCGAGCTGGGCCTGGTGCAGATGACCCGCAAGCGCACGCGCGAGAGCCTGGAGCAGGTGCTGTGCGAACCCTGCTCCGCCTGCCAGGGGCGTGGCAAGCTGAAAACCCCAGAAACTATCTGTTACGAAATTTTCCGCGAGATTCTTCGTGAAGCCCGCGCCTATCAGGCAGAAGGCTATCGGGTGTTGGCCAACCAGAAAGTGGTCGACCGCCTGCTCGACGAAGAATCCGGCAACGTGGCCGAGCTGGAAACCTTCATCGGTCGAACCATTCGCTTCCAGGTCGAGTCGATGTACTCGCAGGAACAATACGATGTGGTGCTGCTCTGAGGCGTTCTGATACCCAGTCCAGGGTGCCCGGGCTGGCAAAACCGCTGCTTCGAGCCATCATGGATAAACGACCTGGAGGGCCATGGCCATGGGACGTCTGACCCGCGTTCTTGTCGCCTTGACCCGTTGGGGGCTGGGCATCTGCGCCCTGCTGGCGGTGTTGGTGGCGCTCTACGTCAGCCTCGGCCGGTACCTGGTGCCACTGGTGGCCGAATACCGCGCCGACCTCGAAAGCAAGGCCGAGCAGGCGTTGGGGATGCCGGTGCATGTGGGCAGCCTGGAAGGGCGCTGGAGTGGCCTGGCGCCGGTGCTGCAAGTGCGCGACCTGCAGTTGGGCGAGGGGGCTTCGGCGTTGCGTCTGGATGACGTCAAGCTGGTGCCCGACCTGTGGGCCAGCCTCACTGCACGCGAAGTACGCCTGGCGCGTGTCCAGCTGGCGGGCCTGCAACTGATCCTGCGTGAGAACGAGCAGGGCGTTTGGGCGCTGGAAGGCTTACCGAAAAAGGATGATGCGCCGCTGGACCCGGCCGAAGTGTTGCAGCGTTTGCAGCAGTTGGGCCGTATCGATGCATTCGACAGCCAAGTCACCCTGCAGCCCTGGCAGCGTGACCCGTTGACGCTTACCTATGTCAGCCTTGGCCTGCAGGCCGGCGCTTCACGCCAGGCGCTGGACCTGCGTGCGACCCTGCCTGACGGCCAGCCGTTGGCACTGAACCTTCGCAGCCGGGTAAATGCCAAGGCCTGGCGCGACGGTAAGGCAGAGGCTTACCTGAGCCTGCCGCAGAGCGACTGGGCGCGTTGGCTGCCGCCAAGTCTGCTCGGCCAGTGGCAAGCCCAGGCCTTGCGCGCCGGTGGTGAGTTCTGGGTTGACTGGGGTGAGGGCCGGTTGCAGCAGGCAGTGGTCCGGCTCAATGCCCCTCAGTTGCGCGGTGGCTATGCCGAGCGCCAGGCGGTGACACTGGATAACCTGGCGGTGTCGGCCTGGTTCCAGCGCAACGCGCAGGGGTTCGATGTGGTGGTCGATTCACTGGCAGCCGACCTTGGCAAGACCCGCTGGGAGTCGAAGCTGCAGCTGCGTCAGCGGGCAGGCGAGGAGCCTGCCGGAGAAACCTGGCAGGTGCAGGCGGATCGCCTTGATCTTACGCCGCTGACGCCTTTGATAGATGCACTGGCGCCGCTGCCGGAAAAGCTCATGACGGTAGTCGATGGGCTTAAGGTGACCGGTGCCGTGCGCAATCTGCGCCTGGACGTGCGGCCCAAGGCCGACGGTGATCAACGGCTTCAATTCGCTGCCAATCTGGAAAAAGTGGGCTTTGACGCCTACCACGGCGCACCGGCTGCCGGTAACGTCAGCGGGAGCATCAGTGGAGACCTCGGCCATGGCGAACTACGCCTGGATACCGAGGCCTTCATGTTGCATCTTTATCCGATCTTCGCCAAACCTTGGCATTATCAGAAAGCCAACGCCCGCCTGACCTACACCCTCGACAAAGCAGGATTCACCCTGGCTGCGCCCTACCTGAAAGTGCTGGGTGAGGAGGGCAAGATCGCCGGGGATTTCCTGATTCGCCTGCTGTTTGAAGAAGGCAGCGAGAGCTATATGGACCTGCGCGTCGGCCTGACCGAAGGCGATGGGCGCTACACTGCCAAATACCTGCCTGAGGTGCTCAGCCCGGCGCTCGATGAATGGCTGCGCAGTGCCATCGTCAAGGGCAGCGTCGATGAAGGCTACTTCCAGTACCAAGGTTCGCTGAACCACGGTGCCAGCCCCGAATCGCGCAGTATCAGTCTGTTCTTCAAGGTGCACGACGCTGCGCTGGACTTCCAGCCTGGCTGGCCACAGGTGCAGAACGTCGCTGGCGATGTGCTGATCGAGGACAGTGGCGTGCGCATCAAGGCCAATCAAGGCCGGTTGCTCGACACACAGGTAAGCGACGTCAGTGTCAACATTCCCCATGTCGAGGGCGACGAGCACAGCCACCTGTACCTTGATGGCAAGTTCGACGGTAGCCTCGGCGATGGTCTGAGGATTCTCAAAGAGGCGCCCATCGGCACCGGCGAAATGTTCGCAGGATGGGAGGGCGAGGGGCCGCTCAAGGGCAAGCTCAAGCTCGACATCCCCTTGGCCCACGGGCAACGCCCGAAGGTACAGGTCGACTTTGCCACCGCCGATGCACGCCTGAAGGTTGCGCCGCCGACCCTGGAGCTGAGCCGACTCAAGGGCGACTTCAGTTTCGACCTCGACAAGGGCCTGAGTGGGAAGAACATCGCCCTGCAGGCTTTTGGCAAACCGGTGACCGCGCAGATCACCGCCGAGGGCCAGCCTGGGCAGATGCAGACGCGTATCAGCGCGAATGGCCAGGTGGCGCTTGCGGCCTTGACCGACTGGCTGCAGTTCAAGCAGCCCTTGCCGGCGTCTGGTGAGCTGCCCTACCAGTTGCAACTCAACCTTGGCAGCCGCGACAACAGCCTGAGCGTGAATTCGTCGCTCAAAGGCCTGGTGATCGATTTGCCGGCACCGTTCGGCAAGGCCGCAGCAGAGACTCGTGATAGCCGATTCAGCATGAGCCTGCAAGGGCCGGAGCGGCGCCTGGATGCTGCCTATGCCGACCTTGCCCGCTTTGCCTATGCAGCGCCCAGCAACAACCTTGGGCAAGGCCGCGGCGAGCTGCTGCTGGGGGCAGGGCAGGCGCAGGTGCCAGCTGAGCAGGGCCTGCGCGTACGGGGGCGGCTCGAGAGCCTGGACCTGGCGCCCTGGCAGGCCAAGATGACGCAGATCAGTGGCGACGACCCAGGCGCCAGTGCCCGCCAGACGCTTCAGAGCGTAGACCTGAGCATCGGCCAGTTGAAGGCCCTTGGCATGGAGCTGAACCAGGCTGTCGTGCGTCTGGCCAGGGGCGGCCCTGCGTGGGATCTGCGCCTGGATAGCAAGGAAGTCATCGGCAATGCACGGTTACCCGATGCCAAGGGCGCACCGATGACCGTGCGCCTGCAGACCTTGCGCCTGCCAGCAGCGGACCCGGTCCAAGCACAGGCCGAGGAAGGCCCGGATCCGCTGGCCTCGTTCGATCCACGCAAGGTACCGGCACTGGACCTGACCATCGACAAGCTGTACCGCGGCGATGACCTGTATGGCAACCTGGCGCTGAAGTTGCGCCCGACCGCCCGAGGCGTATCCGCTCAGG
This sequence comes from Pseudomonas sp. WHRI 8519, assembly GCF_040224055.2. Classification (NCBI taxonomy): domain Bacteria; kingdom Pseudomonadati; phylum Pseudomonadota; class Gammaproteobacteria; order Pseudomonadales; family Pseudomonadaceae; genus Pseudomonas; species Pseudomonas sp. WHRI 8519. The sequence continues at coordinate 5,027,253 of NZ_CP167996.1, read as the reverse complement.
ATATCGACCTGGTCTTCAAAGGCCTGCACATCGACGGCCGCGGCGGCTGGGAAGGTGACAGCGGTGCCACCAGCAGCTGGTACAAGGGCCGCCTGGATGGCAAGAACCTGGCCGACGTGCTCAAGGCCTGGGGCTTCGCGCCTACCGTGACCAGTCGCGACTTTCGTCTGGATGTGGATGGCCGCTGGCCCGGCTCGCCAGCCTGGGTTGGCCTCAAGCGCTTCTCGGGCAGCATGGATGCGGCATTGCGCACAGGGCAGTTCGTGGAAGTGGAGGGCGGCGCTCAAGCCTTGCGGGTGTTTGGCCTGCTCAACTTCAACTCCATCGGCCGGCGTCTGCGCCTGGACTTCTCCGACCTGTTTGAAAAGGGCCTGGCCTATGATCGGGTAAAAGGCTTGCTGGTAGCCAGTGACGGCGTCTACGTGACCCGCGAGCCGATCAGCGTGACCGGGCCTTCGAGCAACTTCGAGCTCGACGGTACGCTGGACCTCGTTCGCGACCGGGTGGACGCCAACCTTCAGGTCTCCCTGCCAGTGACCAACAACCTGCCCCTGGCCGCGCTGATCGTAGGCGCACCGGCGGTCGGTGGGGCGCTGTTCCTGGTCGACCAGCTGATCGGTGATCGCGTATCGCGCTTCGCCAGCGTGCACTATCGCATCGAAGGGCCGTGGAAAGAGCCTAGAATCACCTTTGTGAAACCGTTCAACAAGTAGTGCCAGGAGTGCCGATGAAAGTAGCGGTCATCCAGATGGTCAGCCAGGACGATGTGTTGGCCAACTTGCAGCGTGCGGGTGCCTTGCTGGAACAGGCGGCATTCGGCGGCGCGAGGCTGGCGGTGCTGCCAGAAAATTTTGCCGCCATGGGGCGCAGGGATGCCGCTGCGATCGGCCGGGCCGAGGCTTTGGGTGAGGGGCCGATACTGCCCTGGTTGAAACGCACCGCCCGCGACCTCAGATTATGGATTGTTGCCGGCACCTTGCCGCTGCCACCTGCCGATCAGCCTGATGCCAAGGCGCATGCCTGCTCGCTTCTGGTCGATGAGCATGGCGAGGTGGTGGCGCGCTACGACAAGCTGCACCTGTTCGACGTGGACGTGGCCGATACCCGTGGCCGTTACCGTGAGTCCGACGACTACGCCCATGGCGCGCAAGTCGTGGTGGCCGACACGCCGGTAGGGCGCCTGGGTTTGAGCGTCTGCTACGACCTTCGTTTTCCGGAACTGTACAGCGCGCTGCGCAGTGCCGGCGCGCAACTGATTACGGCACCTGCGGCGTTCACGGCGGTCACAGGCGCGGCGCACTGGGAAGTGCTGATTCGTGCCCGGGCCATCGAAACACAGTGCTATGTGCTGGCCGCAGCCCAGGGCGGTACCCATCCAGGCCCACGGGAGACCCATGGGCACGCGGCGATCGTCGACCCCTGGGGGCGGATCGTCGCCGAACAGGCGCAAGGCGAAGCGGTATTGCTTGCCGAGCGCGACAGTGATGAACAAGCGTCCATTCGGGCGCGTATGCCGGTCGCTTTGCACCGGCGCTTTTTTTCGCAGGACGCCTTGCGGCCTGCGCACACCTCGGAGTGACTATGAGCCAGATGTTATCCACCGTCAGCGAGCAGCTCCTGGCCCCAGGCGGATTGACCCTGGACAGCCTGCAGGCTGTACTGGGCGAGTTGGCCGGGCCGGGCATCGACGCCGCCGACCTGTACTTCCAGGGCCAGATCTCGGAAACCTGGGCGCTGGAGGACGGCATTGTCAAAGAGGGCAGCTTCAACCTTGACCAAGGCGTGGGCGTGCGTGCCCAGTCGGGTGAGAAAACCGGTTTCGCCTACAGCAACGCGATCAACCTCGAGGCTCTGACTTCGGCAGCCCGGGCGGCGCGGTCGATTTCCCGCGCCGGGCAGAACGGCACCGTTCAGGCGTTCCGCAGCCAGGACGTGACGGCCCTGTATGCCCCGGATAACCCGCTGGACGTGCTGAGCCGTGCTGAAAAGGTCGAGCTGCTCAAACGTGTCGATGCCGCCACGCGGGCGCTCGACCCGCGTATCCAGCAGGTCAGCGTGAGCATGGCCGGGGTGTGGGAGCGCATTCTGATCGCTGCGGCCGACGGCAGCCTGGCCGCTGACGTGCGGCCGCTGGTGCGCTTCAACGTCAGTGTCATCGTCGAGCACAATGGTCGGCGTGAACGGGGCGGGCAGGGCGGCGGCGGGCGTACCGACTACCGCTTCTTCACCGAGGAACGGGTTATGGGTTATGCCCGTGAGGCGCTGCGCCAGGCCCTGGTGAACCTGGAGGCCATTCCTGCGCCAGCGGGCACCTTGCCGGTGGTGTTGGGTTCCGGCTGGTCGGGTGTGCTGTTGCACGAAGCGGTCGGCCACGGCCTGGAAGGCGATTTCAACCGTAAGGGCAGCTCGGCGTTCAGTGGCCGGATCGGCGAGAAGGTGGCTTCGAGCCTGTGCACTATCGTAGACGATGGCACCCTCGAGGGCCGTCGCGGCTCGCTGAGCGTCGACGACGAGGGCACGCCGACCGAATGCACGACGCTGATCGAGAACGGCGTGCTCAAGGGCTACATGCAAGACAAACTCAATGCACGCCTGATGGGGATGGCCGTGACCGGTAACGGCCGCCGCGAATCCTATGCCCACCTGCCGATGCCGCGCATGACCAACACCTACATGCGTGCCGGCGAAAGCGACCCACAGGAAATCATCGCTTCGGTGAAGAAAGGGATCTATTGCGCCAACCTGGGCGGTGGCCAGGTGGACATCACCAGCGGCAAGTTCGTGTTCTCGACCAGCGAAGCCTATCTGATCGAAGACGGCAAGATCACCGCACCGGTCAAAGGCGCGACACTGATCGGCAACGGGCCCGAGGCCATGAGCCGAGTGTCGATGGTCGGTAACGACCTTGCGTTGGACAGCGGCGTGGGGACGTGCGGCAAGGATGGGCAATCGGTGCCGGTAGGGGTAGGCCAGCCAACCTTGAAGCTGGACGCGATCACCGTCGGTGGTACCGGCGCGTGATGCATGCCCCGGGGCTGCAGGGCAGCCCCAGGTGGCGGGGATCAGCGCAGGCCGCGCTGCAGTTCGTCGAGGTCGCGGATGTATTTGAAGACCTTGCGCGCAGCGGCAGGCGGCTTGTTACGCGCCTTCTCGTGCTGGGCATGACGGATAAGCGAACGCAGCTGCTGACGGTCGGTGTCGGGGTATTCGTTGACGAAGCGTTCAAGGTCCTCGTCATTACCGTCGATCAGGCGGTCCCGCCAGCGCTCCAGGTTGTGGAAGCGTTCGTTGTACTGGCGGCTGGAGCTGTCGATCTGCTCGAGCACCGCGTGGATGGCGTCCAGGTCCTGGTCGCGCATCAGTTTGCCGACGAACGACATATGCCGTTTGCGTGCGCCATGAGCGGTGTGCTTGCAGGCTTCGGCCAAGGCTTTGCGCAGCTCATCGGTCAACGGCAGGCGCGCCAGGGTATCGGCCTTGACCGTAGTCAGGCGTTCGCCGAGTTCGACCAGCGCATGCAACTCGCGCTTGATCTGGGTTTTGCTTTTTTCGCCGTCGAAGGCGTCGTCGTATGAATCAACCATGGTGCGCAGTCCGCTTGAGTTGTATGAAAAGTCGCCGCGCAGGCACTTTTCGTAGAAGGCATAGAAATTGCCGCCATGATAACCACCCGGGGGCCGCTTGTCCGGCCCGGTCGTAGAATGACCCTCGCCGAATGCAGAATTTGAGTGGAGAAAAACATGAGTGCAGTCGAGAGCGTAGGCCCCAAGGACCTGCCAGCATTGCAGGAGCAGGTCGAAGCGATCATCGCCGAGGCGCGCCGGCAGGGTGCCAGCGCCTGTGAAGTGGCGGTATCGCTGGAGCAGGGCTTGTCCACCACGGTGCGCCAGCGTGAGGTCGAGACGGTAGAGTTCAACCGCGACCAGGGCTTTGGCATCACCCTCTATGTCGGCCAGCGCAAGGGCTCGGCCAGCACCTCGGCCAGTGGCCCTGAGGCCATTCGCGAAACCGTTGCCGCCGCCCTGGCCATTGCCAGGCACACCTCCGAAGACGATTGCTCGGGGCTGGCTGATGCGGCATTGATGGCGCGCGAGATTCCGGACCTGGACCTTTACCATGACTGGGATCTGGAGCCCGAGAAAGCCATCGAGATGGCCCTGGCCTGCGAGGCGGCGGCATTCGACGCTGATCCGCGCATTCTCAACGCCGATGGCACCACCCTCAATACCCACCAGGGCTGCCGTGTCTATGGCAACAGCCATGGCTTCATCGGCGGTTACGCATCGACCCGGCACAGCCTGAGCTGCGTGATGATCGCTGAAGGTGAAGGCCAGATGCAGCGTGATTACTGGTACGACGTCAACCGCCAGGGCCACCTGTTGGCCGACCCGCGCAGCATTGGCCAGCGCGCTGCACAGCGCGCAGCCAGCCGGCTCGGTGCGCGTCCGGTCAAGACATGCGAAGTGCCGGTGCTGTTCTCCGCCGAGCTGGCCGGTGGCCTGTTCGGCAGCTTTCTGTCGGCCATCTCGGGTGGCAACCTGTACCGCAAGTCGTCGTTCCTCGATGGTGCCCTTGGCCAGCGGCTGTTCCCCAGCTGGCTGACGCTGGATGAGCGCCCGCATATTCCGCGTGCCCTTGGCAGCGCGGCGTTCGACGGTGATGGCCTGGCGACCTATGCCAAGCCGTTCGTCGACAAAGGGGAGCTGGTGTCTTACCTGCTGGGTACCTATTCCGGTCGCAAGCTCGGCTTGCCAAGTACGGCCAACTCCGGGGGTGTGCACAACCTGTACGTCACCCATGGCATCGAAGACCAGGCGGCCCTGATCCGCCGCATGGGGCGCGGTTTGCTGGTGACCGAGCTGATGGGCCATGGCCTGAACATGGTCACAGGCGACTACTCGCGGGGTGCTGCAGGCTTCTGGGTCGAGAATGGCGAGATTCAGCATGCGGTGCAGGAAGTGACGATTGCCGGCAACATGAAGGACATGTTCCAGCAGATTGTCGCGATTGGCAGTGATCTTGAAACCCGCAGCAATATTCATACGGGCTCGGTGTTGATCGAGAGGATGACCGTTGCGGGTAGCTGAAACCCTGAAGCGCTGAGCGATAACCTCGAAACCCGGCCCTGCGCCGGGTTTTTTATTTGCTCAATCCGTGCTTGAAGTGATTACGTTTATCATTTAATAATGAATATCATTACCCAAGAGCTCCGGTGATGATGTTCATGAAACCCGTCCTGCGCGAATTGCCTTACCTGGAAAACTGGCGCTGGCTCAGCCGGCGCATCCGCTGCGCGCTCGAGCCCGACGAGCCGCGCCTGATCGAGCACTATCTGGCCGAAGGCCGCTACCTGGCGTGCTGCACGGACACCTCGCCATGGACCGTAGCGCTGACCTCGTTCCGCCTGCTGCTGGATACCGCCTGCGATCGCATGTTGCCATGGCATTGGCGTTGCCAGTGCCTGGATCAGGCCTGGCGCCCCCTGCTTGAGCTGCGCAAGCTCGACCGCCGCGAACAGAACCAGCGCTGGCAACCCTACGCCCTGCAACTGGCCAACTGCCGGTTGCTGCCGTCCATTTCCCCCGATGAACTGATGCAAGGATCTGATGATGAGTGATACCCGTATCGAGCGTGACAGCATGGGTGAATTGCAGGTGCCGGCCCAGGCCCTGTATGGCGCCCAGACCCAGCGCGCGGTCGACAACTTCCCGATCAGCGGCCAGCGTATGCCGGCCCAGTTCATTCGTGCCCTGCTGTTGGCCAAGGCGGCTGCCGCCAAGGCCAACATCGAGCTGGAGCAGATTTCTGCCGCCCAGGGCCAAGCCATCGTCAAGGCGGTCGAGCAACTGCTCGCCGAAGACTTCATCCAGCACTTCCCGGTGGACGTGTACCAGACCGGCTCCGGCACCAGCTCGAACATGAATGCCAACGAGGTGATCGCCACGCTGGCCAGCCGCCTGCTCGGTGAGCCGGTCAATGCCAACGACCATGTCAACTGCGGCCAGAGCAGCAACGACATCATCCCGACCACCATTCACGTCAGCGCTGCACTGGCGCTGCATGAGCAGTTGCTGCCCGCCCTGGCTCACCTGGTTCAGGTGATCGAGGCCAAGTCGGTGCAAGTGCATCAGTACGTGAAGACTGGCCGTACCCACCTGATGGATGCCATGCCGGTGCGCATGAGCCAGGTGCTCGATGGCTGGGCGGCCCAGATCAATGGCGCCAAGGCGCATATCGAAGCGACCCTGCCGTGCCTGCAGGCCCTGGCCCAGGGTGGCACTGCCGTGGGCACCGGGATCAACGCCCACCCGCAATTCGCCGTAGGCTTCGCTCGCCAGCTGAGCGGCCTCACCCAGGTCGAGTTCACCCCCGGCCAGAACCTGTTCGCCCTGATCGGCTCCCAGGACACCGCGGTGGCGCTGTCCGGCCAGCTCAAAACCACTGCCGTGGCACTGATGAAAATCGCCAACGACCTGCGCTGGATGAATTCCGGGCCGCTCGCAGGCCTCGGTGAGATCGAACTCCAAGCCCTGCAGCCTGGCTCCTCGATCATGCCGGGCAAGGTCAACCCGGTTATCCCGGAAGCCACCGCCATGGTCGCCGCCCAGGTGATCGGCAACGACGCGACCATCGCCATTGCCGGCCAGTCGGGCAACTTCGAACTCAACGTGATGCTGCCGGTGATAGCCCGCAACCTGCTGGAGAGCATCGAGCTGATGGCCAACGCCAGCCGCCTGCTGGCCGACCAGGCCATCGCCAGCTTCAAGGTCAATGAGGGCAAGCTCAAGGAAGCCCTGGCACGCAACCCGATCCTGGTCACCGCCCTGAACCCGATCATCGGCTACCTCAAGGCCGCCGAGATCGCCAAGACCGCGTACAAGCAGGGCCGGCCGATCATCGACGTGGCGCTGGAGCATACCGACCTGTCGCGCGATCAGCTCGAAGCGCTGCTGGACCCGGAAAAACTCACCGCTGGGGGCATCTGACCCGCGTCAGCGCCCAGGAGGCCTGTCATGCAGCACTGGAAACGAACCACCGAGGCCGCCAACCGGCTGTTCGACCAGGGCGAGCTGGTCGATGCCCGGGAACTGTACCTGCAAGCCCTGGCGCTGGCCCAGGTGCTGTTCGAGCGCTGGCATGACGTCGACGAAGCAGTGGCCGCTTTGGTCATTGCCCACCACAACCTGGCCGACCTGCACCTGCGCCTGAACCAGCCGCATGAGAGCGCCGACTACCTGTGCGCCATTCACCAGCGTCTGCTCCAGGCCAGCCAGGAAGCGCGCCTGCCGCAGGCGCTGCGTGATGCCGCGCTGCGCCACAGCGGGCGCACCTACACCCAATTGCTGAGCTTCATTGCCGAGTACGGGCAGTACCCGCGCGCCGAGCGCCTGCTCTATCGCCGTTCGCCCTTGGCCAGTGGACTGGCTGCCCAGACGGACCTGCCGCCCCCAACCCCCGCTTACGGAATCCATTGATATGTCTCATACCTTGCCTGCTTTGCCCTATGCCTACGATGCGCTGGAACCGCATATCGATACCCAGACCATGGAGATACACCACACCAAGCACCACCAGACTTACGTCAACGGCCTCAATGCTGCGGTCGAAGGTACCCAGTGGGCTGACTGGCCGGTTGAGAAGCTGGTTGCTGCGGTCAAACAGCTACCGGAAAACCTGCGAGGGGCGGTGACCAACCATGGCGGTGGTCACGCCAACCATTCGCTGTTCTGGAAAGTCATGTCGCCCAAGGGCGGCGGCCAGCCACAGGGCTTGGTGGCCAAGGCCATCGAGGCTGAGCTGGGTGGTTTCGAGGCGTTCAAGGAGGCCTTCACCAAAGCCGCGCTGACCCGCTTCGGCAGCGGCTGGGCCTGGCTCAGCGTGAATGGTGAACAGAAACTCGTGGTGGAGAGCAGCGGCAACCAGGACAGCCCGCTGATGCATGGCAACACACCGATCCTCGGCCTGGATGTGTGGGAGCATGCCTACTACTTGAAGTACCAGAACCGTCGCCCGGAATACATTGGGGCTTTCTACAACGTAATTGACTGGGCCGAAGTGGAACGTCGTTATATCGAAGCCAGCCAATGAGTCGGACCGGTATGCGTTCAGAGGTGATGTCTGTCAGTAGTGTGCGCCTGTTCCGGCTGGCACTGGGTACTGTGCTGCTCCTGGTTGGCACGGCCCTGCTGGTGGCCCGGGGCATCGCCTGGCTGGACCTGGATCCGCGCATGTTGCGCGCCCTCGAGGGCGGCGCAGTGTGCGCGCTGGGAACAGCGCTGGGCGCAGTGCCGGTGCTGGTGATTCGTAATATGCCGGTGGCCCTGGCCGATACCTTGTTGGGTTTCGGTGCCGGTGTGATGCTGGCGGCGACGGCGTTCTCGCTGATCATTCCTGGCCTGGATGCCGCTCAGTCCATCGGATTCAGCCCCTGGGGGGCGGGTGGCCTGGTCAGCTTCGGCCTGTTGTTCGGTGCGATGTGCCTGTTCGTCGTCGATCTGAAAGTGTCCGGTGCTTCGCCCGAGGCGTTGGTCGGCACCGGGAACCAACCGGTGATTGCAGCGCGGATCTGGCTGTTCGTGATCGCGATCATCGCTCACAACATCCCCGAAGGCATGGCCATCGGCGTGTCGGCCGGTGGCGGCATGACCGATGCTGACAGCCTCGCCATGGGCATTGCCTTGCAGGATGTTCCCGAAGGGTTGGTCATTGCGCTGGTGCTGGCGGGGGCGGGGATGCCTCGGTTCAAGGCGTTTCTGATCGGTGCGGCGTCGGGGTTGGTGGAACCACTGGCAGCGGTGGTCTGTGCCTGGCTGGTGAATGTCGCCGAGCTGCTGTTACCGTTGGGCCTGGCCTGTGCGGCCGGGGCCATGCTGCTGGTGGTGACCCAGGAAATCATCCCCGAGTCGCGCAGCAATGGGCATCACCGTTTGGCCAGCGTCGGCCTGTGCGTCGGTTTTTGCTTGATGATGGTGATGGACACGGCGATGTCTTGAATTGGCATCAACTGCTCTGTCACCGGTAAGCCGGCCCCCCGAATCGGCAGTCCACGATGAGGGCGTCGGCTTGCCAGCGATGAGGCCAGCCTGGAGTTAGCGGCTTATTCGCCTTCGTCGAAGTAGTTGTTGATCAGGGCTACCAGCGCTTCCAGCGCGTCGTCGTCCTGCTCGCCTTCAGTGTGCAGGTGCACCTGGGTGCCTTTGCCTGCCGCCAACATCATCACGGCCATGATGCTCTTGCCGTCCACCAGCTTGTCTGGTGCGCGGCCCACCCGCACCTGGCAGGGGAAGCGCCCGGCCACGCCGACGAACTTGGCGGCCGCCCGGGCATGCAGGCCCAGCTTGTTGATGATGGTGATTTCGCGGGCGGGCATCGTGGTGCTGATCCTGTGGGCTAGAGGTCGCGGTGGCGGACCTGGACGTTTTTCAGGGACTGTTGCAACAGTTGGCCGAGGCGCTCGGTGAGGTACACCGAGCGGTGGTGGCCGCCTGTGCAGCCAATGGCGATGGTGACATAGGCGCGGTTGCTGGCAGCGAAGCGGGGCAGCCACTTGAGCAGGTAGGTCGAGATGTCGGTAAACATCTCTTCGACATCCGGCTGCGCGGCAAGGTAATCGATAACCGGCTGATCCAGGCCGGAATGCTCACGCAGTTCGGGCTTCCAGTATGGGTTCGGCAGGCAGCGCACATCGAAAACCAGGTCTGCATCGACCGGCATGCCACGCTTGAAGCCGAACGATTCGACCAGGAATGCGGTGCCCGGCTCAGGCTGATTGAGCAGGCGCAACTTGATCGAGTCGCGCAGCTGGTAAAGGTTGAGGCTGGTGGTGTCGATCTTCAGGTCGGCAAGATCGGAGATTGGCCCCAGCAATTCGCTTTCAACGCGGATCGCTTCGGCCAGTGAGCGATCCGCATTCGTCAGCGGATGGCGCCGGCGTGTTTCGGAGAAGCGCTTGAGCAGCGTGTCCTCGTCGGCATCGAGAAACAGCACATCGCACTGGATATGCCGGCCACGCGCTTCGGCGAGCAATTCGGGGAAGCGTGACAGGTGGCTTGGCAGGTTGCGGGCATCGATGGACACTGCCACTTTCGGCTGCAGCAATTCTGTATGGATCAACGCGTTTTCCGCCAACTGCGGCAGCAAGCCGGCAGGGAGGTTATCGATACAGTAAAAGCCGTTGTCTTCCAGCACGTCGAGGGCGGTACTCTTGCCGGAGCCGGACCGGCCGCTGACGATGATCAGGCGCATGTTCAGTGCTCGTTCTGTGCGTCCAGGACTACCTGGTACAGGGCCTCGCTGCTGTTGGCGGCACGCAGGCGCTCGCGAACTTCCTTGCGATCCAGCATGCTGGCGATCTGGCGCAGCAGTTCCAGATGGGCGTCGGTGGCAGCCTCCGGCACCAGCAGGACGAACAGCAGGTCGACAGGCGCGCCATCGATGGCGTCATAGTCGATCGGAGCATCCAGGTGCAGCAGTGCGCTAACGGGCGAAGTGCAGCCTGCGAGGCGGCAGTGAGGTATGGCGATCCCATTGCCGAAGCCTGTGGAGCCGAGCTTTTCACGAGCGATCAGCTTTTCGAAGACGTCTTGCATCTCCAGCTCGGGCATCTTCAGCTCGGTTTTTTGATTGGCAATCAGGTTGGCGACTTTTTCCAAAGCGCGCTTCTTACTGCCACCCGACACGTTCACCAAGGAACGGTCGGGGGTCAGGATGGTTTCAAGTCGGATCATGGATGAGGGGATCAGCGGGCAGCTGCACCTTGCAGCAGACTTTGCTGTTTTTCCTTGTGTTTTTTCAGTTGGCGGTCGAGCTTGTCGGCCAAGGCATCGATCGCTGCATACATGTCTTCGTGTTCGGCGTTGGCAACCACTTCTGAGCCAGGAATCTGCAGGGTCGCTTCGACCTTCTGCTGCAGCTTCTCGACCTTCATGATGACCTGCACGTTAGTGATCTTGTCGAAGTGACTTTCCACCCGGGCGAGCTTTTCAAGCACGTAATCGCGCAGCGGCTGGGTGACTTCTACATGCTGTCCACTGATATTGACTTGCATACAGCTTCTCCTTTGTTGCCCGTGCATAAAGAGGCAGGTCTTGCACCTGCCCCACAAACGCTGTGGCATATCTCAGGCGCTACATCAGTCGCTTGCGCTCACTCGACGGTGCGATGCCGAGGGACTCGCGGTACTTGGCGACGGTGCGACGGGCTACCTGGATGCCTTGTGCCTCCAGTAAACCAGCGATCTTGCTGTCACTCAATGGCTTTTTCTGATTTTCCGCCGCAACCAGTTTCTTGATGATCGCGCGGATTGCCGTGGACGAGCATTCTCCGCCTTCGGAGGTGCTGACGTGGCTGGAGAAAAAGTATTTCAGTTCGTAGATGCCGCGTGGGGTGTGCATGAACTTCTGGGTGGTCACCCGCGAGATGGTCGACTCGTGCATGCCCACGGCTTCGGCGATGTCATGCAACACCAACGGTTTCATGGCCTCGTCACCGTGGTCGAGGAAGCCGCGCTGATGCTCGACGATCTGCGTGGCGACTTTCATCAGCGTTTCGTTGCGGCTTTGCAGGCTCTTGATGAACCAGCGTGCTTCCTGCAACTGATTGCGCATGAAGGTGTTGTCGGCGCTGGTGTCGGCCCGGCGGACGAAGCCGGCGTATTGCGGATTGACCCGCAGGCGCGGGATCGCTTCCTGGTTCAGCTCGACCAGCCAGCGATCACTGTCCTTGCGGACGATTACATCGGGCACCACGTATTCCGGCTCACTGGACTCGATTTGCGAACCTGGGCGCGGGTTGAGGCTCTGAACCAGCTCGATCACCTGGCGCAGTTCGTCTTCCTTGAGCTTCATGCGGCGCATCAGCTGGCTGTAGTCGCGCCCGCCCAACAGGTCGATGAACTCGCTGACCAGGCGTTTGGCCTCGGCCATCCACGGTGTGTTGGCCGGGAGTTGGCGCAGTTGCAGCAACAGGCACTCGCCCAGGTTGCGTGCGCCGACACCTGCTGGCTCGAACTGCTGGATACGGTGCAGTACCGCTTCGACTTCGTCCAGTTCGATGTCCAGCTCCGGATCGAAACCGGCGCAGATCTCTTCGATCGTGTCTTCCAGGTAACCCTGGCCGTTGATGCTGTCGATAAGGGTGACGGCGATCAGGCGGTCGGTATCGGACATCGGTGCCAGGTTCAGTTGCCACAGCAGGTGGCTTTGCAGGCTTTCGCCGGCGGATGTGCGCGTGGTGAAGTCCCACTCGTCGTCATCGTTGCTCGGCAGGCTGCTCGCGCTGGTCTGGTAGATGTCTTCCCAGGCCGTATCGACCGGAAGCTCGTTGGGGATGCGCTCGTTCCACTCACCGTCCTCCAGGTTCTCGGCACTGGCGGTGCTTTCCTGAAAGCTGTTGTCCTGGGCTTCGGCGGCCGGTTTGCTCTCGGCGTTATCCGCCATCGGGTCGCTGTTGTCGAAGTCTTCGCCGTCTTCCTGGCGTTCGAGCATCGGATTGGACTCCAGCGCTTCCTGGATTTCCTGCTGAAGGTCCAGGGTAGAGAGCTGGAGTAGGCGGATGGCCTGTTGCAACTGCGGGGTCATCGTCAGTTGCTGGCCCATTTTTAGGACGAGCGATGGTTTCATGGCAGGGGCTAATACCTTGTTCGCCGGCGCGCATGCGCCATCCACTACACGAGGGCGCCGGAGCGCCAATTTCAAGCAAGTTTTATGCCTTAAATTGTAGCGTTTGCCTAGAGTACTGTAACAACTTAAGCCCATTCAAGGCGCTAAATCAGTGCTCCAGGCGCGTCCTGAATCAGAGCCGGAACTCGTGACCCAGGTAAACTTCCTTGACCAGTTCGTTGGCCAGGATGGTCTGCGCGTCGCCCTCGGCGATCAGTTGCCCGTCGTTGACGATGTAGGCGGTTTCACAGATATCCAGGGTTTCACGCACGTTGTGGTCGGTGATCAGTACACCGATACCCTTGGCCTTGAGGTGGTGGATGATCTGCTTGATGTCACCGACCGAAATCGGGTCGACGCCAGCGAAGGGTTCGTCCAGCAGGATGAACTTGGGGGCTGTCGCCAGGGCGCGTGCGATCTCGACACGGCGACGCTCGCCGCCGGAAAGGCTCATGCCGAGGTTGTCGCGGATGTGGCTGATGTGGAACTCCTGCAGCAGACTCTCCAGCTCCTTGCGACGACCCTCGCGGTCGAGTTCCTTGCGGGTCTCGAGGATGGCCATGATGTTGTCGGCCACCGACAGCTTGCGGAAGATCGAGGCTTCCTGCGGCAGGTAGCCGATGCCGGCGCGTGCACGGCCATGCATGGGCTGGTGGCTGACATCCAGGTTGTCGATGAGGACGCGCCCCTGGTCGGCCTGTACCAGGCCGACGATCATGTAGAAGCAGGTGGTCTTGCCGGCGCCGTTGGGGCCGAGCAGGCCGACGATCTGGCCGCTGTCGATCGACAGGCTGACGTCACGCACGACTTGACGCCCTTTGTAGCTCTTGGCCAGGTGCTGGGCTTTGAGGGTTGCCATTTACTCGGCCTTCTTCTTCGGCTGGATCACCATGTCGATGCGCTGACGTGGCTGGGTCACGTTGCCGCCGCGACCGGCGGTCGCAACCTGGGACTTGGTGTTGTAGACGATCTTTTCGCCTTCGGTGGTGTTGCCTTCGTTTTCGACCTTGGCGCGGTCGGTGAGGATCACTGTGTCCTTCTGCGCCTGATACTGGATGGTCACAGCCCAGCCTTTCATCTTGTCAGGCTTTGCAGCGCTCTGTTGCTGCTCGAAATAAGCCAGGTTGCCCACCGAAGTGACCACGTCGATGTCACCGTTGGCGGCGCGAGTCATGGTCACGGTATTGCCTTTGATCATCATCGAGCCCTGAGTGATGATCACGTCACCGGTGTAGGTGGCTACGCCTTGCTTGTCGTCCAGGTGCGCGTTGTCGGCCTGGATGCGGATAGGCTGGTCACGGTCGGTCGGCAGGGCGAAGGCGCTCGCGCTTCCCAGTGCTGCGCTCAGGCTGAGCAAAAGGGGGAGGGTTTTAACGAGCCTCATACTGTCCTCTTACGTTAGAGAGCAGGTCCATCCTGCCTTCTTTCAAATACGCTTTCATTCCTTTGCCCGTAGTTGTGCCACCGGCGCCGTCGATTCTAACGGCTTGCTCGGTCTGCGCATATTGCTTCTGCGGGAACACGGTCATGCGTGAGCTGGTAATGATGGTTTCACGCTGCTTCTCATCGGTGCGGGCCACGCGCACCTTGTCGATCAGCTCGACCTCGGTGCCGTCCGGGTTGACCTCGGCGCGCACGCTCTGGATGTGCCAGGGGTATTCGGTGCCCCGGTACATGTGCAGGTCGGGCGTGGTCACCAGTGTGACCTCGGTGGCCTTGAGGTGTTCGACCTTGTCGGCGGTCATTTCGTACTGCAGCTTGCCATCTGGCAAGAACTGTACGCTGTGGGCGTTGATCGCATAATAGTCGATCGCGCTTTCGTCGACCTGAGCTACCGGCTTGTCGAGGAAGCTCTCGGGGCTGACATTCCAGTAGCCTATTGCCGCCAGCAGGGCGGCGATCACCGCGAGCAGCGCAATATTGCGGGCTTTCTTGCTGAACATGGGCAACCTACAGGTAGTTGGCGTTGGCAGCGTCCAGGGTGCCCTGGGCCTGCATGATAAGCTCGCAGAACTCGCGAGCGGCACCCTCGCCACCGCGTGCCTGGGTCACGCCGTCGGCGTGCTGGCGAACGAAGGGTGCGGCGTTGGCCACGGCGATACCCAGGCCGACCTTGCGAATGACTGGCAGGTCTGGCAGGTCATCGCCCAGGTACGCGACCTGCTCATAGCTTAGGCCCAGTTCCGCGAGCAGGCCGTCGAGTACCACCAGTTTGTCCTCGCGGCCCTGGAACAGGTGGGGAATGCCGAGGTTTTTCGCGCGACGCTCGACCACCGGGGTCTTGCGTCCGCTGATGATCGCCGTGGTCACCCCCGACGCCATCAGCATCTTGATGCCTTGGCCGTCGAGCGTGTTGAACGTCTTGAATTCGCTGCCATCTTCGAGGAAATAAAGGCGGCCATCGGTGAGCACGCCGTCCACATCGAACACGGCAAGCTTGATGGCCTTGCCGCGCTGCATCAGGTTCTGGGTCATTTGCGTCGTTCTCATTTACATCACGCCTGCGCGCAGCAGGTCGTGCATGTTCAGGGCACCGACCGGGCGGTCGTCCTTGTCCACCACCACCAGGGCGCTGATCTTGTGGTCTTCCATGATCTTCAGGGCTTCGGCGGCGAGCATCTCGGCGCGGGCTGTCTTGCCGTGCACGGTCATGACCTGGTCGATCAGGGTGGTGTGCACGTCGATGTTGCGGTCCAGGCTGCGGCGCAGGTCACCGTCGGTGAAGATGCCGGCCAGCTTGCCGTTCGCTTCGGCGACCACGGTCATGCCCAGGCCTTTGCGGGACATTTCGAGGAGCGCGTCCTTGAGCAGCGTGCCACGTTGTACCTGAGGCAGGTCGGCGCCCGCGTGCATGACGTTCTCGACCTTGAGCAGCAGGCGGCGGCCCAGCGCGCCACCGGGGTGCGAGAAGGCGAAATCTTCTGCGGTAAACCCGCGCGCTTCGAGCAGGGCGATGGCCAGGGCGTCGCCCAGCACCAGTGCTGCGGTGGTCGATGAGGTGGGCGCCAGGTTCAGCGGGCACGCCTCATGGGCGACACGGGCGTCGAGGTTGACCTCGGCGGCCTGGGCCAGTGGCGAGTCGGGGTTGCCGGTCATGCTGATCAGCTGGATGCCCAGGCGCTTGATCAGCGGCAGCAAGGTGACGATTTCGGCGGTGCTGCCGGAGTTGGACAGGGCCAGGATGACGTCGCCACGGGTGATCATGCCCATGTCGCCATGGCTGGCTTCGGCCGGATGCACGAAAAACGCCGGCGTGCCGGTGCTGGCCAGGGTCGCGGCGATCTTGTTGCCGATGTGCCCAGACTTGCCCATGCCGACCACAACGACGCGGCCCTTGCTCGCCAGGATCAGCTCGCAGGCCTTGACGAAGTTGGCATCGATGCTGGCCGTCAAACCTTGTACGGCCTCGATTTCCAGGCGCAGGGTGCGCTGGGCGGACTGGATCAGCTCACTGGATTGGCTCATGTCG
The DNA here is from genome assembly GCF_040224055.2 of Pseudomonas sp. WHRI 8519. Lineage (NCBI taxonomy): Bacteria > Pseudomonadati > Pseudomonadota > Gammaproteobacteria > Pseudomonadales > Pseudomonadaceae > Pseudomonas > Pseudomonas sp. WHRI 8519. The sequence continues at coordinate 5,011,125 of NZ_CP167996.1, read as the reverse complement.
AAAAGCAATGCCTGATGAAAAGGCGGCGATTATAGCCGCAATGGAAAAAAGCCTCACCCTTTCGATTGTGCAATGAAAAGAAGTCGTAGCCTGTCGCTGGCCTGAACGACTCGCGCCATGGCCTTGGGGCCACCCTGTCAGCGGTGCTATAGTTCGCCGCTATTCGGCCCGCCAGGGGCGCGTGTGTCTTCACGATGAGGGCCGGCGTCCATTAGGACATGGCTGTACTAGCAAGGAGTCTAGATGAGTGTGGATAGCGCCTACGCGGTCGAGTTGAAGGGCGTCACCTTCAAGCGCGGTTCGCGCAGCATTTTCAGCAATGTCGACATACGCATTCCGCGTGGCAAGGTCACCGGCATCATGGGGCCGTCCGGGTGCGGCAAGACCACGCTGCTGCGCCTGATGGGCGCGCAGTTGCGTCCGTCCGTTGGTGAAGTCTGGGTCGCCGGGCAGAACCTGCCGAGCCTGTCGCGCAGCGACCTGTTCGATGCGCGCAAGCAGATGGGCGTACTGTTCCAGAGCGGTGCCCTGTTCACCGACCTCGATGTGTTCGAGAACGTCGCTTTCCCGCTGCGCGTGCACACCCAGTTGTCGGACGAGATGATCCGCGACATCGTGTTGATGAAATTGCAGGCCGTGGGTTTGCGCGGTGCCATCGATCTGATGCCCGACGAACTGTCCGGCGGCATGAAGCGGCGCGTGGCGCTGGCCCGGGCGATTGCGCTCGATCCGCAGATACTGATGTATGACGAGCCGTTCGTCGGCCAGGACCCGATCGCCATGGGGGTACTGGTGCGCCTGATCCGATTGCTCAATGATGCGCTGGGTATCACCAGCATCGTGGTATCCCACGACCTGGCCGAAACCGCCAGCATCGCCGACTACATCTACGTGGTCGGTGACGGCCAGGTGCTGGGCCAGGGTACGCCCGATGAGCTGATGGGCTCGGACAATCCACGCATTCGCCAGTTCATGAAGGGCGATCCGGACGGCCCTGTGCCATTCCATTTCCCTGCGCCAGACTACCGCGCCGATTTGTTGGGGGCGCGTTGATGCGCAGAAAATCCTTGCTTGAACGTATCCGCCTGTTCGGCCGCTCGGCGATCGACGTGTTGGCCGTGCTCGGGCGTTCCTGCCTGTTCCTGTTCCATGCACTGGTCGGTCGTGGCGGCATCGGCGGCGGCTTCCAGCTGCTGACCAAGCAGCTGTATTCGGTGGGCGTGCTGTCGCTGGCGATCGTCGCGGTGTCCGGTGTGTTCATCGGCATGGTGCTGGCACTGCAGGGGTACAGCATTCTGACCAAGTACGGTTCGGAGCAGGCGGTGGGGCAGATGGTCGCCCTGACCCTGCTGCGCGAGCTGGGGCCGGTGGTCACTGCCTTGCTGTTCGCCGGCCGGGCAGGTTCGGCGCTGACCGCCGAAATCGGCAACATGAAGTCTACCGAGCAGCTGTCGAGCCTCGAAATGATCGGTGTCGACCCGCTCAAGTACATCGTTGCGCCGCGCCTTTGGGCCGGTTTCATCTCGTTGCCGCTGCTGGCGCTGATCTTCAGCGTGGTCGGCATCTGGGGCGGCTCGTGGGTCGCCGTGGACTGGCTGGGCGTCTACGAAGGCTCGTTCTGGGCCAACATGCAGAACAGCGTTTCCTTTACCGATGACGTGCTCAACGGGCTGGTCAAGAGCCTGGTGTTCGCCTTCGTCACGACCTGGATCGCCGTATTCCAAGGGTATGACTGCGAGCCCACCTCAGAAGGGATCAGCCGTGCCACCACCAAGACCGTGGTTTATGCCTCGTTGGCTGTCCTGGGTCTGGACTTTATTCTGACCGCCTTGATGTTTGGAGATTTCTGATGCAAAACCGCACCCTGGAAATCGGTGTCGGCCTGTTCCTTTTGGCCGGGATCCTGGCGTTGCTGCTGCTGGCCCTGCGTGTCAGCGGGCTATCGGCCAGCCCGAGCAGCGATACCTACAAAGTTTACGCCTACTTCGACAATATCGCCGGTTTGACGGTCAGAGCTAAAGTGACCATGGCGGGTGTGACGATCGGCAAGGTCACCGCCATCGATCTGGACCGTGATTCCTACACTGGCCGGGTGACCCTGCAGTTGGACAGCAAAGTCGACAACCTGCCGACAGACTCCACTGCTTCGATCCTGACCGCCGGTCTGCTTGGCGAGAAATACATCGGTATCAGTGTCGGCGGCGAGGAAGAGGTGCTCAAGGATGGCGCAACCATCCATGACACCCAGTCGGCGCTGGTGCTGGAAGATCTGATTGGCAAGTTCCTGCTCAACACCGTGAGCAAGGAACCGAAAGAAGCACAACCGGCTAATTAAGGAGTTTCCATGATTTCGATCCTGCGACGTGGCCTGCTGGTCCTGCTGGCGGCCTTCCCTCTGCTGGCATTGGCAGCGCCCGGGCAGTCTCCGCACGAGGTGGTGCAGGGCACGACCAACGAATTGCTGGGTGACCTCAAATCCAACAAGGAGCAGTACAAGTCCAACCCGCAGGCCTTCTACGATGCGCTCAATCGCATCCTGGGCCCGGTGGTCGATGCCGACGGCATCTCGAAAAGCATCATGACCGTGAAGTACTCGCGCAAGGCCACGCCTGAGCAGATGCAGCGCTTTCAGGAAAACTTCAAGCGCAGCCTGATGCAGTTCTATGGCAACGCCCTGCTGGAGTACAACAACCAGGGCATTACCGTCGACCCGGCCCAGGCTAATGACGGCAAGCGCGCCAGCGTTGGCATGAAGGTGACTGGCAACAACGGCGCCGTGTACCCGGTGCAGTACACTCTGGAAAACCACGGTGGCGAGTGGAAGGTACGTAACGTCATCGTCAACGGTATCAACATCGGCAAGCTGTTCCGCGACCAGTTCGCCGACGCCATGCAGCGCAACGGCAACGACCTGGACAAGACCATCGACGGCTGGGCCGGCGAAGTGGCCAAGGCCAAGGAAGCCGCCGACTCTTCGCCCGAAAAGGCCGTTAAATGAGTGAGGGTGGCGTGAGCATGGCCGAGCCGGGCGTGTTGCGCCTGGTCGGTGTACTGGATTACCGCAGCGGCCCCGCCTTGCGCAAGCAAGGCAAGGCGTTGATCGAGGCTTCCCGCGAGCCACGCCTTATCATCGACTGCACCGCGGTGGAAAAATCTTCCAGTGTCGGTCTGTCGCTGCTCCTGGCGTTCATCCGCGATGGCCAAGCCGGCGGCAAGGCCTGTGAGGTACGCGGGATGCCCGACGACATGCGGGAAATCGCCGAGGTCTATGACCTCGATGAAGTGCTGGCGAGCTGATGGCTTGCCACTGATTGGAGGCCCCTCGGTCAGCGCACGCCCTCGGTGGGCTTCGCAGGCGAGGGGCTTTTTTGTATGATGGCTGACCCGTGCGCATCGGGCGCCGATTGAGGTTGAGCATGCAGGCCGTAGAAGTTAAGAGCTTCCTTGAAGAAAAATTGCCGGGATCCCGGGTCGAAGTTGAAGGCGAAGGCTGCAACTTCCAGTTGAACGTGATCAGCGACGAGTTGGCTGGCCTGAGCCCGGTCAAGCGTCAGCAGGCGATCTATGCTCACCTTAATCCCTGGATCGCCAACGGTAGCATCCATGCAGTAACCATGAAATTTTTCAGCAGCGCAGCCTGGGCTGAGCGCACCTGAGCCAACTTGGCGGCGAGACTCCAATGGACAAACTGATTATTACTGGCGGCGCTCGCCTTGACGGCGAGATCCGCATTTCGGGCGCGAAGAACGCGGCCCTGCCGATTCTGGCGGCGACTCTGCTGGCTGACGGCCCGGTCACCGTGGGCAACCTGCCACACCTGCACGACATCACCACCATGATCGAGCTGTTCGGCCGCATGGGCATCGAGCCTGTGATCGACGAAAAGCTGGCGGTGGAAATCGACCCACGTACCATCAAGACCCTGGTCGCGCCGTACGAGCTGGTCAAGACCATGCGCGCCTCGATCCTGGTGCTTGGCCCGATGGTTGCCCGGTTCGGCGAGGCCGAAGTAGCCCTGCCAGGCGGTTGCGCTATTGGTTCGCGGCCGGTCGACCTGCACATCCGCGGCCTGGAGGCCATGGGTGCCAAGATCGAAGTCGAAGGCGGCTACATCAAGGCCAAGGCGCCTGAAGGTGGCCTGCGCGGCGCGCACTTCTTCTTCGATACCGTCAGCGTGACCGGTACCGAAAACATCATGATGGCTGCTGCCCTGGCCAAGGGCCGCAGTGTGCTGCAGAACGCCGCACGCGAGCCGGAGGTGGTCGACCTGGCCAACTTCATCAACGCCATGGGCGGCAAAGTGCAAGGCGCTGGCACCGACACCATCACCATCGATGGCGTCGAGCGTTTGCATTCGGCCAACTACCGCGTGATGCCCGACCGTATCGAGACCGGTACTTACCTGGTCGCTGCGGCCGTCACCGGTGGCCGTGTCAAGGTCAAGGACACCGATCCGACCATCCTTGAAGCCGTGCTGGAAAAGCTCAAGGAAGCCGGTGCCGACCTGACCACCGGCGAGGACTGGATCGAGCTCAACATGCATGGCAAGCGGCCCAAAGCCGTCAACCTGCGTACCGCCCCGTACCCGGCGTTCCCGACCGACATGCAGGCGCAGTTCATCTCGCTCAACGCCATCGCCGAAGGCACCGGCGCGGTCATCGAGACGATCTTCGAGAACCGCTTCATGCACGTGTACGAAATGCACCGCATGGGCGCGCAGATCCAGGTCGAGGGCAATACCGCCATCGTGACCGGCGTGCCGGCACTCAAGGGTGCCCCGGTCATGGCCACCGACCTGCGGGCTTCCGCCAGCCTCGTGCTGTCAGCGCTGGTCGCCGAAGGCGATACCCTGATCGATCGCATTTATCACATCGACCGTGGTTACGAGTGCATCGAAGAGAAACTGCAGATGCTGGGTGCGAAGATCCGTCGCGTACCGGGCTAATGCCTCGTCGGCGCAAGGATGCGCCCATTGAATTGAACACGGCCGGGTCGATGACCGGGCCGGTTGTAGCCGCTTAAGGACCGACGTTCCAATGTTGACCATCGCGCTTTCCAAAGGCCGCATCCTCGACGATACCCTGCCGTTGCTGGCCGAGGCCGGTATCGTGCCGACCGAGAATCCGGACAAGAGCCGCAAGCTGATCATTCCCACCACCCAGGACGACGTACGGCTGCTGATCGTGCGCGCCACCGACGTGCCGACTTACGTCGAGCATGGTGCCGCCGACCTCGGTGTGGCGGGCAAGGACGTGCTGATGGAGTACGGCGGCCAGGGCTTGTATGAGCCGCTGGACCTGCAGATCGCCCGCTGCAAGCTGATGACCGCAGGCGTGGTCGGTGCGCCCGAGCCCAAGGGCCGCCTGCGCGTTGCAACCAAGTTCGTCAACGTAGCCAAGCGCTATTACGCCGAGCAAGGTCGCCAGGTCGACATCATCAAGCTGTACGGTTCGATGGAACTGGCGCCGCTGATCAATCTCGCCGACAAGATCATCGACGTCGTCGACACCGGCAACACGCTGCGCGCCAACGGCCTGGAGCCCCAGGACCTGATCGCCACGATCAGCTCGCGCCTGGTGGTCAACAAGGCGTCCATGAAGATGCAGCACGCCCGCATCCAGAGCCTGATCGACACCCTGCGTCAAGCTGTCGAATCGCGACACCGCGGCTGACTCGAACGCGCGACCTCTGCTGTCGCGCCCGTCTATCCGCGTCATAGCCACTTTTCTCGGGTGCCCGCGCGGATGGACTGGTAGCCTAGGGCGCCTGAGCATTCGCTAATAATCGAGGCCCTCGTCATGACCGTGTCTACTGCAATTGCCCGTCTCAACGCCGCTGATCCGGATTTCGCCCGACATCTGGATCATCTGCTGAGCTGGGAAAGTGTGTCCGATGACGCGGTCAACCAGCGCGTGCTCGACATCATCAAGGCCGTGCGTGAGCGCGGCGATGCGGCGCTGGTGGAATTCACCCAGCGTTTCGACGGCGTTGCCGCCAACAGCATCGAAGACCTGATCCTGGGTCGCGAGCGCCTGGAACTGGCCCTGACCCGCATCACCGACGCCCAGCGTACAGCCCTTGAGAAAGCCGCCGAGCGCGTGCGTATCTACCACGAGCGGCAGAAGCAGGACTCCTGGCAGTACACCGAGGCCGACGGTACCGTATTGGGCCAGAAGGTGACCCCGCTCGATCGCGCCGGCTTGTATGTACCTGGCGGTAAAGCGTCCTACCCGTCGTCGGTACTGATGAACGCCATCCCGGCCAAGGTCGCGGGTGTGGCTGAAGTGGTCATGGTGGTGCCGACGCCGCGCGGTGAAGTCAACGAGCTGGTACTGGCTGCTGCCTGCATTGCGGGTGTCGACCGCGTGTTCACCGTGGGTGGTGCTCAAGCAGTCGCGGCCCTGGCCTATGGCACCGAGAGCGTGCCGCAGGTGGACAAGATCGTCGGCCCAGGCAACATCTACGTGGCCACCGCCAAGCGTCATGTGTTTGGCCAGGTCGGTATCGACATGATCGCCGGCCCTTCGGAAATCCTCGTGGTGTGTGACGGCCAGACGGACCCCGACTGGATCGCCATGGACCTGTTCTCCCAGGCCGAACACGACGAAGACGCCCAGGCCATCCTGGTCAGCCCGGATGCCGGGTTCCTCGACCGTGTGGCCGCCAGTATCGACAAGCTGATGCCAACCATGGAGCGCGCCGAGATCATCGAGAAATCGATCAATGGCCGGGGCGCGTTGATCCAGGTGCGCGACATGCAGCAAGCCATCGAGGTGGCCAACCGTATTGCCCCTGAACACCTGGAACTGTCGGTCGCCGATCCGCAGGCCTGGCTGGGGCAGATCCGGCACGCCGGCGCTATCTTCATGGGCCGTCACACCAGCGAGGCGCTCGGCGACTACTGCGCCGGCCCCAACCATGTGCTGCCGACGTCCGGTACCGCGCGTTTCTCGTCGCCACTGGGGGTTTATGACTTCCAGAAGCGTTCGTCGATCATCTTCTGCTCCGAGCAGGGGGCCTCCGAGCTGGGCCACACCGCCTCGGTCCTGGCCCGTGGCGAGTCCCTGACCGCCCACGCCCGCAGCGCCGAATACCGTATCCTGACCCAAGACAAGGGGAACTGAGCATGAGTCGATTCTGGAGCCCCTTCGTCAAGGACCTGGTGCCTTACGTCCCCGGTGAACAGCCCAAGCTGGCCCGGTTGGTCAAGCTCAACACCAACGAAAACCCCTATGGCCCGTCGCCCAAGGCCCTGGAAGCCATGCGCGGCGAGCTGAACGACAACCTGCGTTTGTACCCGGACCCTAACGGTGACCGGCTCAAGCAGGCGGTGGCCGAGTATTACGGCGTTACCACTGGGCAGGTGTTCGTGGGCAACGGCTCGGACGAAGTGCTGGCGCACATTTTCCACGGCCTGTTCCAGCACGGTGGCCCGCTGTTGTTCCCGGACATCAGCTACAGCTTTTACCCCGTGTACTGCGGCCTGTATGGCATCCCGTTCGAGCCGGTGGCGCTGGATGACCAGTTCCAGATCCGTGTCGAGGACTACCACAAGCCCAATGCCGGGATCATCTTCCCCAACCCGAACGCGCCGACCGGTTGCCTGTTGCCGCTGCAGGCGATCGAGCAGCTGTTGCAGGCCAACCGCGACTCGGTGGTGGTGGTGGATGAAGCCTATATCGACTTTGGTGGCCAGACGGCGATCAGCCTGGTTAACCGCTACGACAACCTGCTGGTGACCCAGACCTTGTCCAAGTCGCGCTCGCTGGCCGGCCTGCGGGTCGGCCTGGCGGTAGGGCACCCGGACCTCATCGAGGCGCTGGAGCGGATCAAGAACAGCTTCAACTCCTACCCGCTGGACCGCATGGCGATCGTCGGCGCTGCTGCAGCGTTCGAGGACCAGGCGTACTTCGAAGACACCTGCTGCAAGGTGATCGAAAGCCGTGAGGCACTGGTTGAACAGTTGACTGCCAAGGGCTTCGAGGTGCTGCCATCGGCGGCCAACTTCATCTTCGCCCGCCACCCGCAGGAGGATGCGGCGCAGCTGGCGGCGCGCCTGCGTGAGCAAGGTGTGATTGTGCGCCACTTCAAGCAACAGCGGATTGCTCAGTTCCTGCGTATCACCATTGGTACGCCAGACATGAACCAGGCGCTGATCGACGCGTTGAACTGATACCCAAAGGGGCCGCACTGCGGCCCCTTTGGTTTGGCCGGCACGCTGATTTGATCTGCTATCCACGCTGGCTTAACATACGCAAATTCGTCGGATGATTGGTTGAATAGGCATGGGCAATGAATTGGCCAAGCGATCCTTGGTCGAGCTCGCGGTGGAGCGCATGCGTGAGCGCATTCTCCAAGGTGACTGGCGGGTAGGGCAGCGCTTGCCCACCGAGCCGGAGCTGGCCCTGGAATTGGGCATCAGCCGCAATACCGTGCGTGAGGCCATGCGCGTGCTCGCCTTCAGTGGCCTGGTGGAAATCCGCCAGGGCGATGGCAGCTACCTGCGTACTTGCCTGGACCCACTGCAGGCGGTCCAGGCAATGTCGCGCTGCACGCTGGAACAGGCGAGGGAAACGCGGCACATCCTGGAAACCGAGGCGATAGGCTTGGCAGCACTGCGCCGCACCGACGACGACTTGCGTGCCCTGCGCATCGCGTTGCAGGGCAGCGCCGAACATTTTCATGGTGATGTGGATGCTTACGTCAGTTGCGACCTGGCGTTTCACCAACGCCTTATCGACGCTGCTCACAACCCGGCGCTAAGCGAGTTGTACCGCTATTTCTCGGGTGTCGTGGCTGCCGCGTTGCAGCACAACATGGCCACTGTCCCGCGCTGCCAGGCCACCTTCGATCTGCATGGTCAGATCCTCGACGCCATCGAACAACGCGATCCGGAGCGGGCCAAGAGCCTGAGCCGGACCCTCATCGAATCCTGACCACGAGAAGGCCATGGCTGAACCAATGACCCGTGACACACCTGCCCGCGAGCGCGAGCTGGATGAACTGCTGATCGATGCCGAAGCCGATGATGCGCAAGTGCAGGGCCGGCCTGTGGTGCTGCAGCGGCCCTGGTTGCTGTTGTTGGGCCTGGTACTGGTTGCCTTGAACCTGCGCCCGGCGCTGTCCAGCATGGCCCCGGTACTTGGCCTGGTCAGTGAAAGCCTTGGCCTCAGTGCCTCTGAAGCGGGGCTGCTGACGACCTTGCCAGTGCTCTGCCTGGGGCTGTTCGCGCCCCTTGCACCGCTGCTTGCGCGGCGTTGGGGCAGCGAGCGGGTGATCCTCGGCATCTTGCTGACGCTGGCGCTGGGCATCGTGCTGCGCAGTGCGTTGGGTACCACCGGGGTATTTCTTGGCAGCATCATGGCCGGCGCCAGCATTGGCATCATCGGCGTGCTGTTGCCTGGTATCGTCAAGCGTGATTTTCCCAGCCACGCCGGCACCTTGACGGGGGTCTACACCATGGCCCTTTGCCTGGGCGCAGCCATGGCGGCAGGCGCCACGGTGCCGCTGACCGAGCACTTGCACGGCAGTTGGGCCTTGGGCCTGGGGTTCTGGATGATCCCGGCATTGCTGGCCATGCTGGTCTGGTCGCCCCAGGCGCACCAAGGGCACGGCATGCACAAGGTGGCTTACCGGGTGAAAGGGCTGTGGCGTGATCCGCTGGCCTGGCAGGTAACCCTGTACATGGGCCTGCAGTCATCGCTGGCCTACATCGTGTTCGGCTGGTTGCCGTCTATCCTCATCGGCCGTGGCCTGAGCCCGACCGAGGCGGGCCTGGTGCTCTCCGGTTCGGTGATCGTGCAACTGGTCAGCTCGCTGAGTGCGCCCTGGCTGGCCACACGGGGCAAAGACCAGCGGTTGGCAATCGTGCTGGTCATGCTCATCACCCTCGCCGGCCTGTTCGGTTGCCTGTATGCGCCGCTGTCTGGTCTGTGGGGCTGGGCGGTGCTGCTGGGGCTGGGGCAGGGCGGTACGTTTGCCTTGGCGCTGACGCTGATCGTGCTGCGCTCCAAAGACGCCCACGTGGCGGCCAACCTGTCGAGCATGGCCCAGGGCGTGGGCTACACCCTTGCCTCGATGGGCCCCTTTGCCGTGGGGTTGGTGCATGACATGACGGGCGGCTGGGCCGCCGTGGGCTGGATCTTTGCCGTGCTGGGCGTGGGAGCCATTGTGTTCGGCCTTGGGGCGGGGCGGGCGCGGCATGTCAACGTGAGCAGCGAAAGGCTTTGAGGCGTGCAGTGATCCAGCCTGCATTCACGTTGCAAATGGGCATGGCATTGCCGCTGCCCACAGATTATCGTGCAGCTTTCCATTCCCAGGACGGGCCTGCCCATGAGCGATGCCAACCGTGACCTGATCACCCGCTTCTATCAAGCTTTCCAGCGCCTGGACGCTGAAGCGATGGTGGCTTGCTACAGCGAGGACATCGTCTTCAGTGACCCGGTTTTCGGTACCCTGCGCGGCCGTGATGCCGGTGACATGTGGCGGATGCTCACCACACGGGCCAAGGATTTCTCTCTGACATTCGACCATGTCCGCGCAGACGAGCGCAGCGCCTGCGCACATTGGGTGGCGACGTACCTGTTCAGCCAGACCGGCCGTACCGTGGTCAACGATATTCAGGCGCGCTTCGTCATCCGCGACGGGTTGATCTGCCAGCACGATGACAGCTTCGACCTGTGGCGCTGGTCGCGTCAGGCGTTGGGTGCCCCCGGTGTGTTGCTGGGGTGGTCGCCCATGCTGCAGAACAAAGTGCGCCAGCAGGCATTCAAAGGGCTGCGTGCGTTTCAGCAGGCGAAGTGAGCGGTTAAGCTGTGCGCTTCGCAGCCAGGCACAAGCATCGTGAGCGACGTATCGGAAAAACCCATCTGCAAACCTTGGTATGTCTACCTGGTGCGCGCTGCCAATGGATCGCTGTACTGCGGCATCAGTGATGATCCGCAGCGGCGTTTCGTGGCGCATCAGAAAGGGCAGGGGGCGCGGTATTTCAAGACCAGCCCGGCGCAGGCGCTGGTCTACGTCGAGCAATGGCCGGACAAGGGCGAGGCATTGCGCCAGGAGCGCCTGGTGAAGAAGTTGCGCAAAGCAGCCAAGGAGGCGTTGGTCGCCTCCTATGCCAACGGTTGATCAGTCCTTGCGGCGCTTGAGCTGGTCCACCAGCTGCGTCGGCAGGCCTTTGATGATCAGTGTACCCGCCGCCTCGTCATACTCCACCTTGTCCCCCAGCAGATGCGCTTCGAAGCTGATCGACAGGCCTTCGGCACGCCCGGTGAAGCGGCGAAACTGGTTGAGGGTACGTTTGTCCGCCGGGATCTCTGGCGACAGGCCGTAGTCCTTGTTGCGGATATGGTCGTAGAAGGCCTTGGGGCGGTCTTCGTCGATCAGGCTGGACAGCTCTTCCAAGGTTACCGGCTCGCCCAGTTTGGTCTGGGTGGTGGCGTAGTCGACCAGGGTCTGGGTCTTTTCGCGTGCGGCTTCTTCCGGCAGGTCCTCGCTTTCAACGAAGTCGCTGAACGCCTTGAGCAGGGTACGGGTTTCGCCTGGGCCGTCGACGCCTTCCTGGCAGCCGATGAAGTCACGGAAGTAGTCCGAAACCTTCTTGCCATTCTTGCCCTTGATGAACGAGATGTACTGCTTGGAGTTCTGGTTGTTCTTCCACTCCGACAAGTTGATACGTGCCGCCAGGTGCAACTGGCCCAGGTCCAGGTGCCGCGAAGGCGTCACATCCAGCTCGGCGTTCACCGCCACGCCTTCGCTGTGGTGCAGCAGAGCGATGGCCAGGTAGTCGGTCATGCCTTGCTGGTAGTGGGCAAACAGGATGTGGCCGCCAGTGGACAGGTTGGATTCTTCCATCAGTTTTTGCAGATGCTCAACGGCAACGCGGCTGAAGGCGGCAAAGTCCTTTTCTTCTTCCAGGTACTGCTTGAGCCAGCCGCTCAGCGGGTAGGCGCCGGATTCACCGTGGAAGAAGCCCCAGGCTTTGCCCTGCTTGGCGTTGTAGCTGTCGTTGAGGTCGGCCAGCAGGTTTTCGATAGCGTCCGATGCACCCAGCTCGGTATCCCGTGCGTGGAGCACGGCGGGGCTGCCATCGGGCTTCTTGTCGATCAGGTGAACGATGCAATGACGGATTGGCATGGAATTCTCGGTCAGTCGTGGGCGGCCAGGCGCCGCGCTGCAAAAGTGGGGAAGTTTACCGCAGACGGCAGGTGATGCAGTGGCCGGATGTTGGCAGAAATGCCGGTTGTTGTTTTTTTGTTCAATTTTTAGCGAATTTGGCTAAAACCCCCGAAAAACCTGCACTAAATTGAAGCGAGCAGCGGATATTTATCCATTCCTGTGGTAGCTTTGCGCGGTCTTGCGCACCTCGGGTGGCGCATTGCTGGCAGCGCACTTGCGCCGTGTCGAACCAAACGCCGATTTGTGCATCTACATGCCCGATTGGCGCGGCCCTCCAGACTTCAGGGGCTGGCCCGATAACGTCGTAGAGCGCTGCATAACCACTGAATTTGATAGGGAAGGAACACCACCATGGCATTGACCAAAGACCAACTGATTGCCGATATCGCCGAGTCGATCGCTCAGCCGAAAGCCACCGCCAAAAACGCTCTGGAGCAACTGGGCCAGATCGTTGCCGACCAGCTGGAAAACGGCGCTGAAATCACTCTGCCAGGCATCGGCAAGCTGAAAGTCTCCGAGCGTCCTGCCCGTACCGGCCGCAACCCTTCGACTGGCGCCGCCATCGAAATCGCTGCCAAGAAAGTCGTCAAGTTCGTGCCGGCCAAGTCGCTGACCGACGCTATCAACAAGTAATTCGTTGATGCATTGACGAAACCGCGCCCGGCTTGCCCGGGCGCGGTTTTTTCATGCCTGTGATTTGCGTCGGGCGTTCCAGGCCTGGCGTTGGCCATGGTCGTGGAAGCTCCACGCAACCATACGGCTTTGTTTCTGCCCCTGGCCCATCTCAACGATGCGTACGGCCTTGGCCCCGGCTTTTTTCAGCGCCGCTTCGATGCCCGGCAGGTTGCTGGCCTTGGACACCAGGCTGGTGAACCACAATACCTGCAAGGCGTACTGCACGCTTTCGCCAACCAGCTGGCTGACGAAGCGGATCTCGCCACCTTCACACCACAGCTCGTTGTTCTGCCCGCCGAAGTTGAGCACGGGCAGCTTGCGCTTGGGGTCCTGTTTACCGAGGTTCTTCCACTTGCGCTGGCTACCGCGGGTGGCTTCGTCGCGGGAGGCGTGGAAGGGCGGGTTGCACAAGGTCAGGTCGAAGCGTTCGTCTTCCTCCAGCAGGCCACCGAGAATGAGCTTGGGATCGTTCTGTTGGCGCAGTGCGATGGCCTTGCTCAGCGTGTTGGCCTGAACGATGGCCTTGGCCGAGGCCAGTGCCACTGGGTCGATGTCCGAGCCAAGGAAGCGCCAGCGGTAATCGCTGTGGCCGAGCAGCGGGTAGATGCAGTTGGCACCCACGCCAATGTCCAGGGCGCGCACCTGAGCGCCTTTGGGCACTTCACCTGCGTTGTCCTCGGCCAGCAGGTCGGCGGCGACGTGAATGTAGTCGGCGCGGCCGGGTATCGGCGGGCACAGGTAATCGGCGGGAATGTCCCAGTGCTGGATGCCGTACTGGGCCTTGAGCAAGGCGCGGTTGAACACCCGCACGGCTTCGGGGTTGGCGAAGTCGATGCTGGGTTTACCGTGAGGGTTGGTGATGGTGAAACGAGCCAGGTCCGGGTGGGCCTTGATCAGGCTGGGGAAGTCGTAGCGCCCCTGATGGCGGTTGCGCGGGTGCAGGGTGGGTTTCTGGGTCATGGTGGGTGTCCTGAAAAAGCATCGCCGGCAAGCCGGCTCCCCCAGGTACACCACTGTACGTGTTGGAGCCGGCATGCCGGCGATGGGCTGCCAAAGCAGCCCGCGATGGCTTCACTTTAGGTTACAGCGCAGCGATCCGCGCATGCTGTTCGGTGAAGTTGGCCAGGGCCTGCTCGGCCTCTGCCAGCTTGGCGCGCTCCTTCTCGATCACCGCAGGCGGTGCCTTGTCGACGAAGGCAGCATTCGACAGCTTGCCGCCGACGCGTTGCACTTCACCTTGCAGGCGCTGGATTTCCTTGTTCAGGCGAGCCAGCTCGGCGTCCTTGTCGATCAGGCCAGCCATCGGTACCAGCACCTGCAGATCGCCCACCAGTGCGGTGGCCGACAGCGGCGCTTCTTCGGCCTCGCCGAGCACGGTGAACGACTCGACCTTGGCCAGCTTCTTGAGCAGGGCTTCGTTTTCCTGCAGGCGGCGCTGGTCGTCGGCGTTGGCGTTCTTCAGGAACAGTGGCAGGGGCTTGCCCGGGCCGATGTTCATTTCGGCGCGGATGTTACGCAGGCCGACCATCAGTTCCTTGAGCCATTCGATATCGCCTTCGGCGGCGGCATCGATGCGGCTTTCATTGGCCACTGGCCACGGCTGCAGCATGATGGTCTTGCCGTTGATGCCTGCCAGCGGCGCGATGCGCTGCCAGATTTCTTCGGTGATGAACGGCATGAACGGATGAGCCAGGCGCAGCGCCACTTCCAGCACGCGCACCAAGGTGCGACGGGTGCCGCGCGCGCGCTCTACCGGAGCGTTTTCGTCCCACAGTACCGGCTTGGACAGTTCCAGGTACCAGTCGCAGTACTGGTTCCAGATGAACTCGTACAGGGCTTGGCTGGCCAGGTCGAAACGGAACTGCTCGAGCTGGCGGGTCACTTCGGCTTCGGTGCGTTGCAGCTGCGAGATGATCCAGCGGTCGGCAAGCGACAGCTCGCAGGCTTCGCCGTTCTGCCCGCAGTCCTCGCCCTTGTCCAGCACATAGCGGGCAGCGTTCCAGATCTTGTTGCAGAAGTTGCGATAGCCTTCGACGCGGCCCATGTCGAACTTGATGTCGCGGCCAGTGGAGGCCAGCGAGCAGAAGGTGAAGCGCAGGGCGTCGGTGCCGTAGCTGGCGATGCCTTCTGGGAACTCGGCTTTGGTCTGCTTGGCGATCTTCTCGGCCAGCTTGGGCTGCATCATGCCGCTGGTGCGTTTTTCCAGCAGGGCGTCCAGGGTGATGCCGTCAACGATGTCCAGTGGGTCGAGCACGTTGCCCTTGGACTTGGACATCTTCTGGCCCTGGCCGTCACGTACCAGGCCGTGCACATACACGGTCTTGAACGGGACCTGCGGGGTGCCATCCTCGTTCTTGATCAGGTGCATGGTCAGCATGATCATCCGGGCAACCCAGAAGAAGATGATGTCAAAGCCAGTGACCAGCACGTCGGTGGAGTGGAATTTCTTGAGGAATTCGGTCTGTTCCGGCCAGCCCAGGGTGGAGAAGGTCCACAGGCCCGAGCTGAACCAGGTGTCGAGCACGTCGTCGTCCTGGCGCAGTACCACGTCGGCGCCCAGGTTGTGCTTGGTGCGCACTTCGGCTTCGTTGCGGCCGACATAGACCTGGCCGGCCTCGTCGTACCACGCCGGGATCCGGTGGCCCCACCACAGCTGACGACTGATGCACCAATCCTGGATGTCGCGCATCCAGGAGAAATACATGTTTTCGTACTGCTTGGGCACGAACTGGATGCGGCCATCTTCAACGGCGGCAATCGCAGGTTCGGCCAGCGGCTTGGTGGAAACGTACCACTGGTCGGTCAGCCACGGCTCGATGATGGTGCCGGAGCGGTCGCCTTTCGGTACTTTCAGTGCATGGTCGTCGATGCTGACCAGCAGGCCCTGAGCGTCCAGGTCGGCGACGATCTGCTTGCGCGCAACGAACCGGTCCAGGCCTGCGTACTGGGCGGGCAGGCGGGTGTCCGCCTGCTCATTGACGCTGCCATCGAGGTTGAATGCCTGGGCGGCGGGCAGCACCAGGGCGTTCTTGTCGAAGATGTTGAGCAGCGGCAGGTTGTGGCGCTTGCCGACTTCATAGTCATTGAAGTCGTGGGCCGGGGTGATCTTCACGCAGCCTGTGCCGAACTCGGGGTCGCAGTAGTCATCGGCGATGATCGGGATGCGGCGGCCGACCAGCGGCAATTCGACGAATTTGCCGATCAGGGCCTGGTAGCGCTCATCGTTCGGGTTGACCGCTACCGCCGCATCGCCCAGCAGGGTTTCCGGGCGAGTGGTGGCAACCACCAGGTAATCCTGGCCATCGGCAGTTCTGGCGCCGTCGGCCAGCGGGTAACGCAGGTTCCACAGGTGGCCTTTCTCGTCATGGTTTTCCACTTCGAGGTCGGAGATGGCCGTGTGCAGCTTGGTGTCCCAGTTGACCAGGCGCTTGCCACGGTAGATCAGGCCGTCTTCATGCAGGCGAACGAAGGCTTCCTTGACCGCTTCGGACAGGCCGTCATCCATGGTGAAGCGTTCGCGGCTCCAGTCCACCGACGAGCCCAGGCGACGGATCTGCCGGCTGATATTGCCGCCGGACTGCTCTTTCCATTCCCAGACCTTGTCCAGGAAGGCTTCACGGCCGAGGTCGTGACGGTTCTGGCCCTTGGCTTCGAGCTGGCGCTCGACCAGCATCTGGGTGGCGATACCGGCGTGGTCGGTACCTGGCTGCCACAGGGTGTCGCGGCCTTGCATGCGACGGAAACGGATCAGAGCGTCCATGATCGCGTTGTTGAAACCGTGGCCCATGTGCAGGCTGCCCGTCACGTTCGGTGGCGGGATCATGATGGTGTAGGACTCACCTGCACCTTGTGGAGCGAAATAGTTCTCGGACTCCCAGGTG
Organism: Pseudomonas sp. WHRI 8519; assembly: GCF_040224055.2. Taxonomy (NCBI): domain Bacteria; kingdom Pseudomonadati; phylum Pseudomonadota; class Gammaproteobacteria; order Pseudomonadales; family Pseudomonadaceae; genus Pseudomonas; species Pseudomonas sp. WHRI 8519. Next base: position 4,994,392 of record NZ_CP167996.1, on the reverse strand, counting down.
TTGTACCAGGAAGTTTCGATGGCGTGCGGCTGGTAGGTCTTATCCATGCGCGGCGGGACCCTGTGCATTAATTCGGGAAAGCCGGGAAGTATAACGGAGCTGCGAGCTTCAAGCGACAAGCTGCAAGACCTATGGGCACTCTTCACGGGGTAAACCCGCGAAGAATCCGCCGCGTTTGGCAAGGCTTACTCAGAGCGCTTGATCAGCCGCTCGATACGCGCATCGAGCCGGCGCTTGATCTCGGTTTCGATATGCGGGGTGAAGTCGTTGATCACGTCCTGCATGATCAATTGCGCTGCGGCGCGTAGCTCGGCTTCCAGGTGCAGCAGGGTGTCCTGGCGGCGGGTCTGCGGGTTTTCTTCGGGCTCCGCTTCGGCCGGTGCGGCAGCCGCCTCAGGTGCTGGCAGGGTGTTGCCGGCCGGGGTATCGAGCAGCAGCGGAATCTGCTCCACCGTCTCGGTGAGCAGCGGTGGTTGCAGGTCGGCGTCGCCCAGCAGCTGGCGGATCGACTCGAGGTCGTCAAGCAGATGGGCGGAATCGGGTAGGGCGGAAGGCTTGTCCATCGTCGTCAAAGTCGCTGTAAGCGGTGGTCTTGCAGAGCATAGCCCTGTTCGCGGTAGAAACGGAATCGTTCGCGGGCCGATTGGCGGATATCCGCTTGCTCGACGACGATTTCGGCAACCCGCTCGAATTGCCCGACAAAGCCGGGCACAGCAGCGCCCAGGTTTATCAGCAGATCCCGGTGCTCGCCGGCGTTGTCGGCCAAACCCAAGGCCACGGTGGCGTCAGCGTGGGCCTCTGCCAGGTCGTGGGGTACGAACGCTTCGCCGTTGAACTGCCACAGGCGTTGGTCCAGCTCGCCGCGCTGTTCGGCATCCTGGCAATGCAGGTAGACCCGGTGCCCGAGGCGCCACGCCTTCTCGCACAGCTTGCAGGCGAAATCCAGCCGTGCCGACAGCGAGTCGGTGGGCAGGATGTAGAAATCGACTTTACTCATGGTTCGCTCCGTCGGCCGGTGACGCCATGGGGCATCACCGGCCTCACGGCATCAGGCGCTGGCGCGGTCGAGCAGGTACTGGGTCAGCAGCGGCACCGGCCGGCCAGTGGCGCCCTTGTCCTTGCCCCCACTGACCCAGGCGGTGCCGGCGATGTCCAGGTGCGCCCAGTTGTAGGCCTTGGCGAACCGCGACAGGAAGCAGGCTGCGGTGATGGTGCCGGCCTTCGGCCCACCGATGTTGGCGATGTCGGCGAACGGGCTGTCCAGTTGCTCCTGGTACTCATCGAACAGCGGCAGCTGCCAGGCGCGGTCGTCGGCACGCTTGCCGGCATCGAGCAACTGGCCGATCAGCTCGTCGTTGTTGCCCAGCAGGCCAGCAGTGTGGCTGCCGAGGGCCACGATGCACGCGCCGGTCAGGGTGGCGATGTCGATCACCGCTTGTGGCTTGAAGCGTTCGGCGTAGGTCAGTGCATCGCACAGCACCAGGCGGCCTTCAGCGTCGGTGTTGAGGATTTCAACGGTCTGCCCGCTCATGGTGGTGACGATGTCGCCAGGCCGGGTGGCGTTGCCGCTCGGCATGTTCTCGGCGCAGGCCAGGATGCACACCAGGTTGATCGGTAGCTTCAGTTCGAGCACGGCGCGCAGGGTGCCGAACACGCTGGCGGCGCCACACATGTCGTACTTCATTTCGTCCATGCCGGCGCCGGGCTTGAGGCTGATGCCGCCGGTGTCGAAGGTGATGCCTTTACCGACCAGCACGAAGGGTTTGTCGCTCTTCTTGGCGCCCTGGTATTGCAGGACGATCAGGCGTGGCGGCTGCTCGCTGCCCTGGCCGACCGCGTAGAACGCGCCCATGCCCAGGTCCTTGATCTTCTTTTCGTCGAAGATTTCGACCTTGAGGCCTTTGTGAGCCTTGCCCAGCTCCTTGGCCTGCTCGGCCAGGTAGCTTGGGTGGCAGAGGTTTGGCGGCAGGTTGCCCAGGTCGCGGGTGAAGGCCATGCCGGTGGCGATGGCGGTGGCGTGGCTTGCCGCCCGCTCCACTTCGGCCAGGCCGGCCTTGTCGGTCAGCAGGGTGACCTTTTTCAGCGCGCGTGGCTCGGCTTTCTGGCTCTTGAAGCGGTCGAACACGTACTCGCCATCGAGCAGGGTTTCGGCCAGCAGGCGATATTTGCCGTAGTGGGCATCACGGTTGCTGACGGCGATGTCGTCCAGTGCCAGCACCGCGTCGCTGCCGTTGAGGCCTTTCAGTACGCCGGCAACGCTGGTGACCAGTTTGCGCCAGGCGCGGTCACCGAGGGCGTCGTCCTTGCCGCTGCCCACCAGCAGTACGCGCTCGGCCTTCAGGCCAGGCAGGCTTTGCAGCAGCAGCGTCTGGCCAGGCTTGCCTGCCAGGTCGCCACGCTTGAGCATGGCACTGATGGCGCCGTCGGTGGCCAGGTCTACAGCTTTGGCAACGGCGCCGAGCTTGCGCCCTTCGCCGACCGGTACGACCAGGGTGGCAGTTTTTACGGATGCAGCAGCTACGCTTTTTACAACCAGTTCCATGTCAGGGTCCCCGAATGATCTGTGCAGTTGGCGCTTTGTGTACTTGCGCTCTGGGCGGGCCTGGCCGCGTGGTCGCGCGCCAGTGGAAAAGCTGCCAGTTTGAGCCTGCGGCAAGCGTGCTGACAACCCCGTTGTCAGCCTGGATGCGCGGCCAAGTGACAGGCGCGGTCAATCACAGGATAATGCGCGCACTTTACAAGGAGGTTCGCCCCTGGCGAACCGGCATTGGTCTTGGCTGTCGTAAGCCTTTGTTTGGCAGTCCGCCCCTGACAACCCAGGAGTGTCTGGTTTGATCGTCTTTCGTTATCTCTCCCGCGAGGTCCTGGTGACCTTGAGCGCCGTCAGCGCAGTGCTGCTGGTGATCATCATGAGCGGGCGTTTCATCAAGTACCTGGCCCAGGCGGCCCAGGGCGTGCTCGACCCGAGCGTGCTGTTCCTGATCATGGGCTTCCGCCTGCCCGGTTTCTTGCAACTGATCCTGCCATTGGGGCTGTTCCTCGGCATCCTTCTGGCCTATGGCCGGCTGTATCTGGAAAGCGAGATGACCGTGCTGTCGGCCACTGGCATGAGCCAGCAGCGCCTGCTCGGTCTTACCATGGCACCCGCGGCGCTGGTCGCCTTGGTAGTCGCCTGGCTGAGCCTGAGCCTGGCGCCACTGGGCGTTGCCCAGGTGCAGCAGATCATTGGCCAGCAGGATGCCCTGACCGAATTCGATACCTTGGTGCCGGGCCGCTTCCAGACCCTGCGCGACGGTTCGCGGGTGACCTACACCGAGCAGTTGACCGATGACCGCAGCAACCTCACCGGTGTGTTCATCTCCGAGAAGCGCTTCAGCCAGGACAAGACCAAGGACCGTGCACCGTCGGTGCTGGTAGCCGAGAAGGGCCACCAGGAAGTACAGGCCGACGGCAATCGCTATCTGGTGCTGCAGAATGGCTACCGCTATGACGGCAACCCTGGCCAGGCCAATTACCGGGCGATCAAGTACGACACTTATGGCGTGCTGTTGCCCAAGCCTGAAGTCAGCGAGGAAGTGACCGAGCGTGAAGCCATTCCTACCTCCCAACTGATCGGCAATGCCGGGCTACGGGAACGTGCCGAGCTGCAATGGCGCATCTCGTTGCCGATCCTGGTATTCATCGTGACCCTGCTGGCAGTGCCGCTGTCCCGGGTCAATCCACGCCAGGGCCGCTTCCTCAAGCTGCTGCCGGCGATCCTTCTGTACATGGCCTACCTGACGATGCTGATTTCCGTACGTGGCGCTCTGGAGAAAGGCAAGCTGCCGATCGCCCTGGGCATGTGGTGGGTGCATGCCCTGTTCCTGCTCATCGGTCTGGGGCTGATGTACTGGGAGCCGCTGCGCCTCAAGCGTGCCGCCCGTCGTGCGGAGGTGGCGTATGGTTAAGCTCGACCGCTACATCGGCCAGAGCGTGTTGCTGGCCATCCTGGCAGTGCTGGGCATCATCCTGGGCCTGGCTTCGTTGTTCGCATTCATCGATGAGATGAGCGACCTGAGCGATACCTATACCGTCATGGATGCGGGCTGGTTCACTCTGCTCACGGCCCCCCGCCGGCTGTATGACATGTTGCCGATGGCGGCATTGATCGGCTGCCTGATCGGCCTGGGCAGCCTGGCCAGCAGCAGCGAACTGACCATCATGCGTGCCGCCGGGGTGTCCATCGGGCGTATCGTATGGGCGGTGATGAAGCCCATGCTGGTGCTGATGCTGGTCGGCCTGCTGATTGGTGAGTACGTGGCGCCGATCAGCGAGAACAAGGCCCAGGCCGACCGTTCCCTGGCCCAGGGCGGCGGTGAGGCGCAGAGCTCCAAGCGCGGTATGTGGCACCGTCAGGGTGATGAGTTCGTGCATATCAACTCGGTGCAGCCCAATGGCCTGCTGCTGGGCGTGACCCGCTACCGCTTTGACGAAGCGCGCAAGATCGTCACCTCGAGTTTCGCGCGCCGGGCACGTTACGAGACCGATCATTGGATACTCAGCGATGTCAGTACCACCTACTTCCGTGGCGATCACACTGAAGTGGTGAAGAGCCCGGAAGAACGCTGGGATGTCTCAGTGACCCCACAATTGCTCAATACCGTGGTGTTGGCTCCGGAGTCGCTGTCGATCACCGGGCTTTGGGATTACATCCACTACCTGTCCGAGCAAGGCCTGAACAATGCCCGTTACTGGCTGGCGTTCTGGACCAAGGTGCTGCAGCCGGCGGTGACAGCGGCGTTGGTGTTGATGGCGATTTCGTTCATCTTCGGGCCGCTGCGTTCGGTGACCCTCGGCCAACGCGTGTTCACTGGCGTACTGGTGGGTTTTGTGTTCCGTATTGCCGGCGACCTGCTTGGCCCTTCGAGCCAGGTGTTCGGCTTCCCGCCGCTGTTGGCGGTGGTGATCCCGGCCGGTGTGTGTGCGCTGGCCGGCGTATGGTTACTGCGCCGGGCGGGATGATGGCCTGCTGAGGTGAGAAAGCCGACCTTGAGGTTGATGCCGGTCAGGTAGCGTTAGCAGGGCTGCTATGCAGCCCATCGCCGGCAAGCCGGCTCCCACCGGTACAGCGCAGCCCTCAAGCGAGGCGCGGTACTTGTGGGAGCCGGCTTGCCGGCGATGGGCCGCAAAGCGGTCCCTTAATTGCTTGGCTGTCATTTCGTCTGTTTTGGCACCCGCACCAACTCGGTTTGCGAATAAATGTCATGCCAGCCGCGCTTTCGCTTGTCGATCAGCGACCAGAGAAACCCCAGCCCCAGGCACAGCCATGAGGCGATCGACACGATAAAGCGCAGCAGCGCCTGCCACAGGCTGATTGCGCTGCCATCAGGGTTTTGCACGCGCACGCCCCATACCTGCATGCCCAGAGTCTGCCCGCCGTGGGTCCAGAACTTGGCAAAGAAACCGAACAGCGCAAACAGCAGGATCGTCGACAGCAGCGGGTCGCCGTCCAGGGCACCAGCCTCGGTCAGTTCGCGCATACGCGCCTCGCCGATGATCGCCATCTGGATCATCTTGTAAGCCCCTGCGGTGACGATCAGCAGGGCCGTACACAGCAGGAAATCGTAGAACATCGCCGCCAGGCGCCGGCCCAGGCCGACCGGCGGGAAATCACCTTGGGGTGAAAGCAGAGGCTTGGGCATGCAGGACAGCTCCGAAGGATGAAGCCGTCATTCTACGGGCAAAAAAAAGCCCCTGCACAGGGCAGGGGCTTCCTTCGAAGTCGCGACCGGCTTAGCCGAGGACTTGAACCTTGTCAGCCTGCAGGCCTTTTTGGCCCTGAACTGCTTCGAAGGTGACCTTCTGGCCTTCTTTCAGGCTCTTGAAGCCGTTGCCCTCGATGGCACGGAAGTGCACGAACAGATCAGCACCGCTTTCTGGGGTGATGAAGCCGTAACCTTTCTCGTCATTGAACCACTTGACGGTACCGTTCTGACGCTCAGCCATTGTCTTATTTCCTATGAAGCTTAAATTTGAATGACAGTTACTTTCACGTTATCGAAAGTGAAAGAGTACTGGGCTGGGTTGCAGGAAAGTAAGTCACGTCGAACGGGTTGTAGCAGATTGCGGCTACTGGCCCAGGTCACGAACTGTTGCGACCCATGCAAACACAGTGCATTGACTCTACGCCAACTCCCAAGAAAAAAACAAGCCCTTGGTCAGCTGGAAAATCGGGCTTTTTTCGATAACTGGAAAATTCGTCGCAAACGGCATGACGCCTGGCCTGGCGCCATGTTCATAAGTTATGGAGCAGGTTCGAAAACGAATAAGTCGACCTGCCCGCAAACCTCATGTACCGCGTTCAACCGCGATAGTAACGTTGCGCCACAAAAGGCGTTTTGCTGACTTTCAAGGCAACCTTCTTGCCGCGCACCAAGGCAAACAGTGGCGTGTCCAGCGCGCCATGTTCGATATCGACATAACCCATGGCCACCGGCGCGCCAAGTGTCGGGCCGAAGCCGCCACTGCTGACTTTGCCCACGGGCTTGTCAGCGGCATCGACAATCTCTGCGCCTTCACGCACCGGCGTACGTTCCTGTGGCAGCAGGCCCACACGCTTGCGGGCCACGCCTGCTTGCTGCTGGGCAAATATCACCTCGGCGCCGGGGAAGCCGCCGGCACGCGCCCCTTCGGCACGGCGAACCTTGGACACGGCCCAGAGCAGGCTGGCCTCGACCGGCGTGGTGGCGGTATCCATGTCGTGGCCATACAGGCACAGGCCAGCTTCCAGGCGCAGAGAGTCGCGCGCGCCCAAGCCGATTGGCTGCACCTGCGGATCGGCCAGCAGGTGGCGGGCCAGGGCTTCGGCGGCCTTGGCCGGCACCGAAATCTCATACCCGTCTTCGCCGGTGTAGCCTGAGCGGCTGACGTAGCAGTCTTCGCCCAGCAGGGTGACGGGGCGTACCTGCATGAAGGTCATGCCGGCCACTTCCGGGGCCAGGCGCGCGAGCACGGTGACTGCGGCCGGGCCTTGCAGGGCGAGCAGGGCACGCTCCTCGAACAGTGGCTGAATCTGGCAACGGTCACCGATATGCTGCTGCAGGTGGGCCAGGTCCTGCGCCTTGCAGGCGGCATTGACCACCAGGAACAGCGTGTCGTCGCCCAGGTTGGCAACCATCAGGTCGTCGAGGATGCCACCTTGCTCGTTGGTGAACATGGCATAGCGCTGCATGCCCACCGGCAGGTCGATGATATCCACTGGCACCAGGCTTTCCAGGGCCTGGGCGGCATCCTTGCCGCGCAGCATGATCTGGCCCATGTGCGAGACATCGAACAGCCCGGCCTGCTCACGGGTGTGCAGGTGCTCCTTGAGCACGCCCAGCGGGTACTGCACCGGCATGTCGAAGCCGGCGAATGGCACCATGCGCGCGCCCAGTTCCAGGTGCAGGGCGTGCAGCGGGGTCTTGTGCAGTGTTTCGGACATCGGTGACTCCTTGGGTTTTGTTGTCGGGTCAACATTCGATGATGTTGACGGCCAGACCGCCGCGGGCGGTCTCCTTGTATTTGCTTTTCATGTCGGCGCCGGTCTGGCGCATGGTACGGATGACCTTGTCGAGCGACACGTAGTGCTGCCCGTCGCCACGCAGGGCCATGCGCACCGCATTGATGGCCTTGACCGAGCCCATGGCGTTGCGCTCGATACAGGGCACCTGTACCAGCCCACCGATCGGGTCGCAGGTCAGGCCCAGGTTGTGCTCCATTCCGATCTCGGCGGCGTTTTCCACCTGTTGCACGCTACCGCCCATCACCTCGCACAAGGCGCCGGCTGCCATCGAGCAGGCCACGCCGACTTCGCCCTGGCAGCCGACCTCGGCCCCGGAGATCGAGGCGTTTTCCTTGTACAGGATGCCGATGGCCGCGGCAGTCAGTAGAAAACGCACCACGCCGTCTTCACTGGCGCCGGGGACGAAGCGCATGTAGTAGTGCAGTACCGCCGGTACGATGCCCGCTGCACCGTTGGTCGGGGCAGTGACCACGCGCCCGCCGTAGGCGTTTTCCTCGTTGACCGCCAAGGCATAGAGGTTGACCCAGTCAAGTACCGACAACGCATCGCGAAGGTTGGCTTCCGGGTGCTGGCTGAGTTGGCGGTACAGTGCTGGTGCCCGGCGTTTGACCTTGAGCCCGCCCGGCAGGATGCCCTCGTGCCGGTAACCGGCGGCGACGCAATCCTGCATCACCTGCCAGATCCGCAGCAGACCTGCACGGGTTTCGGCCTCGGGGCGCCAGGCCGCCTCGTTGGCCAGCATCACCTGGCTCACCGAGAGATGATGGGCGGTGCAATGCCCGAGCAGTTGCTTGGCGGTCTTGAACGGGTAGGTGAGAACGGTGCTGTCTTCGACGATACGGTCCAGCCCGGCGGCCTCTTCATCGACCACGAAACCGCCGCCTACCGAGTAGTACTCCCGGCTGCGGATTTGCAGGCCGGCCGCGTCGAAGGCGCGAAAGATCATGCCATTGGGGTGGTAGGCCAAAGGCTTGCGGATCAGCGCCAGGTGCTGTTTCTCAATGAAGGCGATGCTGTGTTCACCGAGCAGGCGCAGGTGGCCGCTTTCACGGATTGCCTGCAGGCGGGCGGGAATGGCTTCGGTGTCGACGGTATCGGGGTGCTCGCCTTCCAGGCCAAGCAATACCGCCTTGTCGCTGCCATGGCCTTTGCCCGTGGCCCCCAGCGAGCCATACAGTTCGGCCTTGACGCTGGCGGTGCTGGCCAGCAGGCCGTCGCGGCGCAAGCCTTCGGCGAACCGCGCGGCAGCGCGCATCGGGCCGACCGTGTGTGAGCTGGAGGGGCCGATGCCGATCTTGAACAGGTCGAAGACGCTCAGTGACATGGTGCTTGCTCCAGAGGTATCCGGTTATCCCATTGGGGCTGCTGCGCAGCCCATCGCCGGCAAGCCAGCTGCCACAGGTGCTGCAACCTGCCGCGTAACCTGTGAGAGCCGGCTTGCCGGCGATGGGCCGCGCAGCGGCCCCACGCGGTCAGGCGTCCTGGTAGCTCTCGATCGACGGGCAGGCGCACACCAGGTTGCGGTCGCCGAACACATTGTCGACCCGGCCCACAGGCGGCCAGTACTTGCCTTCCACCAGGCTTGGCAGCGGGTACACCGCCTGTTCGCGGCTGTAACCGTGGGCCCACTCGCCAGCCAGCTCGGCAGCGGTGTGCGGCGCGTTCTTCAGCGGGTTGTCATCCTTGTCCAGGCTACCGTTCTCCACCGCGCGAATCTCTTCGCGGATCTGGATCATCGCATCGCAGAAGCGGTCCAGTTCTTCCTTGGCCTCGCTTTCGGTCGGCTCGATCATCAGCGTGCCGGCCACCGGGAAGGACATGGTCGGGGCGTGGAAGCCGAAGTCGATCAGGCGCTTGGCCACGTCGTCGACGCTGATGCCGCTGGTGTCCTTGAGCGGGCGCAGGTCGAGGATGCACTCGTGGGCGACCAGGCCATTGCCACCGGTGTACAGAACAGGATAGTGCTCTTCCAGGCGGCGGGCGATGTAGTTGGCATTGAGGATCGCCATCTGCGAGGCACGCTTGAGGCCGGCACCGCCCATCATGCGGATGTACATCCAGGTGATCGGCAGAATGCTGGCGCTGCCGAACGGTGCGGCGCATACCGCGCCGTCACGGTTGTCCAGTTGCGCGTGGCCGGGCATGAACGGCGCCAGGTGCGACTTGACGCCGATCGGGCCGACGCCTGGGCCACCACCGCCGTGCGGAATGCAGAAGGTCTTGTGCAGGTTCAGGTGCGAAACGTCGCCGCCGAACTTGCCCGGTGCGCACAGGCCCACCATGGCGTTCATGTTGGCGCCGTCGATGTACACCTGGCCGCCGTTGTCGTGAATGATCGCGCAGATCTCGCCGATCGCTTCTTCGAACACGCCGTGGGTCGACGGGTAGGTGATCATGATCGCGGCAAGGCGCTCGCGGTGCTCGATCGCCTTGGCGCGCAGATCCTCGACATCGACGTTGCCACGCGCGTCACACGCGGTGACCACGACGCGCATACCGGCCATGTGTGCGGTTGCCGGGTTGGTGCCATGAGCCGAGGACGGGATCAGGCAGATGTCGCGATGGCTTTCGCCGCGGCTGCGGTGGTAGGCACGGATGGCCAGCAGGCCCGCGTATTCACCCTGGGAGCCGGCATTGGGTTGCAGCGACACGGCGTCATAGCCGGTGGCGGCGCAGAGCATGGCTTCCAGCTCGGTGGTCATCTGCAGGTAACCCTGGCTTTGCTCGGCCGGGGCGAACGGGTGCAGGTTACCGAACTCGGCCCAGGTCACCGGGATCATTTCACTGGCGGCGTTGAGCTTCATGGTGCACGAGCCCAGCGGGATCATGCTGCGGTCCAGCGCCAGGTCCTTGTCGGCCAGGCGGCGCAGGTAGCGCATCAGCTCGGTTTCGCTGTGGTAGCGGTTGAACACCGGGTGTTCGAGGATGGCCGACTGGCGCAGCAGGGCGGCAGGCAGACGCGAGCCGGTACTGGCGGCCAGGGCGGCGAAGTCCGGTTGGGCCTGCTGGCCACCGAACAGCTGCCACAGCGCCTCGACGTCAGCCTGGGTGCTGGTCTCGTCGAGCGACAGGCCCAGGTGCGCGGCGTCGATCTGGCGCAGGTTGATGCGCTGGGCGCGTGCCTTGTCGTGCAGGCTGGCGGTAGCGCCGCCGGTAGCCAGGGTCAGGGTGTCGAAGGCGGTCTCGCCGACCACTTGCACGCCGAGGGTTTTCAGGCCGGCAGCGAGGATCGCGGTCAGCGCGTGGGTGCGTTCGGCGATGCGCTTGAGGCCCGCAGGGCCGTGGTACACGGCGAACATGCTGGCAATGTTGGCCAGCAGCACCTGGGCGGTGCAGATGTTGCTGGTGGCCTTTTCGCGGCGGATATGCTGCTCGCGGGTTTGCATGGCCAAACGCAGGGCGGTCTTGCCGAAGCGGTCGATCGACACACCGACCAGGCGGCCCGGCATGTCACGCTTGAAGGCGTCGCGAGTGGCGAAGTAAGCCGCGTGCGGCCCGCCAAAGCCCAGGGGTACGCCAAAGCGCTGGGCGCTGCCGATGGCCACGTCCGCTTCGAACTCGCCTGGTGGGGTCAGCAGCGTCAGCGCCAGCAGGTCGGCGGCCACGGCGACCAGGGCGTTGGCGGCGTGGAAGCGCTCGACGACTTCACGGTAATCGAACACTTCGCCGGTGCTGGCCGGGTACTGCAGCAAAGCGCCGAAGAAGGCGCTGACATCGCCCAGCTCACGCTCGTCGCCCACCACGATCTCGATACCCAGCGGCTCGGCACGGGTGCGCAGCACGTCGAGGGTCTGCGGGTGGCAGTGCACGGACGCGAAGAAGGCATGGCTGGCCTTGTTCTTCGACAGCCGCTTGCAGAAGGTCATGGCTTCGGCGGCGGCGGTCGCTTCGTCGAGCAATGAGGCGTTGGCGATCGGCAGGCCGGTCAGGTCGCTGACCAGGGTCTGGAAATTGAGCAAGGCTTCCAGGCGGCCTTGGGAGATTTCTGGCTGGTAAGGCGTGTAAGCGGTGTACCAGGCCGGGTTTTCCAGCAGGTTGCGCAGGATCGGCGCTGGGGTGTGGGTGTTGTAGTAGCCCTGGCCGATGTAGTTCTTGAACAGCTGGTTTTTACCGGCGATAGCTTTCAGCGCGGCGAGGGCATCGGCCTCGCTCTGGCCGTCTTCGGCGCCCAGTACACTGGTGCCCTTGATGGTGTCGGGGATGACTGCGGCGGTCATTGCCTCCAGCGAGTCGAAACCCAAGGTGGCCAGCATGGCCTGCTCATCTGCGGCGCGCGGGCCGATGTGGCGGGCGATGAATTCGTTGGCGGTGCCGAGGTTGATGGTCATGGTCGGGCTCCTCAGGCGTCGTCGTTGGCTTTGATCAGGCGGTCGTAGGCGTCCTGGTCGAGCAGGGCTCCGACTTCGCTCATGTCGGCAGGCTTGAAGCGGAAGAACCAGCCTTCGCCCAGCGGGTCTTCGTTGACCCGTTCAGGGTTGTCGTTCAGGCCGTCGTTGACGGCGACCACTTCACCGCTCAGGGGCATGTATACGCCGCTGGCGGCTTTGACCGACTCGACGGTGGAGGCTTCGGCGCCTTTGTCGTAGTGCTGCAGCTCCGGCAGTTGCACGTAGACCACATCGCCGAGAGCGTTCTGGGCGTAGGCGGTGATGCCTACGGTGACGCTACCGTCGGCTTCGACGCGCAGCCATTCGTGATCTTCAGTGAAACGCAACTCGCTCATGGGGAATCCTCGGGAAGCAGGGCGTTGGGCGCGGTCGGTTCGCGCTCTTGGGTTGGATTTACCTAAGCAAAAATGCGGCCAATTTTAAAATTCATATATATATCAAATACTTAATTGAGGTTTGCACCTGTCTTCAACATGGAGCTGGAGCGAAATCGTTCCGCTTCGCGTGGCACAGAAAAAAAACAGCAGATCAAACCCTTACGTTTACTCCTTGAAATGTGTCTGTAATGATTTAGATACAGTGTATTTTTTTCGTTACGAGCGGGTCTCGTGTTGATGTTTGAATCAGCGCGGCAGTACTCAGCTCAATACGTATAAAGAGACACAGGGTCGATGCCCTCATAACTTTGTAAGTATAAAAATGTGTAGGCTATTTCTATTTTTTTGTACCTCGCCGCGTTCAAGTCCAAAAGCCGTTTGACGTCAGTTATTATTGGCTCGGAATTTTTACCTGCTGTAATGGATTCGCTCATTTAATGCAGCTTAACAGCTGGCTGTAAGTGTTGGTGCTAATTTGCGTGATTGCGCAAGTGCTTGGGTCGATACGCACGCCAAAGCACGCAGTTGAATATTGTAAAAATGAGTTTTCAAGGAAGGATGCATGTCGAGAAAGCGCAGGCAAATTGAGTTGGATTATACGTTTATAGGGGGAAAGCCTCCGGTGGGCGGTTCTGTAATACCGCCTGGGCACTCAGGGCCATTGCCGCCGTTCGTTAAGGGTCACCAAGAAGATTGGTTCAGAGGGCTGGATGTACGCAGTAAGGATGGGCGGCAGAAAATTGAGTTCTATCACAAAGCGCCTTATGCAATGAAGGGCGCCGATGGTGATGCCAGAAATGAATACCTGGTAAATTTGTCCGTGGCCGCTCAGCACATCGATTCCGATGCACGGACGATTCGCCAGACGTTGGGAGGGCACCCTTCATCCCCTATTGATGCGCTGAGAGGTGACATTGCCGCACGTCACGTGCTTATTGAAAGGAAGGTCAATGACTTAAATGCGCAACGCGTCGCAGCCAACAGTTATTTCGGTTCCAGTCCTTTCGGCAAAAGCCCCGTCGACTACGCAATGGCGACGCATCGACTTATCCAACAGTCGCGCTTAGGGCCCCCAGCGCTGAAACAAGCATTGAAAAACGCGTACAAGGCGGCCTATACCGTTCAGCTACGTGAAGCAGAAATTCAAATACTTCACGCTCAGATCGCGACGTTAGAACAGGCTGTTGCGAACGCTGAAGTGCAAGCCGAAGCTCAGCGACAGGCCCATACCGAAGCGATGGCCCGAGCCCATGAAGAGGCGCTGAAGAGAGACCATGAAGAGGCTTTGGCGCGGGTACGCGCCATTGCTGAAGCACAAGCCAGAGCGCGTGAGGTCGCTGCCAAGGCAGCGGTCGAGCGGACGTTGGCAGAGAAGGCCATTCGTGAGGCCAACACTTACGAAGTCCTGCTCACTGGGCTTGCGGTAAATCCGGCGGTCGTCATGGCCCGAGGCGCCGCGCCAGTGCTTGACGCCGGTTTGACGCTGGGCACAGCGATACGCGCTGCAGTTGCATCGCTGGGCGCTGCATCGATCGAAGCGGTGGTGGGGCCGTTCCTGGTGGGGACTTTTGCGTTGCTGTATTCCCCCAAGCTGGGCAATGGGGAGTTGCAACACAACTACGTTCTGAGCGCGCCGCTGACTGACCTCACGGTCGAACTCGATGCTGCTGCTCAGGCTGCGGCCATCGAGCGAGGTGCGGTCGACCTGCCGATACGGATGGGCGACAAGCGCGAGCAGATCGGGCCAACCGAACTGTTCGCCGCCCGTACTGATGGCGCCGTCATCTCTTGCGCCGTAGCGGTCCTGGCGGCGCAGTACGACGCGCAAAACGGTCAGTACATCGTCACCACTGATGACGTGCCACCCAGAACGCTGGTTTGGACGCCTGCAGTCGAGCCGACTGACAGTTCCACAGCCCTGCCGGCCCTACCGCCTCCCATAACGGCGCTGGTTGGGCCGATGCTGGAGCCGCTTGAAGGCCGGCTCGACATCTATCCTGACCTGCCAGATATTGGGTTCGATGACTATGTCATCATCTTCCCGGCCGACTCCGGGTTGCCGCCGCTCTATGTGATGTTCAAAAGCCCCCGGAACATGCCAGGGGTGGTGACAGGTAAAGGGCGGCTGATACAGGGTCAATTTCTGTATGAAGGGAATCGAGAGGGGGCTCCGATTCCTGCTCAGATAGCCAGTAAACTGCGAGGGAAGAAATTCAGCAGTTTCGGTGCATTTCGCAGGCGGCTATGGCAGCTGATTGGGCGCAGCCCGTTGTTTGAGGGGCAGTTTGATTTAGGTGAACTCTTGATTATGCGTCGTGGTTTGGCACCTCCTGTACGGAAAAATGAGCGGGTAGGGCAACGGTGGAAATTTGAGATCCATCACATAAAGCGAATTGTTGATGGGGGCGCGGTTTATGATGTGGAGAACATGACTATCCTGTCGCCAAAGTTTCACATTGAAGCACATGTGGAGAAAAAAGAGCTATGAAAGAGACAATATCTGATTACACGGAAGAAGCATTTTTCCGGCTTGTTTATGGGATCTACCATGGAGATCCGGTTCTTTACCCCACGGATCGAAAACACACAGACGGTATGATGAAATTTGAGCGGCTGTCTGAGCACCCATTGGGTTCTGATCTGATTTTTTACCCTTCAAAAGTAGGCATTAAAGATTCCCCTCAAAGTGTGGTCGATGAAGTGAAGAGGTGGCGAGCTGAGCAAGGTTTGCCGGGCTTCAAACATTCATAATTGCAGCAAGGAATTCCCGGTCGCCTCAGGCCGGGAGATTCCGACTCATAGTATTTCTACTTTCGACGTAAGCATCGTGACCTAGCGTTATCAGCTTGCGCCAAAAAACGGCAGCGCCAGGTACAGCTTGATCACCACCACATTGATGATGTCGATAAAGAACGCCCCGACCATCGGCACCACCAGGAAGGCAATTTGCGAAGGCCCGAAGCGTTGCGTGACCGCTTGCATGTTGGCAATGGCCGTTGGCGTTGCGCCCAGCCCGAAACCGCAATGTCCTGCCGCCAGTACGGCTGCATCGTAGTTGCTGCCCATGATCCGGAATGTCACGGATATGGCAAAAAGCGCCATGAGCAAGGTCTGCGCTGCCAGCAGCGCGAAGAATGGCAAAGCCAGTGCCGCCAGATCCCAGAGTTTCAGCGACATCAGCGCGATCGCCAGGAACAGCGACAAGCTGACATTGCCCAGTACCGATACTTCGCGCTCGAAGACCTGATAGCGGCCGAATGCTGAAAGCCCATTGCGCAGCATGACACCGACGAACAAGACACATACGAATGTCGGTAATTCGAATGCGGTCTCATGCAGCTGCTTGTTCAACAGGGTGCCCGCCATCAAGCTGACGGCGATCAGCGCAAGGGTTTCGATCATTGAAAATGGCGTGATCAAGCGTTCTTGGTTCGGTTGCTCGAAACCCTTGGGTGCACGGGGTATTTCCTGTTCCAACTCCGGTGTCTGCACACGGCTGATGAGCAGGCGGGCGACAGGCCCGCCAATCAGCCCACCCAGCACCAGGCCAAACGTGGCAGCGGCCAGTGCCAGCTCGGTGGCGGAAACCAGGCCGTATTTCTCGCTGAAGGTGGCGCCCCAGGCAGCGCCCGTGCCGTGGCCGCCCGACAGGGAAATCGAACCGGACAGCAAACCCATCAGCGGGTCGAGCCCCAGCGCCTTGGCCAGGCCAATGCCCAGGGCATTCTGCACCACCAGCAGCCCGGTGACCGCCATCAGAAAGACACCGACAATTCGCCCGCCTTTTTTCAGGCTGGCGATGTCGGCACTCAAACCGATGGTGGAAAAAAATGCCAGCATCAAGGGCGTTTGCAAGGACGTATCGAACTGCACTTGGATGTCCATGGCGCGCAGGCCCAGAAGCAGCAGGGCAACCAGCAAACCGCCGGCTACCGGTTCGGGAATATTGTAAGTGCGCAGAAAACCGACGCGTTTTACCAGGACGCGCCCCAGTAGGAGCACCAGCGAAGCGGCCGCCAGTGTGCCGTAGAAATCGAGTGCAAGCATGCAAGGTACTCTCTGCTCTGTTTAGCGGCGAACAGTCCTTGGTGCGCCTGAGGGGAGCGAGTGTAGGTGCAGTGCCTGCGTTATGCGGGTAGGAAAAACCTGATAAACACTCGGAATTTACGCCGAAAATACAGGGGCGGGTGGCGAACCCTTCAGAGTTTGTTTGGAATGCCGTACTTGCGCAGGCGCTGGGCAATCGCGGTATGCGATGTCTGCAGGCGTCCCGCCAGCTGCCGCGTCGAAGGGTGACTGGCATATAGCCGCTGCAGTAGCTGGCGTTCGAAATCACCCACGGCCTGTTCCAGGCTCGCTACTTCGCCATCCTGCCCACGCGCCACCGAGGTGCCGGCGATGTCCAAGTCGCCGATGTCCACCAGGTTGCTTTCACAGATGGCCGCCGCCCGAAAAATCACGTTCTGCAGCTGGCGCACGTTGCCCGGCCAAGGGTTGGCCAGCAGAGCCGAGTGGGTGGCAGGGGTCAGGCGGCAGGCGGGGCGCTGGATCTGTGTGCAGGCCTGCTGCATGAAGTAGTGCGCGAGCATGAGGATGTCCTGGCCGCGGTCACGCAGTGGCGGCACCTGCAGGTTGAGCACGTTGAGGCGGTAGAACAGGTCTTCGCGGAACGTGCCCTCGGCAACCATGCGTTCCAGGTCGCGGTGGGTGGCGCTGATGATGCGCACATCGACCTTTACCTCGCGGTCGCCGCCCACGCGGCGGAAGCTGCCATCGCTGAGAAACCGCAGCAGTTTGGCCTGCAGGTACGGCGACATCTCGCCAATCTCGTCGAGAAACACCGTGCCCTGGTTGGCCAGCTCCATCAGCCCGGGCTTGCCACCCCGTTGGGCGCCGGTGAAGGCGCCGGGGGCATAGCCGAACAGCTCGCTCTCGGCCAGGCTTTCGGGCAGCGCAGCGCAGTTGAGGGCCAGGAAAGGCGCCGCTTGGCGGCTGCTGATGGCATGGCAGGCACGGGCCACCAGCTCCTTGCCGGTGCCGGTCTCGCCATTGACCAGCAGGGGCGCATCCAGGGCCGCTACCCGCAGGGCGCGGGCCTTGAGGGTGCGGATCGCCGGGGACTCGCCGAGCAACCCATCAAAGCCCTCTGCATGGTCGTGGTGCAGGGCCGACAGGCGTTCGCCCATACGGTTGGGCGGGTACAGGGTCAACAGGCCGCCGGCGTTGGTGATGGGCGTAGCGTCCAGCAGCAGGCTCTGGCCGTTGAGCTGCATCTCGCGCATCGGCAGATGGAAGTTGTTGTCCAGCAGGGCCTGCAGCAGGCCGGGGTCACCGAACAGCTCGCCAACAGACCGCCCCGCTGACTCACGCCCGCACAAGGCGATCAACGCGGGGTTGGCCAGCAGCACCAAGCCTGCGCTGTCGACGGCCAACACCGGGTCACTCATGGCGGCCAGCAGGGCATCGAGCTGCAGGTGGCGGCGCTGGCCGGGGAGGATGTCGACCACGTCTACCGACTGCACGCCATGTACCTCGAACAGCGCGTCGTGCAGTTCTTCGAGCACGGCTGGGCTCAGGGTTGGGGCGTCGATATAGACGTTCGGTGGGACCATCTCCACGGCGTCCAGGTTGAGGTTGCGGGCACCGAGCAGGGCGAGGACTTCCTGGGTGATGCCGACGCGGTCGATGAAGCTGACGTGGATGCGCATGGGGAGGCGGGGGTCATGGCCGGGGAAGGCGGTAGTATGCCTTGGGAGCAGGGTTGAACCCAATCGCCGGCACGCCGGCTCTCACAGATACCCCGCTTGCCTGAGGCTCGGCGGGGTGCCTGTGGGGGCCGGCTTGCCGGCGATTGGCTTCACTCTAAATGTTCAGGCTTGATCGGATCGCCGGACTTCACATCCAATTTGGCGCGGATGTCCTCGAACATCTGGTCGTAGATCTTGTGCGGTGAACTGAGCGTTTCAAATTTCTTGGGTGGTGTGAGGTGATTCTGCGCCTTGCGGCTGAGCACCATCAAAAAGCTCGGCAAGACCTGGTCTTTGGCCAGGAAGAACGTTTCATCCACCGGTTTGCCCTCGATGCTTCCATGCAGGCGAAACTGCACACCTCGGCCTTCCTTGGGATCCTGGGTCGCTTCGTACTCGATCTTGAGGTCGTAGCTGTGGTCATTGTTATTCAGCGCAACGCGCTCGATATGCACGTGACCAGGTTCGAACTGGGCCATGGCGGAATCCTCCGAAGGGTCGAAAATGGCGGGCGGCCGGCGCCCGCCTACTGCAGTCAACGGTAGCTGATGCCTGGCTTGGCGGTTGAAACACGGGTGCCGGCGGTGCCTTTGACGATATCCTCGATATTCTCCAGCGAGCTGATCACTGCGACCTTGCCGGTGGCGCGGGCGAAATCGCTGGCGGCCTGTACCTTCGGCCCCATGGAGCCGGCGGCGAAGCCCAGGCGTTCGAGTTCGTCGGGGTGGGCCTGGGCAATGGCTTTTTGCGTGGGCTTGCCCCAGTCGATGTAAGCCGCATCGACGTCAGTGGCGATTATCAGCAGGTCGGCTTCCAATTGCTCGGCCAGCAGCGCCGAGCACAGGTCCTTGTCGATAACCGCTTCGATGCCTTTGAGCTTGCGGTTTTCATCGTACATGGTGGGGATGCCGCCACCGCCGGCGCAGATCACGATGCTGTTTTTTTCCAGCAGCCACTTGATCGGGCGGATCTCGAAGATGCGCTTGGGTTTGGGGCTGGCCACCACGCGGCGGTACTTGTCGCCGTCGGCCTTGACCACCCAGCCTTTTTCCTTGGCCAGGCGTTCGGCTTCTTCCTTGCTGTAGACCGGGCCGATGAACTTGGTAGGGTCCTTGAAGGCCGGATCGTTGGCATCGACTTCGACTTGGGTGAGCAGGGTGGCGAACGGCACTTCGAACGCCAGCAGGTTACCCAGCTCCTGTTCGATCATGTAGCCGATCATGCCTTCGGTTTCGGCGCCAAGCACGTCCAGCGGGTAGGCTTCATCAGGTTTGTACGACAGGGCCTGCAATGACAGCAAGCCAACCTGGGGGCCGTTACCGTGGGCGATGACCAGCTCGTTGCCAGGGTGAATCTTGGCGATCTGCTCGGTGGCGGTGCGGATATTGGCGCGCTGGTTGTCAGCGGTCATGGGCTCGCCGCGACGCAGCAGGGCGTTGCCGCCCAATGCTACAACGATACGCATGGGAATGTCCTTGTGTGGGCAGCTTCAAGCGCCAAGCTACAAGCTCAAGATGAGGCGGGCTGCAGTCATGTGCCGCTGTTCTTGTAACTTGGAGCTTGAGGCTTGCAGCTATTCAGCGTTTAAAGATCAGCCAGGGTCGACACCAGGATCGCCTTGATCGTGTGCATGCGGTTTTCCGCCTGTTCGAAAGCGATGCAGGCGGGCGACTCGAACACGTCGTCGGTCACTTCGATGCCATTGGCCAGGTCCGGGTACTGTTCGGCGATCTGCTTGCCGACCTTGGTCTCGGAATTGTGGAACGCCGGCAGGCAGTGCATGAATTTGGTCCGCGGATTGCCGGTGGATTTCATCAGTTCCGTGTTCACCTGATAGGGTTTGAGCTGCTTGATGCGCTCGCCCCAGGCTTCGATCGGCTCACCCATCGACACCCAGACGTCGGTGTGCACGAAGTCCACACCTTTGACCGCGGCTTTCGGGTCCTCGGTCAGGGTGATGCGTGCACCGCTTTCCTCCGCGTATTTCTTGCAGCGCTCGACCAGGTCGTCATGCGGCCACAGCGCTTTGGGCGCAGCGATACGCACGTCCATACCGAGCTTGGCGCCGATCAGCAGCAGCGAGTTGCCCATGTTGTTGCGGGCGTCGCCCAGGTAGGCATAGCTGATGTCGTGCAGCGGCTTGTCGCTGTGCTCACGCATGGTCAGCACGTCGGCGATCATCTGGGTCGGGTGGTACTCGTCGGTCAGGCCATTGAACACCGGCACCCCAGCGAACTTGGCCAGCTCTTCGACGATTTCCTGCTTGAAGCCGCGATACTCGATGGCATCGTACATGCGCCCCAGTACCCGGGCGGTGTCCTTCATGCTTTCTTTGTGGCCGATCTGCGAAGAGTTGGGATCGATGTAGGTGACGTTGGCACCCTGGTCATAAGCGGCCACTTCGAAGGCGCAGCGGGTGCGGGTCGAGGTTTTCTCGAAGATCAGGGCGATGTTGTTGCCCTTCAGGTGCTGCTGCTCGGTCCCGGTGTACTTGGCACGCTTGAGGTCGCGGGACAGGTCCAGCAGGTACTTCAGCTCGCGGGTGGTGTGGTGTTCCAGGCTGAGCAGGTTGCGGTTGTGAATGTTGAACGCCATGGTGATTCTCCTTGAGTTCGGTAATCGGCCCGGCCACCGCCTTGTGGGGGCAGCCGGGAAAATGGTCGTTAGTAATCGATGGGGTCACGCACGATCGGGCAGGTCATGCAGTGGCCGCCGCCACGGCCCCGGCCAAGCTCGCCGGCACTGATGGTGATGACCTCGATGCCAGCCTTGCGCAGCAGGGTGTTGGTGTAGGTGTTGCGGTCGTAGCCGATGACCACGCCAGGCTCCATCGCCACCACGTTGTTGCCGTCATCCCACTGTTCGCGCTCGGCGGCGAAGCTGTTGCCGCCGGTCTCGACCACGCGCAGCTTGACCCCCAGTTGCTCGCCCACCACTTCGATGAACGACTTGTTCTCGCGGCGCACGTCCATGCCGTAGGGCTTGCTTTCGTCCGGCCGGATGATGAACGGCACGATTTCTTTCACCACCTCGGGGAAGATTGTGACCAGGTCGCGGTCGCAGAAGCTGAAGACGGTGTCCAGGTGCATCGCCGCGCGGGATTTCGGCAGGCCGGCAACGATAACCTTCTCCACTGCGCCCTTGGCGAACAGGTTCTGCGCCAGCTGCCCGATGGCCTGGCGTGAAGTACGCTCGCCCATGCCGATCAGCACGATGCCTTTGCCGATCGGCATCACGTCACCGCCTTCAAGGGTGGCGTTGCCGTGTTCTTTGTCCGGGTCGCCGTACCAGACCTGGAAGTCGGCACCGGTGAACTGCGGGTGGAATTTGTAGATGGCGGTCGTCAGCAGCGTTTCCTGGCGTCGTGCCGGCCAGTACATCGGGTTCAGCGTAACCCCGCCGTAGATCCAGCAGGTGGTGTCGCGGGTGAATTGGGTGTTCGGCAACGGTGGCAGAATGAAGCTGGAGTGGCCCAGGTAGTCGTTGTACATCTTGACCACGTCGGCGCCCTCGCTCTGCGGCAGGTCCTGGCCGGCCACACCGCCGATCAGAAACTCGGCGAGGTGGCGCGGCTCCAGGCCTTCGAGCCAGCTGCGCACTTCGTTGGTCAGCCCCACACCTACGGTGTCAGGGGTGATCTTGCGGTCAAGGATCCACTTCAGCGCGTCTTTGTTCTGCACGATATCGGTCAGCAGGTTGTGCATCTCCAGCACATCCACGCCGCGCTCGCGCATCTTGGTGACGAAGTCGAAATGGTCGCGTTTGGCCTGGTCGACCCAGATCACATCATCGAACAGCAGTTCGTCGCAGTTGCTCGGGGTCAGGCGCTTGTGCGCAAGCCCTGGGGCGCACACCATTACCTTGCGCAGTTTGCCGGCTTCGGAGTGCACACCGTACTTCTGTTTTTCAGCGGACATGGTTCTTTCCTCCAATTGAGCGATGACGTGGGTCACAGGGTCAGGAAGCCGTCATACAGGCCATAGGCCGCCACCAGGGCGCCGATGACCACAGCCGCGAAGATCAGTTTTTCCACGTTGGTGAAGATCGGTTGGCCAACTTCACGCTTGGCCTTGGCGAACAGGATGACCCCAGGGGCATACAGCAAGGCCGAGAGCAGCAGGTACTTCATGCCGCCTGCATACAACAGCCAGATGGCGTAGATCAGTGCGATGGCGCCGATGAGCAGGTCTTTATTGCGTTCGCTGGCGGCCTGCTCGTAGGTTTCACCGCGCATGGCCAGCAAGAAGCCATAGGCTGCCGACCACAGGTAGGGCACCAGAATCATCGAGGTGGCGAGGTAGATCAGTGACAGGTAGGTGCTGGCGGAGAACAGTGTGATCACCAGGAAGATCTGCACCATGGCATTGGTCAGCCACAGGGCGTTGGCCGGCACCTGGTTGGCATTTTCGCGGCGCAGGAACTCCGGCATGGTGTGGTCTTTGGCTGCGGCGAACATGATCTCGGCGCACAGGAGCACCCACGACAGCAGTGCGCCGAGCAGCGAGATGATCAGGCCGACGCTGATCAGCACCGCGCCCCAATGGCCAACCACGTGCTCCAGCACGGCCGCCATCGACGGGTTTTGCAGTTTGGCCAGTTCCGGTTGAGTCATCACACCCAGCGACAACACGTTGACCAGCACCAGGAACAGCAACACGGTGATGAAGCCGATGACCGTGGCCTTGCCGACGTCGGCGCGTTTTTCCGCTCGCGAGGAGAAAATGCTCGCCCCCTCGATGCCGATGAACACCCAGACGGTGACCAGCATCATGTTGCGCACCTGGTTCATCACGCTGCCCAGTTCCGGCGTACCGGTGGCCCAGATGTCAGCGGTGAAGATGTCGAGCCGGAAGGCGAACAGGCAGATCAGCGCGAACAGCACCAGTGGTACCACCTTGGCAACGGTGGTGACCAGGTTGATGAACGCCGCTTCCTTGATGCCGCGCAGGACCAGGAAGTGCACTGCCCACAGCAGCACCGATGCGCCGATGATGGCGGCCGGGGTGTTGCCTTCGCCGAAGATGGGGAAGAAGTAGCCTAGGGTGCTGAACAGCAGCACGAAGTAACCGACGTTGCCCAGCCAGGCACTGATCCAGTAGCCCCAGGCCGAGGAGAAGCCCATGTAGTCACCGAAGCCGGCCTTGGCGTAGGCGTATACCCCGCCGTCGAGGTCAGGCTTGCGATTGGCCAGGGTCTGGAACACGAAGGCCAGGGTCAGCATGCCCACTGCGGTGATTGCCCAGCCGATCAGTACGGCGCCGACGCCTGCGCTCGCGGCCATGTTTTGCGGCAACGAGAATATACCGCCACCAATCATCGAACCGACGACGAGGGCAACGAGTGCGCCAAGTTTTAATTTTCCGGAAGAATCAGACATTTAACAACTCCATACCAGGAGAACGTTGACGACAGAATAAATCCGTCGCCGTGGCCATGATCTGACATGGATCAGTTCATGGCGTTGTGAAGTAGGAAATTTCCTTCACTTGACTCCTGGAGCGTGCCGACAGCCCTGTTGCAGGCCCTGTACCCTGGCACCTCCATGCACAACCAAAACAAACGCCGTGTTCAGCCTGCGAACTCTGACGCTAGTCGCTTTTGCAGTTTTCGCAAACTTTTCTCAACAAATCCCAGGGGTGATCGAGGGATTAAAGTTGCACGTCGGACAAGCGTTTATCTGGGATAGCTGGTATAGACAAAAGAGTTATGAGTGCTATAGCTTTAATGGCTTTGTCTATTATAAGCAGCCTTATTCATATACTGGTAAAGCTGTTTCAGCGGTATGACAACACGAACGACAGACGGGGAATCGCATGAGCGAACCAGGACAGAAACTGCGCTTAGGCGCGTTGATAGCACTGGTGGTCGGTTCGATGATCGGCGGCGGCATCTTTTCATTGCCACAGAACATGGCCGCGCGCGCGGATGTCGGTGCCGTGCTGATTGGTTGGGGTATCACGGCGGTGGGCATGCTGGCGCTGGCCTTCGTGTTCCAGACCTTGGCCAACCGCAAGCCTGAGCTGGACTCAGGGGTGTATGCCTATGCCAAGGCAGGGTTTGGCGATTACATGGGCTTTTCGTCAGCGTGGGGGTACTGGATCAGCGCCTGGCTGGGCAACGTGGGGTACTTCGTGCTGCTGTTCAGTACCCTTGGCTTCTATTTTCCGGTGTTCGGTGAGGGCAATACGCCCATTGCCATCGGCTGTGCCTCGTTGCTGCTGTGGTCGGTGCACTTTCTGGTGCTGCGTGGCATCAAGGAGGCGGCGTTCATCAACCAGGTGACCACCGTGGCCAAGGTGGTGCCGCTGCTGATCTTCATCGTCATTGCCGCCTTCGCCTTCCGCGCCGACATCTTCACTCGGGATATCTGGGGCGTGAGCAACCCGCAGTTCGGCAATGTGCTGGACCAGGTGCGCAACATGATGCTGGTCACCGTATTCGTGTTCATCGGCATCGAAGGCGCCAGCGTCTATTCGGGGCGGGCGCTGCGCCGGACGGATGTGGGCAAGGCCACGGTGATTGGTTTTCTCGGGGTACTGGCGCTGCTGGTGCTGGTCAACGTGCTGTCGCTGGGGGTGATGACCCAGCCGGAACTGGCCGGCTTGCAGAACCCCTCACTGGCCTCGGTGCTTGAGCACATCGTCGGGCCATGGGGCGCGTTGCTGATCAGCATCGGCCTGGCAGTTTCGCTGCTCGGCGCCTTGCTCTCCTGGGCGCTGCTGTGTGCAGAAATCCTCTTCGCCACGGCCCGGGACAAGACCATGCCGCGCTTTTTGGCCAAGGAAAATGCCAACCATGTGCCGGCCAATGCCCTGTGGCTGACCAACTGCATGATCCAGGGGTTCTTGCTGATCACCCTGGTTTCGGCGGGTACCTACACCAGCCTGATCTACCTGGCGTCGTCGATGATCCTGGTGCCGTACCTGTGGTCGGCTGCCTATGCGGTGCTGTTGGCGCTGCGCGGGGACAGCTATGCCGGGCAGGAGGCGCTGCGTCGCAAGGACCTGTTGGTGGCGTTGGTGGCGCTGGTTTATGCGGTGTGGCTGCTGTATGCCGGTGGGCTCAAGTACCTGCTGCTCTCGGCATTGCTGTACGCGCCAGGGGTGATCCTGTTCGCCCGGGCCAAGCGTGAGCAAGGCCAGGTGCTGTTCACCACGTGGGAGAAGGTGATCTTTGCCGCGGTGCTGATTGGCGCGGCCCTGGCCGCTTATGCGCTGTATTCAGGGCTACTGAGCCTGTGACGCAGGCGGGCATGCCTGCTCTGGCCGTGACCAGATCCACAGGTTGCCCAGGGCCATGCCGGCGATGGCCAGAAACACCGGCCAGTGATGGTCGAGGAACGCCAGCATCAGGCCAGCGCACAGCAGCATGCTGAGGGTTGCGCTGACCTTCGCCCGGCGTTGGATGACCTTGCCATTGCGCCAGTTGAACAGGATGGGCCCGAACAGCCTGTGGTTCTCCAGCCATGCCGACAGGCGCGGCGAGCTGCGTGTCGCTGCCCAGGCAGCCAGGAGGATGAACTCGGTGGTCGGCAGGCCAGGAATGACGATGGCGACCAGGCCGATACCCAGGCTCACGTAAGCCAGGATGCCATAGAGCAGGCGCGAAAGTTTCGAGCGGGCAGGTCGGGTCATGGTCTCACTGCAGAAAACGGTCCGGCCACCGGAAGGGCGGCCGGGTAGAGCATATCAGGCCAGCGCGCTGTCGGCGGCGTAGGCATGTTTGAGCAGTTCGGTGAAGCGCTCGAAGGCGGCCACAGCGCCGCGCTCGGCTGCAGCGTCGTCTTCGGCAGACAGCGCCAGGCCATCGAGGGTTCGGGTGAACTGCTTCCAGCCTTCGGCGCGGCCTCCGACCGGTTCGCCCAGGTGGCGTGCGCCAAAGCTGTCGGACAGCCCCAGGGCCACGGCCCGTTTGATCAGAAATGCGGCGCCCAGTTTGGAGCCTTCGGAGACGAAGATCCAGCCCAACGCCTCTGCCAGGCTTGGGTCGCGCAAGGCGCCGGGTACTGCAGCCGGTACTTCGGTGTTGAGGTCTGCCAGGTCCAGGCGGGCTTGTTCGGCGCGGCAGCGCTGGGCCAGGTCAGGCACGATGGCGATCAGTTTCGGGTCGTTGTACAGGGCCTGCAGTTCGGATTGGAACAGGTACTGGGCGACGACGAAGCGGGCGAAACTCTCGCGGCTGTCGAACGGCGCATGCGATTTGACCAGCGCATCGAGCTCGGTGTGCGGTGCGTGGGTGACCTGGTTGAGACGTTGCGAGCGCAGGGCTGGGCGGTCGGTCATGGTGTTTCCTTGGGAATGGGTGGCGTCTAGGGACAAGACGAAACAGCGGCGTGGGGAGAGTAAAAAAACTGGTTTTTCGTGTTGTCAGTAACGGCCCTGTGGCCGGCAAGCCGGCCCCCACAGGGTAGCCACTGCCCTCAGGTTCAGTGGCGTAGCTGTGGGGGCTTGCCGGCGATAGGGCCAGTACCGATCAGCTCAGTCAGATATCCCACACCACATTGATGGCGAAGTTGCGCCCTGGCATGGTCAGGCGGTCGAGGTTGGCCGGCTGGGTCACGCCCGCCTCACCCTGGCCGTCGTAGCCGCGCACCGAATCCCACTGCCAGTATTTCTTGTCGGTCAGGTTGTACAGCCCAGCGTTGACCGTTACGTCGTCGGTCACCTTGTAGAAACCGCTCAGGTCCAGCACGCCGTAGCCAGGGGTACGGAACTGCGAGCTCTGTCCGTCCGGGGCGAAGAACGTAGTGTCGTCGACGCGGGTCTTGCGCTTGACCAGGGTCCAGCTCAACAGACCACCGTAATTGGGCTGCTCATACCCCAGGCCGAACACGCCGGTCAGTGGGTTGACGCTGTTCAGCGGCTGGCCGTTGTCGTCGTTGCGGCCGTGGGCGTACGCGATCGAGCCTTGGGTGTAGAGCCCCTCCGGAGCACCGAAATGGTCGAGGTTGAGGCGGCCTTTGACTTCTGCGCCCTTGATGGTGGCGTGCTTGATGTTGTTGGCCTGGAAGGTGGTTTCCAGGTTGGCCGACTGCACGGCGTCTTCGTCGATGAAGTCGCGGTACTTGTTGTAGAACACCGCAGCGCTGAAGTTACCGGCGTCGAAATTGCCGCGCAGGCCGGTCTCGTAACTCTTGCTCTTCTCCGGCTCAAGCCCGGGGTTGCCCTGCACGCTGTAGCCCAGTGTCGGGTTCTCGAAGCGGCCGTACATCGACTTGGCAGTCGGTGTGCGGAAGCCTTCGGCGTATTGGCCGTACCAGGTGTAGTTTTCGTTGAAGGCGTAGGTCAGGCCGAACTTGGGCGACAAGCGGTGCCACTTCTTGTCCGAATCATCGAGGCTGCCAGGTGCGGCTCCGGAGCCTTGGATGCCCCGCAGGAATTCGTCGGTGAATTTCGGCTCCATGCGCGTGTAGTCGTAGCGGGCACCGGGCAGGAAGGTCCAGTTGTTCCAGCGGATCTCATCCTGCACGAACAGGCTGTAGGTGTTGATGGTCGGGTCCGGGAAATCGCTGACCAGGGCCTGGCCGTCGCGCGAGCTGTCCTGGCCGATGGCGGTGCAGGTACCGCCAATGGCCACACAGGTGCCGGAGCCGCTGCGTGAGCCGGTCACTTCTTCATGCTTTATGGTGGTGCCGTAGGTCAGCAGGTGATCGGTCTGGCCGATGCTGAAAGCTTTGTCCAGCTGGGCATCGAACACCCATTGGCGGTCCTTGTAGGTGGTCTGGCGGTCGCGCAGCACCTGCCGCCCCGACGCGACATACAGCTCATCGGTACGCTGGTCGGTCTTGGCGATCTGGTAGTTCAGGCTCCATTTCACGTGGTCGGCGACCAGGCTGTCGAGGCCGAACTCGTGGTTGATGCCGAAGCGCTCGCGGGTGACGGTGTCGTTGCCCTGGCGCGTGCGGTAGGAGTTCATGGCACCAAAGCCTGGAATGAACGGCCCTCCCACGGCGCTGAGGATGTTCTGGTCGCGGTCGTCCTTGTAGCGCTCATAGGTCAAGCCAAAGCGTGCGTCGTCGGCATAGTTCCAGCCCAGCTTGGCCAGCACGTTGGTGGTGCGCACATCTTCCGGGTTGGCTTCGGTGCGTGACAGCCCGGTGCCGCCGTGTTCGCCATACGATTCGGTTTCGTGGCCATTGCGCTGGCTCACATGCAGCAGGCCGTCGAAGTCGCCCTGGCGGCCGGCCACGGTGGCAGAGGTCAGCCAACTATCGTCGGCCGAGCTGTAGCCGGTCTTCAGGCGCGCGCCCACATCCCTGCCGGGCTTGATGATGTCGTCCGGGTCGAGGGTGAAGTAGCTCACCGCGCCACCGATGGCGTTGCTGCCATACAGCACCGAGGCCGGGCCGCGCAGGATCTCCACGCGCTTGACGATTTCCGGGTCGACGTAGTTGCGCTGCGTCTGGGCGTAGGGGCCGTAGAAGAAGCTGTCGGGGATCGACACACCGTCGATCTGGGTGAGGATGCGCTCGCCGTCGATACCGCGGATGTTGTAGCCGTTCAGGCCGCTGCGCTGGCCCACGCCGCCGACCGACACGCCAGGCTCGTAGCGCACCAGTTCCTGGATGTCATTGACGTTCTGCCGGTCCAGCTGTTCGCGGGTCTGCACGCTCACGGTGCTGGGTACCTGGCTGACATCCTGAGCGCTGCGGGTCGCGCTGACGGTCATTTGCTGCAGGGCAATGGCGTTGCCCGCCTGACGCTCCAGCACCACATTACCGTTGCTGATCTTGCGATAGCCCAGGCCGGTACCTTGCAGCAGTTGTTTCAGCGCTGCTTCCGGAGGCAGCGAGCCGCGGACGCCTGGCGAATCCACACCCTCGGCCAGTTCGGCGCTGAAGCCTACCTGCCAGCCGGTCACCTGGCTGAAGGCGTTGACGGCCTCGACCAGGGGCTGCTGGGCGATGCTGAAGCGGTAGCCGCCCATGCGCGGGGTTGTTGCCTGCGCAGGGTCCGCGGCCAGCGCCGGCAGGCTGCAGGCGCCACTGGCGAGCAGGGCCAGGGTCAGCAGGGACAGTTGGCCGGTACGGCGGGGAAGGTGGGACGGGCGAGTTGGACCTGTGGACATCGAAAGCGCTCCCTGACGCGCGAACTGTTATAGGTGATTACCGTTCCTGTTTTCAAACAAGAATCAGTTGCATTGGCTATAACGAGACGGGCGGGCCTGGGCGATCGCGTAAAAATAATCTTCAGGTCAGTTGAGGATGACCACGGCGGGGTATTCGTGCAGCTGTGCCGAGGTGATATGGGCCAGCGCCCGCAAGGTCTCCAGCGGCTGGTCGAGGCGGTAGTTGCCGGTGACCGCGATATCGCCCAGGTGGGCGTTGCGGTTGATGATCCAGCCAGGGTAATAGCGCCGCACCTCGGCCAGCACCTGGCTAAGTGGGCAGTTTTCGAACACCAGGCGCCCATCGACCCAGGCGAGGTCCTTGTGCATGTCCGGGCGCTGGCGCTGGCCGAAGCCTTTCGGGCCGACGCTGATACTGTCGCCGGCGCTCAGGCGGATCCGCTGGTCGCTGGCGGCCTGCAGGTCGACATCGCCGCGCTGTACCCGGACCTGTGCTTCGCCATCGAGGTAGCGCACGGCAAAATCCGTGTCGCGCACCTGTGCCCGTAGCGGGCCGGCCTGAACTTCCAGGGGGGGGTGGCTGCCACCGGGTACCTGGAAATACGCCTCGCCTTGTAGCAGCCGGGCCACCTGACGGCCGTCGCGCAGGTCGCTGGCGAAGGCCGAGTCGGTATTGAGCAGCACCTTGGCGCCGTCATCGAGTTGCAGGCGCTGGCGCTCGCCCACCACGGTCAGATGATCAGCTTGCAGGCGCATCGGCAGGTTGCCGACGGTGAACAGGCCGACCAGCAGCACTGCGGCAGTGGCCAGGGGTTTCCAGTGGGCGCGCAGGCGCCCGCCTACCGAGCGTCGCCGGCCCTGGTCCATCTTCATGGCAGCCTGACGCAGGGGGGAACCGTTCCACAGGGCTTCGGCTTCGACGTAGGCTTCGGCGTTTTCCGGCGCAGCACTGAGCCACTGCTCGAAGGCCAGGGTGTCGGCTTCTGTGGCGCATTGCAGGCGTACCAGCCAGTCCAGCGCTTCGTCCATCGCTCGGGCACGGGCATTGGGCCCGTTGGTGGGCGGGCGAGGGGCGCAGCTGTCGGTCACGGTGAATCCTTGAAATGATTTTCCCGAATGATCAAGGCTAAGGCGGGGCGTGGCAAGCGCTTCGCCGAAGTAGGGTGGCCAGCGGTCGCCTCACTTCAAGCGTTCGGCCACACCCATGCAGATTGCCATGATCAGCTTCAGTTCCTTCTGGACCGTGCTGGCCGAGACATTCAGTTGCTCGGCAATTTCCAGGTAGCTGGCACCGTGCAGGCGGCTGAGGATGAAAATACGCTGCTGACGTTCACTCAACTGGTTGAGGCTGACGCTCAGGTGCTTGAGCAGTTGCTCGGCGTGTGCGGCATCTTCGCTGCTGCTCAGCGGCGCGGCGACGTTGTGGAGGATTTCTTCGGGCACATCGTCCACCAGCATGCGCGCCTGCACCCGGCGTGCGCGCAGATGGTCCAGGGCCAGGTTGCGCGCGGTCTGGAAGACGAAAGGCTCAAGGTGTTCGATGGGCCGCTCCCCCAGGGCGCGGGACACCCGCAGGTAGGTTTCCTGAAGCAGGTCCTCGGCGGTGCTGGGGTTGCCCACCATGCGTTGCAAGGTTCGCAGTAGGGGGAGGCGCTGAACGAGGAAGACAGAATTGAACCGGGACTGACTCACAGGGGGACCTGGCCGACGAAAGGTTAATGATAATGCTTATCATCTTGCCTGGAGGTCAAGCCTGGAATTGTTAGGAAAAGGTAAAGATTGCCTGAGGGCGCGGCGTGAAGGCGCGTAAGGGCTGCTGAGCAGCCCCAACGTCGTTCCTGGCGCAGCGGGCGTGCTCAGCGGGCGCTGCACAACGCCAGGCAGTTATCCAGCATGCGGTTGGAGAAGCCCCACTCGTTGTCATACCAGGCGAGCACCTTGAGCATCCTGCCGTTGGCGCGGGTATGGTTGGCATCGAAGATCGACGACAACGGGTTGTGATTGAAGTCGCAGGAGACCAGCGGCAGGGCATTGTAGCCGAGCACCTTGGAGTGCCGGCTGGCTTCGAGGAACAGCTGGTTCACCTGCTCGGCCGTGGCCTCGCGCTTGAGGTTGACGGTGAGGTCGACCAGCGACACGTTGATCACCGGCACGCGTACCGCCATGCCGGTGAGCTTGCCGGCCAGTTCTGGCAAGACCAGGCCCACGGCTTCGGCGGCGCCGGTCTTGCTCGGGATCATCGATTGGGTGGCCGAGCGCGCCCGGTACGGGTCGCTGTGGTAGACGTCGGTCAGCACCTGGTCGTTGGTGTAGGCATGGATGGTGGTCATCAGCCCCTGCTCGATGCCGAACTCGCGGTCCAGTACCTGGGCAATCGGCGCCAGGCAGTTGGTGGTGCAGGAGGCGTTGGAAATGACCTGGTGCGAGGCACGCAGGATGTCGTGGTTGACGCCGTACACCACGGTGGCGTCGGCGCCCTTGGCCGGTGCCGAGACGATCACCTTGCCAGCCCCCGCTGCCAGGTGCGCTGCGGCCTTGGCGCGGTCGGTGAACAGCCCGGTGCACTCGAACACCACGTCGATCGCCTCCGCCTTCCAGGGCAGCTCGGCCGGATTACGGATGGCGCTTACCGCGATACGGTCACCATTGACCGTCAGGCTCTCGTGATCGGCTTGCACCGACGCATCGAATGTACCGTGTACGCTGTCGTACTTGAGCAGGTGGGCGTTCATGCTGCTGTCGCCCAGGTCGTTGATGGCGACGACCTGCAGGTCGTGGCGGTAGCCTTGGGTATACAGTGCGCGCAGGACATTGCGACCGATGCGGCCGAATCCGTTTATGGCGATACGTAGTGTCATGGCAGTACCTCTGGCAGTTCGAGTGAAACCTTTGGCACGAAGCAGCTTCACTGAAACGGTTTTGTTGTTGGAATTACAAGATTATTCACTGAGCGATAGAAAACAAGCCTTTTTACTGGCAGTATTTTGTTTAAATATACAACGAGTGGTCGGGCATGCCGCCGTCTCGATGCGCAGGGTCTCTTACACAGGAGCCTAGGCCGCAATCGTTTGGAGGGGAAATGCCTGGTAAACCGCCCTTACCGCTAGCCTGGAGTCCAGTACATGCACCCGCGCATCCTTGAGGTCACCCAACGGCTGACCGAACGCAGCCGTGCCACCCGTGAACGCTACCTGCAGCTGATTCGCGGCGCGGCCAGTGACGGACCCATGCGGGCCAGCCTGCAGTGCGCCAACTTCGCCCATGGCGTGGCCGGGTGTGGCGCCGACGACAAGCAGAGCCTGCGCCTGATGAACGCTGCCAACGTGGCCATCGTCTCGGCCTACAACGACATGCTCTCAGCGCACCAGCCGTACGTGCATTTCCCCGAACAGATCAAGAAGGCCCTGCGCGAGGTTGGCTCCGTCGGCCAGTTCGCCGGTGGTGTG
Source organism: Pseudomonas sp. WHRI 8519 (assembly GCF_040224055.2). Taxonomy (NCBI): domain Bacteria; kingdom Pseudomonadati; phylum Pseudomonadota; class Gammaproteobacteria; order Pseudomonadales; family Pseudomonadaceae; genus Pseudomonas; species Pseudomonas sp. WHRI 8519. Next base: position 4,961,824 of record NZ_CP167996.1, on the reverse strand, counting down.
CCGGCCATGTGCGATGGCGTGACCCAGGGTGAGCCTGGCATGGAACTGGCCATCGCCAGCCGTGAGGTGATCGCCATGTCCACTGCAGTGGCACTGTCGCACAACATGTTCGACGCTGCGCTGATGCTGGGCATTTGCGACAAGATTGTTCCCGGCTTGATGATGGGCGCGCTGCGCTTCGGCCATCTGCCGACCATTTTCGTGCCGGGTGGGCCAATGGTTTCCGGTATCTCCAACAAGCAGAAGGCCGATGTGCGCCAGCGCTATGCCGAGGGCAAGGCCAGCCGCGAGGAGCTGCTGGAGTCGGAGATGAAGTCCTACCACAGCCCGGGCACGTGCACCTTCTACGGCACCGCCAACACCAACCAGTTGGTGATGGAGGTGATGGGGCTGCACCTGCCGGGCGCCTCCTTCGTCAACCCGTACACGCCACTTCGCGACGCGCTGACCGCCGAGGCCGCGCAGCAAGTGACGCGCATGACCAAGGCCAGTGGCAGCTTCATGCCCTTGGGCGAGATCGTCGATGAAAAATCGCTGGTCAACTCCATCGTGGCCCTGCATGCCACCGGCGGGTCTACCAACCACACCCTGCACATGCCGGCGATCGCCCAGGCGGCAGGTATCCAGCTCACCTGGCAGGACATGGCCGACCTGTCCGAGGTGTTGCCGACCCTGTCCCACGTCTACCCCAACGGCAAGGCCGACATCAATCACTTCCAGGCTGCCGGCGGCATGTCGTTCCTGATCCGCGAGCTGCTCGATGCCGGCTTGCTGCACGAAGACGTCAACACCGTCGCCGGCCATGGGTTGCGCCGCTACACGCAGGAACCGTTCCTCGACAACGGCAAGCTGGTCTGGCGCGAAGGCCCGCAGCAGAGCCTGGACGAGAGCATCCTGCGGCCGGTGGCGCGGCCGTTCTCGGCCGAAGGCGGGCTGCGGGTGATGGAAGGCAACCTTGGGCGCGGCGTGATGAAGGTGTCTGCGGTGGCCCCCGAGCATCAGGTGGTCGAGGCCCCGGCACGGGTGTTCCAGGACCAACAGGCGCTGGCTGACGCGTTCAAGGCCGGCGAACTGGAGTGCGACTTCGTGGCTGTGGTGCGCTTCCAGGGGCCGCGTTGCAACGGCATGCCGGAGCTGCACAAGCTGACGCCGTTCCTCGGTGTGCTGCAGGACCGCGGCTATAAAGTCGCACTGGTCACCGATGGGCGCATGTCGGGTGCATCCGGCAAGATCCCGGCCGCTATCCATGTCTGCCCTGAAGCCTTCGATGGTGGGCCGCTGGCACGGGTGCGCGATGGTGATATCGTGCGGGTGGATGGTGTCGAAGGCACGCTGCAGCTCAAGGTGTCGGCCGAGGAACTGGCCAGCCGCGACCTGCCTCCGCCGCCCCAGGGCAACGACCTGGGCTGCGGGCGCGAGCTGTTCGGCTTCATGCGCATGGCGTTCAGCTCGGCCGAGCAGGGCGCCAGCGCCTTTACCTCGGCCCTGGAGAACCTCAAATGAAGGACCTGCTGGTTGGCGACATCGGTGGCACCAATGCCCGTTTTGCGTTGTGGCGTGACAACCAGCTGCACCAGGTGAAAGTTTTCGCCACGGCTGACTACACCAGCCCGGAGCAAGCCATCGAAGCTTACCTGCACGGCCAAGGCATCGCCCGTGGCGGGTTGTCGGCGGTGTGCCTGGCGGTGGCCGGGCCGGTCGACGGTGATGAGTTTCGCTTTACCAACAATCATTGGCGGCTGAGCCGCAGTGCGTTCTGCAAGACATTGCAGGTTGACCAGCTGCTGCTGATCAATGACTTCACGGCGATGGCCCTGGGCATGACCCGCCTGCAAGCGCACGAGGTGCGCCAGGTGTGCCCTGGCAAGGCCGACCCGGCGCGACCTGCACTGGTGATCGGGCCGGGCACCGGCCTTGGCGTCGGCAGCCTGCTGCGCCTGGGTGAGCAGCATTGGCTGGCGTTGCCCGGTGAGGGCGGGCACGTCGACCTGCCGGTAGGCAATGCCCGCGAAGCGGCGATCCATCAGCAGATTCACGGGCAGATTGGCCATGTCAGCGCTGAAACCGTGCTCAGCGGTGGCGGCCTGCTGCGTTTGTATCAGGCCATCTGTGCGCTGGACGGTGATACGGTCCGGCACAAGACACCAGCCGAAATCACCGATGCCGCCCTGAGTGGTGAGCCTCGGGCTCTGGCGGTCGTCGAACAGTTCTGCCGCTTCCTCGGGCGTGTTGCAGGTAACAATGTTCTGACCCTTGGCGCGCGCGGTGGGGTTTATATTGTCGGCGGTGTGATTCCACGCTTTGCCGAGCTGTTCATGCGTAGCGGGTTTGCTGCAAGTTTTGCCGACAAGGGCTGCATGAGCGGGTATTTCGCGGGTGTGCCGGTGTGGTTGGTGACGGCAGAGTTTTCTGGACTGCTGGGCGCTGGCGTGGCATTACAGCAGGCTCTGGATCACTGAGAGGGGGTCGCAACGCGGCCCCCAAAGCAGGCAAAAGACCTGCGACAACAAGAGGGCGGGACACCTTGAGCACTGCCGGTAAATCGATCCTGATGGTGGATGACGATCAGGAAATCCGCGAGCTGTTGCAAACCTATCTGAGCCGCGCTGGCTTTCAGGTGCATGCCCAAGCCGATGGGCAAGGTTTTCGCCACGCTCTGGAAAACACTCACTGCGATCTGGTCATTCTCGATGTGATGCTGCCCGACGAGGACGGCTTCAGCCTGTGTCGCTGGGTGCGCCAGCACCCGCGCCAGTCGCGGGTACCGATCATCATGCTGACCGCCAGTTCCGACGAGGCCGACCGGGTCATCGGCCTTGAGCTCGGGGCGGACGATTACCTGGGCAAGCCGTTCAGCCCGCGGGAGCTGCAGGCGCGCATCAAGGCCCTGCTGCGGCGCGCGGAATTCGGCCAGGCCGCCCCAGCCAGCGCGGTACTGGCCTTCGACGACTGGCGCCTGGACACGGTCAGCCATCGGCTGTTCCACCGCGATGGAGAAGAGGTGATCCTTTCCGGTGCCGACTTCGCCCTGCTCAAGCTGTTTCTCGATCACCCTCAGCAGATCCTCGACCGCGATACCATCGGCAACGCTACCCGTGGCCGTGAGCCGATGCCGCTGGACCGTATCGTTGACATGGCGGTCAGCCGCCTGCGCCAGCGTCTGCGCGACACCGACAAACCGCCACGGCTGATCCGCACGGTACGCGGCAGTGGGTACCTGCTCGCTGCGCATGTCTGCTGTGCGTCCTGAGCGGCGCTGGCGCTTGCTGCCGCGCTCGCTGCTGGGGCGCATGCTGCTGTTGACCTTGCTGGTGGTGCTGCTGGCGCAGGGTTTGTCCAGCGTCATCTGGGTCACGCAGCTACGTGCCAGCCAGATGCAAGGCCTGCGCGCCAGTGCCGGCAGCCTGGCCCATTCGATGAGTGCCAGCGTCAGTTATTTCCGTTCTTTGCCGGTGGCCTACCGGCCGATGGTATTGGACCAGTTGCGCAGCATGGGGGGGACGCGTTTTTTCGTGTCGCTCAACGACAAGCCCCTGGACATGCCGGTATTGCCCCTAACGCCACGCAAGCGGGCGGTGATCGAAGTGTTTCAGCAGGTACTGCATGAACGGCTGGGCGCCCAGATGGAAATTTCCGTCGAGTTCGTCGCCCCCGATGACCTGCGCATCTTCAACAGCGGCCTCAAGCTCGATGAGCTGCCGCGTTCCTGGGCGCATTACTCGCTGACCCTGGAGCCACTCAACCCGCCCGTACTGGTCACGCAGATTCGCCTGGGCGAAGACGAGTGGCTGTACATCGCCTCGTTGCTGCCTGAGCCCTACACCAGCCTTGAAGCCGAGCGCCTGCCACGCCAGCAGATCGGCTTCATCGTCCTGACCACCGCCTTGCTGCTGTTGTTCATCGGCCTGCTGGTGCACTGGCAGAGCTGGCCACTCAAACGCCTGGCGCGGGCCGCGCGGGATCTGTCGCTGGGCGCCGATGTGGCGCCAGTGCCCGAGGGCGGTGGCAGCGAGGTGGTCGAGGTCGGGCGAGCGTTCAACAGCATGCGTGAGCGTATAAGCCGCTACCTCACCGAGCGCAGTCAGTTGTTCAGCGCCATTTCCCACGACCTGCGCACGCCTATCACCCGGCTGCGGCTGCGTGTGGAACTGTTGGAAGATGAGCGCATGCAGGCCAAGTTCAGTCAGGATCTCGATGAGCTGGAGCTGTTGGTCAAAGGCGCTTTGCAATGCGTGAAAGACACTGACATCCACGAGAACATCGAGCCGGTCGATCTCAACCAGGTCCTGGAGATTCTCGCCGAGCCGTATCTGGGGGATGGCCGCATCACCGTGGAAGGCCAGGCCCTGGCGCCGTATCCGGGCAAGCCGCTGGCCTTGCGCCGCTGCATCGGCAACCTGATAGACAATGCCATCAAATACGGCGAGCGTGCCCACCTGCGCATCATCGACAGCGCGCAGGGCTTTGTCCTGCAGGTGGATGACCAAGGCCCGGGCGTGCCACAGCAGCGCCTTGAGCAGGTGTTCGAGCCGCATTTCAGGCTGGCCGGGCAGCAGCAGGGGTATGGCTTGGGCTTGGGGATTGCACGCAACATTGCCCACAGCCATGGGGGGGAGGTGAGCCTGCTCAACTTGCGCGAGGGCGGCTTGCGCGTGACCCTCCATCTGCCGCGTGGCGTTGAGTGAAGGTAGGGTGTGTCACCGATCGGTGACATAGCCGCAAGCCTTCGTGACATCCCAGCCAGGACGGCTGGCTAGAATCTGCAAACCTCACACAGGGAAGAAGCAGGAGCATGGACTACATCGATTCCCCGGAACATACCGCCTGGCTCGCAAGCGAGGGCGAGCGGCTGCTCCGTTTCGCCAAGGCCTCGCAAGCCCCCGAAGGTTTCGGCAATCTCGACGCCCGCGGCAATCTGCCCCCTACGGCTGTCGCCGAGACCATGAACACCGCACGCATGACCCACAGCTTCGCCCTGGCCCACCTCCAGGGGGCGCCTGGCTGCCTGGCATTGGTACAGCACGGTGTACACGCCTTGTGCGGGCCTTTGCGCGACGCCGAGTACGGCGGTTGGTTCGCCCGGCCGCACGGGCAGGGCGACAATGGCAAGGCGGCTTACCTGCATGCCTTCGTCGCGCTTGCCGCCAGCTCTGCCGTGGTGGCTGGCGCTGCGGGCGCACAGGGGTTGCTGGCGCAGGCGATACAGGTCATCGAAGAGCGCTTCTGGAGCGAAGAGGAGGGTGCAATGCGCGAATCCTTTTCCAGCGACTGGCAGCAGCCCGAAGCCTATCGCGGTGCCAACAGCAACATGCACGCCACCGAGGCCTTCCTCGCCCTGGCAGACGTGACCGGTGATGTGCGTTGGTTAGAGCGCGCCTTGCGTATCGTCGAACGCATCATTCACGGCCATGCTGGCGCCGGTGGCTACCGGGTAATCGAACATTTCGATGCGCACTGGCAACCGCTCCCCGAATACAACCAAGACAATCCTGCAGACCACTTCCGCCCTTACGGCACAACGCCAGGCCATGCATTCGAGTGGTCCCGTCTGGCCCTTCACCTCGAAGCTGCACGTCGTCAGGCCGGGCTTCCCGTTCCGGCATGGCTGCTGGCCTGTGCGCGGGGCTTGTTCGCCAACGCCTGCACCCATGCCTGGAGCGTCGATGGTGCCGAGGGCATCGTCTACACCCTGGGCTGGGACGATCGGCCCAGGGTGCGCGAGCGCCTGCACTGGGTGCATGCCGAAGCCTGCGCCAGCGCCGCAGCGCTGCTGCGGCGAACCGGCGAGCAACAGTACGAACGATGGTACCGGCGCTTCTGGGCGTTCATCGACACCCACTTCATCGACCGCGCAGCCGGAAGCTGGCACCACGAACTCGGCCCGGACAATCAGCCAGCGGCGACGATCTGGGCTGGCAAGCCAGACCTCTATCACGCCTACCAGGCTGTACTGCTGCCAACGCTGCCCCTGGCTCCCAGCCTGGCCAGCGCACTGGCGCGCAATGTAACCAAACGATGACATTCACGCATCGCTTCGTTACCTGACGCAGCGGGCACTCTGATTAGACTCCATGCAATGCAAGCGCTCGACTTGCCCGGCATAACAACAAGAAAGGTACTCCGATGAATTCGACTCTCCGCCTCGCTGCCGCCATTTCCTTCGCCTCCCTGTTCCCGCTCAATGCCTTCGCCGCCGACTCCAAAGGCAGTGTCGAAGTGGTGCACTGGTGGACTTCCGGTGGGGAAAAAGCGGCGGTCGATGTGCTCAAGGCCCAGGTCGAGAAGGATGGCTTCACCTGGAAGGATGGAGCTGTTGCCGGTGGTGGTGGGGCCACGGCCATGACCGTGCTCAAGAGCCGCGCGGTGGCCGGTAACCCGCCGGGTGTCGCCCAGATCAAGGGGCCGGACATCCAGGAATGGGCTTCCACCGGCCTGCTGGACCCGGATGTGCTCAAGGATGTGGCCAAGCAGGAGAAGTGGGACTCGCTGCTCGACAAGAAAGTCGCCGATACCGTCAAGTACGAAGGTGACTACGTGGCCGTGCCGGTGAACATCCATCGCATCAACTGGCTGTGGATCAACCCTGAAGTGTTCAAGAAGGCCGGCATCGACAAGGCGCCGACCACCCTCGACGAATTCTACGCCGCCGCCGAAAAACTCAAGGCCGCCGGCTTCATCCCGCTCGCCCATGGCGGCCAGCCATGGCAGGACAGCACGGTGTTCGAGAGTGTGGTCCTGTCGGTGATGGGGGCAGACGGTTACAAGAAAGCGCTGGTCGACCTCGATGAAGCCACGCTGACCGGGCCGCAGATGGTCAAGTCACTGACCGAGCTGAAGAAGGTCGCCACCTATATGGACCCCGACGGCAAAGGCCAGGACTGGAACCTGGAAGCGGCCAAGGTCATCAATGGCAAGGCCGGCATGCAGATCATGGGGGACTGGGCCAAGAGCGAATGGACCCTGGCCAAGAAGACCGCTGGCAAGGACTACCAGTGCGTAGCGTTCCCTGGCACCGACAAGGCTTTCCTGTACAACATCGACTCGCTGGTGGTGTTCAAGCAGAACGACGAAGGCACGGCCGCTGGCCAGCAGGACATCGCCAGAAAGGTGCTGGGCCAGGACTTCCAGAAGGTCTTCAGCATCAACAAAGGCTCCATTCCCGTTCGTAACGACATGCTCGCAGACATGAGCGCCTACGGCTTCGACGCCTGCGCCCAGACGTCTGCCAAGGACTTCATGGCCGACGCCAAGACCGGTGGCCTGCAGCCGAGCATGGCGCACAACATGGCCACCACGCTGGCCGTGCAGGGCGCCTTCTTCGATGTGGTGACCAACTACATCAACGACCCCAAGGCAGACCCTGCAGATGCAGCGAAGAAGCTGGCTGCGGCGATCAGATCGGCCAAGTGAAAACCTGATGGCCCCATCGCCGCCAAGCCGGCGCCCACAGTTGCTTCGGTGCCTTTGAAAACTGTGGCGTACCGGTGGGCGCCGGCTTGCCGGCGATGAGGCCAGTACCGTCAATACAGGGGCTGCCCAGGCCCCGGGTAATCACATCATGACTACAGCAACCGCCCAACTGCGGGCCTCCCCCCTGGATGCGCTGCAGCGCTGGCTACCCAAGCTGGTGCTGGCACCGAGCATGTTCATCGTCCTGGTTGGCTTTTACGGCTACATCCTGTGGACGTTCGTCCTGTCCTTCACCACCTCGACCTTCCTGCCGACTTACAAGTGGGCGGGCCTTGCGCAATACGCCAGGCTGTTCGACAACGATCGCTGGTGGGTGGCGAGCAAGAACCTGCTGGTGTTCGGCGGGCTGTTCATCGGTATCAGCCTCGCCATCGGCGTACTGCTGGCGGTGCTGCTCGACCAGCGCATCCGCCGCGAAGGTTTCATCCGCACGGTCTACCTGTACCCCATGGCCCTTTCGATGATCGTCACCGGTACCGCTTGGAAATGGCTGCTCAACCCTGGCATGGGCCTGGACAAGCTGTTGCGTGACTGGGGCTGGGAAGGGTTCCGCCTGGACTGGCTGATCGACCCCGACCGCGTGGTGTACTGCCTGGTCATCGCCGCCGTATGGCAAGCCTCGGGTTTCATCATGGCGATGTTCCTTGCCGGCCTGCGCGGGGTCGACCAGTCGATCATCCGTGCTGCACAGATGGATGGTGCAAGCCTGCCACGCATCTACTGGACCGTGGTGCTGCCGAGCCTGCGCCCGGTGTTCTTCAGTTCGCTGATGATCCTCTCGCACATTGCGATCAAAAGCTTCGACCTGGTGGCCGCAATGACTGCCGGTGGCCCGGGCTACTCGTCCGACCTGCCGGCCATGTTCATGTACTCGTTCACCTTCAGCCGCGGCCAGATGGGCATGGGCTCGGCCAGCGCCATCCTCATGCTCGGGGCGATCCTGGCGATTCTCGTGCCTTACCTGTACTCGGAGCTGCGGAGCAAACGCCATGCATAGCCCCATCGAAAAACCGCTGCCAAGCATCAGCCGCATCGCCATCCACGCGGTGTTGCTGGTCGCCGTGCTGCTTTACCTGGTGCCGCTTGTGGTGATGCTGCTGACCAGCTTCAAAACCCCGGAGGACATCAGTACCGGCAACTTGCTGAGTTGGCCGACCGTGGTCAGCGGCATCGGTTGGGTCAAGGCCTGGGGCACGGTCAGCGGCTATTTCTGGAACTCGATCATGATCACCGTGCCAGCGGTGCTGATCTCGACCGCCATTGGTGCACTCAACGGATATGTGCTGTCGATGTGGCGGTTCCGTGGGTCCCAGTTGTTTTTCGGCCTGCTGTTGTTCGGTTGCTTTTTGCCGTTCCAGACCGTGTTGCTGCCAGCCTCGTTCACCCTCGGCAAGCTGGGCCTGGCCAGCACCACCAGCGGGCTGGTGCTGGTGCACGTGGTCTATGGCCTGGCCTTTACCACGCTGTTCTTCCGCAACTTCTATGTGAGCATTCCCGATGCGCTGGTCAAGGCCGCACGCCTGGACGGTGCCGGGTTCTTCACCATTTTCCGCCGCATCATCCTGCCGATGTCGACACCCATCATCATGGTCTGCCTGATCTGGCAGTTCACCCAGATCTGGAACGACTTCCTGTTCGGCGTGGTGTTCTCCAGCGGCGATTCGCAACCGATCACCGTGGCGTTGAACAACCTGGTCAATACCAGTACCGGGGCCAAGGAGTACAACGTCGACATGGCGGCGGCGATGATCGCCGGCCTGCCAACCCTGCTGGTCTATGTGGTGGCAGGCAAGTATTTCGTTCGCGGGCTTACAGCCGGCGCGGTCAAGGGGTAAGTCATGGCAACGCTTGAACTTCGTAATGTGAACAAGACCTACGGCAGCGGCCTGCCGGACACCCTCAAGGACATTCAGCTGTCGATCAAGGATGGCGAATTCCTGATTTTGGTCGGCCCTTCGGGCTGCGGTAAATCGACGTTGATGAACTGCATCGCGGGCCTTGAAAACATCAGCGGCGGCGCGATTCTCATCGATGATCAGGATGTCAGTGGCATGAGCCCCAAGGATCGTGACATCGCCATGGTGTTCCAGTCCTACGCGCTGTATCCGACCATGAGCGTGCGCGAGAACATCGAATTCGGCCTGAAGATCCGCAAGATGCCGCAGGCCGCGATCGACGAGGAAGTGGCCCGTGTGGCCAAGCTGTTGCAGATCGAACACCTGCTTGCACGCAAGCCGGCGCAGTTGTCCGGTGGCCAGCAGCAGCGGGTGGCGATGGGCCGCGCGTTGGCGCGGCGGCCGAAGATCTACCTGTTCGACGAACCGTTGTCCAACCTCGACGCCAAGCTGCGCGTCGAGATGCGCACGGAAATGAAACTGATGCACCAGCGACTGAAAACCACCACGGTGTATGTCACCCACGACCAGATCGAGGCCATGACCTTGGGCGACAAGGTTGCGGTGATGAAGGACGGCATCATTCAGCAGTTCGGTACCCCGCAACAGATCTACAACGACCCGGCCAATCAGTTCGTCGCCAGCTTCATCGGCTCGCCACCGATGAATTTCATTCCGGTGCGCCTGGCCAGGCAGGACGGGCGCCTGCTGGCCCTGCTCGACAGCGGCCAGGCACGTTGCGAGCTGCCGTTGGGCATGGCCGTCGACGAACTCGACGGGCGCGAGGTCATCCTCGGCATCCGCCCGGAGCAGATCAGCCTGGGTACCGGCGAGGGCAATGGCCTGCCGGGCATTCGCGCGGAGGTGCAGGTAACCGAGCCTACCGGCCCCGACCTTTTGGTCTTCGTCACCCTCAACCAGACCAAAGTGTGCTGCCGCCTGGCGCCGGATGTGGCGTGCCGGGTCGGTGACAGCCTTAACCTGCAGTTCGACCCGGCTCGGGTGCTGCTGTTTGACGCCGCCAGCGGCGAACGCCTGGACTTGAATACTGCCAACGTTTCAGTGAAGGACAACGTGACTCACCTCAAGAGCCGTTGAATCGTCGACACCATCAATAAGAAAAAGAGGACGCAAAGGGATGGAACAGCGCAATCGCATAAGGACCTTGGGCTCGCTGGCCCTGCTGGCCATGGTTGGGAGCAGTGGGGCCCAGGCCGCCGAGGCCTTCTCCAGCGAATCGAAATGGATGACCGGCGACTGGGGGGGAACGCGTACCGAGCTGCTGGAAAAAGGCTACGACTTCACCCTCGACTATGTAGGCGAGGTCGCCGGTAACCTCAATGGCGGCTACAACGACGACAAGACCGCGCGCTACAGCGACCAGTTCGCCCTCGGCGCGCACCTGGACCTGCAGAAGATCTTTGGCTGGCACGATGCCGAGTTCAAACTGGCGATCACCGAGCGAAGTGGCCGCAACCTTTCCAATGACCGCATCAGCGACCCGCGGGCCGGCCAGTTCAGTTCGGTGCAGGAGGTATGGGGGCGCGGCCAGACCTGGCGGCTGACCCAGATGTGGATCAAGCAGAAGTACTTCGACGGTGCCCTGGATGTGAAATTTGGCCGGTTCGGCGAGGGCGAGGACTTCAACAGCTTCCCCTGTGACTTCCAGAACCTGGCCTTTTGTGGATCGCAGGTGGGCAACTGGGTCGGCGGCATCTGGTACAACTGGCCGGTCAGCCAGTGGGCGTTGCGGGTCAAGTACAACATCACGCCAGAGTTCTTCGTGCAGGTCGGCGCGTTCGAGCAGAACCCTTCCAACCTGGAAACCGGCAACGGCTTCAAGCTCAGCGGCAGCGGCACCAAGGGGGCGATCCTGCCGGTGGAGGCGGTCTGGTCACCGCACGTGAACGGCCTGCCGGGCGAGTACCGCCTGGGCTACTACTACAGCACGGCTGATGCCGAAGACGTCTACGAGGACGTCAATGGCAACCCGCAAGGGATCAGCGGCGCCGGCTTCAAGTCACACTCCAGCAAGCATGGCTGGTGGGTGGTTGCGCAGCAGCAGGTCACCGCCCATGGTGGCGACGCCAGCCGCGGTCTGAGCCTGTTCGCCAACTTCACCGTGCATGACAAAGCGACCAACGTGGTCGATAACTACCAGCAGGTAGGGCTGGTCTACAAAGGCGCCTTCGATGCCCGGCCCAAGGACGATATCGGCTTTGGTATCGCCCGCATCCACGTCAACGATGACGTGAAAAAACGTGCCGAACAGCTCAATGCCCAGAGTGGCATAAATGACTACGACAACCCGGGCTTCGTGCCGCTGCAGCGCACCGAATACAACGCCGAGCTCTATTACGGCTTCCACGTCACCAACTGGCTGACCGTGCGCCCGAACCTTCAGTACATCAAGAGCCCCGGTGGGGTGGACGAGGTGGACAACGCGCTGGTCGCTGGTTTGAAGATTCAGTCGTCATTCTGAGCCTATTTGTTGTAAATTTACGCCAATCCAAAAACGGCTCCCGGCATCCACTGGCTTGCAGTGGTTGTCGGGGATAGGCCGAGACAGCGCTATCTCAAACAACAAGAGCTTGGAACCATGCCTGAACATCCGCTACATCGCTTCTTTACCGCACAGCGGCCCAGGCCGACATTCGAGTGGGAGCGTTACCAGCAGCGCGATGTGCTGATCATTGACCACCCCCGTTGCCAGGCGGTGTTCAGCCGCCAGGGTGCGCAACTGCTGCACTTCCAGCCGGCCGGTGAGCGGCCCTGGTTGTGGTGTGCCGAGCAGTGGCCGCAGGTGGGGGCGATCCGTGGGGGCGTGCCGGTGTGTTGGCCGTGGTATGGTCGCCACCCCAGCGAGGACCTGTGGCCTGCCCACGGCTGGGCGCGCCTGCTGGACTGGAAGCTGGTGGACAGCCGTGAGGACGAGGAGGGCGTGAGCCTGAAGTGGCGCCTGGACTTGTGCGACTGGCAGGTCGACCTGCATGCTCGCCTGGGCAGCCGCATGGAACTCAGCTTGAGTACCGAGCACCAGGACAGCGAACCCTGCCAGTTGAGCCATGCACTGCTGGCCTACTGGCGTATCAGCGACGTTTCCGAGATAGCGCTGTCCGGGCTTGAAGATATCCAAGGCTATGACCGTCTGAGCCGGCAAGCCTGCCGCGAAGACGGCGCGTTGAAGCTCAAGGGCGGCTGCCAGAAGGTCTATCCCGGCACGCCGCGCGTACAGCTGCTGGACCCGGCCTGGCAGCGTGAACTGTGCATCGATACCGGTGACAGTGACGATACCGTGGTCTGGCACCCCGGCAACCGCCCGTTGATGGGGGTGAGCGGGCGCGAGTGCCAGGGGTTCGTCTGTGTCGAGGCGGCCAGCGGCAGCGGTGAAGGCCTGAGCCTGGCGCCGGGGCAGCGCGCCCATTTGCGGCTGCAGGCGCACCGGCTCAGTTGAGTTCGTCGTCCTCGATCGGGTAGCGGCTGGCGTTGAGGCTTTCCTTGATCTTGCGTAGGTGCGGCTGGAAGTCCACACCGCGGCGCAGGGTCATCCCGGTGGCGAGTACGTCGAGCACGGTAAGCTGGATGATCCGCGACGTCATCGGCATGTAGATGTCGGTGTCTTCCGGTAGCGGGATGTGCAGGCTGAGGCTGCACGCTTGGGCCAAGGGGGAGCCGGCGGCGGTCAGGCCGAGCACCGAGGCGCCGTTTTCACGGGCCAGGCGCGCTACCTCCACCAGTTCGCGGGTGCGCCCGGTGTAGGAGATGATCACGAAAAGATCGCCAGTGTGAGCCACCGAAGCCAGCATGCGCTGCATCAGCACGTCGGCGTGGGCCGAGACGGCGAGGTTGAAACGGAAAAACTTGTGCTGGGCGTCCAGGGCTACCGGGGCGGACGCGCCCAGGCCGAAGAAGTGGATCTGCCGGGCCTGGATCATCATGTCCACGGCGCGGCTGACCTGCTGCGGGTCAAGCTGCTGGCAGGCGCTGTCGAGCGAGGCGATCGCACTGGCAAAGATCTTCTGGGTGTAGGCTGCAGGATCGTCATCGGCCTCGACCGCGCGGCTGACATAGGCCGCACCACTGGCGAGGCTTTGCGCCAGCTGCAGCTTGAGCTCGGGGTAACCGCTGACGCCGAACGAGCGGCAGAAGCGGTTGACGGTCGGTTCGCTGACCTTGGCCGCCTGGGCCAGTGCGGCAATGCTGAAACGGGTGGCTTGTTGCGGGTTGAGCAGGATGACTTCGGCGACTTTGCGTTCGGCCTTGTTCAGCTCGTCGAGGCGTCCCTGGATCTGCTCCAGGAGGTTTCGCACGCGGTCCATGGGTGTGTCCTTGGGTCGAGAAGACAGCCGGCTGGCGGAGCAGCAGGCTTTTTGCACAGTCGTCTATCGTACTGTCGGTGCGGGTGGCGCACCACTTATCTGTAACACGTGTGTGTAATGTTGTGGTTTTTACTACATTTTCTCTTGAAAACCGTATGTGAAAGCGGTATTCCTAGGCCAACTTTAGGAAAGAACCAACATCATGGCTGCGATCAGTGTTGAACCTTGCACCTTTGCCCTGTTTGGCGCCTTGGGCGACCTGGCATTGCGCAAGCTGTTTCCTGCGCTCTACCAGCTCGACCGCGCCAATTTGCTGCACGCCGATACTCGCCTGCTGGCGCTGGCGCGCGAGCCTGGCAGCGTACAGGAGCACCTGAATACCATCGAGGCCCATCTGCGCAAGCACGTGGCGGAGGCTGATCTGGAGCCTGCGGCGCTGGCGCGTTTTCTGGGGCGTCTGCGTTACCAGCACCTGGACTTCCTGCAGCCGGACGGCTACCAGGCCCTGGCTGAGCAGGCACCTGCCGAGCTGCCACTGATTGCCTATTTCGCCACTGCGGCGGCCGTGTACGGCGCGATCTGCGAAAACCTCGACAAGGCGGGCCTTGCCGCGCGCACCCGGGTGGTGCTGGAAAAGCCCATCGGGCACGATCTTGAGTCATCGCGCCGGGTGAACGACGCCGTGGCGCGGTTCTTCCCGGAAAGCCGTGTTTACCGCATCGACCATTACCTGGGCAAGGAGACGGTGCAGAACCTGATCGCCCTGCGCTTCGCCAACAGCCTGTTCGAAACCCAGTGGAACCAGAACTCGATCTCCCACGTGGAAATCACCGTGGCCGAGAAGGTCGGCATCGAAGGCCGTTGGGGCTATTTCGACAAGGCCGGCCAGCTGCGCGACATGATTCAGAACCACCTGCTGCAGCTGTTGTGCCTGATCGCCATGGACCCGCCCAGCGAGCTTTCAGCCGACAGCATCCGCGACGAGAAGGTCAAGGTGCTCAAGGCCCTTGCCCCGATCACTGGCGAGGGCTTGAGTACCCGCGTGGTGCGCGGCCAGTACATCGCCGGCTACAGCGACGGCAAGCCGGTGCCGGGTTACCTGGAGGAAGACAACGCCAACGCCCAGAGCGACACGGAAACCTTCGTCGCCCTGCGTGCCGATATTCGTAACTGGCGTTGGTCGGGGGTACCGTTTTACCTGCGTACCGGTAAGCGCATGCCGCAGAAGCTGTCGCAGATCGTCATCCACTTCAAGGAGACGCCGCACTACATCTTCGCCCCGGAGCAGCGCTTGCAGGTCGGCAACAAACTGATCATCCGCCTGCAGCCGAGTGAAGGCATCTCTCTACGTGTGATGACCAAGGAGCAGGGCCTGGACAAAGGCATGCAACTGCGCAGCGGCCCCTTGCAATTGAATTTTTCCGACACCTGGCGCACCGCGCGGATTCCGGATGCCTACGAACGCCTGCTGCTCGAGGTGATGCGCGGCAACCAGAACCTGTTCGTGCGCAAGGATGAAATCGAATATGCCTGGAAGTGGTGCGACCAGTTGATCGCGGGCTGGCAAAGCGCCGGCGATGCGCCCAAGCCGTATGCGGCTGGGTCCTGGGGGCCGATGAGCTCGATCGCACTGATTACACGTGATGGGAGGGCGTGGTATGGGGATATCTGAATTGAATTTGCCGACATCGGTCAAGGCGCATCAGCTGAATGATGCCCGCGTACTTTCGGCAACATTGGCGGCTGATGTGGCCGAGCGCTTGCGCGCAGCCATCGCCGCGAAAGGGCGGGCTTGCCTGGTGTTGTCCGGTGGCCGCAGCCCGGTGCCGTTCCTGGAGAAGCTGGCGACCGAGGCCCTGGACTGGTCCAAGGTCACCGTCAGCCTGGCCGACGAGCGTTGGGTGCCGGTTGAGCACGCCGACAGCAATGCCGGTTTGCTGGCCCGCCATCTGTTCCAGGGGGACGCTGCCAAGGCTCGTTTTGTCGGGCTGTATCAGCAGGCCGAGAACCTCGACGCGGCGGCCGCCCAAGCCGACCAGGCATTGGCCGATCTGCCGGCCATCGACGTGCTGGTACTGGGCATGGGCGACGATGGTCATACCGCTTCGCTGTTCCCCGGCAGCCCGAATCTGGCCGAAGGCCTGGACCTGAACAGCACGCGCCGCTGCCTGCCGTTGCTGGCGCCGAGCGTGCCGCACCAGCGCCTTTCGCTGACCCGTTCCCTGCTGGCCAGCGCCGCGTTCATCGCGCTGTCCGTGCAGGGCCCGGGCAAACTCGCTACCCTGCGCGCCGCGCTGGCGGGCAACGACCTCAATGAAATGCCGATTCGCGCCTTTCTTCACGACCCCTTGGACATCTACTGGTGCCCATGAGCAAAGGATCCACTGTCATGACCACCCTTGAACGCCCCCAGCCTCTGCTCTCGATGGCCGAGAAAGCCGCCCGGATCGATGCGATCTGTGGGGCGGCGCGCATCCTGCCGGTGATCACCATCGCCCGTGAGGAAGACATCCTGCCGCTGGCCGATGCCCTGGCCGCTGGTGGTATCCGCACCTTGGAAGTAACCCTGCGCTCGCAGTATGGCCTGAAGGCTATCCAGGTGCTGCGTGAGCAGCGTCCGGAACTGTGTGTCGGCGCCGGTACGGTGCTCGATCGCAGCATGTTTGCAGCGGTTGAATCCGCTGGCGCGCAGTTTGTCGTTACCCCCGGGATCACCCAGGACATCCTCGAGGCTGGGGTGGACAGCGATATCCCATTGCTGCCGGGCATCAGCACGCCTTCGGAAATCATGATGGGGTATGCCCTGGGTTACCGCCGCTTCAAGCTGTTCCCGGCGGAAATCAGTGGCGGCGTGGCAGCGATCAAGGCCTTTGGTGGCCCGTTCGGTGATATTCGATTCTGCCCTACCGGTGGGGTCAACCCGGCCAACGTGCGCAACTACATGGCGCTGCCCAATGTGATGTGCGTGGGCGGAACCTGGATGCTCGACAGCAGCTGGATCAAGAACGGCGACTGGGCGCGGATCGAAGCGTGTAGCGCCGAGGCGATGGCTTTGCTGGACTGATACTGAATTTGTTGTGTGCTTTACGGCTTATGGGGCGCTTGGTCGGCGCCCTTTTTTTTGCCTGCAGATTTTGTGCTGCCTGTGCCGGCGACGGGCCCGCACAGGCGATAAAAAAAAGCCCGCATCAGGGATGCGGGCTCTTGGTCATCGAACCTTGGCTTACGCAGCCTTGGCCTCTTGCTGGCTCAGCGAGCGGTTCAGCGCGCTGAACAGTGCCTTGAAGCTGGCCGTGGTGATGTTCTCATCGATACCCACGCCGTGCACAGGGCGGCCACCGGCCACGCGCAGTTCGATGTAGGCGGCGGCCTTGGCATTGGTGCCGGCACCGATGGCGTGCTCGTTGTAGTCCATGATCTCCACCGCAACCGGTAGGCCGGCTACCAGGGCTTCGAGGGCGCCATTGCCCTTGCCGCGCCAGTGCAGGGTAGTTTCGCCTTCACCGGCGACTTCCACTTCCACTGCGCTGTGGCCGTTTTCTTCCTGCAGGCGGTGGCTGACCAGTGCGTACGGGCTGTTGGCCTGGAGGTATTCCTTGTGCAGCAGGCTGTAGATCTGCTGCGCGGTCATTTCCAGGCCAAGGCGGTCGGTTTCACCCTGAACCACCTGGCTGAACTCGATCTGCATGCGGCGCGGCAGGCTGATGCCGTACTCCTGCTCGAGCAGGTAGGTGATGCCGCCTTTGCCCGACTGGCTGTTGACGCGGATCACGGCCTCGTAGCTGCGGCCGATGTCGGCCGGGTCGATCGGCAGGTACGGCACTTCCCACAGCTCGCCTTCCTGCTGCTTGGCGAAGCCCTTGCGGATGGCGTCCTGGTGCGAGCCGGAGAACGCAGTGTGTACCAGGTCACCGACATACGGATGCCGCGGGTGAACCGGCAGCTGGTTGCACTCTTCGACCACCTTGCGCACGCCGTCGATGTCGGAGAAGTCCAGTTGTGGGTCGATGCCCTGGGTGTAGAGGTTAAGCGCCAGGGTCACCAGGTCGACGTTGCCGGTACGCTCGCCATTGCCGAACAGGCAGCCCTCGGCACGGTCGGCACCGGCCATCAGGCCCAGTTCTGTGGCGGCGATGCCGGTGCCACGGTCGTTGTGGCAGTGCAGGCTGATGATCACGCTGTCGCGGCGGCTGATGTTGCGGCAGAACCACTCGATCTGGTCGGCGTAGATGTTCGGCGTGGCAACTTCCACGGTGGCCGGCAGGTTGAGGATGACCTTGTGCTCAGGCGTCGGGTTCCACACTTCGATGACTGCGTCGCAGACTTCCTTGGCGAACTCAAGCTCCGTGGCGCTGAAGGTTTCCGGCGAGTACTGGAATGTCCACTGTGTTTCCGGCTGCTGGGCGGCGTACTTGACGAACAGCTTGGCCGCGTTCACCGCGATGTCCTTGACGCCTTGCTTGTCCTGGTTGAAGACGATGCGGCGGAACGACGGGCTGGTGGCGTTGTACAGGTGGACGATGGCCTTCTTGGCCCCGCGCAGCGATTCGAAAGTACGCGCGATCAGGTCTTCACGGGCCTGGGTGAGCACCTGGATGGTGGTGTCATCCGGGATGTGACCCTCTTCGATCAAGGTGCGCACGAAGTCGAAATCGGTCTGCGAGGCGGACGGGAACGAGGCTTCGATTTCCTTCACGCCAACCTGCACCAAGGTCTTCCAGAACCGCAGCTTCTTCTCCGAGTCCATCGGCTCGATCAGCGACTGGTTGCCATCACGCAGGTCCGAGCTGCACCAGATCGGCGCTTCGGTGATGGTCTTCGACGGCCAGGTACGGTCTGGCAGGTCGATGGTCGGGAAGGCGCGGTACTTCTTCGAAGGGTCTTTGAGCATGGTCATGGAAGCAATCCTTTTGTGTGCGGCCGAGATCGGGCCTGCCGAGCGATAACGAGATGAAGAGGCGAGGCGACGCGATCAGCCTGGTAGTCGGGCGCTGACCAGGCAAAGGCTGCGATGTTGTCGGAGCAGGATGAGGGTGCTGGTGGTTTTCATGCCTTCAACCCTAACCAGTGGGGTGAGGGATGGCAAGCGCTGCCGAAAAATTGAGATAAATGCTTAAAAAAATCTTTATGGCGAGATTTTATGGCGGTTATTCGTCTCAAGCTTTACACCTGTTGCGCGGTATTTTTTGATCGCGCAAATCAAGCCAAGGGGTGCAAAAGGGCGGGCCCCATCGCCGGCAAGCCGGCTCCCACCACGACCGCGCAGTTCTTCCGGCCAGCGCTTTACCTGTGGAAGCGAGCGTCTTGCCCGATATCTCAAAGCCGGCGCAAATCCATGTGGGAGCCGGCTTGCCGGCGATGAAGGCGCCACGGATCAAGGCTGGAACGCCCCAATGAAGATGGCCGGATCCACCCGCGCATCATTCAGGCTAACGTTCCAGTGCATGTGCGGCCCGGTCGCCCGCCCGGTCGACCCAACCTTGCCCACCACATCCCCGCGGCGCAGCTGCTGGCCGACATTCACGTCGATCTTCGACATGTGGCAGAACATGCTGATGAAGCCCTGCCCATGGTCGACGAACACCGTGCGGCCATTGAAGAAATAATCGCCCACCAGAATCACCTTGCCATTGGCCGGTGTCTTGATCGGCGTGCCGGCTGGCACCGCGAAATCCAGCCCCGCATGCGGGTTGCGCTCTTCACCGTTGAAGAAGCGGCGAACGCCGAACTTGCTCGACAGCGGGCCGCTGACCGGCTTGTCGAGGATCAGGTTGCTCGGCAGGTTGGGGCTGAAGCTGCGGTAGGCCTTGATCTGCTCGGCCAGTTCACGGTCGATGCGCTTGAGGTCGGCGGGGTTGGGGTTGACCTGGCGCTTGTTCTTCAGGGTGATGTGCTGCTCGGGGTACTTCTTGGTGCCAACGCTGAACGGCAGGGTGCGCCCGCCTTGGGACAGCACGGCCGTGCCGGGCTTTTGCGTCAGTGGAATGCCGACGATGGCCAGCCAGTTGTCCTGCTCTTTGACCACCAGCACCGGCTTGCCGTCGAAGCGTGCGCTCGGCGCTGTGGCCGCCGGGCCCAGATCGACCACGGCAACGCCACCCGGGACAGGTTTGTTCAGGGTGCGGGTGATGTAGCTGGCCTGGGCGCCGCCAGCCAGCAACAACAGGGATAGGGCAAGCAGAGGGGCGAACAGGCGGGGCATGTGTCAGTCCAGTAGGGAAAGGGTGACCGGAGTCAGGTGGTTGTCCTCGACGCGCACCTGCAATTCGCCTTCATTCAGGCGGGCTGTCAGGCGCTGGCCGTTGCGGGTTTGCTCGGCACTGCGGATGGCTTGGCCATGCTCGTCGAGCAGGATGCTGTAGCCGCGTGCCAGGGTCGCCAACGGGCTGACCACTTGCAGCGTCTGCAGTTGCGCCTGAAAGCGCTGGCGACGGTCCTTGAGCACCTCGCGCATGGCCCGCGGCAGGCGCTCGGCGAGGCTGTCCAGGCGTTGGCTGAGCAGTTTCAACGTGCGCCCCGGATGTTGCGCGGCCAGGCGTGTGTCCAGGCGCGCCAGGCGTTCGCGGCGCTGGTTGAGGCCCTGCAGGAACGCGCGGCGCAGGCGCATGTCCAGGTCGTCCAGGCGCTGGGCCTGCTGGCGCAAGCGCTCGCCGGGGTGGCGCAGGCGCCGGGTCAGCGATTCCAGGCGCAGGCGGTCGTGGGTCAGGCGGTTCTGCATGCGCAGCAGCAGGCGCCGCTGCAGCCCTTCAAGGCGCTGCTGCAGCCCGCTGTTATCGGGGGCAAGCAGCTCGGCAGCGGCTGAGGGCGTAGGGGCGCGCACATCGGCAACGAAGTCGCTGATCGACACGTCGGTCTCATGGCCCACGGCGCTGACGATCGGTGTGACGCAGGCCGCGATTGCACGCGCCACGGCCTCTTCGTTGAAGCACCACAGGTCTTCCAGCGATCCGCCGCCACGGGCCAGGATCAGGGCATCGAAACCGCGGCTGTCGGCCAGGCGAATCGCGCGCACGATCTGCGCGATGGCTTCGCGGCCCTGCACCGCTGTGGGGATCAGGTTCAGTTCGACTTGCGGAGCGCGGCGGCCGAAGACGCTGATGATGTCGCGGATGACCGCACCGGTGGGCGAGCTGATGATGCCGATGCGTTGCGGGTGGGCTGGCAGCGCCTTCTTGCGTTCGGCACTGAACAGGCCCTCGGCCCCGAGCTTTTCCTTCAGTGCCTCGAAGGCCAGGCGCAGGGCGCCGTCACCGGCCGGTTCGACTGTGTCGAGAATCAACTGGTAGTCGCCACGGCCTTCGAACAGCGAGACCTTGCCACGCACACGCACTGCCAGGCCATCACGCAGGGCCTGGCGGAGCCGCGTGGCGCTCTGCCGGAACAGCGCACAGCGCACCTGGGCGCCGCTGTCCTTGAGGGTGAAGTACATGTGGCCGGAGGCCGGGCGGGCGAGGTTGGATATCTCGCCTTCCACCCAGACACTGCGGAACACGTCTTCCAGCAGCACACGGGCACGGCCGTTGAGCTGGCTGACGGTGAGGACCTCGCGGTCCAGGCCGAGTCGTTCGAAGGGGTCTTTGATCATGGGGGCATGATAAGGGGGTGGGGGGAGGGCGCCAAGTGCAGGGGGCAATTTTGCCTTGGACAAGGTGGTTGCGCACAGAGGCCTCGGCTGTTGCAGCGATGGCGCCTGCGGCCTTGCGCTGTCCAGGTCGCTACCTGGGCGCGTGAACGGTAGAATTGCCCGACCACCGCAATCCCCAGGCCCGTTTCGCCCATGAACACCCAGAGCATCATCGTCCCTAAACTTTCCACCGTACCTGTGCACGAGGCCCGCGCCCGGGCCATCCTGCGCTGGCTGGTGCGCGAAAAAGTGGTCGAGGAGCAACTGACCACCTGTGGTCGAACCGGCAACCGCATGGGCCATGCCCTGGCCGAAGGTGCACGCAAAATCGCCCTGCACCCGGAACAACTCCCGATCGGCGTGCCGGTGAACGGCCTTGAAGTGATGCTCAAACGCTGCATCTATACGCCCACCGAGGGTTTCCTCGAAGAAGCCGGCTGCCCCGAGTGCCGGCGCGAGGTGGGTGAACCTTTGTTCGAAAGCCTGGAGGAGTGGATGCCGGGGGTGAGTGACAACTTCACCTGCCCGTTGTGCGGCTTCGAAGACGACATCAATGGCTTCATTTACCTGCAGCCATGTGCCTTTTCCAACTTGGGGTTCATCTTCAACAACTGGGGCGAGGCCGGGTTTACCCAGGCCTTTCTCGACAGCTTCGCCGACTGGCTGGACCAGCCGGTGGCGGTGGTGCAGGTAAAACTGCCAGCACGCTGACCGAAGGCCCTTATTTTGCATTGAGCGGCGCGCCGTGGATGAGTATAATGGCGCGCTTCCATTTTTCCCGCCCGGGAGCCCCCGCGATGCTGCGTATCAGCCAAGAAGCCCTGACTTTCGACGATATCCTCCTTGTACCTGGCTACTCCGAGGTACTGCCCAATGAAGTCAGTCTCAAGACCCGTTTGACTCGTGGCATCGAGCTGAACATTCCTCTGGTTTCCGCCGCCATGGATACCGTGACCGAAGCGCGCCTGGCCATCGCCATGGCCCAGGAAGGCGGCATCGGCATCATCCACAAGAACATGACCATCGAACAGCAGGCCGGCGAAGTCCGCAAGGTCAAGAAGTTCGAGGCTGGCGTGGTCAAGGACCCGATCACCATCGACGCCGACGCCACTGTGCGCGACCTGTTCGACCTGACCCGCCTGAACAACATCTCGGGTGTTCCGGTGCTGGAGAACGGTGATCTGGTCGGTATCGTCACTTCCCGTGACGTGCGCTTCGAAACCCGCCTCGATGCCAAGGTGCGCGACGTGATGACGCCCAAAGAGCGCCTGGTCACCGTGCGCGAAGGCGCCGACAAGAACGAAGTCCGCGAGCTGCTGCACAAGCACCGCCTGGAAAAAGTCCTGATCGTCGACGACAAGTTCACCCTCAAGGGCATGATGACCGTCAAGGACATCGAAAAGGCCAAGGCCTACCCGCTGGCCAGCAAGGACGACCAGGGTCGCCTGCGCGTCGGCGCTGCGGTCGGCACCGGCAAGGACACCGGCGAGCGCGTTGCCGCCCTGGTTGCCGCTGGCGTTGACGTGGTTGTCGTCGATACCGCCCACGGCCACTCCAAAGGCGTGATCGACCGTGTTCGCTGGGTCAAGGAAACCTACCCGCAAGTTCAGGTGATCGGCGGCAACATCGCCACTGGCGCTGCGGCCAAGGCCCTGGCAGAAGCCGGCGCCGACGCCGTGAAGGTCGGTATCGGCCCAGGCTCGATCTGCACCACCCGTATCGTCGCCGGTGTCGGCGTCCCGCAAATCAGTGCCATCGCCAACGTTGCCGCCGCACTGGAAGGTACGGGCGTACCTCTGATCGCCGACGGCGGCATCCGCTTCTCGGGTGACCTGTCCAAGGCCATCGTCGCCGGTGCTTCCTGCGTGATGATGGGGTCGATGTTCGCCGGTACCGAAGAGGCTCCGGGTGAAGTCGAGCTGTTCCAGGGCCGTTCCTACAAGGCCTACCGCGGCATGGGCTCGCTGGGTGCCATGGCGCAGGCGCAAGGCTCCTCCGACCGTTACTTCCAGGACTCCTCGGCCGGTGCCGAGAAACTGGTGCCGGAAGGTATCGAAGGCCGCGTACCGTACAAGGGCGCCCTGGCCGCGATCATCCACCAGCTGATGGGCGGCCTGCGTTCGTCCATGGGCTACACCGGCAGCGCAACCATCGAAGAGATGCGCACCAAGCCGGAATTCGTGCGCATCACCGGTGCCGGTATGGCCGAGTCCCACGTGCATGACGTGCAGATCACCAAAGAAGCCCCTAACTACCGGGTCGGCTGAAGCCACCAGCGGTAAGTAGCAAGCTCCAAGCGGTAGTTGCGTTGCAGCAGCTACCGCGTTTTCCCCGATCAACTTGCAGCTCGCAGCTAGACGCTTGCAGCTGCACCAGAGATTGAGTCATGGCCCTCGACATTCACGCTCACCGCATCCTGATCCTCGATTTCGGTTCTCAGTACACCCAACTGATCGCCCGCCGCGTGCGTGAGATCGGTGTCTACTGCGAACTGCATCCGTTCGACATGGACGATGAAGCGATCCGCGAATTCAACCCGCGCGGCATCATCCTCGCCGGCGGCCCCGAGTCGGTCCACGAAGCCAACAGCCCGCGTGCTCCGCAGGCCGTGTTCGACCTGAACGTACCGCTGCTGGGCATCTGCTACGGCATGCAGACCATGGCCGAGCAACTGGGCGGCAAGGTCGAAGGTTCGGACCTGCGCGAGTTCGGTTATGCCCGTGTTGACGTGGTCGGCAAGAGCCGCCTGCTCGACGGCATCGAAGACCACGTCGATGGCGACGGCGTACTGGGCCTGGACGTGTGGATGAGCCACGGCGACAAGGTCACCCAGATGCCGGGCAACTTCAACATCCTGGCCAGCACCCCGAGCTGCCCGATCGCCGGCATGTTCGACGACGCGCGCGGCTACTACGGTGTGCAGTTCCACCCGGAAGTGACCCACACAAAGCAAGGCGGTCGCATCCTGTCCCGCTTCGTGCAGGACATCTGTGGCTGTGAAGCCCTGTGGACCCCTTCGAACATCGTCGAAGACGCCATCGCCCAGGTGCGTCAGCAAGTCGGCTCGGCCAACGTTCTGCTGGGCCTGTCTGGCGGTGTCGATTCCTCGGTGGTCGCTGCGCTGCTGCACCGCGCCATCGGCGACCAGCTGACCTGCGTCTTTGTCGACAACGGCCTGCTGCGCCTGCACGAAGGCGATCAGGTGATGGCCATGTTCAAAGAGAACATGGGCGTAAAAGTGATCCGCGCCGATGCCGAGAAGCAGTTCCTCGACAACCTGGAAGGCGAAGCCGACCCGGAGAAGAAGCGCAAGATCATCGGCCGTACCTTCATCGACGTGTTCGACGCCGAAGCCAGCAAACTGGAAAACATCCAGTTCCTCGCCCAGGGCACCATCTACCCGGACGTGATCGAGTCGGCCGGCGCCAAGAGCGGCAAGGCTCACGTGATCAAGTCGCACCACAACGTGGGTGGCCTGCCGGAGGAAATGAACCTCAAGCTGGTCGAACCGCTGCGTGAACTGTTCAAGGACGAAGTGCGCAAGATCGGCCTGGAACTCGGCCTGCCGTACGACATGGTCTACCGCCACCCGTTCCCAGGCCCAGGCCTGGGTGTGCGGATCCTCGGTGAAGTGAAGAAGGAGTACGCCGACATTCTGCGTCGCGCCGACCACATCTTCATCGAAGAGCTGCGCAAGGCCGACTGGTACCACAAGACCAGCCAGGCGTTCGTGGTGTTCCAGCCGGTGAAGTCGGTGGGTGTCGTGGGCGACGGCCGTCGCTACGCCTGGGTCGTGGCCCTGCGTGCTGTCGAGACCGTGGACTTCATGACCGCGCGCTGGGCGCACCTGCCTTACGACCTGCTGGAGACCGTCAGCGGCCGTATCATCAACGAAATCGACGGTATCTCGCGCGTCACCTACGACGTGTCGAGCAAGCCGCCGGCCACTATCGAGTGGGAATGAGTTGAGCCACGAGGGCGCCGCAAGGCGCCCTTGTTGTATCTGGGAAGGCCGATGAGCCCCCTGCGACGAGACTTCACTTAATCTTTCGCATTTGCAGGTGTATCGTATTCGCCCTTCATCGCCAGCCGTGCTGGCAGCTTGATTGCGCTTAAACGAGGTACCCGCACCGATGTCCTTCACCCGTCGACAAATGCTCAAGGGCCTCACTGGCCTGGTTGTGGTAGGCCTGGGCGCCGGAGGCGCAGCGCGGTACTGGCTGGGCAAGGTCGAGGATGAGAATGCCGGGCACGACTACGAACTGATCGCGGCGCCTCTGGAGGTCGAGCTCGTACCTGGCTTCAAGACCGAGGCCTGGGCCTTCGGGCCGTCGGCACCCGGTACCGAGCTGCGGGTCCGCCAGGGCACCTGGTTGCGGGTGCGCTTCATCAACCACCTGCCGGTGGAAACCACCATTCACTGGCATGGCATCCGCCTGCCGCTGGAAATGGACGGTGTGCCGTATGTGTCGCAGTTGCCGGTCAAGCCGGGCGAGTACTTCGACTACAAGTTCCGCGTGCCTGACGCCGGCAGCTACTGGTATCACCCGCACGTCAGTAGCTCTGAAGAGCTCGGGCGCGGCCTGGTCGGCCCACTGATCGTCGAGGAGCGCGAGCCCAGCGGTTTTGTGCATGAGCGCACGCTGAGCCTGAAGAACTGGCACGTGGACGAGCAGGGTGCCTGGCTGCCGTTCAGCATCCCCCGCGAAGCGGCGCGCAATGGTACCGCTGGCCGGCTGATTACCATCAATGGCCAGGCTGATTCGGTAACCGAATTACCGGCCGGGCAGGTTGTGCGCCTGCGTCTGCTCAACCTGGACAACACCTGGACCTATCGCCTGAACCTCAAGGGCGGTGATCACGAGGCCAGAATCTATGCCCTGGATGGCAATCCGGTCACCCCGCGTGTGCTCGATGACGAGTACTGGCTGGGGCCAGGCATGCGTATCTGTCTGGCGATCCGCATCCCCCAGGCAGGTGAAGAAATTTCCCTGCGCGATGGCTTCGTCCGCTTGGGCACGTTGCGCTCGGTGCCCAGCAATGATGCCCCCAGCGACTGGCCGCCTGCCTTGCCACCGAACCCGGTGGCCGAGCCGGACCTGGAGAATGCCGAAAAGCTGAACTTCAATTTCGAATGGGTGGGCAAGGTTTCGGTCAACACCGACAATGGCAGGCCGCCTAGCCTGTGGCAGATCAATGGTCAGGCCTGGGACATCACCGACAAGACCTGCGCCGACCGGCCGATCGCCACGCTGCAAAAAGGCAAGAGCTACATCTTCGAGTTGAAGAACATGACCCAGTACCAGCACCCGATTCACCTGCATGGCATGAGCTTCAAGGTGATTGCCTCCAACAGGCACAAGATCGTCGAGCCGTGGTTCACCGATACCTACCTGCTGGGCAAGAACGAGCGGGCCCAGGTGGCGCTGGTGGCCGATAATCCAGGTACCTGGATGTTCCACTGCCACGTCATCGACCACATGGAAACCGGCCTGATGGCCGCGATTGCGGTGGTCTGATGCGCCCACTGATCATCGATCGCAGCCATGATCAGGCGTTCATGCGCCTGGCCCTGGACCTGGCTGCACAAGGCGCAGCGCTGGGCGAGGTGCCGGTCGGGGCGGTGCTGGTGCAGCACGGCCAGGTCATCGGGCAGGGCTTCAACCGGCCTATCATCGACAGCGACCCCAGTGCCCATGCCGAAATGGTCGCCATCCGTGCGGCGGCGAAATCCGCCAGCAATTACCGGCTGCCGGGCAGCACCTTGTACGTGACCCTGGAGCCTTGCAGCATGTGCGCGGGGTTGATCGTGCATTCGCGGGTGGCGCGGGTGGTCTACGGTGCGCTGGAGCCTAAGGCGGGCATCGTGCAGAGCCAGGGGCAGTTCTTCAGCCAGGGCTTTCTGAACCATCGGGTTATGTTCGAGGGCGGGGTACTGGCTGAAGAATGCGGGCAGATCCTCAGCGACTTCTTCAAGGCCCGGCGGGCCAAGGCCTAGCCTGTTGTGGCCGCATCGCCGGCAAACCGGTCTACAGGTGCGGCGCTACGACAAGACTGGCGCTGCCCCTATGAGCACCGGCTTGCCGGCGATAGGGCCTTGAGCGTCACATCGGCGGCGACTGCTCTGCCGGCTTGTCCTTGTTCACGCCAGGCACATGCAGGTTGCCCTCGGCCACCTGGCCTTCCAACTGCGGCTGGGTCACCCAGGTGAGGATGTCGTAGTAACGGCGGATGTTGGCCACGAAATGTACCGGCTCGCCACCCCGGGCGTAACCGTACTTGGTCTGGCGGTACCACTGTTTCTGCGCCAGGCGCGGCAGCATCTTCTTCACGTCCAGCCACTTGTTCGGGTTGAGCTTTTCCCGTTTGGCCAGCGTGCGCGCGTCTTCAAGGTGGCCGCTGCCGACGTTGTAGGCCGCCAGGGCGAACCAGGTGCGGTCTGGCTCCTTGATGCTGTCATCGAGCTGCTGCTTGACCAGCATGAAGTATTTGGCGCCACCTTTGATGCTCTGCCTGGGGTCCAGGCGGTTGGACACGCCCATCGCCTGGGCGGTGCGCTGGGTCAGCATCATCAGGCCGCGTACGCCGGTCTTGGACGTGACTTCCGGTTGCCACAGCGATTCCTGATAACCGATCGCGGCCAGCAGGCGCCAGTCCACCTGTTCAACCTTGGCGTAGCTCTTGAAGTATTTTTCGTACTTGGGCAGGCGCTGCTGCAAATGCTGCGCAAATGTGTAGGCGCCCACGTAACCGAGTACGTCGACGTGGCCGTAATAACGCTCTTTCAAGCGCTGCAGCGTGCCGTTTTTCTTGGATTTGTCGAGGAACTCGTTGACTTCGTTCAGCAGGCTGTTGTCTTCGCCTGGGGCCACTGCCCAGCGTTGGTTGCGGGTTTCGCCAAGGTCGAAGGCCACCCGCACGTTGGGGAAGTACACCTGGTTCATCGCCAGTTCGTTGGAGTCGACCAGGGTCAGGTCGATCTGCCCTTCATCGACCATGCGCAGCAGGTCGACCACCTCGACCGCGTCGGACTCTTCGTATTCCAGGCCCGGATACCGCCTTTTCAATTCGGCCAGCTGGTCGGCATGGCTGCTGCCTTTGAGCACCATGATCTTCTTGCCGACCAGGCCCTGGGGGTCGGTGGGGCGCGAGCGGCCGTTGCGATAGATGACTTGAGGGGTCACTTCCAGGTAAGGATGGGAGAACCTTGCCTGGGTCTTGCGCCGTTCGCTGCTGACCAGGCCGGCCGCTGCCAGCACAGGGCCTGACGGTTTGCCCAGGTCGTCGAACAATTCGTCGAGGTTGTCGGCGGTCTCGATCTCCAGCTTCACGCCAAGATCGTCGGCGAAACGCTTGACCAGCTCGTACTCGAAGCCGGTTTCGCCGTTGCGGTCCTGGAAATAAGTGGCCGGGCTGTTGCGGGTGATCACGCGCAGCACGCCGTCCTCCTTCACGCGCTCGAGGGTGCTGGGTTTTTCAACGCAGGCACCGAGCAATAGAAAGAGACCGGTTGCGAAAAGCCATTTGGCGCAACGCTGGCGCAAAGCAGTATGGGCGAACATAGCTTGCAGTATACGCAAAGGACGGGGGGCGCCATATCTCGACAACTGCCAGGTTGTCTGGTAGCGCGTTCTGTGATGCTGGCTCCCGGCAGCACGGCGCAAGCGGCAGGAAAAAAGCGACCTGCGCGGCACCTGTTTTTTCCTGCAGCCTGCAGCGTGCGGCTTGTCGCTTTTTTTGACCCCGAAGTCCGGTTCCGCCGCCCGGCAGCATTGCCCTCTGGCGGGTGCCGCAAGCCGCGGAATTAGGCTAGAATGCACGGCCTCTAAGCACACCCCTTCCTGAGGCTGTCCCGACGATGTTGATCCTGCGCGGCGCTCCTGCCCTTTCTGCCTTTCGCCACGGTAAATTACTCGAGCAACTGAGCCAGAAAGTCCCCGCTGTTACTGGTTTGTATGCCGAATTTGCCCACTTCGCCGATGTCGACGGCGAGCTGACCGCCGACCAGCAGCAGGTGCTGGGCCGTCTGCTCAAGTACGGCCCGAGCGTGCCGGTGCAGGAGCCGACTGGCCGCCTGTTCCTGGTCGTGCCGCGCCTGGGCACCATCTCGCCTTGGGCCAGCAAGGCCAGCGACATCGCCCACAACTGCGGCCTGCAGTCGATCCAGCGCCTGGAGCGCGGCATCGCCTACTACGTTGCCGGTGAGCTGAGCGATGCCGACGCCGCCGTGGTCGCCGCCGAACTGCATGACCGCATGACCCAGCGCGTGCTGGCCCAGCTGGAGCAGGCGAGCGACCTGTTCAGCCACGCCCAGCCCAAGCCGATGACGTCGGTCGATATCCTGGCCGGTGGCCGCGACGCGCTGGCCAAGGCCAACATCGAGCTGGGCCTGGCCCTGGCCGAAGACGAGATCGACTACCTGGTCAACGCCTTCCAGGGCCTCAAGCGCAACCCGAACGACATCGAGCTGATGATGTTCGCCCAGGCCAACTCCGAACACTGCCGCCACAAGATCTTCAACGCCAGTTGGGACATCGACGGCCAGGCTCAGGAAAAGAGCCTGTTCGGCATGATCAAGAACACCTACCAGATGCACAGCGAAGGCGTGCTGTCTGCGTACAAGGACAACGCCTCGGTGATCGTCGGCAACGTTGCCGGCCGCTTCTTCCCGAACCCTGAAACCCGCCAGTACGGCGCGGTGCAGGAGCCGGTGCACATCCTGATGAAGGTCGAGACGCACAACCACCCGACCGCCATCGCGCCGTTCTCCGGTGCCTCCACCGGCTCGGGCGGCGAAATCCGTGACGAAGGTGCTACCGGCCGTGGTGCCAAGCCCAAAGCCGGCCTGACCGGCTTCACCGTGTCCAACCTGCGTATCCCGGGCTTCGAACAGCCATGGGAGCAGGCCTACGGTAAACCTGAGCGTATCGTTGACGCCCTCGACATCATGATCGAAGGCCCGCTGGGTGGCGCAGCGTTCAACAACGAATTCGGTCGCCCGGCGCTGACCGGCTACTTCCGTACCTTCGAGCAGGCCATCAACACCCCGCACGGTGAAGAAGTGCGCGGCTACCACAAGCCGATCATGCTGGCTGGCGGTATGGGCAACATCCGTGAAGACCACGTACAGAAGGGCGAAATCACCGTCGGCGCCAAGCTGATCGTGCTCGGTGGCCCGGCCATGCTGATCGGCCTGGGCGGCGGCGCCGCTTCGTCGGTGGCCACCGGTGCCAGCTCCGCAGACCTGGACTTCGCCTCGGTGCAGCGCGAAAACCCGGAAATGGAGCGTCGTTGCCAGGAGGTCATCGACCGTTGCTGGCAGTTGGGCGACAACAACCCGATCGCCTTCATCCATGACGTCGGCGCTGGTGGTATTTCCAACGCCTTCCCTGAGCTGGTGAACGATGGTGGCCGCGGTGGCCGCTTCGAACTGCGCAACGTGCCCAACGACGAGCCGGGCATGGCCCCGCACGAAATCTGGAGCAACGAATCGCAAGAGCGTTATGTGCTGGCCGTCAGCGCCGTCGACTTCGAACGCTTCCAGGCCATCTGTGAGCGCGAGCGCTGCCCGTTCGCCGTCGTTGGCGAGGCCACCGAAGAGCCGCACCTGACCGTGACCGACAGCCACTTCGGCAATACGCCGGTGGACATGCCGCTTGACGTGCTGCTGGGCAAGCCGCCGCGCATGCACCGTTCGGTCACGCGCGAAGCCGAGCTGGGCGATGATTTCGACCCGAGCAAGGTGGACCTGGACAGCGCCGTGCAGCGTGTTCTGAACCACCCGGCGGTCGCCAGCAAGAGCTTCCTGATCACCATCGGCGACCGCACCATCACCGGCCTGGTGGCCCGCGACCAGATGGTCGGCCCGTGGCAGGTTCCGGTCGCCGACTGCGCCGTCACGGCCACCAGCTTCGACGTGTACACCGGTGAAGCCATGGCCATGGGTGAGCGCACGCCGCTGGCAGTGCTCGACGCGCCTGCGTCCGGGCGCATGGCGATCGGTGAAACCCTGACCAACCTGGCTGCCGCGCAGATTGAAAAGCTGTCCGACATCAAACTGTCAGCCAACTGGATGTCCGCTGCTGGCCACCCAGGCGAAGACGCCCGTCTGTACGACACCGTCAAGACTGTCGGCATGGAGCTGTGCCCGGAGTTGGGCCTGACCATCCCGGTCGGCAAGGACTCCATGTCGATGAAGACCAAGTGGAGTGAAGAGGGCGTCGAGAAGAGCGTCACTTCGCCAATGTCGCTGATCATCACCGGCTTCGCCCCGGTCAGTGACATCCGCAAGACCCTGACCCCGCAACTGCGCATGGACAAGGGCGAGACTGACCTGATCCTGATCGACCTGGGCCGCGGCAAGAACCGCATGGGTGCTTCGATCCTGGCCCAGACCTACGGCAAGATCGCCGCCCAGGCGCCGGACGTCGACGACGCCGAAGACCTCAAGGCGTTCTTCGCCGTGATCCAGGGCCTGAACGCCGACGGCCACCTGCTGGCCTACCACGACCGGTCCGACGGCGGCCTGCTGACCACCGTGCTGGAAATGGCCTTCGCCGGCCACTGCGGCCTCGACCTGCAACTGGACCCGCTGACCGACAACAGCAAGGACGTGCCGGCCATCCTCTTCAACGAAGAGCTGGGCGCTGTCATCCAGGTTCGCCAGGATGCCACCCCGGACGTGCTGGCGCAGTTCAGTGCCGCTGGCCTGGGCGAAGGTTGCGTGGCGGTGATTGGCAAACCGGTCAACAACGCCGAGGTGTCCATCAGCCTGAACGGCCAAGTGCTGTTCGACGACGACCGCCGCATGCTGCAGCGCCAGTGGGCTGAGACCAGCTACCAGGTCCAGCGCCTGCGCGACAACGCCGACTGCGCCGACCAGGAGTTCGACGCCCTGCTCGAAGAAGACAACCCTGGCCTGTCGGTCAAGGTGGGCTACGACGTCAACGAGGACATCGCAGCGCCTTACATCAAAAAAGGCGTGCGCCCGCAAGTGGCGATCCTGCGTGAGCAGGGCGTCAACGGCCAGGTCGAGATGGCTGCCGCCTTCGACCGCGCCGGCTTCGCCGCCATCGACGTGCACATGAGCGATATTCTCGCTGGCCGCGTCGACTTCGAAGCCTTCAAGGGCCTGGTTGCCTGCGGTGGCTTCTCCTACGGTGACGTGCTGGGGGCCGGTGAAGGCTGGGCCAAGTCGGCCTTGTTCAACGCCCGTGCCCGTGATGCCTTCCAGGCCTTCTTCGAGCGTACCGACAGCTTCGCCCTGGGCGTGTGCAATGGTTGCCAGATGATGTCCAACCTTCACGAGCTGATCCCTGGCACCGAGTACTGGCCGCACTTCGTGCGCAACCGTTCGGAGCAGTTCGAAGCCCGTGTGGCCATGGTCGAGGTGCAGAAGTCCAACTCGATCTTCCTGCAGGGCATGGCGGGTTCGCGCATGCCGATCGCCATCGCCCACGGCGAAGGCCATGCCGAATTCGCCAGCGAAGAGGCACTGCTGGAAGCCGACCTGTCCGGTTGCGTGGCCCTGCGCTACGTCGACAACCACGGCAAGGTCACCGAGGCCTACCCGGCGAACCCGAACGGCTCGCCGCGCGGTATCACCGGCCTGACCAGCCGCGACGGCCGTGTGACCATCATGATGCCGCACCCGGAGCGTGTGTTCCGCGCCGTGCAGAACTCCTGGCGCCCGGATGAGTGGCAGGAAGATGCCGCGCTGATGCGTATGTTCCGTAACGCGCGCGTCTGGGTGAACTAAGGCGTGTACAAGCTCGCCTTCTTCGTCCCGGCCAGCCACGTCGACGTGGTCAAGGCCGCCGTATTCGCCGCCGGTGGCGGGCGTATCGGCGACTACGACCACTGCGCCTGGCAAACCCTCGGCCAGGGCCAGTTTCGCCCGTTGGACGGCAGCCAGCCGTTCCTCGGGCAAACCGGCCAGGTCGAGGTGGTCGAGGAGTGGAAGGTGGAGCTGGTGGTGGCTGATGACCTGATCGCTCAGGTCGTCGCTGCGCTGCGCCTGAGCCATCCGTACGAGACGCCGGCCTTTGAGGTCTGGCGCCTGCTGGATTTCTGAAACCAGTGGTTTTCAGCCAAAGGGCGAAGGGCCCGCGTCCGGGCTGTTGACGATGCTCCAGAAGCTCGTATCGGTTATTTTTTCTATTTCCTCGACGTGCTTGACGACAGTCTCCAGCGCCTCCCCTATACCCTTCATTGCTTCTGCCAATTCGTCTGTCTGCAACTGCCTGAGCGTTTCGACGGACTCCCCCTGCTCGATCCGTTGTGGATTGGCGAGCGCCCAGTCCTTGACGATCTGATCGAATCGGTCGGTGTCGTAGGGGTGAACAATCATGCTCTCAGCCAATACACGGGGGTCGCCAGACGCTGCGCTGTTTTCCTGCCAGTGATCGAACATCGCTTGGCCTACGACCTTCACGGCTTCTGTCGCCATCTGTACCGCCAGGGTGTGGAAGGGATGCGTGTCGTGGTCCTTGGCCAGTTGTGAATGGGTTGCCAGGGCGCTGGCATCGCTGTTGGGGTCAGTGTCCAGCAGCGTTTGCAGGGTTGCGATGTGATCGCCTGCCCATTTGAGCAGGGGCTTCTTGATCAGGTTGGTGGCGTAGCCAATCGCCTCGTTGGGCAACTGAGCGACTTTTGTCACCTGGTTGATCCAGCGGTAGATCTCGTTTTTACGTACGTTGTCGCGGGCCTTCAGGTAGAGCTCATACGCATTGCGCAGCAGAGGATCCTCATCCTCGAGCAATATCAGCATGACCTGGTCGAAATCGCTGCGTTCGCCAGGCTCGGGCGTGGGGGATGACTCATCACCATAGAGCAAGTTGGCCAGCGGGTCGGCGACGCTACCGACGATGTCCAGAGCGCCGAACATGCCGGTGACCACAGGCCAGCCATGCCTGCTGTTTTCTCTGGCCTCGATCCCCGTGGTCCAGACCAGCACCTTGTCGTGCCCCAGTTTTTTCAAGCTGAGCTCGACAAAGTTCGAATGGGCAAAGTAGTCCTCAAGCACGTGCAAGGCCTCGCCAAAGTGGCGCATGCCCTCGGTAGTCATGCCCTCCTTCTTGGCCGCCTCCAGCTGTTTGACCATGTAGGCTATCGATCGGCGGATGTAACGTTTCATCGAACGCTTGGGTAGCACTGCATTCTGCTTGTGTTCAGGGAACACAAGGGCAGTGAAGTCTTTGTCGATGCTGCGCGGGTCGAAGGCATTGCGGTCCAGCGTGGTCGGGTTGTCGATGTGTTCGTGGGCCCGGTAGACCCCAAGCATCTGTGAGGTCACCCGGTAGTGTGCGCGGTCTTCGGGTGTCTGCTGCAGGCTATGGAATTCCTTCAGGGCAAACAGGTCGACAATGGCTGTCAGCTTCTTGCGCGAGACTCTCGGCAGTTGGCCTTTGGCGATGCTCTGAATGATTTCAGCGGTATCGACGCCTGCACCTTGCACCGGATGAACCAGTTTTGGGTCAATCAGTTGCGAGTAGTCCCGCAACCAGTT
Source organism: Pseudomonas sp. WHRI 8519 (assembly GCF_040224055.2). Lineage (NCBI taxonomy): Bacteria > Pseudomonadati > Pseudomonadota > Gammaproteobacteria > Pseudomonadales > Pseudomonadaceae > Pseudomonas > Pseudomonas sp. WHRI 8519. The sequence continues at coordinate 4,927,009 of NZ_CP167996.1, read as the reverse complement.
GCCGAAGTAGATGGCCTTGCGCTGGGCGCTGTCGAAGCCGGCGACCTCCAGTGCGTCCTCAATCGATTCATGGCCGAAGGATCTATGGCTGGCCTTCTTGTCGCCCCGGCCGGCACCGAATTCGTCGGTGTGGGGTGGCTCCTGGGTCGGGAACGCCACAACCAACGGTGTTTCAGTGCCTGAGTGGGTAAAGATCGCGAACGTCTTACCCGCTTCGATCGGCTCATTGTAGAAGAGCAGCGTCTGGGCAAAGGCGACCCCGAGGTTTTCTGGTGGGGGCTCGGTTGCCGGTTCGGTGCCTGCTGCGCCCTCATATCGACGAAGCAGCTTGTGAACATGCAGGGCAAAAATCTGCATCAGCGCCAACAGCAACGTGGCGGTGATCTCCGGATTTTCAAGTGCCTGATCTATGACTTCGCGCTGTACCTGGATCTGTTCCGCGTCCGGGTCATAGGCGGTCCATGTCGGCAGGCCCGTCTCGACCCTGAATGCGGGGTTGGCCAGCGTGTCGTCAGCCAGATGCCGTTGCAACTCGACAAATACCGCAGGCGCGAAGCCACTGCCGAACACCGACCTGAACAGGTGGGTGAACAGCTGGGCATCGAGGGTTTTGGCGAGATTGCCCAGCTGCTCCAGGGCAAGGCTGCTGCTGAATGTGGTGTCGTCAATGACGTCTGAAGTTTCAAGGGGCTCGTTCATGGTGTTCCTCGCGATGGGATCGGATGAACAAGCAGCATGTAGACGAGGCATTACGAAGTTAACGAGGCAGCGCTACCGAAGCAGCTGATGCCCCTCTCACGTTGTCGGCACACCCGCCTTGCTGTGGACCAGCGCGCAGGCCACCAGGCCCAGTTCGAACAGTATCCACATGGGCACTGCCAGCATCGTCTGCGAAAACACGTCCGGCGGTGTAAGAATCATCCCCACCACAAAGCACCCAACGATCACGTAGGGCCTGCTACGCCGCAACGTGGCCACATCGGCCAGCCCCACCCACACCACGATGAACGTTGCCACTGGGATTTCGAACGCCAGGCCGAACGCCAGGAACAGCGCCATGATGAAATCCAGGTACTGGCTGATGTCCGTCATCATCGCCACGCCATCGGGCGTCACGCTGGCAAAGAAACCGAACATCATGGGGAATACCAGGTAGAACGCGAAGGCCATGCCGGCGTAGAACAGCACGATGCTCGACACCAGCAAGGGCAGGGCGATGCGCCGTTCGCGCCGGTAAAGGCCCGGCGCAAGGAAGCCCCAGGCCTGGTGCAGCAGCAGCGGCATGGCCAGGAACAGCGCGCACATCGCCGTCAGCTTGAACGGTGTGAGAAAGGGCGAGGTGACACTGGTGGCGATCATGCTGGCGCCTTCCGGGAGGAAGCGGCGCAGCGGTTCGGAAATCAGTGTGTAGAGCTGTTGGGCGAAAGGGAACAGGCCGGCGAACACTACCGCGACCAATAGCAGGCAGCGCACCAGGCGCTTGCGCAGGTCGCGCAGGTGCCCGGTGAGCGGCATGTGTGCCGCTGGGTCCAGGGCGATGCTCATGAGGTGGTCTCCCGAATGACGGTAACGGGTGCAGCGTCAGGCGCCGGTTCCGCCTTCAGGCTGATGCCCTGGCGCAGTTGCTGCTCGAGGCGCTGCAGTGGCGCGCTGTCGAGGTCGGGCATGTCGATTTCCCGTTCCATCTGCGCGCGCAGCCCGCGCATTGCCCGGCGCGCCTGGCCCAGGCCACGGCCCAGCGTACGCGCGGCGACGGGCAAGCGTTCCGGGCCAAGCACCAGCAGCGCGACGATGCCTACCAGCAGCATCTCGCTGAAGCCTACCTCGAACATCAGGCCTGCCGATCCGCGTGCGGTTGTGGGGCCGGCGAACGGGTCAGTGGCTCCTGTTGTACCTGCTGCGGTGTGGCTGCGGTGCTGGCATCGCTGTCACCGCCCATGGACTTGCGAAAGCCCTGGATCGCTTCGCCAACATCACTGCCCAGGCCCTTGAGGCGCTTGGTGCCAAACAGCAGAAACACGATCAGCAGTACGATCACCAGTTGCCAGATTCCGATGCCACCCATAACGACCACTCCTGTAAGGCCATGAAAAGAAAGGCCAATCCTGCCTCGCGTAGATGACGCGAACATGACTGCAAGGTATTTGCAATCTGCCTGCAACAACGCCCCTGTTGACTGGCGCCTTGTCTGATAAGAGGAGTGCTGCGCCATGGGTGGCAAGCGACAGCAGGGCGCCGCACTGCTGATGGTGTTGGTGGTACTGGCGATGCTCGCGGCGGGGATGGCCTGGCTGGTGGAGGATGGGCGGCGTCAGGTCGATGACGTGCAGTTGCTGCGCCAGCGGGTACAGGTGCGGGCCATGGAACAGGCTGGCCTGGCCTATGCCGAGCAGGCCTTGCGTGACCCCGCCTGGCGGCTCAGCCCGCTGTTCTGGCAGGCGCTGCGGGGGCAACCGCTGAAATACGACTTTGGCGCCGGCCAGGCCCAGCTGCGGGTGTACGACCAGCACACCTGTTTCAACGTCAATGCGCTGTTGGGGGATGACGGTGAACGTGCCGAACGCCAGCTACGGCGTTTGCTGGGTGACAACATGGCCGCCCAGCGTCTGGTCGACGCCTTGGCAGACTGGCTCGACAGCGACAGCGATGCGCGCCTGCAGGGGGCCGAAAGTGCTCAGTATCTGCGCCAGCAGCCGCCTCGTCTGGCGGCCAACCAGCCGATGCTCGATACCAGTGAGTTGAACCTGCTGCTCGAGCCAGATGCCTCGCGCCAGCACCGTTATCCAATGTTGTGTGCGTTGCCGCAGACCACCGGCTGGCGCCTGAATGCCAATGCCGTAGGGCTGGAGCATCTGCCATTGCTCGAAGCGCTTTATGAAGGGCGGTATCCCCGTTCGTTGCTCAGCCGCATCGTCAGTGGTCGGCCGGCGTCGGGCTATGTAGATGCTGCGGCATTGCGCCAGGCGCTGGGGGCGGTGGACGACGAAACATTCGAACGGTTGAGCGAGGGGTTGCTGCTCAACAGTGGGCATTTTCAGTTGCAGCTTTCGTTCGAAGAACAGGGCAGGACGATACGCAGCGCGTTTGAGCTGGAGGCCGTGGGGGTGGTGCAGTGGCATGCACGGGTGCCGGCGCAGCAGGTGCGGGTGAAGAGTCGGGCGCCGATGGTCTGGTGATCATGTTCAATGGCTGCCGTGCAGCCGATCGCCGGCAAGCCGGCTCCCACCCCGACCGCGCAGTTCTTCAGGCCTGCGCTTTACCTGTGGCAGCAACCGTCTTGCGCAATTTCTAAAAGCCGGCGCGACCATGTGGGGGCAACTGCCTTGCTCAACTTCTAATAGTTGGCGCGATCCGGGTGGCCGGCTTGCCGGCGATTGGGCCGCAAAGCGGCCCTGATGCACAAGCCGATCAGGCAGTCCCGATTTCCCCGCCATCATCACGCTGGATCACCACGGTCGAAGCTCTCGGCCGTACCGTGGTCCCCGCCGGGGTCACATCGGTGGCCTTGTCGGTGTAAGGCCAGTTCTGCGGGTGCTGGATGTTGACGAACATCGACTTGTTGTCCGGGCTGAAGGCAATGCCGGTCACCTCGCAGCCGTTAGGCCCGACGAAGAAGCGGCGCAAGTCCACCTGGTTCTGGGCATTGACCGGTATCTGTTTGCCAGTGGCATCCACCAGGTCGGTAGGGATCACCGCCAGCACCTGATCATTGGTGTAATCGGTGACGGTGCTCTCGCCGTTGTCCGTCTCGAACCACAACACGCCACGGCTATCGAAGCTCATGCCGTCAGGGCTGGCGAACTGGTTGAGCTCGGTCAGGCCCGAGCGGTTGATATCGGCGGTACCGGCAGCGTTGGCGCCGAACACGAAGATGTCCCAGGTGAAGCTCAGGTGATCGTCGCTGTCGTGCCAGCGGATGATGTGGCCGTGGCGGTTCGGGCCACGCGGGTTGGCCGCATCGACTTTGTCCGGAGTGCGCGCGCTGTTGTTGGTCAGCGTCAGGTAGACATCGCCATTGAGCGGGTGGACCGCTGTCCATTCCGGGCGGTCCATCGGCGTTGCACCCACTGCATCGCCCGCGCCGCGGGTGTTGAGGATGATGCCTGCCAGGTCACCGTACAGCGCCCCGAGAGTGCTGCCGCCAGTGGTAGCGGTGGCCACGTCGAGCAGAATCCACTCGCCTGTGCCGTCTGCATTGAAGCGGGCCACGTAGAGGTTGCCCTGGTCCATGTACTTGGCGCCGGTGGCCAGGCGGTCGGCCGGGGTTGCGTCGGCGGCATCCCACAGCGCGCTGGAGACGAACTTGTACAGGTACTCGTTGTTGGAGTCGTCGCCCATGTACCAGACCAGCGGTTTACCGGCCACCGCCAGGCCCGGGCAGCAGCCCTCGTGGCGGAAGCGGCCGAGCGCGGTACGCTTGGTGGCCAAGGTGCTGCTGTTGTACGGATCGATCTCGACGATGTAGCCATAGGTGCTGGCTTCGTTGCGGTAGTCGTCGGTGGCGCTGGCCCCTTTGATGGTCACGTCGAAGCGGGCGAACTCATCGCTTTGTTCGGTGCTGTCACCGGCAGCGGTCTCCCACTTGTACTGGCCGCTGGAGGTGCCGACGCCGATGCGTCGCTGGTCTTCCGGGCGAGTGTCTTTGTTGACGAAGATGCCAGGCCAGTTCTCTTCGCAGGTCAGGTAAGTGCCCCACGGGGTGTAGCCGTTGCCGCAGTTGTTGTTGGTGCCGCGGCAGTGGGTACCGTCAGCCGAGTACTTGGTCTTGACGTGGTCGGTGCCGCGCATGGGGCCGGTGATTTCCATGCGTGAGGCGGTCGTGAAGCGGCGGTTGAGCGGATCGTTGTCGACCACCTGCCAGCGCCCGTTGAGCTTCTGCAGGCGCACCACGCCAGCACCGTGGGCGTTGATTTCCTTGCGCACTTCTTCGGCCGGGCGATTGCCGCTGGCGTCGGTGGTCGGGCCGTTGGGGTGCAGGGCGGCGGCATCGATGTATTCGAAGTTGATCGCCAGCAGGCCGTCTTCGGAGCTGCCATTGATAGGGAAGAAATGCATGCCGTCATGGTGCATGCCCATGGCGTTGGCCTGGTCGCTGGAGGTATTGCTGCCGTCCGACTTCCACGGGTTGCCGTTGCTGTTGATCGGCGTGCCCCATGGTGCCAGCACGTAGGCGCTGTAGCCTGCGGCGACGACACAGGCATCGGTGCGTGAGCCCGCGATGGACTGGAAGCCCAGTGCCAGTTTCGGTACTTCAGGTTCGGTAACCGGCGGCTCGGTTGCCGGGTCATCGTTGTCGGAATCGCCACTGTCGAAGCAGCCGGTCAGGCCGGTACCGGCAATCATGGCGATAGCGGCACCCAGGCTGCCACGCATCACGCTGCGACGGCTTAGGTAGGCGTCCATGACGCTGGCCATCGGCAGGTTGCCACTGTGGTTGCGGTCCAGGTTGTCGCCGGTTTCTCGACTCATCAGGGTGTCCTTGTATTGGCTGAGTTGGAGGAAACCGCGACTTTAGAGCGCAAAGATGATGATTCTTTGGCAGAAATATTAACGTCGCTTTAAAACTTTAAGTTCTTATCGCTTGGCCAGACAGAACAATCTGGAATGGTTGTCGGATTTCTGCCATCAAACTGTAATGCCAACGCCGCAACATCCGGGGCCCAGAAAGAACTCGATAAGGATGGCGGGCCCGATGGCAAGCAGTGTGTACAGGCGCGAAATGATCAGATGGATGGGTGTCGGTGCCCTGGCACCGTTGCTCGGTGCCTGTTCTGCATTCCCGGGCCAGCGCGGCGGCAATGCCAGCCTGGACCTGTTGTACGTCGCCGACACTCTCGATGCGCGCCAGCCCGGCCGGCCCGTGGTGCCGGCAACGCGCCTGGGCCCGGTCAGCCACCTGGGCCGGGCACCGTGGATGACCGGCGCCAGCGCCAGCGCGGCTCACCCTGAGCTCGCGCCTTTGCTCGATGCCAGCCAGGCGGCCAGCGTGCAACTGGGTGGCTATGCCGTGCTCGCGGCCCTGTTGGAACAACTGCGCGCCGAGGCGGGGCCGGGCAATAGCCTGACCCTCGAGAATGGCCAGGGCTGGAACGGAAGTGGCCTGGCCTATCTGACCCAGGGCGAGAGCGGTGTGCAGGGTAGCCAACTCTTGGGTAGCGAAGCCCGTGTGAGCAGTGATGAACGCGTGCTCTGGCCACAGCGCAGTGCCGCGCTTTACCACCAGTCTTCGGCGATGACGCTTGCTGCAGGCATTGCCGATGATCAACGTAAAACCTTGGGCCTGGAGCCTTTGCACGTCTTCGAGCGCGGCGGTGCACGCATCGCCGTGGTGGGCGTCACCGACCCATACGCCCAGGACCAGAAAGCCTCGCTCAAGCAGTGGTACCAATCGCTGCTGCCGACCTTCGAGCAGGCCCGCCGCGAAGCGGACCTGGTGGTGGCGCTGGCGGATGTCGGCACCGGCCCAGGCCTGTGGCTGGCCGAGCGCGTGGCGCAGATCGATGTGCTGCTCTGCGCGCGGGGCCAGGACCTGTGGCCCACACCGGTACAGGCGACCCAGGCCAGTGGCCGGCGCATACCGGTGTTATTTGCCGGTTGCCGGGGCAGCGGTGCATTCCGCCTGCGTTGCCAACAGGTCGCTGGGCAATGGCAGTTCGATGGGCGTTTTGTTCCGGCAGTGGCCCAGCAACTCTCACCCGCAGCGCAGTTGCGCGCCAGCCAGTTGCAGGCCGAGTTGCGTCAGCAGCGTGCAGGCCATGCAGCGTGGCTCGACCAGCCGCTTGCGCTTGCGCCCCAGGCGCTGTGGCGTCGCGACACGCGTGGCGGCAGTTGGGACGCGTTGCTGCACCAGGCCCTGGCCGATGACAGCAGTATGCCGGTGCTGTTGCCGGGCCTTCGCTATGACTACCCATTGGCCGCTGGCGAGGCCATCACGCGCGAGCACCTGATCAGCCTCACCGGTGGCTACCCGGCACCGGTGGTCGAGGCGCCGGCCCGGCAGGTCGAGCAGGTGCTGGAAAACGCGGCCGAGCAACTGTTCGGTGACCCTTTGCTGCTGGACAACAGTCAGGACCTGCCACGCTGGCAGAGCCAGGCCTGGGGGGTGAGCTACAGCCCACAAGGCAAACGCATTACTGGCCTGGAGCCGGTGCAGGGCCTGTGCCGCACCTTTGGCCTGCAATTCGAGCAGCAGGCGGGTGAGCCGTTGTGGCAGCGGGTCGAGGCCTGGCTCGGGCGACAGCGGCCGGGTTGGCAACTGGCGGCCTTGCAGGTACCGCAGGTGCGCTACGTGCAAGGCCACCCAGGCTGGCACCCACGGCAGCTGGTGTCATGACACTCGCCGCTCGCCTGATGACCGGCAGCCTGCTCACGCTGGCCGGGTGGCTTGCCGCCCAATGCGTGCTGCAACTGGCGCGCCAGCCGCAACCGGCCAGCGCCCCGGTCACCCTCGACGCGCCGCTGCCGGGGTTGCTGGTCGGCCATTGGCAGGCCCCAGGCGACGATGGCTCGATTGCGCTCACCCGCTTGCCATTGCAGTACCTCGGCGGCCTCAAGGCACAGCCGTTGTCGGCCAGCGTCGTGGTGCTGCGCTATGGCCAGCAGGTGCGTACCTTGGGCCGTGGCCAGCGCCTGGCACCAGGGATCGTATTGCAGGACATCGACGCCGATGGCCTGATTTTCGACAACCAGGGGCGGCGCGAACGCTTGCCCTGGCCGCCACGCCCCGTCGTGACCGGCTTCAAGCGGCAAGGATGAACGATGCGGGTGAAATATTGCGTGGCCGCTGCCTTGGCCCTGGCCCTGTCTGCGGCCTGGGCAGAGGAACCGGAAACCTTCGATGACAACGGCACACCGCTTTACGAGGTGAACTTCGTCGACACCGAGCTGGGCGAGTTCATCGACAGCGTGTCGCGCATCACCGGCACCACCTTCATCGTCGACCCGCGGGTCAAAGGCAAGGTCACGGTGCGTACCGTCGACCGCCACGATGCCGATGCCATCTACGATATCTTTCTTGCCCAGCTGCGTGCCCAAGGCTATGCCGCGGTCGATCTGCCCAATGGCAGCGTGAAAATCGTCCCCGACCAGGCCGCGCGCCTTGAGCCGGTGCCGGTGGAGGCCGCCGGCAAGCCCAGCGAAGGCAGCGATGGCGTGGCCACCCGCGTATTCAATGTGCGTAACGCCGCCAGCGAGCAGATGCTCGGTATTCTCAAACCGCTGATCGACCCCCGTGTCGGTGTGATCACTCCTTACCCTGCGGCAAACCTGCTGGTGGTCACTGATTGGCGCAGCAACCTCGAACGCATCGACAGCCTGTTGCGCGAGCTGGATCAGGTCAGTGACGAACCCCTGAAGGTCATGCCGCTGCGCCATGCCAGCGCCGCCGATACCGCCCAGTTGCTGACCCGCCTGTTGGCCCGCGAGCAGGGCGCAGATAGCACCCAGGTGGTGGCTGACCCGCGCAGCAATGCCTTGCTGGTACGTGGCAGCACCGACCGTGTGCGAGCCTTGTTGGGCCAGCTCGATCAGCCCAGTGAAAACCGGCACAGCAGCAACACCCAGGTGATCTACCTGCGCCATGCCAATGCTGGCGAGGTGGTGAAGGTGCTGCGCGGGTTGAGCCAGGAAGGCGTCGTGCCTAGCGAGGGAACAGGCGAGGGCGAGGCCAAGGACCAGCCGGTGATGGCCGCCGCCAGCGACTCGGGCATACGCCTGGAGTACGAGGAGGGCACCAATGCCGTTGTCATGGTCGGCCCCGACAGCGAACTGGCCGCCTATCGCTCCATCGTCGAGCAGTTGGACATTCGCCGCGCCCAGGTAGTGGTCGAAGCAATCATCGCCGAAGTGTCCGACAGCCGCGCCCAGGAGCTTGGCGTGCAGTGGCTGTTCGCCGACGAAAAGTTCGGCGCTGGCATCGTCAACTTCGGCAGCAACGGGGTGAACATCGCCAACATCGCGGGCGCCGCCGCCAGTGGCGACAACGAAGCGCTGGGCGACCTGCTGTCGGCCACCACAGGCGTGACGGCCGGTATCGGCCACTTCGGCGGTGGCTTCAACTTCGCCATGCTGATCAACGCACTGAAGGGCAAGAGCGGCTTCAACCTGTTGTCCACGCCAACCCTGCTGACCCTGGACAACGCCGAAGCATCGATCCTGGTCGGCCAGGAAGTGCCCTTCGTCACCGGCTCCGTGACGCAGAACAACGCCAACCCCTACCAGACCATCGAGCGCAAGGAAGTAGGGGTGAAGCTGCGCATAAAACCGCAGATCAATATCGATAACAGCGTACGCCTGGATATCGTTCAGGAAGTTTCATCGATCGCCGACTCCAGCGCCGCCAGCGACGTGATCACCAACAAGCGCGAGATCAAGACCAAGGTCATGGTCGAGGACAACGGCCTGGTGATCCTTGGCGGGCTGATCAGCGATGAGCTGAGCACCAGCGATCAACGTGTACCGTTTCTCGGTGATATTCCAGGGCTGGGCCGGCTGTTCCGGTCCGAGGCCAGCAAGAACACCAAGCAGAATCTGATGGTTTTCATCCGCCCGCGGATCCTGCGTGACGGGCCCAGCCTGGCGGGTTTGAGCGAAGACAAGTACCGCACCCTGCAGCAGACCACGCCGCTCAAGCTGCCAGGGCTTGCGCAGGACGGCCAGCTGCTGCGGGTGTTCCCCGCCAGCCGCGCACGCCTGGACGGGGGTGACTGGTGATGTTGCCCTATCGCCTTGCGCGTCAGGCCGGGCTGGCCATGGCCCCGACCGAGGCTGGCTGGCAGTTGTGGCTGCGCCGCGATGCCGACAGTAACCAGCTGCAGGAGCTGCTGCGTGTGCACGGCCAGCCCGTGGCCCTGCACTACCTGGAAGCTGCGGCGTTCGACGAACGCCTCGGCCAGTTGTATCAGGCCGGGGATGCCGCCACCGAAGCACTGATCGAAGGCATCGGCGAACAGGTCGACCTGGACAGCCTGATGAGCGAAATGCCGCGCATCGAGGACCTGCTCGAAAGCGATGATGAAGCGCCGGTGATCCGCCTGATCAACGGCCTGTTCGGCCAGGCCCTGCGCCTGCGCGCTTCGGACATCCATATCGAGACCTTCGAGCAGAGCCTGGTGGTGCGTCTGCGTGTCGACGGCCACCTGCGCGAGGTGTTGCGCCCGCCGCGCGCGCTGTCGGCCATGCTGGTGTCGCGGATCAAGGTCATGGCGCGCCTGGACATCGCCGAGAAACGCCAGCCCCAGGACGGCCGTATCACCTTGCGCGCCGCCGGGCGTGAGGTGGACGTGCGCGTCTCGACCTTGCCCGGCATCCACGGTGAGCGCGTGGTCATGCGTGTGCTCGACAAACAGGCCAGTTTGCTGGCGTTGGACAACCTGGGCATGCCCCCGGCAGTACTGCGCGGCCTGCGCAGCTGCCTGACAAGGCCAAACGGCATTGTGCTGTCTACCGGGCCGACCGGGTCGGGCAAGACCACTACCCTGTACGCCAGCCTCAACAGCCTCAATGACGGCAGCCGCAATATCCTCACCGTGGAGGACCCGGTGGAATACGCCATCGCCGGCATCGGCCAGACGGCCATCAACCCGCGCGCCGGGCTGACCTTTGCCAGCGGCCTGCGTGCCATCCTGCGCCAGGACCCGGATGTGATCATGCTCGGCGAAATCCGCGACCAGGAAACTGCGCAGATCGCCGTGCAGGCGAGCCTCACCGGCCACCTGGTCCTGTCGACGTTGCACACCAACAGCGCAGTGGGCGCGGTCACCCGCTTGCGCGACATGGGCGTCGAGCCGTTCCTGATCGCATCGTGCCTGCGCGGTGTACTGGCCCAGCGCCTGGTGCGGCGGTTGTGCCATTGCGCCGTGGCGCAGCCCCTGCAGCCGGCCGAACGTGCGCTGTGGCCTGAGCTGGCGGCGCTGGGCAGCAGTTACCACGCGGTGGGCTGCGAGCAGTGCCAGGGCACTGGCTATATCGGCCGTTTGGGCCTGTACGAATTCATCGAACTGGACGCCGGTCTCATCGGCCTGCTGTATGACGGCGCCAGTGAACTGGCCATGCAGGACTACCTGGCCGAGCGCCGCCAGAGCCTGGTAGCGATGGCCAGTGACTGCCTGGCCCGCGGCGAGACCAGCCTGGCCGAAGTACTGCGCGTGGTGCAGGGCTGACCCATGCCGACCTTTCGTTACCAGGCCGTTGATCTGGCCGGCAAGACCCACAAAGCCAGCCTGCAGGCCGATAGCGAACGCCATGCACGCCAGTTGCTGCGCGAGCAGGGTTTGTTCCCCCGCCAGTTGCAGCGCTTGGAAAACGGTGCCCGACAGCCTCGCCGACAACGCCTGAGCCGTGCCCAGCTGTGTGAGCTGACACGCCAGCTGGCGACCTTGACCGGCGCGGGCATCCCCCTGGTCGATGCCTTGGCGACGCTTGAACGCCAGTTGCGCCAGCCAGCCCTGCACGGGGTGCTGGTGGCCCTGCGTGGCTCGCTCGCCGAAGGCCTTGGCCTGGCCCGCAGCCTGGCCCGCCAGGGCGCGCCTTTCACCGGCCTGTACTGCGCGCTGGTGGAAGCCGGTGAGCGCTCGGGGCGGTTGGCCCAGGTGCTTACCCGGCTTGCAGACCACCTGGAACAGGTACAGCGCCAGCAGCACAAGGCGCGTACCGCACTGATCTACCCCTGCGTGCTGATGGGCGTATCGCTGGCGGTGGTGATCGGCCTGATGACCTTCGTCGTACCCAAGCTCACCGAACAGTTTGCCCATGCCGGGCAGAGCCTGCCGCTGATCACCTCCTTGCTGATCGCCCTGAGCCAGGGCCTGGTGCACGCCGGCCCCTGGCTGCTGGGGCTGGCTGCCCTCACGTCGCTGCTGGCCAGCTGGTTGCTGCGCAAGCCGCACTGGTGCCTGCGCCGCGACGACCTGCTGTTGCGCCTGCCGCGCGCAGGCGGGCTGTTGCAGGTGCTGGAAAGTGCCCGCCTGGCGCGCAGCCTGGCGATCCTCACCAGCAGCGGCGTCGCGCTGCTCGAAGCCTTGCAGGTGGCCACTGAAACCGTCGGCAACCGCCGCATCCGCCTGGCCATGGAGCAGGTGCGCCAGCAGGTGCAGGGCGGCACCAGCCTGCACCGGGCGCTGGACGCCTGCCAGCAGTTCCCGCCCTTGCTGGTGAACATGGTCGGCAGTGGCGAGGCCAGCGGCACCTTGGCCGACATGCTCGAGCGGGTGGCCGACGACCAGGAGCGTGGCTTTGCCCGCCAGGTGGATACGGCCATGGCGCTTTTCGAACCCCTGATGATCCTGGTGATGGGCGCCGTCGTGCTGTTCATCGTGCTGGCGGTGCTGCTGCCGATCATGCAACTCAACCAGGGCCTGCAACTGTAGATGACTAGGAGCAACCCCATGCAGCATCGACGCAAGCGCCAACACGGCTTCACCCTGATGGAAATCATGGTGGTGATTTTCATCATCGGCCTGCTGATCGCCGTGGTCGCGCCCAGCGTGCTGGGCAACCAGGACAAGGCCATGCGGCAGAAAGTCATGGCCGACCTGAGCACGCTCGAGCAGGCGCTGGACATGTACCGGCTGGACAACCTGCGCTTTCCCAGCAATGAGCAAGGCCTGGCTGCGCTGGTGAAAAAACCGGCCCAGGAGCCGCTGCCGCGTGCCTGGCGCAGCGATGGTTATGTACGCCGCCTGCCGGATGACCCGTGGGGCACCCCGTATCAGTACCGTATGCCTGGCGAGCATGGCCGGGTCGATGTGTATTCGTTGGGCGCCGATGGTGTGCCGGGCGGCGAAGGCCAGGACGCCGACCTGGGCAACTGGGCGCTGTGAGCGATGCGCCTGCAGCGCGGTTTCAGCCTGCTCGAATTGCTCGTGGTGCTGGCCATTGCCGGCCTCATGACCGGGCTTGCCGTGGCCTGGCTGGACAGCGGCAAGGCCAGCGTCGATCAGGCGTTGCAGCGGCTGGCTGCGCAGGTCCGCTCCCAGGCTGCACTGGCCCGGCATGCCGGGCAACTGCGCGGGTTGCGCTGGACCGGCCAGCGCCCAGAGTTCGTGCGGCGTGAGCGCGAGGGCTGGGTGGCCGAACCCGCGAGCGTTGGGGACTGGCCCAAAGGGCTGCGCCCCGACTGGCCGGCCAGCCTGCAGCCGCCTCTGCAGTTCACGCCGCAAGGGTGGGCTCAACCGGGTTCGGTGCGCTGGCACTGGGCCGGTGGCAGCCAGCGCTGGGCGTGGGGGCGTAACGGCCAGTTGCGTGTGGGGGTGGAACCATGAAGCGCAGGCAACAGGGCTTCACCCTGCTGGAGGTGACCGTGGCCCTGGCGATTGCCGCCGTGCTGGCGGTGATCACCAGCCAGGTTCTGCGTCAGCGCCTGGCCGTTCAGGACAGTGTGCAATGGCATCGCCTTGGCGTGCTGTGCGCTCGCGAGCTGCAGGCACGCTTTGCCGTGGAGCAGTACTGGCCGGCCAGCAACCAGCCCAGTGGTGTGTTGAGCCAGGGCGGGCAGGCGTGCCACTGGCAGCTGCAGCTGCGCCGTACCGGTGTGCGCGACCTGCGCCGCGGCGAGATGCAACTGTATGCCGACCGCGATCAACGCCTGCCGCTGGGCCAGTACACGGTTTTTCTGGAGCGTCCATGAAGCGGCGGCAGGCAGGCTTGACCCTGATCGAACTGATGGTGGCCATGGCCTTGACCGCGCTGCTTGGGGTCATGCTCGCGGCGCTGGTCAATGGCTGGCTCAAGGTTCGCGAGCGGCTGCAGGTGACGGGCCAGGAGTACAGTGTGCTGGAGTTCTGCCTGGCCCTGGAGCGGCGCTTCGACAGCCCGGTATTACGCCGGGTGTATGAGCAACGCCTGCCACTGGCCAGCCGCTGGCTCGACTGGCAGCCCGACCGCCAGCAGTTGCTCTGGGTGGCAGCCACGGCTGTGCCTGAGGCCGAAGGTGGCTCGCGCCTGCAGCGCCAACGCCTGCGCTTCGACGCCCGTGAGCAGCGCCTGATACTGGAAACCTCGGCAGACTTGTACGCGGCCAGCGAACCCCGTTGGATCATGCGTGAGCAACTGCAGCAGGTCAGTGCGCTGAATGTGCTTTATCACCAGGGAGGCCGCTGGCTGCCCTGGCCTTCTGATCAACCCGTGCACCCCGGCCGGGGTGTGCGCGTGCAATTGCAGCGCGACGGAGCCCCCTATGTCTGCACCTTCACGCTCCCTTGGGGGCGTTCATGAAGCTTGAATGGCGTCGACGTGTGCCTGCGCGGCCATGGTTGCTGCTGCGCCCGGGCGTGGTCTGGGACTGGCTGTTGGTCGAAAACGGTGTGGCCCAACGGCAAGGGCAGGGCGAACCCCCGGCGAACCTGGGTGCACGGGTAGCGCTGATCATCCCGGGCGAGCGGTGCAGCCAGTTTCAGCTGGCCGCGCCGCCAGGCCTCAAACGTGACGAGTGGCCCATGCTGCTGGAAGACCACTTGCTGGAGAACGCCGAACAGGTGCAGTGCGCTTGCCTCGCTCGCCAGGCAGGCCAGTTGCGCCTGTTGGCGGTAGCGCGGGCGGCGCTGGAGGGATGGCGTGGGCAGTGCAGCCAATGGGGGCTTGAGATCGAGCGCTGTTGGGCCGAGTTCCAGCTGTTGCCCACGCCTGAGCCCGGGACGGGCTGGCAGTGGCAGCGCGCACCTGGCTTGTGCCTGTACCTGGGGCACAGCGAAGAGGGGCAGGCCCATTGGCTGGCCTGGCCTGACGCGCTGGGTGAGGTGCCGCAGCAGCCCTGGGGTAGCCTGCGTAATGCCAGCCAGGTCGGGCGCTGGCCAGGTACCCTGGCGCCGCTCGACACCCTCCCAAGCCTGTTCCAGCGCATCCGTCAGGCACGCTCCGCGCCCCGAATGCCTGTTCTGCCGCGTGGGCTTGTTGTCGCCTGCCTGATGCTGGCCGTGGTGTGGTGCGGGCTATGGGCGGGCCAGCAATGGCGGCAGGTGCACACCTGGCGCGCGCAGGTGCTGGCCGTCACCGGCGCCCAGGCCAGCCCTGGGCAAGCGGCGCAGGCCCTCAAGCGCCTGCGCGAAAGCGAGCTGCAACAGCACCTGCGCGAGCGCCAGCTTCAAGACCTGCAGGCACGTCTGCAGGCCTGGCTGCATGAGCACCCAGGCTGGCGCTTGCAAGCGGTGCGCTTTGACGGCCAGCGCTGGCACCTGCGCCTGCAGGGCGAGGGGGGCGAGCCGCCCTGGCACGAAATGGCCAGCGCCGCCGCTGCGGCGGTGCAGGTATTGAGCGCTGCACCCTCGGCACACGTGGTTTTCGATCTGGGAGCGCCAACATGACCCGCGAGTGGTTTGAGCGTCATCGAATGTTGCTTGCCGGGTGCCTGATCGGCGTTCTGCTGGCGTTGCTGGCCCTGCGTCAGGGTGTGTCGCAATGGCGCGAGCTCAGCCAGTGGCATGGGCTGGCTGTGCAGGCCGCCGCCTTCCACAGCGGCCCAGCCGTGAGCCTGGAGCGGCTGCGCCAGTCTGCCCAGGCCCGGCGCATCGACGTGGCCGAGGTCGAGGTGCAAGGCAAGGTGTGGCAGTTGCGCGGCCTGGTGGCCGATGAGCAGGTGTTGCAGCGCTGGCTGCAGGCGTTGCGTGCAGAGGGGGCTCAGCCGCTGCAGTGGGGCTTGGAGCAGGATGCCGAAGGCCTGCGTTTCGACGTGGTGGTGCAGCCATGAGCAGCCGTGGTCTGCTGTGGGCCGGGCTGGTGTTCAGCCTGACGTTGCTGGTGCATTTGCCGGCATCCTGGGTTGCACTGGGCTTTGGCCTGCCGATGCAGGGCGTCAGCGGCAGCCTGTGGCAGGGCCAGGCGCAGCAAGTCGGGCCTGTCGGGCCGGTGCGCTGGGCGTTGCAGCCGTGGCGCTTGCAGGCCAACGCACAGCTGGGCTTTCAGGGCCAGGGCTGGCAGTTGCAGGCCGAAGGCTGGCCATGGCGCTGGCGGATGCACGTTACCGCAGAGGCTCCCCAGGCGAGTGTGCAGACCGCCTACCGCCTGGCCGGGCAGTGGCAGGGCACGCTGCGCCTGCAAGGCGCGGGGCGGCAGTGCCGTACCAGCGAAGGCCGCATCGCGGTCACTGACCTGGCTTTGAGCGAACCTTGGTCGCTGGGGTTGGGGCAGGGCTGGGTAGAAATGGATTGCCGCACAGGCTGGCGCCTGCATGGGCAGCTGATACAACAGCGTGAGCATCGGTTGGCGCTGGATGCAGACCTTCTGGGGCGCCAGGCAGTGATAGCGGCCGAACTGCAGCCGGACGCCGCACTTACACCGCTGCTGCGTGCTGCTCGGCTGCTGGGGCCACAGGCATTGACGGGGCAACAGACGTGGCGTTGGTAAGCAGCGGTTGCCGTGCAGCTCATGGCCCTGTCGCCGGTTTGCCGGCGACAGGGGCTCTGGGTCAGTTGGCTTTGCCTTCAACCCCCGCAGCCCACTGCTCACTGCGGCTATGCCCACTGGTGCGTAGCAGGCCTAAGTCCAGTGCATTTTCGCCGTCTGCGGCGCCTTTGCCTTTGCTGATCTGGGCAATGGCGGTACCCAGGTCTACCGGCGAATTCGACGCATCGATCGATACATCGCGGCGGTAATCATTGCCGCTCAGCGTTTGCTGGGTCACCGCGCTGGCGGTGAGTGTGACGTCACCCTTGGCCGATCGCACGCGCGCGCCCGTCAGGTGAGCGTCACCACCCACCGCAAGCTCTACCCCTTCGCTGCCCTTGAGCGTCGTCTGCTGGGCAACGCCATCACGCTGAACATGCGACACATCGAGACTGAAGGTGGGCGAAACGCCCGGGTCGACCTTGGCCAGGGCAGAACCTGCTTTTTCGCTGACCTTGCCTCCCAGCGGCCCTGCGACGGCCGTGGCAGCGTTCACATAGCCCTGCGGGTTTCGCTCTTTGCTCAGCCGTGCATCGCCGTTCACGATCAGGGTATCGACGCTGTCCTTGCGGCTGGCAATGCGCAGGTCGCCATCGATTGCGCCGCTGATGCGCCCGGCCTCCAGGCTCACGCCTTCGATGCGGGTGTCGCCGCGGCTGTGCAGGCCGATACGCTCGGCGCGCAGGTTGCCGGCGTTCCAGATCAGGTTGTCGCGTTTGTCCAGGTCGACCCGGGCACGCCCATGCAGCCCAAGGGTGTCGGTGTCGCCCTTGGACGTGTTGAAACCGGCGCCAGCGGTGATGTCCAGGTTGTCGCGGCGCTCGACAGTGGATGACGCTTCGACCAGCACACCGCCCTTGACGGCGTCGATGTCGATGTACTCGGCCGATGCCTGCAGGCCCGCCAGGTGCACAGCGATGTCCTCGCGAGCGCGGCTGCTGAGGGTCAGTTTGCCCGCGCTTTGCAACTGCGCATCGATTGCCTGGCGAGCATCCTCGTTCTTCTTGCCGTGGTTGAAGTGGCCCCCGATGGCGCCACCTTGGGTGGTGCCGGTCTTCACGGCCAGCTCCAGACCGCCGCCCAGGCCCCCGCCGGTGGCCTGCCGGGTATTGCTCGCAGCCTCGATTTGCAAGCGGCCAGCGCTTTGCAGGAGGGTGTCACCGACCTTGGCCTCGCGGCTGCCGATACGCGTGCCTTCGAGCAGCATGTCGCCCCCGCTGGTCAGGCGCACTTGGCCTTTGCCGTCGATCTGCGCCACCTGGGCATTGGTTTGGGTTGCCTGCTCCCAGGCATGGTTGAGATAGCCTCGGCCGTCGACGCCAGTGCTGCCTGGGCGATTGCCGACCTTGGCCCAGGCGTTGCCATCGAGCTGGCGTGAGCGCTGCTGGGTGTGGTCGGTGGCTTGGGGCAGTGACAGGGTACCGGCACTCTGGATCAGCACATCACCTTCACCGCCCTCGATGCGTGTGCCTTCGTAGCGGCCATCGCTGCCCAGCTGAACCTGAATGCCCTGTTGCCCATACAGGCTGCCCGGCACTGCAGTGCGGACGACCGCCTGTTTGTCCTGCGAGCCGCCCTTGCCGGAAACGCGTACGTTCAGGTCACTCCCCGAACTGGTATCCACGCGCAGGTCGCCACCGTAGGACAGGCGCTGGAGGCTATCCTCCCGGGTGTTTTCGGCGGCGCGCAGTTGGTGGTGCTGCGCGTCGACCTGCAGGGCGCCGGCGTTGGCGCGCCAGGCGGTGCCCTGGTCATCGAGGGTATCGGCCTTGACCTTCACGCTTGCCCCTGCCAGTTCGCTCACCTGGGCAAAGCCACGGCGCTGGTTTTCCAAGCGCTTGAGGTGGTCGAGGGTCATGTCGCCGCCACCGCTCGGTGCCACCATTGCGTCTTCGGGCGAGGCCTGCTGGAAGCGCGCTGCTTCTTCACCCTGGACCAAGCGTTCGATCGGCCGGGTCACGTCACGGTACTCCAGGCTGGCGCCGAGGCTGCCTGACCCGTCATTGCGTTGCACTTCACGGTCATGGGTGTCCTGCACGGCACGGTTGTCGATGCGTTTGGCAGTGATCTCGAGGGTGTTGCCTGCGTTGGCGCTTGCCGCTTCGGTGATCAATTCGTCGGCGCTGAGCTTCAGGTCGCCGCTGGCCTGCAAACGGGTGCGTTGCGTCTTGCTGTCGCGCTCGGTGACGCCTTCGTTGTTGCGATGGCCTTCGAACAGGCTGCCCAGCCGGTCGATACCGCCAGTCACCTTCAGGCCGCCGCCGCTGTGGGTAGAGCCGCTGGACGACTCGCGCTCGTTGCGTGTGGCGCCAAGGGTCAGCTGTTTGGCCTGCACGTCCAGGTCGCCGGCTTTGGCCTGTACGTTGGAGCCGTTGACCTGCAGGTGCGCGCCGCTGTTCAGGCCAACCGTAGCGCCCGTCAATTCGCTGGCCACCTGCGATGTTTCACGCTGTTGGCCTGTGGTGGTGACCACTTCGTAAGCAACGCCTGCGGCGTACTGGCGCGACTCGGGCTTGCCGTCTTCGGCCGTTTCGGTCTGTTTGGCGCTGGCCGTGAAACCGCGTCGCTGGCTGCTTGTTTGGCTTTCATCGCGTGACTGCGTGCTGCCAATCGACAGGTCGCCCTTGGCCTCGACCTGCAGATGCCCGGCGGCCGTCACTTTCGAACCCTGGATACGCAAGTCTTCGGCACTGGCCAGCCGCAGGTTGCTGGCAGAGCTGACGTCACTGCTCAACACCTGCTGCTTGTGTTGCGTGCGCTCGCGATCGTTGCCAATCAGGCCGAACAGCTTGCTGCTGCTGTCGCGCTCGGTGGCAACGGTGCTGGCGTGGTCGGCCTCGATCGCCAAGGCGCCTTTGTCGCTGTGCAGCACCGCGTCCTGGGCGCCGTGGACGTTGCTGCCCTTGATGCTCACCTGTTCGGCCGCAACCTTCAGCTTGGCATCGGCCGTGACCGCGCTGCCGGCCAGGCGCTGCCCCTGGGTATCGTTGCCCTTGCGGCCACCAAAGAAAGTGCCCGATACCAGGTCGCCTCTGTAGTTGCGGTCTGTACCCTGCTCCTGCAGCGCCGTAGTGCCGATGTCGACGTTCCTGGCAGTGATGTCCAGGTCGGCACGGCTGTGCAGTTTGCTACCTTGCACGGTGAGGGTGTCATCGGCCTTGACCGTCATGCGCGCGGCATTGAGCGTGCTGCCTTGTGCCGACTCCTGGTACTGGCTGGTATCACTGTCGCCGCGCCACAGGTCTTTGCGGTGGCGTACCTGCTCCTCGATACGTTGGCTGGTGGTGCCGGCGACAATGCCCAGGTCGGCAGCGCTGTCGAGCGTCAGGTCGCCCCCTGCAGCCACGTCGGCTGCCACCAGGCGCATGTCGGCGCCGGACTTCAACAGCACGCTGTCACTGGCTTGCAGCTGTGTGCCGCGCACGTGCTGGTCGGTGGTGGTTCGTTCGCGTTGGTAGGTCTCGCGGGTGATGAACAAAAACTTCTTGTTCCAGCTTTCCTGCTCGCGGGCGATGCTCTGGCGGCTTTCGGCGTCCAGGGTGAGCTTCTTGCCTGCCTTTATCTCGATGCGCTCGGCCTTGCCGTCGACGGCGCCAAGGCGCAGGTCATCGGCGGCGGTGAGTTGCAAGGCGCCGTGGTCGGTGCTCAGTTCCCCTGACTGGTCTGCATGGCCACTGACCTGCAGCGCGCCGGCAGACTGCAGGGTGATGCCCTGGTCGGCCTTGAGCTGCACCGGCCCCACCCGCACCCCCGCGCCCTCGGCAGTGCTGACGACACGAATGCGCCCAGCGCGCATGGCGCCGAACAGGTTGGCGTCGATGCTCGACGGCGTACCCGGCAGATGCTCGATGACCTGCCCGTCGTCGTGGCGCAGGCGGTTACGACCAACGGTGACGTTGAGGTCGCCCTGGGCCAGGAGTACGCCTTTGCTGTCGAGCTGTGGCGCGATCAGGTCAAGCGCACCTTCGGCATTGCGCTGCCCGCCTGCGAGCACTTGCAGAGTGCCGCTGGCATTGAGGGTGTTGAGGTGTTTGAGCTGTTCGTCCTGCAACTCCGGCGTACCGACCAGGAACCCGGCCCGGGTGGTGTTGATGAAGCTCCCGCCGTTGAGGGTGATGCCGTTCGGGTTGGCCAGGATGTAATCGGCCGGGCGGCCGAAGATCTCCTGTGGGCCCTCGATCAGCGAGGCGTTGCGGCTGATCACCTCGTTGAGGATGGTCGAGGCTGCGTGGCCCTGGAACTGGGGGTTGGCCGCCAGCGCGCCGGCCAGTTGCGACTGCCCGGCCTGGAGCGCGTTGTTCAATACCACGCCGGGGCGGGCGACGTTGTAATCGAGGAACTGGTTGTGCGACAGGCCGTTGGCATTGGGCGCGACGATGTCGATAACCGGTACGCCATGGTTGTTGTTGATGAGCGGTGTACCCCCAGGGCCGGTGGCCGCCTCCAGGCCGTTCTGGGCCAGCGCACTGGTGGAGGCGAGCAGGGCGAGAAAAATGGCCCAGCGCAAGGTATCGGGACGGATAGCGGGTATCTGCGAGAGTGTAAGCATGTTCTCGTTCTCTTTGTTGTGGGTCAGTCAGATGTTCAGGGCCCACTCAAGCACCCAGAATCCGGGTTCGAGCATCGGGCGGTGCAGGTCGCTGGCATAGAGGGCACGCTGATAGTCCAGGCGCAGCCGGCTGTGCGGCAGGGTCACTTCGATACCCGCCGTGGCACCTGCCAGCCGGCGCGGCGAAGCGCCTTGCGCCAGCCGTTCCCAGCCCAGGTCCAGGCCCAGGTAGGGGCGCACCGTAGCCGGTGTGGCCCAGGGCAGTGGCAGCGGTTGGCTGAAGGTATTGCGCCAGGCGGCGGCGCTGGCGCCACTGTAGGTACGCAGGCGAAAGCCACGCACGGCCGAATCGTCGCTCAACAACATCTGCTCGACGGCCGGCAAGGCATCGGTGCTGTACTGCAGGCCAAGCTCGCTTTGCCAGCGCCACGGCCAGTTCGCAGGCCCCTGGCGCAGGTGCAGCAGGCTGGCGCGGTATTTTCGATAGTCGGGCTTTGGCGCTGTCGCGTGCCTGGCGGGTTGCTCGGCACCCAGCCAGTGGGTGCCTTGGGCGACGCCGATGTAGGCGTGCCACAGGCCGTGGTCCAGCCAGAGCAGGTTGAGCCCGGCCTCCACGCTGGTCAGGGTGGGGCTCTGCAGGCCGATGACGGCAGAGCCGGCGCGGTTGATCAGGCGTTTGCGGTCCAGCCGGGCGCTGGCGCTGAGCATGCCGTACTGGTTGCGCCAGAGCATGCGCTCGGCGCTGACGCTCTGGTAGCTGCTGCTGCCGTTGCTGTCGTACCGCCCCTGCGGAATCGGCGCGTTGTAGCGCAGCTGGCCGACATTCAGCGTGAAGGTCCATGGGCCGTAGGGCAGGCTGTAGTAGAGGGCGACGCCCTGGCTGCGCCCCGGCGCATCGATGACCGTGGTGGACAGCGACAGGCGCAGGTCGTCGTTCAGGCCCAAGGGGCTGTCCACGCCAAGGCCGAGGTTCAGGCGGTGACGCCCGGTCAACGGGCTGCCCCGGTTATCGAAGCGGCTGTCCAGGTGCCAGCGTGAAGCCACGTGGCGAGGCTGCAGCAGCACCCGCGTGCCGCCCTGCAGTTCGCCTGGCAACAGGTCGACACTGAGCTCGTAGGCGCGCAGGCGGTTGAGCTGGTCCAGCCCCTGCTCTAGGTCTGGCAGGTACAGGGGGTTGCCCAGCAGATCGGGGAATGCGTTGTGCAGGGAAAGCGGCAGCTCGGCATCCAGCTCGATCGATTCGACGAAGCCTTCGATGATGACGATGTCCAGCGGTGCGTCATGCGCTGGTGCTTGCCGCAAGTAGGGGCGGCTGGCCGGGTAACCGGCTAGCACGTAGCGCTGGGTGATGGCCTTGAGCACGCGATTGATGTCGGCGATGCCCAGGCAGGGTTTTGTCAGTGCCTGGATGGCCGGCTCAAGGGCCTGTGCCGAAAGCTGGCGGTTGCCGGCCAGACGAACGCCGGTGATCGCCCAGCAGTGGCTGTCGCGGGGTGGGTTCGGCGAGAGGGGGGCATCGGGTTGCGCGGCTGGAGGGCGTTGCCAGCGCTGCAGCCGTTGCTGCTGCTCGAACTGGCGCAGTGTGCGCTGTTGATCCCGCAGTTGCAGGCTGGCAGGGTCGTCCGCCAATGCCTGTGGCAGGGCCAGCAAGCTGGTCATGCAGCAGGCAAGCAGCCTGCTGGCGATGTGGCGGTATCGGGATGGCATTGGGGATCCCCGCAAATGGCGTACGGCCTGCGTACTCGTTTGCGTGGATGCTAAAAATTTTGCCAGTCGATTGGATGCAGTCTGCTACCTACACTGCGGTAGGGCAGATGCTTGATTGAAGTGGGAAGGTTCCTACAGCATCAACCGGAATGCCGGACTATCAGGGCCGAATCTCGATCAATGTGCCGTCTGGTACCAGGTCCCAGACCTCGCGCATGTCCGAGTTGCGCATGGCGATACAGCCATCGGTCCAGTCAAGCGTATGGAAATACCATTCGGGATACTCGTCGTTGATCGGGGTGCCGTGGATCATGATCATGCTGCCGGCACTCCAGCCTTCGCGTGTGGCACGGGCGGCGTCGCTGATGTTCGGGTAGGTGATGTGCATGGACAGGTTGAAACGGTCGCTTTGCTTGCGCCAGTCCAGCCAGTACAGGCCCTCGGGGGTTTTCTTGTCGCCTTCGCGCTGCTTGGCGCCCTTGGGCTGCTTGCCCAGCGAAATACGGTAGGTTTTCAGCGGTTCGCCACGGCTGATCAGTTGCAGGCGGCGCTCGGACTTGATCACCAGCACCTTGTCGATCAGCGGCTGCATGGCTGCCTGCGATTGCGATGTTGCTGGCAAAGGCGGCTGCGGCTTGCGAATGATGGTTTCGGTGAAGGCCGCCTGGGACACCGAGGTAACGCAAAGGCAGAAAAGGGCAAACAACCAGCGCATGAAGCGGTACCTGCAAGCTTAAGTGGTGGGCGAAACGTTCATCGGTGGCAGGTACTCATGGCCTATGGGGTAATGCTGCCCGATGCGGTCGCGATAATAGCATTCTAGTGTGCGTGTGACGGTCCGGAAAGCCAGCTCGCCCCACGGTATTTCGTGTTCGTCGAACAACCGCACCTCCAGGCTTTCGGTGCCGATGTCGAAGTCCAGGTCGGCCAGCTCGGCGCGGAAGAACACATGCACCTGGTTGATGTGCGGCAGGTCGAACAACTGGTACAGGGCCATCGCGCCGACCCGGGCGCAGGCTTCTTCGACAGTTTCACGGCGGGCGGCCTGGTCCAGTGTTTCGCCGTTCTCCATGAAGCCGGCGGGCAAGGTCCAGAAGCCGCGGCGGGGCTCGATGGCTCGCCGGCACAGCAGCACCTGGCTGCCCCACACCGGCAACACCCCGGCGACGATGTTCGGGTTCTGGTAGTGAATGGTCTGGCAATGATCGCAGACATACCGCAGGCGGCTGTCGCCTTCGGGTATCCGCTGAATGACCGGCTGGCCGCACGCGCTGCAGAATTTCATGCTGTTCTTCCCTTGAGCCCAGGCTATCTTGGCGCGCCAGGCATGCCTGCCGCAAGCGTACAGGGCTTGGGTGCTTCGCGGCTTTGGTGCATCATGCAGGGCAGGCCTTGGAAACGAGAGTGCGCAATGCTGGACGAGCTACTTCGCCGAATGAGCAACCACCAACCAGCTTCACTGGAAACCGACCGACGGTTCCCCGAGGCTGCGGTACTTCTGCCCATTACCCGCAGCGAAGCGCCCGAGCTGGTCTTGACCCT
The DNA here is from genome assembly GCF_040224055.2 of Pseudomonas sp. WHRI 8519. Classification (NCBI taxonomy): domain Bacteria; kingdom Pseudomonadati; phylum Pseudomonadota; class Gammaproteobacteria; order Pseudomonadales; family Pseudomonadaceae; genus Pseudomonas; species Pseudomonas sp. WHRI 8519. Next base: position 4,902,837 of record NZ_CP167996.1, on the reverse strand, counting down.
GCGTGCCAAGGGCCTTTCCACCCATGGCGGCGAAGTTGCCTTCCCCGGTGGCCGGCGCGACCCGGAGGACCCCGACCTGGTGTTCACCGCGCTGCGCGAGGCCGAAGAAGAGATCGGCTTGCCGCCAGGCCTGGTGGAAGTACTCGGCCCCCTGAGCCCGCTGATTTCCCTGCATGGGCTGAAAGTGACGCCATTCGTCGGGGTTATCCCCGATTTCGTCGAATACCGCGCCAATGATGCGGAGATCGCGGCAGTATTCAGCGTGCCGCTCGAATTCTTCCGCCAGGACCCGCGTGACCACACCCACCGTATCGATTACCAGGGCCGCAGTTGGTATGTGCCCAGCTATCGATATGGCGAATACAAGATCTGGGGGCTGTCGGCGATCATGATCGTCGAACTGGTCAATTTGCTGTATGACGCAGGCATCAGCCTGCATCAGCCACCCGAGCGTTATGTAGAGATCTGAACGGCGCCCCCCTTCGCCGCTGATACCCTGAGGAGCGAGAATGAAATACCGCCTGGGCGACCTGCGGGTCGAGAGCCATGCCACCAGCTGGGCCGCGCCCAATGCCATGCTGATTGGCAAGGTGCGCCTGCAGGCGCGCGCCAGTGTGTGGTTCGGCGCCGTGCTGCGCGGTGACAACGAGTTGATCGATATCGGCGAGGACAGCAACGTCCAGGACGGTACCGTGATGCATACCGACATGGGTTCGCCGCTGACCTTGGGCAAGGGCGTGACCATCGGCCACAACGCCATGCTGCATGGTTGCACGGTTGGCGACTACAGCTTGGTCGGCATCAATGCGGTGATCCTCAACGGTGCGCGCATCGGCAAGCACTGCATCATCGGCGCCAATGCGCTGATCCCCGAGGGCAAGGAAATCCCCGATGGTTCGCTGGTCATGGGTTCGCCTGGCAAGGTCGTGCGCGAGCTCACCGAGCAGCAAAAACGCCTGCTCGAGGCCAGCGCCGCGCACTATGTGCACAACGCCCAGCGCTATGCGCGGGAGTTGGAGGTGGACGATGAGTGAGGTGATCGCCACTGAGCGCCCGGTCGCTTCGCCCTGCGTGAGCATCTGCGCGCTGGACGAGCAGGATGTGTGCACCGGGTGCCAGCGTACCGTGGCAGAGATTGGCCGTTGGGGGCGGATGGACAATACCGAACGCCGGGCGGTGCTCAAGCGTTGCCATGAGCGGGCGGTGGCTGCCGGATTGATCATGTAAGCGCTGCGGTTGACTCGAAAATCAGGTAATCTGTGCCGCTTGCCGGACGGTCACTGCCCATGTTCTTTCTAATCGCTTACATCAGCAGCGTTGTACTGATCAACTTTGCCTTTTCCAGCGCCCCGCACCTGGACGTGATCTGGTCCGCCTGGGGCGGGCTGGTGTTCATCCTGCGTGACATGGTGCAGACCCGCTACGGCCATGGCGCGCTGATCGCCATGCTGCTGGCCCTGGTGCTGTCGTACGTGACGTCCGAGCCGGCCATTGCCCTGGCCAGCGCCACTGCGTTCTTCGTTTCCGAGCTGATCGACTGGCTGGTGTTCAGCATTACCCGGCGCCCCTTGCGTGACCGCTTGTGGTTGAGCTCGGCACTGAGCATCCCGGTCGATACCTTCATTTTCTTCGGCATGATCGGTGCCCTGACACCGGCCGTGATCGGCACCGCAATGGCCTCCAAGTTCGCCGGCGTGACTGCGGTGTGGCTGGCCATGGCATTTCGTGCGCGGCGGGCTGCCGTGGCCGGCTGATGGTGTAGAATACCGGTCCTTTTTCAGCGGGCGGCGCTTAGACTGGCGCGGCCCCGGACGCCTTCGAGGACCTGAAATGACCCGTATCGGAACCCCATTGTCGCCTACCGCGACCCGTGTACTGCTCTGCGGCTGTGGCGAGCTGGGCAAGGAAGTGGTGATCGAGCTGCAGCGCCTGGGCGTCGAAGTGATCGCCGTGGACCGCTACGCCAACGCACCGGCCATGCAGGTCGCGCACCGCAGCCACGTGGTCAACATGCTCGATGGTGTCGCCCTGCGCGCCATTATCGAGGCTGAAAAACCGCATTACATCGTCCCCGAAATCGAAGCCATCGCCACCGCTACGCTGGTCGAGTTGGAGAACGAAGGGTTCAACGTCGTGCCGACCGCCCGCGCCACCCAGCTGACCATGAACCGCGAGGGCATTCGCCGCCTGGCGGCCGAAGAGCTGGACCTGCCAACCTCGCCGTACCACTTCGCCGACACCTTTGAAGACTACGCCAAGGCTGTGGCCGATGTCGGTTACCCGTGCGTGGTCAAGCCGGTGATGAGTTCGTCCGGCAAGGGCCAGAGCCTGCTGCGCAGCGATGCCGACCTGCAGAAGTCTTGGGACTACGCTCAGGAGGGTGGCCGCGCCGGCAAGGGCCGCGTGATCATCGAAGGCTTCATCGACTTCGACTACGAGATCACCTTGCTGACCGTGCGCCATGTTGGCGGCACCACGTATCTGGAGCCAGTCGGTCACCGTCAGGAGAAGGGCGACTATCAGGAGTCGTGGCAGCCCCAGGCGATGAGCCCGAAAGCCTTGGCCGAGTCGCAGCGTGTGGCGAAGGCGGTCACCGATGCGTTGGGCGGCCGTGGTTTGTTCGGCGTCGAGCTGTTCGTCAAGGGCGATCAGGTGTGGTTCAGCGAAGTCTCGCCACGCCCGCACGATACGGGCCTGGTCACCCTGATTTCCCAGGACCTCTCGCAGTTCGCGCTGCATGCCCGTGCCATTCTGGGCCTGCCGATCCCGGTGGTACGCCAGTTCGGCCCTAGCGCTTCGGCGGTGATCCTGCCTGAAGGCCAGTCGCAGCAGACCAGCTTCGCCAACCTCGGCGCAGCGTTGAGCGAGCCGGATACCGCGATCCGCCTGTTCGGTAAGCCGGAAATCAACGGCCAACGCCGCATGGGTGTGTGCCTGGCACGTGATGAGTCGATCGAAGCGGCGCGCGCCAAGGCGACCCGTGCGGCGCAGGCGGTCAAGGTCGAGTTCTAAGCTTTGAGCTGCAAGCTGCAAGCTGCAAGCTGCAAGCTGCAAGCTGCAAGGGGATGCCTTTGCTTGCAGCTTGAGGCTTGCAGCTTCAAGCCTGCAGCTTCAAGCCTTCAAAGCTCCGTGTGGCGGGTCTCTTTCAGGCACAGCACAGCGATCAGGCTGATTACCGCCGCAACCGATACATACCCACCTACCCAGCTCAGCCCGCCCATGCTCACCAGCTTCTGAGCAAAGAACGGCGCCGCCGAAGCCCCGACGATGCCGCCCAGGTTATACGCCGCCGATGCGCCGGTATAACGCACGTGAGTAGGGAACAGCTCTGGCAGCAATGCGCCCATCGGTGCGAACGTCACGCCCATCAGAAACAGCTCGATGGCCAGGAACAACGCAACACCTGTGGTCGAGCCAGAGGTCAGCAAAGGCTCCATGGTGAAGCCCGAGGCCACCGCCAGCAGACCGCCGACGATCAGCACCGGCTTGCGCCCGTAACGGTCGCTGAGCCAGGCCGACAGCGGCGTGGCCAGGGCCATGAAGACCACGGCGAAGCAAAGCAGGCCTAGGAACGTCTCGCGGCTGTAGCCCAACGTCGTGACGCCGTAGCTCAGCGAGAATACCGTCGAGATGTAGAACAGCGCATAGCACACCACCATGGCCGCGGCCCCCAGCAGTGTCGGCAGCCAGTACTTGCTGAACAGGTCCACCACCGGCATTTTCACCCGCTCGTGGCGGGCCACGGCCTTGGCGAACACCGGGCTTTCTTCAAGCTTGAGGCGTACGTACAGGCCTACCAGCACCAGCGCGGCACTGAGCAGGAACGGAATGCGCCAGCCCCACTCACGGAACTGCTCGTCGCTGAGCAGCAGGGCCAAGGTCAGGAACAGGCCGTTGGCCGCCAGGAAGCCGATCGAAGGGCCTAGCTGCGGGAACATCCCGAACCAGGCACGCTTGCCCGCCGGCGCGTTCTCGGTGGCCAGCAACGCCGCACCACCCCATTCCCCGCCCAGGCCAAGGCCCTGGCCGAAGCGCAGCAGGCACAGGATGATCGGTGCCCACACGCCGATGCTGTCGTAGCCTGGCAGCACGCCTATCAGCGTGGTGGATACCCCCATCAGCAGCAGCGAGGCGACCAGCGTCGACTTGCGCCCGATGCGGTCACCGAAGTGCCCGAACAGTGCGGATCCCAGCGGGCGGGCGAGGAAGGCGATGCCGAAGGTAAGAAAGGCCGCCAGCATCTGTGCGGTGCCCGACCCCGAAGGGAAGAACACGGGCCCGATCACCAGCGCAGCGGCAGTGGCATAAACGTAGAAATCGTAGAACTCGATGGCGGTGCCGATGAAACTGGCAGTGGCGACCCGCGCGGGGGAGTTGACCGGCGCGGCAGGCGCCTGGGCATACGTGCTGCTGGTTGTCATTAAGTAGGTCCCTAACAGTCTGGTCGTGCTCCATGGGCTTTGCCCGCGAAGGTTTCCGCCGGCCAGTAAAGGGCAGGTACGGTTCGCGGACGCCGGAGCGTATTGTTCTTGTTCGCCCGACTGACGATAGCCCAAGGGGGATAGGGGCGGGAGCGGGCACTGTTCAGGGTGTTGAAGCAGGACCGCAGGGCGCGTCAGTGGGGCGCGCTGGCCGTGAGGCGCCGGGTGCGGGTAGCGGGCGGGACGGCAGGGCTGGGTAAGCGTGACCCGAGTATAGCTAGCGGGTCACGGTCCACACCAGTACCTTGCTGGCGCAATTGTCCTCTGTTTCGAGGATTTCCAGGCGATAGCGGCCGATCTTCAGGCACACAGCGCTTTCCGGGATGCTTTCCAAGGCCTCGGTGACCAAGCCGTTCAGGGTCTTCGGCCCACCGTCGCTGGGCAGGTGCCAGCCCAGGGTGCGGTTGATTTCGCGCAGCGAAGCGGCGCCCTCGATGACGAAGGTGCCATCGGGCTGTGGGTGAACATGGGGGTTGTCGAGGCTGTGCTCTTCCTCGAACTCGCCGACGATCTCTTCGAGTATGTCTTCCAGGGTGACGATACCCAGTACCTCACCGTATTCGTCTACCACCACGCCTAGCCGGCGCTGCTGCTTGTGGAAGTTCAGCAGCTGCAATTGCAGTGGCGTGCTTTCGGGGACGAAGTAGGGCTCGTAGCAGGCATCGTGAAGTTTCTCCAGCGTCAGCTCGGCCTTGGGCAGCAGGTGGCTGATCAGCTTGGTGTTCAGGATGGCTTCGACTTGGTTGATATCGTTGTGATACACCGGCAGGCGCGTGTGGCGGCTGAGGATCAACTGCTCGATGATGCGTTCGATCGGCTCGTCGAGGTTGATGCCGTCGACCTCGTTGCGCGGCACCAGAATGTCGTTGACGGTGACCTTGTTCAGCGAGTGCAGGCCATCGAGCAGGCCGTGGCGCGGCATGTCGTGGTCTTCATCGTCGCTGAAGTCATCATCTGCCTGCGGGTGCAGGGCCACTGCGGTGGGCGGCACGCGAAACGGCCGCAACAGCAGCCTGGCGCAGCCGTCCAGCAGGCAGGCCAAGGGTTGCAGCAGCGCCAATGGCAGCTTCAGCAGGCTGACGCCCAGGCTGATGAAGGCCTGCGGATTGCGCCGCGCCAGGCGCCGCGGCAGGTACTCGGCAAAAATCAGCAAGCCAGCGGTGGCGGCCAGGCCTGCCAGCCAGAAACCGTGCTCGCCGTTGAAGCGTTGGCCCATCAGGCAGGCCAGGCCCAGCACCAGAAGCTTGCCCACGCTGGCACACAGCACCAGGGCCTGGGCTGGCAATACGGGGTGCTCGTCATGACCGGGGCGTAACGAGCCGTTGAGCTGCAGGCGGGCGGCATCTACCGCGCTAAACAGCGCCGACCACAGCAGCGCCAGTGCCAGAGTGCCGAGTAGCGGAGCGTACGGCAGGGTGTCCATGGGCGACCGTCAAATATGCAGGATGAATTCGCGAACCAGCTTGCTGCCGAAATAGGCCAGCATCAGCAGGCAGAAACCGGCCAGCGTCCAGCGGATCGCCTTGTGGCCACGCCAGCCCAGGCGGGTGCGCCCCCACAGCAGTACGCTGAAGACGATCCAGGCCACGCAGGCCAGCAGGGTTTTGTGTACCAGGTGCTGGGCAAACAGGTTGTCCAGGAACAACCAGCCGGAGATCAGCGACAGCGACAACAGGCACCAGCCCGCCCAAAGGAAGCCGAACAGCAGGCTTTCCATCGTCTGCAACGGTGGGAAGTTGCGGATCAGCCCGGAAGGGTGCTTGTTTTTCAGCTGGTGGTCCTGCAGCAGCAGGAGCAGCGACTGGAACACCGCGATGGTGAACAGCCCATAGGCCAGGATCGACAGCAGGATATGGGCGAGAATCCCCGGCTCTTCATCGATCAGCGGAACGGTGCCGGGTGGGGCGAACTGGGCCAGCAGGGCCGTGATGGCGCCGAGCGGGAACAGTAGTACCAACAGGTTTTCCACCGGTATGCGCAGGCAGGCCAGCAGAGTCAGGGTAATGACCGCCACGGCGATCAGGCTGGCGGCGCTGAAGAAGTCCAGGCTCAGCCCCAGCGGGGTGATCAGTTGAAAGAACAGTGCGCCGCTCTGGGCGATCACGGCGAGGGCGCCGAGCAGGCCGAGCAGCCGTTTGTCGGCTTTGTTCGACTGGGCCAGGCGCGAACCCTGATAAACGGTCGCCGCTATATATAGGCCGGCGGCGATCAGGTTGGGGATGAGGCTGGGTGAGGAGACCATAAGTCCTGGTGGGCAAGCCTTAAAGAAACGGAGTTTGGCATAGATCGCGCTGGGGGGGCTAGTGAGCTGCATGCTTCAAGCGGCACGCCGCAAACGAAGGCAGATCCGTGGGGGGAGGGGATTTTCTGGTGGTTCGCGGCTTGCGCCTGGCAGCTTCAAAGGTGCCGCCGGGAAGCTGAGGTGTGCGCCGCCGCCGCTCTTCGCTATAATCGCCGCCTTGCTGTGCCCAGCGCGTGTGCATATTCATCTGGGCGCCTGACAAACCTCGGCTTTTACTTGGCCTGAAAGGATCACCATGTTCGAAAACCTGACCGACCGCCTGTCACAGACGCTGCGCCATGTCACCGGCAAGGCCAAGCTGACTGAAGACAACATCAAGGATACGTTGCGCGAAGTGCGCATGGCCCTGCTCGAGGCCGACGTTGCCCTGCCGGTGGTCAAGGATTTTGTCAACAGCGTGAAAGAACGCGCCGTCGGCACCGAGGTGTCGCGCAGCCTGACCCCGGGCCAGGCGTTCGTGAAGATCGTCCAGGCCGAGCTGGAAAGCCTGATGGGCGCGGCCAACGAAGACCTCGCGCTCAATGCTGCCCCGCCTGCCGTGGTGCTGATGGCCGGCTTGCAGGGTGCGGGCAAGACCACCACCGCCGGCAAGCTGGCGCGCTTCCTCAAGGAGCGCAAGAAGAAAAGCGTGATGGTCGTTTCGGCCGACGTTTACCGCCCGGCAGCCATCAAGCAGCTGGAAACGCTGGCCAACGACATCGGCGTGACCTTCTTCCCGTCCGATATCAGCCAGAAGCCTGTGGCCATTGCCGAAGCGGCGATCCGCGAGGCCAAGCTCAAGTTCATCGACGTGGTCATCGTCGACACCGCCGGCCGTTTGCACATCGACGCCGACATGATGGACGAGATCAAGGCGTTGCATGCTTCGGTCAAGCCGGTCGAGACCCTGTTCGTGGTCGATGCCATGACCGGCCAGGACGCCGCCAATACCGCCAAGGCCTTCGGTGAAGCCCTGCCGCTGACCGGCGTGGTGCTGACCAAGGTCGACGGTGATGCCCGTGGCGGTGCTGCGCTTTCGGTGCGTGCCATCACCGGCAAGCCGATCAAGTTCATCGGTATGGGTGAGAAAACCGAGGCGCTCGAGCCCTTCCACCCGGACCGTGTGGCATCGCGCATCCTCGGCATGGGTGACGTGCTCAGCCTGATCGAGCAGGCCGAGCAGACCATCGACAAGGCCAAGGCCGACAAGCTGGCCAAGAAACTGAAGAAGGGCAAGGGCTTCGACCTCGAAGACTTCCGCGATCAGCTGCTACAGATGAAGAACATGGGCGGCCTGGGCGGCCTGATGGACAAGCTGCCGAGCATCGGCGGGGTGAACCTGTCGCAGATGGGCAATGCCCAGGGCGCGGCCGAGAAGCAGTTCAAGCAGATGGAGGCGATCATCAACTCCATGACCCCGGCCGAGCGTCGCGACCCTGACCTGATCAGCGGTTCGCGCAAGCGCCGGATCGCCCTGGGTTCTGGTACCCAGGTGCAGGATATCGGGCGGCTGATCAAGCAGCACAAGCAGATGCAGAAGATGATGAAGAAATTCTCCGCCAAGGGCGGCATGGCCAAGATGATGCGCGGCCTGGGCGGGATGCTGCCGGGTGGCGGCATGCCTAAGCTGTAACCCTTATTCCGGGCGCTTGTCTTTTGCAGGATGAGCGCTCAGAACCCCCGCTGCGGCGGGGCAACGGCCACGCAATCCGTGGCTCAACCGGCAAATCTGGACGGCAGGGCGAGGCCTTGTCGAAAAAGTCATTTGCAAATGTCCGTGTATTCCCCGAGAATATGCGGCCTTTTGGGCACCCGTGTGCCTATTTGGCATTCAGATTTGCAGCACCGACTATAGGAACGATGTTCACATGGTAACCATCCGTCTTGCCCGTGGCGGCTCGAAAAAGCGCCCTTTCTACCACCTGACCGTGACCAACTCGCGTAACGCCCGTGACGGCCGTTTCGTTGAGCGCGTAGGTTTCTTCAACCCGATCGCTGCTGGCGCTGAAGTCAAGCTGTCGGTCAACCAAGAGCGCGTCAGCTACTGGCTGAGCCAAGGCGCACAGCCGTCTGAGCGCGTTGCTCAGCTGCTGAAGGACGCTGCCAAGGCCGCTGCCTGAGCAATATGAACGCGACGCCAGAAAAGGCTGACGACCTCATCGTCGTTGGCAAGATTTTTTCGGTTCACGGCGTTCGCGGCGAGGTGAAGGTGTATTCCTTTACCGATCCGATTGAAAACCTGTTGGATTATCCAAGCTGGACGCTTCGGCACGAAGGCAAGGTAAAGCAGGTCGAGCTGGTCAGCGGTCGTGGCTCCCAAAAGGGCCTGGTCGTTAAACTGAAAGGCCTCGATGATCGTGATGAAGCGCGTCTTCTGAGCGGCTACGAAATCTGCATTGCGCGGAGCCTTTTGCCCAACCTGGCCGCAGACGAGTACTACTGGTACCAGCTGCAGGGCCTGAAGGTCATCAACCAGGACGAACAGCTGTTCGGCAAGGTCGATCACCTGTTGGAGACCGGTGCGAACGATGTCATGGTGGTCAAGCCCTGCGCAGGCAGCCTGGATGATCGCGAGCGTCTGTTGCCCTATACGGCGCAATGTGTGCTGGCAATCGACCTGGAAGCAGGCGTGATGCGGGTTGAATGGGACGCGGACTTCTAAACGATGGGTAACCTTCGCGTAGACGTCATCACGTTGTTCCCCGAGATGTTCTCGGCCATCACGGAGTACGGCATTACCAGCCGCGCGGTAAAACAGGGGTTGCTTCAGGTGACCTGCTGGAACCCGCGGGACTACACCACAGATCGCCACCACACGGTGGATGATCGGCCGTTTGGCGGTGGCCCGGGCATGGTGATGAAAATCAAGCCTCTGGAAGACGCCCTGGTTAGCGCCAGGCAAGCGACCGGAGCATCGGCAAAGGTGATTTACCTTTCGCCGCAAGGCCGCAAGCTGACTCAGCAAGCGGTCAAAGGCCTGGCCGAACAGGAATCGCTGATCCTGATCGCCGGTCGTTATGAAGGCATCGACGAGCGTTTTATCGAAGCTCATGTCGATGAGGAGTGGTCGATTGGCGACTATGTGCTTTCCGGTGGCGAGCTGCCGGCCATGGTACTGATCGATGCGGTTACACGGCTGCTGCCCGGAGCTTTAGGGCATGTGGACTCGGCGGAGGAAGACTCCTTCACCGACGGTCTGCTCGATTGCCCGCACTACACCCGACCTGAGGTGTATGCGGATCAGCGTGTTCCCGACGTGTTGCTAAGTGGCAACCATGCACACATCCGGCGTTGGAGGATGAAGCAGTCCCTTGGTAGGACCTTCGAACGACGCGCCGATCTTCTGGAAAGTCGCTCGCTTTCTGGAGAAGAGAAGAAGCTGCTCGAGGAATATCTCCGCGAGCGGGACGATAGTTAAACGTATCGATGGTGGATCACGTATCCATCTTAGGAGCACAGCATGACCAACAAGATCATCCAGCAGCTCGAAGCCGAGCAGATGAGCAAGGAAATCCCGACCTTCGCACCAGGCGACACCATCGTCGTTCAGGTTAAAGTGAAGGAAGGTGAGCGTTCCCGTCTGCAGGCGTTCGAAGGCGTCGTTATCGCCAAGCGTAACCGTGGCCTGAACAGCGCCTTCACCGTGCGCAAAATCTCCAGCGGCGTTGGCGTTGAGCGTACCTTCCAGACCTACAGCCCGCAGATCGACAGCCTGGCCGTGAAACGTCGTGGTGACGTGCGTAAAGCCAAGCTGTACTACCTGCGCGACCTGTCCGGCAAAGCCGCTCGCATCAAGGAAAAACTGTCCTGAGTACAGTTTGCCCGGTGGCTCTGGCCGCCTAGCGAGAAAAAAGCAGCCTTCGGGCTGCTTTTTTGCGTTTTGAAACCCGAAAGAAGTGACGGACATGACCAGCCGAGACCAGGAAATTCAGCGCCGTACCGAGTTGTCGGTGACCCGCGTGACCAAAGCGGTATTCCCCAGCACCACCAACCACCACAACACCTTGTTCGGCGGCACTGCGCTGGCCTGGATGGACGAAGTGTCGTTCATCGCCGCTACGCGCTTTTGCCGGTTGCCGCTGGTGACCGTCTCCACCGACCGCATTGACTTCAAGCACCCGATCCCGGCGGGCACTATCGTCGAGCTGGTGGGCACGGTGATCAAGGTCGGAAACACCAGCCTGCAGGTTCAAGTGGACGTATTCGTCGAGAACATGTACCTGGATGGGCGCGAGCGGGCGATCCATGGAGTGTTCAGCTTTGTCGCCATCGACGAGGACAAGCGCCCGGTGCCGGTGTTGCCACAGGCCTGAGGGCTCAACCCGGCGCGGCAGTCGTCTCGGTGACGGGGGCCGGTTCTACCAGCGCCACCAAGGTCCAGCCAGGCTGCGGCGCAAACGGGTTCTCGGGGCTTGATACATGCACCCAGCCCTGGGTATCCCGGGCAAACAACAGATGTGCGCGCTCGCCATGCAGCGCCTGGTAATTGCCCCAGTCGAAGCCCTCGGTCAGGGTGGTGCTGTACAGCTCCGCGCCATGATGCAGGCGATTGGCCATTTGCTGGTAGGTCATCGGGCTGGAGCCCAGCAGTTGGCCGCGGTGCTCTTCGCTGGCCCGGTGTTTGTCGCTGCGCTGCTTCTCCAGGCCGCTGGCCAGCACATACAAACGGCCGTGGCCGAAGTCATGGCGAAAGCGCGCACAGGCCAAGGCGTTGATTTCTCCGGCAGGTGACAGCCCTAGCAGGTGGCCGAGGCCTACCAGGTCCAGGTGCGCGTCGGCATGTTGCGAAGCCGGGTTGCCAAAGTAGGTTGGCAGCCCCTCCATGCGTGCCGCACGAATGTTTTCCCAGCTCGAATCGGTCAGCAACACACGGCAACCCAGTTGTTGCAGAGCCTTGCCGAGGGTGCGTGCAGGCTCGTTGGCGCCGACGATGAGAAAACCGCTGGGCGCAGGCTCCGCCACTTTCAGCAGGCGCGCCAGGGGGCGCGCCGTTGCGCTCTGCAGCACGACCGTGCCGATGATCACTGCGAAGGTGAGCGGCACCAACAGCAGCGCGTCCTGATGCCCGGCCTCATGCAGGCGGATGGCGAATATCGCCGACACTGCGGCGGCTACGATACCGCGCGGTGCGATCCAGGCCAGCAGCGCCCGTTCCCGCCAGTTCAGCGTGGACCCCAGCGTTGACAGCAAGACATTCAACGGCCGCGCCACCAGCTGGATCACCAGCAGCAGTGCCAGTACGGCCGGGCCCAGCCCCAGCAGGGCGTGCAGGTCGAGCCGAGCGGCCAGCAGGATGAACAGGCCAGAGATCAGCAGTACGCTGAGGTTCTCCTTGAAGTGCAGGATCTGCCGTACATCCACGCCACGCATGTTGGCCAGCCACATGCCCATGACCGTCACCGCCAGCAGCCCGGACTCGTGAACGATCTGGTTGGCGGCGATGAAAATACCCAGTACGGCAGCCAGCGACGCCAGGTTGTGCAGGTATTCCGGCAGCCATTGCTCGCGCATGATCTGCCCCAGTAGCCAGCCGCCGGCGGCGCCCAGGGCGCTGCCGCAGAAGATCACCCCGGCAAAGGTGCCCAGGCTCTGGCTCAGGCCATCGCCATCGGCGCTGGCGATGATGAAGCTGTACACCACGACGGCGAGCAGGGCACCGATCGGGTCGATGACGATGCCTTCCCAACGCAGGATGTTGGCAATGGTTGCCTTGGGCCGTACCACGCGCAGCATCGGTACGATGACCGTAGGCCCTGTCACCAGGGTCAAGGTGCCGAACAGGATTGCCAGCGGCCAGTCGAACCCCAGCAGCCAGTGCGTGGCCAGGGCGATCACCAGCCAGGTCGACAGGGCGCCGACGGTGACCAGTCGGTGCACCACGCTGCCGATCTCCCGCCATTGCGAGAGGTGCAGGGTCAGGCTGCCTTCGAACAGGATCAGTGCCACCGCCAGTGACACCAGAGGCATCAGCAACGGGCCGAACAGCGCTTGCGGGTCGAGCCAGCCGAGCAACGGCCCCAGCGTTATGCCGGCCAGCAGCAGGAAGAGAATCGCCGGAAGCTTCAGGCGCCAGGCCAGCCACTGGCAGGCGAGGGCGGCGGCACCGATACCGCCCACACTGAGAAGGATCTGCTGTTCGTTCATGCGGGCTCCCTATGCCGGCGTTGTTATGAAAGACTAAGCGTCATTTCGTCGTTTGCCACCGAGTTTTCATGCCTGCCCTTGACCACCCCTTGATCGACCAGTTCCTTGATGCCCTGTGGCTGGAAAAAGGCCTTTCAGACAACACTCGCCTCTCCTATCGCAGTGACCTGGCACTGTTCAATGGCTGGCTGCAGGATCACGGCCTGGCCTTGCCTGAGGCCGGTCGGGAGCTGATCCTCGATCACCTGGCCTGGCGCCTGGATCAGGGTTACAAACCCCGTTCTACAGCGCGTTTTCTCTCCGGTCTGCGTGGCTTTTTTCGCTACTTGCTGCGGGAAAAGCTCGTTGCCGTCGACCCGACCCTGCAGATAGAGATGCCGCAGCTGGGCAAGCCCTTGCCCAAGTCGCTGTCGGAAGCCGACGTCGAGGCCCTGTTGCAGGCCCCCGACCTTGGCGAACCCATTGGCCAGCGCGACCGGGCCATGCTTGAGGTGCTGTACGCCTGTGGTCTGCGCGTTACCGAACTGGTCAGCCTTGCCCTGGACCAGGTGAACCTGCGCCAGGGCGTGCTCCGGGTGATGGGCAAGGGCAGCAAGGAGCGCCTGGTGCCCATGGGCGAAGAGGCGGTGCTGTGGCTGCAGCGCTACCTGCGCGACGGGCGCGCCGAGCTGCTCAGCGGGCGCCCGAGCGATGTGTTGTTCCCCAGCCTGCGCGGTGAACAGATGACCCGCCAGACGTTCTGGCACCGCATCAAGCATCACGCGCGGGTAGCCGGTATCGACAAGCCCCTGTCGCCGCACACCTTGCGTCACGCCTTCGCCACCCATCTGCTCAACCACGGTGCCGACCTGCGCGTGGTGCAGATGCTGCTGGGGCACAGCGATCTGTCGACCACGCAAATCTATACCCATGTGGCCAAGGCCCGCCTGCAGCAACTGCACGCACAGCACCACCCACGTGGATGAATGATTTTCATGTTCCGCCGGCCGGTACTCGCAGACCCCTTCACCGGTAGCGTGTTGTGGTAGGCTTGGGCGGTTTGCACCAAGGGCCGCACGGTCGCCGCGTTTTTCCGCAGGTGACGCCCCTCGGCCCCTGTCCGCCTTCAGGAGTTCCCATGCGCGTGACCCAGATTTTCGCCGCCGCCGCGTTGGCGCTGGCCAGTACCTTTGCCGTTGCCGCGGCGACCGACAGCAATGCCGCTGCCGAGCAGGCGATTCGCAAGTCGTTGCAGAACCTTGAGCTGGAAGTGCCGGTCGAGAGCGTGGCCAGCAGCCCGCTCAACGGCCTGTATGAAGTCAAGCTGCAGGGCGGCCGTGTGCTGTACGCCAGCGCCGATGGCCAGTTCGTCATGCAGGGCTACCTGTACCAGATCCAGGACGGCAAGCCGGTCAACCTGACCGAAAAGACCGAACGCCAAGGGGTCGCCAAGCTCATCAATGGCATTCCAGCCGCCGAGATGGTGGTTTATCCTGCAAAGGGCCAGACCAAGTCGCACATCACCGTATTCACCGACACCACCTGCCCGTATTGCCACAAGCTGCACGCCGAAGTGCCAGAGCTCAACCGTCGCGGTATCGAAGTGCGCTATGTCGCCTTCCCGCGCCAGGGGCTCGGCTCGCCGGGTGACGAGCAGCTGCAGGCCGTGTGGTGCTCCAGTGACCGCCGCGCAGCGCTGGACAAGATGATCGACGGCAAGGAAATCAAAGCCGCCAAATGCACCAACCCGGTGGGCAAGCAGTTCCAGTTGGGCCAGTCGATCGGCGTCAACGGCACGCCGGCGATCGTGCTCGAAAATGGCCAGGTGATTCCAGGTTATCAACCGGCACCGCAAGTGGCCAAACTGGCCCTGGCCGGCCAACAGCAGGCCGCCAAGTAAATCATTCAGTACGCCGTCGTCATGGGGTGACGGCATGTTTCACGGTCGGCGCAGGTGCCGGCCGTTCAATGGGGAGTTCACAGTGAAACCGGTCAAAGTAGGCATCTGTGGGTTGGGGACCGTCGGTGGCGGAACCTTCAATGTACTTCAGCGCAACGCCGAGGAGATTGCCCGCCGTGCCGGGCGCGGTATTGAAGTGGCACAGATCGCCATGCGCTCGCCTAACCCGAACTGCCAGATTACCGGTACCCCCATTACCGCTGATGTGTTCGACGTTGCGAGCAACCCGGAGATCGACATTGTCATCGAGCTGATCGGTGGCTACACCATCGCCCGCGACCTGGTGCTCAAGGCCATCGACAACGGCAAGCACGTGGTCACCGCCAACAAGGCGCTGATCGCCGTACACGGCAACGAAATCTTCGCCAAGGCCCGTGAGAAGGGCGTGATCGTCGCCTTCGAAGCCGCAGTGGCAGGTGGCATCCCGGTGATCAAGGCGATCCGCGAAGGCCTGTCGGCCAACCGCATCAACTGGCTGGCCGGGATCATCAACGGCACCGGCAACTTCATCCTCACCGAGATGCGTGAAAAAGGCCGCGCCTTCCCCGACGTGCTGGCCGAAGCGCAGGCGCTGGGTTATGCCGAAGCCGACCCGACTTTCGACGTCGAAGGTATCGATGCCGCGCACAAGCTGACCATCCTGGCGTCCATCGCCTTTGGTATCCCGCTGCAGTTCGACAAGGCCTACACCGAAGGCATCACCCAGCTGACCACCGCCGACGTGAACTACGCCGAAGCCCTGGGCTACCGCATCAAGCACCTGGGTGTGGCCCGCCGCACTGCAGAAGGCATCGAGCTGCGCGTGCACCCGACGCTGATCCCGAGCGACCGTCTTATCGCCAACGTCAATGGCGTGATGAACGCCGTGATGGTCAATGGCGATGCGGCAGGCTCCACCCTTTACTACGGCGCCGGCGCCGGCATGGAGCCCACCGCCTCCTCGGTGGTCGCCGACCTGGTCGACGTTGTCCGCGCCATGACCAGCGACCCTGAAAACCGCGTACCGCACCTGGCCTTCCAGCCGGATTCGCTGTCGGCGCACCCGATTCTGCCGATCGACGCCTGCCAGAGCGCCTACTACCTGCGTATCCAGGCCAAGGATCACCCGGGCGTGCTGGCCCAGGTGGCGAGCATCCTCTCGGAGCGCGGCATCAACATCGAGTCGATCATGCAGAAAGAAGCCGAGGAACAGGACGGCCTGGTGCCGATGATCCTGCTGACCCACCGTGTGGTCGAAAAGAGCATCAACGACGCCATCGTTGCTCTGGAAGCCTTGCAGGACGTGGTCGGTAAGGTCGTGCGCATCCGCGTCGAACAGCTCAACTAAGCGGCAAGCTTCAAGCTGCAAGCTGCAAGAAAAGCAGTTCGGTGTTGAGGCTTTTAACAGTTTAAATTTGCGGCAAGGGCAGTGCAGGGCGTAAGAGAAATGCCGATCGGCTTTTTCTTGCAACTCGCAGCTTGCCGCTCAAACCGAAGGTTTGCATATGCGCTATATCAGCACCCGCGGCCAGGCACCGGCCCTGAATTTCGAAGACGTCCTGCTGGCTGGCCTGGCCAGCGATGGCGGCCTGTACGTGCCAGAGAACCTCCCACGCTTCACCCAGGAAGAAATCGCTTCCTGGGCGGGCCTGCCGTATCACGAGCTGGCTTTCCGTGTGATGCGCCCGTTCGTCGAGGGCAGCATTGCCGACGCCGACTTCAAGAAGATCCTGGAAGAGACCTACGGCGAGTTCGCCCACGCCGCGGTCGCTCCGCTGCGCCAGCTGAACAGCAACGAGTGGGTTCTTGAGTTGTTCCACGGGCCGACGCTGGCCTTCAAGGACTTCGCCCTGCAGCTGCTCGGGCGCCTGCTCGATCACGTGCTGGCCAAGCGCAACGAGCGCGTGGTGATCATCGGCGCGACCAGCGGCGACACCGGCTCTGCCGCGATCGAAGGCTGCCGCCGCTGCGACAACGTCGACATCTTCATCCTTCACCCGCACCAGCGCGTGTCGGAGGTTCAGCGCCGCCAGATGACCACCATCTTCGGCGACAACATCCACAATATCGCCATCGAAGGCAACTTCGATGACTGCCAGGAGATGGTCAAGGCCAGCTTCGCCGACCAATCGTTCCTCAAAGGCACCCGCCTGGTCGCAGTCAACTCGATCAACTGGGCGCGGATCATGGCCCAGATCGTTTACTACTTCCACGCTGCCCTGCAGCTTGGCGGCCCGGCGCGTTCGGTGGCGTTCTCGGTGCCGACCGGTAACTTTGGCGACATCTTCGCCGGCTACCTGGCACGCAACATGGGCCTGCCGGTCAGCCAGCTGGTGGTTGCCACCAACCGCAACGACATCCTGCACCGCTTCATGAGCGGCAACCAGTACGTCAAGGAAACCCTGCACGCGACCTTGTCGCCGTCGATGGACATCATGGTCTCGTCCAACTTCGAGCGCTTGTTGTTCGACCTCCATGGTCGCAACGGCGCGGCTATCGGCGAATTGATGGCCAACTTCAAGCAGGGTGGCGGTTTCAGCGTCGACCAGGACCGCTGGACCGAGGCGCGCAAGCTGTTCGATTCGCTGGCCGTCAGCGACGAGCAGACCTGCCAGACCATCGCCGAGGTCTTCGCCAGCACAGGTGAAGTGCTCGACCCGCATACCGCGATCGGTGTGAAGGCCGCGCGCGAATGCCGTCGCAGCCTGGATACCCCGATGGTGGTGCTGGGCACCGCGCACCCGGTCAAGTTCCCGGAGGCCGTGGAGAAGGCGGGGGTCGGCAAGGCGCTGGAGCTGCCTGCGCACCTGAGCGACCTGTTCGGCCGAGAGGAGCGCTGCACGGTTCTGGCCAACGACCTCAAGGCCGTCCAGGCCTTCGTCAGCCAGCACGGTAACCGCGGCAAGCCGCTTTAATCGTGATGAAGGGGGCCGCTGCGCGGCCCCGCTTTTAGACTTTTCCCTGGTTTTATTCAGATTTTTCCTATGTAAAACGCGTTAAGCGCTGCATACAGTGGCCCGTCCTTCCCTCAGGAGCGGCTCATGCATCAGCCCTACGTGTTGATTCACCAGGCTCGGCCTTCCCACCAGATTCTTCTGCATCAGGCGTGCAATGCCCTGGGCGTTTTCGACGTGCGCATCACCCATGATCTGGTTGACCTCAATGCCTGCCTTGCACGCAAGCGCGGTGCCGACCTGCTGATCCTCGACCATTCGATGAAAGGCGGCCAGGCCCTGCTCGAACGTCTGCAGCGCAACCGCTGTTCACGCGCCTTGCTTTTTGTCGGCTGTGCCAGCGAGCACCGTCCCAACCTTGCCGAGCAAGCACGCGAGCGTGGCCTCTGGGTGCTGGCCGATTTGCCGTGGCCGCTGCCGGTGCGGCGCTGGCAACAGGCCTTGCAGCGTATTCAAAGGTTCACATCCCCCACGCATGCTCATTGAAACAGCTCAAGCGTAACGAACTTTCCGTTGCGCTTGCTGGTCAGTTTCTTCATAGACCACCACGCAGCGAGTGATCCGGATGGAAAGAATCTGCAGCCTGCTTAATGACGCACTGAGCCCTTATCAGACCCAGCTTGGCGCCGCCGATGCCAGCGGTAATCGGCAACTCACCGTTTTCGACAGCCTCGGTGGCATGACCTTGCGCCGAACGGTCAGCCAACGCCAGTTACAGGAGCAGCGCCTGCTGATCGACCTGGTCGATGGCCTTCACCGTGACCTGCAGATCGCCGAAGGGCGCCTGCAGCCCTGTGTCATCGCGGCTTTGCAGCAACGCCAACAACCTGCGGGAACCTTTGCCTGAGTGGCGCATCAGACACAGTAGGGCAGCCAGCCAGCACACAGCTCCGGTGATGGCGGGTTGTCACGGGAAGTCCATGAGGACTTTCGATTGGCCCCGGGCGTCCTCCCCAGCGTCCCGGGGTTTCTTTTTTATCGCCCTTCGAAAAAATGCCTGCTCTGCTCCAGGTACTCTGTCTGGAACTCCGCGTCCAGCCACCTGGCATAGAGCGCTGGAAGTGTGTCCTGGCGCAGCGCGGACAGCAGTTGGTCTATATGCGTGATGGCTGCGCGCCCCGATGGCGTATCGGAGCAGCCCACATGCAGGAACTGATAGCGGTCCACGCCTTGTATCGGGTGAAACTGATAGTCATCGAGCGAGCCGCCTTGTTGCTGGATCAGGTAGCGCACTTCCGGCCAGTAGCCGAGCACCAGTTGCAGGCGCCCCAGGCGCTGCATCTGCAGTAGGTTGGCAGTGGCATCGTTACCATAGTGGCGGCTGAGAACCGAGTCGGGAAGCGGGTGCAGGATCGCATCGATCTGGGTGCTGTAGCTGCGCCCGGCGACGATGCCGAGCTTCAGTTGCGTGTCGCTCAACAAGCGCTTGAGATCGATCTGCGCGCCATCCAGAAACGGTGCCAGCAGTGGTTCGGCTTGCTTGCGCACCACCAGGCCACCGCTCATCGCCCCCAGCGCCGGTTTGGAGAAGTGCACGAACTTCGCGCGCTCCGGTGTCCACATCAAGGTCGGGTCGCAGGTGAAGCTGGCAGGGTCCTGCAGCATCTGTATGCCGCGCGCCCGAGTGACGCGCACGATGTCGTGGTCGTATTCGGGCATCTGCTCGATCAGCAGCGCCAGCATCCGGTCGATCGCACCTTGGCCTTTGGCCGCACCCTCCAGGATGGTGAAAGGCGGCAGGTCGCGGACCAGCCATAGCAGGCGTTCCTTGGCCTGCACTGGCGCGATGGCCATGGCGAGCAGCAGCCCGCACAGCAGGGACAGGCGCGCGCGCACGGGCGGAGGCGACCTCAGACCGCGCCGGCCTGGCGCAAACGGGCGATGGCGGCGGCGTCATACCCCAGGGTGCCAAGCAGGGCATCTGTGTGTTCGCCTAGCGCCGGGCCCACCCACTCGGCCGAGCCGGGTGTCTCGGACAGCTTGGGTACGATGCCTGGCATCTTGAACGCTTTACCGTCTGGCAGGCGGGCCTGCAGGAACATTTCGCGGGCCAGGTACTGCGGGTCGCTGAACATGTCTTGCGCCGAATAGATGCGGCTGGCCGGAACATCGGCGACGGTCAACGTCTGCATCAGCTGCTCCAGCGGCAAGCTGTTGGCCCAGCGGTCGATAACGCCATACAGCTCGTCACGCCGTGCATCGCGGCCATCATTGCTGGCCAGCGCCGGGTCGTCGGCCAGGTCGTGACGGCCGATGGCCTGCATGAAGCGTCTGAAGATCGCATCGCCATTGGCACCGATCTGCACGTGCTTGCCGTCGGCGCTGGTGTGGATGGAGGAGGGCGTGATGCCTGGCATGATGTTGCCGGTGCGTTCGCGAATGAAGCCAAACACATCGAACTCCGGGACCATGCTCTCCATCATGGCGAAGATTGCTTCGTACAGCGCCACGTCCACCACCTGGCCCTGACCGCCGTTGACTTCGCGGTGACGCAGCGCCATCAGTGCGCCGATCACGCCCCACAATGCAGCGATCGAATCGCCGATGGAGATGCCGGTGCGTACCGGTGGGCGGTCATCGAAGCCGGTGATGTAGCGCAGGCCACCCATCGACTCGCCCACGGCGCCGAAGCCTGGCTGATCCTTCATCGGCCCGGTCTGGCCGAAGCCTGAGAGGCGCACCATCACCAGTTTCGGGTTGAGCGCGTGCAGCACATCCCAGCCCAGGCCGAGCTTTTCCAGCACGCCCGGGCGGAAGTTCTCGATGAGAATGTCGGCCTCGGCCAGCAGCCGCTTGAGGATCTCGCGGCCATCGGGATGCTTGAGGTTCAGGGTCAGTGACTGCTTGTTGCGCGCCTGCACGAACCACCACAGCGACGTACCCTCGTACAGCTTGCGCCATTTGCGCAGCGGATCACCGCCGTCGGGCGACTCGACCTTGATGACCTCGGCCCCGAACTCGGCGCAGATGCGCGAGGCGAACGGGCCAGCGATCAGGGTGCCAAGCTCGATCACTTTCAGGCCGGCGAGGGGTTTGCTCGGTGTAGGCATGGGGCATCCGGGGCGAATGGGCAGAGGAGTGGTTTTATCATAGGTCGTTGGCGGCAGATACTGCTGCGGCGCAACGAAGAGCAGGATCGGTTAGACTGTGTGACTTTTCTTTGCGCAAGAAGCCCATCGACCATGGCCCAGCCGTCCACCACCTACAAATTCGAACTGAATCTGACCGATCTCGATCGCGGCGTGTACGAAAGCGTCAAGCAGACCATCGCCCGTCATCCTTCGGAAACCGAGGAGCGCATGGCCGTGCGGCTGTTGGCCTACGCACTTTGGTACAACGAGAATCTGTCGTTCGGCCGCGGCCTGTCGGATGTCGACGAGCCTGCCCTGTGGGAGAAGAGCCTGGACGACCGCGTGCTGCACTGGATCGAAGTGGGCCAGCCTGACGCTGATCGCCTGACCTGGTGTTCGCGTCGTACCGAGCGCACCAGCCTGTTGGCCTACGGCAGCTTGCGGGTATGGGAGTCCAAGGTGGTGGGCGCGGTCAAGAACCTGAAAAACCTGAACATCGCCGCTGTACCGCAAGAGGTGCTCGAAGTGCTGGCCACGGACATGCCGCGCAGCATCAAGTGGGACGTGATGATCAGCGAAGGCACGGTGTTCGTCACTGACGACCGTGGCCAGCACGAAGTGCAGCTGCAGTGGCTGCTCGGTGAGCGTGGCTGAGCCAACCGACCCATGCGTATCGAACCCCGCCCGCTGCCGCCGACACTGCCGTTTCTCGGTAACCTGCCACCCTTGCTGACCCGACTGTATGCCGCCCGTGGCGTGCAATCTGAGGCAGAACTGGACAAGAGCCTGGCGAGGCTGTTGCCGTACCAGCAGCTAAAGGGCATTGATGCCGCGGTAGACTTGCTGGTCGAAGCGCTCGACCAGCGCCAGCGCATCATCATCGTCGGCGACTTCGATGCCGACGGCGCCACCGCCAGTACGGTCGGCGTACTCGGGCTGCGCCTGCTGGGGGCAGCCCATGTCGACTACCTGGTGCCCAACCGTTTCGAATATGGCTATGGCCTGACGCCAGAGATCGTCGAGGTGGCGCTGCAGCGCCAGCCACACTTGCTGATCACGGTCGATAACGGCATTTCCAGTGTCGAGGGTGTGGCGGCAGCCAAAGCGGCCGGGCTCAAAGTGCTGGTCACCGACCACCACCTGCCAGGCCAGCAGTTGCCGGACGCCGACGCCATCGTCAACCCGAACCAGCCAGGTTGCGGCTTCCCGAGCAAGTCGCTGGCCGGGGTCGGGGTGATCTTCTATGTGCTGATGGCCTTGCGCGCCCGCCTGCGCAGCCTGGGCCGCTACGAAACACAACCACAACCGAACATCGGTGAACTGCTCGACCTGGTCGCGCTGGGCAGCGTTGCCGACGTGGTGCCGCTGGATGCCAACAACCGCATTCTGGTGCACCAAGGCCTTGAGCGCATCCGCGCCGGCCGGGCACGGCCGGGGCTCAAGGCGATTCTGGAGGTGGCACGTCGCGACCACCGGCGTATCACCTCCACCGACCTGGGCTTCATTTTAGGCCCGCGGCTCAATGCCGCCGGGCGCCTGGACGACATGAGCCTGGGTATCGAGTGCCTGTTGTGCGAGGACGAGGCGCTGGCCCAGGACATGGCGCAGCAGCTCGATGGCCTGAACCAGGACCGCAAGTCGATCGAGCAGGGCATGCAGCGCGAAGCGTTGGCCCAGCTCAAGGATTTGCCGGTCGAGGCCATGCCGTACGGCCTGTGCCTGTTCGATGCCGAATGGCACCAAGGTGTGATCGGCATTCTTGCCTCGCGCCTGAAGGAGCGTTACCACCGCCCGACCATCGCCTTTGCCGATGCTGGCGACGGCATGCTCAAGGGCTCCGCACGTTCGGTGCCGGGATTCCATATCCGCGATGCGCTGGATGCAGTGGCGGCGGGCCATCCGCAGTTGATCAGCAAGTTTGGCGGCCATGCCATGGCTGCAGGCCTGTCGTTGCCCGAAAGTCATTTCCCGGCGTTCGCCGAAGCGTTCGATGAAGAAGTCCGTCGCCAGTTGCGCGAAGACGATTTGACCGGCCGTCTGCTTTCGGACGGCAGCCTGGCGGTGGAGGAGTTTCACCTGGACCTGGCCAAGGCCCTGCGTAATGCCGGGCCTTGGGGGCAACACTTCCCCGAACCACTGTTCCATGGCGTGTTTCAGTTGGTCGAGCAGCGTGTGGTCGGCGAGCGGCACCTGAAGGTGGTGCTAAAGAGCGAATGTGGCTCGGTTCGTCTGGACGGCATCGCCTTTGGCATTGACCGCGAAGTCTGGCCCAACCCGACCGTGCGCTGGGTGGAGCTGGCGTACAAGCTGGATGTGAACGAGTTCCGCGGGAACGAAAGTGTGCAGTTGATGATTGCGCATATGGAGCCGCGCTGAGGAGCCTGCAGGTGCCTGACTTGTCTTTGAGGGGCGGTGCTCGATTGCCCTGGCGCCGTAAACCTAAAGGTCAAGACCTAGGCTCCCTGACACTTTAGCCATCCGAAGAAAGTTAGCCTGTCATGCCTAACTCGGCATCATCCATCAGTGCCTTGGCCATGGCACTGAGGTAGTGGGATGCCCAGATCATCATCGGTTTTTCATCCATCAGGCCGATGATGGTCAGCTCTCGTACATAACCCATCAATTCCGAGGCCTGCTCACGGGCATCGCGGCAGGGAATCCCTGGCTCGATGCGGAACAGTGGGTGAGTCTGGTGTTCACCTTGAAAGAAGGTGGTCTTCCCGACAGTAAAGTGGGTGTCGTCTGTGGTCATCGAATTCCCTCCTGAAGTTTCTCGATTGCTTGTTCTGGCCTCTTTTTGGGCAAGCTCCCACAGGTCATCTGCAAGTTTTGAGGATTGGGATGCCCCGGTGGCTGCGGGGTTACCCGCGAAGAGGCCAGTGGATCCAACCTCAATGCAGGGTAGTAGTACGCTCCAAGGCCAATGACAGCGCATCCGCTTGGCCCCAGGCAATCTGCAGGGCACGCAGCCCATTCACAAGCGATTCCCGGGAGCTGTCATCTTCGACGGCATCGAGGACTCGATGGCAATGGTTGTAAGCGAGCATCAGGTAATGGGTGACATTCATCAACACGTGATCGATTGGCACGATGCCTTCGTTCACGGCGTTGGTCAGGGTCTTGTCGGAGGGAAGGTCGAAATGGTGCGGTGGATCGGGGACTAGTTTTTTCATAGTGAACGACTCGTAAGGTTACTGATTGACCGACCTGTCCGATTCCACACGGATGGGTGGCAGTTGTACGCGGTGTGGAATCCAGGCTACGAGTAAACCCGGTAGGCTTTGCCGCCTCCCGCGCACAACTGCCATGACGACAGCAACTCAGTAATTGACAGGATTCCACTCCCGGACGCCAAACATCAGCGACGCAAGAAGCCTAAAGGGTGGGGTTTCCAGGGACAATCAGCCGCGAGTCGACAAGATTCGTAGGATATTTTCCTGATGTAAGTATCGCTAGCTCATATGTGTAGGAAATATCTGGTGCGCGCGTCGGAGCAGTCAGCAATCTGAGGGAACCTTCCCCCCCACCAATCTGGTCTAGTCTGATTAATGACCGGCACCGGGCCAGGGATGTGCACTTGAATGCCCGGGCCGGATCACCATTGGAGTCCTTGGGAGGTGCCCTCATGAGCCTGCTGCTCGAGCCTTACACCCTGCGTCAGCTGACGTTGCCCAACCGCATCGCCGTCTCGCCGATGTGCCAGTATTCCGCCGTCGATGGCCTGGCCAACGACTGGCACCTCGTTCATCTGGGTAGCCGCGCCGTCGGTGGCGCCGGGCTGGTCATCACCGAAGCGGTAGCCGTGACCGCCGAGGGCCGTATCACCGCCGAGGACCTTGGTCTGTGGACCGATGATCAGATCGCGCCATTGCAACGCATTACGCGGTTCATCACTGCCCAGGGCGCTGTGCCGGGCATCCAGCTGGCCCACGCCGGGCGCAAGGCCAGCACCTATCGCCCTTGGCTGGGCAAGCATGGCAGCGTCAAGATCGAGGAAGGAGGCTGGCAGCCGGTGGGCCCCTCGAAAATTGCCTTCGACCCTGAACACACGGCGCCGCGTGAGTTGAGCAAGGACGAGATCCAGGATGTTGTAGCCGAGTTTGTCAAAGCCACCGAACGCGCGTTGCAAGCGGGCTTCAAAGTGGTCGAAATCCACGCCGCCCATGGCTACTTGCTGCACCAGTTCCTCTCGCCGCTGAGCAACCAGCGCCGCGATGAATACGGCAGTTGCTTCGAAAACCGCATCCGCCTGACGCTGCAGGTGACCGAGGCGGTGCGTAAGGTCTGGCCGCAGGAACTGCCGCTGTTCGTGCGTGTGTCGGCGACCGACTGGGTAGAGGACGGCTGGAACCCGGACGAAACCGTGGAACTGGCCCGCCGGCTACGTGTGCTCGGGGTCGACCTGATCGACGTGTCCTCCGGCGGTACTTCGATGAATGCGGAAATCCCCACCGGCCCCGGCTACCAGACCCGTTTCGCCGAGCGTGTACGCAAGGAATCGGAAATCGCTACCGGCACGGTGGGCATGATCACCGAGCCGGCCCAGGCTGAACACATCCTGCGCACCGGGCAGGCCGACCTGATCTTCCTGGCTCGCGAGCTGCTGCGCGATCCTTACTGGCCGTTGCATGCCGATGATGACCTGGGCGGTAACAGGGCTACATGGCCAGCGCAGTATCAACGGGCTACCAGCCGGGCAAATCCGATACATGAGTCGGATCTGCGGGACTGATTGACCCCCTCAGGTGTAAGCGGCCTTGCGCAACGTATCGCTGACCCACTGATTGATGCTTTTTCCGCCAGCTCGGCCTTTGCGGCCACGCTGGCGTGAAGGATGGGCTCAAGGCGCAGACTCAGCTTCCCCGAATAGGTCTTGTGCGGCTCACGGCCAAGGCGTTCACAGGTTCCGAGGTTTCATCAACGGCCTCCTCGACAGCCGGACTGTAGGAGATAGGGACCATGCTTGAAGGAAAGGCCCTAGGTATCCATGCGAGGACGATCGCCACTTTGTACCGGCCTCCTTGCTGACTTGTCTCAGCAGAGGCCGGTAGCTTCACATCACGTTCAGTGCTTGATCATCACATGCCGCACGCAGGTGTAGTCCTCAAGCCCATACATCGACATGTCCTTGCCATACCCCGAATGCTTCTGCCCGCCATGGGGCATTTCGCTGACCAGCATGAAGTGGGTATTGACCCAGGTGCAGCCATACTGCAACCGCGCCGCCAGGCGGTGGGCGCGGCCGGTGTCGCGGGTCCACACCGACGAAGCCAGGCCGTACTCCGAGTCGTTGGCCCATTCCAGCGCCTGCGCTTCGTCAGTGAAGCGTGTTACCGACACCACTGGGCCAAACACCTCTTGACGGACGATCTCGTCATCCTGCAGCGCATCCGCCAGCACTGTTGGCTCGAAGAAGAAACCCTCCCCCGGTAGTGCCTTGCCTCCAGTGACCAGGCGAATGTGCGGCTGGGCGATGGCGCGCCCGACCAGGCCGGCTACCTTGTCACGGTGCTGGGCGCTGATCAGCGGGCCGAGTTCGGTGTCCTCGGCATCCTGCAGGCCGGTTTTAAGGCTGGCCACGGCTTTGCCGAGGCGTTCGACGAAGCGTTCGTAGATGCCCGCCTGCACATACAGGCGGCAGGCCGCAGTGCAGTCCTGCCCTGCGTTGTAGAAACCGAAGGTGCGGATGCCATCGATGGCGGCATCGATGTCGGCATCGTCGAACACCAGCACCGGCGCCTTGCCGCCCAGCTCCATGTGCATGCGTTTAACGCTGCCCGCCGTGGCGCCGATGATGTGCGCGCCGGTGGGGATCGAACCGGTCAGCGAGACCATACGCACCTTGGGGTGGGTCACCAGTGGGCTGCCCACCGTCTGGCCGCGGCCGAAGAGGATGTTGAGCACGCCGGCCGGCAGTACGTTCTTGGCCAGTTCGCCGAGGCGCAGGGCGGTCAGCGGGGTGAGTTCGGACGGCTTGATGACCATGGTATTGCCAGCCGCCAAGGCGGGGGCGATCTTCCACGCCAGCATCATCAGCGGGTAGTTCCAGGGTGCGATCGAGGCCACTACGCCCAGCGGGTCGCGGCGGACCATCGACGTGTGCCCGGGCAGGTATTCACCAGCCGCCGAGCCACCGAGGCAGCGGGCGGCGCCGGCAAAATAGCGGAACACATCGGCGATGGCCGGTATCTCGTCGTTCAGGGCCGCTGCGAACGGTTTGCCGCAATTCTGCGACTCCAGTCTGGCCAGCTCATCGGCATGCGCCTCGATCGTGTCGGCCAGCGCCAGCAGGGCCAGCGAGCGCTCTTTCGGGCTGGTCTGCGACCAGCTGTCGAAGGCCTGGTCGGCGGCGCGCACTGCCGTATCGACCTGGGCCTCGGTGGCTTCGTTGATCTGTGCCAAGGCACTGCCTTCGGCGGGGTTGAGCACGGTCCAGGCCGGGCCATCGCCTGCGACCAGGCGACCGTTGATCAGCATGTTGGTTTGCATCGGGGGCTCCTTGTGGGTCATTTGCCGCTGCCCGCAACGCTTTCACCGTCGCGGGTCAGGTAATAGGCGCCGAGGATCGGCAGCATGGTCACCAGCATCACCAGCATGGCAACCACGTTGGTCACCGGCACGTCGCGCGGGCGGCTGAGTTGGTTGAGCAGCCAGATTGGCAGGGTGCGCTCGTTACCGGCAGTGAAAGTGGTGACGATGATCTCGTCGAACGACAGGGCGAAGGCCAGCATGCCGCCGGCCAGCAGCGCCGAGCCCAGGTTGGGCAGGATGATGTAGCGGAAGGTCTGCCAGCCATCGGCTCCCAAGTCCATCGAGGCCTCGATCAGGCTTTGCGAGGTGCGCCGTAGGCGGGCAATCACGTTGTTGTAGACGATCACCACGCAGAAGGTGGCGTGGCCGACCACGATGGTGAACAAGCCAGGCTCGATACCCAGGGTCTTGAACGCCGACAACAGGGCGATGCCGGTAATGATGCCGGGCAGGGCGATCGGCAAGATCAGCATCAGCGAGATGCTCTCCTTGCCGAAAAAACTGCGCCGGTACAGTGCCGCCGAGGCCAGGGTGCCGAGCACGAGCGCGATGAGCGTGGCCAGGCTGGCCACCTGCAGCGACAGCTTGATGGCTTCGAGCACGTCCGGCCGGGCGAAGGCGACGGCGATCCATTTCAGGGTGAAGCCTTTGGGCGGGAAGCTGAACGCCGCCTCTTCGGTGTTGAAGGCGTACACGAAGATGATGAGGATCGGGAAGTGCAGGAACAGTAACCCGCCCCAAGCCGCCAGGCGCAGGCCTGTGGACGCTTTTTCAGAGTGCATCGAAGGCCCCCAGGCGCTTGACGATGGACAGGTACACCGCGATCAGCACGATCGGCACCAGGGTGAACGCCGCGGCCATCGGCATGTTGCCGATCGCGCCTTGCTGGGCGTAGACCATGCTGCCGATGAAGTAGCCGGGCGGGCCGACCAGTTGCGGCACGATGAAGTCGCCCAGGGTCAGCGAGAAGGTAAAGATCGAGCCGGCCGCGATGCCGGGTATCGACAATGGCAGGATCACTTGGGTGAAGGTCTGCGCCGGCCGTGCGCCAAGGTCTGCCGATGCCTGCAGCAGTGAAGGCGGCAGGCGCTCCAGCGACGCCTGCACGGGCAGGATCATGAACGGCAGCCAGATGTACACGAACACCATAAAGCGCCCGAGGTGCGAGGTCGACAGCGTGCTGCCGCCCACCGCGGGCAAGGTCAGGAGGGCCTGCAGCAGGCCTTCGAGGTGCAACTGCTGGATGAACCACTGAGCCACACCCCCCTTGGCCAGCAGCAGGGTCCATGCGTAGGTCTTGACGATGTAGCTGGCCCACATCGGCAGCATTACGGCGATATAGAAGAATGCCCGGGTCTTGCCGCGGGTGTAGCGCGCCATGTAATAGGCGATGGGGAAAGCCAGCATGGCGCAGGCCAGCGAGACTGCCACGGCCATGGCCAAGGTGCGCAGGATGATGTCGAAGTTCGACGGGTTGAACAGCGCGGCGAAGTTGCCCAGGGTCAGTTGCGGGGTGACTGCCATGGTGAAGTCGTCGAACGTGTAAAAGCCTTGCCACAAAAGGTTGAGCAGCGACCCTAGGTAGACCGCGCCGAACCAGGTCAGCGGTGGGGTCAGCAGTAACAGCAGGTACAGGTTGGGGCGGCGGTAGAGCAGGTTGGAAAACCTGCGTGACGGGCTCAGGGCCAGGCTCATGTCACTGGCCCTCGGTCAGGACAGTTTCCTGCAGCACCGTCATCGCTTCACGTGGCCAGTGGGCCTGTACCCGTTGGCCGGGTTGCAGGGGGTGTGGCTGGTCTTGCCAGCGGTCGTTGGCCTGGCTGACCGCCAGCGATTGGCCGCTGTCCAGCTGCACTTCATAGCGGGTGGTACTGCCTTGGTACTGGATATCACGCAGCAGGCCGCTGACCTGTACATCGCGGCCGGCCTCGGGCTGGCCGAGCAGGCGAATATGCTCGGGGCGAATGGAGAACGGCGTCCGGCTGCCGCTCAGGTGCTGAGCCAGATCGCCGCGCACCACGTTGGAGGTGCCGACGAACTGGGCGACGAAGGTGGTAGCCGGTTTCATGTACAGCGTGCGCGGTGCATCGACCTGTTCGATACGGCCGCGGTTGAACACCGCTACCCGGTCCGACATCGACAGCGCTTCGGTCTGGTCATGGGTGACGAAAATGAAGGTGATGCCCAGCTGGCGCTGCAGCTTTTTCAATTCGCCCTGCATCTGTTCGCGCAGTTTCAGGTCGAGGGCGCCGAGCGGCTCGTCGAGCAGCAGCACCCGCGGCCGATTGACCAGGGCGCGGGCCAAGGCAACACGCTGGCGCTGGCCGCCGGAAAGCTGTGCCGGTTTGCGCTCACCGTAGCCTGCCAGGGCCACCATCGCCAGGGCCTCTTCGGCGCGGGCATGGCGTTCGGCCTTGGCTATGCCTTTGACCTTCAGGCCATAGGCGATGTTGTCGCGCACGTTCATGTGCGGGAACAGTGCGTAGTCCTGGAATACGGTATTGACGTCGCGCTGGTAGGGCGGCACGCCAGCGGCTTCGACGCCATGGATGCGGATCGAGCCGCTGTCGGGCTGCTCGAAACCGGCTATGAGGCGCAGGCAGGTGGTCTTGCCCGAGCCTGAGGGGCCGAGCATCGAGAAGAACTCACCATCGATGATGTCGATGCTGACCTGGTCAACGGCCTTGACCTCACCGAAGGTGCGCGACACCTGGGTGAACTGGACGGCTAGGGGCATAAAGGGCTCCAGGTTGAAGCTGGGGCGCTTTGCGCCCCTTTGGCGACACAAGGCCGCTGCTGGAGAAACCGGGCGGCCCTTGTTCCTTCAGGCAATGCCACGATGCTCCGGGGGCGCTAGCGCCCGCCCATGATCGCAATGTAATCCTGGGTCCAGCGGCTGTACGGCACGAACTTGCCGCCCTGTGCCTGCGGGGTTTTCCAGAAGGCGATTTTGTCGAAGTTGTCGAAGCCATTGGTCTTGCAGCCCTCGGGCCCCAGCAGCGCATTACCGTTGCAGGCCGCAGGTACTGCTGGCAACGAGCCGAACCAGGCCGCCACGTCACCCTGCACCTTTGGCTGCAGCGACCAGTCCATCCATTTATAGGCGCAGTTGGGGTGCTTGGCCTCGCTATGCAGCATGGTGGTGTCGGCCCAGCCGGTGGCACCTTCCTTGGGCAGGGTGGAGGCCACCGGCTGGTTGTCCGCCTTGAGGCTGTTGACCATGTAGCCCCAGGAACTGGAGGCGACCACGCCTTCGTTCTTCACATCGCTCATCTGCACCGTGGCGTCATGCCAGTAGCGGTGGATCAGCGGTTGCTGCTGGCGCAGCAGTTCGAGCACTGCCTTGTACTGTGCTTCATTCAGTTCATAGGGGTCCTGAATGCCCAGTTCGGGCTTGGCCGACTTCAGGTACAACGCCGCGTCGGCAATGTAGATGGGCCCGTCATAGGCCTGAACGCGGCCCTTGTTCGGTTTGCCGTCGGGCAGGTCCTGCGGTTCGAACACCACGCTCCAACTGGTGGGGGGCTGCTTGAAGGTGTTGGTGTTGTACAGCAGTACATTCGGCCCCCACTGGTACGGGGTGCCGTAGACCTGTTTGTCGACCACGTACCAGCCACCGTCCTGCAGGCGCGGGTCGAGGTTTTTCCAGTTGGGAATCAGCGCGGTATTGATCGGCTGCACCTTCTTGCCGGCGATCAGGCGCAGCGAGGCATCGCCGGAGGCGGTGACCAGGTCGTAACCGCCCTTGTTCATCAGGCTGACCATTTCATCGGAGGTGGCTGCGGTCTTGACGCTGACCTTGCACCCGGTTTGCTTTTCGAAGCCTGTGACCCAGTCATAGGCCGTGTCGCTCTCGCCGCGCTCGATATAACCGGGCCAGGCGACGATATCCAGCCGGCCTTCGCCGGCACCGAGGGCCTTGGGCAACTCGGCGGCCTGCAGGCCTGCACTGGCCAGCAGTGCGCCGGTCACGGCGCCGAGCAATGCGGTCTTGTGCGCTGACATGGTGTTCCCTCTTTTGTAGAGCTTGGTCGGGGCAGTCATCAAGAAAGCAGTGGAGCGATCGTCATAGGTGTAAAGCGCTTGTGGCGAAATCGAGTCTAGTTGGCTTTTTGCCC
Organism: Pseudomonas sp. WHRI 8519; assembly: GCF_040224055.2. Classification (NCBI taxonomy): domain Bacteria; kingdom Pseudomonadati; phylum Pseudomonadota; class Gammaproteobacteria; order Pseudomonadales; family Pseudomonadaceae; genus Pseudomonas; species Pseudomonas sp. WHRI 8519. Next base: position 4,871,339 of record NZ_CP167996.1, on the reverse strand, counting down.
ACCGATGCAACATCCGGAAGCAAATCCATGGGTGGCCCTGGGCCCTGCAGGCCTTACTCTGAACGTCATTTTCCGCAGCGTGGAGCCATGCCAATGAATACTCGGGGTCTGCTCGATCAACTGCTCAAATCCGGCCAGGAACTGCTGAACAAACAGGGCGGCGCAAGCAAGCCGGCCGCAGGCTCAGGCGGCCTGGGCAGCCTGTTGTCCGGCGCTGGGGGCGGGGCGCTGGGTGCCGGCGCCCTGGGCTTGCTGTTGGGCAACAAGAAGGCGCGCAAGTACGGCGGCAAAGTGATCACCTACGGTGGCCTCGCCGCGCTCGGTGTGCTGGCCTACAAGGCCTATGGCAACTGGCAGGCCCGTCAGGGCGCAGGGCAGGGGGCCGAACCGCAAACCCTCGATCGCCTGCCCCCGGCCCAGGTCGAGCAGCACAGTCAGGCGGTACTGCGGGCGTTGGTGGCAGCGGCCAAATCCGATGGTCACATCGATGACCGTGAGCGTGCGTTGATCGAAGGCGAATTCACCCGCCTGGACAGCGACCGTGAACTGCAGCACTGGTTGCACGCCGAGCTGAACAAGCCGCTGGACCCGGCCGAAGTCGCGCGCGCCGCACAAACGCCGGAGATGGCTGCCGAGATGTACCTGGCCAGCCTGATGATGGTCGATCAGGAGAACTTCATGGAGCGTGCGTACCTGGATGAACTGGCCCGCCAGCTTCGCCTGGACCCAGCGTTGCGTCAGGAACTGGAAAGCCAGGCCCGCCTTGCCGCCGCAGGTCAATGACACGCACATGATCTGATCTCAAGGCAAGGATGCCTGATTACCCCGTATATTCAGCCGCCTAAGCGTAGGAAGCCTGGGCTATACTTCGGCGATTTTTCCCGCTCGTTGTGAATTCCTGAGGGCTGAATGTGAAGAACTGGACCTTGCGCCAACGGATCCTGGCAAGTTTCGCTGTGATCATCGCCATCATGTTGCTGATGGTGGTAGCTGCTTACTCGCGGCTGGTGGCGATTGAAAGTGCCGAGCAGGCAGTCGGTGACGACAGCATTCCCGGGGTCTACTACAGCTCGATGATCCGCAGTGCCTGGGTCGACAGCTATGTCACCAGCCAGCAGTTGGTGGGGTTGTCCGGCCACCGCGAGATCACAGCTGCTGACATGGAGCTGTTCAAAAGCTTCGATGATCGCCTCAAGCAATACCTGGCCAGCTACCAAGGCACCATTCACGAAAAGGACGACCAGGCCCATTTCGACGCCTTCATCCAGATGGAGGCGAACTACACCCAAATCATTGGTCAGGTGATCGAAGCCTACCGTCGGCGTGATTATGCCGAGGCAGAGCGGTTGATCAAGGACGTACTGACACCGGCGTGGTCGCAAGGCCGTAATCATCTCAACAAGATGATCGAGTACAACCGCGAAGCCGCCGACACCGCTAACCACCAGATCGTCGGTGCCGTGAGCACTGCCAAAGGCAGCATGATCGTTTCGCTGTTGTTGGCAATCATCGCGGCGGGCATCTGCGGCCTGCTTCTGATGCGTGCCATCACCGCCCCGGTGCAGCGCGTGGTGCACGCCCTCGACAAGCTGCGCTCGGGCGACTTGAGCATGCGCCTGAGCCTGGACCGCAAGGACGAGTTCGGCGCCATCGAAAGCGGCTTCAACGTGATGGCCGAGGCCCTGGCCAAGCTGGTGTCCCAGGCTCAGCGTTCTTCGGTGCAGGTGACCACCTCGGTCACCGAAATTGCCGCCACGTCCAAGCAACAGCAGGCCACCGCCACCGAAACCGCTGCGACCACCACGGAAATTGGGGCCACTTCGCGCGAAATTGCGGCGACATCGCGCGATCTGGTGCGCACCATGACCGAAGTCACCAGTGCCGCCGACCAGGCCTCGAGCCTGGCCGGTTCCGGCCAGCAAGGCCTGGCGCGCATGGAAGACACCATGCACCAGGTCATGGGTGCAGCCGACCTGGTCAATGCCAAGCTGGCGATCCTCAACGAAAAGGCCAGCAACATCACGCAGATGGTGGTGACCATCGTCAAGGTCGCCGACCAGACCAACCTGCTCTCGCTCAATGCTGCCATCGAAGCGGAAAAAGCCGGCGAGTATGGGCGCGGCTTTGCCGTGGTAGCCACCGAAGTAAGGCGCCTGGCGGACCAGACGGCTGTCGCCACCTACGACATCGAGCAGATGGTGCGGGAAATCCAGTCGGCGGTATCGGCAGGGGTGATGGGCATGGACAAGTTTTCCGAAGAAGTACGCCGAGGCATGTTCGAAGTGCAGCAAGTGGGCGAGCAACTGAGCCAGATCATTCATCAGGTACAGGCGCTGGCGCCACGGGTGTTGATGGTCAACGAAGGCATGCAGGCCCAGGCTACGGGTGCCGAGCAGATCAACCAGGCACTGGCTCAGCTCAGCGATGCCAGCACACAGACGGTGGAATCGCTGCGCCAGGCCAGCTTCGCCATCGACGAGTTGAGCCAGGTGGCCGCGGGCCTGCGCGGTGGTGTATCGCGCTTCAAAGTCTGACCGCCATGAGTGACCTGTACTCGCATGCGGCAGTAACGGCCAGCGCCAAGGGCAAGCTGTACCTGCTGTTTCGTCTCAACGAGCAACGCTTCGCCCTGGATGTGCGCGAGGTGATCGAGGTGCTGCCGCGCCGGCCACTCAAGCCGATCGCCCAGGCGCCGGCCTGGGTTGCTGGGATTGTCGCCCATCGTGGCGTGCTGGTGCCGGTGGTCGACCTGTCGGCCCTGAGTTTCGGCCAGCCTGCCACTGCGCGCACCAGCACACGGCTGGTGCTGGTGCACTATCGCGGCGAGCATCAACTGGGGCTGATCCTCGAACAGGCTACCGAGACCTTGCGCTGCCTCGCGGAGGAGTTTCAGCCCTATGGGCTGGACAACCCCGACGCGCGTTACCTGGGCCCGGTTCGCCAGGACGCCGATGGCCTGCTGCAGCGTATCGAGGTCGATGACTTGCTGTCGGACCCCGTGCGCGAACTGCTGTTCCCACCAGCATCGGGGCAGGTGTCGGCATGAGCGAGCAACGGTTTTTCCGCTTTCTGCAAGCGCGCATCGGCCTGGATGTCGAGTCGGTCGGCGTGCCCATGGTCGAGCGTGCCCTGCAGCAGCGCTGTGTCGCGGTCAATGCTCAAGACCTGAACGACTATTGGCTGTACCTGCAGCGCTCCGCAGAGGAGCAGCAAGCGCTCATCGAAGCGGTCATCGTCCCGGAGACCTGGTTCTTCCGCTACCCAGAGTCGTTTACCGCGCTGGTCGGGCTGGCCCACAAACGCCTGAACGAACTCGCCGGCGAGCGGCCGCTACGCTTGCTGAGCCTGCCGTGCTCCACGGGCGAAGAGCCGTATTCCCTGGCCATGGCCTTGCTCGATTCGGGGATGAACCCGGCTGCGTTTCGCATCGACGGTATCGACATCAGCCCCAACTCGGTGGCCAAGGGCGTGCAGGCGGTCTACGGTCGCAACTCGTTCCGCGGCGCTGAACTGGGCTTTCGCGAGCGCCACTTCAATGCGCTTGCCGAGGGCCATGAGTTGAATGAGCGGGTGCGCGCGCAGGTGGACCTGGCCGTAGGCAACGTGCTCGATCCGGCACTGGGCAGCCGTAATGGCTGTTACGACTTCGTGTTCTGCCGCAATTTGCTGATCTACTTCGACGTGGCGACCCAGCAGCGAGTCTTCGAGGTGCTCAAGCGCCTTACCCACGAGCACGGCGTGCTGTTCATCGGGCCGGCCGAGGGCAGTTTGCTGGCAAGGTTGGGGATGCGGCCACTGGGCATTGCCCAGTCGTTCGCCTACGTTCGCCAGCCGTTGGAGACGCCAGTCCAGCCTCGGCTCAGCCCGCCGGTGCCAGTCGCACCGACCCGCCCCGTGCCGGCCCCGGCGCCCATTTTGCGGCCATTGCGCTCGGTGCCGGTTGCCCCGCCCACAGCCGTGCAGCGCGAGAGCGCCAGTGAGTTGCTGGCCCTGATCGCGAAGCAGGCCAACGCCGGGGAGGGCGCGCAAGCGCGTGCCAACTGCCAGCGCTACCTGCAGCAATTCGAACCCACGGCTCAGGTGTATTACTGGCTGGGACTGCTCAGCGATACCGAAGGCGATGCCCGGCAAGCCCAGATTCACTACCGCAAAGCCCTGTACCTGGAGCCGCAGCACCCTGAGGCGCTGCTGCACCTGGCCATGTTGCTGGCGGCCCAGGGCGACGAAGCAGGTGCCCGCCGCTTGCAGGAGCGCGCGACACGCGCTGGCAGGGGGGCTGAACGATGAGCGTTGAAGACGCGATTGCACTGCTCGCCGAGGACGTTGAGCGTATCGACGATTGCTGGAACCGGATCGGCGTGCACGGCAACAAGCAATGCCCGCTGCTGGAAAGGCATATCCACTGTCGCAACTGTGAAATCTATGCGGCGGCCGCTACCCGTCTGCTGGATCGCTATGCATTGGTCCAGGACGATCAGGTGCAGGAGGCGGCGCAGGCCGAGGCCAGCGTCGGGCGCTCGCTGCTGCTGTTTCGTCTGGGGGAGGAGTGGCTGGCCCTGGCCACTGCCTGCCTGGCCGAGATCGCCCCGGTGCAGCCGGTGCATTCCTTGCCGCATCAGCGCTCCCGAGTGCTGCAAGGGGTGGCCAATGTGCGTGGCGCACTGGTGCCGTGCCTGTCGCTGAGCGAACTGCTGGGGGTGGCGCACTTCTCCGAGGCTGCACACAGCAGCCGGGCGATCCCGCGCATGTTGATTCTGGCGGCGGCAGGCGGGCCAGTGGTGCTGGCGGTGGACGAGATCGACGGTATTCATCGCCTGCAGCCCACACTACCGGGGGGCACTGAAGATAGCGCACCCTTCACCGCCGCCGTGCTGCAGTGGCGTGGGCGCAGCGTGCGTGTACTGGATGATCAACAACTACTGTCTGCCGTGCAGCGGAGCCTGTCATGACCCCTGAGCAAATGCGCGACGCATCGTTGCTCGAGCTGTTCAGCCTGGAAGCGGAAGCTCAGACCCAGGTGCTCATCACCGGGCTGATGGCACTGGAGCGTGACCCGACCCAGGCCGATCAGCTGGAAGCCTGCATGCGTGCTGCGCACTCGTTGAAAGGGGCTGCGCGCATCGTTGGCATCGACGACGGCGTCAGCGTGGCCCACGTGATGGAAGATTGCCTGGTAGCGGCCCAGGAAGGCCGGCTGTTGCTGCGCGCTGAACATATCGACGCCTTGCTGCGCGGTACCGACCTGCTGCTGCATGTCGCCACACCCGGTGACCCCGCCGGTGAGGGCGCGGTACCCGGCTTTCTGGCCCAGATGTCTGGCCTGCTGGGCCCTTCCAGTGCACCTGCGCCTGCCACGGAGCCGCTGCACAAACCATTAGCTGCGGCCGACCCGATCACTGCCGAGCCTGAGCCAGAAGCAGAGCCGCTTGTGCCGCGCAAAACAGGCAAACGCAGCGCACCAGGTGGCGAGCGGGTGTTGCGGGTAACCGCCGATCGACTCAACAGCCTGCTCGACTTGTCGAGCAAGTCGCTGGTCGAGACTCAGCGCCTCAAACCCTACCTGGCCACGCTGCAGCGCCTCAAGCGCATGCACGGCCAAGGCATGCGCGCCCTCGATGGCCTGAAAGCCCAATTGGAAGGCAGCGGCCAGAGCCTGCTGGTGCTCGAAGCGCTGGCCCAGACGCAACGGTTGTTGCTGGAAACCCAGCAGATCCTGCAGCAGCAGACCGCCGACCTCGACGAATTCGGCTGGCAGGCCAGCCAGCGCGCCCAGTTGCTGTACGACACCGCCTTGGCCTGCCGCATGCGCCCGTTCGCCGATGTGCTTACCGGCCAGAGCCGTATGGTGCGGGACCTGGGCCGCTCGCTGGGCAAACAGGTGCGTCTGCAGATTGACGGTGAAAAGACCCAGGTCGACCGTGATGTACTGGAAAAGCTCGAAGCGCCGCTGACCCATCTGCTGCGCAATGCAGTCGACCATGGTATCGAACTGCCTGAGCAAAGATTGCTGGCGGGCAAACCGCCAGAAGGCGCAGTACGCCTGCGGGCCTCCCATCATGCCGGCCTGTTGGTCCTTGAACTGAGCGATGACGGCGCCGGTATCGACCTGCAACAGCTACAGCGCAGTATCGTTCAGCGCGGCCTGTCCCCGGCCGATACCGTGGCGCAGATGAGCGAGGCGGAGCTGCTGACCTTCCTGTTCCTCCCGGGCTTCAGCATGCGCGACAAGGTGACCGAGGTCTCCGGCCGTGGCGTCGGCCTGGACGCGGTGCAGCATCTGGTGCGGGACCTGCGCGGCTCGATCGAGCTGACCCAGCAGGCCGGCCAGGGCTGCCGTTTCCATCTTGAAGTGCCGTTGACGCTTTCGGTGGTACGCAGCCTCGTGGTGGAGGTAGGCGGTGAGGCTTATGCGTTCCCGCTGGCGCATATCGAGCGCACCGTGGAAGTGACGGCCGAGCAGATCGTGCAAATCGAGGGGCGGCAGCATTTTTGGCATGAGGGCCGGCATATCGGCCTGGTGGCGGCCAGCCAGTTGCTCAACCGGCCTGCCGTGCAAGGTGATGAAAGCGGTTTGCCGGTGGTGGTGATCCGCGAACGTGAACAGCTGTACGGTGTGGCCGTGGAGCGGCTGATCGGTGAGCGGGTGCTGGTAGTGATGCCGCTCGATGCACGGCTGGGCAAGGTCCAGGACATTTCTGCGGGGGCGCTGCTGGACGATGGTTCGGTGGTGTTGATCGTCGATGTCGAAGACGTGCTGCGCTCGGTCGAGAAGCTGCTCAGCACCGGCCGCCTGGAGCGCATCGAGCGCGGCGTGCAGGCCGGCCGTGGTGCCAGCCGCAAGCGCATTCTGGTTGTCGACGACTCGCTCACCGTACGCGAGCTGCAACGCAAGCTGCTGAGCAACCGCGGCTTCGAGGTGGCTGTGGCGGTCGACGGCATGGACGGTTGGAATGCGCTGCGTAGCGAGGATTTCGACCTGCTGATCACCGACATCGACATGCCGCGCATGGACGGTATCGAGCTGGTCACATTGGTGCGCCGTGACCAGCGGCTGCAGTCGCTGCCGGTGATGGTGGTGTCGTATAAGGACCGCGAAGAAGATCGACGGCGGGGCCTGGACGCTGGCGCCGACTACTATTTGGCAAAAGCCAGTTTCCACGACGATGCGTTGATCGATGCTGTGATCGAACTGATCGGAGGTGCTCAAGGATGAAGATCGCCATCGTCAACGACATGCCCCTGGCGGTAGAAGCGTTGCGCCGGGCCCTGGCCCTGGAGCCTGCGCATGAGGTGATCTGGGTGGCCAGCAATGGCGCCGAGGCCGTGCGCCAGTGTGCCCAGGCAACGCCCGACCTGATACTCATGGACCTCATCATGCCGGTGATGGATGGAGTGGAAGCGACCCGGCAGATCATGGCCGAAACGCCCTGTGCCATCGTCATCGTCACCGTCGACCGCAAGCAGAACGTGCACCGCGTGTTCGAGGCCATGGGCCACGGGGCCCTGGATGTGGTCGACACCCCGGCGCTCGGCGCGGGTGATGCACGGGAGGCAGCGGCCCCGTTGCTGCGCAAGATCCTCAACATCAGCTGGTTGATCGGCCAACAGCGGCCCAGCGCGACCAAACCGGTCGCCGCGCCTTTACGCGATGCCGCCCAGCGCCGCGGCCTGGTGGCGATCGGCTCTTCGGCCGGGGGGCCTGCGGCCCTCGAGGTACTGTTGAAGGGGTTGCCCAAGGGGTTTCCGGCATCCATCGTGCTAGTCCAGCATGTTGACCAAGTGTTCGCTGCCGGCATGGCCGAGTGGCTTGGCAGTGCCTGTGGCTTGCCGGTGCGCCTGGCCCGTGAAGGCGAACCGCCGCAGCCCGGGCAGGTCCTGCTGGCGGGCACCAACCACCATATACGCCTGCTGCACAACGGCCAGTTGGCCTACACTGCCGAACCTGTCAACGAGATCTACCGGCCCTCGATCGATGTGTTCTTCGAGAGTGTGGCGCGCTATTGGCGCGGGCAGGCGGTGGGCGTGCTGCTCACCGGCATGGGGCGCGATGGTGCCCAAGGCTTGAAAATGATGCGCCAGCAAGGTTTCCTGACCATTGCTCAGGACCAGTCAAGCAGCGCAGTCTACGGTATGCCCAAAGCCGCCGCGGCAATCGATGCAGCGGTGGAAATCCGTCCGCTGGAGCGAATCGCCGGGCGCTTGATGGAAATCTTTGCACAATGACGATATGTATTGAGTCACACCGCTCCTGCGGCCGTGATCAGGTGAATAGGGATGATTGATCTACCGATCGAAGGGTTTGCGACCGCCAATGAAAATTCGGCGATGGTCTTGCTGGTCGATGATCAGGCGATGATCGGTGAAGCGGTGCGGCGTGGCCTGGCCCAAGAGGAAAACATCGATTTCCATTTCTGCGCCGACCCCCATCAGGCCGTGGCCCAGGCCATGCGCATCAAGCCCACGGTGATCCTCCAGGACCTGATCATGCCGGGCCTCGACGGCCTGACCCTGGTGCGCGAATACCGCAACAATCCGGCTACCCGGGACATTCCGATCATCGTGCTGTCGACCAAGGAAGACCCTCTGGTCAAGAGTGCCGCCTTCGCTGCCGGGGCCAACGACTACCTGGTCAAGTTGCCGGACACCATCGAGCTGGTGGCCCGCATCCGCTACCACTCGCGCTCGTACCTGACGCTGCTGCAACGTGACGAGGCCTACCGGGCATTGCGCGTGAGCCAGCAGCAATTGCTCGATACCAACCTGATGCTGCAGCGGCTGATGAACTCCGATGGCCTCACCGGGCTGTCCAACCGCCGCCATTTCGATGAGTACCTGGAGCTGGAGTGGCGGCGGGCCATGCGTGAGCAACAGCAGTTGTCGCTGCTGATGATCGATGTCGACTATTTCAAGGTCTACAACGACAGCTTCGGGCACCTGGCCGGTGATGAGGCGCTGCGCAAGGTGGCACAGGCCATTCGCGGTTCGTGTTCACGGCCTACCGACCTGCCGGCGCGCTACGGTGGCGAGGAGTTCGCGCTGGTATTGCCCAACACCTCCCCGGGCGGGGCGCGGCTGGTCGCGGAGAAACTGCGTCAGACCGTATATGGCCTGGATATCCCGCATACCGCGCCGCAGGACGACTCGCGCCTGACCGTGAGCATTGGCCTGGCGACGCAGACCCCGGCTGTGGGCAGCCATTGCCGGCAGCTTATATCCGCTGCCGACAAAGGCTTGTACCTGGCCAAGAACAGTGGTCGGAACAAAGTGGGTATCGCATAAGGGCTTGGCTGGCACGAGCGGGGTAGCCGCCAGTCAAGTTTATTTGGCGGCTTTTCTCTTGAGCCGGTAAGTGCGATCTGCAGAGCGGACGGTGAGCTCCGTTTCTTCGCCTGCGATCTTGAACCTGACGACCGCCCATATTCTGTAGCTGGCGGCCTCTTTCAGGACGGCGCCGGGTACATAGCCTTCAACGGTCTCTTCGCGTCGGGGGTCTGCAGGTGATCGTCCCGTTCCCCAATTATCGCCGTAACAGCCGACGGTGACGCTTTCGAGCCCGGGAATGTCCTCCTTCAACCCCGGGTAATGTACTTTTACAGGGTTACGGGCGGGCGCTGGGTCGAACTCTAGCGTGTCGTTCACGGCGTTCGTGAATTCTGGAGGCAGAATTTCGAACCCTTCCAGCATTTTCAATGCGCGGTCAAAGTCATCACTCATTTTCATTGCTCCCATTGAGGCGGCGGACGATCCGCATGCCTGAGGGCAAGTCTTGCGTGGCTCGACGCCTGGGGGCTACTGGCAGAATTGCCAGGAAATCACGCGCGGTCATGATCCGGCGCTGTGCGGGCTGCTCAACGGGCTGCTGTGCTTGGCTGTATGGGTTATACTCGCGGGCTTTTCACCGAATTCGTACGAGAGCCCCGCGCCCATGGAAATCCAACCGATCCTGAACACCATCAAGGACCTCACCGAACGCTCCCAGTCCATTCGGGGGTATCTTTGACTACGATCAAAAGCATGACCGCCTGATCGAAGTCAACCGCGAGCTGGAAGACCCCAACGTCTGGAACAAGCCTGAGTACGCCCAGGCCCTGGGCCGCGAGCGCGCCATGCTGGCGCAGGTCGTCGAGACCCTGGACAAGCTGTCCGGTGGCCTGGGGGACTGCAAGGACCTGCTCGACATGGCTGTCGAGGAAAATGACGAAGGCGCCGTCAGCGATGTCGTGACCGAGCTGGAAGGCCTGGAAGAAAACCTGGCCCAGCTTGAGTTCCGTCGCATGTTCAGCGGCGAGATGGACATGAACAACGCTTACCTGGACATCCAGGCAGGTTCCGGCGGTACCGAAGCGCAGGACTGGGCCAACATCCTGCTGCGCATGTACCTGCGCTGGGCCGACAAGCGCGGCTTTGACGCCACCATCATCGAGCTGTCCGAAGGCGAAGTCGCCGGCATCAAGGGCGCCACCGTGCACATCAAGGGCGAGTACGCCTTCGGCTGGCTGCGCACCGAAATCGGCGTGCACCGCCTGGTGCGCAAGAGCCCGTTCGACTCCGGCGCCCGTCGCCACACCTCGTTCTCGGCGGTGTTCGTGTCGCCCGAGATCGACGACAAGGTCGAGATCGATATCAACCCGTCCGACCTGCGTATCGACACCTACCGCTCCTCCGGTGCCGGTGGTCAGCACGTGAACACCACCGACTCCGCGGTGCGTATCACCCACGTGCCGACCAACACCGTGGTGGCGTGCCAGAACGAACGCTCCCAGCATGCCAACAAGGACACCGCCATGAAAATGCTGCGGGCCAAGTTGTACGAGCTGGAAATGCAGAAGCGCAACGCCGCTTCCCAGGCGTTGGAAGACAGCAAGTCGGACATCGGCTGGGGCCACCAGATCCGCTCCTACGTGCTCGATGACTCGCGCATCAAGGACCTGCGTACCGGCGTCGAGCGCAGCGACTGCAACAAGGTGCTCGATGGCGACATCGACCAGTACCTGGAAGCGAGCCTCAAGCAGGGGCTGTAAGCCGCACACCACCGCCGCGATGCCTGTACGCCGGCATCGCGTGCCCTGCCCGAAAAGGGCAACGAATACCTGATGGAAAGAATGACGACATGAGCGACCTCAAGACCGAATCGCAAGACCTGCAACAGGAAGAAAACACCCTGATCGCCCTGCGCAAGGAAAAGCTTGCCGCCGAGCGCGAGAAGGGTCAGGCCTTCCCCAACGACTTCCGCCGCGACAGCTACTGCAACGACCTGCAGAAACAGTACGCGGACAAGACCAAGGAAGAGCTGGAAGCGGCAGCGATCCCGGTCAAGGTTGCCGGTCGCATCATGCTCAACCGTGGCTCGTTCATGGTCATCCAGGACATGACCGGGCGCATCCAGGTCTACGTCAACCGCAAGACCCTGCCGGAGCAAACCCTGGCCGCGGTCAAGACCTGGGACCTGGGCGACATCATCGCCGCCGAAGGCACCTTGGCCCGTTCCGGCAAGGGCGACCTGTACGTCGAGATGACCAACGTACGCCTGCTGACCAAGTCGCTGCGCCCACTGCCGGACAAGCACCACGGGCTGACCGACACCGAGCAGCGCTACCGCCAGCGTTATGTCGACCTGATGGTCAACGAAGAAACCCGCCACACCTTCCGTGTGCGTTCGCAGGTGATCTCGCACATCCGCAAGTTCCTCATCGACCGCGACTTCCTCGAAGTCGAAACGCCGATGCTGCAGACCATCCCTGGCGGCGCCGCGGCCAAACCGTTCGAAACCCACCACAACGCCCTGGACATGGCCATGTTCCTGCGTATCGCGCCGGAGCTGTACCTCAAGCGCCTGGTGGTCGGTGGTTTCGAGAAAGTGTTCGAGATCAACCGCAACTTCCGTAACGAAGGCGTTTCGACCCGGCACAACCCCGAGTTCACCATGCTCGAGTTCTACCAGGCCTACGCTGACTACCGCGACAACATGGACCTCACCGAGGAGCTGTTCCGCGAGCTTGCCCAGCTGGTGCTGGGCAGCACCGATGTGCCGTATGGCGACAAGGTGTTCCACTTTGGTGAGCCGTTCGTGCGCTTGTCGGTGTTCGATTCGATCCTCAAGTACAACCCGGAGCTGACCGCAGCGGACCTTCAGGATGTCGAGCGGGCCCGCGACATCGCCAAGAAAGCCGGTGCCAAGGTGCTGGGCCACGAAGGCCTGGGCAAGCTGCAGGTGATGATTTTCGAAGAGCTGGTCGAGCACAAGCTGGAGCAGCCGCACTTCATCACCGAATACCCGTTCGAAGTGTCGCCGCTGGCCCGTCGCAACGACGACAACCCGGCCGTGACCGACCGCTTCGAGCTGTTCATCGGTGGCCGCGAGATCGCCAACGCCTACTCCGAGCTCAATGACGCCGAGGACCAGGCAGAGCGTTTCCTGGCCCAGGTGGCCGAGAAGGACGCCGGTGATGACGAAGCCATGCATTACGATGCCGACTTCGTTCGTGCCCTGGAGTACGGCATGCCACCGACTGCCGGTGAAGGTATCGGCATCGACCGCCTGGTGATGCTGCTGACCAACTCGCCGTCGATTCGCGACGTGATCCTGTTCCCGCACATGCGCCCACAGGCCTGAGTGGATTGAACAAGCCGCCTTTCGGGGCGGCTTTTTATTGCCTGAAGCCTTATTTTGTTTGTCAGAGCCCCTTCGCCGGCAAGCCGGCTCCCACAGAAACCGCACTGCGCTTGAACAGCGCGGGGTGTTTGGGCGGCCCCCGGACGTTGGACACCCATCCAATGTCGTTGGGCAGTGCCCGTTGTGGAAGCCGGCTTGCCGGCGATAGGGCCGGTGCAGTCACCCCCAAGATCGATGAGGTACACCCGTGACCCCCGCAATGGCCCAGCAAGGCGCCGCCGGCATTGCCACCGCCGTCGCCGAAAGCGTGCAATACCAGGGTCGCAAGACCGCCCGCCAAGGCAGCGAACAGCGCCGCCAGTTGATCCTCGACGCCGCCATGCGCATTGTCGTGCGTGATGGTGTGCGTGGCGTGCGCCACCGTGCCGTTGCCGCCGAAGCCGGTGTGCCGCTGTCGGCCACCACCTACTATTTCAAGGATATCGAGGACCTGCTCACCGATACCTTCGCCCAATACGTCGAACGCAGTGCCGCCTACATGGCCAAGCTGTGGGCCAATACCGAAGTGGTGCTGCGCCAGCTGCTTGCCCAGGGGGATGGCAGTGCGCAATCAAGGGCGCGCCTGGCTGACGAAGTGGCGCAGATGACTGCCGACTACGTTTCCCGTCAGTTGATCACCCGCCGCGACTTCCTGATGGCGGAGCAGGCCTTCCGTCAGGAGGCGCTGCTGTGCCCGCGCCTGGCCGAGTTGGTGTGTGCCCACGAACAGATCCTGCTGCATGGCACGCGCCAGCTATTGCAGGTGGTCGGTTCGCAGCAACCGGAACAGGACGCCCAGATGTTGACGGCGATCATCGAGCAGATGGAATATCAGGGCCTGCTCAAGGATGCCGATGCGCAAGCCGATGGGCAGATGCTCGCTATGCTTACCCGTTACCTGCACCTGGTGCTGGCATCGGGCTGAGCTGAGAACGAACTTTCAAGGAGAACTTGATGAAAGCCTGGCGTGTGGTGTTGTTGACGTTGTCATTCCTCGTGCTGGGCGGTTGTCTGGTGACCTTCCATGAGCCATTGCCGAGCAATCAGGCGGCGCCCAAAGCCCTGCTCGGCACGTGGAGCAGCAAGGACGCCTGGGGCGAGCCACTCAAGATGGTCATCAGCCGCAGTGGCGCCGATGCCTACAAGGCCGTGGCCACTGCCAAAGGCAAGAAGCCCGAAGAGTACGTATTCACCGTGTCACGCCACGGCAACCGCTGGTACCTCTCTGCCGGTGTCCCCAAACGCCTGGGCGGCCATTTCCTGATTGGCGGTTTCGATATCGTCGATGGCAAGGAGCTGGTCATCTACAACCTTGATGTAGAACAGGTGCAGCAGGCGCTGGAGAAAAAAGAGCTGAGCGGGCGTAGTACCGAGGTGCCGGAGGACAATGGCGAGGGCGTGTTGATCGACAGCCCTTCAGCGCGGGTGCTGGCCTACCTGGATGACCCGGCCAACTCCGACCTGTTCGTCGAGGTGGCGCGCTTCCAGCGAGTCGGCAAATGACCGTGCAGGCCCTAGCGCCGGCTTGCCGAGGCTAGGGCCAGTACAGGTGCCTTGTTCTAGAAAGGAGTTCCCCGTTGGACGAGTACCAGCAGACCATTCGCGCACTGTCCGATCGCATCGTCACCGCGCAGACCCCGATCCGAGTGCTCGACGCGGTCAAATGGGACGACAGCATCCGCCAAGGCTTTCTGAAGGCCAAGGGCAAAGAGCCGCCGGCCGTGGACCGCGCCTATTACCAGTCGCGGCCGCTGTCGTTCGATTCAAGTGCGGTCAAGGCCGAGTTCCAGAGCATCGAGCGCGACATCACCCGGCAATTGGGGCAGTTCAACCCGGTGGGGCAGATCATGCGGCGCATGTGCAAGGAGTACCGCATGGTGGTGCGCATGCTCGAGGCACGCGGCACCGAGGACTTCGGCCTGATCTCCCAGGAACTCTATGGCGCGGCGTCCGATGCCTTCCACGCTGGCGACCCGACGCTGGCCGACCTCGGCCTGATGCTTTCCGATTACCTGAACAACATCGACGGCCGTGGTGACCTCAAGGACGAGCCGAAAAACATCACTGCCAAAGAGACCGTGGATATCCTCCAGCATCGCCTGAACAAGGTGTTCGGCGAGGCTGAAGAGACCATCCGGGTGTTTGAGTCGGACGGGATCGTCGCCGATGCGGCGGCCGGTGCCGACTATATCAAGGTGCGCGCCGACGCCATGTTCAACAGCCGTGATGTGCGCGCGCTGGAAGTGCACGAGGGGCTGGTGCATGTGGGCACCACGCTCAACGGCCTGAACCAGCCGATCTGCACCTTCCTGGCCAAGGGCCCGCCTTCATCGACGGTGACGCAGGAGGGCTTGGCGATTCTCATGGAGGTGATCGCCTTCGCCTCGTACCCCAGCCGCCTGCGCAAACTCACCAACCGCACGCGCGCCATCCACATGGTCGAAGAGGGCGCCGATTTCCTTCAGGTCTTCGAGTTCTTCCGCGCCCAGGGCTTTGAAATGGCGCAAAGCTACAGCAATGCAAGCCGGGTATTCCGCGGGTCGGTGCCTGATGGTCTGCCATTTACCAAGGATTTGTCCTACCTCAAGGGTTTCATCATGGTTTACAACTACATTCAGTTGGCCGTGAGAAAGGGCAAGCTAGAGCAGATTCCGCTGCTGTTCTGCGGCAAGACTACCCTCGAGGACATGCGCACCTTGCGTCAACTGGTCGAAGAAGGCCTGGTGGAACCGCCCAAGTACCTGCCGGAGCAGTTCCGCGACCTCAATGCCCTGTCGGCCTGGATGTGCTTCTCCAACTTCCTCAACCACCTGAGCCTGGATCGCATTGAAGCCGACTACGCGAACATTCTTTGAGCGCTGCCGCTGCCTGGTCCTGGGCTTGGCGCTGCTGGGCCTGGGCGGCTGCAGCAGCCTGTTGTTCTACCCGGAGCCGGGCCAGCCGTTCACGCCCGAGCGTGCCAAGCTGCAGTACCGCGATGTCACCCTGACCACCGCCGACGGCGTTCGCCTGCATGGCTGGTGGCTGCCGGCCAAGGCCGGTGTCGAGGTCAAGGGCACGGTGCTGCACTTGCACGGCAATGGCGGCAACCTGGCGGGGCACCTGGGCGGTAGCTACTGGCTGCCGGAGCAGGGTTATCAGGTGCTGATGATCGATTACCGGGGCTATGGCCTGTCTGAGGGCAAGCCCGGTTTGCCGCAGGTCTACAACGACATCGCAGCGGCCATGGCATGGCTCGACCAGGCCCCCGAGGTCCAGGGTAAACCCCTGGTACTGCTGGGGCAGAGCCTCGGTGGGGCAATGGCCATCCACTACCTGGCAGCCCACCCCGAGCAGCGCCAGCGCTTCAGCGCACTGGTGTTCGACGGCGTACCGGCCAGTTACCGTGACGTCGGGCGCTTTGCGCTGAGCACATCATGGTTGACCTGGCCCTTGCAGGTGCCGTTGTCCTGGCTGGTACCCGATGGCGACAGCGCGATCCGCTCCGTCGAGCGCCTGAGCAGCCCACCCAAACTGTTCTTCCATAGCATCGACGACAACCTGGTACCCATGGACAACGGCATCCGCCTCTACCAGCACGCACCGCCTCCAAGGGTGCTGCAGTTGACCCGTGGCGGCCACGTGCAGACCTTCGCCGACCCGGTCTGGCGCCAGGTGATGCTGCGTTTTCTTGATGATCCCAGCCATTTCAACGGCCTGCGGCGGCTGGCCGAAGTGCCCAACTACCCCGACGAGAAGAGCAAGCAATGAGTGAAGAACGCAACGCCATCCCGCTGATCCTGACCGGTGTCGGCAGCATCATCGTGACGGTGGGGGCTCTGTGGTACTACGGCTACCTGCATTTCGCCAAGCCAGAAGACGCGCTGTTGCTGCAGGATTTCACCATGCTCAAGACCGTTCCGGGCGAGGATTACAAGGTGTCCCTCGACCCTGCGCCGCAGGTGGCGCAGTGTGTAGATGGGGTGCTGGTGCTGTTCGACACAGCGCAAAAAGGCCTTACCGGGGTACTGGTCGACAACCGCAAGCGTGCGGTGCGCTGCATGGGTGAACAAACCCCGCAACGCGTGCAATGACCCGTTCCAGCCAATGATCAAAAATGAAGAACCCCGCCATGAAGGCGGGGTTCTTTTTTAGCGGCCTGTGAGCGTTACTGCACTTGGCTCACCGAGCGCGGCGCTACCGGCTGGTTGTCGTTGGAGATGGTCACCTCCACCCGGCGGTTCTGCGCACGGCCCGAGTTGCTGGAGTTGTCAGCAACCGGGTACTCCTTGCCGTAGCCCTGAGCGACGATGCGCGCAGGGTCCACGCCTGCACGTACCAGCGCCATGCGTACAGCACCGGCGCGACGTTCGGACAGGGACTGGTTGTAGCTGGCCGAACCGACGCTGTCGGTGTAGCCCTCTACGATGACCTTGCGCTCAGGGTTTTCCTGAAGGAACTGGGCCAGCTTGGTCACGTTAGGGTAGGCGCTGCTCTTGAGTTCAGCTTTGTTGAAGTCGAACAGTACATCGCCGAAGGTCACCAGCGTACCGCGGTCGGTCTGTTTGGCGTTCAGGCTGTCCTGAAGCTTGGCGATCTGCGCGTCGCGGGCATCGAGCTTGGCTTGGGCACGTTGGGCCGCCGCGTTTTTCAGCTCGTTTTCGGCCGTGCGCAGGGCAATGGTCTGCTTGGCCACTTCAACGCGTTGGTTGGTCAGGTAGGCCAGTTGGTCGACTTTCTTGCTGTCTTCACGCTCCATGTAGGCCTTGTCGGCCTTGTTCAGCCAGTCCTGTGCGTCCTTGGTTTCAAGGGCTGCGACCTTGCTCGCCTGCGGATCGCTCTGCAGCGACGAGAAGTTGGTGCGGGCCGACTCCAGGTTGGCATTCGGGTCGTGCGAGCAGGCAGCGAGACCGACGCTCAGGGCCAACAGGGCGGGAATCATGACGTGTTTGCGCATAGTGTTCATCCTTTGATCGAGTGCGAAGGCTAAGGCAGGTTGGGCAGCGTTCACTGAACGCTACGCAGGCCTTCCTGACGTACGTCCTGAACGCCTTGGCGGGCGTCCTGCACGGCCTTCTGGGCTTTGGCCGCCTGGGCTTTGCGTTCGGCGAGGCGAGCGTCCCATTCGGCCTGCTCGGCCAGACGCTTGGCTTGCTCGTAGTTCTTGTCGTGCATGGCGATTTCGGCCTGCTTGAACTTGTCCTGCGCCGCTTTCATTTCAACGGCGGCAAACTCGGTACCGCCAGCGCTGACGGCGGAGTTCACGGCGGACTGGGTGACGGCATATTGCTCGGTGGGCGGGTTACCTGCACAGCCGGCCAGGACCAGGCTACTGCCCAGGGCCAGCGCGGCCAGCTTGAGCCCGCGCACATGAGTTGAGGAAAGTTTCGAAGTGCGGGTCTTCATGGTGGTCAGCTCCATTGGATCACTCCTGATAACGACGATGTCCGTAGCAGTCCATCCCATCGCTCAATCCCTGGCATCGCCGTGTGTGTCAGCTCAAGGGTGCACAACGACTGTGTGCAGGGTTTTAGCGTGATGGCTATTGGCTGTGACTGAGTCGTTTTTTGAATAGTTCAGAAAAAAATGCCAACTATTTCTGACTGATCGGTCAGTGGTATGGGGGCGGAACTTCCACTGTCAGAAGCGGTATTCCGGGCTGGAGGGCAGCCCGGAACGGGGGCTGGCACGTCAGTTTCCGCTGTTCTCGCCGGGGTGGCTGAGCGTGTGCAGATGGCGCCGTGAAAGCGCCAGAAAGCGCGGTGTAGAGCCTATGTCCTCGTACAACGGGTCGCCTTCTTCGTCGGTGGAAATGACCTTGTTGCCCTGCACGTAGGGGAAGCTGGCCTCAAGCTCCTCAAGCGCCGCTGCGACCAGTTCACCGAGCAACTCCTCGGCGGTGCGCTTGGGGTACATGTCGATGAGCGCCGCCAGGCGCGCCTCCGATTCCAGGTCAAGGTGCAAGGTATGGCCGGTCGGGCTCAGGGTGCCGGCGGCATTTTGTTCCCAGTGCTGGGCGAGTTCGCGGATTTTCATGATGACCTCTGTCAACGCCTTGAAAAGGCTGCACTGCATCGGACTGCTACGTGTTTACTTTAGTTTGCTTTACCGGTCATGGCTTGCCATGGCTGCCCCGCTATGGGCACTCTTGGGCCAGTGCTGTTTCCGGAGCAGAGCGCGGGCGAGCCGTGCCGAAGAGAGGGCCAATGACTGATATCGATGTGCGCTTGCGTGAAGATGTCCATGTGTTGGGGGATTTGCTGGGCGAAACCATACGCCAGCAGCACGGTGACGCGTTCGTGCAGAAGATCGAGGACATTCGTCATAGCGCCAAGGCGGACCGGCGCAGCGCCGGCGAACAGCTGAGCTCTACGTTGGCGGACCTGGCCGAAGACGACTTGCTGCCGGTGGCGCGTGCCTTCAACCAGTTCCTCAACCTGGCCAACATGGCTGAGCAGTACCAGTTGATCCGCCGCCGTGACGCCGAGCAGCCAGAACCTTTCGAGGCGCGGGTGCTGCCTGAGCTGCTGGCGCGGCTCAAGCAGGCCGGGCACAAGGACGATGCCTTGGCCAGGCAGTTGGCCAAGCTCGACATCCAGTTGGTGCTCACTGCGCACCCCACCGAAGTGGCACGCCGCACGCTGATCCAGAAGTACGATGCCATTGCCGGCCAGCTGGCCGCGCAGGACCATCGCGACCTGACCCCGGTCGAGCGCCAGCAGGTACGCGAGCGCCTGCGCCGGTTGATCGCTGAGGCCTGGCACACAGAAGAAATCCGCCGCACCCGGCCAACGCCGGTAGACGAAGCCAAATGGGGCTTCGCGGTGATCGAACACTCCCTGTGGCATGCCATCCCCAGCCACTTGCGCAAGGTGGACAAGGCGCTGTTCGACGCCACCGGCCTGCGCCTGCCACTGGAAGCGGCCCCTGTGCGCTTTGCCTCCTGGATGGGTGGCGACCGTGATGGCAACCCCAATGTGACCGCCGCCGTGACCCGCGAAGTGTTGCTGCTGGCGCGCTGGATGGCGGCCGACCTGTTCCTGCGCGATGTCGACGCGCTGGCCGCGGAGCTGTCCATGCAGCAAGCCAGCAGCGCTGTGCGCGAGCGGGTAGGGGATACCCCCGAGCCCTACCGCGCCGTTCTCAAGCGCTTGCGTGACCGCTTGCGGGCGACGCGCGCCTGGGCCCATGCGTCGCTCACCGCAACCCAGCCGGCCAGTGCCGAGGTGCTGGTGGACAACCGTGACCTGATCGCGCCGCTGGAGCTGTGCTACCAGTCCCTGCACGAATGCGGCATGGGCGTTATCGCCGATGGGCCACTGCTCGACAGCCTGCGACGTGCCGTGACATTCGGCCTGTTTCTGGGGCGGCTGGACGTGCGCCAGGATGCCGCCCGACACCGCGACGCACTGTCGGAAATCACCGACTATCTGGGCATGGGCAGCTATGCGGACTGGGATGAAGACAAGCGTATCGCTTTCCTGCAGGCCGAACTGAAAAACCGCCGGCCTTTGCTGCCGGCCCACTTCATGCCCCAGGCGGACACTGCCGAAGTGCTTGCCACCTGTCGCGAAATCGCTGCGGCGCCGGGTGCATCGCTCGGTTCTTACGTCATCTCCATGGCCGGCGCGGCATCGGACGTGCTGGCGGTGCAATTGCTGCTCAAGGAAGCGGGGCTGACCCGGCCGATGCGGGTCGTGCCGCTGTTCGAAACCCTCGCCGACCTGGACAACGCAGGCCCTGTGATGGAGCGGCTGCTCGGCCTGCCGGGCTACCGCGCGGGCTTGCGCGGGCCGCAGGAAGTGATGATCGGCTACTCCGATTCGGCCAAGGACGCCGGGACCACTGCCGCGGCCTGGGCCCAATACCGGGCGCAGGAAAACCTGGTGCGCATCTGCCGTGAGCATCAGGTCGAACTGCTGCTGTTCCATGGCCGTGGCGGCACTGTCGGCCGCGGCGGTGGCCCGGCGCATGCAGCGATCCTGTCGCAACCACCGGGGTCGGTGGCGGGGCGGTTCCGCACTACCGAGCAAGGCGAGATGATCCGCTTCAAGTTTGGTTTGCCAGGCATCGCCGAGCAGAACCTCAACCTGTACCTGGCGGCGGTGCTGGAAGCCACCTTGCTGCCGCCGCCACCCCCGGAGCCGGCCTGGCGCGCCTTGATGGACCAACTGGCCGCCGATGGGGTCAAGGCTTACCGCGGTGTGGTGCGGGAGAACCCGGACTTCGTCGAGTATTTCCGCCAGTCCACACCCGAACAGGAACTGGGGCGTCTGCCGCTGGGCAGCCGCCCGGCCAAGCGCCGTGCCGGTGGAATCGAAAGCCTGCGGGCCATTCCATGGATCTTCGGCTGGACGCAGACGCGTTTGATGCTGCCGGCCTGGTTGGGGTGGGAGACCGCATTGGGCAATGCACTGGCACGGGGGCAGGGTGAATTGCTGGCGCAGATGCGTGAACAGTGGCCGTTCTTTCGTACCCGCATCGACATGTTGGAGATGGTCCTGGCCAAAGCGGATGCGCAAATTGCCGAGGCCTACGACGAACGTCTGGTGCAACCGGAATTGCTTCCTTTAGGTGCACACCTGCGCGACCTATTGTCGCAGTCCTGTCAGGTGGTACTGGCCCTCACCGGGCAACAGGTGCTACTGGCGCACAGCCCGGAAACCCTGGAATTCATCAGCCTGCGCAACACCTACCTGGACCCGCTGCACCGGCTCCAGGCCGAGCTGCTGGCGCGCTCGCGCAGCCGCGAAGCCGCTCTGGACAGCCCGTTGGAGCAGGCCCTGCTGGTGACCGTTGCAGGGATCGCCGCAGGCCTGCGCAACACGGGCTGAGGCCCTGCCTGGGGGCTCGCGCGCAGGGCCTTGGTGGGGACCAGGCCAGGGCAGGGCAGGTGGTTGCGCTTGGCGCAACCATCCGCCGCCTCGGCTACAGATGGCCCATTCCTGCAACTTTGGGACGCTTGTCTGGCTGACGGGCGCTGTGTATCTTGAGCAGCCTTCTGACCGATTTATGGTCATACCCGATTTTCCGGACTTGGCCCTGGTTGCCGAATCCATTGAATTTCATAAAAAAATTTGAGGAGCACGAGATGCGCGTAATTCTGCTGGGAGCTCCCGGGGCCGGTAAAGGTACTCAGGCAAAGTTCATCACCGAAAAGTTCGGTATCCCACAGATCTCCACCGGTGACATGCTGCGTGCTGCCGTCAAGGCCGGTACCCCGCTGGGTCTGGAGCTCAAGAAAGTCATGGACGCCGGCCAGCTGGTCTCCGACGAGCTGATCATCAGCCTGGTCAAGGAGCGCATCGCCCAGCCAGATTGCGCCAACGGCTGCCTGTTCGACGGTTTCCCACGCACCATTCCACAGGCTGAAGCCATGGTCGCTGCCGGTGTCGACATCGATGCAGTGGTCGAGATCGCCGTCGACGACGAAGAGATCGTCGGCCGCATGGCGGGCCGCCGCGTGCACCCGGCCTCGGGCCGTACCTACCACGTTCGGTACAACCCGCCGAAAGTGGAAGGCAAGGACGACGACACCGGCGAAGACTTGATTCAGCGCGCCGATGACAAGGAAGAAACCGTGCGTCATCGCCTGTCGGTCTACCACAACCAGACCAAACCGCTGGTGGACTTCTACCAGAAGCTGTCGGCCGCCAACGCTGGCAAGCCCAAGTACATCCACATCGAAGGCGTGGGTTCGGTAGAGGACATTACCGCCAAAGTGCTGGCAGCCCTGAGCTGATCCATCACCGTGCGTCACGACGGCCCGCTTGCGGGCCGTTGTCGTCTATACTGCCGCTCTTTTCACTTGCTCCTGGATACCCGTTCGATGACCACCCTGCTGGCCCTGGATACCGCCACTGAAGCCTGTTCCGTCGCGCTGCTGCATGACGGCAAGGTAACCAGCCATTACGAGGTGATCCCGCGCATGCACGCGCAGAAGCTGCTGCCGATGATCAAGCAGCTGCTGAATGATTCCGGCGTGGCGCTCAATGCCCTCGATGCCATTGCCTTCGGCCGTGGCCCCGGCGCCTTCACCGGCGTGCGGATCGCCATCGGCGTGGTGCAAGGCCTGGCTTTCGCGCTGGAGCGCCCAGTCCTGCCAGTGTCCAACCTGGCCGCGCTGGCTCAGGGTGCCTTGCGCGAGCATGGCGCGCAGCAGGTAGCGGCGGCCATCGATGCGCGCATGGACGAGGTGTACTGGGGTTGCTACCAGGCGGTGGGTGGCGAGATGCGCCTGCAGGGCCTGGAAGCGGTGCTGCCACCGGAGCGCGTGGCGTTGCCAGAGGGCAGCAGCGGCGATTGGTACGGTGCCGGGACCGGCTGGGGCTATGCCGAGCGTCTGGCCGTGCAGGCCAGTGCCAGCAACCCGGCGGCATTGCCCAATGCGCTGGACATCCTCAACCTGGCCAGCTTCGCCTGGGCACGGGGCGAGGCAATCGTCGCCGATCAGGCGCAACCGGTTTACCTGCGCGATAATGTCGCTACGCCCAAAGCCCGCTGACGGCTGTCCGTCGGTTATCGCGCTTGTCGATAAAACCTTTGGTGCAAACTGTGGTCCAGTTATCACTAGGGCATTAGCGACGGAACACTGATGCTGCTAAATTGCCATCATTGGTCCTGAGTGCTCATCATGCGTATCGACGGTTTCTCATCGCAGTCCTATCCGGTAAAGCGCGCGCCGCGTAAGGCGCCGGTGCGCGATGAGAGCATCGACGATGCCGAGCTCATCGAAGAGGGCGATGCCGCTCAGGAAGCGGCGCCGCGCCGTCGCCCCGGTGGCCTGCCGGCCCGCCAGCAGGACATGGTGTTCCCACGGGCGCGGGACCGCCGCACGGCGACCGCGCTGGCCAGCTACCTCAGTACTGCAGGTTTTACCGATTGGGACATGGAAGTGCTGGGGCTGGACCTGTACATTTGAGGGATGAGTTCATCCCACCTGCCTTATTTCCTGGGTTGCCCGTCTTGGAGCGAAAGCGCCTGGCGCGACTACCTGTATCCCGCTGACGCCCGCACCGGCGAGTTTCTTGGCCTTTACAGCCAGGTGCTCAATGCGGTCGAGGGCAACACCACGTTCTATGCCCGCCCAGCGCCGAGCACTGTCGAGCGTTGGGCGCAGGTCATGCCCGCGCACTTTCGTTTCACTGCCAAATTCCCCCGCGATGTCAGCCATGAAGGCGACCTGCGCGAGCGACTGGAAGCAGCATTGGACTTCACCCGGCTGCTGGCGCCCCTCGGCCAGCGGGTGTCACCGTACTGGTTGCAATTGCCGGCGCAGTTCGGCCCGGCTCGGCTGGCTGAGCTGGGGCAGTTTCTCGATCAGATCGGTGTGCCTGTGGCGGTGGAAGTGCGTAATCAGGCTTTTTTCGCCAAGGGTGAAGAGGAGCGCCTGCTCAACCGTTTGCTGAATGAGCGCGGTGTTGAGCGTATCTGCCTGGACCCGCGTGCGTTGTTCAGCTGTACCTCACGTGAAGCCGCCGTGCTCGATGCGCAAGCCAAGAAGCCCAAGGTTCCGCCGCGCCCCGCAGCGTTCAGCCAGCACCCCCAAGTCCGTTTTATCGGCCACCCTGTGCTCGAGGCCAACGAAGCGTTCCTTTCGCCATGGGTTGAAAAGGTCGCCAGCTGGATCGAGGAAGGCCGCAGCCCTTACATCTTCCTGCACACCTCGGACAACCGCCTGGCCGCCGCGCTGGCCCAGCGTTTTCATCAGCGGCTGATGGCGCGCCTGCCGGGGCTGGCGGCGTTGTGGGAATTGCCACGGGCCCCGGAGGTCGAACAACTGGGGCTACTTTGACCCTCACCGACCAGTAGGAGGTTGTGACCATGGATGTACAAACCCTGCGTGCCGAAGCCTTCAAAGCCCTGCACGAGCGCGATGGGGCGTTCGTCATCCCCAACCCTTGGGATGCCGGCTCCGCCAAGCTACTGGCAGACCTCGGTTTCGAGGCCCTGGCTACCACCAGTGCAGGCCTTGCCTTCAGCCTTGGCCGAGCGGATGCCGAGGCGGCGCTGAGCCTGGAGGAAACCCTTGGCAACGCCGGGATGATCGTCGATGCCACTGCCTTGCCAGTTGCCGCCGACCTGGAAAATGGTTTTGGTGACCTGCCGGACGACTGTGCCCACGCCATCTTGCGAGCCGCCGAAGCAGGGTTGGTCGGCGGCTCGATCGAGGATGCCAGTGGGCGCCGCGACGCGCCGATCTATGACCTGGGCCTGGCGGTGGAGCGGGTGAGGGCTGCAGTGCAGGCGGCGCGCAGCCTGCCATTCCCCTTCACGCTTTGCGCTCGCGCGGAAAACCTGCTGCACGGGCGTATGGACCTGGATGACACCATCCTGCGCCTGCAGGCTTACGCCGAAGCGGGCGCCGACGTGCTCTATGCGCCGGGTTTGCGCTCTGCCGAAGAAATTCGCGCGGTGGTGCAGGCCGTGGCACCGAAACCTGTCAATGTGCTGATGGGGCTGGCGGGTGTGCCATTGAGCGTCAATCAGCTGCAGGACTTGGGCGTACGCCGCATCAGCGTGGGCTCTTCACTGGCGCGTGCAGCGCTCGGTGCGTTCCAGCGCGCGGCATTGGAAATTCGTGACCAGGGCACGTTCAGCTACGGTGAGCAGGCGCTGCCGTTCGCCCAGCTCAACGACCTGTTCCGGCGCTGAAGCGCGGTGCGCGCATTGGTGCTGCTGTGCGGGCTGCTGCTGGTAGCTGGCGTTTTATGGCAGCTGGGTTGGCGCCTGCCCCAGGCTTGGGATCCGTGGGCAGCACTGGACGTTGGTCAGCCGCCGAACCTGCTGACGCCTTACAAGCTTTCGCGTCTGCGCGATGACCCTCAGCTGTGCCGCCAAGCGTTGGCGACCACCAGCCTGCGCTATCGGACGCAGGCCGATAGCCCGGCATCGGCCAATTGCCCATTGCAAAACGTCTGGCGGATAGAAAGAGGCCAGGCGCGGTTGAGCAGCAGTTTTCTGGCCAGTTGCCCGTTGGCGGTGGCCTATGCGCTGTTCGAGAAGCATGGCTTGCAACCTGCCGCGCAGCAGGTGTTCGGCCAGCCGGTGGCGCAGGTCGATCATCTGGGCAGCTTTGCCTGCCGCAACGTCTATCACCGCAAGCAGGGCCGGCTCAGTCAGCACGCCACGGCCAATGCGCTGGATATCAGCGGCTTTCGTCTACAAGATGGGCAGCGGATCGTGCTGGCGCGGGACTGGCAGGCAGGTGGACAAAAGGCGGCCTTCCTGCGGCAGGTACAGCAAGCGGCCTGCAAGAGTTTCAGCACGGTGCTGGGGCCGGAATACAATGCCGCTCACCGCAATCACTTTCACCTGGACATGGGCGTGTGGCAGGTCTGCCGTTGACATCAGGCGTGAGCGCGAACGTTGTTCAGCACGACCGGCCGTGCCCAATGGATGTCGAACTCTAGGTCGTTCTGCTGCTTGGCCATGGTCGCGGCGTCTAAAGGCTCCGGCGCGGGGTCGAGCAGGGCAGTCTCGAACTCGGCGATAGGCAAGTGCAGCGGGCGCGGGGAGGGTGCAGGGCCTGGCTCGGCAAGCGGCTGCCCCTGGCTGATGACGACCGGGCGTAGCCAGCTGTTGGTGATGTCCAGTTGGCGCTGCTGCTGAATCATCTCGGCGGCGCTGAATGGCTCCGGCGCTGGCTCCAGCAGGCTGGCTTCGAGTTCGGCCTTGGGCAGGAACAGGGGCTCGGGTGGCGCAACGATGGTGTCGTGCACGGGGCAGGCGCGTTGGGCATCGATCAGGGCCAGGGCCCTGGCTCCGCCAATCGGCTCACCGCTGACGGTGTCATACTGCACCAGCGCCTGATGGCTGCTGTCTGCCTCATCCCCTTGCTGTTCGGCCATGGCGCGGGCAAAGAAATCCTGCCACAGGTGGCTGACGCCTCCCAGTGCCTGGGTATTCTGCCGACCGTAGTTGCCGACGGGCGACAGGTAGGTCAAGCCGATGGGAAGAGTATCTGTCATGGCAGTCGTGCGCGTTGTGCTCTGGCAGAATAGCGGGATATTGCCTGTATCGGCCGAGGGTGCCGATTCATTAAGGGCGTGGGTTGAATTTTCAGGTGTGGATGATGGAAGAGCAAGGCACGGGTATCAGAGTCGAAGCGATGTCGGCTGAGTATGCGCACCAGGCGACGGCATGGGCCGAGCGCCTCGGCCTGCCGCTGCAGGACGATGCGGCCGGTTTCGCTGTGCAGGTAGGCGCCGATGGCTTGCAGATCCAGCAGTTGGGCCCGCAGGCGCCCGGGCCGGTGCGGGTGGACTTCGTCGAAGGTCAGGCAGCGCATCGGCGCCAGTTCGGCGGTGGTAACGGGCAGATGATCGCCAAGGCCGTGGGTATCGCGCAGGGGGTGCGGCCGCAAGTGCTCGATGCCACGGCAGGTTTGGGCAAGGACGCGTTCGTGCTGGCCAGCCTGGGTTGCCAGATGACCCTGATCGAGCGCCAGCCGCTGATCGCGGCCTTGCTGGAAGACGGCCTGACGCGAGCCCGGTCGGATGACGAGGTGGGGCCCATCGTCGGCCGCATGCGCTTGCTGACGGGCAACGCCATCGAGCGTATGCGCGACTGGGAAGGGGAGGCGCCGCAGGTGATCTACCTTGACCCCATGTTCCCGCACCGGGACAAGAGTGCCTTGGTGAAAAAGGAAATGCGCGTGTTTCGGCCATTGGTGGGCGATGACCTGGACGCCCCCGCTTTGCTCGAAGCCGCGCTGGCGTTGGCCAGCCACCGGGTGGTGGTGAAGCGGCCGCGCAAGGCACCGATCATCGACGGGCCCAAGCCCAGCCACAGCCTGGAAGGCAAGTCTAGCCGGTATGACATATATCCGAAGAAGGCGCTGAAATCATAAAGAGCTAAAGTGGCTGTGACTGCTTGGCTAGCTTTCGCGTAATACCACTAACCTTGCGAGGAGCGCATCCAGATCTGTCTCTATTTGCGTCAGGGAGCTGGGAGATCTAGCGAAAGCATTCCGCACATTAGTTTCGACTTCTTCCAAGGTATTCCCATTGAGAAGCACCGGCCTCGATTCTGGAGGCGCACTCGAACCTGCAGGCAGCCCATGGGTCAGTAGATAGCGGGTCAGTTGACGGCTGTTCAGGTCTAAAGAAGACGCTGGCGCGTATGGCTTGGCAGGGGCGTGGTAGCGTGTTTTGCCGTCAACTTCAGAGGGCACTAACGACTGCAGTCTGGCTTGCTGCTGGGCGAGTCTGGATCGCTCGGCGTCGGCGAATCTGCCTTCTTGTTTTGTTAGCTTGCTCTGGCGTTTTGACAGGGATGCATCAAGCGAACGATATTCTCTCTGCGATAGGTTTGGTTTGGCTGAGTCCAGTCTCGGCGAAAGCCTTTTGTATGAGTATCCGCCCTGTAGTTTCTTAAGTAAGTGTATATTTGGTATAAAGCTTTGCCCTGTTGGGTCTGATTTATTGATTGGATCGTTGACGCAATAGGCGTAGGCATTCAGACCTCCTTTCCCGAATGGGGATAATCCGTCTGGTCTGGTAAACCGCATCAACCTTTGATCATAGAGGCGATGGCCATTTCCCAACAGGTAACCAACTGCCAATGGTAAACGGGGTTGTCCAGTGTATAGCGCCAGCACGTGACTGGCGGGCGGAAGATTGTCACAGCCATATGGACTATAGGCAGTAGACATTACGCTCTCTGAATGGGATATGACGGTCGACTCCTGCACGTCGGCGGCTAATAGATAGGCTTTTGATGTTTGGCTGGATGTTTCGCACAAGTTCCGGCCCTGGGCGCTGATGATGGCATGGTGAGCGTCGTCTCTTTGCAATGTAGACAGCTTGGTGCCCTTATAGAAGAGTCTCAGTGTTTCGCTTTTTGCAGGCATGGCCGTCGCACTCATATTCAAGGATGGTTATGAGTTTGTCGCGTGAAGGTGGAACTGACTACTGGCAAAAATGTTGGGAAACAAGGTTTGGCAAGGCCAGGGAAATATTCACGACAGCGCTGAGTTCCGGAGCCGCTTTGCGGCCCTTTTGCGACACAAGGCCACTCAGGTACTGCACCGTCCGATAGGTATAGGATGATCCTCAGGGTTGAAACGCCCGAATGAACACCCCCACCACCTCGCGCACATGCGCCTCGGCCTCAGCTCCCTCCAATGGCCCCGCACACCCCAGCAGCAGCCGGTAATCGGGCGCACCTTTGACCAGGCAGAAGAAGTGCTCGGCCGCGCGCAACGGATTGTCGATGCGCAACAGGCCGCGCTCGGCGACCTCGCGCAGCAACCCCTCCATGCCCGCCAGCACCCGTTTCGGGCCGGCTTCGTAGAAGTACTCGCCAAAACCGGGGTCCTGGCTGCCCTGGGCCATGATCAGGCGGCTGAGTTTTACCGCTTCATCACTGCTGATCAACGCCTGGAAGCCGCGGGCAATGGTAAGAAGCACTTCTTCCAGCGCGACGCCCTCGGGGTACTCGAACAGCAGATCAGGCAACTGGATCTGGCAGGTGGCCATGACCGCCGAGCAGAACAGGGTCTGCTTGTCGGTGAAGTGGCTGTACACGGTGAGCTTTGAAACACCTGCCGCCGCAGCGACCGCATCCATGCTGGTGTTGGCATAGCCGAGGCTGAGGAACAGCGTCTTGGCCGCTTCGAGGATCGCCTCGCGCTTGGCAAGGTCCTTGGGGCGACCTGGGCCGATGGGTGCGTCGTTGGGCATTGGAGTCCATGTCTGGTTGAAGGGGCCCCCATCTTACCGGCTCGTTTGCCTTCCGGCTTCAGGGAATGGCCCATCCTTAGCGCTGATTTTCTTTCCGACGCTGGCTTCCCGGCTTCGGTTCCCTGATTTAATATACTCGACAGTATAAATATTCGATGCGCTCGTCGCGAAAGGATTCATCATGTTGCGTCATGCCTTGTGCCTCGCTCTGCCTGCCGCTGCCGCGTTGTTGCTGGCCGCCTGCGGGCAGCAAGCGGCCCCGCCCACAGCTCCCCGCCCAGCGCTGGTGGTCCAGCCGCAGCCAGCCCAAGCCTCAGCCAACAGCTACCCTGGCGAGGTGCGAGCGCGTTTCGAGCCGGAGCTGGCGTTCCGCATCGCTGGCAAGGTCAGCAAACGCCTGGTCGAGGAGGGGCAGCGGGTTAAGGCCGAACAGCCACTGGCAGAGCTCGACCCCCAGGATGTGCGCCTGCAACTTGAGGCCAACCGTGCCCAGTTGGCGGCCGCCGAAGCCAACCTTGCCCTGGTACGCGCCGAGCGTGACCGCTACCGCACGTTGCTGGATCGGCAGATGGTCAGCCATTCCCTGTACGACAACGCCGAGAACCTCTACCGGGCCGGGCTCGCGCGCCTCAAGCAGGCCAAAGCCGAATTCGACGTGGCTGGCAACCAGGCCGGCTACGCCGTGTTGCGGGCGCCCCAGGCCGGCGTGATCGCCAAGCGTCAGGTCGAGGTCGGCCAGGTGGTGGCTGCCGGGCAGACGGTATTCACACTGGCGGCCGATGGTGAGCGCGAAGTCGTCATCGGCGTGCCGGAGCAGCAGTTCGCCCGCTTCGCCGTTGGCCAGCAGGTCAGTGTCGAGCTGTGGTCGCGGGGCAATGAGCGCTTTGAGGGCCGTATCCGGGAGTTGTCGCCTGCAGCCGACCCCCGTTCACGTACCTTCGCCGCACGCATCGCCTTCAACTCGGCCAAGGTGCCTGCCGACCTTGGGCAGAGCGCACGGGTATTCATTGCCCATGACGGGCTGATCCCACTGGCTGTACCTCTCTCGGCGGTCACCGCGGAAAACGGCCAGGCGTACGTCTGGCGGGTCAACCAGGACCGTCGCCTGGAGCGTGCCGCCGTGCGCCTGGGGCCTTATGGCAGTGACACTGTTCCCGTACTCGAAGGCCTGAACCCTGGCGACTGGGTGGTGGCCGCCGGCGGCCACGTGCTGCGCGAGGGGCAGGAGGTGCGGCCGGTGGACCGTACCAACCGTGTGGTGAACCTGACGGCCAAGGAGTAAGTCCCGATGGGTTTCAACCTTTCCGCCTGGGCGCTGCGCAATCGCCAGATCGTACTGTTCCTGATGATCCTGCTGGCTGCCATTGGCGCCATGTCTTACACCAAGCTGGGGCAGAGCGAGGATCCGCCCTTTACGTTCAAGGCCATGGTCATCCGTACCCTGTGGCCGGGGGCAACGGCCGAGGAAGTGTCGCGCCAGGTGACCGAGCGCATCGAGAAGAAGCTGATGGAAACCGGCGAGTACGAGAGGATCGTCTCGTTCTCGCGCCCCGGCGAATCGCAAGTGACCTTCATGGCCCGGGACTCGCTGCATTCCAAGGATATTCCCGAGCTGTGGTACCAGATCCGCAAGAAGGTCGCGGATATCCGCCACACCCTGCCCCCGGAAATCCAGGGGCCGTTCTTCAATGACGAGTTCGGTACTACCTTCGGCAATATTTATGCGCTCACCGGTAGCGGCTTCGACTACGCCGTGCTCAAGGACTATGCAGACCGAATCCAGATCCAGTTGCAACGTGTCAAGGACGTGGGCAAGGTCGAACTGATCGGCCTGCAGGACGAGAAAATCTGGATCGAGCTGTCCAACCTCAAGCTGGCCACCCTGGGCGTGCCGCTGGAGGCCGTGCAGCAAGCGCTGCGAGAGCAGAACGCGGTGAGCACCGCCGGCTTTTTCGAAACCCCCAGCGAGCGCCTGCAACTGCGCGTCAGTGGCCAGTTCGACAGCGTCGAGCAGATTCGCCAGTTCCCCATCCGGGTAGGGGATCGCACCTTCCGTATCGGCGATGTCGCTGAGGTGTACCGGGGCTTCAATGACCCTCCCGCGCCGCGCATGCGCTTCATGGGTGAAGACGCGATCGGCCTGGCCGTGTCGATGAAGGATGGCGGCGACATCCTGGTGCTGGGCAAGGCACTGGAAGGTGAGTTCGAACGCTTGGCGCGCAACCTGCCGGCCGGGATGCAGCTGCGCAAAGTCTCCGATCAGCCGGCTGCGGTCAAGGCGGGCGTGGGCGAGTTCGTCCAGGTGCTGGTCGAGGCGCTGGTCATCGTGCTGTTGGTGAGCTTCTTCTCGCTTGGGCTGCGTACCGGCTTGGTGGTGGCCCTGGCTATACCCTTGGTGCTGGCGATGACGTTTGCCGCCATGCACTATTTCGGTATCGGCCTGCACAAGATCTCGCTGGGCGCGCTGGTGCTGGCCCTGGGCCTGCTGGTGGACGACGCGATCATTGCCGTGGAAATGATG
Organism: Pseudomonas sp. WHRI 8519; assembly: GCF_040224055.2. Lineage (NCBI taxonomy): Bacteria > Pseudomonadati > Pseudomonadota > Gammaproteobacteria > Pseudomonadales > Pseudomonadaceae > Pseudomonas > Pseudomonas sp. WHRI 8519. The sequence goes on along the minus strand of NZ_CP167996.1, from coordinate 4,839,502 downwards.
GCGATCAAGATGGAGCAGGGCTACGACCGGTTCAAGGCTGCCAGTTATGCCTGGACCAGCACGGCTTTTCCGATGCTGACCGGTACGCTGATTACCGCTGCCGGCTTTCTGCCGATTGCCACGGCAGCGTCCAGTACGGGTGAGTACACCCGCTCTATCTTCCAGGTGGTGACCATTGCGTTGCTCACCTCGTGGGTGGTGGCTGTGGTGTTCGTCCCTTACCTGGGTGAACGGTTGCTGCCGGACCTGGCCAAGCTGCATGCCGCCCGTCATAACGGTAACGGGCATGCGCCGGACCCCTATGCCACCGCGTTCTACCAGCGTGTGCGACGTGTAGTGGAGTGGTGCGTGCGGCGGCGCAAGACGGTCATCCTGCTGACCATCGCAGCCTTTGTCGGCAGCATTGCGATGTTCCGCTTCGTGCCGCAGCAGTTCTTCCCGGCGTCCGGCCGCCCAGAACTGATGGTCGACCTCAAACTGGCCGAGGGCGCGTCGCTGGGCAATACCACCGAGCGGGTCAAGCAGCTCGAGGCCCTGCTCAAGCAGCTGGATGGCATCGACAACTATGTGGCCTACGTAGGCACCGGGTCGCCGCGCTTTTATCTGCCATTGGACCAGCAACTGCCCGCCGCGAGCTTTGCCCAGTTCGTCGTGCTGGCCACGTCTTTGGAGGAGCGCGAGCGCTTGCGCAGTTGGCTGATCGACACGGTGGACCAGCGATTCCCCGACCTGCGCGCCCGCGTCACCCGCCTTGAGAACGGCCCGCCGGTGGGCTACCCGGTGCAGTTCAGGGTCACGGGCGAGCATATCGAGAAGGTGCGCGCCCTGGCCCGTGAGGTGGCGGACAAGGTGCGTGAAAACCCCCATGTGGTGAACGTGCACCTTGACTGGGAAGAGCCAAGCAAGGCGGTGTTCCTGGCGATCGACCAGGACCGTGCGCGTGCACTTGGCGTAAGTACCGCGCACCTGTCGAGCTTCCTGCGCAGCTCGCTCACCGGCACCACGGTGAGCCAGTACCGGGAGGACAACGAGCTGATCGAAATTCTCCTGCGTGGCACGCAGAAGGAGCGTGGCGAACTGGGCAACCTCGGCAGCCTGGCGTTGCCCACCGACAACGGCCAGAGCGTGGCGCTGTCGCAGGTAGCGACCCTGGACTATGGCTTCGAGGAAGGCATCATCTGGCACCGTAACCGCTTGCCGACGGTGACGGTACGCGGCGACATCTATGACAAGGAGCAGCCGGCAACCCTGGTCAAGCAGATTGCCCCGACCTTGCAGGCAATCAAGGACAAGCTGCCGGATGGCTACCTGCTGGAAGTGGGCGGCACTGTCGAGGACTCCGAGCGCGGGCAGAAGTCGGTGAACGCCGGCATGCCGCTGTTCATCGTCGTGGTGCTCAGCTTGTTGATGATCCAGCTGCGCAGCTTCTCGCGCACGGTGATGGTGTTCCTCACGGCGCCACTGGGGCTGATCGGCGTGACCTTGTTCCTGCTGGTGTTCCGCCAGCCGTTCGGCTTCGTCGCCATGCTTGGCACCATTGCCCTGGCGGGCATGATCATGCGCAACTCGGTGATCCTGGTGGACCAGATCGAACAGGATATCGCTTCGGGGCTGGACCGTTGGCAGGCCATCATCGAGGCCACGGTGCGGCGCTTCCGGCCGATCGTGCTGACGGCGCTGGCGGCAGTGCTGGCGATGATCCCGCTGTCGCGCAGCGTGTTCTACGGGCCGATGGCGGTGGCGATCATGGGCGGGTTGATCGTTGCCACGGTGCTGACCCTGTTGTTCCTGCCGGCACTGTATGCGGCGTGGTTCAGGGTGAAGAAGGGCTGAAGGCTGCGGGGGAGGGCATAGCCCTCCCTTCGCGGGTCACAGGGCGCCAAATACCTTCTTGGCCAGGCTGGTAGCTGCCTGTGCGGGGTTCTGGCGAATGCTCTGTTCTTGCTTGGCGATCATTTCAAACAGGCCGTCTAGGGCTTTTTCGGTCACATAGCTCTCGACATTGGCACTCTTGGCATCGCCCAGGCCCAGGGCTGAGGCCTGGCCGGCAAAAGCGTTGTACTGTTGAACCACGCCCACCTTGTCGGTCGCCGCCTTGACGATGGGCAGGAACTTGGCGCGGATCTTCTCGCGGCTGCTCTTGTTCAGGTATTGGGTGGCCGAATCATCGCCCCCGCTGAGGATGCCCTTGGCATCGGTCACGCTCATGTTCTTCACCGCATCGACCAGGATCGCCTGGGCTTGCGGCACCGCCGCTTCCGCGGCCTTGTTCATGCTGTCTTCCAGGGCCGTGACCTGGTCACCTTTGCCGAACATCTTCATGGCCTTGGCGGCCTTGCCGAGGTTGCCTGGCAGTTCGATGCGCACATCCGGGTTGTTGCTGAAACCACCGGGGGTGCTCAATTGCTTGACGGCGACCTGTGCACCTTGGGTGAGCGCATCTTTCAGGCCGCCGGTGGCGTCCTTCTGGGTCAGGTCGCCCAGTGACAGGGCCAGGGCGCTGGCGGACAGCAGCAGGCCGGCGCACAGGGCGGTGAAGCGCAGGGAGGAGCGAATCATGAAAGGGTCCCTTTCAACAGAAGTAGGCGGATGTCAGCGTACGGGATCGACTTTGATCCGTACCGGCTGGGCGTCGCTGCCATCGAGCTCGACGCCGTGGTGTTCGGTGTTGATGAACAGCAGCTTGCCGCCCAGTTCGATGCGCGCGCTGACCGCGTAGCGGTGGCCGGGCTTGACTTGGGCGGGGTCGTAGGTGAGGTGGAACGGCAGCGGTACGTTGCCTTTGACCGGGCCGGCCTGGCGCGCCAGGGTGACGGCGGGGGCGTCCATCAGCGATACGTCCTGCAGTTCCACGCTCAAGGTGGCGGCGGGCGGCAGGGCGATGCGCTGAAGGTAGAAGACTTCGCCATCCAGGCTGGCCTGGGGCGGCGAGGTGTGGGTGGAACAGGCTGCGAGCAGGGATGCGCACCACAGCATTACGAGCTTTTTCATGGAATCTCCAAAGTCCTTGGGGTTGGCTTGTGGCCAACCCCAAGGACTTTAACGGATTTTCCAGGGCAGGTGGTCAACCCATGAGGTTGCCGCCGTGGAGACCTTCAGCGACCGAGTGCACCTTCTCGACCTCAACCTGATAGGTGCCTACGCCTGGTTTCAGCGTGTAGTTCGTGGTGTTGATGTACACCAGTTGCCCATCATTCTCGATGCGCGCACCGATGGCATATTCGTGTTTCTGGTTGATCTGGCTCCAGTCAAAGGGCAGCGGCAGGGTGATCGGAAAACCGCTTCCCCAGCGCAGATCGAGTTCGGTAACAGGGGTGGACGGCGCATCTGCTAGCGAAACATCAGCCAAGCTCAATTTGACGAGGGCTCCCGCCGGCGGGGTGGTGGAGTCTGAGCAGGTGATTTCGACGGTCACCGATTTGATCTGAGGCATATTGATAGTCCTTGAAAGGGATGTGGGGTGCAGCGAATCGATGTTGATCCCTTTCAAGGACCGGGCGCAGGCTGAAAATCTACCCCTGCACGATGTCCACCGGCTCATCACGGTGCAGCGCCACCTGGCGGATCGACAGGCGCAGCTCGGCTGACAGCACGCGCTTGGCCACGCCCTCGGCCAGCTCTCCCAGCTTGTCGTGATAGCCCAGCTTGCCATTGCCGTCCGGGCGCAACACGCCCTGCTCGACCAGGGTCTGGATGAAGTGGCGGAACAGGGTCTTGTCGAAGAACTCCGGGGCATTGAGACCGTGCAGGATCGACAGGCGTTGAGCCATCATCACGCACAGGTCTTCGAGTTCTTCCGCGCTGAGGGTGTTCTGCCCACTGTTGAGCAGCAGCGAAGTGGCCATGTAGAAGCGTTGCAAGGTCTGGGTGATGGAGCGGGCCAGCAGGGTCAGCAGGACGAATTGGCGCGAACTCGGAGCAGGGCGAATGTAGCTGTCTTGCTCCTGGCGTAGCAGCCCCTGTTCGACCAACGCGGCCAGCCACTGGTCGATCACCTCGTCCAGTTGCTCGGGTGACCAGCGCAGGAACAGCTCGGCCTGCAGGTACGGATACAACGCGTGTACATACTGCCCGAGCAGGTCACGGCTCATTCGTGAGCTGCTGTGGAAGAAGCTTGCCAGTAACGCCGGCAAGGCAAAGATGTGCAGGACGTTGTTGCGGTAATAAGTCATCAGCACCGCATTGGCTTCATCCAGGTAGAGGATGCGGCCCAGGGCGTCTTTCTGCTCCGCCAGCAGGTTCATGCCCCTGACGTGCTCGATCAGCGCCTGGCCGTCGCCCTCGGGCAGGGTGGTGTGCTGCGAATAGGGGACCTTGCGCAACAGGGCCAGGTACAGGTCCAGCACCCGGATCAGGGCACTTTCGTCCAGTGCCAGGCGGCTGGTGGAGAGCAACGCCAGGGCCACCAGGTTGACCGGGTTGACCGCTGCAGCCTCGTTGAGGTGGCGGGCCACGGTTTCACCCAGGCGGGTGGTGGTCTCGTTCAGCCAGGCGGGACGGAACTGCGGGCCAAGTGCCTGCTCACGCCAGCCGGGTTGCTGTTGGTCGAGAAAGCCTGCCAGGCGAATCGGTTCGCCGAAGTTGACGTAGACCTGACCGAAACGCTGCTTCAGCGCGCCGATGACTTTGAAGATGTCGAAGATCGACTCCTTCTTCTTGCTGGCGCCACGCAGTTCACCCAGGTAGGTGCGGCCTTCCAGGACCCGTTCGTAGCCGATGTACACCGGCACGAAGACGATCGGTGTGCGCGATGAGCGCAGGAAGCTGCGCAAGGTGATCGCCAGCATCCCCGTGCGTGGTTGCAGCATGCGCCCGGTGCGCGAGCGCCCGCCCTCGACGAAGTACTCGACCGGGAACCCCTTGGTGAACAGGGTGTGCAGGTATTCGTTGAACACTGCGGTGTACAGCGGGTTGCCCTTGAAGGTGCGGCGCATGAAGAAGGCGCCGCCGCGGCGCAGCAAGCCGCCGATCACTGGCATGTTGAGGTTGATGCCGGCCGCGATGTGCGGTGGCGTCAGGCCGTTGCGAAACAGCAGGTACGACAGCAGCAGGTAGTCGATGTGGCTGCGATGGCAGGGTACATAGATGACTTCGTGGCCCGGTGCGATGCCCTGCACCTGCTCGATGTGGTTGACCTTGATACCGTCGTAGATCTTGTTCCAGAACCAGCTGAGCACCACTTCCAGAAAGCGGATCGCGGTGTAGGTGTAGTCCGAGGCGATCTCGTTGCCGTAGCGCAGGGCCTGAGCTTCAGCCTTGGCCTGGGGAATGTTTTCCCGTTGGGCTTGTTCGCTGATGGCCTGGCGCACCAGTGGCGCGTGCACCAGGCCTTTGACCAGATTGCGCCGGTGCGAGATGTCCGGGCCGATCACTGCAGTCTTGAGGTTGCGAAAGTGCACGCGCATCAGGCGTTGGGCCATGCGCACGGTGCGTTCATGGCCTTTGTTGTGCTGCACCAGCTCACGCACCTGGATAGGCGCCGAGAACTGCACGCGGGTCTTGCGCCCCAGTATCAGGATGGTCAGCAGCCGGCGCAGGCGCCCGGTTACCGCCCAACTGTCAGCGAAGAGCAATTTCCACGGGCTCGATTCGCTGGCAGGCGTCTGGCCCCAGAACACACTGACCGGGATGATCTGTGCGTTTTCTTCGGCATGCTGGCTGACCGCTGCAATCACCCGCTCAAGGGTGGGGGGCGCGCCGCGCTTGTCGTGGCGGCCGAGCCAGTCCGGGTCGGGCGTGAGGTAGAAGAACCCGGCCGGCTCGTGCAGCGTGCCCACCGCTACCGGCAGTACCGGGCGCGGCAGCCCCGCCTTGGTGCACTCATGGTCGAGTACGGCCAGGTCGGTGAGCGATGGCGAGGGCAGGGCATAGAACACCGGGCGGCTGCGGTCGAGCTGCAGGCTCATGGCGGACTGGTTGATGGTCTCGGAGCGCACCCACAGGTACAACAGGCGACGCAGAGCGCCAAAGATCAGGCGGCGCAGGGGAGAACGGGTCATGGGGTGTGTGCCCTGGGTGTGATGTTCAGTGAATGTGCAAACGGTTAGTCTGCCGTATCTGCGTAAGTTCAGCAAAATCCTGCAAAGGGCGCGGCGGTCATGAAAATTATTTGTTCTGTGGCATATACTCGGCCTGCCACTTGCAGGATATTTCGGCAAGCGGCGTCGGCACGGGGAGGAAACCCTGTGTCTACAAGGCGATCTTCACAATAAAAATCCGGAGTAGTTCAGATGTCGTCTCGTGAGACTGGGAATGTAAAGTGGTTCAACGATGCCAAGGGCTTTGGCTTCATTCAGCGCGAAGGTGGTGCGGATGTATTCGTCCATTATCGGGCGATCCGCGGTGAGGGGCATCGTACCCTGGTCGAAGGGCAGCGGGTCGAGTACTCCTGCGTGCAGGGCCAGAAAGGCCTGCAAGCCGAGGACGTCGTAGGGCTCTGAGTCCTGCGCTTCGAGCCTCAAGCTTCAAGCTTCAAGCTTCAAGCTGCAAGTTGACCGTGTAACTTGCAGCCTGATGCGAACTCTTTTGTAGCGTGCTGCTCACGAGGTACGCCAGGTGATCTCCTCTTCACCGTCAGCGCTGATGCGGATCCAGCGATCGGCATCTTCCTCGCCATCTTCCTCGACCCAGCCACCTGGCGCGCAGCGCACTTCCACGCCCAGTGCGGCGAATGCGGCGCGGGCGCAGGCGACGTCATCGTCCCATGGCGTCTGGTCGCTTTCCAGGTACAGGCTGTTCCATTTCCCTACAGCCTTGGGTAACCAGGTGACCGGAATGTTACCGGCCTTGCATTTGAAGGTCTGGCCTTTCTGCTGCCATTCGCTGCAGGGGCCAATCACTTCGCCGAGCCATTGGGCAATCTGCTTGTGGTCGACGTCAGCGTCCTTCAGGTAGATCTCGATATCAGGTTGGCGCATAAGGGCTCCAGGTGTGCTCAGTCTTGGCGCACGAAATAGTCATAACGCATCGAAACCGTGACGTCGAAGGGCTCGGGCTGGTCTATCACCCGCGCACGTTTCTCAGCACTGGCGCGCCAGCCGTGCGGCGTCATGGCCAGCAGGTCGGCCCGGGCTTTGGGGGCCGCCAGGCTCAGCCGGAACTCAAGGGTTTCGCTGTGGGTATGGGCCATGCCCTGGGGGGGCAGGGCCAGGTGTTTGTCATCGGCATAAGGGCGTACTTCATCGTAGAGCACTTCGCGCAATTCCATCAGGTGGCCGCTGGTCGGGCCCACCCGCATCAGGCCGCCACCCGGGCTCAGCAGGCGCTGGGCCTCGGCCCAGTCCAACGGGCTGAACACGCTGGCGATGAACTGGCAACTGGCATCGGCCATGGGGACGCGGGCCATGCTGGCGACCATCCAGGTGACCGAAGGGTCGCGGCGGCAGGCACGTTTGACGGCCTCCCGCGAGATGTCCAAAGCGTAGCCGTCAGCCTGTGGCAGGGCCTGGGCGAGTTGCGCGGTGTAATAGCCTTCGCCGCAGCCGATGTCCAGCCAGGCGCCAGGCTGGCGCTCGGCGGCCAGTTCAGCCAGGCGACGGGCCACGGGCGCGTAATGGCCGGCATCGAGGAAGTCCCGGCGCGCTTCGACCATGGCCTGATTGTCGCCAGGGTCACGGCTGTTCTTGTGCTGCACAGGCAGCAGGTTCAGGTAACCCTGGCGGGCACGGTCGAAGCGGTGGCCGGCCGGGCACACCACACCGTTGTCGAGCCGCGTCAGTGACGCCTGGCAAATAGGGCAGGCGAGCATCAGGCGAGCAACCGCACCAGGGTCTGGTAGTAGATCTCGGTCAGCAGGTCGAGGTCGCTGGCCAGGATGCGTTCGTCGACCTGGTGGATGGTTGCATTGACCGGGCCCAGTTCGACGACCTGGGTGCCCATGGTGGCGATGAACCGGCCATCGGACGTGCCCCCGCTGGTGGACGGCTGAGTATCACGGCCGGTGACCCCCTTGATGCTGGCCGAAACGGCATCGAGCAGTTCGCCGGGCTCGGTGAGGAATGGCAGGCCCGAAAGCGCCCAGTCGATCGACCAGTCCAGTTCATGCTTGTCGAGGATTGCCGAGACTCGCGCCTGCAGGCCTTCGACCGTCGACTCGGTGGAGAAGCGGAAATTGAACAGCGCGGTCAGATCACCCGGCACCACATTGGTGGCGCCGGTACCGGAATTGAGGTTGGAGATCTGGAAACTGGTCGGTGGGAAGAACGCGTTGCCTTCATCCCAGTGTTCGGCGGCCAGCTCCGCCAGCGCTGGCGCGGCTAGGTGGATCGGGTTGCGTGCCAGGTGCGGGTAGGCCACATGGCCTTGTTTGCCGCGCACGGTCAGTTTGGCGCCAAGCGAGCCACGGCGGCCGTTCTTGACCACGTCACCGAGCAGGCTGGTGCTCGACGGCTCGCCGACGATGCACCAGTCCAGGCGCTCGTTGCGCGCGATCAGGCGCTCGACCACAGCCTTGGTGCCATGGTGTGCCGGGCCCTCTTCATCGCTGGTGATCAGGAACGCGACCCTGCCGCGGTGGTTCGGGTAGTCCTGCACGAACCGCTCGCTGGCGACCACCATGGAGGCCAGGCTGCCCTTCATGTCGGCAGCGCCACGCCCGCAGAGCATGCCATCGGCATCGATCAGTGCCTCGAACGGCTCATGCTGCCACTGCTGTACCGGGCCGGTAGGGACCACATCGGTGTGGCCGGCGAAGCACAGCACCGGCCCGTCCTGGTGACCATGGGTGGCCCAGAAGTTGTCGACGTCTTCGATGCGCATCGGTTCGAGCTGGAAGCCCACGGCGCCCAAGCGGTTCATCATCTGCGCCTGGCAATCGGCGTCGACAGGGGTGACCGAGGGACGACGGATCAGGTCGCAGGCCAGTTGGAGGGTGGGCGAGAGCTCGGCTGGGGCCGTCATGGGGAACTCCGGGGCAAGGCAAGGCGGAAAAACGAGGGGCGTTATCTTATATCAAACAAGGTTTGTCGGCACGGGGCTTTGGGCCGCTGCGCGGCCCCGCGATGTTCAAGCCTCCTGAGGCTCGGCCATTGTGTGCTCGGGCTTGGGCAGCGACGACAGCAGTGCCATTACCAGCGCCGCCAGGTAGGGCAGTGACTGCACCAGCAGCATCGCGACCCAGAAGCGCATGTCCGAGCTCGGCAACCCTTGCACCAGGTAGATCCCGGCTGCCGCTCCCCACAGCAGCAGCATGATGAACAGTTCTTCGCGCGCTTCGGAAATCGCGACCAGCAGCCCATGGCTGTCGGCATTTTTCGGCGTGCGGAAGAACGGCATGCTGCTGGTGAAGAACCCGTACAGCACCGCCTTGGCGATGGTGTGCGACAGTGCCAGCCCCGCCAGGGCCGCTGCGAATGCGTCCTTGAGGTTGACCCCGACCGCCCGGCGGTAAAGGAAGATGATTTTGGCGACCTTGAAGAAGAACAGCGCCAGTGGCGGGATGGCGAAGATCATCAGGGGGGGATCGACCCGGTGCGGCACGATGATCATCGCCGCCGACCAGAGCAGGGCACCGACCGTGAAGAAGATGTTCATGCCATCGGCGACCCAGGGTAGCCAGCCGGCCAGGAAATGATAGCGCTGGCCACGGGTCAGCTCGCTGCCCTTGCCGCGCAGCAGGGCGGCGGCGTGGTGCTTGATGATCTGGATGGCGCCATAGGCCCAGCGGAAACGCTGCTTCTTGAAGTCGATGAAGGTGTCGGGCATCAGGCCCTTGCCATAGCTGTTGTGGGCGTAGGCAGCCGACAGGCCTTTCTCGAACACCCGCAGGCCCAGTTCGGCGTCTTCGCAGATGCACCATTCGGCCCAGCCCAGTTCTTCCAGCACGGTGCGCCGGGTCATGGTCATGGTGCCGTGCTGAATGATCGCGTCACGGTCGTTACGGGTGACCATGCCGATGTGGAAGAAGCCTTTGTACTCGCTGTAGCAAAGCTTCTTGAAGGCGCTCTCATGCTGGTCGCGGTAGTCCTGGGGCGACTGCACCACGGCGATCTTCGGGTCGGCGAAATGCGGCACCATGTGCTTGAGCCAGTTGCGGTCCACGCAGTAGTCCGAGTCGATCACTGCGATCACTTCGGCATCCTTGGCGGTGTGCGGCAGCAGGTAGTTGAGCGCACCGCCCTTGAACCCGGCCAACGGCGCGACGTGGAAGAACTTGAAGCGCTCGCCGAGCTTTTCGCAGTGGGCCTTGAGCGGCTCCCAAACGGCTGGATCCTTGGTGTTGTTATCGATCACCAGCACTTCGTAGTCCGGGTAATCCAGGGCGGCCAGGGCGTCGAGTGTCTGTTTGACCATCTCGGGCGGTTCGTTGTAGCACGGTACATGTACCGAGACCTTGGGCCGGTAGGCGCTGTCGCCCTGCACCGGCAGAAACTCCCGGCGGCGTTTGTGAATCCACACCGCCTCGGCCAACTCGTGCGCCTCGGTCAATAGCACGATGAAGACGCCGAGCGCGCCGAGCGCCAGCAGCACGCCGACAGTCAGGCTGAACCAGGTGCTGTACTGCTGGCTGTAGTCGTAACCGATCCACACCAGCACTGACCCACAGAGGAAGGTGATGAAGGTGAGGAACGTTCGCCCGCGTTGGCGCAAGGCCGAGCCGTCGATCAGCAATACGGTCAGGGCGATCATCGCCAACACCACCGAGGCGACCGCCAGCGCACGCCATTGCGGTATCGCCACCACCGGCCCTTCAAAATTGAATTTTTGCTGGCGTTGGGCATTGAATACGCCCCAGTAGGCGCCCACCGAGCCCTCGTCACTGGCTTTCCAGGGTTGGTCGTAGGCTTCGATGACGAAATAGTTGTAGCCGCGGCGGTTGAGGGTGTTGACCAGCGTGCGCAGGTAGATGGCCTGGTCGGCCTGGGTCGCGTCGGCGCCGCCGCGCATGCGGCCGTTGCTCGGCCAGCCGACTTCCGAGAGCAGCAATGGCTTGCGCGGGAACTGTTGTTTCAGCTCACGGGCCCGATCCAGGACGAACTCCACGGAATCCTTCATGGGCACGAATTCCCAGTAGGGCAGGATGTGCGCGGCGATCAGGTCGACATGCTTGGCCAGTTCCGGGTGTTCCTTCCAGATGTGCCACTGTTCACTGGTGGTGACCGGCACCTTGACTGCGGCTCGCACCCGGTCGAGGTACTGGATCAAGGCTTCGGGCGTGACTTCTTCGCGGAACAGCGCTTCGTTGCCGACCACCACGCGAACCACACTGCGCGAGGTGTTGGCCAGTTCGATGGCGGTGGCGATCTCTCGCTCGTTGCGCTCCAGGTCCGGGCTGATCCAGATGCCCAGGGTGACGCGCAGCCCAAGCTCCTCTGCCAGGCGCGGGATATCGGCCTGGGTGCCTTCGACGGTGTAGATACGGATGCTGTCGGTCAGCGTGTTCATCTGCTCCAGGTCTTGGCGCATCTCGGCATCGCTTGGGTACTGGCCTTTTTGCGGGCTTTCCCCCAGACGAAATGGCGAGTACGAGAAGCCTGATATCTGCTCAGGCCAGGCCGGCGCCGAGACCGGCCGATTGACCAGCGCCCAGAACCCGGTGAACAGTGCGGCGATGGCCAGGACAATCACCAGGTTCAAGCCGAATTTGCGAGATGACATTGTCGTCCATATCTGTCGAGGTAGTAGGACATTAAAGCAGGATCAGTAGGTGTTTTCCTAACGATGGAGGTCATCGGCGCTGCTGGCCTATAATGCGCGCCGTTTTGGCGGTATGAGCTTCGGGGTACGAACATGAGCACAGAAGATCCACGCTTTGCCGGCGTTGGCCGGCTGTACGGCGACGAAGGGCTGCAACGCCTGAACCAGGCCCACGTGGCGGTCGTCGGTATCGGCGGGGTGGGCTCCTGGGTGGCCGAGGCGCTGGCGCGCAGTGGCGTGGGTGAGATCACTTTGTTCGATCTGGATGATGTCTGTGTCAGCAACACCAACCGCCAGGCCCATGCCCTGGAAGGGCAGGTGGGGCGCCCCAAGGTCGAGGTGATGGCCGAGCGTCTGCGTGCGATCAACCCGGCCTGCACAGTGCATGCGGTGGCTGACTTCGTCACCCGCGACACCATGGCTGAGTACATCACCGAGCAGCTCGATTGCGTCGTCGACTGCATTGACAGCGTGATGGCCAAGGCGGCGCTCATTGCCTGGTGCCGGCGGCGCAAGATCGCGATCGTCACCACCGGCGGCGCAGGTGGGCAGATCGACCCCACACAGATTCAGATCGGCGACCTCAACAAGACCTTCAACGACCCGCTGGCATCGCGGGTACGTTCGACCCTGCGGCGTGACTACAACTTTTCGCGCAACGTCAGCCGCAATTACGGGGTGCCGTGTGTGTTCTCCAGCGAACAGCTGCGCTACCCCAAGGGCGATGGCAGCGTGTGCCTGCAGAAGAGCTTCGTGGGCGAGGGTGTGCGCCTTGACTGCGCCGGGGGCTTTGGCGCGGTGATGATGGTGACGGCGACCTTTGGCATGGTGGCGGCGAGCAAGGCCGTGGAAAAGCTGGTGGCTGGCGCCCGGCGCCCGTCAGAGCGGGTCAAGGCCGAGTGAGGCGCACGGCCGAGCTGGGTTCAGTGGTCTGAAACCAGCTCGGCCATGCGCAGCAACACTGCATGCAGGCCATTGCTGCGCGATGGCGACAACTGCCGCTCCAGCCCCAATTGGGTAAACCATGCGCGCAGGTCAAGCGCTGCCAGTTCGCGGCTGTCCAGCCCTTGCACCCGCACCAGCAGCACTGCCAGCAGGCCACGCAACAGTCGCGCATCACTGCTCGCCTTGAACTGCCACTGGCCGTCGTGCTGTTCAGCTACCAGCCATACCAGGCTTTCACAGCCGTGCACGCGGTTGTCCTCGCCTTTTTGCGTATCGCTCAGCGGTTCCAGTTGCTCACCCATCTGCATCAGAAGCCGGGCACGCTGCTCCCAGCCGCGGGCCTGCTCGAAACGCTCCAATACTGCCTGGGCGCGTACTGGCAGGCTCATCGCAACAGCTCCAGGCCTTGATCGAGGGCATCGAAGAAACGTTGCAGGTCATCGCTGTCGTTGTACATGCCCAGCGATACCCGAATCGCGCCTTCGAGCCCCAGCCCCTTGAGCAGTGGCATGGCGCAGTGATGGCCGGCACGCACGGCAATGCCTTGCTCTGTCAGCAGGTGGGCGATGTCGGCATTGTGCACGCCTTCGATGACAAAGCTGGCCAAGGCAGCCTGTGGCGCGCCCAGCACCCGCACCCCATCACGGTCGGCCAGCCCGCGCAGCAGGTGATGATGAAGGTGGGTCTCGTGATTCTCGACGGCCTGGCCATCGAGGCTGGCCAGGTAATCGAGCGTCGCCCCCAGGCCGATCACCCCGGCGATCGGCGGAGTGCCAGCCTCGAAGCCCAGCGGTGCGGGGCGGAAGCTGGCACTCTGGTAGTCAGCCAGCTGTACCATTTCACCGCCGAACTGCCAGTGGCGCAGCAGTTCCAGCGCCTGCGCACGGCCATAAAGTACGCCGACCCCTTCCGGGCCATACAGTTTGTGGCTGGAGAATACGTAGAAATCACAGCCCAGTTGCTGAACATCGTGGCGGCCATGCACCACACCCTGGGCGCCATCGACTACCGTCAGCGCCCCTTGGGCCCGGGCATGGGCGAGTAACGCTGGCAGCGGCTGCCAAGTGCCGAGCACGTTGGACAACTGGCTGACCGCAAGCACGCGGGTACGCGGGCCAATCAACTGCAGCGCCTGCTCAAGGTCGATGCGGCCATGCTCATCCAGCGGCAGCACCACCAGGCGCAGGTTGCGCCGCCGCGCCAGTTGTTGCCAGGGCAGCAGGTTGGCATGGTGCTCCAGCGCGCTCACCGCGATTTCGTCGCCTGCCTCGAAACGGTGTTCCAGGCCATAGGCCAACAGGTTCAGGGCCGACGTGGCGCCGTGGGTGAAGATGACCTGCCGCGATTCGCCAGCGTTGAGCCAGGCGGCGACCTTGTCGCGGCTGGTTTCGAACGCCTGGGTCGCCAGTGCGCCCGGCAGGTGCTGGGCACGGTGCACATTGGCTGCGCCGTGGCCGTAATAGTGGCTCAGGGCATCGAGCAGGGCCTGGGGCTTCTGGGTGGTGGCAGCGCTGTCCAGGTAGGTCTGGTGCTGGCGTTGCAGGGCGTCGATGGCGGGGAAATCGGCACGCCAGGGGGAGGGCTGGAACATGATCACGGGGCCTGGAATGAAAATCGGGTCTGGCGTGAGTGCGCCAGACCCGATCTTAACACTTCGAACCCTTGGGGAGTTCTCAGTTGTGGGCGTGCAGCGCCTCGTTCAGCTCGATCGCCGATTTGTGCGTCTTGCACTCGACGGCGCCGTTGAGCGAGTTGCGGCGGAACAGCAGGTCGGTCTGGCCAGCCAGGTCGCGCGCCTTGACCACTTTGACCAGCTCATTGTTTTCGTCGAGCAGGTTTACCTTGGTGCCGGCTGTGATGTACAGGCCAGCTTCGACGGTGTTGCGGTCGCCCAGCGGGATGCCGATGCCGGCGTTGGCGCCGATCAGGCAACCTTCACCGACCTTGATGACGATATTGCCACCACCGGACAGGGTGCCCATGGTCGAGCAGCCGCCGCCCAGGTCCGAACCCTTGCCGACGAATACACCGGCCGATACACGGCCTTCGATCATGCCCGCGCCTTCGGTGCCGGCATTAAAGTTGACGAAGCCTTCGTGCATGATCGTGGTGCCTTCGCCGATGTAGGCGCCCAGGCGCACACGGGCGGTGTCGGCGATACGCACGCCGGCCGGGACCACGTAGTCGGTCATCTTCGGGAACTTGTCCACCGAGAACACTTCCAGCAGCTCGCCTTTGAGGCGCGCCTCCAGTTGCAGTTCGGCCAGCTCTGCCAGGTCGACGGCGCCTTGGTTGGTCCAGGCGACGTTCGGCAGCAGCGGGAAGATGCCTGCCAGGCTCACGCCGTGCGGCTTGACCAGGCGGTGCGACAGCAGGTGCAGCTTCAGGTAGGCCTCTGGGGTCGACGCCAGGGCAGCGTCTTCGGCCAGCAGGGTGGCGACCAGCGGCTTGTGGCTTTCGGCCAGGCGGGTCAGCAGGGCGGCCTGGGCGGCATCGATGCCTTTGACGGCTTCGGCCAGTTGCGCGGCCTGGGCATTGCTGAAGGTGATGGCGTGGTTGCCACCTTCATAGCCGAGGATCGGCGCAACAGCGGCGACCAGCTCGGCGCTCGGCTTGAGCAGCGGCTGTGCGTAGAAGACTTCCAGCCAGGTGCCCTGGCGGTTCTGGGAGCCGACACCGAAGGCCAGGCTGAACAGGGTAGTGGACATATGATTACCTCGTGCGAAATAGGGGGCGATGCGTAGATGGACTCAGGCCAGCGCAGCGGCGTACAGGTCAGGTTTGAAACCGACCAGGGTGCGCGCGCCAAGGTCGAGCACCGGCCGCTTGATCATCGACGGCTGGGCCAGCATCAGCTCGACGGCCTTGGCCTGGTCGAGGTCGGCCTTGCTGGTATCGTCGAGCTTGCGGAACGTGGTGCCGGCACGGTTGAGGATCACTTCCCAGCCGTGCTCGTCGCACCAGCGGTTCAGGCTGTCACGGTCGATGCCTTGAGTCTTGTAGTCATGGAATTCGTAGGCGATGGCTTGATCTTCGAGCCAGGTGCGCGCTTTTTTCATGGTATCGCAGGCTTTGATGCCGTAGAGCGTGTAGGTCATTGTGTGCATTGGGGTCACAGGCTGCCCCAATCTCTCCATTTCCGAATGTCAGTCACGCGATTATGCGGGAACGATCCTCGGTGCGCCACGCCCGAGGCGCCCTGACGACGGGTCAGGATGTGTCTTGATCGACCAAACGGTGAACCGCCTGGATGATTTCATTGCCCTATTGCTGCCTGGCTGTGCGCAGCGGGTAGGTGCTCTGCAAGTTGAGCCAGCACTCGGGGGTGGGCGTATGCAAGTGCCGGATTTCATTGCACCTGTGGAGGCAAACGTCAGCATCTGCACGTTAGGCGGGTATCATCATGTTACATATTCATGCGCCGCCTGCGACTTTCGTGCAGCGGCCCAGGGTTGCCACACAGCGCTAACATGTTGTTTCCATGGCGGTCTTTCGCCTGGATTGATTTCGGTTCACAAAGGAAGCTTTAACGGATGCAGTCCGCCTATACCGTCCTCATCCTGCTGACGCTGGTAAGCGTGTCGAAACTGGTCGGGCGGGTAATCCCGTTGCCGCTGCCGCTGGTGCAGATCGCTGCCGGTGCGCTGTTGGCCTGGCCGAGCCTGGGGCTGCATGTGGCCCTGGACCCTGAACTGTTCCTCTTCCTGTTCCTGCCGCCGTTGCTGTTTGCCGACGGCTGGCGCATCCCGAAACGCGAACTGTGGCGCATCCGCGGGCCGGTGGTGGCGCTGGCTGTAGGGCTGGTGCTGTTCACTGTGGTCGGTGCCGGCTACTTCATCCATTGGCTGCTGCCCAGCATCCCGCTGGCGGTCGCCTTTGCCCTGGCGGCCGTATTGTCGCCGACCGACGCCGTGGCCGTCTCGGCCATCACCCAGGACCGCCTCCCCACTCCCCTGATGCACATGCTTCAGGGGGAGGCGCTGATGAATGACGCCTCTGGCCTGGTGACCTTCAAGTTTGCGCTGGCAGCGGCGATCACCGGCGTATTTTCACTGGCCGATGCCAGTTTCAGTTTTGTCTTGGTTGCCATCGGCGGGTTGGCGGTCGGCGTGGCTCTGAGCTGGCTGATTGGCAGGCTGCGCGCCTGGATGATCGCCCGTGGCTGGGATGACCCGGCCACTCACGTGGTATTCATGCTGCTGCTGCCGTTTGCCGCCTATGTATTGGCCGAGCGCCTTGGGGTATCGGGCATCCTCTCGGCGGTCGCCGCCGGCATGATGCAGAGCTGGCTCGATCTGCTGCCGCGCCAGACCAGCACCCGCCTGCTCAACCGTAGTGTCTGGTCGCTGCTGGAATTCGCCTTCAATGGCCTGATCTTCCTCCTCTTGGGCCTGCAATTGCCGGACATCATCAAGGCGGTGGTCAGCCATGAGCCTACCCTGTGGCCGACACTGGCCTGGCGTTGCCTGGATGTGCTGGCGATCTTCGCGGCGCTGATCCTGCTGCGTTTCATCTGGGTGCAAAGCATCTGGCGGGCGGTTGGGGTCGTGCGTCGCTGGCGGGGCAAACCGGCACTGGTACTGATGCCCACCGCGCGCTCATGCTGGCTGCTGACCCTAGGTGGGGTGCGCGGGGCCGTGACCCTGGCGGGTGTGATGTCGATACCGCTGCTGATCGGGGCTGGCCAGGATTTCCCAGAGCGCGACCTGCTGATTTTCATCGCTGCGGGCGTCATCTTGCTTTCGCTGGCCAGCGCCTGCGTGGCTCTGCCTTTTCTCTTGAAAGGTGTCACCCGCAGCCCGGACGAGCGGCTGCATCAGGAGGTGCAGGAAGCCTGGCGGCGCACGGCCGAGGCTGCCATTCATGCCCTGGAGGCCGAGGAAGTGATTGATGCCAGCGCGCCTCAGGATGCGGCGCAGGCGACCCTGGCCACGGAGCTCAAGGCACGGTTGATGGCCGAGTACCGCGATGAACTGGACAGTTACAACGACACGGCCGAGGCGAGGGCCTTGGCAGAGCAGATGGACTTGCTGGAGCGCCGCCTGCGCCTGCGGGCGCTCAGGGCGCAGCGCCTGGAGTTGTATAACCTGCATCGCCAGCACCTGGTAGGCGACGAGGTGGTACGGCAAGTGTTGGGTGAGCTGGACTTGAGCGAGGCGAACCTGGGGGCAGTCAAATGAGCCGCTGTAGCTCAAGCGCCGGTAAGCCGGCGTTCGAGCTACAGTGCGGCACTCACTCGATCAACGGTTTTGCACGAACGCACGAATCCGCTCAGCCGCTTCGATGCACTCGGCCAACGGTGCGACCAGTGCCATGCGTACCCGCCCGGCCCCCGGATTGACGCCGTCCACGTCGCGCGACAGGTACGAACCAGGCACCACCGTCACATGCTGGGCTTCGAACAGGTCGCGGGTGAAGTCAGCATCGCACCCCGGCACCTTGGCCCACAGGTAGAAGCTGCCATCGGGCCGCTGTACGTCCAGCACGGGCTGCAGGATATCCAGCACGGCATCGTATTTGGCGCGGTACTGGTCGCGATTCTCGCGCACATGCGCTTCATCCTGCCAGGCGGCGATGCTGGCCAGTTGGGTCTGCACTGGCATGGCGCAGCCATGGTAGGTGCGATAGAGCAGGAACGGCTTGATGATTTCCGCATCGCCGGCAACGAAGCCCGAACGCAGGCCCGGCAGGTTGGAGCGTTTGGACAGGCTGTGGAATACCACGCAACGCTTGAAATCACTGCGACCCAGTTCGGCACAGGCACTGAGAAGGCCCGGTGGTGGGGCGTCTTCGTCAAAGTAGAGCTCGCTGTAGCACTCGTCGGCGGCGATGACGAAATCGTGCTCGTCGGCCAGTGCAATCAGCTTCTTCAGGGTGTCCATCGGTACCAGTGCGCCGGTGGGGTTTCCCGGTGAGCACAGGAACAGGATCTGGCAGCGCTTCCAGACCTCGGCGGGCACGGCGTCGAAGTCCGGGTTGAAACCGTTGTTTTCCAGGCACGGCAGGTAATGCGGCGTGGCGCCGGCGAGCAGGGCCGCGCCTTCGTAGATCTGGTAGAACGGGTTGGGGCTGACCACCAGGCCATCATCGGCGCGGTTGACCACGGCCTGGGTGAAGGCGAACAGCGCTTCACGGGTGCCGTTGACCGGCAGCACATGGCGGTCTGCGTCCAGCCAGCCGGCCGGTACGCCGAAGCGGCGCTCGCACCACTGGGCAATGGCCTGGCGCAGCGCTGGCAGGCCGATGGTGCTGGGGTAGACCGCCAGCTTGTCGAGGTTGTCGGCCATGGCCTGGGCTACGAATGCCGGCGATTCGTGCTTCGGCTCACCGATCGACAGGGCGATGGCGCGCTTGTCCACCGCAGGCTTCACGCTGCCCAGCAGCGCGCG
Source organism: Pseudomonas sp. WHRI 8519 (assembly GCF_040224055.2). NCBI lineage: Bacteria > Pseudomonadati > Pseudomonadota > Gammaproteobacteria > Pseudomonadales > Pseudomonadaceae > Pseudomonas > Pseudomonas sp. WHRI 8519. The sequence goes on along the minus strand of NZ_CP167996.1, from coordinate 4,820,534 downwards.
GAGTTTCTCGAACGGGTAGGGCTGAAGCTGGGTCAAGGCATGGTTCATCGGCGCAAGGTCTCGTCAATCGTCTAATCGTTAAAAGGTCACGCGGGCCGGGCTGGCATCGCTGGCCTGGCCGGCCTGCAGCTGTTGCACGATCGCTTCCTGCAGGCGGCTGCACAACTGCGGGTCGGACAGCGGTTGGTTGTCGGCGTCGGTAATGAAGAATACGTCTTCCACGCGTTCGCCGAGGGTGGCGATCTTGGCGTTCTGCAGTGACAGGTCGAACTCCAGGAAGATCCGCCCGATCCGCGCCAGCAGCCCGGGGCGGTCCGGCGCGGTGATCTCGAGGATGGTCACCGCCCGCTGGGCATCGTTGAGGATGGTCACCTGCGGCGGGAAGTTGAAATGCTTGAGCTGGCGGGGTACCCGACGCTGGATGATGGTCGGGTAATCCTCGGGGTTGCGCAGCGCCTCGGTCAGGCCGTCGCGGATCTGCTTGACGCGTTGCGGGTTGTCACCGATGGAGCCGCCGTCATTGTCGAGCACGATATAGGTGTCGAGCGTGAACTGGCTGCTCGAGGTGATGATGCGCGCGTCATGGATGTTCAGGTTGAGCTGCGACATGGCCGCTACGGTCACGGCAAAGAAGTCGTGCTGGTCGGGGGCATAGATGAAAATCTGCGTACCGCCCTCGAACTCACGCTGGGTGGTTTCCTTGATCAGTACCAGCGGCCCGCCGTCGGCAGGCTGCTGCAGGATCGCATCACTGTGCCAGGCCACATCAGCGGCGTTGTGCTTGAGGAAATAGTCGTCACCCAGTTGCGACCAGAGTTGCTCGACGTCGTCCGGGTCGGTGCCCTCTCTGACGAGGATGTCCAGCGCAGCGCTCTGTGTCTGACGGATCTGCTCCTCGCGGTCCAGCGGGTTTTCCAGGCCGCGACGCAGGGCCCGTTTGGTCTCGCTGTACAGCTGGCGCAGCAGGCTGGCGCGCCAGGAGTTCCACAGGCTGGGGTTGGTGGCATTGATGTCGGCCACGGTCAGCACATACAGGTAGTCCAGGCGCGTCTCGTCGCCGACATGCAGGGCGAAGTCGTTGATCACCTGCGGGTCGGACAGGTCCTTGCGTTGCGCGGTGGTGGACATCACCAGGTGGTTCTGCACCAGCCAGACGATCAGCCGGCTGTCCCAGGCGGGCAACTGATGGCGCTCACAAAATTTCTTCGCATCCACAGCGCCCAGCTCGGAGTGGTCGCCCTGGCGCCCTTTGCCGATGTCGTGGTACAGACCGGCCAGGTAGATGAGCTCAGGTTTGGGCAGGCGGCCCATGAGCTTGCTGGCCAGCGGGAATTTTTCGGATACGGGCGTGTACTGCAGCTTGCGCAGGTGCTTGATGAGGTTGAGGGTGTGCGCGTCGACCGTATAGATGTGGAACAGGTCGTGCTGCATCTGCCCGACGATCAGGCCGAACTCTGGCAGGTAGCGGCCGAGGATGCCGTAGCGGTTCATCCGCCGCAGGTTGCGATGGATGCCGATTTCGCACTTGAACAGCTCGATGAACAGGCTGGTGTTGCGGATATCGTTGCGGAAGGTGTCGTCGATCAGGTGGCGGTGCTCGCGCAGCAGGCGCACGGTGTCAGCGCGCACACCCTTGATTTCCGGGTGCTGCGCCATCAGCACGAAGATCTCCATCATGGCGAACGGCGTGCGCTTGAAAACGTTGGCGTTGACCGCTTCGATGTAGCCGTCGTGCAGGCGGAAGCGTGTATTGAGCGGCTGGGTGGTGCCACTGTCATCGTCGGCGAGGATGACTTCCTCGAAGTGCTGGATGATCAGGTCGCACAACTGGCTGATGCTCATCACCACCCGGTAGTACTGCTGCATGAACTGTTCGATGGCGCGCTTGGGATTTTCGTCGCTGTAGCCCAGCAGTGCGGCGATGCTGCGCTGGTGGTCGAACAGCAGGCGGTCTTCGGCGCGGCCGGCGAGCATGTGCAGGGCGTAGCGCACCTTCCACAAGAAGTCCTGGGAGGAAGCCAGCAGTTCGTTTTCGCTTTCCAGCAGGAAGCCTTCGCCAGCGAGGGCGTGCAGGTTCAGGGTGCCGTACTGGCGACGGGCTACCCAAAGGACTGTCTGGATGTCGCGAAGGCCACCGGGCGAGCCTTTTACATTGGGCTCGAGGTTGTACTCGGTGTCGTTGTACTTGTGGTGGCGGGCCTTGAGCTCTGCACGCTTGGCCAGGAAGAACTCCTTGCTAGGCCACATGTGCGCGGTGCTGGTGACCTCCAGCATGCGCTGACGCAGGGCTTCAGGGCCGGCGATGGTACGGCTTTCCATCATGTTGGTGATGACCGTCAGGTCGGCACGGGCCTGTTCGGCACACTCGTCGATGGTGCGCACGCTTTGGCCCACTTCCAGGCCGATGTCCCACAGCAGCGTAAGGAGGCGTTCGATGGCATCGCGGTACTGCTCGTGTTCGACGTCGCGCAGCAGGATCAGCAGGTCGATGTCCGAGTGCGGGTGCAGTTCACCGCGTCCGTAGCCCCCGACCGCCACCAGCGCGATGCCGTCCGCGTCGCCCCAGTCGAACTGCTTCCAGGCCTGTTGCAGGATGTTGTCGACGAGCCAGGCACGGTCCTCGATCAGCTGACGGATTTCACGGCCGTCACGGAAACGCTTGTCGAGCACCTCGCCGGCCTGGCGGATGGCCTTCTTGAAAGCGGCGATGGGGCTCGCCTTGAGGGCCAGTTCCGCCTGGAACTGGCCGCGGTCGAACAGCTCGGGATCCACCTGGGGCATGCATCGCGTTCCTGTCGTAGGGGCTTTGGCGTGAATTCAGGCCGAAGTGCGCGGGATGGTGTCGTCCTTGCGCAGGGTGAAGATCTCGTAGCCGGTGGCAGTCACCACCAGGGTGTGTTCCCACTGCGCCGAGAGCTTGCGGTCCTTGGTGATGGCAGTCCAGCCGTCGCCCAGTACCTTGGTGTCGGCCTTGCCCTGGTTGATCATCGGTTCGATGGTGAAGGTCATGCCCTCTTTGAGCTCCATGCCGGTGCCGGCACGGCCGTAGTGGAGGATCTGCGGCTCTTCGTGGAACACCTTGCCGATGCCGTGGCCGCAGAATTCACGCACCACCGAAAAACCGTTCTTTTCGGCGTGCTTCTGGATCACTTCACCGATATCGCCCAGGCGGCAGCCTGGCTTGACCAGTTCGATGGCCTTGTACATGCATTCCTGGGTGACTTTGGACAGGCGTTCGGCCCAGACCGGCACAGTGCCGACGTGGAACATGCGGCTGGTGTCGCCGTGGTAGCCATCCTTGATCACGGTGACATCGATGTTCAGCGTGTCGCCGTCCTTGAGTGGCTTGTCGTTGGGGATGCCGTGGCAGACCACGTGGTTGATCGAGGTGCAGATCGACTTCGGGTAGCCTTTGTAGTTGAGCGGTGCCGGAATGGCCTGCTGCACGTTGACGATATAGTCGTGGCACAGGCGGTCGAGCTCTTCGGTGGTGACACCGGGCTTGACGTGTTCTTCGATCATTTCCAGCACTTCGGCGGCCAGGCGGCCGGCGATGCGCATCTTCTCGATGTCTTCTGCGGTCTTGATGGTAACGGTCATTACAGGCTCTCTACGGCGCCGCAGGTGGCGCGAACAAACGGAAAAGGCCCTCATTCTATCAGAGGGCGGCTGTGAACCCAGCATCAAGCTTCAAGCTTCGAGCTGCAAGCTGCAAGCTGCAAGCTGCAAGCTGCAAGCTGCAAGCTGCAAGCTGAGCGGCGTGGCTTGGGGGTCTGCGGTCGGCTTTCTCTTGCAGCTTGAAGCTTGCAGCTCGAAGCTTAAAGCTGCGGGTTCCGTTCGTTGGCGGTCTGTGGTATAACATGCGCCGCTTTCGGGGACGACCCCGTCAGCTCAAACCCACACACGTGTCGACACGATGACCTGGGTGCCCCGCATTCTCGAACTTCTCGTTCAGCTGCGTGGGTTGGTCATTGGGATACGTGGAGGCCCAACCCGACTTATCAAGGAACTATCATGTCCCAAGTCAACATGCGCGATATGCTGAAGGCCGGTGTGCACTTCGGCCACCAGACCCGTTACTGGAACCCGAAAATGGGCAAGTACATTTTCGGCGCGCGTAACAAGATCCACATCATCAACCTGGAAAAAACCCTGCCAATGTTCAACGACGCTCTGTCGTTCGTAGAGCGCCTGGCCCAGGGCAAGAACAAGATCATGTTCGTCGGCACCAAGCGTTCCGCCGGCAAGATCGTCGCCGAGCAAGCTGCTCGTTGCGGTTCGCCATACGTTGACCACCGCTGGTTGGGCGGCATGCTGACCAACTACAAAACCATCCGCGCTTCGATCAAGCGTCTGCGCGACCTGGAAACCCAGGCCGAAGACGGCACCTTTGCCAAGCTGACCAAGAAAGAAGCCCTGATGCGTTCGCGCGATCTGGAAAAGCTGGACCGCAGCCTGGGTGGTATCAAGGACATGGGCGGCCTGCCTGATGCCCTGTTCGTGATCGACGTTGACCACGAGCGCATTGCTATCACCGAAGCCAACAAGCTGGGCATCCCGGTTATCGGCGTTGTCGATACCAACAGCAGCCCGGAAGGTGTTGACTACATCATCCCAGGTAACGATGACGCCATTCGCGCTATCGAGCTGTACATGACTTCGATGGCTGACGCCGTCATCCGCGGTCGCAACAACGTTGCTGGCGGCACCGAAGTCTACGCTGAAGAAGCGGCTGCACCTGCTGCCGAGTAATAGACGCTAGCGTCTGCTTGGCACGCAAAAAGGGGGCTTTGCCCCCTTTTTGCCACCTTGAAATCCTGCTGTCAGCAAGCGCCCCGCATTATGGGCCGGCTGAGGTTGAAACAGCGGATTTGCAGAATTGAACGCCCGTGATGAGCGGGTGGAATGGTTGAAAAACTTTCCAAGAGGATTTTGAAATGGCAGCAATTACTGCAGCGCTGGTCAAAGAACTGCGCGAGCGTACCGGCGAAGGCATGATGGATTGCAAAAAGGCCCTGGAAAAGGCCGGCGGCGACATCGAAAAAGCCATTGACGACATGCGTGCCTCGGGCGCCATCAAGGCCGCCAAAAAGGCTGGCAACGTCGCTGCTGAAGGCGCGATCGCCGTCAAGACCGACGGTAAATCCGCCGTCCTGCTGGAAGTCAACTCGCAGACCGACTTCCTGGCCCTGCAAGACGACTTCAAGAACTTCGTCGCTGAAAGCCTTGAAGAAGCTTTCGCCCAGAAGCTGACCGACGCCGCTCCGCTGATCGCCTCGCGCGAAGCCGCTCGTGAAGCCCTGGTCGCCAAGTGCGGCGAGAACGTCAACATCCGTCGCCTGGTGCGCGTTGAGGGTGACGTTGTCGGTGCTTACCTGCACGGTAACAAGATCGGTGCTGTTGTCGTCCTCAAAGGCGGCGACGTCGAGCTGGCCAAGAACATTGCCATGCACGTTGCAGCTTCGAACCCAGAGTTCCTCGATGCGTCGGAAATCTCCGCCGAGGCCATCGAGCGCGAGAAGAACGTCTTCCTGCAGCTGAACGCTGACAAGATCGCCGGCAAGCCGGAAAACATCGTTGAGAACATGATCAACGGCCGCATCACCAAGTTCAAGGCAGAAGCCTCGCTGAAAGAGCAAGCCTTCGTCATGAACCCAGAAGTCAAAGTCGGCGAGCTGGCCAAGAAAGCCGGTGCTGAAATCGTTTCCTTCACCTACTTCAAGGTAGGCGAAGGCATCGAGAAGCCGGTCGACGACTTCGCTGCTGAAGTTGCCGCTCAGGTAGCTGCCGCCAAGCAGTAAGACAGGCTCGTCTGTCGCCCCAAAGAGGCTGCCCGCTCACGCGCGCAGCCTCTTTGTCAAAGCGGGAGCGGTTTTCAAAGCCGTTGCTCGCTGACGCAGTCGCTGCGTCACGTTAGAGTTACAGGCAGGCTCAAGCGCAAGCAGCCCGCCAGAATTTTACAAACGCCGCAGGAGAGATTCGCAATGGCTCAGCAGGGCAGTGGTTATCAGGCTCGCTATAAACGCATTCTACTCAAACTTAGCGGCGAGGCCCTGATGGGCTCGGAAGAGTTCGGGATCGACCCCAAGGTCCTGGATCGCATGGCCCTGGAAGTCGGCCAGTTGGTCGGCATCGGTGTCCAGGTCGGCCTGGTGATCGGCGGTGGCAACCTGTTCCGTGGTGCGGCGCTCAGTGCAGCCGGCATGGACCGTGTTACCGGTGACCACATGGGTATGCTGGCGACGGTAATGAACGGCCTGGCCATGCGCGACGCGCTGGAGCGGGCGAACATTACCGCTATCGTCATGTCGGCCATTTCCATGGTGGGTGTGACCGATCACTATGACCGCCGCAAAGCCATGCGCCACCTGAACGCCAAAGAAGTCGTAATCTTCGCTGCCGGTACTGGCAACCCGTTCTTCACCACCGACTCCGCCGCGTGCCTGCGTGCCATCGAAATCGATGCCGACGTGGTATTGAAGGCAACCAAGGTCGATGGTGTATACACTGCAGATCCATTCAAGGACCCGCATGCCGAGAAGTTCGATCATCTGACCTACGATGAAGTGCTGGATCGCAAGCTGGGTGTAATGGATCTCACGGCAATCTGCCTTTGCCGCGACCACAAGATGCCGCTGCGCGTCTTCAACATGAACAAACCCGGCGCCTTGCTGAACATCGTGCATGGCGGCGCGGAAGGAACTCTGATCGAGGAAGTTCAAAAATGATCAACGACATCAAGAAAGACGCTCAGGACCGCATGGGCAAGTCTATCGAGGCTTTGGGCCGCCACCTGGCGTCCATTCGCACCGGTCGCGCCCACCCAAGCATCCTGGACAGCGTCAAGGTCACGGCGTGGGGCAGCGAAATGCCGCTGAACCAGGTCGCTGCAATCACTGTTGAAGATGCGCGCACCCTGAAAATCGTCGCCCACGACAAGAACCTCAGCGCTGCCATCGAGAAGGCCATCCTGACTTCCGACCTGGGCCTGAACCCGTCCAGCGCCGGCACCACCATCCGTGTACCGATGCCGGCCCTGACCGAGGAAACCCGCAAGGGTTACACCAAGCAGGCCAGCGGCGTTGCCGAAGATGCCAAGGTTGCGGTGCGCAACGTGCGTCGTGATGCCCTGGCCGACCTGAAGAAGCTGACCAAGGACAAGGAAATCAGCGAAGACGAAGAGCGTCGTGCGGCTGACGAGATCCAGAAGCTGACCGACAAGTTCGTCGCCGAGATCGACGCTGCGTTCAAAGCCAAGGAAAAGGACCTGTTGGCCGTCTAAGGCCGAGGTTTTTTAATGGAAAAGACCAAGCTGGCGGCACCGTCTTCGGTGCCGCGACACGTCGCGATCATCATGGATGGCAATAATCGCTGGGCGAAGAAGCGCCTGTTGCCCGGCGTAGCCGGGCATAAGGCCGGCGTCGATGCCGTACGTGCGGTTATCGAGGTCTGCGCCAAGTCCGGTGTCGAGGTGCTGACGCTGTTCGCCTTCTCCAGTGAGAACTGGCAGCGCCCTGCCGAGGAAGTGGGGGCGTTGATGGAGCTGTTCTTCTCGGCGCTGCGCCGCGAGGCCAAACGCCTGAACGAGAACAATATCAGCCTGCGCATCATCGGCGACCGTTCGCGGTTCCATCCAGAGCTGCAGGCCGCCATGCGCGAGGCCGAGGCGCAGACCGCCGGCAATAACCGTTTCATCCTGCAGATCGCCGCCAACTACGGCGGGCAGTGGGATATCGCCCAGGCCGCCCAGCGGCTGGCGCGTGAGGTTCAGGCCGGTCATCTGCGTCCGGACGACATTACGCCCGGGCTTTTGCAAACCTGCCTGGCGACGGGCGACCTGCCGTTGCCGGACCTGTGCATCCGCACGGGTGGCGAGCACCGCATCAGCAACTTCCTGCTGTGGCAGTTGGCTTACGCCGAACTGTATTTCTCCGACCTGTACTGGCCGGACTTCAAACACGAGGCCATGCGCAATGCCCTGGCCGATTTCGCTTCGCGCCAGCGCCGCTTCGGTAAGACCAGCGAGCAGGTCGAGGCTGGAGCTCGTGCTTAATGCTTAAACAACGCATCATTACCGCGCTGATCCTGCTGCCGGTCGCGCTGGGTGGTTTCTTCCTGCTCAACGGCGGGGATTTCGCTCTGTTCATCGGCTTCGTGGTGACCCTGGCGGCCTGGGAATGGGCGCGCCTGGCCGGGTTGATGGCCCAGCCGCTGCGCATTGCCTATGCCGCTGTCGTCGCTGGTGCGCTGATGCTGCTCTACCTGATGCCTGACCTGGCGCCCTGGGTGCTGGGTGCGTCGGTCATCTGGTGGGGCATGGCCACCTGGTTGGTACTGACCTATCCGCGAAGCAGTGAGCTGTGGGTCAGTGCTGCCTGTCGTCTGCTGATCGGTCTGCTGATCCTGCTACCTGCCTGGCAAGGGCTGGTGTTGCTCAAGCATTGGCCGCTGGGTAACTGGCTTATTCTCTCGGTCATGGTGCTGGTGTGGGCGGCCGATATCGGCGCTTACTTCTCGGGCCGTGCTTTCGGCAAGCGCAAGCTGGCCGCGCAAGTCAGCCCGGGCAAAAGCTGGGAAGGCGTCTATGGTGGCCTGGCGGTCAGCCTGGTGATTACGCTGGCGGTCGGCATAACTCGCGATTGGGGTGTCGGCCAGATTCTGCTGGGGCTCCTGGGGGCTGCGCTGGTGGTCATGGCATCGGTGATTGGTGACCTGACCGAGAGCATGTTCAAGCGCCGCTCCGGGATCAAGGACAGCAGCAACCTGCTGCCCGGCCATGGCGGGGTGCTTGACCGCATCGACAGCCTGACTGCCGCCATCCCGGTGTTCGCAGTGTTGCTGTGGGCTGCCGAATGGGGTGTGATGTGACAGCGCTACAGCGTATTACCGTGCTGGGCGCCACCGGCTCCATCGGCCTCAGTACCCTGGATGTGATCGCCCGCCATCCCGACCGCTACCAGGTATTTGCATTGAGCGGCTATTCGCGCATCGATCAACTGCTGGCCCTGTGCGTGCGGCATCGCCCGGCCTATGCCGTGGTGCCTAACGGCGAAGCAGCTGTGCGCTTGCGCGAAGGCCTGGCAGCTGCGGGCTGCGCCACCGAGGTGCTGGAAGGGGAGGCGGGCCTGTGCGAGGTCGCTGCCGCCCCGGAAGTGGATGCGGTGATGGCGGCCATCGTCGGCGCTGCGGGCTTGCGCCCAACGCTGGCCGCCGTCGAGGCGGGCAAGAAGGTGCTGTTGGCCAACAAAGAGGCGCTGGTGATGTCCGGCGCGCTGTTCATGGAAGCTGTGCGACGCAGTGGTGCAGTGCTGCTGCCGATCGACAGCGAGCACAATGCCATCTTCCAGTGCCTGCCGGGTGACTATGACCGGGGTCTTAGCCAGGTGGGGGTGCGCCGAATTCTATTGACTGCCTCGGGCGGGCCGTTTCGCCAGACCCCTCAGGCCGAGCTGGCCGATGTCACGCCAGAGCAGGCGTGTGCCCACCCGAACTGGTCCATGGGGCGCAAGATTTCCGTGGACTCGGCGAGCATGATGAACAAGGGCCTGGAGCTTATCGAGGCCTGCTGGTTGTTCGATGCGGCGCCAAGCCAGGTCGAAGTGGTGGTGCACCCGCAGAGCGTGATCCATTCCCTGGTGGACTACGTAGACGGTTCGGTGCTGGCCCAGTTGGGTAACCCGGACATGCGCACGCCCATTGCCAATGCCCTGGCCTGGCCAGAGCGGATCGATTCTGGTGTGGCCCCGCTGGACCTGTTCGCCATCGCTCGCCTTGATTTCCAGGCTCCCGACGAGCTGCGCTTTCCCTGCCTGCGCCTGGCACGGCAGGCTGCGGAGGCGGGCAATAGCGCGCCAGCGGTGCTCAATGCGGCCAACGAAGTTGCCGTGGATGCATTTCTTGAGCGGCGTATCCGCTTCCCGGAGATCGCGAGTATGATCGAACAGGTGTTGGCCCAGGAACCTGTGGTGCCTGTGCCTTCGCTGGAGGCGGTGTTTGCAGCCGATCAGCGCGCCCGAGAGTTGTCCCGCGAGTGGTTGAGGCGCCACGGCCGCTGATGCTGCCCGGCCCAGAGGATGTGCGAAAAGTCGTTCCGCTGAACGTCATTCGGAGAAAGACATGACTGCGCTGTACATGATTATCGGCACCCTGGTGGCCTTGGGTGTACTGGTCACTTTCCACGAATTCGGCCACTTCTGGGTGGCTCGGCGTTGCGGGGTCAAGGTGCTGCGCTTTTCCGTGGGCTTCGGCCCCGGGCTATTGCGCTGGCATGACCGCCACGGTACCGAGTTCGTGGTGGCGGCCATTCCTTTGGGCGGTTACGTCAAGATGCTCGACGAGCGTGAAGGCGAAGTGCCGCCAGCGCTGGCCGACCAGTCCTTCAATCGCAAATCGGTTCGCCAGCGCATCGCCATCGTCGCCGCAGGCCCCATTGCCAACTTCCTGCTGGCCATCGTTTTCTTCTGGTTGCTGGCGATGCTCGGTACCCAGCAGATCCGCCCGGTCATCGGTGCGGTAGAGCCTGGCAGCCTGGCTGCATCGGCTGGCCTGGTTGCCGGCCAGGAAATTGTTTCCATCGATGGCAAGGCGACCAGTGGCTGGTCGGCCGTCAACCTGCAGCTGGTGCGTCGCCTGGGCGAAAGCGGAACATTGCAGGTCGGTGTACGCGATGAGGGCGCCAGCGCCGAGCGTCAGTTGCAGGTCAAGCTCGATAGCTGGCTCAAGGGTGCAGACGAGCCTGACCCGATTCAGTCGCTCGGGCTGCGGCCATGGCGGCCGGTCGTGGCGCCCGTGCTGGCCGAGATCGATCCAAAAGGTCCAGCGGCAGCTGCCGGCCTGAAAACCGGCGACAGGCTGCTGAGTCTCGATGGGGTGGCCTTGAGTGACTGGCAGCAGGTTGTCGATAGCGTACGCGCTCGCCCTGAAGCCAAGGTCGTGGTGCGTGTCGAGCGCGACGGTGCGGCGCTGGATGTGCCGGTAGCGTTGGCTCGAAAAGGTGAGGGCGCCGCTGCCGCAGGGTACCTGGGCGCCGGGGTGAAAGGCGGCGAATGGCCAGCCGGCATGCTTCGTGAGGTCAGCTACGGTCCGCTGGACGCGGTAGGCGAGGGCCTTTCCCGGACGTGGAACATGAGCGTCCTGACCCTCGAATCCCTGAAGAAAATGCTGTTCGGTGAGCTCTCGGTAAAAAACTTGAGCGGACCGATAACCATTGCTAAAGTGGCGGGCGCTTCAGCCCAGTCCGGCGTGGGGGATTTCTTGAACTTCCTCGCCTACCTGAGCATTAGCCTGGGGGTTCTTAACCTGCTGCCCATTCCAGTGCTGGATGGGGGGCATTTGCTGTTTTACCTGGTCGAGTGGGCGCGCGGTCGTCCATTGTCGGATCGGGTTCAAGGTTGGGGGGTCCAGATCGGTATCAGTTTGGTCATAGGGGTGATGTTGCTCGCCCTGATCAACGATCTGGGTCGACTATAAAAGCTTCGCATTGCAAACCTGCCGCCAATTGCGGCAGGTTGTTTATTGCCAGTTGGAATAAAAGGACTTCATGAAACGTCTGCTGCTAACTGCGGTCCTCTCCGCATTGATGATCGCTGAAGTTCACGCCGAGTCCTTCACCATCTCCGATATTCGTGTCAACGGCCTGCAGCGGGTATCCGCCGGCAGCGTTTTCGGTGCCTTGCCCCTGAACGTGGGCGATCAGGCCGATGACCGGCGCCTGGTGGAGTCGACCCGGTCGCTGTTCAAGACCGGCTTCTTCCAGGACATTCAGCTGAACCGCGACGGCGATGTCCTGATCATCAACGTGGTCGAGCGCCCGTCGGTGTCGAGCATCGAGATCGAAGGCAACAAGGCGATCAGCACCGAAGACCTGATGAAGGGCCTGAAACAGTCGGGCCTGGCCGAAGGCGAGATCTTCCAGCGTGCCACCCTCGAAGGCGTGCGTAACGAGCTGCAGCGCCAGTACGTGGCCCAGGGCCGCTACTCGGCCGAGGTCGACGCCGAGGTGGTGCCGCAGCCGCGCAACCGGGTTGCCCTGAAGATCAAGATCAACGAAGGCACCGTCGCTGCCATCCAGCACATCAACGTCGTTGGCAACACCGTGTTCGACGATGAAGAGCTGTCGCAGCTGTTCGAGCTCAAGACCACCAACTGGCTGTCGTTCTTCAAGAACGACGACAAGTACGCCCGCGAAAAGCTTTCCGGTGACCTGGAGCGCCTGCGTTCCTACTACCTGGACCGCGGCTACATCAACATGGACATCGCTTCCACCCAGGTGTCGATCACCCCGGACAAGAAGCACGTCTATATCACCGTCAACGTCAACGAAGGCGAGAAGTACACCGTTCGCGACGTGAAGCTGTCGGGTGACCTGAAGGTGCCGGAAGACCAGGTCAAGTCGCTGCTGCTGGTGCAGCCGGGCCAGGTATTCTCGCGCAAGGTGATGACCACCACGTCCGAGCTGATCACCCGCCGCCTGGGTAACGAAGGCTACACGTTCGCCAACGTCAACGGCGTGCCACAGCCCAATGACGAAGACCACACCGTCGACATCATGTTCGTGGTCGACCCGGGCAAGCGTGCCTACGTCAACCGCATCAACTACCGCGGCAACACCAAGACCGAAGACGAAGTGCTGCGCCGCGAAATGCGCCAGATGGAAGGCGGCTGGGCCTCGACCTACCTGATCGACCAGTCCAAGACCCGTCTGGAGCGCCTGGGTTTCTTCAAGGAAGTCAACGTCGAGACCCCGCCAGTGCCGGGTACCGACGATCAGGTCGACGTCAACTACAGCGTCGAAGAGCAGGCGTCCGGCTCGATCACTGCCAGCGTGGGCTTCGCCCAGAGCGCCGGCCTGATCCTGGGCGGTTCGATCAGCCAGACCAACTTCCTCGGTACGGGTAACAAGGTTTCCATCGGGTTGACCCGCTCGGAATACCAGACCCGCTACAACTTCGGTTTCGTTGACCCCTACTTCACTGCTGACGGTGTGAGCCTGGGTTACAACGCGTTCTATCGCAGCACCGACTACGACGACCTCGACGTTGACGTGGCCAGCTATGCGGTCGACAGCCTGGGTGCCGGTGTGAGCCTGGGCTACCCGATCAGCGAAACCTCGCGCCTGACCTACGGCCTCAGCGTGCAGCAGGACAAGATCAAGACCGGTCGCTATACCGTTGACGAGATCTTCGACTTCCTCGATGAAGAGGGTGATAACTTCCTGAACTTCAAGGCGTCAATCGGCTGGTCCGAGTCGACCCTGAACAAAGGCGTGCTGGCGACCCGTGGTCACTCCCAGAGCCTGACCCTGGAATCGACCATTCCAGGCAGCGACCTGTCGTTCTACAAGCTTGATTACCGCGGCCAGCTGTTCAAGCCGATCAACAACGAGTACACCCTGCGCCTGCACACCGAATTGGGCTATGGTGATGGTTTCGGTGGCACTTCGGGCCTGCCGTTCTACGAGAACTACTATGCGGGTGGCTTCAACTCCGTTCGCGGCTTCAAGGACAGCAGCCTGGGCCCACGCAGTACGCCCAGCAGAGGTTTAGCTAGCAAGCCGGGCACTGAGTTTGACCCGGACCAAGACCCGCTGCCGTTCGGTGGCAACGTCCTGGTGCAGGGTGGCGTAGAGCTGCTGTTCCCGCTGCCGTTCGTGAAGGACCAGCGCTCGCTGCGCACCTCCGTGTTCTGGGATGTGGGTAACGTGTTCGACACCAATTGCGGTTCCAAGCCTGACTGCGCCAAGGTCGGTTTCTCGGACATGGCCAGCTCCGTTGGTTTGGGTGTGACCTGGATCACCGCACTGGGCCCGTTGAGCTTCAGCCTGGCGATGCCGGTCAAGAAGCCGGACGATGCCGATACCCAGGTGTTCCAATTCTCTCTGGGCCAGACCTTCTAAGGTCGGCCCTTGCTTAACGACAACGGTTTATCCAGGAGTGCATCGTGCGTAAGTTGACTCAACTGGCCATACTGGCCGCGGCGCTGGTCGCCACCCCGGCTTTCGCCGAAATGAAGGTTGCCGTGCTGAACTATCAGATGGCGTTGCTTGAATCCGATGCCGCCAAGAAGTACGCGGTGGATGCCGAGAAGAAGTTCGGCCCGCAGTTGACCAAGCTCAAGACCCTCGAAAGCAGTGCCAAAGGCATTCAGGACCGCTTGATCAAGGGCGGCGACAAGTTGGCCCAGCCAGAGCGCGAGCGCCTGGAGCTTGAGTTCAAGCAAAAGGCACGTGACTTCCAGTTCCAGTCCAAGGAGCTGAATGAAGCCAAAGCGGTCGCTGACCGCGACATGCTCAAGCAGCTCAAGCCCAAGCTCGACGGTGCTGTCGAAGAAGTGATCAAGAAAGGCGGTTACGACCTGGTCCTCGAGCGTGGCGCGGTCATTGATGTCAAGCCTCAGTACGACATCACCCGCCAAGTCATCGAGCGCATGAACCAAGCCCGTTGATATGACCGTGACCATGACGCTCGGCCAGTTGGCCGAGGCCCTCGGGGCCACTCTCAAAGGCTCCGAGGCGCTACAGATCACCGGGCTGGCCACCTTGCAGGAGGCCGGCCCCGGTCAGTTGAGCTTTCTTGCCAACAAGCAGTACCGCAAGTACCTGGATAACTGTCAGGCAGCAGCGGTATTGCTGCAGGCTGCAGATGCCGAAGGCTTCGCCGGGAATGCGCTGATCGTGGCGGACCCGTACCTGGCCTACGCGCGCATTTCCCACCTGTTCGATCCAAAACCCAAGGCTGTAGCGGGAATTCATCCCAGCGCCGTGGTCGCCGAGGATGCACAGGTGGATGCCAGCGCCAGCATCGGGCCGTTCGTGGTCATCGAGAGCGGCGCCCGCATTGGCGCGAACGTCAGTATCGGTGCGCATTGCGTGATCGGTGCCCGTTGTGTGGTCGGTGAGGGTGGCTGGTTGGCACCGCGGGTCACGCTGTATCACGACGTGACCATTGGCAAGCGCGTGGTCATCCAGTCTGGTGCGGTGATCGGTGGCGAGGGCTTCGGCTTTGCCAACGAGAAGGGCGTATGGCGCAAGATCGCCCAGATCGGCGGTGTCACCCTGGGTGATGACGTCGAAATCGGCGTGAACACTGCGGTGGACAGGGGCGCATTGTCCGACACGCGGATCGCTGACGGCGTCAAGCTCGACAACCAGATCCAGATCGCTCACAACGTGCAGATCGGCGAGCACACGGCCATGGCTGCCTGCGTCGGGATTTCCGGCAGCACGCGCATTGGCAAGCACTGCACCATCGCTGGCGGCGTCGGCATGGTGGGGCACATCGATGTGTGCGACAACGTATTCGTCTCCGGGATGACCATGGTCACTCGTTCGATCACCGAACCGGGTGCCTATTCTTCCGGTACTGCCATGCAGCCACTGGCTGACTGGCGCAAGAGC
This sequence comes from Pseudomonas sp. WHRI 8519, assembly GCF_040224055.2. NCBI lineage: Bacteria > Pseudomonadati > Pseudomonadota > Gammaproteobacteria > Pseudomonadales > Pseudomonadaceae > Pseudomonas > Pseudomonas sp. WHRI 8519. The sequence continues at coordinate 4,805,140 of NZ_CP167996.1, read as the reverse complement.
GCTGCGCGTATCCGCCAACTGGATGACATGTCCAAACGTCTCCAGCAGCTGGAAAAACGTGTCGATACCGTGACCTCAGGTGGCCAGCCGACATCAGAAGGCTGATACCATTTCCTGAGCAAGAGTGAACAGTCGCTAGCTGGCTCCTCTTTGGATTGCAAAAGGAGCGTGTGGTCAGCACCTGCGCTCCCTATTCTTATTACAGGCTTCCCCCCGAAATGATGGACATCAACGAGATTCGCGAATACCTGCCTCACCGTTACCCGTTCCTGTTGGTGGATCGTGTAACGGATCTGGACTTCGAGGCCCAGAGCATTCGTGCCTACAAGAATGTCAGCATCAATGAGCCGTTCTTCAACGGGCATTTCCCGGAGCACCCGGTGATGCCAGGCGTGCTGATCATCGAAGCCATGGCACAGGCTGCAGGCATTCTCGGTTTCAAGATGCTCGATGCCAAGCCGGCCGACGGCACGCTGTATTACTTCGTTGGTTCCGACAAGCTGCGTTTCCGTCAGCCCGTCCTGCCGGGCGACCAGTTGGTGCTTGAGGCCAAGTTCATCGGCCGTAAGAAGACCATCTGGAAGTTCGAGTGCCGGGCTCTGGTCGATGGCAAGCCAGTGTGCTCGGCTGAGATCACCTGTGCGGAACGTGAGCTATGAATTCGATTGATCCACGGGCGATCATCGATCCGTCGGCCAAATTGGCCGATGGCGTCGAGGTCGGCCCGTGGTCGATCGTTGGCCCTGATGTTGAAATCGGGGAGGGTACCGTCATTGGTCCTCACGTGGTGCTCAAAGGTCCGACCCGGATCGGCAAGCACAACCGCATCTACCAGTTTTCCTCGATCGGCGAAGACACCCCGGACCTGAAGTACAAAGGTGAACCGACGCGCCTGGTGATCGGTGATCACAACGTGATTCGCGAGGGTGTGACCATTCACCGTGGCACGGTTCAGGATCGCGCTGAAACCACGCTGGGTGACCACAACCTGATCATGGCCTACGCCCATATCGGCCATGACAGTGTGATCGGAAACCATTGCATCCTGGTCAATAACACTGCGCTGGCCGGGCATGTGCATGTGGGTGACTGGGCGATCCTCTCCGGGTTCACCCTGGTGCACCAGTACTGCCACATCGGCGCGCATGCCTTCTCCGGCATGGGCACGGCAATCGGCAAGGACGTTCCGGCATTCGTCACGGTATTCGGCAGCCCCGCCGAAGCCCGCAGCATGAACTTCGAAGGCATGCGCCGTCGCGGTTTCAGCGACGAGGTCATCCATGCCCTGCGTCGTTCCTACAAGATCGTCTACCGCCAGGGCCTGACCGTTGAAGAAGCGGTCAAGGAGCTGGATGAGCTGGCCGGCAAACACCCACAGGTCGACTTGTTCCGTCAGTCGATCGTGAACTCTGCTCGCGGCATTACCCGCTGACATGGCGCAACTTTGCGTAGCCTTGGTCGCGGGTGAGGCCAGCGGCGATATTCTGGGTTCCGGTCTGATGCGCGCCTTGAAGGCGCGTCATCCCCAGGTGCGGTTCATCGGTGTTGGCGGTCCGCTGATGGAAGCCGAGGGCATGCAGTCGTATTTCCCGATGGAGCGTCTGGCGGTCATGGGCCTGGTCGAGGTGCTGGGGCGCCTGCGCGAGCTGCTCAAGCGGCGCAAGGCACTGATCCAGACCCTCATCGCTGAAAAGCCCGATGTGTTCATTGGCATCGATGCACCTGATTTCACCCTCAATATCGAACTGAAGCTGCGCCAGGCGGGTATCAAGACTGTGCATTACGTCAGCCCTTCGGTCTGGGCATGGCGGCAGAAGCGCGTGCTGAAGATTCGTGAAGGTTGCGATCTGATGCTGACGCTGCTGCCCTTCGAAGCACGCTTCTATGAAGAACAGGGCGTGCCGGTAAGGTTCGTCGGCCATCCCTTGGCCGATACCATACCGTTGGCTGCGGATCGGCAGGCTGCACGCGGGGCGCTGGGGCTCGATGCAGGGCCGGTGGTTGCCCTGATGCCCGGTAGCCGTGGCGGGGAAGTCGGGCGCCTGGGGGCGTTGTTCCTGGATGCGGCGCAGCGCCTGCGCGAGCTGATACCCGGCGTGCAGTTTGTATTGCCGTGCGCCAATGGCGCGCGGCGCGCACAGCTCGAACAGATGCTGGAAGGTCGCGATTTGCCTTTGACGTTGCTCGATGGCCAGTCGCATCAGGCGCTCGCTGCCTGTGATGCGGTGCTGATCGCCTCGGGTACCGCCACCCTGGAGGCCATGCTGTACAAGCGCCCCATGGTCGTTGCCTATCGCCTCGCGCCATTGACCTACTGGATTCTCAAGCGTCTGGTGAAAAGCCCCTACGTGTCTTTGCCCAACTTGCTCGCCCAGCGCGAGTTGGTGCCCGAGTTGCTGCAGGATGCCGCCACCAGCGAGGCCCTGGCGCAAACCCTGGCCCCCCTGGTGGCCGATGGCAGGCAGCAGACCGAGCGCTTCGACGAGATTCACCGCACCCTGCGCCGCGACGCCTCCAACCAGGCGGCCGACGCGGTGCTGGCTTTGCTCAAGGACCGCTGACATGCAGATAGGACTGGATTTCAACCTGGTCGAGGACCTGGTTGCCGGCGTCGACGAAGTCGGGCGCGGCCCGCTGTGCGGCGCCGTTGTCACAGCCGCGGTGATTCTTGACCCGGCGCGGCCGATCCTCGGCCTCAACGATTCGAAGAAACTCACCGAAGCCAAGCGCGAAGCGCTGTTCGACGAGATCTGTGCGAAAGCCCTGAGTTTTTGCATTGCCCGCGCCGAAGTGGAGGAAATCGACCGTCTCAATATTCTGCAAGCGACCATGCTGGCCATGCAGCGTGCGGTCGAAGGCCTGAGCGTTACTCCCAGGCTCGCTCTGATCGACGGTAACCGCTGCCCCAAACTGTCGGTGCCGGCTGCTCCGGTCATCAAGGGCGATAGCCAAGTGCCGGCCATCGCTGCAGCGTCGATCCTGGCCAAAGTGACCCGCGATCGCGAGATGAGCGCATTCGAGCTGATTTATCCGGGGTACGGGATTGGCGGGCACAAGGGCTACCCGACGCCGGTACATCTGCAAGCCCTGGCCCGCCTCGGGCCCACCCCCATCCATCGGCGTTCCTTTGCGCCGGTACGGGCCGCTTGGGAAGCCCGTGAAGGCATTACCGATTCTCTGATCTAGCCTATTGGGGGCGCCTTGCGTCCCCAACCCCCCCTCGCTTTTACGCTACAATCCCGCCTTTGTCGTTCAGCACTGCTACAGGATCTTCCATGTCGGTTCCCTTCGTTCACCTGCGCGTCCACTCCGAATTCTCGCTGGTCGACGGCCTGGTGCGGATCAAACCGCTGGCCAAGGCGCTGGCCGGGATGAACATGCCCGCGGTGGCGATCACTGACCAGAGCAACATGTGTGCGCTGGTGAAGTTCTACAAGACCGCCATGGGCGCGGGCATCAAGCCGATCTGCGGTGCTGACCTGTGGCTGGCCGGTGCCGATCCTGAAGCGCCGCTGTCGCGTATCTGCTTCCTGGCGATGAACCCCAAGGGTTACCGCAACCTTACCGAGCTGATCTCCCGAGGCTGGACCGACGGCCAACGCAATGGCCTGGTGATTCTTCAGCGTGAATGGGTCGCCTCGGCCAGCGAAGGCCTGATTGCCCTGTCTGCTGGCAAGGAGGGCGATATCGGTATGGCGCTGATGGCCGGCCGTGCCACTGAGGCCGAGGCGCTGCTACACGACTGGATGGGCATGTTCCCCGAGCGTTTTTACGTCGAGGTGCAGCGCACCAATCGTGCCGGTGACGAAGAGTACGTGCACGCTGCCGTGGCGCTGGCCGACAAGGTCGGCGCGCCGCTCGTGGCCACCAATGATGTGCGCTTTATCAAGCAATCGGACTTCGACGCCCACGAAAGCCGGGTGTGCATCGGTGAAGGCTGGACCCTGGACGACCCGCGTCGCCCGCGCATGTACAGCGACCAGCAGTACCTCAAAAGCGCGGAGGAAATGGCCGAGCTGTTCAGCGACCTGCCCGACGCCATCGCCAACACCGTCGAGATCGCCAAGCGCTGCAACATACAGGTACAGCTGGGCAAGTACTTCCTGCCGGATTTCCCCACGCCCAATGGCATGGGGATCGACGACTACTTGCGCCATGTCTCGCACGAAGGCCTGGAGGAGCGCCTGGCAGTGCTCTGGCCCAAGGAGACCACGCCCAATTACGAAGAGAAGCGCCAGGTCTACCTGGACCGCCTGAAATTCGAACTGGACATCATCATCCAGATGGGTTTCCCGGGTTACTTCCTGATCGTTATGGACTTCATCAAGTGGGCCAAGAACAACGGCGTGCCGGTAGGCCCTGGCCGTGGTTCGGGTGCCGGCTCGCTGGTGGCCTACGTACTGAAGATCACCGACCTCGATCCTCTGGCCTATGACCTGCTGTTCGAACGGTTCCTGAACCCTGAACGTGTTTCCATGCCCGACTTCGACGTCGACTTCTGCATGGATGGCCGGGACCGGGTGATCGACTACGTGGCCGACGCCTACGGGCGCAACGCGGTCAGCCAGATCATCACCTTCGGGACCATGGCCGCCAAGGCGGTGGTACGCGACGTGGCGCGGGTGCAGGGCAAGTCCTATGGCCTGGCTGACCGTCTGTCGAAGATGATCCCGTTCGAAGTGGGCATGACCCTGGAGAAGGCCTACGAGCAGGAAGAGATCCTGCGCGACTTCCTCAAGGGCGACGAAGACGCCCGCGAAATCTGGGAAATGGCGCTCAAGCTCGAAGGTGTCACCCGTGGTACCGGCAAGCACGCCGGTGGTGTGGTCATCGCCCCGACCAAGCTCACCGATTTTTCGCCGATCGCCTGTGACGAAGAGGGCGGCGGCCTGGTGACCCAGTTCGACAAGGACGATGTCGAGGCCGCCGGCCTGGTCAAGTTCGACTTCCTTGGCCTGCGTACCCTGACCATCATCAAGTGGGCCATGGAGACGATCAACCGCGAGCAGGCCAAGAACAATCTGCCCGACGTCAACATCGACTTCATCCCGCTGGACGATCGCAAGACCTACGAGTTGCTGCAGAAGGCCGAAACCACGGCGGTGTTCCAGCTCGAGTCGCGGGGCATGAAAGAGCTGAT